>NZ_CDRUGZ020000042.1:0-497461 GCF_977063395.2 Legionella nigrisilvae
AAGTGGCTTTGGTCTTATAACAATGAACGTCCTAACTCGGCTATTGGAGGTATACCACCCAAAAGAAAATTGGCTCTAGCAGCCTAGGTTTCTACTTTTAGTGTCAGTTAAAAATGGGGGGATTACCGATACACCCCAGCATCTTATCCTTTTTCCATCAATATTCATTGATAGGATATGAATAATCAAATTTTTTCCATAAGTGTTGTCTATCTTAATATCTTGAGTATTACTTGTTTTTGTAGTAATTCTCCCAATTGAATTTCCATTACGATGGAACTCTATTAATATCTCGATATTGGATAAAGATACATTTTTTATTTTGGAATCTTTATGATATTTAATATGATAGGATTCCTTGCCTGCATAGGCGTTTATTGCTGTGAAGAAAAAAATAACAATAAGAACAACCTTAAAAAAGCTCATTTTTTCTATTTTAGACAGTCTGATATGCTTCATGTGAGTCATGCCCCCTTATTTTTTTGATATTCCAATAAAAATTTTCATGTTCCCCAGTTCTATAAAATTAATATTAATCCTTCTTCTGCATACATATAATCCCTCCAAGTTTAGACTACACAAAACAAATTTTTGAGGGGCAATGAACGTAAGTCTGATTCAGAGTATCCTTTGACAATATATAACCCAATCATTAATGCATCGTATTCTACTCCTCTGTTCTGCGTCACTGCAATTTTGTGCAGTGACGCAGAAAACCAACCTTGATTTTACCGGGTAAAATCAAAACATTAGCGCATTTTGTCCTGGCGCCCGTCTGGCGTCAGGACAAAATTCTCTTCTTCAAACCCTTGCGCAGCAAGCACCGCTTTGGTACTTTTTAATGAAGCACAACTGAAGAGCTGGTGTGATTCCAGCGAAACGTATCCAACGTCTTGTGCAAAGCCACTTCATTCCCTAACTCTGTGGCTAGACGTTCAGTCGGGAAAACCATCTAGGAATCTCTGCCATCCGGCAGGGCAACTCCCTCGGGAGTTTAAGTCAATTTATTTCAATTTGACCATGGACTTGTGACAAGGCCCATTGTCTTGTCGTTTTTATTAATCAGCAAAATAAGGAGAAATAACCACTAGAAAAACTGTAATAATCGGCGAGATCGTTTGCCTTATAACGATTGTTTTGCCCCCCAACTTCGAGCTTTATGGCTTTTGCCAGGTTTCATTTTTGAGTGAGCCGCTCGACCAACACTAAACCAGAAACAGGGCAAATGAATTTTCGGATTGGATGATGAGACAATATTCCTTAAGACAAACTGCTAATCGGTACTTTCAGCTTGATAACCGAGGCAGCTATCAAGAAAAGAAAAAGCGTGCTTACGTCATACAAAAAATGATTGATGATTTATTTTGCATTGGTGATGTGCCTACCTCATGGCAAGTCATGAAATCAGAGCATATTCAAAAGCTGGTTGAATATTGGAAAAAAGACCGTGTCAAAGACGCCACGATTATGCGTTACATGACAATTATCAGAAATTATTTACAGGATATTGATTGTCAAATACTCAATATTGATAACAAATCCTTGCAATTGCAAAGAAAAAAGCCAAAACGCCAACGATTAAAATGGCAACCTAACCTCTGGGAATCATTCTCTGATAGGACACCACGTATCATCATGGCACTGCAAACACAATTTGGCCTAACTTTTAGTGAAGCAATACATATTAGGCCAGGTATCCATATTAAAGAACATAAACTCTCGCTCACACGCGAGATCACTTTTAACTCGGTGGATAGAACCATTCCTATCAGAAATGAAATCCAAAAAAATATTCTGTCTGATTTAGAACAACTAACCAATAGGCAAAGCCTGGTACATTTTTTTAGCTACAAACGCATCAAGCTAGATTGGAATCATGCACTGGTAGACCACAGCATCCCAATAAAAAAATCCTGGCGTTATTTATATGCAAGACAGATGTACGAATACTTACTACCGATTCTGGGCAACTACCAAACCTGTTTAGTATTACATGATGAACTGGGAATAAAATCCCGCAACACACTATGGGCATACCTCCATGAGTAAATCAAAGCTGAAAAGCGCATTATTTTCGATCAATGAATGTGTCAAAGAGTTAGGCGTATATTCCCATGCCAGCAAAGCCGACACACGCCATATCTTAAATCGCTGCATTAAGGATCTACATGACCAGGGTTTTATGGTTGCTCATGTTAAAGGGCTAAAATCAAAACACATTTATGTGTTAGTAGAGCACTGGAAAAAACTGGGTAAAAACCCCGCTACTATCAAAAATTACATGTCTAAACTAAGGAAGTTATCTATCTGGCTCAATAAACCAGAATTGATCAAGCCGAGCAATGATCATTATCAAATTGACAAGCGGAATTATGTGCCAACACATAACAAAGCCATCACTAACGTAGATTTCTCAAAATGCGAAAATCCAATGATACGTCTATCTCTTGAGGCCCAATGCCTCTTTGGTTTACGCCGTGAAGAGTCAATGAAATTAGTTATCAGTGATGCTTGGAGAGGGGACCGTCTAATATTAAAATCCAGCTGGACAAAAGGCGGTATTGGGAGATCCATAGATATCACCAACGATGAACAAAAAGAATGGCTAGAAAAAGCGATTAAGCAAGTACCTCATGGTCGATCATTGATCCCCAAAGGCAAAACCTATAAACAATATTTAAGGCAATACCAAACTGAAACAGAAAAGCTGGGACTTAAAAAGTGCCATGGTCTGCGTCATGCCTATGCTCAAAAAAGATATCATGAAATCACGAGTCAGCTTTCTCCAGATAAACAGTCATTAAAATGTCCAATTGAGGGTGGAAAATCATCTAAATATTTGTCTCAATCAGAAAAAGCAATAGATCGTGAAGCCCGTGGAATTATAAGTAGAGACCTCGGCCACTCCAGAGTATCCATAACCAAAATTTATTTAGGCTGACACTTTTTGTTTTTTTAGCTTTTCAATACACAATTTCATTTTATAATGTGGCACTGGATGCCATGAAGCTAGAAATTCTCCAATAATTTCAAAACCAACCTTTTTATAAACATGAACCGCACGCTCATTAGAGATCTCAGGATCAATAAGCACTATTTTTGCATCAGAAAATTGACTTAAAATAAACTCATGAATCATCCATACTGATAATCCCTTACCGATATAATCCAATCTGCAAATGAATAAATCTAGAGTAACTGCACCATCAAGATATTCTTCTGATTTCTCTATTTCAGAAGTAATTAAATAAGCGAATGGGATTTCATTATCATAGGCTATCCAATGAGTAGCCCACGATTCCCCATCACTTAAAAATTGATCAATGTCTTTAATCGTATTACTTAGACCATCACCATGAAGCCATTCATTAATATGTGGCTGATGAATCCACGCCAGAACAAGTTCATGTTGAGATTTATTCATTGGTCTGAAACAAAAACGCAACTCATTTGAGGAGGCTTTAATCATCTAAATAATACTCAAATAACGGGGAGCTAATCTTTGAATTGTATCACTTATCAGAAAACTGTGTATTAATAAATTTTCAAATAAGTTCATTTACTATCATTTGGAAAAAGCGCTTGATTTCCAGTTCTGGCTTGATAATCTAAAAGCAACACAACTGAAGAGTCAGTGCGATTCTGACGAAACCTACAGGTCTTGTGATATGCCATCTTGTTCCCTAATTCCATGGCAAAGCGTTTAGCAGGGAAACCCCATCAGGAGTTGTCTTTACGGCCTTGCGCCCGAGGAGTGCTTCGAGCACATCATCATTAATAACCAGGTAAATCAACCGATGTTTCGGTGATCTTTTTGCATAACCCAATTGGGATTAATAGTCCCTTTGGGGCTAATCCTCCCTATTTCCAAGGAGCCTATAATGCAACAACTGGAACCAGCACAATTTGAGATCGAACATTTGCTGTTTGAGCTGAATTGTTGTGTCAATGATTTAAGTCGCCACCGACTGCAAATCAATCCCCATGATATTCAGCAAGCAGAGTTAAGTATGCACAAACTGGAATCTCTGATTTCTTTTGTCAAACTGTTTGATACTCAACGAATCGCTTGTTGATTGAAACGATTTAAGTCTTATCTGCATAACAGAAAACCATCTGCCTATGCGGATGTTTTTCTGTTATGCGCTCACATTTAACAAATAACAGGAGAATACAATGACTGCATCTTTAAACCGCGTTCAATTAATCGGCAATTTAGGGGCTGATCCTAAAAGCATCACCGGAAAAGACGGACAATCTTTTGTCACAGCCACTTTAGCAACCAATGAGTCATTCAAACAGAATGATGAATGGCAAACCAGAGTGGAATGGTATCAGCTAGTGCTTTTTGGAAAGCTGACTAAAGTGACTGAATATTTAAAGAAAGGGGCGCAAGTATACCTTGAAGGCAAACTACGTTCTAATCAATGGACTGACAATGAAGGTAAAGCGCGTCAAGCCTTAAGCATTGTTGTCAGCCATATTCAGCTACTCAGCACACCCAAATCTACTGATGAATCAAGCAGCAAAACCGCAGAACAGCACATGGCTCAGATGCGAGAAATACTGCAACCCGATTCAGAAGAACTACCGTTTTGATCATACCCTACCACGGGAGCAAGCTCCTGTGTGGGATTGCCCCCTTAACACAAGGAGATAATCCCATGGACACCCCTTCAATCTACGTTGCCTGTTTAGCCTCTTACAATAACTCCATATTGTATGGTGTTTGGATAGATGCCACGCAAAGCGAAGATGACATCATAGAAGAAATCTGGGAAATGCTGGATAACAGCCCTGAACCCAATGCTGAAGAATATGCCATACATGATTATGAAGGATTCGGCAGCATCAAAATCCATGAGTACGAATCAATATGCAATATTGTGGAGTACACCTCATTTATCCAAGAACACGGGGAGCTGGGTTTAGCTCTTCTCTCTGACTATTCGATAGATGATGCACAAACTATGTTGGAGGAGCATTACCAAGGTTGTTATGATTCAGAGGTTGATTTTTCCAGGCAGTTATTTGATGACTGTTATGCCCATCAATTGCCGGATAGTTTGATCTGCTATTTTGATTATGAAGCTTTTGCTCGTGATCTTTTTATTAGTGATTATTGTTCGGTAGAGTTTGGTGGACAGGCATATATTTTTTCAAGCTATTAAGCCCCTCTTTGGGGCTTCTTTTCTACTAGTTTAAACTCTAAAACCACTTTGAAACTTCTATTAGGTTTTAAACAAGTATTATAGCCCGTTGATTCAATGTTACAATAATCGATTATTTAACTCAAAATGAACTGAAATGGGTTCTGGTGTATTTATAATTTTATCCGCAATACTCCATGCAACATGGAATACATTTGCCAAACGCAATTCAACTCCCTATTACGAAGTATTGGGAATTATGAGTTTTGCAACTGTATTCTCGCTTCTATTTATTCCTCTTTTCTCTGGTCCATTGTTTGAAACATCTGATTCCTTTTTATGGGCACTAACCTCCGGTTTATTTGAAGGAGGCTATATAATCACATTAGCTATCAGTTTTAGTCAGTCTTCGCTTGGGAAAGCCTACATTATTATGCGAGGTAGCGCCATGGTAATTGTCTGGTTTATCTCAGCATGCTTCCTTGGTGAAAATATAAATTTATTTAGTGTCATTGGTGTATCCTCTGTTCTTTTTGGATTGATACTAACAAGCCAAACTTTTAACCCTGATCAATCAAGACAACTGTTATTTCCTGTTCTATGTGGCATCTGCATTGCTGGTTATCATTTATGCTACGGTCGTTCTTTAGCATATGGTGCAAACCCAGCTGCGCTCTTTTCTGCAGCTTTATGGATTGCTTTGCCTTGTGTTTTTCTTTTGATGAAGAAAAAACAAAGACAAATATTCAAAGAACAAGTTAAATCCAATTGGAAAATGACTTCTCTAGGAGGAATTATAAGTGCATTATCTTTCTTGCTATTTTTAATTGGATTGCGTCATGCTGAAGCTGGTCTAGCCCTTACTCTTCGTAATACCTCAGTGGTATTTGCGCAAATATTTGCTTATTTTATTGGTGAAAAGATTTCCCAATATCAGTGGATTGGAGCTTTACTGGTAGCTTTTGGTGCTAGCTTAATATATCCATACTAAAAGTGCATGAGTCCATTGATCGTTTGTCATCCATAAGTTGACAAAAAATTCCCTTAAAATACTCTATAGAGTTATTAGCACTAGCGCTTAGCTGTAGTAAATAAGTATTTTCATTATCCCACCACAGAGCATCATGTGGCCCATAACAATTATTAACACTGGCAATGTATATATTGCTGGAAATCATATCACTCTTCGGGTTTAGGACAGTTAAATTAAAATTACTGTATCCACTAAATGAATTCATATTTGGCAATCTAGAAAGTGCTGGCTTCTTTATTGGGAAAGAGGCTTTATTGAAAACACGAAACCATGCAATTTGGTTTTTCTTTTCATTCTTCGGAAACATAACAAATTGAATTTCTTCTACTTGATTTTCATTACCATAAATAATTTGGCTATCTGGAATAAAGTCTAAGTTAAGATGGTTTAAATACTTAGTATAGGAATCCGGCCTGCTACTTCTAAGGATATTATGCATTGGCCATCTTAAATTCCATAAACTTGAAGGTGGTTTATATTCATTTCTATTAATGCACGCATTTTCTACGCAGTTGTTGTAGCGTGACCAATACGATAGTTCAAAAAAGCTCTTTTCTAAGATTTCACTTGATGATGAAAGAGGAGAAAAAAATTTACAAAGATCTAAGAACTCCTCATCCTTCAAATTTCCTTCAAGTAAACGAAGTTCAATATTAGTTCCATGGGATAAAAAACTTAACGTTTTAGATTTCGAATAATCATAACCAATCCAACAAATACTTTCCTGATTCAAAACGTGGGGTTTCATTTCCCAAACCCAATGATCGTATAAAGCAGCATGATCTAATGTTGATAAAGGCCCAAAATCATACAAAAATTGCTTACATCTTAAGAGAGCATTTTTATACTTAACAAAGTAGTAATAAGAGGAGAAATGAGCAGAACACCAAGCAGACCATTTTTTAAATTGATAATGACTTGGTTGTTCATTATAAGGAACATCTTCTTCCCTAAGTATAGGGTTATATAAAGTAACTTCATCCGTATGAGGTATCAAAATAACAAAATTTACTTTTTCTTGAGCCTGTGTAGGGGATATTTCGTGCACTAAATTCATTTCTTAATTCCAAGCATATTAAGATTGGGGGTTGTCTATAATTTGGTGGGGCTCAAACTAATAATTATAAATGAATGGTCTTTTCAGCCCCCCTTTCACTTCCTGTATTTTGTCATTACTCATAAAAAAACCAGTTATCGATGCCCGTACATGATTTCCTGCTGCATTTTCTACTTTTTTTATACAATGCAAAATATTATTTTTAAAAATAACCAATCGATTAGGTTTCGGTACGATATAATAGCCTATTCCATCGCCAATATAGTTATTCAACTCTGAGCTATTAAGGTGGAACCCTGCTTTTTTCATCTCATTATTAATTAAAGAGACTTCAGGATATTCAAATTCTTGCTGGTGTATAGGATTAATTAATAATTCGGCTCCCCAATTCATATCCCAATTAGGATGACAGTAATAAACATACGCGCCTGAGATTTTATATTTTCCGTCGGTATGCCAAGAAAGTCCTGAACCCCTTGGGTAAAGGTAGGGCCTAGCATAGAAAAAGTCCCAATCTCTATCTTTAAACCCTATTAAATGAGAAAACTCCGCAGAGCCCACAATTAGTGCCTGTATAAATAAATCAATTGTTGTATCGGTAGGGTAAATTTGCTCTGTAGTGCAGGGTTCAGGCCTTGAATGAGAAATAGTAACGTTACCCCACAGAGGAGCGCCATCCTCGAGACTAAAAGCATTTATCCATCTAGAAGAATGAACAAACTTAAATTTTTCAGTTTGAATAAAATTCCAAATTTTTTCAAAAGGGGATGGCTCTAAGAAATCATCGATTACTGCAAACACATCATTGTTTAAGATTAATTTCATACTACTTCTACAGCAAAATATCAGATGGAATACTTTTTCTCTTCTTTAGTTACCAAGGCATATACTCATCTTTATCTTCTTCTGCATCGATTCTATTAATATAAAATTCTTTCATCACATCTCCTTGTTCAAAATTATTTTTTAGCAGAGTGCCGATTATAAATTCAATAGATGAAAGTGGCAATTGAATTGAGGAGCTATTTTTTTTACACACTAGCCTATGGAAAATTTTGAAAGTGTAGCCAGAAGTGTAGCCAAGAATTCATGCTAGGGGATGTGGATTCGTTATAACCCTTGATGAGACTGGTCGGGACGGAAGGATTTGAACCTTCGACCACTAGCACCCCATGCTAGTACGCTACCAGGCTGCGCTACGCCCCGATCTGATGGCAAATGATAACTAAGTCTGGGGGAAATAACAAGGGGTTATCGAATAACGAGTATTTTTAATCGGGGTGGAGTCTAGCGACACCCGGGAACGTTGAGCTCAGAACCCGGGTTTACTACGCCCTACCCGGGTACTGCTAAAGTATTTATTTTTGAGGAATAATTCTTTTAGCACTTTCTGAAAGCAAAATGCCACAGGCATTTATTCCTGCACTGCATAGTGATTGCATCTCTTCCTTTTGAATGGTCCAGTAGGGTCCATAAGGGGTCACTATTTGATTTACAGAGGGGGATAAGTGAATGGTCAGCCATAAATAAGTACCTTTATCTTTTGGATTTGGCCAGTGGTAATAACACACTAAATTATTATTAGAATTAATGAGTGCTTGCATAAAGCTTATCTTCTCAGGTGCTTTCCAGCCTTGATACTCCATCTGCCAATATAATTTGTCGACTTGAAATGCTTCAGGGTTATATTGATGTTGTTGGACGATATGAGCTGGAGGACAAAAATGCACTTCTTCCATTATTTGTTCTCGAGTGAGCTTATTCCAGATTTTTTCCATGAATTCATGAATTGATGGATGGAACTGCACGCCAATTGCAACGCCAACAACAAAAATAATAAGAACTAAAAATAGAATTTTTAAATAGGAATACACTAAAAGCTCCTCAAACTCTTCAAGGCTTCTATAAGCACTTGAAGAGTATCATTATTACAATAATGTTTTAATCTTCTGAGCTTCAAATTTAGAGTGTGCGATTTGAATGTATTGTTTGCAGCTGAGTAATTCTGCATATTGCAGGTCTGCTACTGCATTATTCAATATCTCTTTTGCTACATCAGAAGAGTCTTCCATTATTAAAAGGGCTGCAGTGCTCATTTGTACGGAAGCTCTATAAAGCTTATTGGTGCAGCTCTTTTTTTCCTGATTATCCGCCAAGGATATTATAACTCGAGAAAGCTCATAGCATTGATTGGCTAAAAACTCTTTGCTTGGCCCGGACTGCACATTCATGCTCAATACAGGTAAACTTAATATTAACGCTCTTTTTAAAATCATTTTAAACATAGATACTCCTGTAAGTTGCCCAATAAACCTGCTTTACTTCACACAATCCCATTGCATGAAGATAAGTTCCATTTTTGAGAAAGGAACTCCTGTTAAACTCTACCGATGCCAATGACTTGTCGTGGGTGAAATAGAATGTAACCCGTTAGAATTCACGGGTTACGTTTAAGTCATTGAGCTTGGTGCTTAACCGTTT
Organism: Legionella nigrisilvae; assembly: GCF_977063395.2. Classification (NCBI taxonomy): domain Bacteria; kingdom Pseudomonadati; phylum Pseudomonadota; class Gammaproteobacteria; order Legionellales; family Legionellaceae; genus Legionella; species Legionella nigrisilvae. The sequence goes on from NZ_CDRUGZ020000042.1 coordinate 9,722, forward strand.
TTGTGCTTGGTTTAAGCAAAAGCATTAATTCCTGTAATATGTTTTCCTAGTACAAGAGTGTGAACGTTATCTGTGCCCTCGTACGTAAAGACTGATTCTAAGTTAAGCATGTGACGAATCACATGATATTCAAGGCTGATTCCATTAGCACCTAATAGATTCCTACACTTTCGTGCAATATTTAATGCTTCCCGACATGCATTACCTTTAGCCAGAGAAATCATCACTGGATTTTCACGATGATTATCTTTTATTCGGCCTATTTGTAAATTAAGACATTGTGCCTTAATAATTTCAGTATACATATCTGCCAGATCTTTTTGAATAAGCTGAAATGATGCCAAAGGTTTGTCAAATTGTTTACGCTCTAACAGGTAGTCGCGAGTAATATCAAAACAAGCCATTGCCGCGCCCATCGCCCCCCAAGCAATTCCATATCGTGCCTGGCTTAAGCAACTCAGAGGAGCCCCTAAACCTTTTTCACTGCCAGGAAGATAGTTTTCATCAGGAACAAAAACATTATCAAATACTAATTCGCCGGTGATTGAAGCACGCAATGACATCTTTAATTTGATTTCAGGACATCTTAATCCTTCAGATTTAGTATCTACAATAAATCCACGAACCCCTTCATCGGTTTTTGCCCACACAATAGCAATATCAGCAATGGGTGCATTGGTGATCCACATTTTTGCACCATTAAGAGTCCATCCGCCTTTAACTTTTTTGGCAGTAGTTCTCATGCCCGCAGGATCGGAACCGAAATCAGGCTCAGTCAAGCCGAAACAGCCAATGATCTCACCTGTAGCCATTCCAGGTAAAAAGCGCAATCGTTGTTCTTCAGAACCAAAACGAAATATGGGAAACATACATAAAGAACTTTGTACCGAAACAAAGCTACGTAAGCCACTATCTCCGCGTTCTAACTCCTGGCACACTAGGCCATAAGCCACGTATGAAGCCTCTGCCCCACCATATTCCGCCGGTAAGGTCAAACCCAACAACCCCATTTCTGCAGATTTTCTAATAAGCTCGCGTGGAAATTGAGCATGTTCAAAAGACTCTACCATCAAAGGTATTACATCATTAGTAACAAACCGCGCGACACTATCACGTATCATGCGTTCATCACCGTTTAATTGATCATCAAGAAACAACAAGTCGTCCACTTTCTTTCTCCCTTTTATCTGACTGTAACGCAATTACCGCTTCAATAATACTTTCTTTACTGGGTAACAAATATTGCCAAGCATTACCCAAAGGAATAAAGCAATCTTTGCCGGTAATTCGTTTTATTTTCAATTTGGATGAGGCTTCTTCCAACAACATGGTCATTAATCCTTCGCTTACTGAGCCACTTTGTCGGCCTTCATCGACAATTAATACTTGTTTCGCTTTGGCTATTTCTTTCAAAATTGCTTCGACCGGTAAGGGACTAAGCCAACGTAAATCGACTATTTTCACAGCAATCTTGTGTTCTTCTTGCAGTACCTTTGCAGCTTGCCGTGATAAATAATATCCATTGGCATAGGTTAATATGACTGTGGGGCCCTCTCCAAAAACACCTACTTCTCCCGGCTCGATCTGAGCATCAGGTGCTGGATAATTAAATAACCATCCATTATCACCCGCTTCATGCAAATCTTTGGTCATATACAAAGCAATTGGCTCTAAAAAGACGACTACCCTTCCCTCTTCATGCGCCAGACGCATGCATGTACGCAACATTTTTGCTGCGTCAGGTCCATTTGAAGGAGAGGCGACAATTACACCCGGCAAATCGCGTAACACAGCAATAGAATTATCATTATGGAAATGCCCCCCAAATCCCTTCTGATAAGCCAATGAGGCTATACGCAAAACCATAGGGTTTTGATATTGGCCACTGGAAAAGAAGGACAACGTGGAGGCTTCGCCACGAAGCTGGTCCTCAGCATTATGCAAATAAGCCAAAAACTGGATTTCTGGGACGGGAATAAATCCATTGTGCGCCATGCCAATTGCAGTCCCGAGAATTGTGGTTTCATCTAATATCGTATCAAATACTCGGCGTTGTCCAAAACGAGCCTGTAAATCGGCGGTCACTCTATAAACCCCACCCTTCTTGCCAACATCTTCACCGAAAATCAGCATATTAGGATATTGCAGCATTAAATCAGTCAAAGCAAAATTGATCTGCTGGCATAAATTTCGTTTTTGAGCTAATTGTGAAAAGGCATTGGCAAAAACTTTTGCGCGCTGTTCTTCGCTCGGCAAAGGAAATGGTTGTTTCTTAGGTCCGCTGGGAATCAATGAAGACATTACGGCTTCGGCACTGGAGAGTTTAGGCTGTCTTATGACCTCCACCGCTTTGGCTGCAATTAAATCTTTATTACTTTGGTATAAACTCAATAGGTCTTCAATACTCATCCAACCTTCGCGATATAAAAGACCCGCCGTATGCAATAAAGGATCTTGCGCTTCTCGAGCTTCGATTTCCGCTTGCGTACAATATTGTGATTCAATATCTGATCCTGCATGCCCTAATAAACGGACACAACGCATGTGTAAGAAAACAGGCTGTTTTTTGACCCGCGCCAAGTACTCTGCCTCTTGTGCGCTCGCATAGGCATCAGCAATATTCAAGCCATCACAAGCAATATAATGCAAACCAGGTCGAGAACTGATGGAGCGCTCTATCCACTGAGGTGGTGTGGGTACTGAAATTCCTATTCCATTGTCTTCACAAATAAACACGATGGGAACAGGATAATTTTGTTGGGCAATCCATGAGCAAGCATTTAAAGTGGTTTGCGTGGAAGCATGGTTTGTAGATGCATCTCCAAAGGAACAAATAATGATTGAGTCTGGATTTAGGTTACTTTGAATGTTTAATTCTTTGGCTCGCGTAATCGATAATGCAGCACCCAAAGCCTTGGGTAAATGCGAAGCAATGGTTGAAGTTTGTGGCGGTATATTTAGAGGAACACTACCAAAAACTTTGTGTCGTCCTCCTGAAATCGGATCAGTAGATGCGGCAACTAAAGAAAGTAAAATGTCTCTAACTCCGTCAGTACCTGGTACCTTTTTAGCACGCTGTAAATAAAAAGCGCCGCTTCGATAGTGCAAAAAGGCCATATCATCGGGACGAAAAACTTGCCCCCAAACCGCGTTACCCTCATGTCCGCTACTGCCAATGGTATAAAATGATAAACCTTTTTCCTTGAGCTGTCTGGCAATCAAATCAAGAAGACGTGACTTGATTTGCGAATCAAAGAGCTCGATAGCAGTTTTCTTATCCAATTCCGCCGTTTCCGGACACATTGTACTATGGGGTTTGGGAAAATCTGCTTGTTGTACTCGATTTAAAAATTGCTCATCAACTACAATGGTCCTGTCTAACATCATTACATCCTGTTTGAGTTATTTCTAAGAAGAAAATGATGAGTATATACTGATTCAAAATGAACAGGAAGAATGAGTTTATTTTCATAGAGAAAGGGAACTGCTCCACAGTTACAAAGGCCTTAATAGTTCAAATCTTGAGTTTAATGTTTAAATAATCTACACTTTTTGTAGGCATCCATTAAAGGGGGCTACATAATGAAATGGATTATTCTTTTAGGAAGTATTGCTTTGGCAGGATGTTGTTGCACCACCGCTTATACACCGGTATACACACCGGCAATTTCATATACCTCAGCAGTTACATACAAACCTGTAGTCAGATATCGACCGGTAGTTTCCTACAGACCTGTTGCTGTCACACGCGTTGTTACTCCTGCTGTTGCACCCGTTGTTGAACCCGTATCGGTTTATTCTTATCCAGTAGGTCCGTTAGATGTGACGACGACTAATATTGATTTTTATTGATCAAAACCATTTTATACCCTGGGCGCGGTACACACCGTACCCAGGATTAAAAGGTCTATTTAGATTCCTCAAGTTCTTCCTTTGAAGAATAACCACATCCCTCTTGTGGACAAAGAATTTGTCGACCAAACTTTTTGCTTTCTTTTACCGTCAAAATCGGCCAATTACAGTTTGGGCATTGATGATTTATCGGTTCATTCCAGAGAGCATAATTACATTTAGGATAATTTCCACAAGAATAGAAAATCTTTCCTTTTCTTGATTTGCGTTGCAAGATTTTTGCTTCATGGCATTTAGGACATTCCACCCCTGTGTCAGCTGGTTTTTCTATAGGTTCCATATGCTTGCATTGAGGATAATTACTGCAACCAATAAAACGACCATAACGTCCTGTTTTTATATGCAGGGAACTGGAACAAGACGGACATACTCTTCCCTCGACCACTTCAGGTTCATTTTTTTCATGATCCTGACCTGCGATATCTTGCGTGTAATCACACTCTGGATAGCCCGTACAGCCAATGAAGCGTCCACGTTTACCTAATCTTATGGATAAGGGTTTTCCACATTTTGGACACTCTTCATCTAAAACTTCAGTGGTTACATCTTTACGTTGTACCTGTTCATCCGTAGTTTGAATTTGCTGGACAAATGGCTGCCAGAAGTCTTCTAAAACCGGAATCCATTCTTTTTCACCCCGGGCGATGGCATCCAGGGTATCTTCAAGTTCAGCAGTGAATTTATAGTCTACATACCGGGTAAAATAACCGGTCAAAAAGCGATTTACTATGCGACCAACGTCCGTTGGAAAGAATCTTTTCTTATCAACAATAACGTATTCACGCTGTTGCAATGTGTGAATGATCGACGCATAAGTGGACGGTCGTCCAATATCATATTCTTCCAGTGCCTTAACCAAAGTTGCTTCAGAATATCTTGGCGGCGGCTCAGTGAAGTGTTGGTTGGCTAATATATCTTGTACTTTGACTTTCTCACCGACGTTCAATGCAGGTAGTAACGACCCTTCATTTTCATCGTCTTTGGTATCATCACGCCCTTCTTCATACACAGAGAGAAAACCAGGAAACGTAATTGTCGAACCATTCGCACGGAACATATTGCCTTCACCACAACTTAAATCAACAGCAACCGTATCCAAAATTGCATCAGCCATTTGGCAAGCTACGGTACGCTTCCAAATTAAACTGTAGAGTTTGTATTGATCGGTAGTTAAAGCCGATTGCACCATTTCTGGTGTTCGTTTAATAGATGTGGGCCGAATTGCCTCATGCGCTTCTTGAGCATTTTTAGATTTCGTTTTATAAACTCTGGGGCTTGCAGGACAATTATCGGCACCATAACGTTCCGAAATAAATTGTCGTGTCTCCTCTATTGCTTCTGACGATAAATTCACTGAGTCGGTACGCATGTAGGAGATAAGACCCACAGTCCCCGTTCCAATATCTATACCTTCATACAATTGTTGCGCAACCATCATCGACTTTCGGGCGGTAAAACCCAATTTTCGTGCAGCTTCTTGTTGGAGGGTTGAGGTGATAAACGGGGGGGAAGGTTTACGTTTGCGTTGCTTTTTCTCAATTTGAGTTACGAGTAAAGAGCCCTGGGCTTGACGAATCAGGTCCTCTTTGATGAGTTGAGCCTGTTCTTCTTTGGATACCGTAAATTGCTGCAGTTTTTCATTTTTGTAATGCGTCAATCGCGCCTCAAAAGATACTTTTGTATGAAGGCACTCCGCTAAAATCTTCCAATATTCTTGAGCAACAAAACGTTCAATTTCCTCTTCTCGCTCGACAATAAGTCGCAGCGCTGGACTTTGTACACGGCCCGCAGAAAGCCCTCTTCTAACTTTCTTCCATAACAACGGAGATAAATTAAATCCCACCAAATAATCCAACGCACGTCGAGCTTGTTGCGCATTCACTAAATCCATGGAAATTGAACGTGGGTTATTTATGGCGTCCTGGATTGCTGATTTAGTAATTTCATTGAAAAAAATTCGATGAATAGGTTTATCTTTGGTAAGATTTTTTTCTTTCATTAATTCAAAAATATGCCAAGAAATAGCTTCACCCTCGCGATCAGGGTCCGTTGCGAGGAATAAGGAATCTGACTTTTTGAGCATTTTGGCAATGGTTTCGATATGACGCGAGTTCTTTTCAATAGGAACATAAGTCATTGCAAATTGTTTTTCGGGATTAACGGACCCCTTACGTGCTGGCAAATCGCGCACATGTCCATAAGAGGCTACAACCTCATAATCACCGCCTAAATATTTTTGAATTGTCTTCGCTTTTGCGGGTGATTCAACAATCACCAAATGTTTACTCATATAACGTTAACCTTATCCTTTTCACTTCATCCCTAAGCATCCCAATACCCACGTTTGAGAACAACATGGGATAGTGAGGCTGAAAATGAAATATCACCAACTTATAGTAATATAGGTAATAGACGATCTTTTAATGTAATGTCAATTCATCTTCTGTTTGATAAAGAACTAAATCAAGAAAAGCCAATTGTTCTTCATTCAATGAAGTCGCCAAAGCATTTCTTATTGTCCATTTAGTTTCTTGAAGAGTAACGATGCGAGACTCAGAAAATAATAATTGATTCATAATCATTTCAAATGATTCGGTATTAAGAACTTTCCATAATTTCATACGCATGAGAAATTGATAACTGGCCTTAGTCAGTTTCATTTGCTCATCGTAAGTGAAAATACGAGTTGATGTGTGTTGTTGTAATTTCAAATGTAAAACTTCTTCAGAAGCTACGTCTTCATCTTCATTTAGTTCCGTTGCATCCGAATCAGCGGTTTTATGGCTTTCTTGTAGTTGAGTAAGACTTTGTTCAAATAAACTCAATAACATCTCAAATAAGTTATCTTTCATATACTAACACCTCATATAACCACCGGGCACAGATACAACAGCCCCATTTAATTCTAATTCTGCAAGTTCACTTGTGACTTGCTCAACGGTGCATCCGCTACGTAAAATGATCTGATCCACTGTAGTCATTTCAAAGCCAATGAACTTTACTAGGTTTTTATTCCCGCTGGCAAGAGGTAAAATAGCTTTATCAGCTGTTTGCGGTTCCGAAACAATTCCTAACTCCTCAAGAACATCCACAACTGAAGTAACTAATTTGGCTCCTTGCTGCAACAGGTAATGACACCCTCGAGCCAGAGGATTGTGAATGGAGCCCGGGATCGCTAAAACATCTCGATTTTGTTCTAAGGCCATTCGTGCCGTGATTAGTGATCCACTCTTGATTGCCGACTCAACAACCAAAATGCACAATGATAAACCACTTATTATACGATTTCTTCGGGGGAAATGTCCAGCGATAGGAGGACTTTTCAAAGGAAATTCGCTTATTAATAGGCCATTTTGAGTAATTTTTTGTGATAATGCCTGATGCCGATGGGGATAAATTCGATCAATTCCTGTCCCTAACACGGCTATTGTTTGCCCTTCGGCCTCTAAACAACCTTGATGAGCTTGCGCATCAATACCTAGAGCCAAACCACTCACAATAGCCACTCCATGCGAAGCGATTGCCTTTGCAAAGTGTCGTGCGTTTTCACTTCCAGTTACTGTAGGATTACGACTTCCTACTATTGCAAGTTTAAGCTGATTTAAACAGGCAAGCTGGCCTTTAGCATATAAAACAATGGGGGGATCCGTAATTTCCTTTAGTAAAGAAGGATATTCAGGAGACTCCCAGGTAAGAAGATGATGATCGTCTGCTGCATGCAACCAACGCAAGTCTTCTTCAATCACATTCATATCAAATTGAGCTATAGCCTGCGCTACCCCCCCCGGTAAGCCCGCTTGTTCGAGTTCAGTGACGGAGAGTTGAAACATTTGCTGCAACTCAGGCCAACGATTTTGTAGTTTGATAACGGTGCGGGGACCCACTCGTTCTATTCGGTTTAATGCAAGATAATAGGGTAAATTATTCATGGATTAGCCACATAATTTAATAAATTAACAGCGCGTGTTGACCGAACAACCAAGGCAAAACTTGTTTTACTAAACACCCGAAACACCATAAGCTCACCAATACGTTCAGGCGGTAATCGAATAGGGATCAAAGGATTTTTGGGGTCATTAACAGTGCCTGACTCCCTATAAATACCGAGAACATCCCCAGCTTCCAATCCATCACGAGCACCCAAACTAATAACCACCACACCCCCTGCAGCCTCTTCAACATTCCCACTAGGCATCCCATTAGGCATGTCAATAATATAGCCTCTTACAATAAAGAGAGGTGCTTTAGGTTCAAAGTACAAGTTAAATTCAGGACTATTATTAATCAGAACACTATCATGTATTCTAACTCCTTCGTTAATGCTGGTTAATAAAATAGTTGCTGGCTCACCCCCCGCTATCAACTCGGCATAACCAATCAAATCGGCTCGATATCCTAAGAGTTCCTTAGTTTTTGGATCCACATAATCGTTCCCCCCTCTAAAAATAGAATAGGCAGGAATCCCGCCAGGGGGAATTTCTCGTGCTGGATGTAATCCTCGAACATAGACCTCATCTCCTTGACCACCTAACATGTGTTCCCCTATCAACGCAACAATATAAGGGGCCCTACTGACTACATCCTGATCTAATATCAGCGATTCATTTAGAAATGGCTTTATATCGCTTAAATGGATTGCAGGAATGGGTTCATCTAAAGGCAAAGGACGGACATTAGGAGATAACTTTATTGTCCCATTGGATAATACTTTAAGGTAAGGTTGGTTTTTGGAATAACGTAAAACAAGCACAGCTCCTGGGTATAAACGATTAGGGTTCTTTAGCTGAGGGTTGGCCTGCAAAAGCTGCTTCCATTCCCATGGATTATTGAGATAGCGATTGGCTATTGTCCATAAAGTATCCCCGGGTTGCACAACATAACGTCCTGGAGCATCTGCTTTTAAACTTAATGCATAGTTTAAGTTAGATAGGAAAAAAAAGAATATAAAGAGAATAAATCTCATTAGAGTCAATCCTTTGTTGGAATATCTTGCAGCCTTACAATATATGAAGGATAATATTAACATGATTTTTGTACAGAGAACCAGATAAACAATGGCCATTCATACGATTCTATATTTACCTGACTCTCGATTAAGAGATGTGGCAAAACCAGTTGTGCATTTTGATGATAAATTGCAAACTTTAATCGACGATATGTTTGAAACAATGTATGACGCACGGGGCGTCGGACTTGCAGCACCTCAAATTGGTGTGAGCTTGCGTCTATCCGTTATAGATATTATGGGAGACAAGCAGAACCAATTGGTTATCATTAATCCTGAAATTATTGCGTCAGAAGGTGAAAAAAAATTTGAAGAAGGCTGCCTTTCTGTTCCTGGGGCTTATGATACAGTTATTCGTGCCGAAAAAGTTACCGTCAAAGCTTTAGATCGAAACGGAAAACCTTTTGAGATTGAAGCAGAAGGCTTACTTGCCGAATGTTTGCAGCATGAAATTGATCATATGAATGGCAAACTGTTTATTGATCTACTATCTCCGTTAAAAAAAGCTATGGCACGAAAAAAACTAGATAAATTCAAGCGCCAACATGCACGTAGATAAGGTCTTGTCGGTTCCACAAGATTTTTCATAAAGATGCGTCCCTTAAAGACGATCCTTGATCGACAGGTAGTTACCATGAGTACATTGAATATAGTTTTTGCTGGAACTCCAGAATTTGGTTTGCCTTGTCTTGAGGCATTGTTGCATTCAAAACATCATATTAAAGCCATTTATACTCAACCAGACCGTCCTGCTGGTCGGGGTAGAAAACTACAAGCTTCCGCGGTAAAAGAGTGGGCTTTAAATCATAATATTCCAGTATTTCAACCTGTGAATTTTAAAAATCCCGAAGCAATTGCAGAGCTTGCAGCTTTAAAACCTGATGTCTTAGTGGTGATTGCTTATGGATTGATTTTACCTAAAGCAGTGTTGGAAATTCCACGCTTAGGTTGTATTAATGTGCATGCCTCCTTGTTGCCTCGTTGGCGTGGTGCCTCCCCTATTCAGTCTGTACTCCTTCATGGGGATACCGAATCCGGGGTTACGATTATGCAAATGGATGCAGGCATGGATACCGGTGCTATGCTTCACAAGGTTGCCTGCCCGATCACGGCATTAGAGACTGCACAAACCTTACATGACAAACTGGCACAGATTTCGGCTAGACCTTTATTACAAACCCTCGATGAATTAGCCACCCACACTGAAAAACCTGAAATTCAAAATAATGATTTGGCTACTTATGCCAGCAAAATTAACAAAGAAGATGCATGCATCAATTGGCAGGACTCAGCTGCAGAAATCGACCGAAAAATTCGTGCGTTTAATCCTTGGCCCATCGCCTATACAACCCTTGGGGAGGAAGCGTTGCGCATTCATCAAGCAACTGTCGTAAACCAATCATTCTCACAAGCACCCGGTACCGTCATTCGCATCGACAAAAAAGGCATGTTGATTGCAACTGGAAACCAAAGTCTGCTGGTAGAACGAATCCAACTTCCAGGTGCTAAAGTAATCTCAATTGCCGATTGGCTAAACTCCAAAAAAGCACAAGTACATGCAGGGTTTGTGTTTTGATGAACAAGAACGAACGACTGCACGCTTTAAAAATTTTAACTCAGTTATTAACTGAGAAATCCTCTTTATCGCAACTTATGCCTGCAACAGCCGAAGTCACCCCGATGACCAAAGAGATTTGCTTCGGTTTTTGTCGTCATTATTTTCGTTTACAAGCTATCGCGGAATGCTTACTGCAAAAAAAACCGAAAGAACTGGAAATTTGGGTTGCATTACTCATAGGGCTTTATCAATTGCACTACATGCAAGCACCTGATTATGCTGTAGTCAAAGAAACAGTTTCCTTACTTGAAAAAATCAAAAAAAGCTGGGCAAAGGGTTTAGTCAATGCTGTTTTACGCAATTTCTGCCGCCAGCAAAAAGAAATTCTGGAACGCTTAAAAAAAGATACTCGATTTATTCATGGCCAACCCCAATGGTTGCTGGAACGTTTGCAAGCAGATTGGCCGAATAACTGGCAAGAAATTGCCAAAGCAAATGATATGCATCCACCCATGACCTTACGGGTAAATGGGCAAAAAAATTCAGTTACTGAATACATTCAAATTTTAAATCAAGAAGGCATTGCCGCTGAACCTCACCCTACAGCAGCTGAAGGAATTACTTTAAGCAAACCGTGTGATGTGCACAAACTTCCAGGATTTGCAGAGGGACGAGTTTCTGTTCAAGACGCTGCAGCACAATTAGCAGCCTCTTTACTGTCTTTAGAACCTGGATTACGCCTCCTCGATGCCTGCTGCGCTCCCGGAGGAAAAACGTGTCATATTCTAGAAAAGGAACCCCATCTGTCCGCGTGTATTGGCTTAGATGTTGATGCTAAACGATTGAAGCGAGTTCAAGAAAACTTAGATCGGCTCAACTTGCATGCCGATTTAGTCGAAGGGGATGCCTTAACTCCCGCCAAGTGGTGGGATGGCCAACTATTTGATCGTATTTTATTGGATGCCCCCTGCTCTGCAACAGGGGTTATTCGACGCCACTCCGATATTAAGTTATTACGTAATAATGAAGAAATTGTTACCATAACCAAAATTCAGCACAACATGCTGAATTGCTTATGGCCCTTGCTCGCAAAAGGTGGTTTACTTGTTTATGCTACCTGTTCAGTAATGGCTGTTGAAAATGAGCAACAAATCGCAAATTTTGTTGCAACCCATTCTGACTGTACGATAATAAGAGAACCTAGGCCATGGGGACGGGCAACAGGGCATGGTCAACAAATTTTACCCGGAGAACAAGGTATGGATGGCTTTTTCTATGCAGTTCTATTTAAGGATAAAAAATGACAATCAATTGGCCTTTGATCACCGTTCTATTCTGCTTATCCATCCCTGGCGTCGTCATTGCTATTAAACGTTTAATTTATTTTTTATTGCCGAATAATTCCGAAGAACTAAAGAACAGAATGAGTCGCTTCGCCATTTTGCAAACCTTATTTATGATCTTTATTCTCAGCTTTGCAGGCGCCGTGTTATCTCCCTCGACCGGTTTACATGACGCAAGGCTTGAGGCTCTGCTGCAAGGTACAGCAGGAGTCAGTGTATTAATTCCTATTTTATTACCTACTGTTTTGTATGCCGTGGTGGGGGTAATAATTTTTTTAATTCTCTATTATGGCCTCATCGCACGCATCGTCGATAAGAACAATATGGAAACCATGACTCGTTTACGCACCGCCCTGGGGGTAGATGGCTGTGTTCTTTATGGTGGTGTCGTAGAAGAAATTATTGGCCGCTGGGGTTTAATGAACCTTGCAACCTTTTTTGCGTTACTCTTTACAAACCAATACCCTAGCTTAATCATCTGGATTTCAATTTTTATTAGCGGTTTGGTATTGGTAGTAAGCCAGCTCCCTGTGTACATCGCTTCCGGTTGTACGTCTACCAGACGTTTTATTTACTCGCTAATTATACTAAGCCTTTATCAATCATTACTTTTTGGCTATTTATTTTGGCAATGGGGACTTATTGCCGCGATATTGGCCCATATGTTGTTCCATTTAGGATGGGCAGCATTTGAAAGCGTAAAAAAATCGTAAAGCATCCCCCCCTTAATCTTACCTTAACCTTGATCTTTTATCCTACAAGGGTATGTAGTCACGTTAGGGGGTAGGATATGGCCACTTCAAGTAATGAATTTGCGGCATTGGTAAATCAACTACATAGATCACCTAACGATCATGTTTTACAACAAGCAGTGATCCAACATTTACCAAAAATGATCGCGTTAGCTCGGGATAATCCTATGGCTTTATATCACTTAGCCCATATTTATCCACCCACGTCCTCTGAATACAAACAAACCATGCGGCAGGCGGCTAATTTGAAATGTACTAACGCCATGCTTGTTATGGTACAAATTTTAGGGAACTCAAATGATGCTAAGGATCTACAAACCGCGACTTATTATTTCAATATGATTAATAAATCGAATGATTCCTACATTAAAGAACAAGCTCAATTGCTTTTGGACGAATATCCTGGGCTTTTAAAAACCATACAAGAGCAAGAGAAACCTAATGTAAATTACAGTTTGTCTCGCTTCTTTCCTCAACAACGGAAACAAGAAGAACCAGTTGAGCTTGCCCAGGCTGTTGCGTGTAAAGCTTAATCATAAATGTCTTAGCCCTGGGTGAAAGCAAAGTCCGTAACCCAGGCTCTCTATACTGAAATGCCCTCAATTTACGGCCACCACGCTGGCTAGATTGGGAGAACCCCGGAATGAGCCAATGGTCCCTTCTGGCTTTCTCTGCGCTTTGCCTAAGCTACGCCGATGTTCTAAACAATCAAAAAGCGAAAATTCTTTTGGATTTCATTTAGATCAAATTGATTCAAATACAAGGAAAAACTCATCCATGCACTTAACGCAGCTAGATCCTGGAATGGAGGCGGAAGGTACACAGGATTGGATAAAATTCCCCGCTCTTTAAGTTCGGTAAGTAAAGGCAAATCATCAAGAACTAATTTCCCCGTAAACAATAAAGGAATGGAATCAACATGCTTGCGGCTGATCGCAAAACGGATGTAATTGTAAATCAATACAAATCCCTTGGCATAAGATAAATCTTTAGTAAACGGGCCACCTGTAGGCGTACTTCCTCTAAAGACACGTACAGATTGATTGTAACTGTCTTCTTCGCTTAACCCACATTCCATGAAATAATTATAAATATCGAGAAAATCTGCTCCTTGAGTCACCATGTCCAAAGCAATCACCCGATTAGTAATCTTTAACATGCGACTAGGATATGAAGAAAAAGTAACAATTTCCGTAATCACCGCCAAACCTTCCTGAATAACACTGCTGGAAGGAGACCCTTTAGAAAGAAAAAAACAATTAGGCTGCATGGAACCATTGAGGGTGGTCCCTACATGCACCCAGCCTTCATGTACTTCAAGATAACGAATATCTCGGTCACTAAACATGGCTTGCTGACTCAATTTAATACTGTCTGCACCTGCAGAAGCATCGGCAATCATATCGTCACTGACCATTACGGTGACCTTACCAGGATGTTTGTCGAAAAATTGGCCTAATCGTGTTTGTAGAATTTCTTGAGCTTGTTGGGGTGTATAACGCTTTACGTCGGCTTCAGACTGTAACTGAACACTAAGCCCTGTTAAGACATCAAAGAGTAAAGTACCCATCTCAGACATACGGGGCCCGCCCGCATAGAATACATCGTTTGGACTGCCATACAATTCTGTGGCCAATTCTGAAAACGCGGGAGTACCTCGTTTGGCAAGCATCTGCGTAGCCCGACTGTATTCCTCGCACTGCCGACGTATTAAACGAGTTAAAGTAGAATATTGTCCAAGTTGGTTCTGGGTATCTCGTAAAATAATCCGGAATTCTTCTTGTTTATCATGGACATCAAAAGGTAAAGGCTTTTTGTCATAATACTCTTTATCGACAGCTGGAAGCTTTTTGCCTTTATGTTTAAAAAAATCCTTTCTTATTGATTCATCCCATTTAATACTATCAAGAATCCTGATTTTACGTTGCGCTTCCACAATACGCTGCGACAACTCCTGTACAATAAGTAACTCAGCTGATTCTGATGGCGTCATAATAAACCCCTTATGATACAGGTGGCGCGATACTTACACGTGCATCCTGGTTCTGTTCAGGCAAATCATAAAAATTACTAATATTTGCTTTCGTTAATGGTGGTGGAACTTCCAATGAGGGACCATTTCGACTACTCAAATAAAGATGTTCACCATTACTGGCATAACGACTACAGCCACAGAGCACAAGTGTTACAAAAAAAATAAAACCCAACTTTTTCACTTAAATCAACTCCAAACTCTTCATCATCTTTTCCAATGGTTCATGATGCTCTTTTGATAAACGAGTTAATGGCAATCTTAATTCATTATCCATTAACCCCATTCTGTTCGCTGCCCATTTTATTGCAATTGGATTGGTTTCAACAAACAATAATTCATATAAAGGCATTAATTGTTCGTTTAAACGTAAGCATGCCGCATGATCGCCATCTAAGGCCGAGTCGCATAATTTAGCCATTAGTTTGGCAACCACATTAGCTGCTGCTGAAATATTCCCCTTCGCACCTGCCAACATCCAGGAGGCGGCAGTAAAATCATCTCCACTATACACATCGATACTGCCTTCTGAAAGTCGCAAAATTTGTTGTAATCGAGTCATCTGTCCCGTCGCATCTTTTATTCCCACAATATTGGAAATCTTCGCAAGTCTTCCGACCGTTTCAGGTAACATATCACATGCCGTTCTCGTTGGCACATTATATAGAATAATAGGCATAGGAACCGCTTCAGCGATTTGACTATAATGCAAATATAGCCCCTCTTGAGTCGGTCTGATATAAGCAGGAGTCATAATGAGTGCGGCATGTGCACCACATTCCATGGCTTCTTTGGTTAATTGAATACAATCTCGGGTTGCATTCATGCCAGTACCGGCAATAACAGGGATTCGTTCTTTCGCTTGTTCTACTACTGTTTTAATAACCAGTAATTTTTCTTCATGGGATAAGGTACCTGATTCACCGGTAGACCCCGCAGCAACAATACCATGACTTCCCATTTCAATATGAAACTCGACTAACTCTCGCAAACGAGGGACATCAATCTGATCATTCTTCATGGGTGTTAATAAAGCTACTATGCTTCCTTTAAACATAAAGTCCTCTGTTTTTTATTATTCTTCATAGTACTAATACTACTGGAAAATATGGGTAAGAGTAAAATTTGATATTAAAAAAAAACATGCAATCCATAATGTGGTCAATTATTTTACATAAAATGTTTTTTTTGTACTAGAATCATAGTGAAGATGAAGCAACTAGGATTTATTGTATTGAATCGTGCTCTATTAATGCAGAAATCCTGAAAACTATAAAAAGGAGTTACACTATGAAAAAAATTATCGCTCCCTTAGTTTTTGTTGGGGTATCAGCTTTTATGCTTGGGGGATGCACCAATACTCAAGTAGGTACTGCTGCAGGTGGTGCTGCCGGTGCAGGTATCGGTTATGCTGTATCTGGAGGTAGTGCACTCGGAACTGTAATTGGTGCAGGCGCTGGAGCACTAGTCGGAAATGCAATCGGTCAAAATCAAGACCGCCGTGCATACTATTACGGCCGATACTATCGCCCTTATTATTACTACTAATACAACTGAACTTCCCCTTAACCTCCAAGAGGTTAAGGGGGTTGATTTTCGTATTTGAAATCCCCTCTCCTAACACTTAACAAGAATTATTAGAATCCAGGAAGAACCAAAAGTGAACCATCATAATTATACTCGGGTAATTTGCCGTTTTTGTTCGCTCTTTAACCTTTAGGATAACAGTCCTTGATAACCTATTTTTCTATATCTAACAAAAATCTTAGGAATATAAGGCAATATCAAATTTCCATTGCTATACTTCTTAAAGAATTTTAAATAAGCCTAAATATCTGATCATTAACTCAAAATACAAGGATTGTACTCATGCGCTTAAAAAATAAAGTAGCAATAATTACAGGGGCCGCCAGCGGCATAGGTAAAGAAATCGCTCTAGTCTATGCAAAAGAAGGTGCTAAAGTTGCCATTGCAGATCTAAATCTGGAACAAGCCAATCTTGCAGCAGAAGAAATAAAATCTAAAGGTGGAGAAGCCATGGCTGTTGCCATGAATGTCACCGATGAAAACCAAGTGGATAAAGGCGTAGATGAAGTTGCTAAATACTTTGGTGGGGTTGACGTTATGGTCAGCAACGCAGGAATTCAAATCATCAGTCCTGTGGAACAACTCTCCTTTTCTGATTGGAAAAAGTTAATATCAATCCAATTGGATGGAGCCTTTTTAACAACTCGAGCAGCCCTAAGACACATGTATGACTCTGGAAAAGGGGGAAGCATTATTTATATGGGTTCAGTCCATTCTAAAGAAGCCTCTAAATTAAAAGCACCTTATGTGACTGCAAAACATGGTTTGCTGGGTTTGTGTAAAGTGGTAGCCAAAGAAGGGGCCGCCCATAATGTTAGAGCGAATGTGATTTGCCCAGGATTTGTACGTACACCACTCGTCGATAAACAAATTCCTGAACAAGCTAAAGAATTAGGAATTACCGAAGAACAAGTTATTAAGAACGTAATGCTTAAAGATACAGTGGATGGAGAATTCACTACCACGGATGACGTAGCACAAACCGCGTTATTTTTTGCTTCTTTTGAATCAAATGCCTTGACCGGTCAGTCGCTGATTGTTAGTCATGGATGGTTCATGGAGTAAGGCCTATGGCGCGAACAAAAAAAGTTACAACGCACCATCATGTTGCTTGTTGTTTTCAGGGTGGAGGCGCTTTAGGGGCCTATCAAGTAGGGGTTTTGCGTGCTTTGGATGAAGCAGGCTACTATCCAAGCTGGTTCGCAGGCACCTCAATCGGCGCAATTAATGCGGCAATTGCCGCAGGCAATCCACCCAAAATACGGGTTGAAAAAATGTATCAATTTTGGGAGACCATAGCTACCCCCTCTTTTCTCGAGAGTAGGCTGCTTCCCGATGATGTTGCAAGTCGAAAAATCGAACATTTTCTATCCGCCCAAACTGCATTAATTATGGGACAACCCGGATTTTTTTCACCCCGTTTTCCTCCCCTGCTTATGGGATATTACGATACACCCGATACCATAAGTTTTTACGACACCAAGAGTTTAAGATCGACTCTGGAACAATTTATTGATTTTGATCGACTCAATAACTCCAATGAGACCCGCATAAGCCTTGGTGCCGTTGAAATTTGCTCAGGCGAAATGGTTTATTTTGACTCACAAAACACAAAAATTGGTCCCGAGCATATTATGGCCAGTGGTGCATTGCCTCCTGGTTTTCCAGCGGTTGAAATTGAAGGGAAATACTACTGGGATGGTGGAATATCCAGTAACTCTCCAGCAACGTACATCTTATCTGTCAATCAATGCCCTCGTCATTTACTGTGTTTTGCAATTCATTTATTTGACTCCTATGGCTTATACCCAACGTCCTTGGATGCCGTAATGAAGCGTCGAAAGGATATAGAGTATTCCAGCCGTTTTGCACAAGCCGTAGAAATGTACCAACAAATACATGCATTAAAAAATACCATTCACGTGCTTTCACGTTATATTCCTGAATCGGAAAAAGGGAATCCAGAACTTAAACTGTGCATGGCCCGTGGACATCAATCTACCATTTCTTTAGTTCGCTTTTTATATGAACATGATGAGACTGAGTTTTCTTCGAAAGATTATGAATTTTCAAAAAAGAGTATCCTGGAACGCATACAAAATGGGTACAAGGATGGAAGAAAAGCTGTCAAAAAATCTCCCTGGGACCAAAAAATACCCGATACAAACGGCATTGCTGTATATGACATGTCGCCAAATAAACATTTAAAAGAGGAGTCTGAAAAATGAATGAAGCAGAGGTCATCAAACAAGCATTTGCCATGCCACTGACCAGTCCATGTTATCCTCGTGGCCCTTACCGTTTTATCAATAGGGAATTTTTAATTATTACCTATGAAACGGATATAGAGCTGCTCCGTGAAGTGGTTCCAGAACCATTAGAAGTAGTAGAACCTTTAGTTAAGTTCGAATTTATTCGCATGCCCGACTCAACAGGATTTGGGGACTATACCGAATCAGGCCAAGTTATCCCAGTCAGCTATAAAGGGAAAAAAGGAAATTATACGCATGCTATGTTTTTAGACGATCTTCCTCCTATTGCTGGCGGTCGAGAAATTTGGGGATTTCCCAAAAAGCTGGCCCAACCTAAACTGGAAGTAGTTCATGAAACGTTGTTGGGTACTTTAGAATATGGACCTTGTCGAATTGCTACGGCAACTATGGGTTATAAATACGAAGCACTGGATATAAAAAAAGTGGCTGAATCACTCGCTACGCCCAATTACTTGCTAAAAATCATTCCTCATGTTGATGGGACTGTTCGAGTTTGTGAGCTCGTTGAATACTTCCTTGAAAATGTCGTCATCAAAGGTGCATGGAAAGGACCGGCTCAATTGGAAATGAAACATCATGCCTTGGCACCAGTAGCAAACTTGCCAGTAAAACGCATAGTAAATGGAGTACATTTATTAACGGATCTCACTTTACCTTATGGTCGTGTAGTGCACGATTACCTTAAATAAAGAATACGGAAGATTCAAAAGGAATTTGGAGATCGTTTAAAAATGTTAATTTTAATTGGCTATGTTGTCATATTACTTTGTGTTTTTGGGGGATTCGCTTTGGGTGGAGGCCACCTGGCTGCAGTATTTCAACCTATTGAGTTGCTTATAATAGGTGGTGCAGCCATAGGCTCACTGATTGTTGGGAATAGTGCTGCAGTATTAAAATCATTGTTGAAAGCGCTACCGAAGGTTTTTCGGGGAGAAAAATCTATTAAGGATACTTCCAGTAATTTACTAAGCCTATTATACACGCTACTGAATAAGGCACGCCAACAAGGATTAATGTCTTTAGAAACTGACATTGAAGCCCCCAAAGAAAGCGCGATTTTCAATGCCTACCCTTCGATAATGAAAAACCACCATATTATTGAATTCATTTGTGATTATTTAAGATTAATCATCACTTCAAACCTCCAACCTTTTCAGTTGGAGGCTTTAATTGATATGGAAATTGAATCGCATCATGAAGAAGAAATGATTCCTGCTAATGCCCTATCCAAACTTGCTGATGCTATGCCCGCTTTTGGTATCGTTGCGGCTGTTCTGGGTGTAGTGCATACCATGGAATCTATAAACTTGCCTCCCCCAGAATTAGGAGTTCTCATTGCCCATGCCCTTGTAGGTACTTTTTTAGGTATTTTAATCGGCTATGGATTTGTTGGTCCTGTAGCCTCAGCAATGGAGCATCATGCCAATCAGGAGCAATTGATGCTGCAGTGTATCAAAGCTACAATTTTGGCGAGTTTACACAACAATCCACCTATTATTGCCGTTGAATTTGGACGTAAAGTATTGTTTTCCGCACAACGTCCTTCCTTTACCCAACTCAATGAAGAAATCAAAAATTTTAAGCCGGCAGCATCCTCATCCAATTCAGAGGAAAGTTCTTCTGCAGAACCCACTCCGGGCTAATGAGGTTAGAACATGAATGACAGCAATAAAGGAAAATCTAGCACAGCTCCGATAATTCGAAAGGTAAAAAAAAATCAACATAAGCATCACGGAGGATCGTGGAAAATTGCTTTTGCTGATTTTGTAACCGCAATGATGGCCTTCTTCTTGTTAATGTGGTTGATTGCTTCTCTAAATAAAGCGCAAAAAGACGGTATTTCCGAGTACTTTAAACAACCACTGAAAATCACTTTTTTTGGTGGTGAGAACGTGGGTAATCAGCAACTTAATCTTAAAGGGGGCGGACCTAAAGTAAAAGATACTAATGGTCAAGTTTCAACCACAGACCACCCCTCTGCTCCGAATAAAAAAGCCCAAGATATTCAAGTAATTCAATCCACCGAATCTGAAACCCAAAAACTTGAAGAGTTAAAGTCAAAAATTAATTTAAGCATCAAAGAAGATCCATCTCTTGCTGGTTTAAAAAATCAATTAATTATGGAAGTCGTAAAAAATGGCTTACGCATTCAATTAATCGATAATCAAAATAAACCTATGTTTGATGTGGGTTCAGATAAACTAAATCCAGGCATGGAGCATGTCTTTATCCAAATTGCAAAACTACTGAATAACGTCCCCAATAAAATTACCATTGAAGGGCACACCGATGCCCATCCCTACCACAATCCTGATGAATTAGAATACACTAACTGGGAATTGTCAGCCCAAAGAGCCAATGCCGCCCGACGCGCGTTGGTTAAAGCAGGTTTCAATCCTGATAGAGTTTTACGCGTGTCAGGGTTTTCATCCACTGTGCCTCTTAATTTAAAAGATCCCTACAGTCCTGAAAACAGACGCATTAGCATCATTGTCATGAAAAAAAGTGCCGAAAAGAAAGTGATAAAGAATAAGTAAACCCTTGGCGCCAGATAAAAGAAGTGAAACCGAAGATCCGGGCTCCGCTTTGCTGAACCCGGGTTATGAATAGATTTAGCCCACAGACGCGTTCAACATCCAGCGTGCTTTTTCATGGGCCCCAATACGCTCACTGAGCAACGCAACGGTCCCTTCATCATCATGTTCCTGTGCGAGTTTCACTGCGGCGTTTAAATCTTTGACCAAACTTCCATGATCTTGAGCCAGCTCACTTACCATGTGATTCGCATCAATATTCGAGTCACCATCTTTAATTGTTTTTAATTGATTCAATGCTGTAAAAGTAGCTGGGGCTTTATGTCCTAGAATTAAAATTCGCTCTGCAATTTCATCCACCGCCTCTGCCAATGCCTTATATTGCATTTCAAATAATTCATGCAAACTTTTAAACTGCGCTCCTTTAACATGCCAGTGATAATTTTGAGTTTTAAGATACAAAGCATAGGTATCTGCTAAAACCACTTCCAACTTTTTAATCATTGCTCCCATCATGGCTCCTGACTTTATTATTCTTCCTCATTTTGGATGATACACGGTAAAAATTCCATTATTTTTAAATAAAAAAAACCCGCCATAAAGGCGGGTTTTCAAAGGATAGAAATGGAGAGAGGCTTACATCATGCCGCCCATGCCTCCCATACCACCCATTCCACCCATGCCGCCCATATCAGCAGCACCTTCATCTTTCTTCGGTAAATCAGCAACCATACACTCAGTAGTCAACATCAAACTTGCTACAGAAGCAGCATTTTGTAGTGCCATACGAGTTACTTTAGTTGGATCTAAAATACCCATGTCAACCATGTCACCAAAATCACCAGTCGCAGCATTGAAACCATAGTTGTCTTTGTTTTCAGCTACTTTGTTTACAACTACTGAAGCTTCATAACCAGCGTTTGATACGATCTGGCGCATAGGTGCTTCAATAGCACGACGTAGGATGTTGATACCCATGTTTTGATCGTCATTGTCGCCTTTTAAAGAATCCAGAGCTTTTTGTGCACGGATTAAAGCAACACCACCACCCGCTACGATACCTTCTTCTACAGCAGCACGAGTAGCGTGTAATGCATCTTCAACACGAGCTTTCTTCTCTTTCATTTCTACTTCAGTAGCAGCACCAACTTTGATAACCGCAACACCGCCAGAAAGTTTAGCAACACGCTCTTGTAATTTCTCACGATCGTAATCAGAAGTAGTTTCTTCGATTTGAGCACGAATTTGAGCGATACGCGCATTGATTTCAGCCGCTTTACCTTCGCCATCAATAATCGTAGTATTTTCTTTGGTTACTACGACACGTTTTGCAGTACCTAAATCTTCCAAAGTAGCAGCTTCTAAGCTCTTACCAATTTCTTCAGAAATTACTTCACCATGAGTCAGAATTGCGATGTCTTGCAACATTGCTTTGCGACGATCACCAAAACCAGGAGCTTTAACAGCACATACTTTAACAATACCACGCATGTTGTTAACTACTAGAGTAGCTAAGGCTTCGCCTTCAACATCTTCAGCAATGATCAACAATGGACGACCTGATTTAGCAACGCCTTCCAATACAGACAACATGTCACGAATACTGGAGATTTTCTTGTCAACCAACAGAATGAATGGATGCTCAAGTTCACAAGTCATGTTTTGTTGATTGTTGATGAAGTATGGAGAAATATAACCACGATCAAACTGCATTCCTTCAACAACAGATAATTCATTTTCAAGGCTGTTACCGTCTTCAACAGTAATAACACCCTCTTTACCAACTTTATCCATTGCACTCGCGATGATAGCGCCAATTGCTTCATCAGAGTTAGCAGAAATGGTACCTACTTGGGCAATTGCTTTGTTGTCTTTGCAAGGCTTAGACATTGCTTGCAATTTTTTAGTAATTGCTGTAACTGCTTTGTCAATTCCGCGCTTCAAATCCATAGGATTCATGCCAGCAGCAATTGCTTTATACCCTTCAACCACAATCGAACGAGCCAATACAGTAGCGGTAGTAGTACCGTCTCCAGCAGTATCAGAAGTTTTAGAAGCAACTTCTTTAACCATTTGCGCGCCCATGTTCATGAAGCGTTGGTCGAATTCGATTTCTTTAGCAACAGATACACCGTCTTTAGTAACAGTTGGAGCACCATAAGCTTTTTCTAATACCACATTACGACCACGTGGGCCCATTGTTACTTGCACTGCATCAGCTAATGCATTAACACCAGCGAGCATTTGTAAACGCGCATCGTCACCAAAACGTAATTCTTTAGCCATTATCTCTCTCTCCTAATGAATCGATTACTTCTCAATTACACCCATGATGTCGTCTTCACGCATCACAACCAGTTCTTTACCGTCGATTTTCACTTCGGTCCCTGAGTATTTGCCGAACAGGACAACATCACCCACTTTTACTGCCAACGCACGGACATCACCGTTGTCCAGGATTTTACCAGCACCAACAGCAATGATTTCACCACGCATTGGTTTTTCAGTGGCGCTATCTGGAATAACAATACCACCAGCTGTAGTACGTTCTTCTTCCAGACGACGAACAACAACTCGATCGTGTAAAGGACGAATTTTCATGCTTCTATCTCCTGATTAATTAAACTTAAAAGTCAATTTGTAATGTCACTGACAGTCATATGGGGACAAGAAAATAAGTTTCAAGGGTTAAAATAAAAAAATTTTAGTATTTATTTTTATTCACACTACGGGATGTTCTGATATAGTAACCCATATATCTATTTTAAGCTCCGAATTATAAAGGTTTTCAGATGAGAAAATGGTTTTTATTGTTATTTTGCTGCATAACTACATTTGCTCTCCATGCAAACCCACTTCCGGCTGCTGAAGTATTTCATGTGAATGCAAACAAGATTGATCCTAATACATTTGCAATTAATTTCCAGATCAAACCCCATTATTTTCTTTATAGCGATCGCATCAAATTAACAACGGAAAAAAATGGCACAGTTCATTTAGGAACCCTGCGTTTTCCCCCCCCGGAGAAAAAAATAGATAAATTAGGACATGAGTTTTCTGTCTATCGGAATCAAGTCACTATTCCCGTTGGAATTTTAGGGAATAAGCCAGGAGATGCCTTAATTGATTTACATTATCAGGGATGTTCTGATGATGGTTTTTGTTATGCTCCGGAAACTAAGAAAATTCAATTGTCCATAGATAATGATTTGGCTTTAGCACACGTGAATTTGGAGCCACTCCCAAATATTGAGCCCGAAGTTACTGAAGAATCACAAAATGATGGGGTGACTAAAATCTTTTTGAGCCACAATTGGTTCCTAATTCTCTTCTCTTTTTATGGATTTGGTTTACTTTTATCATTCACACCATGCATTCTACCTATGGTTCCGGTTTTATCAGGAATTATTGTAGGTCATGGTAAAGAAATTACCACAAGAAAAGCATTTTTTCTTTCGCTAAGCTACGTACTTAGCATGTCGATTACCTATTCAATCATTGGGGCTGTAGTGGCTTTGCTAGGAGCCAACTTGCAAATTAGCATGCAATCACCTTGGGCTTTGGGAGTATTTAGCCTGATTTTTGTTCTGCTGGCTTTATCCATGTTTGGATTTTATGAATTTAAGCTACCCCATTCTTGGCAAGCGAAAATACACGGCTCCAGTAATCAAAGGGGCGGGCACTATTTTGGGGCCGCAATTATGGGGTGTTTATCCACTCTGATTCTCTCGCCTTGTGTAACTGCGCCACTGATTGGAGTATTAACCTATATTGCTCAGACCGGGAATGTTCTTTTAGGATGTCTGACTTTATTTGTCTTAAGTTTGGGAATGGGCACTCCACTTCTTCTCATTGGGACTTCTGCTGGCAGATGGTTACCTGAAACTGGCGACTGGATGAATACCATCAAATCCCTATTTGGCATTATTTTTATTGCCGTTGCCATTACCCTCATCGCTCGAATAGCTCCCCCATTGATCAGCATGCTCCTTTGGGCAAGCTTACTCATTTTTTCAGGGATTTACAGTGGTGCCCTCACCTATTCTGTGACTCATCGCGAAAAATTCAATCAGGGTATAGGGCTCATTCTCCTCGTCTATGGGTTCTTGATTTTAGTGGGTGCCAGTATGGGTGCCACAAATCCATTACAACCTTTAACCATACAATCCGCGAGCGCTGCCCCCATTAAACTACAGCAGGATCAGAGCTTGACCACGATAAAACAAGCAATAGCGGATGCCTATGGCAAACCCGTGATGCTGGATTTTTATGCGGATTGGTGCACTTCATGTAAAGTAATGGAAACAACTACATTCAAAGATCCTCAGGTGCAAAAAGAATTAGCTCGCTTTACGGTAATAAAAATAGATGTCACCGCAAACAATGCCGAAAATAAAGCGCTACTCAACCACTTTCATGTGGTAGCACCTCCAACTTTTATTTTTTTAGATGCCCAAGGTAAAGAGCTTAATAGTCTTACAGTGGTGGGTGAAGTTTCAGCAAATAAGTTTTTAAAAATCTTAAATCAAATAGAATAATCCTAAGGATTACCTTAATCTCTTTGAAGATAACAATGCATTTTTTCATAATTATTCAGCTTTAAAGTGGATTATTCCTGTCACAGCTGCTCAACAGATGCTAGTAATTCCCAAATCTTTCCCAAAATTAACGATGCTCATAAATAACACACCTACAAATATAAATGGATGCTGTGATTATTGTTTTACTTAAGTGATTATAAGTTGACCGTCTTTTTTTATGGACTATAGTTATATAGGCAATAAGAAACCTGAGGGGCGGAATTCCGTCTAAGGAACAGATTATGGATAATCAACTGATTGTAAAAAAAGAAGTTTCTGCAGCAATTCCTTCAAAATATGGGGATTTTGAGCTTTCACTCTTTACTACAAATCAAGATGATAAAGAGCATCTATTACTCACCTATGGTGCAGTACATAACGAAGATAATATTTTAGTTCGAATTCATTCCGAATGTATGACAGGCGATATTTTAGGCTCCTTACGCTGTGATTGTGGTGAGCAATTACAATTGAGTATGAGTCAAATTGCTATTGAAGGTCGGGGAATTATTATTTACCTTCGCCAAGAAGGACGGGGAATTGGATTAATCGATAAATTACGCACTTATAACTTACAAGATCAGGGTAAGGATACAGTGGATGCGAATTTAGCATTAGGTCATGGAGGAGATGAGCGTTCTTATGAAGTGGCCGCTCAAATTTTAAAAGAATTACAAATCAAATCGCTTCGTTTGCTTACTAATAATCCTAAAAAAATTGAAGCGCTCAATCAGTATCAATTAAATGTCACCTCAAGAGTCCCTATCAAAGGTTCTATACACCATCATAATGCATTTTATCTGTTGACTAAAACCCAAAAAATGAACCATGTTTTTGAAGAAGAAGATCTCAAAGAGTTATACGAAAAATGTTCTTCTTTCTTTAAAAAGAAAAAACCTTTAGTCACCTTGGCTTATGCACAAAGCTTGGATGGCTCCATTTCATTTCACCGCAAAAAAAGACTCATGTTGAGCTCTCAAGAATCTCTAGTAATGACGCACAAATTGCGTTCTGAAAATGATGCCATTTTGGTTGGAGTGGGAACCATTATTGCAGATGATCCTCTTCTAACCGTACGACATTATAAAGGGAATAATCCACAAGTTGTTATATTAGACAGTAAACTGCGTATTCCTTTAACTGCACGGGTTTTGAAAAACTCAAAACCTCCTATAATTTTCACTACCGATCAGGCGGATCCGGAAAAACAAAAATTACTCAATGAAATGAATGCGACGGTCGTGCAAGTTGATGCAACAAGTGAAGGTCGAACAGATTTAAACCAAACTTTAGAAAAGTTATTTACTTTGGGTATTAAGACAGTAATGGTGGAAGGCGGAAGAGGCATTATCACCAATTTTCTTAATGAAAACCATGTCGACAAAGTAATTATAACGGTAGCTCCCATTTTCGTTGGCGGAGTTTCGGTATTATCGAAAGAAATAAAGGAACACGTAGGCTTTCCTCAACTAAAAAACGTACTTCAATATAAACTCGGCAAGGATATTATTATCATGGCTGATATAGAAAGGAATCTACATTGAAAAACCATGTATTGTATTTTAATAAACCTAACCAAGTTTCTGTCCTGGAAGAATCAATTCCCAGGCCAAAAACAGATGAAGTGTTAGTGCAAAATGTCTTGTCAGGCATCAGTGCAGGGACGGAAATGCTTTTTTATCGCGGTTTAATGCCCACCGACCTCTGCATTGATACAAGCATTCCCTCGCTTAGGCACAAACTGAATTATCCATTTAAATATGGTTATTGTTCTGTGGGGAAAGTCATTGAGACAGGCAATAAAAAATTAAACCACTTATTAAATAAATGGGTTTTCGTCTTCAATCCGCATGAAAGTTATTTTTGCGCAAAGGAACAACATCTAATCCTTTTACCCGAGCATATATCGCCCTATGATGCTTTATTCCTACCCAATATGGAAACAGCAATCAACTTAGTATTAGATGGCTCTCCTTTGATTGGAGAAAATGTTCTCATTTTAGGGCTGGGTGTGGTAGGCATTCTTACTACTGCCTTACTGCAACAATTCCCCTTAACTACCCTTATAGGAATTGATTTATATGAAAAAAGAAGAACCTTATGTAAGGAGTTAGGGGCAGAATATGTTTTTGATGCCACACATCCAGATCTTAAGTTGCAATTTAATCAATACCTGGAACAGTCACAACAGAACACGATAGATCTTATTTATGAATTGACCGGTAATCCGGATGCGCTCAATACTGCCATTGAGTTTGCAGCTTTTGAGGGACGCATCGTTCTAGGGTCGTGGTATGGCAGAAAATCATGTTCTATTGATTTAGGAGGTAAATTTCATCGAAATCGAATTAAAGTCATCGCCAGTCAAGTCAGTACCATTGCTTCTGAACTTCAAGGCAGATGGACTAAAGAGCGACGTATCGAAGTTGCATTTAACATGTTGGAAAAAATAAAACCGTCTCGTTTTATTTCGCATAACATTCATATTACGGAGGCAGATGCAGCGTATCAATTATTGGCTTCTAATCCAAAGGATACTTTATTTATCACTTTAACTTATGAGGTGTAAAAATGCATTGTCTAATGTTACGAAAAAATTTCATTGCCCAACATTTTTTAATCGGAAAAGATTTTGGGGCAGAAAATGAGAGACATTCTCACCATTATAGTTTCGAACTCGAAATTGAAGATACAAAACTGGATCAATACAATTTCCTGATTGATATTGTTGAAGTAAAAGCACGTATTGACCAATTAATATCCTATTTCCAGGATAAAACATTAAATGAGCTCCCTGAGTTTAAGAATCAAAATCCGAGTCTTGAATTGTTTTCTAAAATTCTCTGGCAAAAATTTAATCATCATTTTGAACTCCCAACGAGCAGCCAAATTACGGTGCGATTATGGGAAGATGAGATTGCTCAAGCCAGCTATCGAGAAGCAAAATGCGCGTAGGATTAATTGTATATGGGTCCCTAAATACCACTACGGGTGGCTATATTTATGACCATAAGTTAGTTGAATATCTACGTGCACAAGGAGTAGTCGTTAAGGTTTTCTCCCAACAGCCAAAAGGTTTTTGGGGATTACTTAGCTATAATTTTTCAAAAAAACTCCTCAACGAAGTGATTGAGTTTTCTCCTGATGTTCTTCTAGAAGATGAAATGAATTTTAGTTCATTATTTATTTTGAATAACAAGCTAAAAAAAATAAGGGATTTTCCGATTATAAGTATTGTGCATTTGTTACAAGCGCATGCATTACACCATTTTTGGACTAAATGGATAACCAAAAAAATCGAGCGTCTATACCTTAAGTCAGTCGATGGTTTTATTTTCAATAGTATTTCTACAGAACAATCCATCTTCAAAATTATTGGATCCCATCAAAATTCATTGATTGCTTACCCTGGTAAAGATCGCCTGCAATTGGATATTAAAAAAAATAACATTAAATTTAAGTGTCAAAATAACAAATTCATGATTATTTTTGTTGGCAATTTATTATATAACAAGGGGCTGCATCTACTCCTTCAGGCCTTATCCGAAATAGATCACGACTTATGGCAATTATCCATCGTTGGTGATTTTAATTTTGATTTTAAGTATACCCAAAAAATCTTCACGATGATTCGCACCTTAAAACTAGAAGCAAATATCAAAATTCATGGCTTACTGGATATTGAACACTTGAAAAAGGAACTGCTCTCACAGCATGTATTGATTGTTCCTTCCTATTTTGAGAGTTATGGAATTGTTTATACCGAAGCAATGGGAGCAGGTATCCCCGTTATCGCAAGTAACACTGGAGGGGTTCCGGAAATTGTCCATGATAGGATTAATGGATTCTTGATCGAACCCGGAGATAGCACTATGCTTCGAGATTACATTATCAAATTAATTAAAGATCGAGACATGTTAATGGAAATGAGTATTTCTTCTCTTTCCACCTACGAGAACTTTCCTTCATGGAATGAAACCATGGCTAATGTGTATGCCTTTTTAAATCAAAATAATAATCAAGTAAGTTCCATCAAAAAATGATTTAAATCAAAGAATCCTGTCGACAATAAGATGCATTAAGAGGTATAATTCGTTCACTTTTTTTACAGTTAGAGTTTTATGAATCATAAAGTAGGTTTTGTTAGCCTGGGTTGTCCCAAAGCATTAGTCGATTCAGAACGTATCATTACCCAACTGCGTGCACAAGGATATGAATTAGTATCCAGTTATCAAGATGCAGGTGTGGTAGTAATTAATACCTGTGGGTTTATTGATAGTGCGGTCAAAGAATCATTGGATACCATAAAAGAAGCAATGGCTGAAAATGGACGTGTTATTGTCACCGGTTGCTTAGGCGCTAAAGCGGAAATTATTAAAGAAGCTTGCCCTGATGTTTTGCACATTAGCGGTGCGCATGCCTATGAAGAAGTAATTAATGCAGTTCACCAGCATTTACCTCCGCCGGTGGATCCATTTACACAACTTATTCCGCCACAAGGGATTAAATTAACCCCTCGTCATTATGCTTACTTGAAAATATCTGAGGGATGCAATCAAAAATGTACCTTTTGCATTATCCCTACAATGCGTGGAAAGTTACAAAGTTACCCCATGGCCCAGGTTTTAACTGAAGCCCAAAAATTAAAAGATGCAGGGGTTAACGAAATTTTGGTGATTTCTCAGGATACTAGCGCCTATGGGGTAGATACACGCTATCAACCTGTCAGCTGGAAAAACAAAACAGTTAACACACGTTTTTATGATTTATGCGAACAATTAGGCGAGCTGGGTATTTGGGTTCGCCTGCATTATGTTTATCCTTATCCGCATGTAGATGAGATTATCCCTTTAATGCGTGATGGATTGATTCTCCCCTATTTGGATATTCCATTACAACATGCTAATTCACGGATACTCAAAGCAATGAAACGTCCTGCAAGCAGTGAAAACACTTTATTACGCATTGCTTCTTGGCGAGAAACTTGTCCAGATATCACTCTCCGCTCGACCTTTATCGTGGGTTTTCCTGGGGAAACAGAAGAGGAGTTTGAAGAACTACTCGACTTTCTTGAGGAAGCACAGTTGGATAGAGTAGGTTGTTTCAAATACTCTCCGGTGGAAGGGGCCAAGGCCAATGAATTAAGTGATCCAGTACCCGAAGAAATTAAAGAGGAACGTTATCATCGTTTTATGCAATTACAAGCAGAAATTAGTCGCAATAAACTGGAAAATAAAATAGGTAGCATCCAAACCGTCTTAATTGATGAGGTAGGGCAGGAACAAATTATCGCACGCAGCCAAAGTGATGCTCCGGAAATTGACGGTCTTGTTATCCTACCACCTACTCCGGGTATTAAAGCGGGCTCTTTTGCCGAGGTAGTTATCACAGATAGTGATGATTACGACCTTTATGCCGAATTCAACCACTAGCTTGAAGTAACCAGAGTGAAGGCGCAGCTATAACCTAGATTACTAATGCGAATCTCTCCTTTAATCACCGGGGTTCGCAGCGCGCCAACAGGCTACAGAGTGCGATTATAAATTTCTTTACACATTGCTAATATTTCATCCTGCAGGCTTTGGTCCTTTACACTGCCGGGACGCAGCAAATTTTGGTGCAGTAATTGATGGTGTTTCTTATATGCTTTTTTAAAGAAAGTGTACTGCTCTTTACTTAACGCACCTACTAAGAACAAATGATGTAATTGACTTAATGTATTAGTGTATCGAGCTGAAGAAGGCTCTCCTAGATGGAGTATTAAAAACTGAACTAAAAATTCCAGGTCCAACAAACCACCCGAAATAGAATTCCTATCTTGATACTGTTCCATTTTGGATCTCATCGCTAATACATCATGCAGCAAAGTAGGCTTATCGCGTGCTAACAATAATACCGATTTTTTCAATTGCAGAAATGTATTCCTGATCCGGGTATTTCCTGTCAGAACACGCGCCTTTAGTAACGCCTGATGTTCCCATGTCCAAGCCTGATTTTTTTGATATGCCACAAAAGCATCAACGTGACTTACTAACAACCCCGCTGCACCAGAAGGTCTAAGACGTGTATCTACTGTATAAAGTACTCCAGACTGAGAACGTGTTGTTAGCATATGCAAAATTTTTTGAGTTAAACGAGTAATCAATCCCTCTTCTGCGGGTTTCGCAGAATGTAAAAAAACCAAATCCAAATCTGAAGCATAATTCATTTCACGACTTCCCAGCTTACCATACGCAATAATTACAAAATGTGATTTGGCTTGTTCCATCTCCGGATATCGTAAATCCAATTGTTCGCTTGCGATCACTAAAACCTGATTTACAATAACTTGTGCTACATCAGACAAAAATTGACCAATACGTACTGCATTACAAAAACCATATAGTTCAGCACGTGCAGCCATTAACCAATTGGTAAGTTTAAATTGGCGCAATAATTCCTCTTGCACTTCCACATCAGGATGATGAGCTAGTTTTTCTATCAATAGCCTTTGCAATTGATGCAAGGATTGAGGACGCCATTCTTGTCCTTGATCCAACAATACTTCCAACAAAAAGGGTTGGTTCACTAATAAAGAAGTGATAAACGGACTTTGGGCAAACCAAAACAACAATTCAGTTAAAACCTGAGGATTCTCGGTTAATAAAGCAAGATACGCGCTACGACCAACAATATTTTCCAACAGGTGCATAACTTGTAATAAAACTTCATCCGTTTTTTCAACCTGAGTGAGTTCAGCAAGTAACATCACCATGAATCGGTCCAGACGCATGCGTGCGCCTTGGGTTAACCGACGACAACGAGGACTATGACGAAAAGAATGGATCATTTGATAACAATGCGTCGCATCTTCAAAACCTAAGCTGGTTAACAAATTAATTGCCATACTGGTTTCAACATGTCCTTGCCAAAGGCTGGATAATTGATTGGCTAAGAGTCTTTTCTCATCTTCATAATCTTTAACTTTACCAAGTACTGAATGGAATGCGAAACTTATAATACGCTGATATTTATGTAATTTATTAATTAAATCGTCCCAAGAAAGATATCCCATAGCGAGAGTAATTTGCTTTTGTTTCACCAGATCTTCGGGCAATGAATGAGTCTGCTGATCATTTAAACTTTGGAGGGTATTTTCGAGTTTCCGTAAAAAAAGATACGCTTGTTTTAAAGCGTCAGTATGAGGTAATAATTTCTCGTGCTTTAAAACAGTAAGTGCCGTCAAAGCATTTTGTTCTTGTAATTGGGGCAAACGACCACCCCGTATTAACTGAAAATTCTGAATAACAAACTCTACTTCCCTAATGCCACCTCGACCTCGTTTTATATCATCCAAACGTGGATTTAATTGAACTTCCCGCTCAATCATAGCTTTCATACTACGCAACGATTCAATAACGCTAAAATCCACATAGCGGCGATATACAAAAGGAACAATTAAACGCTTAAACCAGGGTTGGAGCTCATCTACGTTCTCAGTAATTACCCGAGTCTTAACCATAGCATATCGTTCCCAATCACGCCCTTGCTCTTGGTAATAAGTTTCCATTGCAGCCAAGCTTGAAACCAGGGGTCCACTGTCTCCATTGGGGCGTAATCTTAAATCGACCCGAAACACGAATCCATCTGCAGTTACATTTTGTAATGTTTGCACCAGTTGCTGAACCAATCGGCTAAAATAATGCTGATTATCAATATGCTCCTCACCATCGGTTTCTCCGACCATCGTATATGCGAAAATAAGATCCACATCAGAAGAATAATTTAACTCTCTTCCTCCCAGCTTTCCCATTGCCAGCGTGTATAACTCGACTTCATCTCCGGCATTATCCCGCGGAATACCATAACGTCCGGACAACTCGTGTTTGCAATAATCTATTGCGTGCAAAATAAGTGCATCGGCGCAATCAGACCAGGCGCAGAGAATTTGCTCTGTGTTTGCAATACCGGATAGTTCTAGAAGCAGTAAGCGTAAAAAATGAGTATTACGAAATTGACGCAAGGCTCGTAAATAAGAGGCTTGCGGCTGTTGGAATGATATATTTTTTAAAGCATGAAAGTAGTCTTCACGTGACAGCAAAGAACAGCATTCATCTTCCATAAGTAATATTTTTAATAATTGAATCTGCCTTGATGCATAATCACTAATAAGAAGTAACTTAATGGCACTTTCACGCAAAGGATGGTGCACACCAGAGAGATGTTTTTCAATGAACCATGCTTTTGCTTGCAATAACTCAGGAATTTCTATTTGCATAAATTTCTTATATTTCATTCCCAAAATTAATACTCTCGTTATAATATAACCTATAAAAATCAATAACAATTCATAGATTCAAAATGATTCGATTAATACTGATTGCATTTATTTGTTCTACTTCCTCGCTCTTTGCTCTGGGTGAACCTTTAGATGTAGGTATTGAGAGCTTTGATCCCCCATTTGTGATGCAAGGATCTCATAATGAAGCCTATGGTTTCGATGTTGATATGATGAACAGTCTATGCCAAATCATGAATCGGAAATGTGCCTTTCATGTGATGCGTTTTGCTCAATTGATCGATGCAGTTGCCAGCAAAAAATTAGATGTCGCAGTCAGTTCGATAACGATTACTCAGGATCGCGCTAAAATAGTCAATTTCAGTTTACCTTATTTACTCAGTTATTCGCGATTTTTAGAAAGAAAGTCTATTTCCAAAGAACCTTTTAATCTCGATTTGTTAAATACTAAAACCATAGGACTCGAATCGGGGACCGTATTTTTAGACCAACTTTTAGAGATGGGTGTAAAAAATCCCAATATTAAGGAATATCCTGGCATTGAAGACCAATTATCAGCATTAGGCAGAGGCGATGTAGATATTATTTTGCTGGATAATGCAACGGCTGTTTATTGGGCATCGAATTCTGCAGATTCATTTAAATTAATAGGCCCACCCTACATGTACGGTCATGGCTATGGAATAGCCATCAATCCTGCTGATCCAGATTTATTAACCCAAATAAATCAAGCCCTCGTCCAATTCCAAAATTCTAAGGACTTTAAATTGAATTATGATAAATACCTTTTTGAATTTTAAGTGCACCGGAGAATGGGTATAATCTGAGATGTTTAGTTCTTATGAAAGCCTGGATTAGATCCTGTGCTCTTTTTCCAGGCCTTGTTGGAAAATCTTATTAATGTAAGGTCTGTCCTTGAGTAAGACAACGTGTAATCACTTGTCGCGTTACAAAATCGCCCTGACTTAGTCCATACATTGAATTAAAATGCTTTGCTAAAGTAACGACCCATGCGGATAAACGGAAACTCATTTTTTTTTCCGTTTGATCGACCACAATTTCAAAAAGACCTAATGAGTCACTTTCACGTTCACTCGCATATTCTTCCATAATCACACGGGCTGCTTGTAAATCTCTGTCTCTGGTAGGCCAGTTTTGATTCATATTATCCTCCCTAAAAAGCATGATTAGGTCTCTGTAATCTTGCATTATCTGAGATAATTTTCAAAAATTACAAGAGCAGAAATAGAAACATATTGTCTCATATTTTGACCAAATTTTCAAGCTGCAACGAGCCTTGCATAGGTTTGTTTCATTCACTAAAGACAATAAAATCCAACCCTCTTGATACAACATCGTAGAATGTTTTCTTAAGACAGCATATGATATAATACTTATTCAAATTAAAAAAACTACTCCTATGACTTATCATATTTTACCCTCGATTTTATCTGCGGATCTCATGTGTTTGGGCAATGAAGTAGAATCTGTAATGAATGCGGGAGCAGATTTTATTCATTTTGATGTCATGGATAATCATTATGTACCCAATCTAACATTTGGACCGGCATTCTGTGAGGCGTTTCGCAAGCGTTTTCCGCACCTCCCCATTGATGTTCATCTGATGGTTGAACCTGTTGATGCACTCATTGAATCGTTCGCAAATGCAGGAGCAAAAAGAATTAGTATTCATCCAGATGCCACCATACACCTTGATCGCAGTTTGAACCTTATAAAAGATTTAGGATGTGAAGCAGGTCTTGTATTAAATCCAGCTACACCCATTGAAATCTTGACCTGGTGTGCCTATAAACTAGACTTTGTCCTGATCATGACCGTAAATCCAGGCTTTGGGGGACAAAAAATGATAACTGAAATTATTGATAAAATCCCACAAATCCGGAAACTCTATCCTCAACTTGATCTGTGTGTCGATGGGGGAGTAAACATTGATAATATTGCTACTTTGGCGCGCGCGGGTGCAAACCAATTTGTAGCCGGTGCTGCAGTTTTCAAGAGCAAAAATTATAAAGAAACAATTGATGCCATGCGAAAACAATTAGCAAATATTCAAGAAATTAATTAAGACAGTTATGAAAAAAATTATTTTACTCCTATGTGGAATATTTAGTTCTCAGGTTTGCCTTGCCCTCTCAGGGGAAGCCTATATGCAACGTTTTAATACCTATTTATCCTTTACCCAAAATCTTCCAACCACAGCCACACCCAGCGAAACCTTTTTGGATTTCATTAGTGGAACAACTCCTTTATCCACAAAATTGCGTGAAAAGTGGCTGTATGAATTGGCTAAGAATAGAGATTGGATCCACTTTAGCCAATATTATCAACCCTCTAATGATTTGAATCTTGTTTGTTATGAACAAATTGCAAAATACAATACGGGTAAAGAACAAGAAGCCCTGAAAGAATCTATCCCTTTATGGCTGAGCGGTGAATCAAAACCTCCTTCTTGCAACAGTTTGTTTGATATTCTTCTTAAAGATAATAACTTTGATCAAAATTTAATTACCCAACGAATTGATTTGGCTTTAGATCAACGCAATATTCAATTAGCACGATATCTATTAAAACAATATAAAACACCTCATTTAGCTGAGTTGAATAATTTAAATGCCGTTTATCAAAATCCGGAGAACATTATTAAGTTACCTCCAGGTGGATTAAATAGCAGCATCTATCTTTATGGCCTTAAGCGTATGGTTTCAATTAATATGAATAAAGCGCTTAAATTATGGCAACAAAGTAAAACTCAAAAAATGCTAAACTCAGCGCAGAACCAAGCATTTTTAGCCCATATTGCACTTTATAAGGCCATGAGAAATCATGAAGATGCCTTGCAATGGTTTACCAAAGTGAAACCAGAATACTACAATGATGTATTATTGGATTGGCAAATACGTTTTGCTTTAAAACGAAAAAACTGGCCTCAAGTCGCTGAATTAATTAATGATTCCAAACGGAAAAGTGAACCCTGTTGGCAGTACTGGTTAGCACGCTCCTTAGAAGAACAAGGAAAAAAAGTAGAGGCGCGAACTCTTTATGAACCTTTAGCCAAAAACAGACAGTATTATGGTTTTCTAGCCAGTCTCCATCTTAATAAGAACCCCAGTTTTACCAATGAAACTCCGACCACAAACTTGGAGATTTTGAAACCCTATCAGGCCTTTATTGATCAAATCGAAACGCTCTACACCAGCAAACAAACGCTTCAAGCATCACGTTTGCTCAATGATTTCATTAGTGAATTACCCAAAGATGAGGCGAGTGCCTTGGTCTACTGGATTGATCAAAAACTTGAATGGCATGGTAAATCGGTCTATTTGAGCAATAACGAAACCTTAAATAACCAACTTTCGTTAAGGTTTCCGTTGGCTTATAAAAATAGCGTTTCACTTTATTCTAAAAAATATGCGGTTGCACCGGAATTTATTTACGCAATTATTCGGCAGGAAAGTGGCTTTAGAGATGATGCAACTTCTTCGGTAGGTGCTCGAGGTCTAATGCAAGTCATGCCTTATACGGCGAGAGTGGTCTCAAAAGCTGACAAGATTCCTTATAATGATCAAAAGCAGTTGTTTCTATCTCAAAAGAATATCAATATTGGTGTAGCTTATTTAAAACAGCTTGCAAAGCGGTTCGGTAATCACCCCATCCTCATGGCTGCAGCCTATAATGCAGGACCAAAACAAGTTGTTTATTGGTTAAAAACCCATCCTCCTAAAGAGATTGATGTTTGGATAGAGACCTTACCTTGGCAAGAAACGCGAAATTATTTAAAGAATATCATGGCGTTCTATATTGTTTATCAGTATCGCTTGGGCCAAAAACCTAGTCTTGAGAATTTCCTAGAACCCTTATAACTGTCCACGCCCGGCTCCATAAAGCAGGAACCGGGAGGCTACC
The DNA here is from genome assembly GCF_977063395.2 of Legionella nigrisilvae. Lineage (NCBI taxonomy): Bacteria > Pseudomonadati > Pseudomonadota > Gammaproteobacteria > Legionellales > Legionellaceae > Legionella > Legionella nigrisilvae. The sequence continues at coordinate 47,500 of NZ_CDRUGZ020000042.1, forward strand.
AAATGATCCGTATTTCAACTCACGTGTCCTTCGCACCCCGAAACAGAACAGTTATTCAACCTTTTGATCTATAATTATACAATATTAAGCAAAAAAGCTAATCCAATAGGCTTTAAAGGCAATGTCTTATGATAAAGAAACCCTGGACCGGTAGTCTCTTAGGAATAGCATTTATTCTCACTGGTTGCGCTCCAACTGCCTATGTGGTTGGAACAACATATCAACCAATCCATTATACTTATGCTCCTGGGTATAATCCGCCACAAGTAGCTTACCCAGACGTGCCCGTAGATGCTGATACATCTCTGGACAGTCCTGAAATTATCCAACAAGAAACTGAGCTTAATGCCATTAATGATGCTCTTGCCATAAAAGAAAAAGAAGATGAAGCTGCCCGGCAGCAAGCAATTCAGCTGCAACTGAATGCTCTGCCAAAACTTCAATACCAGGGAAATTAAAAGATTGATGGGCATCAGACTTTTAATCTTACCTCAAATTGGAAGTAAGTTGACCTGTGTTGAGTTCAAGTTTGATTTGTAAAGGAAAGCAAACAGCGAAGCTGTTTGCTCAGTTACTTAGAGAGGGTGCGCAGATACTGGATGAAATAAGATGATCCTTTAGTAGTGCATTGAAGATTTGAATCTCTTTCGGGGAAACTTCCTCTTTGTTCGCTAATTCTAACATCTGTGCTAATTCTTCACTTTCGAAGTTGGTGATTAAAGGAAGACTACTTAAATTTTCAATCACCTCTTTTTGATTCAATATATTATTGGGCTTACCCATTGTTTGAAGGTTCGCGGCACTTAACATATCTGCTTGTTGTAAATGTTTCATGAAATGGTATGCTCCGACCCCTAACTTGCTTATCTCGAATAAATCATTATCAGGTTTGATGAGTGATGCATTGTGGAATAACAAAATATTTTTCGCAAAAACATTAGCATTTTGTGGATTTTTCTCAATCAGCTCAAAATAGGTACACAAGGGATAATGTTCAGATACAAGTTTTATAGCCCCTTCATAAATTTTAGTGATATATTGTTCTTGTCTTAAAAAAATATCAACTGCATTTGAGTAATAGCTCTCATTCTCAAGCATTAAATTAAGTAGATCCAGTATGGTGCTCATATGTTTGGCGGTAATCGAACTGGCACCAAGCCTCTCTACAAGACTTTCAACATTGTATGCATGTTCTTGAAGATTAATGAGTAATCTTGAAATTTCAAGTGATTGCTCTGGGTAATTAAGCAACAATTTAAAAGTAGCTAAATCAAGTTGGCCTTGATGGTGAAGTTCACGTGCACTTTGAGCTATATTTAAATCAAATCGCGCAGCATCAAATAAACAGACCAATGAAATCGTTTGAGGATCAATCTCTAGTTCCTTTATTAATCCTAACAAATTGACCGCTCCACCGACACTGCTAATATTCTTGGAAATGATATCTGAAAGCTTATCAGTCATCGAAACGTTAGTTTGTTTAAACATCTTGAATAAAGAAATGAGACGATTACCATAGTTAGGATAGTCTGAAAGAAGTCTGAGCATTCCCTCATCAGGTTCCAAATTTAACCTTCTCAAACGGCTAACAAAATCGTTAACCGGCTCCTCCGCTTTTGCAGCATCATTTAGAGCTCTGAGCATTGTTTGAGTGCTTCTATTTCCCACTGGTCCGGGCTCTTGGCAATTAGTAGTATCAGCCATAACTGTCCTTAAATTGTTCTCTAAGGACAAAATATATCACATAACAGCAGTATTAAGCAAAAAAAATTTCATCTGCTTATAAATGGGGCTTGTTGCTGAACTGGTGTTTTTGAATCAGTTCAATGAATTCAGCTAAATGAATATCTAGACTTGGATCTTCAGTAATTAAAGTCAGCATTTTTTCTAACTCAGTTTTATCGAATTCTTCAAATAAGGGAAGACTGCCAAATAGTTCAATCACTTCCGGATTGGTTAAAATAGGATGATTATATTGGCAAATTTTTTTATAGTTTTCCACATCTAACATATTTGCCTGCTGCAAATGAGTCAAAAAATGAAACTCCCCAATTCCTAATTTGCTTGCTATTAATACATCTTCAGTTTTTCGATAATCAATTATTGACCCATGATTTAATAACAAAATAATATTTGCAAAAATATTGGCGTTTTTAGGGAACTTCTCAACAACCTCGAAATAACTTGGTGCAAGTTTATCTTCCGCAGCAAGTTTTTTAGCACCTTCATAAATTTTATGTACATATTCTTGTTGTCTTAAAAGAATATCGAAACATTCAAAATAATAGAGATTTTTATTTAACAGCATCGTTAGGAGTTCAATCACTGTACTTATATTCTCTACTGAAAATTGATCAAGCTTTTCAATTATTTTATCAGTAGAGTATGCGTGTTTTTGAAAATTAACGATTAAATCAGCAATTAATAAAGATTGTTCCGGATAAAGGAACATCAGATTCAAACTCGCAGAATTAAGTGAATTATGAGTTTTAAGTATTTGCATCCCTTGTTTTAGGGTGGTTTCAGATTTTGCACTCGCCAATAAACGTTCTATTGATATAAATGCGAGATCAATCTTTTCTGCGTGCATAAATTCTAATAAGTCAACCAGCGCTCCTGCCTGAGCGACATTACTTGCTATCGCCCTATGCAGCGAATCATTCAATACAATCTTATATTTTTTTAAGACATTGAATAAAGAAGTAAGACGATTCACGTATTGGGGATTCTCTTCAAGAGTTTTCATCATTCGATCATCAGGTTCTAGACCTAAACTAATAAGGCGAGTATTAATTTTATTTTTTATCCCACCTTGATTGAACTTAAGATATGCCATTTTCCGCCCTCGCCCTTACTATCCTGTTGTGTGTCATCTTTTCTCAAACAAAAGACTCAATTATATGTCATTAAAAAAGAGCCATCTAGCCACAAATATTAACAAAGAAAAGAAATTTAAAATACAGTAAATAATAAAAATACAATCCATCTTTTCTTCACTACGACTGTATTATTAATTATACCTCCAAATGATTAATTTGTTTTCAATGAAATCACTTAATAGTCACTTAATATTTTTTTTGTATAATCCCCTCTATTAGGTAAATTGTGACCTACATCCACTAATAAACTCACAATGACCTAACCTAAATAAAGTTAAAAAGCATTCTTAAGGGGAGAATCATATGGGCGCAGAAAGTAAAATTGTTGAAAAACAAATTGAAGATCTTAAAGATTACACCGATACCGTTGCAGCTGTTCACTTATTAAAAGAAGTTGTTACTAATGGGGCAGTAGTTACAGTAGGTCAGGCGGAAAAACTTATTGATATAGAAAACTCAAAGAAAGAGCCTAAAATTGGTAATGTCGTGAAAGCGATTTTAGCACAGGCAGGGAAACCAGGTGAGTCAAAAAGTCATTGGGTCGAAAAAGAAGACCGTAAGCCACATCTCATTGCCGCAATTACTATCGGTGGTGCTATTTACACTGTTGATATGACCTATGATGGAATTCAAGATGACAAACAAGAATATACTGTTAAGATCACCAGTAAATTAAAAGCTGAAGTGAGCCGAGGAAAATTATTTTTTGATCCAGCTCAGACCGCAACGGTTAAATTGATTTATGACAAAGAAGGTGATCTTCATGCGGTCACTAAGAAAGGGTTATCTGTAGAAACCAAATCTTTCATTCCACATGCTTATCAAACAGAAATATTAGCTAAATTTTACAACAGTCTGAAAATAGGGAAAGAACAACGACTTGCAGTGATGGGAACCGGTTCAGGTAAGAGTATCGTTATGGCTGGTATTGCTCAAGCTGTTGGACGCACCGTTATGATTGTTCCTGATAAAACCTTGGTTGATCAACAATCACTTGAAACTCAAAAGATGCTTGGTGCTGGTGTTATCAATGGTAATAAGCATACTCCTACCGTGTTTACTTTTGATACCCTAAAACGAAATGTTGACGTTGACTGGGATCAGCCGTTGACTGAGCTTGATATCCAAGCCATCAAAGAATATTTTGCCACTGTGATTGCAGATACTTCTGAGGAGCATTTTGATCAAATCGTTTTACAAGCTGAGCATCCTTTGTTCAAAATTATTGCTGGTGAAATAAAAGATTCCATGGTTTTAATCGATGAAAGCCATCGTCATACATTTAATGATGAAGACGCTCAAATTTTAAAAGGATTAAAGGATCGAAATTCAATTCTGGCATTAACAGCTACACCCACTTCCAAATTGTATGATCTTTTCTCGGGTGAACCTCTAGATGATTTAAGTCTTGGGGCAGCAATTGAGTTAGGAACAATTCGTCCCATTCAACCAGAAATAGCATATCTGGCAGAGAAAGATTTAGTTACTGAAGCTGTAAGCCATTACTTTGATGATTATTATCTTAAAGAAGGAATGAATGGTTATACGGATCCTGTTGAATTAAAAGAAAAGATAAAGGAAGCACATACTGATATTGAAGATTCTAAAGCTCAAGAAATGGCCATTGAGCAAGCGTTGGAATTGAATCGTATTCGTTGTCAACGCAATATGGCTTTCTCCGATGACAAAGCGACTCGTGAGAAATTAGCTGAAATTTATCAAAATATTGCAAAGGGAGATGGCCCCACGATTGAACAATTCCAAGCTAAAGTTGCTGAATTAAGACGAACTTCTGAAATTGAAGCAAAATTGCAATTGGCTAAAAAGTTCAATGCCGGAGTGGAGAAGACAACAATAGAACAAGAAGTTCCAGTACGCCCAGTAGATTTAAAAAGGGATATCGATAAAGAACAGCAAAAAGATATTCAAAGAACAATAAATAGCTACGCGCTTGCACTTGTCTTTAATGAAAAACCTAATGATCTTGCTGAAAAGGACCGAACTCATAAACTGGAAGAATATATAAAAGACTGGGATCAGCATATCGCAAAATATAAGATAAGAAATGGCGAGATTCATGAGATGTTTTTGTCTAAGCTGAAAGATTGTGAAGGGAAAAGCAGAATAAAATTAAATGAAGCATTGACGAAGTTGGGAGCCCCCATTTCCAAATTGCCTGCAGAGCAAAAAGATGCCATTGTCAAGTTGATTTTGGATAGAGCAGAAGAAATGGTTAGCAGCATCAAAGCCTCAAAACCTATATCTGATATTGTAACCAAAGCTGCTCCAGTTGACTTAAAAGCTTTAAAAGCGACTGAAAGTTATGCCAGTGCAATTGATATGGGGACACAGCAATCAACAATTGATGATCAACTTGCTCAAATTGAAGTAGGCCTTAGGACACAGATTGTAGCGGATCCGGTCATTGCAACCGGAGTTAGTATCAAAGATATCTTAAACGTGCAAATTATCAACACTTATTCGCCGGTAATTGAATCAGATATTAATGTGATTAACGGAATACTTTCAGGTCCGCAGGCAACTGGTCGTTGTGTACGAAATAAAGATGTTTTAGCTCGTGCTCAACAATACATTGATAAACGATATGAAGGTAAAGGTTTAATTCTTACTGTAGAAGAGATTATTGATCCTAAAGAATCGGCAGCAAAAACAAGAGCAGTAATGTTGAACCGAGAAAAACAGGCACAATTAGAAGAAAAAGCTATTATTAGCCTTCAAAGTGTAATACGAAGCTATCAAACTTCTAGTCTGTTTAAACAATATCAACCGTTACCCCAGGAGATTGAGAGACAGAAGAAGAACTTGGAGTTGGCTGAGGGACGATTAAATGATTTGAAAAAGACCTTAGACATAAAAGAAAAAGTAAAAGACAAACTCGAGCAATTAGCTAAGTCTGTAGACGAATTATCGATTCTCCCAGGAAGAAAATTAGGACAAAATCTTCCAACGGAATTTGCTAGAAATCCCTTCTACTATCTTCAGTGGGTGAGAGAATCACTTTTGCGACCAGCAATGGGAATAGGTGCAAGTGACACGAAGGGAGCACTCGAAGAAATAGCACAAAACATCTCAATCATAGAAAAGGACATTGAACTGCTAAAGGTTGAGAATACTAAACTTGAAAAAGTAATCCAAGAAGGAAGCACAACATTGGAAAAAATGCAAAAAAATGCAACAAAACTGGAAGAGCAACTTGGAATAAAACAAGAACTAACTCTCTAAATTTGAGATAAGTGTTCTTTTACCTAGATTAAACCTCCGCCTCGGCGGAGGTTTTTTTATATTCATAGATTAAAACTCCGTATAACTCCATCCCATATATTCATGGCCAGAACGAATTAATTGATTATTGTCCTTTAGTATTCCTAGCAAAGCGCCACAACACATGATCAGTACGTACCGCAGATTCGTGCAACGCATCCTTCGGACTCAGAAGACCTGCAAACATTGCCTCTAAGACTTCATCGTTTATACCGCGAATCTGATTTTGTGGCCCAAAGCGAGGTAATGTTTTTTCCAAAACCTCCCCTGTTAAATCAGTACGTGCCATTAATAAGGTAGGATGAGTACTGCTTTGCAAAATATCCGCATAAATTCCTTGTAAGCCTATAGGAAGATAACCAGTTTGCTCATGCCATCGCTTCTGTATTTCAGGTTTTGCAATAAACGCAAAAAATTGCGCTATTCCCTTATAATGAGTCTCCGATTGACCCGCTACTGCCCATAACGCAGCTCCTCCGGCAACATTTGCGTGCCTCACCTGACTTACTGAGGTATCCAAAGGCATACTAGCAATGCCTAAATGAAACGGTACCAAGGCAGATAAACTGTTATAAGCACCCGATGATTGGCTAAATAAGGGGCAAACCCCACTAGTAAATAAAATGGTGGCATCATCAACTCTGCCTGCATATCTGAAATAATGCAGTGTGTACCAACGCTGCAAACGTTCAAAATGACGGACCAATTGTGGTGTTACATAAACGGCGCGAACCGGATTATCCTGAGTCAAAGGTAATCCATGAATCGCCAAAAACGATTCAAAAAGCACCCAGCCTGGATAGGCTGTAGTATAAGTACAATCATAACCTGCTTTTTTTAACTTTTTTGCCAGCACTTCCATTTCACCCCAGGTGCGCGGAAAATTAGCCTGGGAATAACCAACTTTGGCAAGGACATCCAGGTTGTAATACAAAGTTGCAACGGAGAGGTTAAAAGGCAAAGCCATCAAGTGCCCATTTTTACTATAAAACTCACGAATAGACGGAATAAAGTCCTCTTTGGGCAAGGTTATTCCTTGTTCCTGCATAAGTTCATCTACCGGTTTGATTACCCCCTCTGGTGACTCCATAATGGCAGTACCCACTTCAAAAATTTGTACTATCGCAGGCGGGTGATGTGCTCTAAATGCAGCAGCAAAACTCGTTAATGTTTCTACATAATTGCCCTTATAAACCGGTTTAATAGTGTATTGACTTTGACTGTGATTAAATTCATCAGCCAAAAATCTCACTTCTTCCCCTAAATGCCCAGCCATTCCATGCCAAAACATTAACTCTACCCGTTTTGCCTGGACTGAGAAGGTAGAAAAGATAATGAATAAATAAAGAAGTATTTTTTTCATGCGAGTAAGTCGGGATAATCACTAAAGACCGCATCGACGCCCCAGCCAAATAATTTATTAGCCAAACGTCTGCGGTTCACCGTATAAGCACAAAGAATATAGCCCGCAGCTTTGATTGCTTTTACCCGCTGCTCGGTTAACACTCTTCGATTAAAATGAATGGAAAAACATTCCAATTGCTTTGCTTTTTGTTGCCATTGCTCATCCCATTCATGAAGTAGCAAACCTAAAGGCATTTCTGGTGCAATACTGCGGCATAATACAAGGGCATCCCAAGAAAAACTGGAAACTAAAGGTAACTCTTTATCTTGGGGCCAATACCGTTGGATATGACTCATCACCGCTACAGCTGTTTGTTCTTCTGCACCCGGATAAGGTTTGATTTCCACATTTGCCTGTACACCTGCAAAAGATAACCATTTCAAAACTTCTTTAAAATGAGGAATAGATTCCCCTTTAAATTGCCGCGAAAACCATGAACCTGCATCCAAAGATTGCAAATAACTCGCTTCAACCAAGCCCACTTCGCCACGTCCGTTCGTGGTTCTTTTTAAATTATCGTCATGAATTACAAAAGGCTCTCCATCGGCGCTACACATTACATCAAACTCAATGAAGCGACATCCTAAAGTCAAAGCTTTATCAAATGAAGCCAAAGTATTTTCAGGAGCATAAGCCGAAGCTCCTCGATGCCCAATAATTTTTTCAACAACCAACAATTAATTCCCCTTGTGTAAATACGAGTTTTTATACAAGCAGCCAGCTATTAATTACCTACCCCTTGTTACCATCATCCCTGTTATTAAACATTCTTGTTATTAATATCCTACATTTTGCCATAATAGGGCTTGCCCCATGGGATTCAATGTATGACAAGCCACTCTGGTCGTTGTTTATTGCTTCCTATTTGAGGCAACCTCAACCACTGCAGTTAATATTAACTCATTACTGACAGTTAATGCAGGTGCTGAAGCGGCTGACTCGCCTACCATCATCGTATTCATCGTCTTAGCTTGATAAGGCCGTGGTTGAGATGGATTGTTTCCTTCAATAAAATCCAAACTACTAAGGCTATAATTTTGCCCTGGGTAAGCTTTATTAATCCGCGCAAGCTCATCATTCACCTGTTGATACAATCGTTCGCGAACCTGACTTAAAACAGCCTGTGTTTCATCAAAGCTTGGTTTAAAATCGACACTGCCTATCTCATATTTTGCCCCAGGTAAACTCACGTCTTTGGCATTTTTATAAATATCAGTTAACACGCTTTGATTAACTCGTGCTTGTGCTTGAACATATAACTTCTCGAGACCAGAGTTGTCCTGGGATCGATCGAATTCAGTCAAATGCCACTCGCCTTTTGCAATTTTATTCAAGCGGTCCATAATATCAGTTCGTGCTTTCACCAAATCAGCATTGGTTAGGGTTACATTAATATTGACGCCTAATAATGCAGTTTGAGTTGTAACCCACTGCTTTGCTGAAAGTTGAAAATCAATTTTGTCCAGAACCAATTGAGGTCGTGGAATAGGTGGCGGTATAATCTCTGCAGCAAAAGCAAACGGTGTAACTAGCATTAAAATCAGCATTTTCACAAACACTTGGCGCATAACACTCTCCAGTCTGATGAATTAATAAATAAGTGTATACCAGCATACCTAAAGACACCAAATTATTAACTGTACCATTGATTTAATCAAAAAATAGGAATATAACTTCTGCAAAATATTTGCAAGAGGAGCAAAAGCAATGATTTCTGTGGACAATATATCAAATACTAACCAAATGATAGCCGATGATGATTTCCTCGATTACGCCCTCTCTCATGGTTTTGGTGACTTACATTTTAAAGTAGATCCCATAACTGGAATGAAAGCAATAATCGCCATTCATAATACAAAATTGGGACCTGCTTTAGGAGGTTGCCGTTTTATCGAGTATCCGAATACTTACGCTGCGATTCAAGATGCAATGCGCCTTGCTCGAGGAATGAGTTTTAAAGCAGCGTCCGTGAACTTGCCATTAGGTGGTGGTAAATCAGTGATTATAAAACCTAAAGGTCCATTTGATCGAGCTCAGTACATGCATCAATTTGGTCGATTTGTTCACGAATTAAATGGCCGTTACATTACTGCTCTGGATAGTGGAACTGAATTGCCGGATATGGATATTATTGCAGAACATACTCCTTATGTAGCGAGCTTATCTAAGTATGATGGCGACCCATCTCCTTCTACGGCTCAAGGTATTCTACGGGGTATCCAAGCAGCAGTTGCCTTCAAACTAGGGAAGGAAAGTCTAAACGGAATTCATGTAGCCATCCAAGGCTTGGGACATGTCGGATTTATATTGGCCCGACATTTATATGAATTAGGAGCTACCCTAACTGTGGCTGATGTCTCTGCAGCCGCAGTCGATCGCGCGGTTACTGAGTTGGGTGCTAAAGCTGTAAGTACGGATCAAATTCACAAAGTTCCTTGTGATGTTTTTGCTCCTTGTGCATTAGGTGCGATTATCAACGACATCACTATTTCTCAATTGCAAACTACAATTATTGCAGGTGCAGCAAATAACCAGCTCGCTCATACCTATCATGGTAAAAAATTACATGATAAAGGTATTTTATTTGCAGTAGACTATGTCATTAATGCGGGAGGGTTAATTTTTGCTGCATCTAAATATCTTCATACTCCCGAAGAACAAATTAACCAACAGATTGATGCGATTTATACCCATCTAACTGAAATCTTCACTCTGTCGGTTAAAGAAAATCTACCCACCAGCGAAATTGCAGATAATTTGGCAAAAGAAAAATTATCTTAAAAAGAACGAATGATATGAAACACTTAAGCCTAACTCCTGAACTTTATGAATACATGCTGGATAAATCTTTGCGTGAGCACCCTTCCTTAACGGGTCTACGCAAAGTGACATCCACCATGGAACTTGCAAACATGCAAGTTGCGCCGGAACAAGCACAGTTTATGCAATTTCTTTTGCGTTTAGTCCGCGCCAAAAATGTTTTGGAGTTAGGAACCTTTACTGGTTATAGTGCTTTGGCCATGTCTTTAATGCTTCCTGAGGATGGTAAACTGATTACCTGTGACATCAGTGCAGAATGGACGAGCAAGGCACATCCTTTTTGGAAAGAAGCGAAACAGGATCATAAAATTGAATTACGACTGGGTCGAGCATTAGATACATTACATGCTTTAATTGCCGAAGGTTGGGAGCAAAAATTCGATTTTATTTTTATAGACGCCGACAAAACCAATTACGTGAATTATTATGAACTGGCATTAAAACTCATTCAGCCTCAGGGAATAATTGCTATTGATAATATATTCTGGGATGGTAAGGTAATCGATGAAAATGAAACGGGTGGACAAACCAGAGAAATCAGAAAACTTAATGAATTACTTAAAAATGATCAACGTGTTTTTATTAGTTTGTTACCTATAGCTGATGGATTATTTTTAGTACAGCCATCTTAAGACATAACGTTAGCCCTTATGATGTACACCGCAACCAGGTTTTCAAAAATTCCTGGGTTCGCAGTGTCACCTAGGCAAACGATTCTTGTTTTTCCCGTCTCATAGGAAAGGATTTTTTAAGTACCGAATACTTTTAAAGGAGTAATAACAATGCAATCAAACAACAACCCTTGTGGATTAGATGGTTTTGCCTTCCTAGAATTTTCAGGTCCAGATAAAAAACGCCTGCATCAACAATTCACTGATATGGGTTTCCAAGCTACTGCCCACCATATAAACCAAGACATCACATTATTTCAACAAGGTGAGATTCAATTTATAGTGAATGCTGCCACGAATTGCCAAGCTGAAACACACAGCAACACTCATGGAGCCGGTGCATGCGCCATGGGATTTAAAGTAAAAAATGCTAAAGCAGCTTTTGAATATGCTCTACAACATGGAGCGATAGTTTTTGAAGATTGCGCACATGCACATCATGGCTTACTTGGTATTCAAGCCATCGGGGGGAGTGTGATTTATTTTGTTGATGATCAACATCAACCCTTCTCTGGCCACTGGGAACATCAAGCGAATAAACAATTAGAGGGTAATGGCTTGGTGATGATTGATCATCTAACCCATAATGTATTCCGAGGCAATATGGATAAATGGGCTCAATTTTATGAATCCATTTTTAACTTCCAGGAAATTCGTTATTTTAATATTAAAGGAAAAATGACTGGCTTATTAAGTCGAGCTTTAGGTAGTCCTTGTGGAAAAATCAAAATTCCTTTAAATGAATCTAAAGATGATTTTTCACAAATTGAAGAATTTCTTCACGAATACAAAGGCGAAGGCATTCAACATATCGCATTAACCACTGAGAATATTTACGAGACGGTACATTCATTACGAGAACAAGGTGTTAAATTCCTTGATGTTCCCGACACCTATTATGAAATGTTGCATGATCGTCTCCCTTGGCATCACGAACCCGTCAAACAACTTCAAGAAGAAAAAATTCTGATCGATGGTGAACACGATCCGAAACATGGATTATTACTGCAAATCTTCACCGAAAATATCTTTGGTCCAGTATTTTTTGAAATTATTCATCGCAAAGGAAATCAGGGATTTGGTGAAGGTAATTTCCAGGCACTATTCGAGGCCATTGAACGTGATCAAATCCGACGTGGTACTTTAAAAGAATCTGTGTAAAGAATACATCTGGTTAACCAAGCGCCACTATCATTCGTGACCTTGTCATCCCCGCGTAGGCGGGGATCCAATTCTAATTGGACGCCAAAGGCATTCAGCGATGGATTCCCGCCTACGCGGGATGACAAAATTCATAACTTAATGAAGTGATGCTAAACGGAAACCCAGGGTTTTCAAAATTCGTTTACACTCTGCTTCATCCAGTATATAAATGAGGAGCTTATGAAACTTGCCAGTTTAAAATCAAAATCATCACGAGACGGTGAGCTATGTGTCGTCAATCAAGCAATGACTCTTGCACGACCTGTGCCCCAAATAGCACCCAACTTACAAAATGCTCTCGATCATTGGGATGCAGTAAAAGAACAGTTAGAGTATGTTTACCAACAACTTAATGAAGGCTATTTGGAAAACACCTTCGATTTTGATCCACAACAATGTACCTCTCCCTTACCACGTGCTTATCAATGGGCTGATGGCAGTGCCTATGTGAACCATGTCGAACTTGTACGCAAGGCTCGGGGTGCAGTATTACCAGAGAATTTCTGGACTGATCCATTGATGTATCAGGGAGGTTCTGATTCATTTCTGGGACCTAGAGATCCCATATCAGTTGCGGATGAGGCATTTGGTATCGACTTTGAAGCAGAAGTTGCAGTTATTACAGATGATGTTCCCATGGGTATAAGCCATAAAAATGCAGGACAGCACATTAAACTATTAATGCTCGTCAACGATGTTTCATTACGTAATTTGATACCGGATGAATTGGCAAAAGGTTTTGGTTTTTTCCATTCCAAACCTTCGAGCAGTTTTTCTCCCGTAGCGATTACTCCCGATGAACTAGGTACGGATTGGGATGGACAACGTGTGCATTTACCTTTATTGAGTCATCTGAACGGCCAATTGTTTGGTCAACCCAATGCTGGAATTGATATGACATTTTCTTTTCCAGAACTGATTCAACATGCAGCAAAAACCAGAGTACTCAGTGCCGGGACTATTATTGGTTCAGGGACTGTTTCTAATCTCGACCGCAGTAAAGGTTCTTCTTGTATTGCCGAAAGACGGATGTTGGAAATTATAGAAAAGGGCCAAGCAAAAACTTCTTTTATGCGTTTTGGAGATAGAATTCGTATTGAAATGTTCGATAAACACGGTAAAAGCTTGTTTGGAGCCATTGATCAAGTTGTTAAACAGGTAATAAGCCATGAAACTTTATGATTATTTTCGCTCCACAGCATGTTATCGGGTGCGTATTGCTCTGAACCTAAAGAATATCACTTATGAAAAAATTAACATTCATTTAGTGAATCATGGTGGTGAGCAGCATAGTGCTGAATATAGAGAGGTAAATCCGCAAGAATTAGTACCTAGTTTAGAAATTAACGGCCAGGTTATAAGCCAATCACTTGCGATCATAGACTATCTGGAGGAGATGTATCCTAACCCCGCATTATTACCTCAAAATTCTTTCGATAGAGCGACCCTAAGATCTCTTGCCTTAATCGTAGCCTGTGATATGCACCCACTAAATAATTTAAGAGTATTAAATCGATTAAAAGAGCAGTTTCAAGCAAATGAACCACAAGTTACAGAATGGTACCACCACTGGCTTAAAGCAGGATTTGATGCCTTTGAAGCGAAGTTATTGAATATCAAACGGAGCCAGCCCTTTTGTTTTGGCGATGGAGTAACTTTGGCCGATCTTTGTCTTATCCCTCAAGTCTATAATGCCAACCGCTTTCATTTTGCAATGGATAACTATCCTCTTATTAATGAAATCAATGCTCATTGTCTAACTCTAGAGCCATTTAGGAAAGCAGTTCCGGAATAAGTGCTGTTACCCGGATTTAAATCTGCAACCGTTGTTGGCAACGTCATATGGCGTTGCCTTAGTACAGTTTTAAGTAGGGAATAACATTCCAACACGTTATTTCAATGAGGGCTCACCTGGATGCTCCTCTTCAGCCATATCCTGTGTTGTCAATTTATTGGTGTCCGATTTAAAGAATCGCAGTTTGGAACACCTTTTTTCAATTTCTATTTGTTTGCCAAATTCCTGGCCCAATATTTGAGTAAAGTATTCTTCTTCTTGCAGACTAGTAGCTAATTGTTCATCTAATTTATTGACTGTTTCGGGATTATACTCTTGAGCAAGTGCTATGGACTCAAGTTGATCGGCTATATCCCTCTGTGTTGGATTAACAATAGAAGCTAATACCGCTGATAAAGTAGCATTATATTCGCCTAGTTTAGCCAAAATGCGAATTTGCAAATTTGCATCATCATAATAATGTATTACATCGTTTAGTTTTTTTATATTTTCTTTTAATAATTGAACTTTTCTATGAGGCAGATAAACCTCAGAACTTTGTAATTGATTCAGTTCGTTTTCATTTTTAAGGAAACGGGAATCCTCAAATATTGTTTCTTGTTTTTGTTGCATATTTGATCCTTTACAAAAAATATTAGCTTTAAAAAAGGGGAATTTTCAGGTTTTTTAATGACATTATCAACTAAAATTTTTATAAAATGAAAAATAAATAGGCTTACAGGCAGATATTTATCTTCTATTAGAACCAAACTTTACTTAATTCTACAGTTACAACACCCTGAGGTGTTTTTTCAAGCATACTCCATACCGTTTTACATCGTTGTAAATAACCAACCAAGTAATTTTTATTACTGCATTTATAACGCACGGGCATTTGGTCGTAAATCATATCCGACTTAATCGCGCGACACTGCTCTCCATTGGTTAACTCGATTCCCCAAGGATAAGTGCGAGACATATCTAATGTTTTGTGTTGCTCATTATTCAAAGGCACTTTAACTTTAATCTGCACACTGTCTCCATTCCAGGGAGAGCGAGGGCATAAAGCTTCAGTCCTATTCGGACCTGCTTTAACGAAGCACGGATCATATGTTTTACCCCCTGCAATACAACGCCAGGCATCTTCACGAATGATTAATTGAGATTGAGAGTAACATTCACCTAAAAGCTCTTTTTTCACCTGAGGAACTACCTGCTCTGATACCTCACCATAAGGTCTATATAATTTTAATACGGTATCTTTTGCTGAAACAACAAAGGAACACAAAAACAACGAGATGCATAATACTTTTCGCAACATAATGGTGCCTCAACGATAATTGAAACAGGTTAATTTTTGCCTTAGGAATAACGTACTGGAATGAGAAAATCAATAGGTTTTAGCACTAAGATAGTAGAAATGCGAATAACCCCAGTGTATCATCTCATTTTTAGTTAAAGGTATCTATACTCATGGGTTCCCAATTACGATTTTGGCATATCCAGACTCGTTAACCCAACTAATTCTTCAATAGGTTAAGCTTGATGTAATGCTACATCTGCGCTTTATCCCAATCAGCGTATGCAGACGGATAGAATTTAAAAAGTACTTTAAACATACCTTATTACCATGCACGAATATATAGAGTGAGGAGTTAAAAATGACCGAAGTTTTTACCATAAAACAATGTTTGGATGGTGAAATCAAAATTGATGAACACGTTACCGTTAGAGGTTGGGTAAAGACCCGGCGTGATTCAAAAACAGGATTGTCTTTTATTAGCCTGCATGATGGTTCCTGTTTTGCTCCCATTCAAATCGTAGCTACCGATGGTTTAGCAAATTATCATGAAGAAGTCACGAAACTCAACGCTGGCTGTTCTTTGATTGCATCAGGAAAGCTGGTTGCCTCCCAAGGGAAAGGCCAATCATTTGAAATTCAAGCTGACTTTATAAAAGTCGTGGGTTGGGTTGAAAATCCAGATACTTATCCTATTCAGGCAAAACGTCATACGCTGGAATTTCTACGAGAGGTAGCTCATCTTCGTCCTCGTACAAATACAATTAGCGCTGTTACTCGAATCCGTCATTGTTTATCGCAAGCCATTCATCGTTTTTTCCACGAACAAGGTTTCTTCTGGATCCACACCCCTATAATTACTTCTAGTGATTGTGAGGGCGCGGGTGAAATGTTTCGTGTATCCACCTTAGATCTTTTGAATGTACCTAAAAATGAATTCGGCCAAATTGACTTTAACAAAGATTTCTTTGGTAAAGAGACTTTTCTTACCGTTTCTGGGCAACTCAACTTAGAGGCATATTGTATGGCTATGTCAAAAGTATACACTTTTGGCCCAACATTTCGTGCTGAAAACTCAAATACCAGTCGCCATCTCGCTGAATTCTGGATGATTGAACCTGAAATCGCTTTTGCTACCTTGAAAGATATTTGTGATTTAAGCCAACGAATGTTGCGCTATTTATGCAAAGCGGTCTTGGAAGAACGTATGGATGATATGGAATTTTTCAACCAATTTGTTGCTCCAGGATGTATCGAACGTTTAGAGCATATTGCAGATTCAGATTTTGAAGTCATGACCTATACTAATGCGATTAAAATTTTGGAACAATGCGGCCAAAAATTTGAATTCCCTGTAAGTTGGGGCTTGGATTTACAATCAGAGCATGAGCGTTATTTAGCAGAAGTTCATTGTAAAAAACCAGTAATTCTGACTAATTATCCCCAAGAAATTAAAGGTTTTTATATGCGCCTCAATGATGATGGAAAAACCGTCGCTGCTATGGACGTTTTAGCACCTGGAATCGGTGAAATTATCGGGGGAAGTCAACGCGAAGAACGTCTCGATGTTCTAGATAGACGAATCGAAGAATGCAATCTAAGTAAAGAGAATTATCAATGGTATCGAGATCTTCGCCGATACGGTACTGTGCCGCATGCAGGATTTGGTTTAGGTTTTGAGCGTTTGGTAAGCTATGTCACCGGTTTAGCCAACGTACGAGATGTAATTCCTTTCCCTCGTACACCAGGACACGCGGATTATTAAGAGAAAACTTACGTTATCATGGGTGAAACGCCTGCCCCAGGAATCCTTAAAAACCCAGGGTTACGACCTACCGTAACCCTGGGTTTCCTAATCGAGCTAAAATCTTACTCACATAGGGGTTTAACAATTATCCGATAGTTGTTTATGGTGAAGTGGGCTTTGGCTCGAATGGTTCTTCATCCATAATTTGTAGTCCCTGAACAATAAACGGCGGGATCTGAGGTTTCAATCTTTTATATTTGTTTTGGGGTGATAAAAATGGATAAGAGGGTGTTGTGACGCCGGTATCAATCAGATCATATTTCTTGGCGTCCTTTTTAGCACCTTCAAGAAAATTCTTAAAATTAACTGAGGTAGCTTCCTTAGTAGTACTCTCGGCAGTTTCACTGACATTGACTGCTTTTTTCTTAAACATCCTTGTTAACTCCTCTGTTTGTTGATAATCCTTATCTGAAACAGTACTAAGACTAGGTCAGTACTTTCTTTAACCTTCTAATAACATCCCCTCTCCTAGCACTAGAACTCTATCCATTTGTCTTGCTAATTGCTGATCATGAGTCACAATCACCAAAGCAGTGTTTCTTTTTCGATTCAACTCCAGCATTAACTCAAATACTTTCGTTGCAGTAGTTTGATCCAGGTTTCCTGTAGGCTCATCAGCCAGGACACAATAAGGTTGGTGCACCAAGGCTCGAGCTATTGCAACCCTTTGCCGTTCTCCTCCAGAAAGCTGTGCAGGCTTATGTGTTTTTCTTTCTTTAAGGCCAACGTCATCGAGCATTTTACTCGCTTCTGCCTCTGCATCCTTTACTGAAACATTTCCTAACAATAGCGGCATGGAAACATTTTCAAGTGCGGTAAACTCCGGTAACAAATGATGAAATTGATATATAAATCCCAAACCTTGATTACGTAATTTACAACGCTGTTTTTCATTTATCTTTTGCCAATTGGTACCCTTTATCCATACATCGCCACTTGTGGGTTTATCCAGCCCACCCAATAAATGCAATAAAGTGCTTTTACCGGAGCCTGAAGGACCAATAATTGCCAAACGTTCGCCCTTACCTATAGATAAGTCTATCCCGCGTAATACATTCACTTTCGAAGCGCCGTCGTTATAGGACTTACATAATTTATTAGCATTTAAAATAATATCACTCATAATGCAAAGCCTCCGCAATCACTGTTTTTGAGGCGCGCCATGCAGGATAAATTGTTGCAAAAAAGCTCATTAATAATGCCATAACGCAAACTTTCCATAGATCGCTCAATAGAATTTTAGAAGGCAAATAATCAACAAAATAAATACTGGATGATAAGGCTTTAAAATGAAACCAGGATTGCAGATGATTCACTATTGTAGTTGCATTCTTTGCCAATATTAATCCACCGACCAAACCAAAAATTGTGCCTACAATTCCCACCATCATTCCTTGAACAATAAATGTCCATAGTATTGTGGAAGGAGTTGCACCAATGGTTCTTAAAATCGCGATCTCTGCTTGTTTGTCATTAACAACCATTACCAAAGAAGAGACCAAATTAAACGCAGCTACTGCGATAATCAGCAATAAAATCATAAACATCATCGTTTTTTCCATTTTAACTGCCTGGAAAAATGCTCCATATTGCTGTGTCCAATTACCTACTTGATATTCTTCACCTAACAAATGGGATAATCGAGAAGTTAATTCAGGTGCTTGATAGACATTCGCTATTTTCATTTTGATTCCAGTTACTTCATCGCCCATTTGCAATAACTTTTGGGCATCTCCCATATTGATGAATGCCAGTTTTGTATCAAAATTAAATCCACTTCCTGCAGAAAAAACCCCTACTACAGTGAATCGTTTAAAACGAGGAATCATTCCAGCGGGAGTTACAGTTGCTTGGGGAATCATGACTGTTACCTTATCTCCAATCATCGTTCCCATATTATCTGCAAGCCCTTTACCCAGAATAATACCAAAATCCTTTAAATTACTTAGATTTCCGGCCAATAGTTTTTTTTGTAAATGGCTCATCGTTTCTTCTTTTTCAGGCAACACACCTGTTAGAACAATAGGATAAACCTGTCCCTCATGAACCATTAATCCTTGCCCACCTACATAGGGTGCAAGTGCCTTGATTTCCGGAACCGTTTGAATTTTTTTAGCTACTTCGGGCCAATCACTAAGACGTTCATTGGGTCCAGAAACCGTAATCTCAGGAGCCATTCCAAAAAATCGATTATGTATTTGTTGGTCAAACCCATTCATTACCGATAAGACGGTAATGAGAACCATAACGCCTATGCCAATACCTAGCATTGAACTCAGCGAAATAAAGGAGACAAAATGATTCTTCTTTCTTGACCGCGTATAGCGTAACCCCATAAAAAGGGCTAATGGTTTATACATGTTTGCTTTTATTTTGGTTAAAGTCTTATTGTAGAGAAAAAATCATCCAAGCGATATACCTTATGCAGAGTTCTGTTATTTATTATTTCTTCATCAGTTAACTCACATAGTTATCCACAGAATTTGTGGATATTTAGTCAGAGGCGCCGAATAGAATTGATTTCAATAATAAGTCACTGATTAAGGGATTAATAATAGTATTGTTTCAGTTCCGCAGTATTAGTGGTTTTACACAATGATCATGTAATCAATCATTTAGAATTCTTAAGTTTTAGCCCTCAACCAGGAAGATAAACAAATTGACTGAAATGATGAAGATGTGCACAATGGCAAAATATTGTTCTCTTGTAGAAGTAACAATTGTTTCTCCATAGCAGGTATAACTTGAGTCTTTTCAGAGCCTTATCTTATATATAAGTAACTCGTGATAAAAAATTTAATATTTTAATGAGGGAACATTATGGCCTCATCAGAAAGGAACGTAAAAAAAATCCTTTTTAGCGATAAGATTACTGCTTTAGTTAATAAACCCGACGTGCATTTTGATGAAATTGATGCTTTGTTAAGTGAAGAACTTAGCTTAACTGCATCCGGAGGAGCTCTTGATCAGCTCACTGATTTCCTTCATCTTGTGTCCTTCATTAAAACCAAACGTTTTTCTAATCCGATCTGGGCTCTACGGGTGTTTACGGATAAAAATACGAATCTGGAAACGCGAATAGCTCTGGTCAAAGCGATAAGGCTCGCCCCGGAGCAAGAGGATAAAATTTATGATCTCCTTTGTTTTCTAGCACAAGAAAACAAGCTTGTTCGTTATACCGCACTTAGCCACGTTACTCCGGTCCGTTTTGCTATGGATAAAGGGGATTCTGATTCCCTATATATAGAAGAATACAGTGAATGGTATTTGATTTTTGATGTATTTGGGCTTTGTAAAAGTCTTCCTCATCACTTAATCCCATTACTCGCAGAATTATTAATAGAGACAAATCTTTCAGTGGAGGCTATTTTATCCCTCAGCACTTTTTTTAAATTCATCAACAAACTGGGTCTCGTACAAAGAGAAATAATACAATCCATGTTGCCCCAACTAAGATATAAAAGCAGCATAGAAACTCTTCAATCCCTTCTGAGCTATTTACGGGATCATGATTTGTTAAATCCTCATATTTTAGAACCCACCTTGTCTTTATTACATCATTCAAACGCGCTTAAAAATTTTTTTGCTATCTATCTTAAAGAATTACAATGCTTAGATTCATATCAAGAAACATTAAAAAATCTAAATCTATATTGCCAGTTGTCTGTTCATGATAAAGACAGTTATGATGATGAAGTACCTACAAATACCCCCTTACATCAAGCCATTATTGAACGTAATCCATCGAAGCTGCAACAGGCATTGCATTTAGCCAATTCAAAATTTCTTTTAGCGACTTCTTATGACAATACAGCTCTGTTATTAGCATGTAAACTGGCAGATAAAGAAGCAGCAAGACATATATTGAGTAAAATGCATGAATTAGGTTGCACCGTAAACCACGCGGATGCGCAAGGAATGACCGCACTTCATTGGGCAAGATTTTATCATTTTGATGATTTAAGTAGGGAGCTTATTGCAGCTGGTGCAAAACAAGACCTAAAAACAGCCAATGGAAAAAAAAGTGACTATTTTGCAAAACATCAATTTACTCTCAACGATTTCAAAATAGAAGGTCGTGAAATCATTGAAGATTTTTTCAAATTAACGAATCATGATTTGACTGATATCGCCTTTCACGCAGATAAAATTGCTTTAAATTTAAAACTAACAACCCCAAAAAAATTGATGTCTTTATATCAACAGGATGAAGGAGCCAAGATTCGCTCATCCAATCGTTTTTATTTATTTTTTAGAACCTTTCGTCCTCGATTAATTGAATGGTTAGACCAGCAAAGAGAACTGGAATTTCAGTCCGAACAAGCAGCAATTGCCCAGGCATCGACTCCAAATAGCAACCTAGGTAGATGAGTCCGATTTCTTTAAGTTAAGAGAGTGTTCAAAGGATCCAATAAAAACCCACATTGAGAAACGAAATCTTTCGCAAAGATGGCAATTATCTTTACATATTAAATTTCAGTCAGGCAATAAGGTTAAATGTTTAACTTAGCCTCGAGAAAGAATATTCGGTTGTATTATCTTAATAAAGTACCTTATCCTATATAACTAATCTGTAAACCTGTTATCAGGTAAGGTAATTTGTATGAATCCTAGCTCTTGGTATTTTCCTTCGCTCATTGCTTTATTTCTTTATGGTGCCTGGGGATATTGGGGTACCAGAGCATCAAATTTTATTAATCCTTTATCGATCACTTTTTATTCAAGCATTGGCGTTTTAATTTCAGGCATCATCGCATTGATATTACTTGATTTTAAATTGGATCTTTGTCCCAAAGGAAGCACCTATGGCTTATTGAATGGTTTAGCGAGTGGTATTGCCTGCATTTTTTTCATTTTGGCACTACGTAATGGACCTACGATGCCAGTCGTACTCGTCACCTCTATGTATCCTATGATCACGCTACTACTTAGCGTTGTATTTCTTAAACAAGGATTAACATTAAAACATGGATTGGGTATGGTCTTTGCGATTCTGGCTTTAGTCTTGTTCGCTTCAGAATGATTGGTGATTGGTGCCCAGGGCCGGAATCGAACCGGCATGGAGTTTCCTCCGAGGGATTTTAAGTCCCTTGCGTCTACCTGTTTCGCCACCTGGGCAAATTGATTTTGGAGGCTGAGGCCGGAATCGAACCGGCGTCCACGGCTTTGCAGGCCGCTGCATGACCACTCTGCCACACAGCCTCATTGATACTTCTAATACTTCTTCAAGCTCTAAAAAAAAAGCGACTTTTGTGTCGCTTTAATTTGGAGCGGGAAACGAGACTCGAAC
The DNA here is from genome assembly GCF_977063395.2 of Legionella nigrisilvae. Taxonomy (NCBI): domain Bacteria; kingdom Pseudomonadati; phylum Pseudomonadota; class Gammaproteobacteria; order Legionellales; family Legionellaceae; genus Legionella; species Legionella nigrisilvae. Next base: position 69,931 of record NZ_CDRUGZ020000042.1, read on the forward strand.
TCGCGACCCCAACCTTGGCAAGGTTGTGCTCTACCAACTGAGCTATTCCCGCGTCTCTACGGGGTGTGATTCTACCGAAATTTAACACCCTGTCAATAATAAAGTTAATTTTTTTTCGTTAATTCGGGCCATGCAATTGCCAAGTAAATAATCATCGACCAAATCGTTAAAATTGCTGCCACATACAGCAGGACAAAACCAAAAATTCCGCCCCAAGTATCTAAAGAATTGAATGCCAATAATAAAATCAAAGCGACCATTTGCAGAAAAGTTTTTATCTTTCCCACATATCCAACCGTAACACTTGCACGTCGGCCGATTTCCGCCATCCACTCGCGTAACGCAGAAATAACAATTTCACGCCCAACAATTACAATCGCCGGGATAGTAATATAATTAATCTCTTTAGCTCCGACTAACAACAATAAACTTGTAGAAACGAGTAACTTGTCAGCGACAGGATCAAGAAAAGCACCAAAAGGAGACATCATTTTGAGCTTACGTGCCAAATATCCATCCAACCAATCAGTAAAGCTTGCTGCACCAAAAATGCATGCTGCCAGCATATGTGCGAAAGAAAACGGTAAATAAAATACAATAACAAATACTGGAATCAAAACAATGCGCAGTAAAGTTAATAAATTTGGCAAACTGGTTAATGTACTCAACGCTTGATACTCCCTTTACATAAGACGAAATAAAGCAACCCCCATCCTTTGAGTAGTCTACAAATAAAATGGAGCCTGAGCGAATTGGATTTTATGAATTCGGACTCGTTTTTATTTTCTCACCATGCCTACAGATAATATGTATGGGTTTAACTACTCTTCGATAAATTTAAAAAACCTGCTATTTGTTCATAATCATCGAATACAACAACTGCACCGGCAGCTTTAAGTGCAGACTCTTCTTGTTGATGATAAATGTCTATTCCTACGGCAGTAACTTGGAGACCCTTTGCCATTTCCATATCTGTAAGCGAATCGCCTATCATTAATGTGGTAGCTGCAGTTCCACCGTGTTCTTCAATAATCTCTTCCAACATTTGCGGACAAGGTTTCGCTGGAACCTGTCCCGCAGAGCGGGTTATTTTAAATATTTTATCAAGACCCGTAGTCTGCAAGGCACGTAATAAAGATTGCTGTCCTTTATTCGTTGCAATCGCAAGGGTTATGTTAGCCTCATGCAACTGATAGATCAGTTCACGTACTCCAGGCATCAAACAGACATCCGTTGATCGAGAATGCATGGCTAATTGTACGGCTTGTAATAATTGTTGATGTTGTGTAGTAGTCAAATGGGGATATGTTTTCCGCAAAGCTTGCACTAAACCCAACTCAACATATTTTCTGGCCTGGTACGGATCAAAATTACCAAATCCTAATAAATTCGCTTCTGTAGCAACTATATGTAAAACGATTCCTAAAGTATCCGCAATAGTACCTTCCCAGTCAAATACTACTAAATCATATGGATTGCTCATTGCTCACTACGCTCCTCGCACGTAACTGTTTTAGTGCGGTAGAAAAATGGTTATCTGCATCAGCTTGAAACAAATGCTTTGTACCATTCAATTCAAATTGAATGGATCGCGCATGTAAAAAAAGACGATGATCCAGATTATCTATCCCTTCTATTTCTCCTGCAAGTGATCCATATTTTTTATCGCCAACTATAACATGTCCTAAGTGGGCACTATGCACACGAATTTGGTGTGTGCGCCCGGTTTTTGGAGTGGCCTCAACCCAACAAGCATGTTGATAGTTTTCAAGAAGTTTAAAACCTGTTTCCGAGGCTTTCCCTTCTTGTTTAACCGAAACAATACGTTCACCTGATTTTAAAATATTTTTTTCAAGTGCGGCACGAACAGTCACCTGTTTTTTACCTTCCCAGCGATGGGTCAGTAATGCCCAATAAGTCTTTTGTACTTCACGCGCTTCAAGCAATGCATGCATTGCCCTTAAAGTACTTCTTTTTTTGGCTAATAAAAGACAACCTGACGTCTCCTTATCGAGACGATGAATTAATTCTAAATAAGCTAAATCTTGTCTTGTTTTTCTCAACGCCTCGATCACACCGAGACTTAAACCACTTCCTCCATGAACTGCGATACCTGCCGGCTTATTGATTACTAAGAAACAAGAATCTTCAAAAATAATGCATTCGGTAAGTCGTTTTGCCAAGGCGTCACCTACAAACACCTCTTTCGATTCTGACAAACGAATGGGAGGAATACGTACACTATCACCAGCATATAATCGTGTATTAGCTTGGGCTCTTTTTTTATTAACTCGTACCTCACCACCACGAATAATTCTATAGATATGGCTTTTAGGAACACCTTTCAAAATACGAATCAGGTAATTATCGAGACGTTGTCCTTCTTCTTCATTACTGATTTCTTTATAACTAACTTCACTCATTGTCAATAAACCTGTTTGCTGGGCGTGATTTTTTTGGTATGATCGCCTGTAGCGTGGGAAAATTTCCATGCAACCGAATTATAACGCATTTAAATAAAAAAAGCGTGACTATTTACTTTAAGTATATGCTGAACATTAAGGAAATTGGGTCTTGACCCGCCCTAAATGAGTGATTTACTTGTTAAATTATAGTTACATAAGAAATAGCGCTTCCATTTAAGCAGATATAAGGAAGCAACCCAATGCCAGAGATAAATTGAGCATATTTTTGACAGAAACCTACGCATGCCAGACATGCTTTATACCGATTACGAATTATTTCCGGGCTTTCGCACGCCTTTGGCTTCATATTTCAACCCGTTTGATTTGTAACCAGTATATTTCAGAGCATGCACCTATCTTTAGACCCCTTTCGAAACTCGCTGCAAGGAAATACATGCTCGGGAAAACGAAGCACCGAACCGGAGCGTACTCCTCAGTACATGAAGATTCGAGCCGCGTACCGATGACGCAGTTATCCAGTGCAGTAAAGAGGTCTATTGAACAGGTAACCTGCGTAAAGTCTGTTTATACGGCCATGGGTTCGCTTAAAGATCACATCGCTTATTGTTCAATTCCAGGTGCTACTGACCTATTACCTTCTTGTGGTGAAACTCCCGGGTTTTCAAATATTGCAACAAAGCATACAGATGTGTGCATCGATGCACAGAAAATTCAGGCCTCAACCCAAAGCGTATCAATGTCAGTATATCCAATTGAACCTCTAAGGAATTTTGAGCCTTATACTATCTCGACTTAAATGACGGCGCCCTAATATTGGGGTAATAGATGGAAAAAATGTTAATCAATGCAATTCAAACTGAGGAAGTTCGTGTTGCACTTATCAAAGATCGTTATTTATTTGACCTGGATATTGAATGTCCTGGTGAAGTGAAGAAAAAGGGGAATATTTATAAAGCAACCGTCACCCGACGGGAGCCCAGTCTCGATGCCGTTTTTGTAGAATACGGTTCTAAGCGTCAAGGTTTTTTGCCACTTAAAGAAATTGCACCTGAATATTTAAGCAAAAATCCTGAAGAGTTTGGCGATGAAAAGCCTCCCATTACTTCATTAATTCGTGAAGGTCAGGAATTATTGGTTCAAGTAGACAAAGAAGAGCGTGGTAGCAAAGGTGCAGCACTCACTACCTATATCACTTTGGCAGGCTGCTATTTAGTTCTGATGCCTAACAATCCTCGCTCTGGTGGTATCTCCAGACGTATCGAGGGAGAAGAACGTGATGAATTACGTGAAACACTTAACGCATTGACTCTTCCTGATGATATGGGGCTTATAATCCGTACAGCAGGCGTTGGCAAAAGCCAAGAAGAGTTGCAAGATGACCTGGATATGTTGTGTAATCAATGGCAATCAATCAAACAGGCTTACAACACAGAACTTGCTCCTAGCTTGATCCATCAAGAAGGTGATGTCATCATTCGGTCCATTCGCGACAACTTACGCAAGTCAATCAGCGAAATCATCATTGATGATCAGATTTCTTATATTAAAGCCAAGCAATATATTGAGCGAGTAAAGCCTGAATTCCTGCCCAATTTGAAGCTTTACAACAGCAGTATCCCCTTGTTTAATTTTTATCAAATTGAAAGCCAAATAGAAACGGCATATCAACGCCAAGTTATGTTGCCTTCTGGAGGTGCTTTGGTGATTGACCGAACCGAAGCTCTGGTTTCAATTGATGTAAACTCAGCCAAAGCAACGGGTGGATCAGATATCGAAGCCACCGCCTTCAATACCAATATTGAAGCAGCTGACGAAATTGCCCGTCAATTACGTCTACGTGATTTGGGTGGTCTGGTCGTTATCGATTTTATCGATATGAGTTCCAGTAAAAATCAACGTGATGTTGAGAATCGCTTAAAAGAAGCTTTGCAAGCTGATAGAGCACGGATTCAGGTTGGACGTATTTCTCGTTTTGGACTATTAGAAATGTCTCGTCAACGCCTAAGATTATCCTTAGGCGAAAGCGCTCAAGAAGTTTGCCCACGGTGTGAAGGACGAGGGACTGTTCGTAACATTCAGTCTCACGGGCTCTCGATTACGCGTCTTATCGAAGAAGAAGCATTAAAGGAAAAGACCGCTGAGATACAAGTACAACTTCCTGCAGAAATGGCAACGTTCATCATAAATGAGAAGCGTAATTTCATTAAAGATATTGAAAAGAGACATGGCGTTTCGGTAGTAATTATCGCCAATCCTTATATGCACTTACCCCAGTATACGATTACTCGGCTTAAAGAGGATAATGTGGGTAAATCTAAAAAACCCAGTTATTCTTTAATTCAACAGCCTGAATTACACGTTACCAGCAGTGAGGCAGAAGCTTCTTTACGGGATGAACCCGCTGTCAAACCATTTACAGAACATCAACCCGTAAAAAGTGGCCAAACTAGTTTCATCAAACGTTTATGGTCCAGCTTATTCGGTGGACATACAGACTCTGCGGCTGCAGTGCCACAAAATCAAGCTAAAAAAATCCCAGGCCGTAATCAGCCGCAAGCCAAATCTTCTAGAAGTTCTGGTGATAGAAGATCGCAAAATCGACGACGTCGGCCTAGCGGTAATCAACAACAACAGCAACGTACCAATACAGGTAATACTTCTCCTTCCAACCAAAATCGAAGAAAAACAGGTCAACAAGGTCAACAAGGTCAACAACAAGGAAATATCAAATCCACTGTTGCCAAGGGAGAAAGCAATAAAAAAAGAGAACCAGCAATAAAGGAATAATGTTGAAAATGTACCCTGGGTGAGGCGAATGCCGAAACCTGGGGAACTCTTTTATCAGAAAATCCGATTTCGCTTTGTTTCATCCAGAACTGGATTCAAGAATCCGCAGGTGATTACTCCTCGCATTAAAAAACTTTCATCTCCCCGAAAATAATTCTGAGCAAACGTTCTTGTCTTTTAACCCAACAAGAAGATTTAACCATCTGATAATTAATAAAATATAATGGAAGTGGTGCAAATTTATGTTAGAGTTTCGCACCTTTTTATCATTTATTATAAAATTATGTCTTTCTATAAACTTATTGTAGATCACTTAAATCAATCCGGTTTTTACTACGAAGAACAGCAACTACAACGTACTGATATTATCGAATATATGGTGCTCGAGTCAGCCGGGGCATTGCACCCCCTGCAAGGTAAATCTCTGAAGTGTATCTTCCGTCAAGGCCATACAAGTAATATTTTTTTTCAAGATAATAAACGACGTTCCGCTTTGGAGTTCGGTCTTAATCCCAGTTTAAAAGAATCTTCACTTAGTGAAGATGAAAAAACTCAATTTATTCAAATTGTAAATCGAATTGAACATAAGTTTCCAGAGAGTACTTTTAATAGCGGACATTGTTTTTATAATATTTTTCATACCATCTATTCGGTGATTCTCCCCGACGATAATATTGAATTTTCCATCAAATCCTCCTCTTTATTTGTGGCAGCAGGTAATTTATTAGAGCTTGATTTAGAAGCACTTCTACTCCTTAGAAAAAAACTTGCTCTTTATAAGATTGCTGATAATAATCTCTCAGTTCTAGTCGATCGCTTGGTCGAAAAAGTCAATAATCATTTATCAGAACATTTTGAACAACGTTCAATTCAACAGACATTGCCAAAAGTGGAAGAAAAATTTGCAGCTATGTTGGCTATTGAAAGAGAAGAACATAAATTTAATCAGTTGCTGCAAATGCTCAAGTTTAAATTACATGAGTTGGCAGATAAAGGAACTAAAACTTATGAGCCTCATACTTCCGAGGAACCACCTCTGTTAAATGATAACTTCGACCCCAATTACTCAACCGTAGCTCCTATTGCGCAATTATTAGGCTCAAGCCTGCTCGATGCTGGGACTAGTTTTTTCAATAATCCTCTTTCACAAAAAAGTTTTACAAAGTTCAAACAAACTTGTCACGATTCAATTCAAAGTGCCAAAGAAGAGTTTGGCAAATATCGCGGTTGGGCAAAGTGGTATAATGAACTCAACCCTATATTAAAATCACTTATTATATGTGTCAAAGCAATAGGCGGAATTATTGCAGGCTTAACTATTGCCCCGGGCATTTTGACTGCATTATATTGTGAACAAGGTTATCTAGGCACCTTTTTTAATACTAAAACAGACTCGCTGAGAAAATTAGAATCCTTTGAAAAAGCTCTTGTTTCTAAAGGCGGGATTTTTGATGAATTAAATAAAGAAATCCCCCATGTAGGAATGGCACTAAGTTAAGCTTGCTTTAGGTATCACAATTTAATTTTATCTCTACAATACGCATTACAACGGAATAAGTTATACACTTTTTAAAGGATGATAAAAATATGACTACCCATTAACAAGGAGAGTTTAAATGATACCTGTAAAAGGTTATGCAGCTCAAAAGGCCAAAGCACCACTGACCCCCTATTCATTTAATCGTCGTGAAGTTGGAAAAAATGATGTACTGATTGAAATCCACTATTGTGGTATTTGTCATTCAGATATTCATCAAGTTAAAGATGAATGGGGAGGATCCCTATTTCCAATGGTTCCTGGGCATGAAATTATTGGTATCGTGAGTCAAGTCGGTTCCTCTGTCAGTAAATTTAAAGTTGGCGATCATGTGGGGGTTGGCTGCTTAGTTGATTCTTGCCGACGATGTGAAAGTTGTCATGAAGGGTTAGAACAGTATTGCGAGGGGGGAATAACTTTCACCTATAACAATTATGAGCCGAATAGTAACAACTTAGCTCAAGGAGGCTACTCGACCAAAATTGTTGTGGATGAAAATTACGTTCTAAGAATTCCAGAAAACTTACCTATGGATGCAGCAGCCCCCCTTCTTTGTGCTGGAATAACACTCTATTCCCCTCTGAAACACTGGCATATCGGTCCTGGAAAACGTGTTGCTATTTTAGGATTGGGAGGACTGGGACATATGGGCGTGAAACTGGCTCATGCAATGGGCGCCGAAGTAAGCGTCTTGAGTCACTCTCAGAATAAAGAAGCCGACAGTAAACGTCTGGGTGCTGATCATTTTTTTGCTTCTTCAGACTCGAATACTTTTCCAAAATTAAAAAATTATTTTGATCTCATTATCTGTACGGTTTCTGCAAAAATTAATTGGGAAGATTACATCAAACTACTCAAACGTGATGGCACTATGGTGGTGGTCGGAATTCCTGAAGAGGCTGTACCGCTCAATCCATTTCCCCTGATTGCTCAACGTAGAAGCCTGGCTGGCTCCGTCATTGGAGGCATTGAGGAAACTCAAGAAATGCTGAATTTTTGTGGCCAACACAACATTGTATCGGATATCGAATTAATCCCTATTCAACAAGTTAATGACGCTTATGAACGAGTGGTGAAAAGCGATGTCCGCTATCGCTTTGTGATTGATATTGCCTCGCTATCTTAACTATTCTTGTAATTAAGTTCACCTTCTCCCCTGAGGGAGAGGGTATCGCCCAGATAAAAAAATTTACGGTGCTGAAATGAGGGATGCGGTCCCAAATATGAATAAAATTAAAATAGTCAGAAAAATAATTATACATAAAAAGAAAAGCACTTTAGCGACCTTGGCAGATCTAGAGGCAACACCACGAAAACCAAATAATCCCGCAACCATGGAGATTAGCAAAAATATGAGCGCCCACTTCAACATAGAGATCTCCTTATCAGGATATTATTGTTCTTACCTTTAGATTATAGCCGAAAAAATAAGCACAATAAGACGATAGGACCCTGCACTATAATTACGTTTCAAAGAATCATAAGCCTGTAGCAATAGGGTTGACCCCAATATTGGGATTAATGCCGCAATCATCGAGGATTTTGAGTAAATTATTGCCTTTTTTAGTCAGTCGCTTGATGCAGTACTCTTCAAGATAACTTTTCAAAATATATTCATAATCGGGCAGGGTTAGAATTTTAAGTATTTTTTCCGCCATCTCTAAATGCCGTTCGTTCTCATAATTTAATGCTTGGAATAAAACACCCCCTAACATTGCCGCAATACTGGCTTTACGCACAGGATTGGCCAAATAAAAACGCTGGATGCATTCATCTATAGCCCGATCCTTATCCCATGCGACCCATTCATTGTAAAAGGCCATAGCAGGATCTGAGTTTAAAAACCCGTTTTTCTCCAATTCTTGAATGGCATAAGCAACTGCTACAATGGCTTGTATATTGGCCCAAGAACAATTGCCGCTAATTTGCGAACTAATGGGAATCTTTGCTACCGGTACCAAGCCTAGTTGATGGTTGATCTTCTGATGGAAAAAATTTCTGGCTTGTTTTTTATAAAGAAAATTTTCTAAAAAATGAGCATTTAGTGCTTCTGGGCGAGTAATTTTATAGATATTAACACTTCCTTCCTGGAGACTGTTTTCACCGCGATCAATTTTAGCCCACCATTGACCAAAACGAATAAAGCCCATTGCATGACCTCGACTTGCAGCGGGCAGAATTAACATAGGGACTTTTAATAAATCGTCGAGTCTTTGAATATGTTGTGCACTAAGGAACGGTAAGTGTTGATATTGTAACAGTTCTTCTGCAAGCGTAAACGCGTCCATGATTACATAAGCTAAGGGAAAATACTCACGTAAATGGCGGGTTGAATAACTATTGATAAAGCGTCTTAAAGCATCTCTTATCACGGCAACGGTAAATTCAAGAATGAATCCTTCATAATCAAGTTCAATAAACTCACCTTTAGCATTAACTATATCTACATCACCTTGTAATTCAAAACGATGCCCAACCAATTTGCCATTAATAAAATCAAGGGCAAAATCAAGCTTTGCCCCATATTGATAAAGTAAATGTTTGAGCGTGTCTTGATTACGTAATACCGGATAAACCAATATAGAAAGCCCATTGCGGGTATACGCATTGGGATCTGCGCCATGATCTAAGAGCAAACGTGCCAATGCAACATCATTATTATCTACAGCCCAATGTAAAGGAGTTCGTCCGGTTACATCTCCTTTATTGACATCCACCTTTCGAGCAATTAATTGTTCGGCAATTTCTATTTGACGTGTGATAGCACACTCAATTAAGGGTGTAAAACCATATTCATCAATATCGTCCAGCGATTCACCTGCTCGAAGATAAGCTTCAAAATCAGGCATTCGACGACTGATTATGTCACTTGCAATAGTCATTAATAAGGACCTCTAGGTTTAGGTGTATTGTTAAATTTGGGCATATTACCTAAACGCAGTTGTTTTTCTTGTTCCTGATTGCGTAGCTCATTATCAAACTCACGTCGGGCATCAGTATTCAAAGGTGGCTCAGGGTTTAAAGGAGAGTCCACGCCATCATAACGCTGACTGTCTAACGCGGGATGTTGTAAAATATTATTTTGCAACTCGCCTTCAGGACCTGGCGAAGGTTCATAATCGGAATGCTCGCGGGCTTTCACTAAGGCTATCCGTCGCTCGCCTTGTTGTTCAGCCAGACGCCTCTGTCGTTCCATAGCCTTGGTTTCGGCAACCAAAAAAGAAGTACTCTTCTCGATGCGTGTAGGTACGGGCAAATCCAAGGCTGATCTTAGCAAAACATATACAGCACCAATGCCACCATCTTTCGGAAGAGCGCTGTGAAAAGCAGTAACCTCTTTGATTTGTGGCAGCCAGTGATTAACTAAATTTTTTAATACTGGCGGAGTATTTCTAGAACTTACTGTACCGTGAGTGATAAGTATGCATTGTTTATGCATCTTTATCTGTTTTTGGATAAACTGCAACAAAGCGTTACGGGCTCCCTCTGGTGATAAATCAGAAAGATCCAGTTTTGCTTCCCAGGCTATTTGTCCTGTTTTTAATTCATTAAAACGTTTACCCGAAACACGAGGAGTAGCATAAGATAAAATACTGCTCGCTAGAACAGGTTCTTCAATATCATCAGTTAAATAATATTCATTTAGCATATTTTCAAAAATCCAATCGTATTAATCAAAGTATAACTTAGGTTATAAAAAGTAGGAGGATTTTTTTAACGATCTGTTTGATCGAAATACTATGTTGGCATGATGAAGATCCTTCCCCCCCACCAAGAGGAGAAGGCATCGAAAAACCATTGAAACTATAAATACTCTCGTTGCAAAATTTCAGCAATTTGCACAGCATTAGACGCAGCACCTTTACGAATGTTATCTGCAACAACCCATAAATTTAATCCATTTGGATGAGAAATATCTTCTCGAATTCGACCAACAAATACATCATCCTTGCCAATCGCATTTTTTATTGCAGTCGGATAGCTTGTTTTATTTACATTATCAATCACTTTAACACCGGGAGCTTTAGAAAGAATTTGCCGTGCTTTTTCAGCAGTTAAAGGTTTTTTTAGTTCTAAATGAATGGCCTCCGAATGCCCATAAATAACAGGAACTCTCACTGCGGTTGGATTAACCATCAGACTGTCATCTTCCATAATTTTGCGTGTTTCCCACACCATTTTCATTTCTTCGCGGGTATAACCATTTTCTTCAAACTGATCAATATGAGGAATGGCATTAAAGGCAATCTGCTGCGGATAAACGTTCACCTGCGCAGGTCTGCCATTCAGAAGGTCTCCTACTTGGGAAACCAATTCGCTAATCGCTTTCTTGCCGGTCCCAGAAACGGATTGATAGGTGGCAACATTAATGCGGGTAATTCCTACAGCATCATACAAAGGCTTCAGGGCCACAACCATTTGAATGGTAGAACAATTCGGATTGGCAATAATCCCTCTGTTTTTATATTCAGCAATACGATGTGCATTGACTTCGGGAACTACTAAAGGAATATCATCTTCGTAACGAAAACAAGAGCTATTATCAACAACCACACAGCCACTTGCAGCCGCCTTAGGCGCATATTCTTTAGAAACCGACCCACCTGCCGAAAATAAGGCGATATCCGCTTTGCTAAAATCAAACTCAGCGAGGTCCAAAACATCCAATTGTTTGTTTTTAAATGTTATTGTTTTACCAACGGAACGAGAACTAGCTAAAGGATAGAGCGTCTTTATTGGAAATTTTCGTTCTTCCAATACGGTTAGAAAAGTTTCGCCAACTGCACCTGTGGCCCCAACTATGGCTACATTTAATTCTCTGCTCATTTATGACCTCTTCTATATGCTTATGAGCCCTTACGGGCACTTTCTTTCCCAAGTAAAAAAAGGGGGGTATATCCCCTCTCCATTGAAGGGTGAGAATTCTGGGCATTTTCCAATTATGAATTAGAAATCAATGCCTTATGTCTCAAATAATGATCCATTAAAACTAAAGCCATCATTGCTTCAGCGATAGGCACCGCTCTAATTCCCACGCAAGGGTCATGCCGCCCTTTAGTCACTACGGTTACTTCATCGCCAAAAACATTGAGTGTCTTTCCCGGAGTTGTAATACTTGAAGTAGGCTTTAGCGCAATACTAACTTCTATATTTTGTCCCGTAGAAATCCCTCCTAGAATTCCTCCCGCATGATTGCTAAGAAAACCCTGGTGAGACATTTGATCGCGATGCACAGAACCTAACTGATTCACGGCTGCAAAACCTGCACCCACTTCAACACCTTTAACTGCATTAATAGACATCATAGCATAAGCTAGTGTGGCATCGAGTTTATCGAATACAGGATCTCCAAGTCCTACAGGTACATTTTTAGCAAGTACCTTGACGCGAGCGCCTACTGAATCCCCTTGGCGTCTTAATTGCTCGATCGCATGAGCAAGTTCCTGAATCTGCGTATTATTAGGGCAGAAAAAAGAATTATTATAAATCTCTGATTCATCTGCAAAGTGCAAAACCAGATCACCCATTTGTTGCAAATAACCCACAATTTCCAGGTTTAAATGATGCTGCAAATACAAGCGTGCAATAGCTCCGGCTGCCACACGTGCTGCAGTCTCTCGTGCTGAAGAGCGCCCACCACCACGATAATCCCGATGGCCGTATTTATGATGATAAGTAAAATCTGCATGCCCAGGACGAAATAAATTTTTAATTTCTTCATAATCCCGAGAACGTTGGTCTGTATTGTGAATCAATAAAGCTATAGGAGCGCCTGTAGTTTTACCCTCAAAAACACCAGAAAGGATCTGTACTTTATCCTCTTCTCGGCGTTGTGTTGTAAATTTGGATTGCCCCGGTTTGCGTTTGTCCAGAAAAGGCTGGATGTCTTCTTCTTTTAACAGTAATCCTGGCGGGCAACCATCAACCACACAGCCAATAGCCGGACCATGGCTTTCACCAAAAGTTGTTACTGTAAATAAAGTGCCAAAGGTATTACCGGACATTCAAGTACTCTTTTAGTTGCTGCTTCGTTAACAAAAATATCCCCTGTCCCCCATGACTCATTTCCAGCCAAGTGAAAGGAACCTGAGGATAGGCCTCACATAAAGCTGCTTCACTATTCCCAACCTCAACAATCAGAACACCTTCTTCATTTAAATAATCATAAGCGTTATTAAGAATTGTTTCGACAATGGCCAATCCATTATTACTCGTTTCCAAAGCCAACACAGGCTCATGACGGAATTCGTCAGGTAAGGTTTGCATCTCTTCCTTACCTACATATGGAGGATTACTCACTATTAAATCATAGCCTACCTTGGGCACTTTCGAGAAACAATCTGATTCAATTAAATTAAGTTGCTCTTCCACACCGAGTTGTTCACGATTGATTGCAGCAACAGCCAGTGCTTCACTAGAAATATCCACTGCATCGACCTGAGCTTCCGGAAAAGCATAGCAACAGGCGATCGCAATACATCCGCTGCCAGTACATAAATCTAAAATACGATGTACTTTCTCTGCATTGACCCAAGGAGAAAATTCATTTTTGATCAGTTCAGCTATGGGAGAGCGAGGAATGAGAACCCGTTCATCCACATAAAATGGAATATCACAAAAATAAGCTTCTTTGATTAAATACGGGACGGGTACTCGTTGATTAATCCGTTTTTCCAATTGCTGATGTAAATGTTTTTTCTCACTAGTAGTTAAGCGTGCATTAAGCCAATTTGATTCTAAATCGTAGGGCAAAAATAAACTTCTCAAAATCAAGGAATGCATATCATCCCAAGCATTATCCGTGCCGTGACCATAATACAAATTCGCATTCATTGCGCAGGACACACTAAAACGTAAAAAATCCAAAATGGTGTCTAATTCTTCCGTTTCTTTAAGTATATAATTGCTCATGGGATTACGATTCTCATCCAGAAAAAGTACAAATTGTACCCTATGTTAAACAACAAATGTAGCCTCAGGGCACACAGTTTAATTTAAATAGTAGAAGTTAGACCCCACTTACATCTACCGCATTCAAATCCAAGGTACAATCGCCCTCTACCTGAGTTATACTTCTCTTATCACTTAATCATTTCTAGTAAAAAATGGCTGATGATTTTTTATCCGATGAAGACAAAGCCCTGTTCCGTGAACACATGAGCTCGGTAAAACCATTAAATGAAAAAACCCAGCGGGTAAAAAATTCTGAACCTAAGCCTTCAATTCCCACCCAAAAGAGCAAATTATCAGTCACACCCGTAATAAAGGAATATTACTTGTCGGATATGATTGTGGACACGGTACTTTCTGAAACCACCCTTTCCTATTCACATCCAAGTATTTCCCACCAGCGATTAAAAGCATTAAGAAATGGACAAATTCTCTGGGAAGCACGGTTGGATTTACATGGTTTAAAAGGCGAAAAAGCGAAGGACATTTTATGCCAGTTTATTCAAACCCAGGCCGAACAGGGTAAACGATGTCTATTAATAATTCACGGCAAAGGAGGCCATCTCGGTGCACCACCCGTAATTAAAAATTTACTGAACCGTTGGTTGCCTCAATTCGAGGAGGTTTTAGCTTTCCATAGCGCCTTACCAAAGGATGGTGGGAACGGTGCAGTCTATGTGCTGCTTAAAAAACAGCGCTAACCACACCCCTGGTTGGCACCATCCCTTTACCCGAGTTTAGTTGTGCTCAACCAATGCTATTTTTATATAGTTCCTTTACTTGCGTTCATGCCCTATTCTGAGGATAATTCGCTACATAAATAAAATATCAAGAGAGAACATGGAACATTTAGGTCAATTTATCATAAATCATTGGCAGTTATGGCTTGCCCTTATTGTGGTTTTATTACTTATATTCATCAATGAGTTGTTTACACAGAAAAAGAAAGCAAAAGAACTGACTCCTCAGGCAGCTGTTGATTTGATCAATAATGAGAATGCTGTAGTCATCGATTTGCGTGACAAAGATGCCTTTAAACAAGGACATATTATTGATGCGATCAATGCCAAAAACGAGGATTTTGAACAACAGAAAATGGATAAATATAAAAATACTCCCCTTATCCTAATTGCTACACGAGCAATGGAAGCCCAAACCCTAGCCAACAAAATTCGCGCCCAAGGGTACCAACCGCATGTACTTAGCGGCGGAATTACTGCCTGGCAAAATGCAGAATTACCCTTGGTTAAAGGAAAATAGATTATGGCAGAAATAATTATGTACAGTACGGGTTATTGCCCCTACTGTGTCAAAGCCAGAGAATTATTAAACCATAAAGGTACTTCATTTACTGACCTTCGCATTGATTTACAGCCCGAATTACGTCAGGAAATGATAGCTAAAAGCGGAAGACATACAGTACCGCAAATTTTTATTAATGGCCAACATGTCGGTGGCTGCGATGATTTATATGCCCTGGATGCCCAGGGAACACTCGATCAATTACTAAGAGGATAGCAATATCATGAGCGAACAAGCAAACCCAGCGCAAAACCAAAATGAAACCCAATTCATGATTCAAAGGATTTATATTAAAGATTTATCTTATGAAACGCCGAATACGCCTGCTGTGTTTCAACAACAATGGGAACCCGAGTTAAACCTCGAACTCAATACTTCCAACACCAAACTGGAAGAAGGTGTTTATGAAGTAGTATTAACAGTAACTGCCACCGTAAGCAACCAAAAAGCAACTGCATTTCTTGTAGAAGTAAAACAAGCAGGTATTTTCACCATTCAGGGTGCTCCAGCCAATCAACTGGATCATATATTAAACAGCTTCTGCCCCAATATTTTATTCCCATATGCCCGTGAAGCAATTACCTCACAAGTAATTCGTGGCAGTTTCCCACAACTGGTATTGGCACCTATTAATTTTGATGCGTTATACATGCAACAAGTTGCAGAAAAACAAAAAGAAGGCCAAGCTTAAAAATACTAAGTATGAACTAAAGTATTGTTTGCCCGGGTTTAGGCAAAGCCTTAACCCGGGAGTGGGAATAAGAATTCTATTTTTTCAACTCAGATACTACGCTTATCTCGCTAACCAATACACTCCTTTTTAAGAGCATAAAATGAACCAAAAAAACATTGCCATATTAGGTGCTGGCTCTTGGGGAACTGCGGTGGCAATTCACCTAGCCAAAGTGGGACATCGTGTTTTGTTGTGGGGACATGATCCGCAGCAAATTGCTCTTATGACTGAGAAAAAATCAAACTCACGCTATTTACCTGATATTGGTTTCCCTAAAACTTTAGAACCTTCAGCCGATTTTGATCAGTGCATGAACGAAGCCAATTTCGTTATTATTGCTGTTCCTTCCCATGCTTTTGGAGAAATTATCAGCAAAATAAAAAAACCACCTCAAGGACTTGCTTGGCTGACTAAGGGTATTGATCCACAAAGCCATCAATTATTAAGTGATTTAGTGAGTCAAGCTTTTGGTCCTACTTTTCCTAAGGCAATTATTTCAGGTCCATCATTTGCCAAAGAAGTAGCTCACTTCCTGCCCACTGCAGTGACTTTAGCTTCCAATAATGCGCAATATCAAAAAGAGGTGCGTGCATTACTTCATCATGATAACCTCCGTGTGTACTTGAGCGATGATCTCATCGGCGTGCAAATTTGTGGTGCTATTAAAAATGTCTTGGCAATTGGCTGTGGTATCAGTGACGGCTTAGGATATGGTGCGAATGCAAAAGCCGCATTAATTACCCGCGGACTGGCCGAAATGGAGCGCCTAGGATTAGCTTTGGGAGCACGAGCAGAAACTTTTCTTGGTCTAGCCGGTGTCGGCGACTTAGTTTTAACTTGTACCGATGATCAGTCCCGAAACCGCCGCTTCGGCTTACTTTTAGGACAAAATATCAGCATCAACGATGCAGAACAGCAAATTGGCCAAGTCGTAGAAGGGAAATATAACGCTTCGCAAGTATGCTTCCTTGCCAAACAACAGCAGGTAGAAATGCCCATCTGTGAACAAATTAATGCACTGCTACAAGGAAAAATTAGTCCAAAACAAGTGGTCCAAAATCTAATGAGTCGGCCACCCAAGGAAGAATAAATTTGGAGCGACGACATCGCCGACTATGTCATTCCCGCGAAAGCGGGAACGAAAGTTTTTTAAATAGTTTGCAGCGTTGCCAAAATGTACAGTGAAATTACGTTTAGCCTTTAACATCCACCAGCTCGATATCCTCAGAGGACAAGCGATCGCCCAAAAATATCTCGCCAACAATCTGAAAACGCTTGATTGAGTCGGTTACTAAATAACTTACCGAACGTCCCAAAGAAGGAGCATCATTCAACAAGTCCTGTTTTTCAAGCAACTGATACAGGGCCTGGGAAGTGGCATGAGCTGAATCGACTATAGTGACTCCTTTAGGTAACAAGTCGCTCAACAAAGACTTAAAAACAGGAAAATGGGTACATCCCAGGAGCACTGTATCTTCATGGGTAAAACCATCCAGGTAATGTTTTAACGCTTCGCGGGCTACTTGATTGTTGACCATCCCTTCTTCTGCTAGGGCAACTAAAACACTGCATGCGCGCGTATTAATGATTGCTTGGGGTAAGTGTTGCGTGATTAACTGTTGGTATGCATTGGAGGCAATCGTTGTTTCGGTAGCTAAAACAATGATACGTTTGTTTTCAGTTGCCGCAACGGCTGCCGCGGCACCTGGTGCAACCACACCAAGCACCGGCATACCGGGTAACATTTCCTGTAAATACGGTAAAGCGGCTGTAGTAGCGGTATTACAAGCAATTACCAAAGCCTTAATCCGCCGCTCTACCAACAATTTTGCCATTTGCATGGCATATTGTTTTACCGTATCTGGACTTTTAGTCCCATAAGGAAGTCGAGCTGTATCCCCCAAATAGATAAACGATTCTTGCGGTAAGCTCTCCCGCAATGCTCGTAAAACCGTTAAGCCGCCCATCCCTGAGTCAAATACACCAATCGCCAGTTGGTTTGAATTCAATTCTATTACCCCTTTTAGTAATTAGTTCCTAAATCTAACCCCCTAAAGTCTTCGCTTTTCCTTCTACTGCCAAGTCTTTGTTAACCTCTGTTTCAATATTATGCTCTTTAGTATCGGTCAGTGTATCTCGATAGAATGAAGTAGATTTTTTTACGCCTTTATCCACCTCTTCTCTTTTCTTTGGGGCGATTATAGCAGTAAACTCCCTTACGTGTTCCGCCGTGGTTCCGCTGGCTCTTTCCATGAATACTTTATTGTATACAGATTCGGCCTTAAAACCTCTCCAGTTGCGTTCCCCATCGGGTTTCCAGTTCGCTGTACCGGTAACGGATATTTTATCACGAGAAAATTTAGGGTGGTGCTCCCCTAAAACACATATTGCTGTCCATAAATAGGCCAACTCTTTTTCTTTACCTTGCCATCCTTTTAATTTGATGAGACTCTCGCCATCCCAGTCTTTTAGCAATTCTTTGGCAGCTCTCAATGATTGATCCGCTCTATGAACTGGATCTTCTACGGGCACGGCAATCATCACCTTTATAGGTCTGGAACTGACTACATCTTTTCCTACTAGAGATGATTTGGGGGGCAAGGCATCTTCAGGATGATAATTGATAGCAATACGTCCTTTTATATCTATCTGTTGACCAGGATTATTTGGGTCAGTCTTGGTGCCATAAAACGTATTGATACCAAGAATTTTACCTTGATCCGGAATTTTCAGCAATGTCGGAGAGTCGTTAGTATTTGTAACTGCAGAGGTTAAATTAGAGTTTCTTGCCCCCGGCTTTATAGGAAAGACTCTGTCGTCATCAATTTTTTGTATATCAGCCAAGTCGAGTTCCGTGTAACTCGTTGATGTTGTCTCTATCACAGCAGTCAGCTTACGATTCTGTATGCCTTTTATTTGTTCCAGGGCTCCATTTTCTCCCGATATTTTTTGTTTTATTTTTTTGTAAAATTTGAGCTGGTCCTCAATCTCTATGATTTCTTTATTTAATTCCTTATGAAGAAGGTTAAATTGATCCTTTACGTCACCAGCAGGTAGAGCACCAGAAGGTGTATTATCAAGACGGACTTTAAGCTCGGCTCGAACATGTTCTAAATGCACGATGACCGTATCACATTGTTTTTCCAAAGCCTTATATTCTTCTAACATCTTCTCGGCTTTGTTTTTTGCTTTAACTTCGTTTGCGCCGCTATATAAAGCAGGGAGTGCATTGAGATTCTTTTCGAGCGCTTCTAAATGGCCTTTATGTTTTTTAATAGCAGGCTTATCTTTTTGCAATCTCTCTAAATCTGTGGTGATTTCATTTATGAGGTAGAGTTGGTCTCGGGCACCTTGGTTAAAAAGAGACTTAACTCTCATCCCTTTTAATTCATTGTAAACGCTTGGCGTGAACTCTTTGCTTAATTCATTTTTTAGTGTTCGCTTTGCTGGATCTCTATTGGCTTGATCTTCTGGAATCAGTTTATCAAGAAACTGGTGAACGTTAGTGCTTGATGCGAATGTCTGTTGATAAAGCCTTTTTATCTCCAGTGAGATTGGATTAACTTGATCATCTATGCTAAGAAGATTAGCCTGCTGCGGCGCTACTCTCGCAATAATCTCCACAAATTTTTTCTCTGTTGCGCTCAAAGCCTGCTGTACTTGCGATCCAGACCCGGTATTAACCATCCCAGATGCAGTTTTGTGAGCCTCAAATAAAAGTTTATTTTTCTTATGTTCGTCTTGAATCTTTTCAGATACCGTAGTAGGTGTAGCATTAGCAGAAGCATCAATTAAGTTTCCATCATTATAATCTATCAGATTGAAAGCTTTATAAAAGCCTGTACTTGCTGCTGTACCATTAAATGGCGCAGCTGGAGCACCACACGCGTTATGAAGTGCATCAATGAAATTTTTGTAGTCTCCCGGATTAGAAAAAATATTGTCTTTTTGAGCTAATAAAGCTGTATTTATCGCACCCACCATAGCTGGAGTAACAGTAGGAAGTCCCATCAAAACTTTCGCTATTGTGGGATTCATGATTTGCTTAAATGCAGCAGCTCGTTCATTTTCTTGAACAAGCCCGGTCAAATCAAGGTTATTGCCTTTGGCATCTTTGGTTCCCCAATAATACTTAATTTCTTCGGCACTTTTTGCATTGATTACAAAGAGCAACTCGTGCTCTTTACCCGGTTTCATTATTTCCGCTTGTTTGGTTTCGGGTAGTTGTTTAAATACATCAATTAGTGTTGGATGCGCTTTTGAACCCAAACGAGAATATTTTTCAACTTCTGTTTCGAACTTCTTCTCGCGTTCTTTTCGTGTAATAACTCCGATCTGGTCACGAAGAGCCTTTCTTAATTCAGGTAAATCATTTTCTTCAACAAATTCAAATGCAACCCCATTTCCGACTTTTTTCACCAGCTCTTTTCGGAAACTCTCTAAATTTACAGAAGCCGCTTCTAGCTCCTTTAGAGCTTTAAGATCACCAGGTTGGCCACCAGAACCTATTTTTTTTATAATATTCGCTGTGAGAGCTACTTTAAACGCTGCTAAGTTACTATCGGTTACAGCCATGCCGATGATTGTTTTATCATCTGCGTCTGCTACGACAAAAGTTTCTAATTGGGTTTTTAAGTTAGCCTTACTTGCTTCTTTTAATGCATTGAGTAAATTTGCATCATTAATCGCCTTATCTACAGCTAAGATCTTTGCTTTAAGATATTGCTCACATAATGGTTGTTGATGCTTCGTTCCAAGATTTGTTCTTTGACTATCTTCCAATGTCGTCATTCTATTCTTGTACGGGTGCTGAGGATCCTCTTTTAATTTTGCATCTGCAGCCAAAGCATCTATGAATGGTTTTGGACCTTTTTTGAGAGTATTTTTCATTCCCAAAAGATCAGGGCTTGTAGCGCTGCTTTTAAATATTTGTAATTGGTTTTCAAACTCAGCTATAGCCTTTAGATCCAGTAAGTTATCTCTTCGCTTTGTAGCTGCATCAACAACTACAGCAACGGAGTCAAATGCTAAACCATTTGTTATATCATCTAGTGTTTTTCCAGGAGGTAGAGTAATCCCTCCTGCAGTAATAAGTGCTTTAGCAGCAGTTTGAAATTCTCCTATATTTGTTGCCTTGGTCAGATCATCAAATAATTTAGGATCAGTGAGTTCGGGTTTGGCTATTAATTTTAGTAATAGCTGATTTGCTGCTTCTATTCTTATCTTAGCTAAAGAGGCATGGGTTAGGACATCCTCATTGCTTGGATTCCATCCATGTATCTCACCAAATTTAAGTCCAAGAGAGTTCTCCCTTGATGCTAAGTATTGTCTAAGTATTGTTCCATTATCGGTAAAATCAGAGGTTAAAAGGCCTACTAAAACATCATTTTGCGCGGCTGCTAATGAAAATTTGACACGTTGTTCTGCCGCTGCTTGTTTTATTTCTTTGAAAGAGGGACCCTCAGACGGTTTTGTACTCAAGAAATCATCATTTTGAACGGGTCTAGCAGAGACCCATACAAGAGCTCTAACACCTCGTTTTATTGATCCTAAATCCCAACCAGGAGGAGCAATTGAGTTGTCCATTTTCTGCCAAAAAGTTAAACTTTCCTGTGATAGGACTGCGGATCTAAATTCTTGTGGATTATTGATATCGGATTTTAACAACTCGTCTAAAGCACTATTCCTTTCCGCTTCTACAACAGTAGGTCCTCGTAACTTTGCAGTATCCTTTAACACTGCTAAAAGCTCTCTATTCTTAGGCATATTCGCACACTCCGCAAACCATAATGTATCTATTTTAAACTTATTTTATTAAATTAACCTTAAATTTCATTGCTTAATCACATCTTGCTTGAACAAAGGAGGTAAGATGAACTAACTTTATAACATTATTATAGCAAGATTAAAGGATTAAGCGTTGAAAATAATACTAACTGGACTATTATTTGCATTAATAGATTGTATTTATGCTCAAGGGTGTGTCATTGGTGAAATTCCTTCGCACCCACGTTATGTCTGTTTTGATGGCAAAACATTGCAACTTGCAGAAGATGGCCATTACCGCTGGAACGCTAAAAGGGGCTGTTTTGTGAGTGCGGTTCCCTGTTGTGCTTACAAAGCGACTCATTATGCGTTTTACCCGGATCCTACTAAAATTGGCGCTGCGTATGCCCGTTGCCGACATGATTACCCATTCCACCTTGGAGAAATGCAAACGCATTAATTTTTAATCGTCGCGAGCATTTGAGGTATTAAGTTGGTCATTTTTGTCATTATCGGCTGGGTTATGTTGCACAATAGGATTCTTGCAACTCATATTCCAAAGCAGCTTCTTTTTTCTGACCACAAGAAAAGAATGAAAAAAGATTGGAGTCTTTGGATTGATTGCGCTCTAAAGCCCGGTTAATCAAGATATTGATTTCCCATTGTGTAGAACTCCAACCGTATAATCCACGTAGCTGGCGTATAATCCATAACTTACTGCGGAGCTGACGTATGTATTTTACTCCTGCCGATTCTTCCTCAGATGAGCGACCATTTATGTCATATCTTAAATGATGCAGCGTATTCTCAAAATTAGGCCGATTCTGATTCACTTCAATAAAGCGTTTAATACATTCTAAGGCTAAATTCTTTTGAAATTTTAGACAAAAATGATGATCTTCACCTATATCTCTTAAAATCAATTTTAGCGCGGGATAACTCATGTTCGGTTTGATTTTATCCAAATAAGGATTTTTAAACGTATAGGCTTTCACTAAAGACATAAGACCGGAGGCTCTAAATTTTTCGGTCATATGGGCCCCATTTTCAATTAGATGCTTGAGGATTAGCTTTCCATTTTTTGTTACATCCTCCTCATCATTTAATCCAGCTTGAACTCGTTCTGCTATACAATCTAAAGGAGTTTTACCGGCTTTATTTTTTACATTAATGAACTGGCCAAACATACTTAAAGTTTCTTCATACCGATATTCACCCAATTTAATTGCGGTATGTAACGGCGTATCCCCTTTTTCAAATCCACTCCCTTTAAGGCATAAACTCTTATAACGTTTAAAGGATGTACGAACTTTTTCAACTAGAGCCGCCGTTATTAAATGGGGGGGAATAATTTCTTTCAATAAGTCATGGGTATTTTTACTATCCAAATTTCCCACATAATCTCGAAACTCTTTTACCGAGAATAATGCAGCTCGCAAACGGGAAAGCCTTGCTATGGTAGTTTGAGTCATCAATGCAACTTCTGCCCGAACGGCAGCATTATCCATCTCTACACAATCTTGAAGGGTCTGCTCAATAAGCTCATGGGGTATTAAAATATGTTTATAAAATGATTTCCATTTTGCTTTAATGAACTTAGGATTATTACTTAATAACGAAAAAGCTTTAATGTCGGCATAATTATGATATTCCTTATTGTCAAAGGGATTAGCAATATAGCTAAATTTGGTTGGCCAATAGGAATTAGAAGAATAGGTTAAACACGTTAGTGATTTAAGATCCTGGACCATAATGTCAAACGCATGAGCCCCATGTATTAAATGGAACGGCCGGCGAGTTTGAAAGCTCATGATGCTGTCTACAAACATCAAATCATGATCAATTTTAAAGAACACTACCCTAGGTTTGCCATGGCGCTCTACCAGATAAAATCCATAATTCCCTTTATGCAGGTCATCTTCTTCCAAAGTATAAGAAGTCGAAAGGATGCTGGCTAAAGAGTCATAATCAATGGTTAATTTTTTTCCAATCTCCGCTTCAACTAAGCGCGCAAAAAAACCCTGCGGCAACTTATCCAGAAAATAAATAGGTATTTGAGTAGGATCCCTAAGACTTATAGGAGTGGAGGCACAACCTGTATTCGGATCATTTAACGTATAAAAATCATGCTCGAACCCCTCCCTATTTGCTATAACATAGCAAAGATGCTGAACCGCCAAACCAAGAATGTTTTGGTCATCATCTACCACCAGGTTGTTGGGTGGAGTTAGATTTGACAATAAAAACAGGCGAGCCAATTGACTAAACATCACTTCAAAACGAGAAAATCCAGGTTGTCCGTATTTATTCTTTTTATAAATGATTCGGTAAGGAGATTTTTCCTTATCGGGAGGAGTATATACCGCTTTAAGATAGGCCTCATGACCCGATGCGTGTGACGCCGGTCCTAAAGTAATATCTCTAATCTGAAAAAATGCAGCCATGAACCATAAATCGGAATCAAGTTGCGCTAAATTTTAACATAAAGAACAAAAAAATCAATTCTCATCAATGGTTAAAGTATCATTTTGAGAATCAAAATCTCCGCTGCTGTTTAAACGGATTTGCAAACCCACATTATTTTTGGAATCAGCATACTTAATCGCATTTTCTTGGGAAATGGCTCCGCTGCGGTATAATTTCAATAGAGCCTGATCGAATGTCTGCATGCCCTGTTCGGTGCTGCGTTCCATTGCCTCTTTAATGTCATCAATTTTTCCTTTCTCGATCAAATCAGAAACATAAGGTGTATTTAATAATAATTCTACAGCGGCCATCCGCTGATTATTCACACCAGGAATAAGGCGCATTGAAATAATAGACCGTAAGTTAAGTGACAAATCCATCAATACCTGTTTTCGGGCGTCTTCAGGGAAAAAATTGATAATTCGATCCATAGCCTGGTTTGCATTATTGGCATGAAGTGTCGAAATACATAAATGTCCTGTTTCTGCATAAGCAATAGCATGCTTCATAGCATTGCGCTCACGAATCTCACCAATTAAAATCACATCCGGGGCTTCACGCATTGCATTGACTAGCGCATTATCATAACTCATCGTATCAATACCTACTTCACGTTGATCCACTATTGATTTTTTATGTTGATGAATAAATTCGATGGGGTCTTCAATGGTTAAAATATGCCCACTTTGATTTTCATTGCGATAATCAATCATTGATGCCAAGGTGGTTGACTTACCCGAACCGGTAGCACCTACCACTAAAACCAGGCCGCGTAACTCCATAACAATTGATTTTAAAATCAGAGGTAAATTTAATTGTTCCAGTGAAGGAATCTTATTCTTAATATAACGCACCACCATCGAGATGTCTCCACGCTGGCGAAACATATTAATTCTGAAACGCCCGACCGAAGCAATGGAGAGTGCCATATTCAGTTCTAAAGTAGACTCGAATTCTTTACGCTGATCATCGCTCATCAACGATAATGCGATTTCAGCCATTTGTTGAGATTTGAGTGGCACTTGGCCTACAGGAGAAATTACCCCTTCTATTTTAATATTAGGTGGCGCCCCTACACTGAAAAATAAGTCTGAAGCACCGCGATCAACCATCAATTTAAAAAAAGGAGTAATGTCCATATATTATCCTACCATCGTTAGAGTGTAGCCTGTGTAAAACACCCAGACTACACTGTAAGACTCGTTAAGAAATCACCAAATCCCGTATCCTTCGATTTTCTAATTCATTCTCACACGCCTTTAGAAAAATCGTTTTGGCATTCTTTGCTGCCTCGCTCTGGACTGGCATTAAATCTACCACCTCATAGAGACGTATCAAAAAATTTACACATTCTTCTTTAGTATATTCTATGGATTTCACTTTGTGGGAAAGACGTTCCTCTTTTATACTCTTATTCTTTAATTCAGCTTCCAAAGCCTTGCTTAAATCAAGCATTTCTTGGAAATAATTGGTATTAAAAGGAGCCATAGCCAAACGCTCTGCTCCGTCATTTTTATTGGGTGTCGCATTCCACCGTTGCGCTGCTTCGATAAATTCTTTCATGTTTTTCGAATCTAAAAACTGAGAATAATGAACCACCCCAGCGGGAAATTGTTTTCCTAGATGGTTTCTTACTTCGAATTTTTGTTCCTTCAAAAACCCTAAAAATTCTTTTTCAAAACGTACAATACCTGGTGTTTCGGGGTGAGTGACCACATCTAAAGCAATAATATGTTCATCAGGACTACTCGTACCGGTTGGAGACAATCCACCATTAGTCCCTTTCAAATAACGAACATAGACCGCATAGGTTATCGGATATTCCCCAAGCCTTGATGCCTTAACAACTTGATTTTCGATTTGGTGCAAAATAGCTTCTAAATGTTCCCCCGCTTTATCATCTTGAACAGGAATAAAATAATCCACATCACGTAATTTTTCGGGGAAAGCGACTTGAGGATGAGTGAGGTGATTTTCAAAATCGATTATAGGTTTTGTTCCACGTTCCTCAATCGACTGGGCTGCAGCAATTAACATAAACTCGGGTAATAAACCTTTTAACTCCGAATTAACCAAAAAATCCATTAAATCTTCACCCAATCTTAATCCCAGCTCTTGAACAAAAGATGTAATTGTTGGTGAATAGGTAGGTTGACTTTTTTGAGTGGGTTTATCCATAGTGTAATTCCACATACGCACTTGCCACTGATGAACGTTTTCACCCAGAGGGGACGAGCTGGGCATTCCCATAACACTCACGTAGTGATTATTCTTTAATATATCCCCCAGTTTGCCCTTCATCTCTTCGGTATTATGAAATAGTGCAATTGTTTCACGTAAATTGTAAGCCTGTACCGCGCGCATTTTGACACTAAGAATAACGCCTAGAAAACCGCTATGTGCAGCACACAATGTGTGAAAATCAGGATGATCGGGAGTGAGTTCACGAATAGCCCCATCCATATCACAAACTCGGATTGACTCTATCAAGCCACTTACTGCCGGCTCGTCTCGGCCGGTACCATGTCCTCCCGGACCAAGCAATCCTATCAAGCTTGCCCAACTCAACATACTCAATGTCGAAGAAGATAAATTATTTTTCCGCAAAAACTCTGCATATTCAGCTATTTGCATTCCAGCACTTACTTCGACCAAGAAGGCAGGAAGTTGATGAATTGGATTGTTGGGATTAAGCCATGCGGGTTTTGTGTGCAGAGGCCCAAGAACCTTCGCTTTGTGAAATTTTTTTTTAAAACGAAGAATAATGTCGGTACCTTCACCCTGAGCCGAGGTTCTTCCTCCTACCACTTCTGAAAAGGAAAAACTGCCTTTACCATATTCTTCTTCTTGGACTTTGGACCATGGAAATAAACAACAGCTCTGACTTTGGTCTTTATTCTCCCAACCGGCAGTCGCTCTTAATGTAATTTTATCTTTTGGAGTTCGTTCCTTATTCATCCGGTTTAGTTCTTTCATTATTAATTGGACTTGTGCTTCACTGTCTACATCAACAACTACGGCAGAGGGATTACGTACGTTGCCCATAAAATTCGTCCAACCCTGACTAAACGAAATCTTGTTGCGGGTTAGCATATCCATAAAATCAAATTTTAGCTTGGCTGGAAAAGTCATCATTGCTCCTATCGTTGATTACATCAAAAAAGGTAAAGACTTTATTCATCCATCATGTCATAAATTCTTGAAACGTTACATATAGGAATGAGATCCAAGGGTGTGGTTTAGGTGCAGGAAAAGCCGTAACCCGAGTGCGCGCACTCAGGCTACACTTGCAGAATTACATTTTTTCCAAAACTTCGTGTAAATATTTAACGGGTTCGATCAGCATTGACGAGTTTTGCTGTTTGGGTGCATTGGCAAAAGGCACTATTGCTCGTTTAAAACCATGTTTTGCTGCTTCTTTTAATCGCTCTTGTCCACTTTGTACGGGTCTAATTTCACCGGCCAACCCAACTTCCCCAAAGATAATGGTTTCCCGATCAAAAATTCGATTACGTAAACTCGACACTACGGCGGCTAATAAAGCCAAATCAGATCCCGTTTCCGTCACTTTTACACCCCCTACTACATTAATAAAAATATCTTGATCGTAGGTAGCAATTCCTCCGTGTCGATGTAAAACAGCCAGTAAAATAGCCAAGCGATTGGACTCAAGTCCAACTGTTACACGTTTGGATTGCTGTCCATGTGCTTCATCAACTAGCGCTTGGACTTCTACCAACATTGGACGCGACCCTTCCCAAGTAACCATCACTGCACTACCTGCAGTAGGTTCTGGTTGACGCGATAAAAAAATTGCTGAAGGATTGGCCACTTCTTTTAGACCTTTGTCCGTCATTGCAAACACACCCAGCTCATTGACTGCACCAAAACGATTTTTGATGGCACGAATGACTCGGAACCGGCTGTCACTTTGACCTTCAAAATACAAAACACTGTCTACCATATGCTCCAAAACTCGTGGACCGGCTAAAGCGCCTTCCTTCGTTACATGTCCAACTAGAAACACTGCGGTCTGAGTTAGCTTCGCGAAACGAACCAATTGAGCGGCCGACTCACGTACCTGGCTTACTCCTCCTGGGGCAGAACTTATATTTTCCGTAAAAATTGTTTGAATGGAATCGATAACAATCACTTTGGGACTTTCTTTTTGGGCATGAGCAATAATTGATTCAACCTGTGTCTCCGCTAAAAGCCTCAACCCCGCCAAGGGCAATCCCAGGCGTTTGGCACGCATTGCTACTTGCTGTAAGGATTCTTCACCAGTGACATATAAAACGGTTTCCTGCATGGAGAGATTTGCCAAAGTTTGCAGTAACAAAGTGGATTTACCTATACCCGGATCTCCCCCGATCAGAACTACAGAGCCATAAACTAAACCGCCACCAAGGACTCTGTTCAATTCGGATAAACCACAATCCATGCGTACTTCTTTATCCATAACTACATCTTCTACAGCAGTGATTACCGAACGTTGATTCACCCAAGAACCGCTGCGCGAATTTTTATTGACCGGCATCCCTTCTTCAGCAATAGAATTCCATACCCCACACTGCGTGCATTGTCCGGCCCATTGCTTAAAAATTGCGGCGCATTGACTGCATACAAATTGGGTTTTCGTTTTCATACTTATTCCATCTAATTCGGTTGCTGTTTAATATACACGATTTCGTCTATCGAATCTTCACTCGCTCGATTCCGAGGTAGACTAGGTGCAGCGAAGAGTAACCCGGAAATCCAAGTCAAATAAAATTAATTTACTGACATTGAATCCTGAGTACAACTCAGTATAATCAGTACATTTTGCACAATCAGGACAAAATCTATGAGCCAAGGTATGCATTTTGAGCAGTCGATTACGGAACTAGAGGAAATTGTCAGGCAACTTGAAAAAGGCGAACTCTCTTTAGAAGACTCACTGAAACAATTTGAGAAAGGAATTAGCCTAGCTAGAAGTTGTCAGGATGTGCTACAAAAAGCCGAACAGAAAATAGAAACATTAACCTCGGCAGAACCCAGCTCGGATGAACAATTAAGTGATAAGTAATTACATAAAACGGCATGAAGAATTTCTTAAACAAATAATCAATAACTCTTCTGTGCCTGCCACAACGATACGTTCTGCAATTAATTATTCCCTGTTCACCGGTGGAAAGAGAATTAGACCTATTTTAGTCTATTTAACTGGAGAGTTGCTGGATCTGGATCTAAAAATTCTCGATGTTATTGCTGCCGCAATTGAATTAACGCATTGTTATTCTTTAATTCATGATGATCTTCCTGCAATGGACAATGATGATTTGCGTCGTGGTAAACCGAGCTGTCATAAAGCTTTTGATGAGGCAACAGCCATTTTAGCCGGTGATGGCATGCAACCCTTGGCAGTTGAAGTTCTCTTGACCCATCTTTCTCCGCTGATTGAACCCCAACAAGTTATTGCGGTGACTCTTGAACTGGTTAAAGCTAGCGGCATTAGCGGTATGGTGAGTGGACAAAGCCTAGATTTGTCTGAATTAGCGAAATCTTCTACTAGCGAAAAACAACTGAGAGAAATCCACTATCTTAAAACGGGTCGACTTATTTTAGCGTGCATTGAAATGGTTCTAAATGCCCATACAGTATCCAAAGTACATCAAGTTGCTTTAAGGACTTATGCCAGTCATTTAGGTCTGGTGTTTCAAATGCAAGATGACTACTTAGATTATTATGCTCCTGCAGACTTGGGTAAAGGCCGCTCTTCTGACTTGGCAAACCAAAAAACCACATTTGCCACCTTATATTCAAAAAGTAAATTGGAAGAAGAAATTAACGCGCATTATCAAATTGCATTCGATGCGCTCAAAATATTTGATCAGAAAGCACTTGCATTGATTGACTTAACCCAACAATTACACGAACGTAGTAAACTGGATAGTTAGTAAAATTCAGTTATATTGCTAAAGTAATGTTAAAGCGAATAATTACCGTCATTTCAAGTTAATCCATGCCTAAAAGGAATCAGAAATGTCAATTGCAATTGTATGGTTTCGTCAAGACTTGCGCTGTCATGATAATCCAGCACTGTATAAAGCGTGTAAAAATCATCGCACGATCATACCTCTTTACATTTTAGAAGACCTCGACGAATTAATTGGTGGATCTCAAGGTTGGTGGCTACATCATAGCCTCGCTAGTTTGCAAAATGAATTAAAAAAACAGGGTCTGAAGCTATGCTTTAAAAAAGGAAATGCATTACAGATTTTAAAAAAACTCATCGAACACCATGCAATTACTGAGATTTATTGGAATCGATGTTATGAGCCAGCACGTATTGCACGGGATAAACACATTAAGAATGAGTTGACTACCTTAGGTATAAAAGTCACCTCGTTCAACGGGAGTTTGCTTAATGAGCCGTGGACTATCAAAAATAAAAGCGGCGAGTACTTTAAAGTGTTTACCCCATTTTGGAAACAATGTTTACAGCAAATTGAACTACCCAATTATCTTGTAATTCATAATTGGCCTAATAGCGTTAACACAAGTTCAGAAAATCTAGCCGAATGGAACCTCTTACCTAAAAAACCTGATTGGGCAAAAGAATTTCATGAGTTTTGGGAACCCGGTGAGCTTGGAGCCCAGAAAAAGCTGGATTTTTTTATTCAAAATCACTTACAAAATTATAAAAAATCTCGTGACGAACCGAGTCAAGAAGGTACCTCCCGTCTATCACCCCATTTACATTTTGGTGAAATCAGCCCTTGGCAAATATGGAGAGCAATCGAACAAATCCAGTTTCAAAAAAAATATAATTTAAGTTCGGTGGAATGCTTCCAAGCAGAACTAGGTTGGAGAGAGTTTTCCTATCATTTACTTTACCATGTTCCGAATTTACCTCATGAAAATTTTCGTCAAGAGTTCAATGCTTTTTCATGGCAAAAAAATAAGAAACAACTCAAACTCTGGCAGCAAGGCTTAACCGGATTTCCAATTGTCGATGCGGGGATGCGGGAATTATGGAGGACCGGCTACATGCATAACCGAGTACGAATGATTGTTGCCTCTTTCCTGGTCAAAGATTTATTAATCGATTGGCGAGAAGGAGCTAAATGGTTTTGGTACACACTTCTTGATGCTGATTTAGCAAACAATTCCACCAGTTGGCAATGGATAGCGGGAACAGGGACTGATTCCGCACCTTACTTTCGTATTTTCAACCCCATACTCCAAGGAGAAAAATTCGATCCCCTCGGTAAATACGTTAAAAGATGGATACCGGAATTAACGCAGGTTCCCAATAAATGGATTCACAAACCTTGGGAAGCCCCTCAAAATGAGTTACCCATCACTCTAGGCCAAGATTATCCTCTACCAATAATAGATCATAATCTAGCAAGGAAAAGAGCATTACAAGAATATCAAGCAATTAAGAAAAAATAGATATTTAGCTCTTGCGTCTTATTATCTGTGAAATAGGGATCATGGTTTCAACCCCGAGTTCTGTCTTTCTTTGTTCTCCCTTCCAGGCATGTCCGTACACGACTTCATAGGTCAATGGATACTTTCCATTAGCAGTTTGCTGGGTAGAATAATTTTGTTCGAATTGTTGCCAAGCTGTTTTCCCGGTTAAACCTTGGTTTCGTTGCGGATTAATATTGATTACTCCTTGGGCTTTTAAAGCATGTAATAACTGGGGCAATGTTTCATAATGCACTGCCAATACTTCCATATCGACCACTGGTTCCAAAAAATGCTCTGACATTAAGAAATCACCTACATCATGCATGTCGGCAAACTCGTTCACATGAGCATACTTATTTACTCCGGACCAGGCATGTTTCAATTCTTTAAAGGTATCTGGTCCCAAGGTAGTAAACATCAAACATCCATTGGCATTCATGACTCGATTCAATTCTCGAAAAACTCGCTGCAAAGGACCGCCCCAGTGAATAACTTGGTTGGCAAAGATTAAATCAAATGTGCCTGTAACAAATGGCATATGCAACATATCTGCTGCCACTAAAGGCCATTTGCGTCGCCAACCTTGTTTTTTCTGTGCCTGGATTAACATAAGCTGAGCCAAATCCAAACCAATAACTTGGGACTTTGGATACATTTTACTCAATTCATAAGAAAAAAAGCCCGGCCCACATCCTAGGTCAAGAATACGCTGCGGCTTCATATTCAAATACTGTAATCGATCGAGTAACCGTACTCCAATTTCTTGTTGTACCTTAGCAGTACGTTCATATTCAGCGGCATGTTGATTAAATGCCTTGCTAATTTCGTAGATAACAGCCATTATAAAACCAGGAAAAAATTAATGGATTCCAACGCTCGTGCGCCAGAAAATATGGAGTTTAACACAAAGTTTACGCTTGTACTCAATATGTGCTCTATGCAACCAATTTCATAATTGCAAAATGGCGGTATGCAACGCGTGTATTGAGCTCCTGACTCGTTTAGGCCCTGCGTGTCATTACTGCGCTTATCCGTTACCTGATACGCATCTGTTAGTCTGCGGTCGCTGTATTAAAAAAACTCCTTATTTCGATCGAACAATTATTCATTACATTTTTGAAGAGCCACTGCGTAGTCTTTTGCATCAATTTAAATACCATAATGGTCTTTATCTGGGTTCTTTTTTAAGTCACTTGATTGTGAATTCTCTCGGTCATGAAACGAAGCCCCAATGTTTAATCCCAGTCCCCATGCATCCGCAACGGATCAAGGCACGTGGATTTAATCATGCTGCCGTTTTAGTTCGTTTACTCGCCAAAAAACTCCAGTTACCCTATGATTTAACCAGTTGCCAAAAAATCATTAATACAGAACCTCAGGCAAGTCTTGATGGAGAACACCGACAAAGAAATCTACGCCATGCGTTTAAAACAAAAAAACTTCCATGGCATCATGTAGCAATTATTGATGATCTCTTAACGACCGGAAGCACTGCAAATGAGCTGGCATTGGCTTTAAAAAAGTCGGGAGTAAAACAGGTAGATGTATGGTGCTGTGCACGTACGGTGGGTAAATTATAAAAATCCGGATCCAGGGTTTCGCTGCCCCTTAAGTCCCCCTCTTAGTCTACTCCCCGCGGTTTCCAGGATTGTAGAGCAATGCTTTTGGATTCCGAGGTCAAGCTGCTGGACCTCGGATAAGAGCTGAAGGTTTTATTATATATCCAGTTTCTGGGTTAATTGTGACTCATCAATATTACAAAATTTCAACATCATGGGAATATCAATACCATAGGGTGTAATGCTATGCTCCATTCCTTGAACAATCAATGTTGCATTACCATGTCCAAGAGATTTATAGGATATCTCATGGTGCTCTGCAAAAGATTGAATTGCTTCTTCTGCTGCTCCAATACTGCCTTCAAAGCTACCTCTATCAATATTTAAGTGAGTATTTTCAATCTTAATTTGAATCCCATCACATTCTCCTTTTTTCTTTTTTTCTGTCGAAAAAAAACGCTTATAACTTGATGTTTGCCGTTCGACTGGCTCTTCTTTTTGCAATTTCTGATACATGATTTGTCCCATTTTTATCTAAAGTGCTCAATTGTAATTGGCCTCCAAGGAGAAAGTAAATCACCCATGAGCAATAGCTAGATCGAAAATAATTTAGATTCGCTGCAGATCATTCATTATTAAATGGACCAATAAGACACAAAATATTATAAATGCCAATCGATGCAATAAAAGTTCCATAGGTACAGAGACCGCTTTTCCACGAACTTTTTCAATGAGCGCATACACTATAGAGCCTCCATCCAAACCTGGGATAGGGAATAGGTTAACTACTGCAACCGCCAAACTTAAACTGGCTATGAAGAATAGAAAAACCACCATTCCTTGGGTGAGTGAAGCCACTGACGCTGCAAAAATACCTAAGGGTCCTAATAAGACTGAAAAAGGGATCACTCCGGTCAGTAATTGTTTCAATATCATCAGGAAAAAATAAACCATGTTCCCCATAAATACATTCGTTTTATGTATGGCATCCATAAGGGATGAGGCCCGCAATGTATTTTTTGGTGCAGATAAATTCGGTTTAATTCCTAGTTCCGTCAATAAAGATATTTTTGTCCCATGAAACTGCTGATGGCTTAAGTCAAGTGTGGTATTTGATTCTTGACCATCAGCCCGAATCAGCGTAACTGGAATATTATCCTTTCCCCAAAGAGTTACCAAACTCATTCCCACATCGCTCCAAGTCGGAGTAGCAGAACCGTTAATTGATTTGAATTTGTCCCCAGGAAGCATTCCTTTTTGTGCTGCAATACTGTTGGGAAGTACTTCTTTGATTTCTGGCATCGTATAGGTAAGACCGATGCTATACACCAGAATAAAAGCAAACCAGGCGGTAATCAGATTTGCCACCGCTCCCGCTAATAAAATAAGAATACGCTGCCAAATTGGTTTTCTATCAAAACATACGGAATGATCTTTAGGATCTACAGGACTAATCCGCGTATTTTCTAACTGGACATAACCACCTAATGGAAAAAAGGCCCATACCCATTCACAACCACTTCGACTTTGCCAAACTAATAACGGCTTCCCAAAACCGATAGAAATTTTTTTGATTTTTACTGAAAATATGCGTGCTACTAATGCATGCCCCCCCTCATGTATTCCAACAACCAAAATCAATGTGAGAATAATGGCGATAATTGCCAAAAACATAAGCTACTCCTTTATCGAGGGCGCGTGTTATCTACGATTAATTGTAATACCGGTGTACCCTTCTTACCGTTGAGTTCATAACCTTGTCTATAAACCTCAAAAATACGATACGCCTGATTCGATTCGCTATCAACCAATTCAACATCATCACCCTGTTCATCAATTAACGTGACCGTTAAATGAATCTCCCGAAATCCAGCGATATGATATCGATCTTTAAATAATTCTAATACACGTGCCAAGCTTTTTGCTGCTTCTTCGCCACTATGTTCGCCCTGCAGGATAATATCCATGATGCTCTCCCCGTACTTGGGATTTTGTATAAAACCCTCTATTCTTGTTAGCGGCAGAATAAATATGTACTTTAATTTTACAATTAAGTTTTTTTTTTATTAAGCGGCAAATACAGCCATACGCTGGGTATACCGCACCTCATTGAGGTTATAGAATCCTTTACTTAGAATCAAAATAAGAAATAAGACAGTAGGCCCCTACAAATTTACTGCCTAATCGTTTACAATTCCACGATTAACTCAATAATTCATATTCAAATAATTTATATCCTATGGTGTTTGTTGCTTGCGGGCTAAATCATAAAACTGCTCCAATAAACGTGCGTGAAAAAGTCGCCTTATCTCCGGCTACCCAGGATTCCTTGCTCCATAGCTTGTTAAAACTTCCAGGAGTGAATGAAGCGGCTATTTTATCGACCTGTAATCGCACAGAAATATATTGCAACACCCAAGACCCACAAGTCATTGCCCATTGGCTTACCAAGGAACATCAATTACCACTAGATTCCTTATCCCCATTTTTTTATGTGCATAAAGGCCATCAAGGAATCAAGCATTTATTACGTGTTGCCAGTGGTTTAGACTCTATGATGATTGGAGAGCCCCAGATTCTTGGGCAAATGAAACAAGCTTACCAGCATGCTTGCAACCTCGGTGCGATAAAAACAGAATTACGTCCAATTTTTGAATATGTTTTTAGTGCTTCAAAGCGAATACGAACGGAAAGTGGGGTTGGGACAAATCCCGTTTCAATTGCCTATGCTGCTGTACAATTAATAGGCCAGATTTTTACAGACTACAAATCGCTTAATGTTTTTTTAATTGGTTCAGGTGAAACTGCTTCTTTAGTTGCTAAATACTTGCGTCAGCAAGGTGTTGAACGGTTTATGGTTGCAAGTAGAACCCTAGAAAATGCAGAAAAACTTGCAACCTCGTTTAATGGAAAAACCATACCTATCACTGATATTGCTGAATATTTACCTCAAGCAGATGTGATTGTTTCTGCCACAAATTGTCCAATTCATTTTCTTAATAAAAGTTTGGTCGAAGAGGCATTAAATCAAAGAAATCATGCACCCATGTTTTTTTTGGATTTATCCGTTCCCCGCGATGTAGAAGAAAACATTAAGGAATTGGGACCAATCCAACTTTATAACATTGATGATTTGCAATTCATGATCAATAAAGGGATGGAAGAAAGACGCAATGCCGCATTACATGCGGAACACTTAATCGATGAAGAATTGAATAAATACATCCGCAAACATCGCTCACTTAAAGCCAAAAAAGTCATTTGTGATTATCGCAGTCAAATGCAAGACTTGGCTCAAAAAGAGTTGCAACGTGCTTTGAAAAAACTTTCTGCAGGACAATGTCAGCAGGTCGTTTTAAATGAATTTAGCGAACGCTTGGTTAATAAACTTACCCACAACCCTACTGCAGGTTTAAGGCAAATCGCTAAAGATGGCCGGGAAGATTTATTTACTTTGGCACAATATCTTTTTAATACTACAACACATCAGTCATCCTATGAAGAAATCTCTTGAACTCAAACTGCAACAAATGCTTGAGCGGTATGAAGAAGTGGGTCGCTTGTTATCTGAAGCATCCGTTATTGCAGATCAGAATCAGTTTAAAACTCTTTCGAAAGAATATGCGCAGCTAGAACCCGTAGCAACATGTTATGCCACCTATGTTGAGGCCAAAAATAACTTGTCCTCATTGAACGAATTACTCGAGGGAGAGGATGAAGAGCTGGCTTCTATGGCTTCAGAAGAGTTAGTAGAAGCTCAACAACAAATAGAAGAGCTTGATGAACAATTACAGTGGCATTTGATACCTAAAGATCCAGATGATGAACGTAATATTTATCTCGAAGTCCGAGCAGGAACAGGCGGTGATGAAGCCGCAATTTTTGCAGGGGATCTTTATCGGATGTATAGTCGATATGCAGAAGGAAAAGGTTGGCAACAAGAGTTAATCAGTGCCAGCCATGGCGAGCACGGTGGATATAAAGAAATCATCGTCCGTATTAGTGGTAATGCTGTGTACTCGCAACTTAAATTTGAATCTGGGGCTCATCGTGTACAACGTGTTCCTGAAACCGAATCTCAAGGTCGGGTACATACCTCTGCCTGTACAGTAGCTATTATGCCCGAGGTAGATGAGATTGACGACATTCAAATTAATCCCGATGATTTGCGAATTGATACCTATCGTTCTTCGGGCGCTGGAGGTCAGCACGTCAATAAAACGGATTCTGCCATACGGATTACACATATCCCAACCGGTGTGGTAGTAGAATGCCAGGATGAGCGCTCTCAACATAAAAACCGTGCTAAAGCAATGTCGTTACTTAAAACACGTTTGCTGGACGCAGAACAAAGCAAACAAAAGAAAGAACAAGCACAAACTCGCAAATCCCTAGTGGGAACAGGCGATCGTTCGGAGCGAATTCGTACTTATAACTATCCTCAAGGACGTTTGACGGATCATCGGATTAACTTAACCATCTATCAACTCAATGACGTGATGGAAGGAAATTTAGCATTAGTAATCGAACCATTAAAACGCGAGTACCATGCCGAATTACTCGCAGAGCTGGGACGAAATGATTAATATTCGTTCTGCCCTGGGAAAAACCCCGGATCTGGAAACTGAGATTTTACTGTGTCACACTTTAAAAAAAACCAGGACTTACCTGTTTGC
The DNA here is from genome assembly GCF_977063395.2 of Legionella nigrisilvae. Classification (NCBI taxonomy): domain Bacteria; kingdom Pseudomonadati; phylum Pseudomonadota; class Gammaproteobacteria; order Legionellales; family Legionellaceae; genus Legionella; species Legionella nigrisilvae. Next base: position 107,592 of record NZ_CDRUGZ020000042.1, read on the forward strand.
ACATCCTGAAGAATTACTTACTTCACAACAATGGGAATTCTTTCAAAATTTAATAGTCCAAAGAGCCCAAGGAGTTCCCATTGCCTATCTCATTGGTGAACGCGAATTCTGGTCCCTGAATTTAAAAGTTAATGAGCATACCTTAATTCCACGACATGAAACCGAACGATTAGTGGAATTAGCCTTGGAGCTTATTCCCAATCGCCCAGATACCTATGTCCTTGATCTAGGAACTGGCAGCGGAGCAATCGCCTTGGCTCTCGCTAAAGAGCGACCCGCTTGGCACATCATCGCGACGGACATCAGTGCAGAAGCTTTAAATATTGCACAAGAAAATGCACAACGCCATGAGATAAAGAATGTAACATTTCATTTATCCAATTGGTTTAGTACTATCCCTCGACGCCAATATCATGCACTGCTTGCGAATCCGCCTTATATTTCAGAACAGGATCCCCATATACACCAAGGTGACTTACGTTTTGAACCAAGAAATGCTTTAGTCAGTAGTCAAGAAGGTTTAGCTGATCTACAATGTATTATTAAACAAGGTTATGAGTACCTGTTACCGGATGGCCTGATTTTGCTAGAACACGGGTATGATCAAAAGTTAAAAGTACAAACTATACTTAATGAATTACAATATAAGAACGTACAATGTTGGCAAGATATACAGGGAAATGACAGAGTAAGTGGGGGTTGGCGATAATTTTATTGATGATACAATCGTTTTTTGGTATACCTAACCGCTTTCTGTAAACCCAAAGTTGTACATGGGAACGGAGGCTAAAAATGACCGAGCAATTAATTGATAAAACCAATGAGAGACGACACAACGTGAAAAACGACGCGATAGGTAGTATGGGAATCACCCCCTATAAGGAAGCCCCTGGTGAAGAATATATGAATGAAAAGCAGTTAGCACATATTGAAAAAATATTGCTAGCTTGGCGTCAATCGTTGATGGAAGAAGTCGACCGCACCGTGACGCACATGAAAGATGAAGCGGCTAATTTTCCAGATCCTTCAGATAGAGCCAGTCAAGAAGAAGAATTCAGTATTGAATTACGTACGCGTGATCGTGAGCGTAAATTGATTAAGAAGATTGAGGATGCCTTAGAGCGTTTGCGAAATGAAGATTTTGGCTATTGCGAAGCATGTGGTATCGAAATCGGCCTCAAACGTTTAGAAGCAAGACCTACAGCCACTTTATGTATTGATTGTAAGACCTTGTCAGAGATTAAAGAAAAACAAAATCAAGGTTCTTAATTTAATAGACCTCCTCTTCTGAAAAGAAGAGGCCTCTTCAAAATTCAATACAGTGCGTTCGAGTTCTATTACTTAATACCTGAATTCCTCATCCCCGACGCAACGACGTTAGTTCGGAGACCTTAGGTCATCCCGAATTTGATACACAAATTCATGACATTCACCTCAAATTCATGTCATTTTTCCTCGCACGCAAGAATCCATCTCAAAAACAAAGTTCAGAATTAATTGGATGGATAGATTCCCTCAAGGTGACTTGAACGAAACATTGAACCTAAATGAGCCCTTCGATTTGCTGTAAATGCCGTACTACTGAACCTTTATTTTTCTCAAAAATGGCAGTCGCATTTTGAATTATCTGTTGACGGAGCTCGGACTGTGTATGCAGTTTAATAATTCCATCAATCACTGCATTTGCTTGATCCACCAACATGATTCCCTCAGCCGCCTGTAATTCATCGCAAATGGCTTTAAAGTTATGAATGTGATTTCCACTTAATACCGGTACTCCCATCGCAATGGGTTCTAAGACATTATGCCCACCTACAGGAACTAAGCTTCCGCCTACAAAAGCATAATTACTGATTTGATATAAACCTAAAAGCTCACCCAAGCTGTCTAATACAACAATTTCGTTTTCGGGACTTAAGGATTTTAGATCCGAGCGTAATCCCGTTTTAAAACCTGATTGCAGACATAAGTGATAAACCGCTTGGAACCGTTCAGGGTGACGAGGCGCGATTAATAAAACGACCCCAGGGATTGCTTGTTGCAATCGTTTTAAATGCGATAAAATCTGCATTTCTTCGTTCTCGTGAGTACTTGCAGCAATCACAGCCACTCGCTCTGCGCCCCAGTGACTTTTTAAATCGCTAAAACGTTCGCTGTCTATCTTATTGGTTTGCAAATCAAATTTCATATTCCCTAAGACATGTACTATCTCTTTTCTTGCACCTAGAGTGATATAACGTCTGGCATCCTCTTCACCTTGCGCCAAAATGGCAGAGAATTGATTCAAAATAGGTTTAATTAAAAATTTAATCTTTTTATATCCATTCAAGGAATCATCAGATATCCGTGCATTAGCTAGTAACAGTGGCACCTGTGCTGCACGAGCTTCATAAATTAAATTTGGCCATAACTCTGTCTCCATAATCACACCAACACGCGGCTGAGTTTGTTTAAAGAAGCGTTTGAGCACCCAAGGAAGATCATAGGGTATGTATTGATGAGTAACCTTATTACCAAAGCGTGCTTGCACCCGCTCTGAGCCCGTTGGAGTCATCGTAGTGACCAATACGGACCAGTTTTTTTCCAACAGGGCATCAATCAAGGGGATGGCGGCAATTACTTCACCCAAAGATACCGCATGAATCCAAGCATCAAAAGGTTTATAATCATGCTTTCCAAGAAAAAAACGTTCGGATATACGCTCCCTATATGAAGGTAAGCTTCTTCCTTTCCACCATAAACGAATGATTAAAAAAGGACTTAGCAAATACATCAAAAAAGAGTAAAAAAATCGCATATAAAACCAAACCCAAAAACCGACAGTATATACTTAAAGTGTGGTATAAAGCGATAAAATCAATTTAACGTACTAAATATAAGGAATCCTTTGTAATGTCTCTTCGAGACTTTTTTATTGTATCAACGTGGTGGGGGAAGATTATTGGCGCATTTTTTGGCTATTTAATCGACGGTCCTACAGGGGCTATCTTTGGTCTTTTGGTGGGTAATTTCTTTGATCGGGGTTTATACAATTATTTTTCCAATCCTAATTGGCTGTATTACACCGAAAAACGTAAAGCAATTCAAAATGTTTTTTTCGAAGCCACCTTTTCCATTATGGGACATTTGGCCAAAGCGGATGGACGTGTTTCGGAACATGAACTAGACATGGCGCGTCTTTTTATGGACGAAATGCGTTTAAGTAGTGAACAAAAAACTCGGGCAAAACAATTATTTAATGAGGGCAAAAAACCCCAATTTAACTTAGATGAAGTGCTTGCACAATTAAAGAAGGCCTGTAAGGATAATCGTGACTTGTTACGATTGTTTATTGATATTCAGTATCGCGCCGCCCAAGCAGATGGACTTGGGACAAAGAAAATCCAAATATTAGATAAAATTTTTTCGAAACTCGATTTTGCACCACTGCACAGACAATATCGTTTTTATGAAGATTTTGGCACCAGTTATTCCTCGGAAGCACCCGATGACGCGAAGCAACAATCCCAACAATCCTCCTCGTCATCTCACTCGTATTCATCCTACAGTAGATACAATTACCAACCCAGTAAAACCAATATGGATTATGCCTTTGCTCTTTTGGAGGTATCGCCAAATGCCACCAAACAAGAAGTAAAAAAGGCTTATAGGCGTTTGTTAAGTCGTAATCATCCGGACAAATTAATTGCCCAAGGTTTACCCCAAGAAATGATTAAGATAGCCAATGAAAAAACCCAGAAAATAGTGAAAGCTTATGAATTAATTTGCACCAGTAAAGGCTGGTAACTTCATCGAAATAAAGTGCACCAAAAGAAATCTTCAGGGTCAGTTAAAAGCCGAATCTTTTAAAAAAGGGGTGATCGGCCCTAAATAAGAGTACATCACGGGAGGGGATTTAGGGTGAAACTTGGGCAACTTTACCATCCATCCATGAATAAATGAAAAGAGAAGTTGTTTACTGTATTCGTAATCATGATGAGCACCGGGTATCTCTAAAGCTAAATAATTGTTTTTATCCGGGCCAAATTCTTTTTTCCTTGCTGCCATCTCTTCTTTTGTCAAATCAAAATCAAACTGAGCAACAATATCAAAGACGGGCATATTTAATTTAGGCTTTTTATTTTTAGATGGAGGAATATCGTATGCGGATAACAAGACCAATCCTTCAATTTCAGGAACGGGGGGTTTTTCAAGATAATCAAATGTTTCTTTTAATTGTTCCCCATAGTGTACGACCACTATACGCATGTTTTTTTGATTCCGCAAAGTCGTGACCACTTCCGGAAATTGTTTGATCCAGGTTACAGCAGTACTGCTTTTATTATTGAGTAATACAACCTGCCATCCATTTTGTGCTAATTCATTTGCCAGATTATCTAACAGAAGGGTAGATTGTGGCTGTGCTCCTCCATTTACTAAGAGCACTGCGCCATATTTTTCTTTCTTGGCGGGCCAATAAGGCAAATCGATACTCTTGCCCTCTACCTTGATGGTTAGTTTGTCTGCAAAAGCAGCTGAACATACCAAAAAAAATATTAAAACTATCCTTGTACTATTTTTCATATCATCCTAATACATGTTCCTAGCTCAATTTATGCTTGATACAACATAGGGAAATATGCTGCATCCAGATAAATTAAAGGCGAGTTAATCTGTTAATTCTATACCCGCTTGATCCAACATTATTCTGGCTTTTTCTCCCAGAATTTGGTGCGCTAAGGCAGTTGGATGTACTAAATCAAAAAACAGATAACCGTTACATGCATCCGGCGCAATTTTATTTTTGACGGCTGCCGCCATTTTTAAAACCGATTTTTTGGTTATCTCATCCACTACAGAATTAACGCAAGTGCCCGTGATATTGGTGAATCCATAATCTTGAGGATGCATCATGACTTCCTCAAATGCCTGATGCAAATCATAGTATAACCACTCTACATCGGGGTATTTTTGTTTAAATTCCTCAATGGACTTATTTAACATATTATTATGCTCTTGAGCATAATAAGTCATTTCGTTAATTGAACCGAATTCAATTGCAGCGGGAGTGCGTCCTAAATCTGGCAAATTAACCACTAAAATATGTTTCGCCCCTTTTTCTACTAATCGATGGATGCTGTTTACAATTCCTGAATGCACATCATGCAATGTTTGTTCGGTATCAGATGGAAAAGCAAGGTAGTTATTTGAGCCTATCCATATTACAAAAAGACTGTCTTCACTCGCTTTATCATTATGCTCCATCAAATAATTATTTACTTCTCTTCTTAAAGTAAATAAGACATCATCAGCCCCTTCTTCCTCAGACACACCAGCACCACCATAAGCATAATCTAATAAATGTCCCGCAGGGTTTTCAGGGAAGTACGAAGCAATTACATATTCGATCCAAACAGGTCCGTTTGAAAAACGACCTTCGAAATAAGGTGGGGATGGGGGTAATTGATACTTCATAAATTTATATAAATTACCGTTATCAGATAAACTATCACCAAATACAACTATATTATGAAGAGGTGTAGCCCAAATAATCCCGGAAAATAAAAAAGCCCCTATAGTTGCTAACAGTTTCATGAATACCCTTAAGTCTAATCCTAAATAAAGCAGTGACATCTTATTATAAAATTGCTACTGCACTGAATTTTGAAGAGTGTATCTGGTTATTTTAAAAACAAAAAGCCACCCGCATTATAGTATGAAAGATCATTCATAAGCAATTTTTTTGCATAAACCTAGTTTTCATTATTTTAATATATTTATCAAAAGGTTAAGTAAATTCAGTCACTCTAAAATCAACTATTTAAATCATAAATATGCTTATTTCATGGACAAGAAGACCATCTCGAAGGGTTTCCCATTGCTCCTTAATCAAAAGATATTTATATTAGTATTTTTGCCAGGGAAGCTCCAAAAATGACTTTTGAACAAAATTTCCTCCTTAAATGTCTGGATTGTATGGAACAAATTCTTTCTGATGAGGATGAATTAGCCAAAGCAATTCATCATTATCTCGAAAATAAATCGCCTACCTCTCGTTACCAACTAAATTCCAAAATAACTGATGCATCACACTGGAGTGAACAGGATAAATTACATTTTAGTGCCATTGTTTTTGAAGCAATTGCTCGCAGTTCTTTATCATTTTACTCTGAAGACGATGAACGAGTTCAAGAATTAAGTGCTGCCAATACAATATTTTTGGAACAATATCTACCACTCTTAACTGAAAATACCAATCCCAATAACCGAATTAATTCAGTGAAAGAAAAGATTATAGATGTTAAAAACGATCTCAAAAATAAGATAGAACGAACTGAAAACCCCTATGTTTTTTTTACACCGGTCACTGCAGGCTTGGTGGTGATTGCTGCCGCCGCTACCACAGCAGCATTTTTGGCTTATAAAGCATAACTGAAAGAATAAAACGAGGAAGTATCCGGGTGCAACAACACCCGGAGGAAGGATATTTTTATAGAGATCCGGTTACGACTTTATTAAGCGCTACCAATCAAGGTTATTTTTAATTGGCGCCCACAAACCCAGGCTTTCGTTAAATCACTCATGACCTCTTTAGGCATCCCTTTAGGTAAGCGTACTGTTGAATGATCTTCATGAATTTTCAGACCTGTGATTTGTTTACTTTGTAAACCCGCTTCGTTGGCAATCGCACCGACGATATTCCCTGGCTTTACTCCATGAACTTTACCTACATCAATCCGGAATAAATCTTGTTCTACAAAGTCGTCATTAAATTTTTTACGCTGTTCACGACCTTCTCGGAACCCCTTCTTGTCACTAGAACCCCCTCTTCGCTCATCTGGCCGAGAACGTTCAAATTTGCCACCACGCTCAACACGTCCCTCTTTAGCAGGACGTGACGCTTTAGGTAACGCTTGTTCCTTTTGCCAAGGAAGATCTTTGTGGAGTAATAAGGCAAGTGTTGCAGCAACATCTACAGCGGAAACGTCATGTTCTTTAATGTACTCTTCAATGATGCGTTTGTATGAAGGCAAGTTTTCATGTTCCAAACGTGCAGTAATATTGGCCATAAAACGTTCCTGCCGCGCCACTTGGATCATATGATCATTGGGTACGGCTACTTTGGTAATACGCTGACGGGTATGTCGCTCAATGCTGGTTATTAAACGCGATTCTTTAGGTGTTACGAATAAAACAGCGACTCCAGAACGTCCAGCTCTCCCTGTTCGACCGATACGATGCACATACGTTTCATTATCATGAGGTAAATCATAGTTAATTACATGAGTTACACGCTCTACATCCAAACCCCGTGCAGCTACATCTGTTGCTACCAGGATATCAATTGCTCCTTGTCTGAATTGCGCAATAATGCGTTCACGTAATGCCTGGGTAATATCGCCATGAATGGCCATCGCGCGCAATCCTTGTTGTTGTAAACACTCGGCAACTTCTTCAGTGCTGCTTTTAGTGCGCACAAATACGATAACCCCTTGATATTCTTCTACAGCTAGCACCCGCAATAATGCATCAGGTTTTTGATGTCCAGAAGCAAATAAAAAGCGTTGCTCAATACTTTTAACCGTTGCCGTTTCTGTTCGTATTTCGATAGAAACCGGATTGTGCAAATAGGTATTGGCAATTTGGCGTATACGATGTGGCATCGTTGCCGAAAAAAGACCAATTTGTTTTTCTTCGGGCAGTTTTGCCATAATGGTTTCAATATCTTCAATAAAGCCCATACGCAACATCTCGTCGGCTTCGTCCAGAATAAACGTACGCAAATTCTCTAATTGCAAAGTACGCCTATCGATATGATCTAAAATACGGCCTGGAGTTCCCACCACAACCTGAGCCCCTGCTTTCAATTGCTTTAATTGACGACTGTAATCTTGCCCGCCACATAAAACAGCAACAGTAATACCACGTTGGTTCGCACTTAATAGCTCAAACTGCTCAGCAACTTGTATTGCTAATTCGCGAGTTGGAGCCAAAATTAAGGCTTGAGTACCTTGCACCTTAGGAGATAAATTCTGCAATATAGGCAAAGCAAAAGCTGCAGTTTTCCCTGTTCCGGTTTGTGCCAGAGCAATCGCATCACGACCTTCCAGCAATAAGGGAATTGTTTGTACTTGAATTGGAGATGGTGTAGTAAACTTCATGTCCTCTAGTGCTTTGTTTAAAGCATCTGAAAAATTAAAGGACGCGAAGCTTGTGATTTCTTGAGACATAAAAATCCTGATCGATTAAAACATAACCTCTAATAGGCTAAGTGATATAAAAATTGAACAGTATAATAACAAAATAAACAAAATAATGCACTATATTTATGAATTGATTAGGGTAAATCCGTATTAATTGTTCTGTTGCTATTATAGTTTACTTGTAAAAGATCAGCACATAATTTGTATAATTATCAAAAAATCCTGAGTTCCGACTACCCCTTCGCGCCAAGCTTTAAATTAAATCAATGCTGCTAATCGACAGGCCTGATCTATGGCATGGCGTGCATCCAACTCCAATGCTTTATAGGCACCTCCCACTAGATGCACGAGTTTTCCTGCCTCTTTCAAAGGGGTATACAATTCAGCGAATTCGATTTGTCCAGCGCATATAACCACTGTATCTACGGGTAAAATCTGCGCTTTGTCATTGATATTTACATGCAAACCTTCATCATCAATCCTTTCATAATGTACACCAGAAATCATTTTGACTTGCTTATGCTTCAGGCTTAAACGATGAATCCAACCTGTTGTTTTGCCAAGACGTTGGCCCATTTTTTCCTTTTTACGTTGTAACAAATAAACGTCACGAGGACTTGGAGTTACTTCCGGAGGTTTGATGCCACCACGATATTTTCCTTGGATATCAATCCCCCACTCATTATAAAATTGATCCTTTGGAACTGGATGCTCATGAGTTAAAAATTCAGCCACATCAAAGCCAATTCCACCCGCGCCAATAATAGCCACTCGTTGACCTACTTCTTTTTTTCCAGTAACCACATCGATGTAACTAACAACTTTAGGATGGTCAATGCCTTTGATCTCAGGAACACGTGGTTTAATTCCGCTTGCTAAAACAACCTCATCAAAATCTTGTAATAACTCGGCTGTTGCTTCGGTATCGAGCAGGATAGTCACCTTATATTTTTGCAATTGATAATTAAAATAATCCAAAGTTTGTTGAAAAATTTCCTTACCTGGAATTTTTTTAGCGAGATTAAATTGTCCACCAATTTGGTTGCTTTTTTCAAATAACGTGATTTTATGCCCGCGTTCTGCAGCCACCGTGGCAAAAGCAAGCCCGGCAGGCCCCGATCCCACGACCGCGATAGATTTTGGTTTTGCAGTGACCTCATAAATCAATTCCGTTTCATTACATGCACGTGGATTCACCAAACAGGAGGCGGTTTTGTTTACAAAAACTCGATCAAGACATGCCTGGTTGCAGGCAATACATACATTTATTGCTTCGCTTTCACCTATTCTGGCTTTTTCAGCAAACAATGGATCCGCCAAAAAAGGCCTAGCCATTGAAACCATATCAGCCACCCCAGACTCGATTAATTGATTAGCCAATTCAGGGGTATTGATGCGATTGGAGGTAATCACCGGAATTTTTATTTCAGGTTTCAAATGCTTGGTTATATGGGTAAATGCTGCTGCAGGTACCATAGTAGCGATCGTTGGAATGCGTGCCTCATGCCAACCTATACCTGTATTAATCAAGGTAGCACCTGCTTCTTCAATCGCTTTGGCAAGAATGACTACCTCTTCCCAATTACTGCCATCAGCAATCAAATCAAGCATTGATAAACGAAAAATAATAATAAACTTTTCGCCTACCGCTTCTCGTACACTCCGAACTACTTCAACAGGAAAGCGAATACGATTTGTATAACTTCCACCCCATTCATCCTGACGCTGATTGGTGTGTGTCACAATAAATTGATTAATTAAGTACCCTTCACTGCCCATAATCTCAATACCGTCATAACCGGCCATTTGAGCAAGACGCGCACAACGAGCAAAATGTTTGATGGTTTTTTTTATGCGATATTGACTCATTACCCAGGGTTTAAAAGGGCTAATAGGTGATTTGATACCGCTGGGAGCAACAATAAATGGATGAAAGCCATAGCGGCCTGCATGCAAGGCTTGCAGGAGGATTTTACCGCCTGCTTCATGTACTGTATGAGTGATTAATTCATGTCGACTCTGCTCTTTGCTGTTCGTTAGTTTGGCAGCAAACGGAGCTAAACGCCCAGCACGATCGGGAGCAAATCCCCCTGTTGTGATAAGTCCAACTCCTCCAAGCGCTCTTTCTCGATAAAATTGTGCTAAACGATTCAGACTCTCTTTATCTTCTTCAAGGCCGGTATGCATAGATCCCATCAACAATCGATTTTTTAGTTGAGTGAAACCTAAATCTAAGGGCTGAAATAAAGCTTTAAAGGGCGTATTATCAATTCTCAATTCCATGAGCATTCTCACAAAATAACATCAAAATCAAGAGTATAAACCCTGTTCGTCTCTTTTCACAGAGAATAAATAAGAAACTTAATAGTCTCTATAGCCTAGGGCATTGAAGTGTAATTTATGCTATGCAAGCTTGCCGAATCAGGTTACCGAACTATGCCTTCACCTAGACTAATTAGGTAATTGTCTTTCTTGAGTAAAAGTAAGGCGCATTTGAAAACGATTGGCAATAAAAGCACCGAGTAAAGTAACACTGCAACCCACAAGAGAAAGTAATGAAGGTTGTTCGTTTAACAAAAGAAATCCCATTAATGTGGATACTATGGGTAGAGCATATAAAGAGATGGATGCATTGGAGGCCGATAAATATTTTAATACATAACCCCATGCTAAATAAGCCAGAGTGGCTGGGAAAATACCCATATACACAACCGCTGCTGTAGTTTGCACCTCAGCTATCCTAATTTGCTGCAGCATATCGGGAAGAAATATAGATAACAATAAGGTTCCTCCCCACATTACCCAGGCAATAATCGCAACCGGATGATAAACACTCACGAATCGCTTCTGAATAATCGTTAAAATTGCGCCCATTAAAGCAGAAACCAAAATCGCCGTGATACCTTGTTGTATTCCAGGTTCTGTGTTCTCACCAATCGTTAATAAAGCCAAACCCAATAGACTAATTATAATCCCGAACCAAACCCCACGCGCCAGTTTCTCGCGTAAAAAAACCAGGGATAAAAGAATGGTCATTGCCGGCATTAAACCCATGACAAAACTGGCTATGCCCGCAGAGACACTCAACTCTCCATAATTCAAACAAATATTATAAATTCCAATGCCCGCCATGCCGGCAACCAGTAATTGAAGACGATCTTTCCATAGTACTCGTTTTTTGATTCCTAGACCGTAGTAGATAACCATCATACAGAGTGAAGCGACCATAAAGCGTAAAAGAGCAAGTGCGCCTGGGGAATAACCAGTCAATCCAATGCGTATTCCAACGTATGCTGAAGCCCATAAAACAATGGCAATAATCATGATACAGTTTATTTTTAAAGACTGCATACCTCACCACCCCAGAAAAAATAAAGGACTTATTGTATCAGAATTAATCTAAACAATCACCTCAAAGGACCCCGTTTACCTATACCTTTCGAAGTATGGAAAGATGGACAATTTAAGTACAGAATATGCTGCAATGCAATAAAAATACTCGATTTTAAGCGTGTTTTTTAGAAAATCCACCTTTATTACTGGCAATATGTAAAAAAGCTTGGCATTTTCTTTTTTTATAAACTACCTTTATAGAAGGGCCTGCTCCTGCTGAGGATGAATATGGATGACCCTTTTTCTGCTTTAATAGAAGCTGTTAAATCTGTTTTTCATTTAATACCGATGAGAAACGGAAAATATACTTATCCTGAAATCCAGCAACTAAAGGACGTAATTGAACGTTATCAGCCTGATGAAAAAGCAACATTTGTTGAGCTGGTAAAAGCTTTAGGTGCAACGTTACACCATTTAGAAAAATGGCGTATTAATTTTGCACCTATAAAAGATGCAATTGATTCTTTGGCTGCACAACATCAAATGCCAGCTATAAACTGGGATAAGTATCTTGCTCATCCTAAAAGATCCCAAAGGTTCCAATTTAACGACACACAACAAGATGTTGAGTTTGTCCCATGGTTAAACGCCATGTACGAAAAAATTCATGCTCAGCAAGAATCAAGCTTACATACCAAATTAATCGCTCACCGAGATCAGCTTGGGTTTAGTCAAAGACTCATTTCTCACTTACAAAAAGAGCCAGAATTTTTATTGCATTTGATTATGGAGTCTAAAGAGAAGTTCATTCAAATAGCGAGTACACGCTTAATTTTTTACTTAACTGACGAACAAATTGCCAAAGCAATAATTAAATATTTGCCTGATATGCTACAGGACCATCCCAATCCTTTAGTACAGGTAGAACAGCTGGTGGATAAATTGAATGGAATATTATCCAATGGACGTTCTATTTCTACGCTTTTACGTAATTCTAAAGCCAAAGAAGTTTTGGATGGCTCAGAATTGTTCCAAATATATCAAAGTGAAGAATATAAAAACCGTCAAGAGCACCCTTCAGTAGTAGAACACGAGGAATTTAAGCCTCGATTTGTTTGAAATAACGGCATTTAGGTTGAGAGATACATCTATAACTACGATTTTATTCATTGTTGAGAAAGAATTTTTCCCTAGATTTGATTTTTATGTCAACAACTTTTCTTAGGGAGTTTTGTTGAAAAAAATCTTATGTCATTTCCCGCCTTCGCGGGAATGACATATAGACAAGAATTTTGCAGCATTCAAGCAGCATTAAAAAACTATTCTTAACCCAGCAAACCCAAATCTTTTACTGTATCATGCTCTTGCTTTAACTCATCTAAGGTTTTGTGGAACATATCACGACCATAGTCATTGAAGCTTAAGCCTTCTACAACCTTCAATTCTCCGTTTTCACGTCGGCATGGGAATGAGAAGATTAAACCTTCATCGACCCCATATTCGCCTTGAGAGCTACGGCACATAGAGAATGATTCACCAGCAGGAGTATCAGTCACTAAACGATTAACACCAGTAATCACGGCATTGGCAGCTGAGGCAGCAGAAGAAGAACCGCGCGCTTTAATTACTGCAGCACCCCGTTGTTGTACAGTAGAAACAAATGTGTCTTTTAACCAAGACTCATCAATCACTTTAGCTGCAGAAACCCCATTAATTTTCGCATTATAAAAATCAGGATATTGGGTAGACGAATGGTTACCCCAAATGGTCATTTCAGTGATTGCGGTAATATCAACCCCAGCTTTCTTAGCCAATTGACTGCGTGCTCTTAATTCATCCAAACTGGTCATAGCATAAAAACGATCATTTGGGATGTCTTTCGCATTATTCATTGCGATCAAGCAGTTTGTATTGCATGGATTACCCACCACAAAGACACGTACATCATCACTTGCGTAATCATTAATTGCTTGCCCTTGCTTGGTGAATATGCCTCCGTTAATTTGCAATAAGTCAGAACGTTCCATACCTTGCTTGCGAGGTACAGAGCCAACCAACAAAGCCCAATTCACTCCATCCATTGCCTTATTCAATTCGGAAGTACAAACCACACGCTTCAATAAAGGAAAGGCACAATCATCCAGTTCCATTGCAACCCCTTCTAGAGAAGGCAGTGCTGCTTCTAGCTCAAGTAAATTTAATTCTACTTCAGTGTTTGCACCAAACATTTGTCCAGAAGCGATTCGAAACAATAATGCATAACCAATTTGTCCAGCTGCTCCAGTAACAGCCACTCTAACTCGTTTATTTGCCATGTGATTTCCTCTTATTTAGCGGTAATCAACACAAATTCTCTCTCGCTAAGCAGGAAAGAAAGCAACTTGCATGATTACATTTTTTGTTAGAAAACTCGCAACATGATACTATTGCATTCCCAAACAAGCCAGTCTTAAAAAGAGTAATGATCCCTTTATCGTTGTATATTCATATTCCATGGTGCATTCGCAAGTGCCCTTATTGCGATTTTAATTCCCATAAAAGTCCTGAGAGTTTACCGGAACAAAATTATGTCCAGGCACTTATTGCTGACTTAAAAACTGATCTGGAACACTTTGAAGCAGGTGATATTTGCTCTATTTTTATTGGCGGTGGCACTCCTAGCCTTTTTTCCGCACAAGCATACGATACCTTATTTACCGAATTAAGACGGCTTTTATCCTTTGCTGAAGATATTGAAATTACTCTGGAAGCCAATCCTGGCACTGTAGAGCAACAACGCTTTACTGAGTACCGACACATTGGGATTAATCGACTATCCTTAGGGATTCAAAGCTTCAATCCGGAACATCTAAATACTTTGGGCCGTATTCATGATGCCCAACAGGCGCATCGGGCCATCGAATCCGCAAGAAATGCCGGATTTAACAATCTAAATCTGGATATTATGCATGGTTTACCCAAGCAAAGCGTAGCCCAAGGAATCGAAGATTTAAAGACGGCGATTGCCCATCAACCCGAACATTTGTCTTGGTACCAGTTAACCATAGAACCAAATACGGTATTTTACAAAGAAAAACCTCCCTTACCTTCCGAAGATGATGCTTGGCACTTAGAAGAAGAAGGACTCGCCTTACTTAAGGAATCTGGTTTTGAACGCTATGAAATTTCTGCATTTGCGCAATCTACTCGACAAGCTCGGCATAACTTGAATTACTGGTTATTTGGGGATTACTTAGGTATAGGGGCCGGAGCTCATGGCAAAATAACAACCTCAGAAGGTATCCTAAGAACGCGTAAGCATCGTCAACCTAAAGAATATCTCGACTCAAATAAACCTTTTTTGGCCAGTAGGGATCTAGTGACACCCCAAGATCTGCTATTTGAGTTTATGCTCAACACCACCCGCCTAGAACAACCGATTCCATTAGAACTGTTCGCCCAGACTACAGGAAGACCACTGAGCGCTTTACTCTCTAAGCTCAAAATAGCCGAACAAAAAAAGCTCATCACGCTAACCGATGCTCATTGGCAAGTCACGGCTTTTGGCAGACGTTATACCAATGACTTACAAGCACTATTTTTATAATAAAAATTGTAGCCTGTATGCAGCGTATCGAAACCCGGATAACGCGTTTCAAGTTCAAAATTCAAGTTACGGCACAAGTACTTGCTACCCAATAAAGATTAATTAATAATAAGTTACTTTCCGGATAAGGAGCAATCGGTGATGTTATTCATATTTTTGGTAGTTCTTGCCTATTTAATGGGATCTATCTGTTCGGCGGTGATTGTTTGCAGGGCTTGCTCCTTACCTGATCCACGTACAGAGGGTTCAAAAAATCCCGGTGCCACCAATGTATTACGCATTGCCGGAAAACAATATGCGGCTTTGGTTATGGTGGCCGACCTTCTCAAAGGTACTATTCCAGTACTCATTGCCAAACTCTTAGGTGCTGACCCAGTAACCATTGGATTTACCGCTCTAGCTGCTGTTATTGGTCATATGTACCCTGTTTTCTTTGACTTCAAAGGAGGAAAAGGAGTTGCAACAGCAATTGGCGCACTCTTAGGCTTCCAGTTTTTGGTGGGTATTTCAGTGGCAGCAACGTGGTTGCTGGTTGCCAAATTTTCACGCTATTCCTCTTTAGCATCCATAACTGCAGTTGGTTTCGCTCCATTTTATTCCCTACTGTTGATTCAACGCCTGGATATTTTTCCCCCCATTTTCATTATGGCGCTCTTAATTCTTTACAAGCATAAAGAGAATATTATTCGTCTTATTGATAAGAAAGAACCGAAAATAAAATTGAAAAATGATGTTCTGGACAGCATGATGGAGGGCAAAACGGAGCCCGCCCCTACCTCCACCAAAAATGAAACCATACCTACAGAGACAGTCATTGAAGTAGAAGAGGTTATTATCACTGAAACTGTGGTGACTAAACCTAAAGTAAAAAAAACAACTTCTAAAAAAACTGAGGAACCTGAAAAGAAAACCAAAGCGGCTAAAAAATCCGCCCCTGTAAAACCTAAAATAAAGAAAGAAAAGAAAGAAAAGAAAGAATAACTAATTTATCGAAAGGCGTTGTATTTCAGCAATTACCACAAGTTTAGTTGCTTTAACCTAGAAATTTTCTTTAATTTTTAGCCAAACTATATGGGTATAGATTCTGTACCCATATCTATAATTAATATACGGCTAACCCCCGCCCTTTTATTAGTTAGAATAGAACATTCATTTAGTTAATAAATCAAACTCAAGAAAGAAAGCAACAACATGTACATTAGTTTTTCACTTGTGTATAATAACACCCATTAAGTTCAAATTTTGTGGTGACTTATGGCATATAAAGATCAAAACTATGTGTTCGAAAAGAACCCGAAGGAAGAGTATTATTCTTTTGATACAACAACAGCCAGCCCTTTTCATGAGTTTGAAATAAAACCAAGATCTGAAACTATAGATTGGTCCAGATTTACCGAGCACGCCTCAATTACAATTGACGGTATGAGCTTAGAGCAGTTACTCAAAAACGACCGAAAATTTGCAAAATATAATGATGGAAGTTATTTTACTTCAAAGAAAGAACTAAGAGATTTTTTTGAGAAGCATCTTGTATGTCGTATGCCTGAGCAAGAGCGAGAGGATGCTCTTCACCAAGTAATGATTCTCTTGAGCGAAGGAGGGCTTCGCCCCGCCACTACCGCTGCCGATCGAGCTTTCGGTGTTATTAATAAAAAAGGAACTGTTGGAACAACATTTTTCAACAACCCTGAGCATCAAGAAAGTAAACCTCAAATCACAGTGCCCGCAATAGATCCAGATACGATATCCGACCCTGTTTGCCAAAAAAGAGCGCTCAATTTCATTACCACTGAAAAAGGATTCATTCTCCAAGAAGTAGTAACTCAAAAAGCTTTATTTGTAATTGGGGGGGCAGAGCGATTTAAAATTTCTCCGGATGACCCAAACGGTGAAAAGCCATACGTTTATCAAGCGTTGATGACTATAAATGTCGATTTAAGAGCACATGAAGATAAAGTATCAGCGAAAGCAACCGTAACCAATTGCGGAATTAATTATGGCAGCGCACAAGCAAAAAAACTATTAGACACTAGAGGTTGGTGGGCACTATTTATTGATGCTGCAAGAAAACTCTTTCATATGGAATCTAGCAAAATTAGAGATCTCTCCCAGGGCCTAGGTGACGAGGGTGAGAGTATTGAGAAACAAGAGATCTCATCTTATTTTTCCTGTCCATATTAATATAGTTCGACTCATTAACACACGTGGTATTCAATAAATTATTATTATTTGATACCACTTCTTCTCTCTCCTAATTTACATTAGGTTAGACCAGGACAATATCAAGCTAAAGGCCATCTTGCTCTTACATCAACACCCAGACTTGAATCTTTTTCTCCACGTAACATCCGCAAACATCCCGCATAAGCAATCATAGCGCCATTATCGGTACAATATTCTAAAGCCGGAAAATAAATCATACCCCCAATGCTCTCAATCCATTCACGCAAGCCCAAGCGTAAGGCTTTATTTGCACCGACTCCCCCAGCAACCACTAATCGTTTGCATCCCGACTCCTGGACGGCTCGTTTGCATTTAATCATTAGGGTATCAACCACTGCTTGCTGAAATGCTTTGGCAATCTCAGCACAGGCACGCTCATCTTTAGTACTTTGGTTCCAGGTATTTAATGCAAAGGTTTTTAAGCCACTGAAACTAAAATCAAGACCAGGCCTGTCCGTCATTGGACGCGGAAATCGATAAGGAGTGGATTCGCATTGATCCGCCAAAGCGGCAAGTACCGGCCCTCCTGGATAAGGTATTCCCATCAGTTTGGCCGTTTTATCAAAAGCTTCGCCCACAGCATCATCTAAAGTATCGCCGAGGATTCGATAATCCCCCAACTCCTTGACTTCAACCAATTGACAATGACCGCCAGAAACTAAAAGGGCAATAAAGGGAAATTCGAGGGAAGGCGTTTCCATTTTGGCGGCCAAGAGATGGGCTTCTAAATGATGAATGGCTAAAGCAGGAATGTGTAAGGCATAAGCCAGACTTTTGGCAAAACAGGATCCAACTAATAATGCGCC
The DNA here is from genome assembly GCF_977063395.2 of Legionella nigrisilvae. Taxonomy (NCBI): domain Bacteria; kingdom Pseudomonadati; phylum Pseudomonadota; class Gammaproteobacteria; order Legionellales; family Legionellaceae; genus Legionella; species Legionella nigrisilvae. The sequence goes on from NZ_CDRUGZ020000042.1 coordinate 125,723, forward strand.
AATTAAACCCGGACCCGCAGTATAAGCAACTCCATCCAGTGCTTTTTTATCTAGCCCTGCTTGTTGTAATACTTTATCAAGCAAAGGCACCAAATAATTAATATGATCACGTGAAGCCAGCTCTGGAACTACCCCGCCATGCACACGATGAGTATCGATTTGCGAATGCAAGGCATGCGCTAATAAACCTGCCTCTGAATCGTAAATCGCTACTCCGGTTTCATCACAGGAGGATTCAATACCTAAAACCAACATAAATTAGAGCCTGATAAAAAAATTCAACCATTGTATCACATATTTAAGCACCGTTTCGACGAAACAATCCCTCTTTCCCCTCAGTTTCAAAAGAGCTCTAAATGAGTTAAAAATAAAATTTATCTACTTAAAACTTGACGAGTGCTTCAACTAGCACTAGAATTGCCCACCTATTAAGATCAAATAACCAGAGGACTAGTTTAATGCCTACCGTTCGCGTCAAAGAAGGCGAAAATCCAGAATATGCATTGCGCCGTTTCAAGCGCTCTTGTGAAAAAGCCGGTATTTTAACCGAATTACGCCGTCGTGAATTTTATGAAAAACCAACTGCTGAGCGTAAACGCAAACAAGCAGCTGCGGTAAAACGTCATCTGAAGAAAATTTCTCGTGATATGACAGCAAAACAACAAGGCGGAAAACGCCGACGTAAATAGGATTCTCTGTCCTGTATTTTTTACTAAGGCCACATATACAGCGCATAGTCACAAATAATTATGATTATGATGTCGTATCTAGTGGCCTTTAGCTTTTCAAAATATATAAAAATCTTGAGAAACGGTTCGGTCAGAAAGCCGTTCCAGAATTAGGGCGAGCTGCTCGTTAGATTTTAAGGAATAACAAATGACAATTAAAGAACGTCTCAATAACGATGTCAAAGATGCAATGCGGGCTAAGGATAAAGAGCTTTTATCTACACTTCGTTTAATTACTGCAGCAGTAAAGCAAGTCGAAGTGGACGAGCGCATTGAAGTGGATGATGAGCGTATGTTGGTAATTCTGGATAAAATGAGCAAACAACGCAAAGAATCTATAGCGCAATACGAAAAAGCGAATCGTAATGATTTAGTTGCCCAAGAACAATTTGAATTGGATATTATTAAAAAATACTTACCAGAGCCTTTATCTGAAGCAGAAATTAAACAAATGGTTCAAGATGCTATTGCTTCAACTGGAGCTGAAAAAATGGCTGACATGGGTAAAGTAATGGCAATCTTAAAGCCTAGCTTGCAAGGACGTGCTGATATGGCTCAAGTTAGTGCCATGATTAAGGCTCAATTAAGCTAAGGAGCAACATGTCTGGCTTAATCCCGCAGCCATTCATTGATGATCTCCTCCACCGAACGGATCTGGTTGAACTAATTGACAGCTATGTTCCCTTGAAAAAAAGAGGGAACAGTCATATTGCTTGCTGTCCTTTTCATAACGAAAAATCCCCTTCGTTTAACGTTGTTGCTAAAAAACAGTTTTATCACTGCTTTGGCTGTGGTGCATCAGGCAATGCGATCAGCTTTGTCATGAATTACCTTAATCAGGGATTTGTTGATGCAGTTGAAACTCTAGCTACCCGCGTGGGTTTAACTATTCCTCGAGACAAACAAAACGAGAAAAATAATTCCTCTCAGGATCTTTATAAACTCCTGGCGAATGTCAGTCTTTATTATCAAAAAAAATTAAAACATGAAGGGCAACCGGCAATTGATTATTTACGAGGAAGAGGTTTAAGCGGAGAAATTGCAAAGCTGTACCAGTTAGGTTATGCAAGCGAAGGTTGGCATAACCTCGAAAAAGCGTTTCCTCGCAATCAACGCGAACTTCTGACTACTGGGATGTTGATTAAAAACGATGATGGAAAAATCTATGATCGGTATCGTAACCGGATCATGTTCCCCATTCATGACCGCCATGGGCGAATTATAGGCTTTGGCGGACGCGTCCTCGACAAGGACCAAAAACCCAAATACCTCAATTCTCCTGAAACGGTGATTTTTCAAAAAAGCAGGGAATTATATGGCTTGCATCAAATTCTAAGCCAGCAAAAGACCATTGAATACATCATTGTGGTTGAAGGCTATATGGATGTGATTGCTTTAGCCCAACACGGAATTATGAATGCAGTAGCCACCTTAGGCACAGCAACCAGTACTTATCATATTCAGCTGCTGGCCAAACACACCAAATCACTGATTTTTTGTTTTGATGGGGATAATGCAGGAAGACAAGCCGCATGGCGCGCGCTAGAAAGTAGCTTGCCTCACTTGAACTTAGGGCTCGATGCCAGTTTTATGTTTTTGCCAGATAGTCAGGATCCGGACAGCTTGGTTCGCCAGGAAGGCAAAGAAAATTTTTTAAATCGTATCAAGCAAGCCACCCCATTACATCGTTTTCTTTTTGACAGCTTAGCCAAAGATCTCAATCTACTTCGCCCCTCAGGAAAAACGCAACTCATTAATTTGGCCAAGCCGTTCTTACAAAAGATGGATGAAGGGTCATACAAACAATTGCTCATTGAAGATTTGGCACGTTTAACCCATATCGAAACGCATCGACTGAATCAATTAATTACTGAGGAGTCTAAATCCCCTCAACAGGAACAGGTGATGACTATTGCGCGTACGCCGATGCGTATCGCGGTGGCATTGCTACTCCAACATCCAGAAATTTATGCTCAGATTAAACCCAAAATCAACCTTGAGCTTTTCGATCCGCAAGAACATGAGATCCTCTTGCAGGTGTTACAGCAATTGGCAAACAATCCCCAGGCGACTACCGCAACCCTTATTGAATCCTGGCGTAATCATCCTTACTTTGACTCAATGAACAAGCTAGCAGCTTGGGAACATCTGGTTCCAGAACCAGAATTAGTTAAAGAATTTATCGATATTATGCTTTTTTTACAAAAGCAAAATCGCGAATTAACCATACGTCAGTTAATTAATAAATCACGTCAGCAAGGATTGAGTGAAATAGAACGAATAAAATTACAAGAAATGTTAAAAGAACGCCATATTTGAAGTGGTATTTAGCTTGAATAAGTTTATTGATTTGCAATTGGTATTAACCCCAACTCTTGGAGTTGTTCATAATGTGCTAAAATCTTGTAAAGAAGGTGTTCAGAAAAAAGCGATGAAAAACTACTGGTATGTTGCAGTATCAAGGTTTATAATTGTAAGGTTTTGTAACCCTAAAGAAGCAATCTAAATCCAATTAGTGTTATAGATACTGTAGATTCCATTGTTTTTTAGGAAATATCCAATTGTCCCTAGAGAAGTGCCTATGACCATGAATGATCAAGAACAGCAAAGCTCACAGATAACCAAAGTCATCAGCCTAGGCAAGGAGCAAGGTTATTTGACTTACAGTCAAATCAATGACTTGCTGCCTAATATCGTCGATACAGAACATTTTGATGTAATTATCAGCATGCTTGAAGGCATGAACATCAAAGTCTTTGAATTGCCGCCCGGTGATGATGAATTGGCACTTCTGCTGAATACTGAAGAAGTACCTGATATCGAAGAAGCCGCAATGGTGCTGGCCTCTGTCGACAAAGAAACGGGTCGTACTACCGATCCAGTTCGTATGTACATGCGTGAAATGGGCACCGTCGAGCTGTTGACCCGTGAAGGTGAAATCCGCATTGCGAAACGCATTGAAGAAGGTATTTATCAAGTCCTTAAGTCTTTAGCTCATTACCCAGAAACAGTCCAGTTAGTGCTTGACGATTACGATCGTTTCAATGCTCAAGAAATTCGTTTGAATGAAATTATCAGTGGTTTCTCTGATGTTGAAGATGAAATAGCTCCTGCTTCGAGTATTGGCTCTATGCTTGATGAAGAGCAAGTGAGTGAATTACTGCTGTCTGATGAAGAAGATGAAGAAGGCGAAGGTGGCGGTTTGGGAGAAGTCGATGATGGTCCAAACCCAGAGCAAGCTAAAATTTATTTTGATGAATTACGTGAAACTTATGAAGTTGCTGCCGCTGCTTTAAAAGAATTTGGCAGAGAACATGCTAAAAGCGAAAAAGCATTGGAATCCATGTCTGAGTCATTCTTAAAGCTCAAGCTAACGTCAAGACAGGTAGATCGCTTAACACGTCATTTCCGTCAGTTGCGTAACCACATTCGAGAATTTGAGCGCAGCATTATGCGTCTTTGCATAGAAAAAGCGCGTATTCCACGAAAACTATTTATTGATACATTTCCAGGTCAGGAAACCGATATGGAATGGCTCAATTCCATTATCAGCAAACACGGCAAAAAACTTGATATGGTCCGTATCGAGGAATATACCGAGGAAATTTTGCGCATCCAATCTCGATTGGTCGCGTTCGAAATCGAATACGGCTTAACTATTGGTGAAATTAAAGACATCAATCGTAAAATGTCGATTGGCGAAGCCAAAGCACGACGCGCCAAAAAAGAAATGGTTGAAGCAAACTTACGTTTGGTAATTTCCATTGCTAAAAAATACACCAATCGTGGCTTGCAATTCCTTGATTTAATTCAAGAAGGCAACATCGGTTTGATGAAAGCAGTAGATAAATTTGAATACCGCCGAGGGTACAAATTCTCTACTTATGCAACATGGTGGATTAGACAGGCAATTACTCGTTCGATTGCCGATCAGGCCCGTACCATCCGTATTCCGGTACACATGATCGAAACGATTAACAAGCTGAACCGTATTTCCCGACAAATTCTGCAGGAAACTGGCCGTGAAGCCACACCTGAAGAATTGGCTGAAAAAATGGAATTAAGCGAAGACAAGATTCGTAAAGTGTTAAAAATTGCCAAAGAACCTATTTCCATGGAAACCCCAGTCGGTGACGATGATGATTCGCACTTAGGTGATTTTATTGAAGACAATAACATCGAATCGCCAATCGACATGGCAACTGCCGAAGGTCTGCGTGAAGCCACTTTAGAAATCTTGGAAACTTTAACGCCAAGAGAAGCTAAAGTACTCCGCATGCGTTTTGGTATTGAAATGAATACCGACCATACTTTGGAAGAAGTAGGCAAACAATTTGACGTAACCCGCGAGCGGATTCGTCAGATCGAAGCCAAAGCGCTCCGCAAACTACGCCACCCATCTCGTTCAGAAAAGCTGAGAAGCTTCTTAGAAGGCGATGAAGGTTAGTGATCCAAATTAAGGGGAAGGAAAAAGGAATTTGTGATACCTCTTTCCCTTCCCTCCCCTCTCCCTAATGGGAGAGGAAAAACACTCTAAAAAAATCACAAAAAAAACTAGAACATTAAGCAAATTAAGTTTAAAATGACCCCCTCTCCGGGCCCATAGCTCAGTTGGTCAGAGCAGCGGACTCATAATCCGTTGGTCCTAGGTTCAAGTCCTAGTGGGCCCACCAATAAAATCAAGTAGTTACAGTGGTTTTTAGAAAGTTATAAAAAGTCATGTAGACGCAATGTAGACAGAATAATTGAAGAATTCACCTTAACAACATTTGAGATGTAACCTCAATAACTTGCTTAAGTTCAAACTCTTGTACTATTGTTATATATAGTATTTTAAATATGGGTAAAAAGAACCAATACTTAAAATTAATTTAGGATATTCAATGGCAAATGTTTTTGATGTAGCAAAGTACATTCTCGAGCAAACCGGTAGTTTGACTACCATGAAATTGCAAAAACTTGTCTATTATTCACAAGCATGGCATGCAACTTGGGATGACAAACGATTATTTCCTGAACGTATAGAGGCTTGGATCAACGGTCCAATTTGCCCATCTCTCTTTTTTCCTTTCCAGGGACGTTTTGAAATATCAAAAATTGATATTGAAGATGGTAATAGCACTAACCTTACTAAAGATGAAAAAGAAAGTATAGATAGTGTTATTCATTACTATGGAGACAAGAACTCTCAATGGTTAAGTGATTTAACACATGCTGAAGAGCCATGGAGGAAAGCGAGAGAAGGATTAGCTCCAAATGAACGAGGAAATCAGGAAATTACAATAGGTAGTATGACCAATTATTATGCAAATATTCCGAGCGAATAATATGTCTGGAAATAAGAAAAAACAAGTAAACCAAAATATTAAAATAACACCCACTAAAAAACCTTCAAGACTAAATCTCTCAAATGATGACACAGGTCAAGTAGTATGGAGTTTTGCTTTAGCTGATAATGATGGGGCATGGAGTTTTAAAAAACTAAACGATACTCAGCTCCACGATCTAATTTTTAATGAATTGGTCTTGAAAGAGCACTTGAGCTGGAATGATTTACAAAGTGCCAAGAGCCACCACGTAGAAAGTTATAAACTAATAAAAGAAGCCCAAGATCGTTTAAGATCTCTTAATATGGATGATGTAAACGAGCTTTTCTCCTTAAGGTTAAATGGACTCAAGCGAATATGGGGAATTCGGCAAGAAAATGTTTTAAGAGTTATCTGGTGGGACCCTAAACATGAAATCTGCCCTTCTCAAAAAAAACATACTTAAATAAGTTGAATCACGTTTAATTTTGACTAACTATTTTCTTAAATAAAAATATTGTAGCTGTAGACACCCTAATATTCACTTTAGTTGAAGTCCTTCTCTAGTCTATCCGTTACGTAACTTTTGGTAACAGATTACCTTGATTCAATAGCGCTTTTTTTAACAATCTTTACCGCCTGAGGATCTAAAATAAGTTCTTTCTTAAACAAGGGATTTTTATCAAAATAATTTATCATTTTTATGATTGTTCTTGCCAATGCTAATGCTGCTTCTGAATTAACTTTATATATATTTGTTAATTTATCTTCTCGTTGAGAATCACAATATGCTGACTGAATTAAATTTCCTTTATATTTTAGGTAATATGCAAAATCTTTGTTTTTGGCTATCTCAATATCCGGGTTATTATTTCGCTTCACTAAAATAAAAATATTGTCATATCCGTCATCTATAATCCTACCAAAAGTTTTAATCCTCTTATAGATACTTAACAACCAAATCGTTTGCTCAGAAGTAAGATTCTTAGAAATAAGAGAATTATCCAAAATAAGCTCAATTTCTTGAATATATTTATCCCAAGATATAAAAATATCAAATCCTAAAAACTCTTTATTTAAAATAATTTCTTCCAATATAGTTTCAGTGTAATCGCTCATTTTTTTGAAATCTTTCAATTCTGTTGGTTTCAGATTATCTAAATAGATAAGACGTTGTAATCTATGAAGCATATCCATAATGACCCTGCCAGATTTGAAGTTCACATAATCGTGAATTTCTTTACTTAATTTTTTGTTTGAAAAATATTGAACCGATTCAAAAATAAAAATAACAAATAGTATAGAAAATGATGTTGAGCTAATACCTATGAACAAATCTTTATAATTAGGATATAAATTAGATATCCAAATAAATAAAAAACCAATGATAATTACAGTCAGATAAGGCAAAGATTTTAAGAAGAATTTGCATAATCTATTGTATATCTTTATAAATATATCCATACCAAGCACCTTTATCCTCAATTCCATAATTATAGAATATTTAAAATATTAATTGCGCCACTGCAGAGCGTGCATAGTCGAGATTACGCAACTCCTTCTAAACACTCAAACATGCTCTATCAATCCCTTTTTTATACATCGATAGATACGGTCTAATAATTGGAATTAACGATATTATTTCTTTGGTTAAAGCCCTGCTTTTCTTTTAAAGAGTAAAAGGGGCGATTTATAAGACCTTAACAAAATCAAATATCTAGATTCTGCTATATTTTTCATAATGGGAGCATGAAATAGGTTAATAATATGAGTCAAAATTTAGACCAATCCTTATCAGATATGTCAGAAGAAGAACAAATATCGTACATGGAAGACTGGTTTCGTGATAATTATGAAGATCCTGCTCAAGAATGCCCCTATGCAGAGGGCGAGTATATCTATATCTATGGTGGGCCTTATGACGCTTATGAAGAACTTGAAGGGCAATTTTCAGACGAAGTACCAGAGAGACTTATTACTCAGCTAGCGGATAAGTTGTCATTGGAGTGTTATAATTGGTCAGGAAAAGAAGTTTCTTCAAAGATTTTCGATTATATAGAACCTAACCCTGAATACTATGAGGATTTCATAAATAACTTAAATATGATAGAAAAAATCGCGGATTTGCAATTTGACAATGATGTTCGATTGCATACTTTAAAACTACTATATATAAATGTTATCACTACCCTAGAAACTTACCTTTCAGAGGCTTTTACTACACTCATTAATTCTAATCCAATATATAAAAGACAGTTTCTAGAAAAAAATAAAGATTTTAATGAGCGTAAATTCCCTATATCAAATATATATAAGCAATATGAAGCAATAGATGATTATATAAAACAATACTTATCTGACCTTCTTTGGCACAGATTAGAAAAAATTGAAAAGCTCTATTTGGCGGCATTTAATTTACACTTTTTAGACAATAAGCAGCCTATATTATATGCAATACATATGAGGCACGATCTTGTCCATCGAGGCGGAAAAGATAAAGATAGGAATATATTAGTTATAACTAAAAATGATGTCATTGACTTGACAAAAAGTGTGCGTTTATTTGGGATCCATCTCTATTCACAATTAACAAGTCTCAATCAATCCAATTGATAAAACTGTTTTTTTGAATTAAAGAGACGCCAAATAAAATGAGAACAAATAAAAACTCATTAATTCGAAAAGCTAAAAGGATGTAAAGTTGAATCCCCCGAGGTAGATTGATTAAAATTTTATCTTCACGAAAATACATACACACAAACATGTTTTCCAATGTCTCAGGGACAAAAGGGACATTTGGGGCAGGCACGTCACTACTAGGTTTTAGCCGTCCCCACCCTGTGCCATGGAGGTGGCATGTGGGACTTATTGAAACCTATACCCACGAATAAAAATTCATTCAATTATAATAATTCCTTTAAATTGGGTTTTGAATTAAAGGTAAATGAAGGCATAGCGGTTGGCTTTTTCTCTTTGTCCTGATTTAAGGTCAGTCCCTTCGGTTGCTGATCGTCGGTATCCTTTTTTGAATACCCGGATTTTTGGCCATTCAGGTACTTCAATACGTATGCCGGAACGTATTGTAAGTTGCGGTGAAGCTCCCCTCATCCTTAAGCGTTTCCCATATGACAGTTATCGACCACCCTTTTTCCAATGCTTCAGAAATATCTTCGCGCGCATCAATAGGGTCAGGCCTTGAATTGTGAATTGTACCGGTTTTTTATTGGCACGTGGTTGTAATTCAAAATTCAAGGCCTGACCCCACGGGTCTGACCCGTATAGGTTGGATAGATATAACCCGTTTTACTTTCTGCTGGCATACAAACTCACTAAATTTTATTCCGGCTTCCTCGCCCCATTAACTCATAAACAAAATCAGATATAAGCAGGGGGTGGATTTCGTGGTTCTTAGTATCTTGCAAGGTAATGGGTTTTGGGTTTGAGCTCAATATCTCCCAGCGACGCAAAGAGCTAATTCATTTTTCTCAATGCCGTGGGATAAGTGTAATAAAAAATAAAATCTCGGAATAAGCTGAACTTGAAGAAATAATTACTGGGGCAATTGGGACATCCGAGACACATTGTAAATACTGAAGTTTATATGTCGCAACTTGTCCCAAACCATTTTAAAATTTGGGACACTATTTAAAACGAGGATCTTCACTGATACGACTTGGCCCCTCATAAGTAGGCTCTGGTTGATAGAAGAAAGCATTTTGATTCATTTTTTTTCCTTCAGTTCCAAAGAATAATTTACGTTCATCTGCTTCCCATTGTTTAAAACAACCCCACTTAGATTCATATTCTTTCATCTTTTGCTCAGATATTTTTGGAAACTCTACTTTATAAAACATTCATATCTCCAATTATGCTAAAAATCAAAATCATACCATAATGGACAATAATCAATCAAATACAGTGAGCCCTCAGTTAATAATGAATTTTCTCTGTCCCAACTATTTTATTCATTATTCCGTATCTTGCGCGAAGAAACATACAGCCTGGCGTGCCAACTCCCGGTATTCTTATGGCTAGGATTGCCATCTTTGCCAGCTCTTAGCCAGCCCGCTTTGAGTTGCTTTTGCATTCTTTTCTTCAAGCGAATTTGCAAAGTAGCACTTAATTCATTGTAATATTGATAATATTTTCTGTGATTTTTATATTCTCAATTAGGTGATGGAATATAACTACGCTTGTAAAAACTCTCTTTATCTTTAATTTTAGGCTCACGAATAATAATGCTTTTCATACAGTTAACTGATCTCTTCTCTTTTGAGACAAAATACATCAACCAAAACATTTTTGAAATTCGTTTGTTTCATCAATTGCATGCCAACCTTTTTTGCAACACGCTTCGAAGCCTCATTTTTATGGTTAATAATCGAAATCAACATAGGAATCCCAAGCACATTAAAAGCGTAATCTCTAACCGCCACAGCAGCTTCTGTTGCAATACCTTTTCCCCAGTATGCTTCATCTAAACGGTAGCCCAATTCAATATATTCGCTCTCATCGACTGCTTGATGAATAAAGCCACAAAAACCAATAAGTTCATCGGTTTCCTTCATAACAAGCCCCATCAAACCGTATTTTTGTTTTTTATACAATTCAATCCACTCGGGTATTTTTTCCGCAATAACATCGCGACTAACAGGTTTGCCATCACCAATATAACGCATCACATTTGGATTTGCGCAAATTTCAGCAAATCGCTCAATATCTTCGATGCAAAAAGGTCTTAAGAAAATTCGCTCTGTCTCAATAATTCGATTCATTTTTACACCTTATTAATTTGATATTTATCTCTCAATATCGCTAGCCTATATTCTCCTATTTTCTTAAATCCAATTGAAAAATATGCGCGTTCTGCTGCCAGATTATTTGTGAATAGTATCGCTTGCTTCACCCCATTTTTTTGTGCCTCCAACAAGCATAAAGCAACGACGGCTCTAGCATAACCGTGATTACGATATTCAACAGGCGTCCAAACAGGTCCTATTTGCACAATATCTGGTAATGAGGCATTAAACCCGCATAAAGAAAGTGGTAATCCATCATCCTCTAAGATCCACAGATCATCACGATTAGAGGCTTCTTTTATTGCATTATTTATTGATTCTACATCAGATAGGTTGCTTAAATCGGCACCTAAAGCTTCAACGTGGTAATCAGTTAACCATCTTTTTAAAATATCTGGAGCACAGTACTTTGCTTTTTTTAATTGATAAACAGAATCGGGCACCTTCATTTCTGATACTAACAACTGATACAAGCCATCCGTTGCGTTTAAAGCAAAAGATGACGAATTAATCTCCAGCAAATCAATCACAATTTTAGCTTGCCTTTCATCTCCTAAGATCCCACAAATAGGTCTAGAGCAATGCGATTTAAAATAATGGAATAACTTCTTTAATGCAGTTAGATCTGGGCACTGCATCATAATATTTCCATTCCAATAATGAGCTATAACGCCTTGAATCTCACCCAAAGAATTGCAGCACGAAAAATACTCCCCGTGATATGGGGTATTACTTTTATATTCTATACCTGAATTACGTAAATTCGAGCGTAAAAACATTGAGGTTTCTGGATAGCGACTAAGAAATGATTCTAATTCAGACTCATCCTCAAAAGACAATTTTTTAAAAAAATTCATTGTGTTCTCTATAAGCTAAATATTTCTAATTCTATAAAGACAACATGCCACATTTTGGCATAACCAGAACTGAAGCAACATGTTCGACCGAAGCAAATGCAATAATATAATCCGTTCGAATGTTCTCCTTAGCCAACCCTATAAGAAACATCACGCATCTGATGCATATCCTTTACCCCAAACCTTTTGTGAAGTAAATACCCAAACTTATAATACTGGCCTAAAGACAAAACAACGATGATGCAACCAACTCCAGCATTCTTAAATTTGATGTCGCCCTTTCACTTCTTTGGCATAAAACTCCCTTAATAATTTGATATTTGGATATTGTCTGTTTTGCTAACTTGCAAGGTGATGGTTTCGATTTTAAATCACAACTGGATGGCATGTGTGCAATCTCGTTTGCAATCATCTCCGCGGGTAATAGTTACCAATGGTTTATCCTGATAAGAAATGTTCGACTGAGGGTAAAGCATCATTAGTGAACTAGCTTATCCAACTCACTTGCTTTTGAAGTCTATACGGTATGATTTCGCCCAAATTGGATCCTCTTCGACCTATCAAGATAATTAGAAATCATACTGCGTTTATATTACGGTAATTCATAATCCGGCGCGCGATTTTTATAGATATTTAATAAGACCTGCTTCGATTGCTCAGACCATCCTGTTAAGCTATAGTTCAAATTTAAATTAAGGTGTGATGAAATGGCTAAGGATGGAAAAGATAGGAACGCAGCTGCTAAATGCCCAGTGATGCATGGTGGTATAACGGTGACAGGCGATTCGACCAGGGACTTTTGGCCCAATGCTTTGAACTTCGATATATTGAATCAGCATGATAGCAAGACTAATCCAATGGGAAAGGAGTTCAACTACCGTGAAGAAGTCAAAAAACTTGATTTTGCGGCACTTAAAAACGATTTGCATGCTTTAATGACCGACAGTCAGGCATGGTGGCCTGCTGATTGGGGACATTATGGCGGTTTGATGGTTCGTCTGTCCTGGCATGCTGCTGGTTCATATCGTGTGGCCGATGGTCGTGGTGGTGCTGGTACAGGTAATCAGCGTTTTGCGCCCTTGAATTCCTGGCCTGACAATGTGAACTTAGACAAGGCTCGCCGCTTGTTATGGCCGATTAAGAAAAAATATGGCAACAAGATTAGTTGGGCGGACTTGATTGCGTTGGCAGGTACCATCGCTTATGAATCAATGGGGCTTAAAACCTTTGGTTTTGGTTTTGGCCGCGAAGATATTTGGCATCCTGAAAAAGATGTTTATTGGGGCTCAGAAAAAGAATGGTTGGGCGCCACGCGTTACGATGACGACAGTCGTGAATCGCTGGAAAACCCGCTAGCCGCGGTACAAATGGGATTGATCTATGTGAACCCTGAGGGAGTGAATGGTCACCCTGATCCGCTTCACACAGCTCAGGATATCCGTGTGACCTTTGGACGCATGGCTATGAATGATGAGGAAACAGTCGCACTGACTGCTGGTGGTCATACTATTGGCAAATGTCATGGTAATGGCGACACAAACCTTTTAGGACCTGCTCCTGAAGCGGCGGATATTGAAGATCAGGGCCTTGGTTGGATTAACAAAACCAGTCGAGGCTTTGGTCGTAACACGGTTACGAGCGGTATTGAAGGTGCGTGGACGACCCATCCCACAAAGTGGGATAATGGCTATTTTTATATGCTTCTCAATTATGATTGGGAACAGAAGAAAAGCCCGGCCGGCGCCAACCAATGGGAGCCGATTAATATCAAGGAAGACGATAAGCCGGTGGATGTCGAAGACCCTTCCATCCGTTACAATCCCATCATGACCGATGCTGACATGGCAATGAAGATGGATCCCGTTTATCGCAAAATTGCTGAGCGATTTTACAAAGACCCTGAATATTTTGCAGAAGTTTTTGCGCGAGCCTGGTTCAAACTCACCCACCGAGACATGGGGCCAAAAGCACGCTACATTGGGCCTGATGTACCGAAGGAAGATTTGATTTGGCAGGATCCAGTACCTGTAGGTAAGAAAGATTATGATGTTGCTGCTGTCAAAGCCAAGATCACTTCCAGCAATCTGAGTATTAGTGAAATGGTTTCTACCGCATGGGATAGTGCGAGAACTTTCCGTGGTTCTGATATGCGAGGCGGTGCTAATGGAGCACGTATCCGACTGTTACCGCAAAAGAATTGGGAAGGTAATGAGCCGCAACGTCTTGCAAAAGTATTGCAGATTCTAGAGTCTATCGCCGCTGAGACAGGCGCCAGTGTGGCCGATGTGATTGTGCTTTCAGGTAATGTCGGAGTCGAGCAGGCTGCCAAAAAAGCTGGATTTGACATCACCGTTCCTTTCACTCCAGGACGTGGTGATGCGACTGACGAGATGACTGATGCTGCTTCTTTTGCTGTGCTAGAACCACTTTATGATGGTTATCGTAACTGGCTTAAAGAAGATTATGCTGTCAGTGCCGAAGAGCTTATGCTCGATCGCACCCAACTTATGGGACTGACTGCCCCAGAGATGACCGTTCTTGTTGGCGGCATGCGTGTGTTAGGGTCTAACCACGGCGGTACGAAGCATGGAGTGTTTACTGAACGTGAAGAAGTTCTAACAAATGACTTCTTTGTCAACCTGACCGATATGGCCAACACCTGGAATCCTATAAGCAATAATTTGTATGAAATTCGTGACCGTAAAACTGGAGCATTAAAGTGGACCGCCACTCGAGTGGATCTTGTTTTTGGTTCTAATTCAATTCTTCGCGCCTATGCGGAATTGTATGCTCAGGATGATAACAAAGAAAAATTCGTGCAGGACTTTGTTGCTGCCTGGGCGAAAGTTATGAATGCAGATCGTTTTGATTTGATATAGTGGTGCCACGATTTAATCGTGTCGGGAAATATACGAGTACTCTTTTATAGGTAGAAAAGAGTACTCGTATATCAATAAATCAATTAGTCACCCTATGAAAGCTGACTATGAGTGAAGCAATGCATTTTTTAGGAATTTATAATAAACAAATACCCGAAAAGTCAGAAAAACACAAAAGAAGAAATCGCTTTGCCTCTTACGATCTATTTGCGTTGATATTATCGTTTTTTAGCCTATTATAAAAATAATGCATATTAATTTAATAAAATAAATGTGATGCTTATATTTTTCGGTGTCATGGCCGAGTAGGTGTCCAAAAAGGAAAATCATGGACGGTGCTAGTTTTTGTAAACAATGCGGAAACCCTCTTGAATCAGTTGATCAATTTTGTAGTAAATGTGGTGCGAAAAATGAGTCTAATTTATCACACGATCAAGCTCCAAAAGAAACAATCCAATTCTCTAAACATATAAGCCCAAAATCAGCAACCACAGCACTTCTACTCAACTTTTTTTTAGGAGTGTTGGGTGCACACCGGTTATATGTCGGTAAAATAGGCACTGGATTATTAATGCTCGTTACAATAGGTGGGTTTGGTATTTGGGTTTTGGTTGATTTGATTCTTATTGTGACTAATAAGTTTGAAGACAAGCAAGGAGGTTTATTGGAGTTAACCCAAAACTCTTCACCATTCAAAACTGCAATAGTGATTAGTACAGTTTTAGCATGGTTGCTATTGTATGTACTTATGGTATTTGCACTCGTATTTTACTTTACTAGTGGGCTGGTTTATACCATTGAGCATCAGCTGAATGCTCTGCAATCTGGCAATATTGAAAAAGCGTACTCATATACATCGAAAGATTTTCAAAAAACCACCTCTATAAATGATTTCAAAAAATTTTTAGACCAATATCCCTCAATAAAAAATAATGAAAGCTATTTTTTTAACACAAGAGAAATTGAGAATAATTTAGGATTTGTGAAGGGAACTTTAACTGCAAAAGATGGTGCTAAAACACCAATCGAATATCGCTTAATAAAAGAAGATGATACTTGGAAAATCTTAAATATTAAGGTGGTTCCTACTGGTGCATCGATAATGATAAATAATAAAACTAGTGAGCCCCCCAGTACTACACCATCTCAAGAAAATTCTTTACCCAAGTTATTTGAAGCTAAGGGCAATAAATATTCAATCAGATATCCTGACGATTGGTCCTATGTTTCTCCTTCAAAGGGGACTATTGTGTTCATGGGTAAAAAAGGAACCGCTGCTTATCATGTTAATGTTAATATTCAAACAATACTTTCAAAAAAATCCGGAGGTAAGTATTCAAGTATCAAAGAAATAGTGGATGATTTAAAAAAACAACTTTCCACGCAAGCATCTAATGCGAAAATTTTGTCTCAAGGTGAGGGAGAGTTACCTAAAAATCCCAAGAGATTTCATGGGGAATACCTTGTTTTTACTTATACTTTTAAGGGCAAAACGTTTAAACAACTGGAATTTATCATTTCCAGAGATGATGAATTGGCTTTTTATACTTGGGCGTATACTGCCCCTTCAGATCAATATGATATAAATCTCCCTATTGCTAAGGCCATGTATGAATCATGGATTATTGACTAACTTAACGAGAGCACTGCAAAAACCATAAATAATGGAGTGTACATTGTGAGAAAATTAATTATTATTTTAGTCAATTTAATTTTAGTAAACTATTCTGTACCTCTCCTTGCAGGTGTCCCACAACTTAATCTTGATTGTAAATCTTTATCCGAACATATGGTCATTTCAGGTTATCCCCGAGGTGAAGGCTATGATTTAAAAATAAAAATAAATGATCATGTACTGCGTTATGTGGATAAATGTAGTGATATAAACTGCTCAAAGAGAGAGAAATATGGAGACCTCTACATAGTTGAAGCGCTAAATAAAAAAGTATTTACCATTTATTTTGTTGAACCTACTGATAATGGTGAACTTTTTATGGGATATTTTTATGCGCTACCAGAAACGGTTAAATATACAAAAACTACCCACGGGTATCGTGCTGAGTATATAGCACTTTACGATGGGGCGGATCCTCGTAGCAAAACATCTCCAAGAGCGTTTGTGGGCAATCCGATTAAATTAACTTGTATACACCAGGAAGAACTTTAAGAATCTCTTCCTAGTTTATTATTACCCCATTACCTGGAAAACAAGAAAATCTCCCCCTGTCACACTCTCTTCCTCTTGAAAAAGCCTCTTACTCAACGAGGTAATGTGGTCCGTTTTTTAGGTGTGTTGTCTGAAGCCCATATGTGCATGTTATCCCTGAAGCGAAATGAAAGAACTTTGAGGAGCAAAAGGCAATGGAGCTTGCTCCTACAGTTTCTAATAAATTACATAGTCTCATGGGTTATATTGCTATTTCTTGGATCGTCTTTTGGGTTAATATAAATTTACTACACATAGGAAAGTTTAAATATCCTATTGGATTACATGTAGGTTTTCTACGATACAGTAGATTTTAGACTCAACAGATAAGTCCCTGGCTGCATGCAACCAGTTTACGCTTTACTGCCATGTTTTTTACTCAAGAGGACGTCTTTATCTTAATATACTGTTACAAACAACCAATTTTCATAGCTGATCATGTTTACATGCAGTCAGCAAGCTAAATTATCCGCTGAAAAAAGTAATCTAAATATTTTTCATTTGAAAACAATAAGTTGCTGTGGGAACATATCCAGCGAGATGGATGTGGCTCATATTTTAAAGAGGATGATATGCAAGAACGATTTTTTAAAGAAACCCGCTCTGAATTTTCAATTTCATTACCTTTGCTCAGTTCAGAAGATTTGGATCATTTACAGACTTTATGTGATGAAGGGATTGATATAAATACCCTGCTTATTCACAAAATGCCAAAAACAGATTTGCATGTTCACGCTGAAGCGGGCATTTTGATCGATACCAAATTAGCCAAAATAATAGCAGCCCGCAATAATATCCCATTTCCCGATGACTTGGTCGACGACCAAACTCAGCAATGGAAATTTACTGGTTCGGATAATCTTGATCAATTTATCAAAGACTTTCGACGTATTTCAAATATTTTGCAAACGCCGCAAGATATTGAAGACATTATTTACGCATTTTATAAACACTGTTATGAACATCATGTCATCTTCGCTTTACCAGGAATTTCTTGGATACAATGTAAAGAACAAATGACTTTCCTTGAATTTAACCAAGCCTATAATCGGGGTCTTGCCCGAGGTATCAAGGATTTTGGTGACACCACTACATTGAGGTTACGCTATTATCAAGAACGACATATAAATTCAGAAGAATTTCAAAAAATATGGGACATGATTCAACAATATCCTAATCCTATGGTAACAACGATAGGCCTTGCCGGATCAGAAGATGGTTTTCCATTGGATAATTTTTTTGAATTTTTTGAATCACTCAATCATTTTAGACAAAAAATGGGCAATCCCTGGTATTTTCTTACTGCCCATGTGGAGCCGGAGTCCCCTGAACGTACCCTAGAAGTTGCAAGAAATTATTTGGATTGGTTTGCCCATGGTAGGAATATTGCAGATTATCCCCAGCTCAAAAAAACACTTAAAACTTCGGGGATGACTCTTGAAATATGCCCTTTAAGTGATGTTGCATTTTTTCCGAAATCCATTCCAGATTTACAAGCCCATACTCAATTCCAAGCTTTATTTAAAGAAGAAATGATTTCTTTAAATTCAGATGACCCGGCATTTTGTGGAACAATTGATGAAGTATACCAGTGTGTTTTCAAAGCACTGAACTGCGATATGGCGCTTTTATTCCGATGCACTTATAACGGTTTATTCCCAGCGGCACGCAACACCTTAGAAAACATGCGTTTTTACGCCCCAGAAACTTATCAAACCCACATGTTGATTCTCGAAAACGGCATGTTGAAGCTTAAATTTTTTGAAACATATTGTTGTTTATTACAAGAGATTAGAACCATAAGTGATGCGCATCGCGAACTAAAAAAACAAATTTTGGAAATTAGCTTGCACACTCCCCTAAGTGAATTAAATCGTCTCTCATCAACTCTTTTGAAAATAGGAAAAGAGACCAGCATCACCTCATTAATAGATATAAGACAAGAGATTATTAGGACGGCTAAAGTATTAGAAACGAAAACGTTGCAAGCCATAGAACAATTTGAACGGGATTGTCGCCTTTCCCAAGAGCAAGCTTTCAGCGGTCTTGAAACATAATCTAGAACAACCAGGGTAATTTAGCATTATAGGTCAGGTTCAAATAGGGAGCCCGAATTAGCGAAGCGAAATTTAGCTATATTTATTTCTCAGCTTGTAGGAAGATATATTGTTGAATGTAAATAAATATCACCTACACATGATTATGTCAGGATAGTCCAGAGCTTTTGTATAACATCTCTGAAACTTTTTTCCTATTCTTTACATAATTGAATTCGCAGCTCACTAATATCCTCATTTTTGTAAAACAAGAATATATAGCAGCGTTACCCCTATGCGGCTTTTGCTAGAGGGCTACTCATTCTACGTAAACTAAGCAAATTCAGAATTGCCTGAAAATTCTGATTTATCCTCTCTTGTATTGGCTTTCACATGCCAGAGTGGCAACATCAAAAATAATGGAATCAAGCAACAAATTAACAGCGTGAGGAAGAAATTATCCCAGCCGTAATTTTTGATAATTGCACCCAAAGGAGCACCAGCCAGAACAGCACCTAAACAATAAGCAAAAAATCCGGCAAAGCCAGTTGCGGTTGCCGCTGCTTTTTTGTGTGCTAACTCCGCACATGCCATACCAATCATCATTTGTGGTCCAAAGATAAAAAAACCAAAGAAAAAAAGAAACAATGAATCGAGAAATGGTGTATATCCTCGAGTGAATGTAAAGAGCAACAAAGTGACAAATACACCTGCAGTAAAGAGCACATTTATCGGATTGCGTTTACCTTGAAATATTTTATCCGACAGCCAGCCCGCGGCCAGACTTCCAAAAAAACCACCTACCTCAAACCATATGACACAACTACCTGCTGTGATTAATGAATAATCCTTCGCTTCGGTTAAGTACAGCATGCTCCAATCATTAATGGCAGTTCGAACTACATAAATAAACAAGTAAGAAATAGAAAGAATCCAAATATATGGGTTGCTTAATACATACTTCCAAAGAATTTCTTTAACTGAAAATTCTGTTTTTTCTGGGTGGTGATTTGCTGAACCAGAAAAATCGTTATTATATTGCTCTATCGCAGGTAAACCCAGCGATTGCGGGGTATCCCTTAAACGATTGATTAAAAAAACGCCTCCAAAAATGCAGATTACTCCCGGCACAAACATGGCTGAACGCCAACCGAAATATTGCGCGCACATCGCAACAATCAAGGGAATTAATGCACCCCCCACGTTATGTGATGTATTCCAAATGCTCCACCAACGACCACGTTCTGATTGTGAATACCAATGCGTTAATAATTTAGTACATCCTGGCCATCCCCAGCCTTGGAACCAACCATTCAATCCCCAAAAGATTGCAAATAACCACCAAGTAGAAGACAAACCAAACAAAATATTAAAAACACCTGTCAAAATTAGTCCAATCGCCATTAAGTAACGGGGATTTGACTTATCGCCCAGAATTCCACTCAAAAATTTGCTGATGCCATAACTTAAGCTCAAAATGCTAGCGATCATTCCGAGTTCAGTTTTGGTCATTCCTAGGGTGCTTTGCAACGCAGGCATCGCGAAGATAAAACTTTTTCGCGTAAAATAAAACAAAACATATCCTAGATACATGGCATAAAAGGTGCGGATACGCCAATAACGATATTGCTGTTTAACAACGGTTTTATCCTGAATTTCATCAAGATATGGAGCTGGTTTTAAAAAATTCACAAATGCCATGATTATCCATCATCATGATAAAAAAATAAGATTAGAATGTAACTCGCAAAGTATGTCAAATCATTTCTAATTTAAATGATAGCAGCTCATATCTATTAATAACTAATTAAAAATTTGAATGGAATTCTTGTGAAATTATAAATAAGCTACACGATTTGCATTCAAGGGATTTGTCGTAATGAAAGAAATAATAAGTTTATTAAAACAAGAGCCATCCAGTTTTGTTAATTATAAACGTCCTGATGTCCTAATGGTTTTAAAGAGAAAATTCAATACGCAAAAAGACTGGATTATTACTTCGTTCAACCAATATCAATTTACCGAAAAAGAATCGCAACAAGTCCAAAAAGCTATTTTAAATGGCGATCTGCGAATAACCGATCTCCTGGAGCGTCCGTTTTATCACCATTTTTGGAGTTTCCTCACCTTTAAGTGGGGGGAAATACTTTCAGGTGGAAAAAGACTATCCAAGCAAGAAGTCTTACAAATCGCAACCTACTCTAGCAATGGCCAGGAATTTGCAAGAACTCCCACTCAAAATAGAAATAGACTGTTAAAGGGAGTGCCATTAGTCACCGGTAAAGTCGTTACTTCCATGGCACTTTGTATGGTGTTTTGCCTGGGATTATTAAGTACTTTAGGAGCCCCCTTTGGGTTGAGCCTCGCTTTGGCGATAGTTCTGTCTTTTTGTAACGGCATCGTGTGTTTATTAAGCCGTGGCCAAGCCATGCTTGATAGTGCTGGCTTTCAACCTCAAAAGCAAAAAACCTTTAAGATTCTTGAAGAAAATATTAAAGAAAAAACGGTATTGGATAGAGGTCAGAAATTATTTTTTGGTATCGTAACCTTATTAGCCTGTATTTCTGCGGGCATTTCCGGATATGCTGGTCTCGTAGGACTGCTCACTTTTTTAGGGGCAGGTATGATGGCTTCTAACCCTCTGGTTTTGGCAGTTACGATTGGACTATCTCTTATTGCAGCGGTTTCTTTCTATTCGTTTCAAGCTGTAGGGATACGTGAAAATTATACAAAATTCAAAAATCTTTTTATTGAAGATTACCAAAAACCCTATGGTCTGTTGCGATGTGTCTTATTAGGAGTTGTGAGTACGATTTTTTTAGCTGTTTATGCAACACTAACCTGGTTTACTACGGTATCCGGAGTTAATAAGCTTTTTAATGCGATAGGGGCGAACTCTAATACCTTGTTAGCACATATGATTGCCATGATATGTACTTCGACAACCATGGTTGTTAATACTTTTTCACAAGTTTATAAAGTTTTTAACCCGAAAACCTATGTCGACCTTAAAGAGAAATTTGAATCAATATATCAACCCCTGGAAGAAGGCCAAACAAAAGCAGAAAAGATAAAATATGGAGCCCTCAATATGCTCAAATTATTAGCTTTGATTGGTGATTCCCTTGCGTATTCTGTGGCCGGTGGAATCCGAAGCGGAATTCATGTTGGGGAAACACTGGGTGAGGCCATAGGGGCAAAACTTGCCTTAACCATTACCATGGCAATCTTGTCTCCAATCATATTAGTATTCGTATCCGTCGCTTTTACTTGGCCAACCGTTTTTCATAGGAAAGAATCGGCTCGAAATCCTTCACAGATGGAACAATCATTGATAAAAAAAATGAATCAAAGCCCTATTTCTCAATCACTTCAAAACAACCCTCTAACTCCACCCTCCGAACAATCCCCCCAATCAAATAATTCTAAAGGTAAGCAAGCGGGCCTAAGATTTTTTGATGAAAGCTCGAAGGAAGAGCACCGTGGCAGCCCTAATTTAGAGCGAAAAACAGCCCGGAGCTGCTTCTCACTATAAATGAAATATTGAGCTCAGGTACGGTTTTTTAAAAATAACCTGTTGTAGGTGGTACCGAAGTTGGGTCGCAAACGACCCAACTTAACTGATAGCGAATTTACAGATTTTGATCACTTAACCAGGGACTCCAACAAAGAATGTGTAGTGCCAAAGTCTGCTCATTTTTAAGTCAATTACTATACTGCTTATTAGTGTTCCAAAGTTCGTTGAAGAGTTAAAATGAAAGTACATTTGTTTTTATTGATCAGGCATTAAATAGATATGAACACGATATTAACAACGTTGCTTTGCTGGATAGAACTTATAAAGAAATAATTTCTAAAGTCCCAGCACCTCAATACACTCAAACTCATGCAGATTTTGCATTGCAAGAACTTAATTTCCAAATCGAACACCGTGTGAAAGCGCATGATTTGCATCCAGCCATTCAAAGACTTTTAGCAAGCATTCCTCAGGAAAATATAAAAGAAAATACCCAGGGTCTCCCAGACATTTCAAAAGAACGACTGGATAAAAATTCCATTGAAAAACTACACGTTCAAACCGTTGTTGACGATTCCTTACTGGATACCACTGGAATTCACCCAAATGAAGCGGATGTACCTCTGCAGGTATCCGAATCTGAACGAACCTTAAAGCTAATTAATATCTTATCCCATTACATACAGACAAAAAAAGATGAGTTGGAAAAAGATATTGAGTCATCCAAACAATACAAAACCAAACTAATTGAAGTCAAATTTGAATCGAGCGTTGAAGAAAAAATAAATGCTGCTCGTCATTTAATAGACCTTCTTGAACAAAAACCGGATACCAAGCCATTAGAGGACAAAGAATTTAGTGCACTCACTACATCTCGGTTAGGCAATAAAACTGCCGAATACATCGATTTAATCGAACATTTTTATAAACCGGAATTTGTTGCCCATCGGGGAGCCCAGGGTTAAAGACCCTGGACTCTATTAACTCTGTTTGTTTTCTTCCAATCTCGAAGCAAGTCTCACCTTGCGCCTGTGATGAGTTAATCGTTTTCACATCTTCAAAACTGTTACTTGCATAATCAACAATTAACGACCAAACCGATCAAAAAATAATCTATTATTATTAATATTAAAAGGTATTTTGGTTTAGAGGAATATATATGGAAGAGAAGAGCACTCTTAAACACAAGTATGTTTATGTTCTTGTAAATGATTTTCCTAGGTTGTTAAGAGCAGGAGAAACCTTAGAAAGTATTGCCCATATAACTTTTACAGAACATCAATCCATTTCAGAAACTCCTGTAAAAACTTACCCAGACTTCAAAAAAGCCGCACACGCATCGAAAAAATTATATAAAAAAACAGGAATTGACTTACAGCGACATGGTCATCCCCATAAATTATATCATACTGGGATTGCAAAGGTTAAAATAGATGGAACAACCATGGGAGAAGAATTAAACCAAGAACAATTTATAAAGGGGCTAGAATCCATCACTCATACGAGTGGAATAATCATAACTCGAGCAGAACTCGATCCACTAAAACACGAACAAGAAGAAGAGGAATATATATCGTATAAGGACGATGTTGGGGAAGAACGATTTAAAACCCACTCTATTATAAAAGATATTTCTGCAATCCCTCCTAAATTACGATATTTATTATTTGTTGACTTCGAATTATTTCACCATGGCAAGGAAAATTGGATAGATTATGAGTTTAGGGAGCGAAATTGTGTTAAAAATTTGTTTGAAACCACTACCACAATTCTCGAACTATATAAATTTGATCCAAAAATTAAAACCCATATAACACTTGAGATAATAAACAGATTGCATCTTCAACTGAGTCAAGGTTTGTCACAAATGGAAGCGGAAGGAGAATCTCTTACAGAATACCGCACTATTTACAACGGATTTCCAATTTTCAAAGATACAGCAACGATAGAAGGAATTACAGAATTATTATTCCGAATTAGAAATGACGACAACGCAGAGGGATTTATGCTTGGCAGTCCTTCTAAATTGGAATTTTCAAATAAAAAAGAGTTAATTGATGTAATTAGAGATGCGAGGAAAAATGCACTCGCATGTGCTGGTGAAACTTCTTCAGCCACCAGTACGAACATTAAAAATTTTAAGGATGATGAAATAGAAGCGCTCGCTCAAAACATTTATCAAAAAATCAAAAAAGGGGTACCTGTTTATATACTAACTCCAGAGCCTAAGTTAGCTTATGAATATGCTTTAGATGCGGTTAATACATATAATAAAGAAATTAAAGAAGCCATTACAGTGGATGATAAAATAAAAGCCATTGATAAACTAACCCATGAATTAGAGATTCTACACTTATATTATGATGTAAATCTTCGGACGAATTATTTATTGATTAACTTATTATTGATATCAAATGGCATAAAATGGACAATTTTATATAATCCAAATCGAATCGACCTTTATAGTAAAGAGCAGAGGATAAAAGAAATTAAAAAAGGAATTCTCCGATTTGAATATCTGATAGAACACCAGGAAGAAATGTTAAGAGATTATGAACAACTAAATAATGGATTAGCCAAGGAATTCAGATATGGTAATTTAGGTTTTTATCAACCTTTTGAGAGAGAAGATAAATTGAAAGCCCTCAAAAGAGCTGCACTCGAAAGCTCTGATCCGCAAGGTGATATAGAGCGCGAAATGCAAAAATTTGATGAAGATTCAAAAGCAGAACAAACTCAAATATCCAGTGTACTTGAGGTCTGGTCAAAAAAATACGAGGAAGCCGAAGGACCTTTGAGCAATTTTTTAAAAAAATTTACAATGTAATACTCCGAAAGTTTTAGAAAAATAACAAAAAATCATGTAATGTAAACATCATTATGGTCCTTTCTAGAGATTCAAATTTAACGTTTTCAATGATTCCCGATTTAATGAGATGAACTTTTTAATGAACAAAAAATTTTACGCCCTCTTTCTTGTTTTGAGCTTACAATCGTTTAAGGTTGTTGCACTAAGTGATAATGAGCAATTACTAAAGCAGTTTCATAACTATGGAATGACACACTGCGATAAATTTATTCTGATGCAAGCTGACTTATTAAATAAACCCAATCGGTCAATTGACATAGAGAGCCCTATCGGTGAGCTTGGGCAAGGCTACTCTACTGTAACACTAATAATTACTTATGGTTACAAAGGGGATACAATTAAACAAGATTTATCATTTATTGAAACACCCAACCGTTGCATCTTGACGAAACGAGCAACTCTAACCTCTAAGGGTCCTTGTAGTCAGAATATCAATCCGGATTATTGGTATATATCGAAGTCGATACCTCAAATAGATTATACCAGTTATCGAAACAAAGGTGATGCACCTATGTTGGCTAAGGAAATTAATGTAGGGGATTTTAAGGCATGCATTCAGGAGTTTCGTTTGACGAGTGACTCTAAACATGATTAGCTCCAGTAGTTGAGTTTCTAGCCCCATCCCATTCCGAAAGTTCATCTAGACTTAATTCTTATAACACAGCAAGCTTGACCACCAAGCAGGATGGCGTTCGGCGCAATATGAGGTTTAATCTTTTCCATCAAACCTTTCGCTTCACACTTCTTATCACAATTTCACACATAAGCTCATGCCTGTATAGTGTCATTCCCGCGTAGGCGGGAATCGATCCCTCAAATTAATTCTTACGTGTCTGTGAAATTGATTCTTCGCCCGCGGGGGAATGACAAAACAAGTTAGATGACCTAGCTTATTTATTTTAATGCTTCTTGATACAGCAATTTGCTATAATTTTATTAACTTCCAATTCATTAAAAATGACTCTATGGCTCAGAAAACGGGCAGCGCCAATTTACCTTTGCATTATGGTCGTGTGCCTACTTGGCTTGCGGAGCGTATGGCAAAATTAGGTGCGATCATATGTCAAGCTATCATTCATCATTACGGCCGAGATGAAATTCTTCGCCGTTTATCAAACCCCTTTTGGTTCCAATCCTTTGGAGCAGTTATGGGCATGGATTGGCATTCTTCGGGGATTACCACGAGTGTTATTGGTGCCCTGAAGCGTGGTTTAACCCCACTCGCGCAAGAACTTGGGGTTCATGTTTGTGGTGGCAGAGGCAAATATTCACGACAAACTCCGCAGGAGCTTCTTAGTATTGGAAGCAAAGTCGGTTTTGACGGACAGCAGTTAGCGCAATGCAGCCGTCTGGTAGCTAAAGTGGATAGTGCGGCGGTCCAGGATGGATTCGATCTATACTTGCATGGTTTCATCGTTACTGATGATGGCAAGTGGACAATTATTCAACAAGGCATGAATACGCTTAATAAACAAGCGCGACGATATCACTGGTTATCTGAAGGATTGACTAGTTTTATTGAGGCACCTCATACTGCCATAGAAGGATTTCATCAAGGTAATATAATCAATCTTACCGATCAACGGGCTCAATTATCACGATTTAAGCAAATTGAGCTTTTGAAAACGTGTTCTCCTGAGCGTATTCTTGCAGAGATATCCAAGCAAAAAAAGAATGACCTAAAGTCAGTAAATGACTCAACAGCACAACTTCCTTTACCCCATCTCGACTTACCTGCACATCATGATGTTCGAGCCGAAAATATTTCCATTACCCGTTTACATGCCAATATTGCTGCAGCCATCAATCGAGGCCCAGAAGATTTTACCGAGCTTCTTTTAACACCTGGCGTTGGGGCAAGAACTATTCTCGCTTTGGCCTTTGTAGCTGAAGTCATTCACGGGGCTCCCTACAGA
This sequence comes from Legionella nigrisilvae, assembly GCF_977063395.2. Classification (NCBI taxonomy): domain Bacteria; kingdom Pseudomonadati; phylum Pseudomonadota; class Gammaproteobacteria; order Legionellales; family Legionellaceae; genus Legionella; species Legionella nigrisilvae. The sequence goes on from NZ_CDRUGZ020000042.1 coordinate 152,836, forward strand.
TTTTCCGATCCTGCCCGCTTTTCTTTAGCTCATGGTGGAAAAGATCGTCACCCCTTCCCTGTTCCAGTTAAAGTCTATGACGAAACCATTCGGGTGTTGAAAACTGCAATACAAAAAGCAAATTTAGGTCAAAGCGATAAATTGGATGCCATTAAACGACTTGATAATCAAGCACGCGAATTAGAACAACATATTATTTCTGGTCCCTCTGTAGAAGAAATAATGGCTCATGAAAAAAAGGTCTCTCCTATGTATGGTGGCAGGAGTGTTTTTGGATGGGAACCGTTAATTCCTGACTAAGCTAATTCGCCCTTATTAAAGCAGTTTTATTTTTCAATAATTGATTAATGCGTTGTGCATCTTTAGGCGCATTGGCTTTTTCATCATTGTCAAAATAGCAATAAATTCTTTTCCCCTCTTTATGCCAATTAACAAATTTCTCCACATATTCCGCTAAAGTAGTTTCTTCATAAGCTCCTTTATATGCCTCTATATTAGGTCCATGCATGCGGATATAGATAAAGGAACTAGTGATTATTTCCGGTGAACGATACATTTTATGATCATAAAAACACAGTGACATTTGGTTTTTATCTAACAGCTCATACAGTTCTTCGCAAAACCAGCTCTTATGTCTGAATTCAAAGGTGTAAAAATAATTTTTAGGAAGGTGCTGTATAAATGTCTTCAAAGTAGGAATTTCTATTTTCCACCAAGGAGGAAATTGAAATAGTATAGGTCCTAACTTTTCTTCAAAATTACTAAAGGCTTTAAGTAATTTATCTAAACTTTCAGTGCTGTCTTTTAACTTTTGAAAATGGGTGATATATCGATTTGCTTTACATGAAAAAGTAAAATCGGGTGGTGTTATCTCTACCCAGTTCCTTATATTTTTTTCTTTAGGAATTTGATAAAAACTGTTATTAAGCTCCACACTATTCAACAGCTCAGCATAATAAGGAAGTATTAGATGAGGTTTGATCTTTTCAGGATAGAAATTACCCAACCATCCTGAATAGCTCCATCCTGAAGTACCTATATTAAATGGATTTTTTTCCATAAAAATCTCGTAATTTTAAATGATGTTTAATTATAGGACAAACCAACACGTCTGCTGGGTCAAATGACCCAACTTAGATTTTCTAGGAGTTTATTTTGGATTTTGTCCCGGAGTAGCTAATCCATTGTGGTTAAAATAAATGGAACACGCGTAACGAGATGGGGACTTCTTAGGAACTTCTTTTCCATTCTTACTCATATCAGCATTGGTATAACGGCAAAGGATGCTTTTTCCTTTACGATAAGAATGTCCCGCTGCACCTTCTTCTTGAACCCCAGGCCCTGTGAGCATATTGTATAGTTTTTTTGCTTGCGTACCATGAATATTAAACTGCATGGCATAAGCGGTGGGCATGCTAAAAAAACAAATAGAAGTAAAAACCAAGGCAATTTTTGCTGGACGTTTCATACTACCTCCCTTTTGTATTAGTTCCATATCCATAAAATAATTTTGCGTGTCTTTTAGAGTAGTTGGATGGACCACAAAAAGCCAGTGATTCCCTACTTGATTGAAAAATTGTTTTAAAAAGGAGCCTAATCAATATCGATTCAGGCGTGTTTAAAATCTAGGCGGACTCGTTGACTTTAAATCACTGGAATGGATAATACTATTCCTTTTTGGTATAGGTTTTACTCATGGGGAAGGTTAGCAAAACTGCGGAAATGAGAAACAAAATTATTGAGAAACTAACTACTGCCTTTAAGAAACTGGTGACCGAGAATGGCCAGGCAAAAGCTCCATTAGCAGCACTTATTAATGCTGGTGATAATCCGCAAGTTTTACTGATTACAATTGATAAAAAACCGGTTACAATCAAATTCCTAGGTGGATCAGCGATTTCTCTTTTTTCAGCAACATATAAAGATATTAGTGTTATATTTCGCGTGTTATCCGCTGAAGAAAAATATGTCGCAGCCTATGATGTCCTGCGAGTAAATCCAGAGGTTGCTAAGCACTTTCCCGAACGATATCTTTTACTTCCTTTCAAAAATCGCAAAAGTAGTTATTACCTTGAGCTAATAGAATATTGTGCCAAGGGAAGTCTTGAGCAAGATGCAGAGGATTTCGATACTTCTTTGGATTATTCCATGAAAATGTTACAGCAAATGGTAGATATAGAGAGGGCTGGCTTTCGTTATACCGATATTAAACCGAGTAATTTTATTATTGCTGATGATGGACGTTTAGTCCTTTCTGATATTAAGTCTTTATTGAATGTATACACAGAAAGCTCTATTCCGAAGATGGAAGTGGCTCAAACCCCTATCTATCGTTCCAGACCCACATCACTCAGCGTAACACCCAACCTAGATAATACTAATGAATATTCAATTTCGGAAATTGATTATAAATCCCGATATAAAATGGGAATTAGTATTTATGAAGTGATAACAGGGATCCGGGTTGCCAGTAATTTTGGGAACTCAAAGAAATCGTTATTTAACTTCATGAGCAAACAACAGTATGAATTAAAAAAAGACATACCCACCCTGGGATTGGATATACAGACCATTCAGTTGGCTGTTACCAATTTATCGGCTTATGTAGATCAACTCGGTATGCAAGGACCCGCTACACGACTCGATTTTAACCATCCCGCCTTTAACTCTCCCTTAGGCAAGAGTGTACGACAGGTTATCCGCGGCTTAACTCATGAGGAATCAAGTAAACGGCTGGAGTTTTCCCAAGCTTTATTAATTCTAAAGCTAGCTACGAAGAAGCATGTTATTTCATCAACTGCTAATCCAAATTCAGAGCTATCTTCCCCGCCATTAGATGTCCCAAGAGCCTGTGCCCCAGAGAAGAAGAAACATAAGGCCAAGAAAAAAGCTTCCATTAAAATGTTGCCAGAACAGGAATTAGCCTCTTCTTCTGCTTCATATGCCGTAGATCCAGAATTGGAACAAACAACACCGAAGCAAGAAAAAAAATCCATTCCGAAGTTGAACCTTAAATCAAGCCAATATTCACATCGTGATTTAGAAAAGCATTTAATGTTTAGAGATAAAACGCCGCAAACAACAAGAGAAACAAAACAGATAGAAGAAGACAAAAAAGAGAACGTTTCTCATAAACGAAGTGATTTTAAAGGCAAAGGAAGAGCTTCTAGTGTTGCTGTTATCCAAAGTATAAGTAAAACGAAAAAACTGCAGGAATCGGAGCAATCTAATTCAGAAAAATCCGATAATTCAGCACCAAAATATTATTAAAAAAACAAACCAATTGGATGGTTCAAAATGCGTCAGATAAAGTCCCATTCTTTATGTCCGGCGCGCGTCTTTGGCGTTTAACTGTTTGATTTAATTGCCCAATTTTTTAAATCAGTGAATTTTTAATAATGGACTTTATCATATAAAATAAGCAAAATGGATTTAAAGAATTCAGGGATGAGAGGGCAAGGATATGCCAAAAAACTATAAATTCCATGATGATGATACTTCTGAAGAATCTTGTTATGAAAGTGACGGAGAAACGAAATATTATCCCCAAAAAAATATTGGTTCTGGAACTTACGCCAGAGCACGAAAATTCCAATCTACTGATGGTCAACGCTCACTTGCCGTGCTTAAACCTGTGGATAAAGACGATATTGATTTTATCGAGGCTTATAATAAATACACATTTTTTAAGACGCTCTACCCGAAACAAAATAATGCATTAATAGAGCGCGATGACACTTATCGATTGGTGCTTCCCTATATTGTTGGTGTACCCTATGAAAAATTGCACTTGACTAATGAAAGGCAACAAATAAAGCTTTTTCTTTCTGCAATTGAAGCATTAAAAGACTGCCATAATAAAGGTTATATTGTTCTGGATTTAAAAGCGGATAATATCCATTTTGACAAAAACTCGGGAAAAAGTTATTTGCTTGATGGAGGTATATCTGTAAAAAAAGGGATGCCACTCAACCCGGATATCTTTTGTGTAACAACGAACGAGGAGCGGATATTAAATAAAAAGAAATATACGCAAATTGCACCCGAGTGCTGGTCTCAAAAGCCGATAACTGCCCAAAAAAGTATGGATGTTTATGCTCTAGGCGCTATGATGCAATCCATTTTAAAACCCTCCGTGGATCTCAATCGTCTCATTCAATTATGTCTCGTCCACCAGCCAGAACATCGGCCAACTTTGAGAACACTCGAAAAACATCTGCGACAACTATTAGTTCAACCTAGAAATCACCCCCGAGACGCATCACCTAAAAGACACTCAAGTAATGTACTAAGCAATTATACCCATGCTATGAAAATACTAGCTGAACAAAGTATTGTACCTACGAAAAAACAATATAAAAGACTTAGAGAAAATAATAAAATTCCCAAAGCTATTGTGGAATTTAATAATGCCTGTGCTCTGATCCAGGAGAGTCAAAATACTATTAAAAATCTTTATTTTAGTACTTATAAAAGAGAAACTCTCACTTTAATGCTCCGAGGTCCTATCGAATTTAAGAAAGAATATCCTCAGATTGAAAAAAGGGCTATGGTCTTTATTAATACTCAATTGTTTCGAAGATTTACACAAACGCAGGCTATAAAAATTTTAACTACATTAGACAACTCTAAAACACAGTTAGTTATGCCACATCCTTCTAAACCGAGAAACAGTATTTTTCATGCTCCTAAAAAAAGAGCGGAACATAATGAAGTAGAAATGGATAGATTGATCATGTAGTTACAATTTGATTCCCCTGGCAAGAGTGTTGGATCAAATGATCCAACCTATTTTTGCCTTATGCTAGTAATTAGACTGGCTGAACCTTGGAGCCAACAGAATGAGCATTGCTTTCATCATGTCGGAAAATTGGACGCTTAAAGAACTTAAAGCCTTTTTTTTCTGATTGAGGCGGAGAAGCAGGACTTTCTTCAATATTTAAAGTGATGTTCGAAAAAGATTCCAATTTGCTACGAAAACTGACGATATCCTCTCTAGTACCTCCCTTAATAATCGTTACTTTCTGTAAGGTTTGTTGATTTTTTTCAATAAAGAACAATAACTGAGTAAGTTTTGATTTATTCTGAAAGTCACTAAAATCATGGATCACTATTCCTTTCAAGTTAGAAAATTCCATCGCTCTTAGCATGCCAAATAGATCTGAAAATTTCTCATCCTGTAATTTGGATGCAGAGGTATTGCAGGGAGTTAACTTGTCTGGAGAAGAATTAATTGAAAGGAATCTTTCTTGCTTAAATGTTGAAGAATCAAAACTGTGATCAATGCTATTTCGCAGAGCAATTAAATCCTCTTTGACTTGCTGCAAAAATAGCTCTTTGGCAGCGTCAAGCACACTTTGGTTAATATTATGAAAAATATGCTCCTTATTGGGAGGAGCCTTTGAAAAAATTTCATTGAATTTTGCTGTTAATACATCCTTATTTAGTTTTTCTTCAATTACAAGAGTCGTAAAAAATTTTTCTATCAAACTAGATATCCGCTCGGGAAAGTAACGGATTTCTTCTAAAAATAGATCATCCTTTAATGAGGGCCCGTCTAAATTCATTGCAAACCAAGTCGCCGTTTTAGTTTCTATCGTAGCATCCTGAATGGCGAAACGAATTTCCTCTAAAAGATTAAAAAATTAATAAATCTCGTAAGATTATTAGGAGGTTTCACAGAAAATTTTTCTAAATGATCGAGGTAGCGGAATACCATTGGTTGTTCAAGAAGGGTTTCAATGAGTATTAATAATTTCTTGAGTAATTTATCGTGTTGTATTCTTCGCTGTTTGTTTGCAAGTAGCTGAATTTGCTTTGTATTTTTTTCCCAAGTCGTATTGATTTTTAATACCTTTGGTCCAGAAGGTTTTTTTTCTGGATCAGTATAAAGCGCTCCAAGGGGCATTTCATCTTTAAGAAATAGGCGCATATCATTTACTTTTAAAGACTTTGTGAATTTAAGTTCTTTTTTTACTGTGGGTAAGGGTACCTTATTTTCGGAAAGAGAGCTATCGAGAGTCGGCTTGCTATTAAGTGGAGGGGCTTCGTCCGATGTTTTCCGCAGATCCTTTTCACCGGTTTGACCTTGAGTTACCGCTAGTTCTGGGGATGTTTGCGACGGATAGGATGGATTAGTTGACGAAAGAGTAGGCTCCTCACTTATTGGATTTTTTTTTGTATGTTCGAGCATAGGTCTTCTCATTTACGAATAGTATGTGTCAAATTATAAATAAAACGTTTCTTAGCAAAATTGCTAGGAGATTTATTGTTCCCGATATCGATTTTTAAAGTCAGAATTGTACAGCGAGGTAGATATCCTGTTCTGAAAATATAGTACTCAACGGTTAAGTAAAATAGCATAGGTCTTTAAAAAATAAATCTTTTTTTGGGTGATTAGAATAAAAAAATTATGCGGGATTTAGTTGGTATGAAAATAGGGAGGGTGTAGCGATAGAAATTTGATTTATAACCTAGGAGATATCGCTACCATTTTATTATATCAGTTCAACATTAATTTATTATTAATAGTTTTGGGCCTAGGCTAGAGAATTTAAATTTCAAAATCTAAGGTTACTTCATTAATTCGAAATAAAGCTTTTATTTATTAATTCAATTTTCATAAAATGGCCATTAAATTGATCATCATTAACTAAGTCCCGTTTTATGCGACGTTCACAAACTTTTATCTTTATCCATGGTGCCTGGCATGCTTCTTGGTGTTGGAGGCCTATTGCAAAAGAGCTCTTCTCCAAAGGGCATAAGGTATTGATGCCAGATTTGCCGGGTCATGGTATAAACAATCAACTAAGCAGCTCTATATATTTTAATCACTATGTGCAAAGTGTTGTTAGTTTGATTCGGCAACAACCCGAACGGGTCACTTTGGTTGGCCACAGTATGGCAGGTTTAGTCATTGCAGCGGTTGCTGAGATTATTCCTAATGCTATTCGTGAACTCATTTTTGTCGCAGCCTATGTTCCGCAAAACCATAAATCTCTGTTTTCATTGGCGCAAGAATCTGAATCAAATAATCTTACTCCTTTTTTGATCATTGATGAAACATTACAAGAAATTCGCCTTCAGTATTCCTCGAATTTAGTCAATATAATGTTTAACTGTTGTCGCCCGCAGGATGCCCAAAAAGCAATGGTTCGGCTACAACCTCAACCTTTACATCCGTTTACCGAACCAGTCCATGTTGGTGCACACTTTAATTGTATTCCGAAACGTTCTTTAGTTTGCCGAAATGATAAGGTTTTACTCCTCAGTGATCAGCTAAGGATGAGTAGAGAGGTTACCGATAATATTGTATATTTAGACGCCGATCATGCCGCTTATTATTCAGGCGTGCGCCCGATTATAGATGAATTATTAAAATAAGAGAAAGTCATTTATGCGTGAAAAAATCTTAAAAGATAATAATGTTGCAACCACTTCCCTATTAGCTAATTATTGGAAAAAAGAGGCTAAATCTAAAGAAAATTGGCCGGCATTAACCCAAAAACAAGGCACAAGAGAAAACGATTTATTTAAAGATTCTCTGATGCAAAACTTCGTGAGCGAGCAAGTTAAAGAAGAAGCCGAACAACGGTTAGATAAAAGAATGTGGTTGCCGTTAGCTACCCGCACCCGTTTTTTTAGACGTACCGTATCCGATGCAGTCAAAAACAAAGAGGTTACGCAAATCATCATTTTAGGAAGCGGCTTTGATACCCTACCCGCTCGTAAAATCAAATATACTCAACAATTCGGTGCACGATTTTTTGAAATTGACCATCCGCAAATTTTAAAATGCAAGGAACAACTTTATTCCGAACAAAGTATTAATAAAAATGCCACGTATATTGGTTTAGACTATGTTAAGGGAGATTTAATCGCTGAGTTAGCAAACAATGATATTGAATTCACAAAGCCAACTTTAATTTTATGGGAAGGAAATACTTTTTATCTCGAAAAAGAAGAAGTAATACGAATTTTACGTGATTTATCAAGTAAATTTAGCCATTTAACCATTACCTTCGACTACATGCATACTCTGATGCAAACTGGCGCAAAACAATTAGACTCCACTGCGAAAGAACAATGCTTAGAAAAAACTTTAGATGAGTTTGCTAATAAAAAATCCCCTTTCAAGACATTTTTTGAGCCAGGTGAGATTGTGCTTCTATGTAAAAAACTTGGGATAGAATGCATTGATCATAAAACAGCAGCAGAGTTAGCTAAAGAATACAAAGTGGATGAAGAACCGTATTATACAGCAGAAACGTACTCCATGATAACCTTTCAGAACAAGTAAATCACCGCTTCCCAGTCAAGTAAAATTTTTTTTCGCGCGCACACTCCATCGTGCGCGAAAATTACCATTTTTTCTTCATAATTTACTTTCAATTTAAAACCCTTCTGAGGATTTGTTGATCAATATGATTTCTATATAAAGTATCTGTTCTCGTTTTGAATTTTTTGTTTTAATATGCAAAAAAATGTCCTTTCCTAAATCTTAGTAATCAAGGTGAAATTGTGCAGAAAAAAATTGAAATTTTAAATTCTATTAAGCCTGTATCAACGATCATAATCTCTTCTAAATCCAAGAAACTAATTTCTTTCGAGATTAGCCAGATAGCAACCGAACCTTTTGGAACCTATTTTTTAGATAGGGTTATGTCTCCAAAAGGACTCGCAACAGTTATTGGTGTATCTAATGGATATATATGGTTTTGGATTGATGGGGATAGCGGTCCAACTTATTGGGACAACATTTATGAAAACATATTCAGTTCTGATGGATTTAGTAAAAGCCAAGATACGAATTATCCTCCAGAAGTAAAAAACGCGTTAAATAAAGCGTTGGGATTTGATATCCCTTTTGAACGTATTTCTTCTCCTGATTTAATGACTTTACTAAAGGGAGCTGGCCAGTATACTACTGAATCTTTGACTAATTTCTTACAGACTTTCTTACAAGAAAAACCCGATGTGTTTATCAAGCAACTTGAGTTACTGATTCAAGAGTTCGAAAAGTTATCTATTTCTGATTTTGATGTCCTTGCAGAATTCGCTGAATTAGAAAGGGACCCTAAACCACAACTCCTTTCTTTTATACAAGGAACGCAAATCAACGAGATTACAAATGGGCAGGTAACTACTCTTAAAAAAATAGTTAACGAATTGCAAGCTGAGATTGAGATGCTTGAAAATAGCATGAAACTATTAAAGCCAGATGGCCAGACTTCTCTTCATAACATGCTCTCCACGTTAAAGCAAAATCTAGAACTAAGTCAAAAAGATTTAATCAAAGCGATTCAAAACTTAAATCCTGTAGACTCCAAAGTCACTCATCTAAAAAAAATTAGTCCTTATAAAAAATTTAATGTCCTTTTAAAGGCATTGATTGAGGCATATTATGGGTGTCAAATAACCCACCCCGATTCCTTGTCCCTTAAGTGTTATTTGAAAGGTGCGACCATACTGACACAATTTTTATATGATCAAGGGCACCAATTTTTTGATATTGAAGGAGATAAAGTTACCAACAATAACAATAAGCAAGAAAAGTCGGAATCATTAAGTCGTCTTGAACTAATGTACCTTTTCTTATTATTGAGTGGTAGTGGTGCAACCTCACCCACTCTACAAGCACGCGTGTACCTCAAAATTTTTGAAGCCCTTGGGATTACCCCTAATGATAATGAACACATGCCTGAAACATTTAATTTAATGCATTTTATTTCCAATAAGCCTGATGATTTTATAAAAATTTATCGATATTTTTTTCTCACAGAAGGCCCATGCAAACAAAAAGCGGAGGAACTCATAGGCAAGAAAAATTCGGTTTTTCTAAGTGAATTAGGTAAGTTAACTTGTCATTACGCAATGGCATTGAAAATCAAAGCGATGCGTCCTGATGCAAAACCTGGTGCCCGGCAGGAAGTTAGTTTTTATTTGAGACGAGGGGTTAATTATCTTTTGCAGGCGGTGAAACAAAGGATGCCTGAGGCAGTTGAAACTTTGGATGCACTATGTAGCCAAAATGATACGGATAAGCACATAGAAAATATGATTGAAGTAGCAAAGGAGCTTGCTTCTTATTATTCTAATACAGGAAACTTTAGTAAAGCGCACCATTATTTAGATATTGCTTCGGGTATACGAAATAAGGAAATTCAAGGGCTCCAAAAAGAATTGCAGGTACTGCAAGTCAAAACGATGATTTTAGAACACACTGGTGAAAAGCAAAAGGAAGCCATTGAGACACTCATGCAGCTGGTTCGCACAAATGATCGAGCGGCTTTTGATGTATTCGAAGAATTAATTATGAAGGTGCCTGCAGTCGCTTTAGCGGCGGTAGTCTATTGGCATGAGAAAGAGATAACTAAATTATCTCCTCTATTGTTGGAATTTGCGGCAATAGAAAATTCTAACCTTGTTGCATGGTATCAAAATCAGTATCAAGTAAAATGCAAAGGGAAAAAAAGTGACCTGTCTTCAGTCCTGTGTGCAGCAAAAGTGGGTTTTCCTCCTGCGATTGATGAACTCAATCAATTACTTATTAGTAGTCCTAGTTATGCAGAAGATAACAAACAAACTCTTCTACCCATTATTCGGAATTTTGAGATCTCACAATATATTGCCCCAGAGCATTTAACAACGCTTCTTCTACACTATCATTCCAAACAGGATTTATCGAAAGAAGCTTTGAATAAGTTCGTGGAATCCCTAGCTCATACGTTTTTTAAGAAATCAGAATCCTATTTTCACCTTCTTTTTCTTATACTTCGTGATTTAAGAACTTTAATTGGTTCTGACGAATTGATAGCTGTTTTATTCGCAATCAAGAGAACAGGATTATTGTCGCCAGAACACCATTCTTTACTAAGAACACTAGCCACTCTTTTCATTGAACGAGCAGCAACTGATGATAAGTCCTTGTTTCATTCCTTTACTTTAGAATTCCTTCCAAACTATCCTCAATTAGCTCAAGCACTCTACAATGATAGTGAAGCATGGGATATTTTAAAAAATAATGAGCAAATAGCCAGCCTTATTAAAGATGTCATCACAGACAAGAAAAATCCTAAAGAAGAAAGCAGCCTTATGAACTTCTCTATATTTAAGGGGAATAATAAAGAAGAACTAACTAAGACATCAAAAGAAGAGGTAGAGATAAGTAAGGAATCAGATTCTAAAGGAGTTCAAAAGAGGTTTGTTTGAAGACTGAAATGTTTTAGGACCACTATACAACTAGTTTTCTGTCTCATATTTTTACCGAGTTTGTCGGGGTCGTTGCCCGACAAACTATAGTAAATACAAGATTACTTTCTGATTGTTCTATGGTATTTTTTCTAAGAAATAGCTTGGGTCTACAGCCTAAATCTATGTGGGCTGTTTGAAATCCGATTACAAATTAATTAAAGATGGTCTGTAAAAAATACTCAGGAGAAATACATGTGGAGTAAGGATTTATTTATTGATATTCCTGCACGAGATAATGCACCCCCAACTCGTTTGCATATCAAGATAGTGAGTGAAAATGAAAACCATCTCGATAAAAAGCCCTACATTTTTATGCTGCCTGGTGGACCAGGTGCGAATCACTCTCATTACAAAGATTATGAATGTCTTGCCACCACTGGAACAATGGTTTTTATCGATCCTAGAGGATGTGGATTAAGCGATAAACACGACCCTTCCTTATATACTATGGAAAATTATATTCGGGATGTTGAAGAAATTCGTACCTATCTCAAGCTGGATAAAATCGTTTTATTGGGTAAATCTTATGGAGCAATGTGTGCATTAGGATATACACTTGCCTACCCCAGCCATGTTTCCAATCTGGTGCTGGCAGCAGGCTCTCCAAGTTTTAGAAACCTTGATACAGCACGCTTAAATGTCAAAAATAGAGGAAACTTAGAGCAACAAAAAGCCTGTGAACAGTTATGGGAAGGCAGTTTTAGCAGTGATGAAGAATTAGATAAATTTTTTGATATTATGGATTCTATGTATTCCTGGAAAAAAAGACACCATATCCCCGTGACTCGACCAGCTCCTGATTATATTTTTGCTCATGAACCTTTGAATCAAGGATTTGGAGGTTTTTTAAGGACATTTGATTATGAAGATCGCTTACATGAAATAGCCTGTAAAACACTCATCCTTGTGGGCGAAGAAGATTGGATTACCGACAAAAAACATTCCGAACTCATGGCAAGCAAGATCCCAGACAATCAATTTATTATATTTCCCCAAGCCGACCATTCAATGGAATCAGATGTTCCAGAAGCATTCTTTTCAAGTATAGAGTCCTTCCTAAAAAGCCAATTTGCAAAAAAAAACGTTCACCATTTTTTTCAGGAAAAGGAAATAACTGTGAAGGGAAAACCGAATCTTAATGAGCAGATTAAAAGTTTTGAATTTACTTAAAGCGAGTTGAGTTATTTTATTGAAGACTGGTTTTTTAAAAATGCTTGTTATTAACCTTGGAGTCTCCTCATCACGACTTCATGTCCGCTCCTTTCAGATATGGTTTCATGATGCGCTTTTTTGTAAAAAAAATTATTAGTTCCTAGTTTTTTTATCTCATCTTTAGTTAACTTTAAAGTCATGTCGGTTATTTTTGTCATCTCGGATTTTTTAATGAAATGATCAATTATCCAAGCAACAATACCTAATTCCCAAAAGCCAGGACGGTTATTTTCAATTTTTTTAGCATTATCTTGTAAAATGGCCAATGTTGCTTGAGGTGGTCTTAAAAAAGCTGTTTTAATGGCTGTAAGCATCATTGCTGTAGCATATTTACGCGCATCATAAGTTTTTAACAATCCTTTATGTTTCTCTGGTTCGTCAACAGGATTGTTATTTAAAAAGTTTAAATAGGCTTCAGTTTGCTGTTTTACCTCGTACAAAAAATCTTGATCCATCACCCAAGATAAAGCTTTGTTTGCATGGAACTCTTTCGGCTGAACCATCAGTATCGAAAGTTGATCCTCTACTTCTCTTTGATGTTTCCGCGTTTCTCGCCATAATCTTACTATTTCTTTATCGCCTTCTTTGGAAACAGCTTTTCGATCTAATTCTTCTATTTTAGCTCCTACTTCGTCGAGACGATCAAGTAGTATTTTTCCGGTTTCTCGTATTAGAACATTATTTTCATTTATTAAATGATTAACAGCGTATGCCCATGTCTTTTTGTACGTTGTTTCTTTTGCAACCAAAACACCCGGATCCATACCCATTTTTCCTTCAGTTATTCGTTCAGCTTCCTGAAGTCCATTTTGTTTTTTAAAAGCTTCAGTTATTTCATCCCTAACCAATTGACGGATATCTTTAGGTGATTTATTTCGATTACCTTCTTGTTCTCTTAACCATTCTTCATGACTTAATAGCTCTGCGGCAGATGCCATCATTTGAGTCAAATAATAGGTAACCTCTGACTCATTGGATGCCTGATTATATAATATTCCGAATTGGATAAGTGGTAAGTCGTTAATAGAAAGGTCTGTTTCCGCAAATAAATTTCTCAATAAAGGGGTCACATCATCCGCAAACAGAACCCTTTTACTTAATGACTGATATTTAGCATACATTAGTTTGCTTAAACCGATAGCTGCAAAGACGTAATCACCCTTTCTTAAAGCATCAATATAAGCTTGTGGTTCTCGTTTACCTTGCACATCAACCCTCTAAAAAAGCAATTTGGTTAAATTGAGATCATATCATGATTCTATAAAGTTGAGGAGAGGGGATAATTTAATTGGGAGGAATCTAATGGCAAAACAGTGGATTCCTCAAAATCTTAAATATTTTGGATATCAATGCTCAAAAAAATGCGCTCGTTGGGGTCGCTTACAATGACTTACATCTTCTATGGCATCAGATCATTTAATGGTTTTACTATTTCTTCTTCTATAGTAGTGGAGCGATGCGAACTAAAAAAGCGCATGCCAAGCAAAATACCAGGAACCACTAAAAGTGTGGAAGCAACAAAAACCAGCAATCCCTTCATAACATCTTTGGGGATCGTACTATGAGGCCTTGTTAAAGTAGCCCGGTGGTCATTAATGATTTTATGAAATGCAGTGAATCTATCGCTTACACTTAAGTTCTCATCATTCAAGATTTTTTGCGCTAATTCAAGAACTCTCTTTTTCTCCCTCGCATGGGAATTGTTAAATATTTTTGAGATGGAATCCAAACGTTCAATTTGAGCTGCACAGCGGCGAGGAAACTCTCTTCGTAATTGCTCTTTTTCTTCTTCCTTTCGGGAATCCATAGTCTGAACTACCGGGTTTTTAATAGCTGGAATGGATTTGAAAAGAGGTGTCTGAATATTGACACCGTAAGGAACCTTTACTATTCGCGTCAAATTACTCCCAAATTCTATGGACTCCTCGGAAGACGCAACTCCATCAAATTGTACTTTTATTTTATCCAATTTTTTGTCCGTACTTACAAGAGCCGTTGTAGCTCCTGTAAGCTGGGGTACACCACTAAATTCTTCTGATGAATAGCAGTGATATTCTCCCATTAAAGCGAACCATTTCCCAGGATGCTCTTGGGTTTCTTTCTCTATAATTTTGGCGGCAGTATAATTCATACTTCTTTCGCGAAACGAATCCTTATTTACAGTTGTTGGACCGCCATAAGCATATTTTTTATGCCGCTCATTATACTGTTCCGAATAAGTATACTCCGTATCAATTCCTACCACACGGATTCCACAACGTTTGGCCGCCTTGACCAGTTGTAAAAAATGATTCTTTTCCAAATAAGTACATTGTCGGCAATGGCAAGATTCATCATGAATATCTCTTACTTCCAGAGGGTAGGAAAAATCATCATTTAAACGTTCGATACGAGCTTCAGTTCGCTGATATTTTTCTGAGTTACAGAACCAGTCCGGATCGTACTCATCAAGCTCTTGCTGATCATCGTAATATAGATGTTCCAGGAATAAAGTAGTATAACCTGCTGCCTTTAGAATGCGCATATTTTCAATTAAAAAATTCTTAGGAGCGCGATCATGGTGGGTTTCGCCTACAATAAAGTTCGTCTTTAACAAATCAGGAAGCGAGGCTACTCGCGGTGGATTTCTTTCTGTGGAAGCAGCAAAAAACTTCTCTAATTTTTCCGCAAAAGAACGAGAGTTATAATTTTCTGTTATTTCTCGCACAAATTTTTTGTATTTGTTGTCTTTTGTTTTATCCAAGGAGGGCGCAACATATTCGCATGGGCTATACACAATAATTCCTCTTTTTAATCCTTACTAATTAATCTTAATAAATTTATCCCAGCACCCGCTTCGGAGTATCTAAACTCACAGGTTTTACAGGATTCCTAGACTCTGCATTACCTAAGAAAAAAGAAAAATTATTTAATTTATTTTCTTTTGCTTTAGTGAGTCTAAACTGATGTGAATCTTGAAAGTAAGATAGAAGTTTTAATCCAAAGTTTACAGTAGGATGCTCGCCTAGAACTTGATTGTATAAGACCTGAGAGTCTTTGCCCTCTTGGGGAGATAACTGTTGTAATAATTCATTCGAATGATTTTTATTGATTTCACCCCATTTTTTCAGAATTGCAGATCCATTTTGAAAAATATAATTATTAGTAAAAAGCGGATTGTTTGAAGTCTGCTCATTTAAAAAGAGATTCGCCACTAGAAATAGCGCGAGTACTCTTGTTTCTTTATAATTGGATGCTTCCGCAGAAAAAACACTAGGTATTAACAATTTAATGGGTACGAATACAGGATCAATATTTGCAATTACAAACAATAAATTCCAGCTATTGTATAAATTCATCCATTCCTTATCGATATGAAACTGGGATACTTTTTTTACTGAGTTATCTACTTTCAGTTCGGGTATCAGTGAATAGCTTAAATCTGATGCAATCGTAGTTCCTTGAGGTAAGGTGGTTTCAGCAAGTTTAAAAGAAGTTGTGTATTCTTTTTCTTCCATTAAACCAATTAGTCCTAAACCTGCTTGGGCATTCAACATACCACTGGTATTTTTGTTGTGGCCTGTAGCGTCTTCCCATACTGCTTCTAAAATATTAACAGCCATTGCGGGGAGTGTGCTGGTTGATGCAACATCCAAATTAGCAAGTTCGATATCGGCATTCCATCCAGACAAATGCTTTTGATTTACAAAATCCTGGAGATCTTCGGGAGTTTCAGGATTGGTTTCCATCAGTCGATGAAATATGATACTTGTTACACCAGGATCTATCGAAATCAGTTTTAAACGTTCGAATAAAGTTGCCCGTGAAGGGATTCCAATTAATAGGTTGTAAAAAGGATTACCTGTAGGCCCGCTTCCCCTCTGCTTCATCATATGGTTATACATGTCATGAGCAAAATCGTTACTATTAGCCATAGTAATGGTGATCGCTTCTAAAAGGCATAGTAAATTGATCTGTAACTGGATCGTCGAAGCCGCGTTTTGGAGTTCTGCATCATTGATTAATTCATGTTTTTCGATATAGGCCAGTAATCTACATACGGACTCGTTATTTAAAATACCTTCTTTGATTTTTGAAATCAGGGGATTCAAATCAATTACTCGTTTTTTAATTGTTTGAATAAAAAATTTATATTCTTCATTGGTCGTGGTCAGTTCATTTAGACCAAGTGCAGAGAATATTTGTTTCATAATTTGCGGATTTGATTGAGGGGTAATAAATTGTTCCACTCGAGTAAGAAAGTTTTGCGCCGCTGTCCGATTTCTCATATCCAAATCCTAATTCATTACCAAATGTTCTTATTTTAAACAATGTGTAATTTTTTGAGAACGTCCTCATTTGGAAAGTGATAATTTCCAAATGAGTGGATAGTGCAAATAAGGACTCTTTGTTTTTTTGACTGTTTCACTAAAATTCTCGTGCATGTTTTAGTCTTGATTTGGGCTCACATTCCGTATTTCTCTGTTCCATCTTTCATAAAGTTTTTTCAGCTAACTCGTTTGAGCCTTGGGTGATCATCATCACAAGGTCCCCTCTCAGAGCTTTATAACGAACGAAAGGCACTCTCGTTTATTTTTATAGTTGGTAACCTGGAAATTTCTGTTTACAATTAATTATTTATGCTCGCAGAGCTGAAGTTGCTTGCATCAACTATAAGGACATGGAAATTCAGATGAAGAATAATTTAACCCCACTGAGTTTACTTTGGATTTCTATTACCAGCATGGTAGGTTCTGGATGGTTGTTTGGTTCTTTATATTCAGCTCATTTTGCTGGCCCGGCTGCCATTATAGCTTGGCCAATTGCAGGGTTTTTACTTTTATTTGTGGCCTTATCCTATGCTGAGTTAGGAACGATGTTTCCGCAGTCCGATAGCTTGGCCTGCTTGTCTTTATATACTCATGGGCGTTTAACAAGTGCGCTCGTGAACAGCATGACCTGGTTTTCGTTAGCCATCCTGCCGGTAATTGAAACCCAAGGAGTCATTCAATACGCCAGTAATTATATCCCAGGTCTAGTAATGCAGCATGGGGTTAATTATAAAAATACTCCCTTAGGCTATCTACTGTCCTTAATAGTATTAATGAGTTTTGTTTTGTTCAATTATTTTGGAATTGGTTTATTTGCCCGCATTAATGCAGCATTTACGGTCTGGAAGATAATAATCCCCGTACTCACCATCGCAAGCTTAGTAACCATGAGTTATCACCCAGGTAATTTTTTTCAATATGGTGGTTTCATGCCTTACGGTTGGCAGGGGATTATGGCTGCGATGTCAAGTGGTGGTGTACTTTTCTCTTTATTGGGATTTAGGCAAGTGGTGATCATGATGGGCGAGCTTGAGAAACCAGGCCAATACATTCCGTTGATTTTGTGTGGTTCATTGTTATTTACAACGTTACTTTACACAGGCTTACAATGGGCTTTTATAGGCAGTGTTAGTGGTCCTTCACTTGCAAAGGGCTGGATGAATTTATCGTTTATAGGAGACGCAGGACCATTCGCGGCTCTGGCTGCTCTAGCCGGCATAGTATGGTTGAGTATTTTATTGTACGTTGATGCGTTCATATCACCTTATTCGACTGGCCTGGTGTATTCAACGACAGCAGCTCATATGTTAAGCAGTATGAGCTCGGTTGTGCATACACCTCAACTCCTTGCCAAACGCAATAAGTACCAAGTACCGTGGGTGAGTTTAGGCGTGAACTTTGTTCTTGCTGCGATAATGTCACTTGTATTACATGGATGGCAGGAAATGTCCGCTTTTCTTGTGGCGGTATTAATGGTTAGTTATTCCATCGGGCCTATCGCACTTATTTGTTTACGTAAACAATTACCAAACTATAAACGACCTTTTCAATTACCGAGTTGCAACCTTATTGCTTTTATGGGGTTTTATGTTTGCACAGTTGGTGTTTATTGGGCCGGGTTCAACAGCGTGCGAAAACTATTGGTAATCACGCTCCTGGGCTTAGGATGGACCGTTTTTTATTGTTTTATAAAAAAGAAAGAGAACCGTGAATTGGATGTTAAACAAGGCCTGTGGTTTATATTGTATCTTGTTGGTCTAGGTATTTTCTCTTATCTTGGTAATTACGGGGGCAAACATATTATCCCTCCGTATTGGGATTTAGTTTATTTATTACTCTTTAGCCTGCTGGTGTTTGGTTTTGCTATATTAACCCGAAAACCTAGTCTTTATACTCAAAACTTAGTTATTGAAAATGATTCCACCAAGAAAGTAATGGCTCATTAGTGGTTGAGTCGCTTGACTCAACCACTATTGTCAAAATTCTAACGTTGGTCAAAACAACCTATTCTAATTTAAAATTAAAATGCAAAATTTCCATTGTGGCCATTGCTTTCATGGGGATTTGTGATGGAGCTTTTCTTCTCACTGGAGGCATTAGAAGTCAAGCCGACAAAATGTTTGCATTGTTTTTGAAAAAAGTCGGTTCGAGAAAGGTAAAATTGATTAAAAAAGCTTGTAGCGTTTAATTTTCCTACTAAATTTTGAAATTCACTTGCTTGATTTTTTGCTACGGATTGATTATCTGAAATAACAAAACTTAACTCCACCCTCGCTTCATCGCGATTAAAATCCACTTTCACATGAGTTAAGCCTGTTGGAGTGTCAAAAAATTCCACATCTTGTACTACTGCGCGAAAAATCTTTGAACCACTGTCAAATTCAACATAAGCGTTTTCATCTCCAGGACAATTATTTTTTATTGTTTTTGGCATATTATTTCTCTTGTTTACGTTAAAAAAGAAATGCTTATACATAAATCTTTAAATAAATACAAACCTATTTTACTCTAACGAGCATCATCTATCTCTTACCCTCCATAAATTTAAGGCATTCCTGCGCAGCCGGAATCCGTAGCTCAAATAGGAAATTAATTGGAGGGACGTATTCCCGCCTAAGCGGGAATGACACTCAAGAAAACCATGACTATAGAGAGCAATGAATGGAACAATGGGCTCTATAGAAATAAGGATTTATAAACAGAGCATTTGCCATTACTTTCTCAAAAGGTACATTAAAGAGCAGGTGAACTAAAGCCTTAAGGCTTTTGCCAAATTGGGGCTCCAGTATGTCGGTTTAGGCAGGTAATATAAGTTTTTGTTCCTTTACGATCTTTAGAAAAAACAAAAACGTAATCTCCTGCAATTTGCCATGATAATATTTTAGCGTGGAAAGGGACATTCCATAAACGGACTCCAGCATAGGTATAGGCAGTAACATGATCTTGACTATCAAACGTTGAAATAACCATCACAGAATCAGGCGTAAGCTTCATTCGCTCTTGTTGAAAATCATAATCTTCCGTCGGAACAGCCGCAGCATGAGTAATTAGGGCAGTAGAAAATAAAAAGCTTAGCAATATCATTCGAAACAATTTCATATTAAACCTCAAGAATAAAAATAAAGAAATACGCTTTGTGACCCACTTTTTCATGGATGCGTATAGGATCCTTCGATTCAAATCGTGTTACGTAAGAATCCCAGCGGAAAATACAATTATTCTACGTTTTTGTAAACTTGAGATTTCTGATTATTACGTCCTTCTTTATAATTTATGAAGATAAAACCATTCGCTGGAGCGACTGTTTGAATAAAAAACAGGTGAAAGTACGAAGCGTATATCCTCACCAGTTGACTGGGCACACAATAAACTTTATATGCCTCTACTAATCCTAGATCCCCCATGTACTGAATTCATAAGTGCTTCAACAGTAGGGATATTTTTGGTTAAAGTTGGATTAATAAAACAAATAGGATTAGGCATAGCTTTTACACAATAAATATAAAAATAGTTACGGGGGCAAAATTATATCATATTGATATCTTTAATCATTTTCAGAAGCAATAGGAGCTTCCCCTCGCTGAGTTATTAGATGTGAATTTACAAAACAATCATATAGGTCTATACACTTAGAAAGAATTAAATTTTAAATTAAATTAAATTAAATTAAATTAAATTAAATTAAATATGAATATCTTATCGTGTTTGAAAGGCTTTATTGCAACAGTTGACTGTAAAAGTTTTTCAAAAGCCGCTCAGAAATTATATATATCTCCCTCTAAATTGAGTAAGCAAATAACTTGGTTGGAGGAGGAATTAAAAGTTACCCTCTTGATTCGTTCTACAACACGCTTAGTTGTCACTGAATCGGGGCATCAGCTGTATGAAAAGGCATTGAAACTTTTCGAGCAGTTAGAGTTAGTAAAGGGAATTGCGACATCGGATCAGGTCGAACTAATCGGCACAATTAAACTCTATCTTACCGTTACCCCGGCCATTCCCTATTTAACCTCATTATCTATTGAATTCATGCGACAATTTCCTAAGATTGAGCTAGATGTTATTGTAGGCTCTGATATAAAAGAACTTTATTCCTCTACATTTGATCTAGCTATTTCATTCGAAGATCTGAAGCATTCTAAACTGGTTTGCAAAAAATTATTTTCGATCCAACGGAGTGTCTTTGCCGCACCGGGTTATCTTGCGCAACATGGAACACCTCAAACGATCGATGACTTACCAAAGCATAATTGTTTGATTAATTCGCTTTATGGTCTTCAAAATAAATGGGTTTTTAATAAAAAAATTATTCCTGTCTCCGGAAATTTTAAAAGCAATAATGCAGCCGTTTTAAAACAGGCGGCCGTTGCAGATGTAGGGCTTCTATGGGCCCCTTATTTTTCAGTTTATGAAGAAATAAAAAATGAAACCTTAATCCCAGTGTTACCTCACGAATCGTCTCCCGATATTAATCTTTACGCAATTTTTCCCAAGTCCCTGGCGGATGAACAAAAAGTTAATTTACTTTTGAATTTTTTTTGTGAAAAAGCTTTATCAGAAAAAATTGCAACCTCTTTTATTGATGGAGCTAGCTAAAATAAATTCAGAAATAACTGATGCAATGACCGAGGTGCGCTAAGTCCGGGCTTTAACAGCCCAGACTCGGGTTGCGAGCATTTAAATTAAAATTAAGGATTTAAAAGGGGCAGTACCATCACTTCTGCCCAAGCCATTCAAATAAACTCACCAGACACTCATAAAAACGTAAAAAATTGATAGGTAATTTGCTTTGGGTAATTGCATTTCTTTGACAGAGAGATTAGTAAAACAAACTATTTTCCAGTATAAGTATATTTTAATCATGTTAAGATTTTTCTTTAATGGGCATTATGATCAAACGTGTTTTAACCAGTTGAGGAAGCTCTTTTAATGGCGATGCGTGACGGATTGCAGAATGGAACTATTTAGATCCTTTTATTACACGGAGTTACCGATGAAACAAAATGTCTCCCATTTGCCAAGGGAACTGAGCCACATGGTTTCATGGTCCCTTACTCGGTTGGGAAAATCCATTGCAGAAGTTTATGGGAAGGAGACCTATGAACAAATTGAACAAATTCGACTGTCCATGCAAGATACGATTGGCAGTGGAACCGGTGCACTAAGAAAGGCACTTCACAGTCTGCAAATGGAGCTTTCCAAGCTAAAAGGAAAGCAGCTTTATCAAATTGCACATGGGTTTTCCCTCATGATGGAGCTCATCAATGCTTGTGAGAGTGCCTACCGGATTTTTCGTATTAATCAAAGAAAGGAAAAAGTCTTTTCTGAGAAGCCTCAAGGTATTCATTATGTCTTAACTGCACATCCCACAGAAGCGCGAACTAATGAATTTTTAAAACTGTTTAAAGCAATTAGGGATTATCTGGTTGAAGTACTTAAATCCCCCTATCTAATGAATGAGACTCATTTAGATCAAATGCTTAAAATCTCACTGCAAATTAATATTTCCTATCACGAAAAACCAAGCGTAGAAGACGAGGCGCGCTATATCTATCAATACGCTCTTAATCCTCTTAATGTTGAACTGTATCATTCCTTTTTAACTCAAGGCATTCCTATCCAATTACGTACTTGGGTAGGCGGGGATAAAGATGGACACTCTGGTGTTAATGAAAAAATCATGGTTAGGAGTCTCGAACTTTCTCGCTCTTTTTTTATAACCTACATTCAAGAATCTCTGCAAGAAGTACTAGAAATTGTCAAACTCTCCACCGCTTTAGACAAAGACAAAACTTTGACAAATCAAATCAAACAGAGTGCTCAAAAAGCGCAGGAACTCAGGAAAATAAAACCACGGGATCACGAAAAAGTATCTGTATTCAAAGAAGAATTAGCTTCGTTACAAAAAAATACTTTACAATTTTTGAATTTCAAACCCGAACAATTTTCCATTATTTTCAGTATTTTTCAACTTTATCCCGGACTGGTTATACCCCTAGAACTCAGGGAAGATTCAGGGGTTGTAAAAGAAAGTTTAACCTGTATAAAAAAAACCACGATTATCAAGATGCTGGAGCAGGTTTACTCGATTACCCAAGGGGCAGAGCCCAAAAATTACATCCGCGGTTTTATTCTCAGCATGGTTGAATCTGCTGAAGATATAAAAAATGGCATTAACCTAGTGAAACATGTTTTTAAAAGTTACGCCTTACCTGTCGTCCCCTTGTTTGAAAACCAACTTGCGCTGACCAGCGCTGATACAATCTTAAATCACTCGATTACTGAAGATATTAGACAGAAGCATCTTCAACAGTGGGGTGGAAATTATGAAGTCATGCTGGGCTATTCAGACTCGTCAAAAGAAAATGGCGTTTTACCTTCCCGGGTTATGATTGCTAAAAGTTTAAAAAGTATTCAGTCTACCCTAGAAAGAAAAAACCTTAAGCCTATTTTTTTTCATGGATCGGGCGGCAGTATTGAGCGAGGAGGCGGGGATATCAAAGAACAAACGGCCTCCTGGTCTAAAGAAATGATGACTCATTATAAAGTGACGATACAAGGAGAGATGGTTGCAAGACTCTTTGGTTCGAGTTCCATACTCAAAAGTCAGGTTGACAAATTTATTGATATCTATTCACAAAAAGAAAACAACATAGATAAGGGTTATCCCGAGGAGTTGGTGGTATTTTCGAACAAAGTCAGTCAGAAATATAAAGACCTGATTCAAAGCGAATGGTTTTGGCCCACAATTGAACAGGCCTCTCCATATCATTTTTTGACTGAGTTGAAAATTGGTTCACGGCCAACCAGACGTAAATCAGGACCCGATCAAAGAAAGCTTCGAGCCATCCCTTGGATTTTATGTTGGACTCAAACGCGACTTCTTTTCCCAACGTGGTGGGGTCTTGGCTCAACCTGGCTAGAGCTTAATAACCTTGAAAAAAATAAGCTTAAGGTGCTTTATACAGAAAACTCTCTTTTCGCTGCTTTTATAAAACAATTAGGCGTAACCCTTTCCAAAGTATACCTCCCAATCTGGGAACAGTACTTATGTCAATTAACTGGCTCTAATAAATATCTCAAACCATTTCAATCAGAACTGGAATCAACCGTTCAATTCTTCCAGCAAATAACTGGTGAAACTGATTTTTGTTTTCATCAACCCTGGCTTGGGGAAAGTATTCAATTAAGATCAACCTTGGTTCATCCTTTGAACCTTATCCAGATTGAGGCGATGAAAAGAAATGATTTACCTCTTTTAAGAAAAACAGTCACAGGTATATCTTGTGGCATGTTGACAACGGGATGAACTTTTAACTACAAACCGCCCCTATCTGCAAAGTTCAACACCCGTGATTGCTACTTGATCTAGATGAGGTATAAACCGACATACCGCGAATGAAGCGTGTTATGTAGAGGGATAACCGCTGGCCCGATGAGAGGAGTTTAGACACAAAATATTGATCATAGCGTTTGCTATAAAACACATTCAAATCTTTTGCTATCGCCCAAAATCATAATTTTTTAACTATAATTCAATTAAGTTGTTTCATAAGTGTGGTTACCATGTTAAATAATCACGAAGTTATATCTCTACATAAAATTGTGCCAAGTTACATGCAACAGGTTCCGGAACTCATTCATGGATGCTTTTTATGTAAACCTGATTCGGAAACCGAAATTCTTGCTCGCACTGCTAATTTCTCACTGATTTGTGATATTTCACCGATTGTAGACGGACATTTAATGATTACCTCTAATACCCACATTGGGTGTTCCGGAGAAATCGATCCTATGCTTCGTGAGGAATATTTAATCTTAAAAAAAGTCGCAGGTGAGATTGTACAAACAGCTTATGGTGCTGCGGCGTATTACGAGCATGGTCGAGCTGGCCATTGTTCAACCATAGTCAATACCGCAATAAAATGTGATCATTTTCATTTGCATGTACTCCCCCTAAAAGTATCCATTAATTCTGAGTTGGAAAAATTATTTATCCAAATGGAATTAGAACAATATTCGCAAATTTTTCAATTTTTTGAGCGATACGGGAGTTATTTATATTTCGAGGATTTTTCAGGTCATATCAATATATACCCAGCTTCTGACAGCCAAGTAGAGTCACATTTATTGCGAACTTTAATTTGCAATAAAATTGGCTATCCTGAGCGCTCAAATTGGGAAACACATACCAATTTAGATTTAGTAAATAAAGCCATTGAAAATTACATGCCTATTCTTAATAGGTTAGCCAAATGAATAAAGACATTATTTATTTAAATCATGGTTCAACTTCATTTCCGAAGCCCCCAGAAGTGATCAATGCTATTGTAGAATTAATGCAGACCATGGATAGCTGTGCAAAACGGGCCAGCAGCGAGCATCAGATCAAACCGGATAAAGGGATTGCACATGCCCGGGAAAACATTGCCGAATTTTTCAATATCCCTAGTGTGGATCATATTATTTTCACCTTGAATGCTACTTTTGCAATAAACCAAGTGCTACTAGGGTTTATTAAAAATGAAGATCATGTAATTTACACGGATACGGAGCATAATTCAGTCATTCGTCCATTACATTATTTGCAAGATTGCCGGCATATCGAATTGAGCCGTATTCCTTGTGATCTCAAGGGCGAGTTACAATTGGATGTGTTACCGCAACTTATAAAAAGTAATACCAAGTTAATTATCGTTAATCATGTATCGAATGTCACCGGGAATATTAATCCAATTGAGGACGTCATAAAAATAGCGCAGCAATTTAATGTAAAAGTTGCAGTTGATGCGTCACAATCTGCCGGAATTTTACCCATTGATGTGGAGCAAATAAATTGCGATTTTTTATTTGTAACCGGTCATAAAAGTTTACTGGGGCCTTTTGGCATTGGTCTGGCCTACATTCGAGATACGAAATGTGTCGATTCAGTGATCACTGGCGGGACGGGCACAAATTCAGCCCCCTTCTTTCATCCCATTGTGGCGCCAGAAAAATTTGAGGCAGGAACTCCAAATTATATCGGAATCGCTGGCTTAGCCGCAGGAATTGAATATATCAAGCAACAAAATCTTCAAACCATGTTTGCTCATAAACAAGCGTTAAATAGCAAATGCCTCGCTGGTTTGAAACGATTTGATCGAATAAAAATTTATGGCACTGAGGACTCTGAAAAGAAAATACCCCTTATATCATTTTCCGTGAATAACATGTTGCCTTCACACATTGGCGCGTTGCTTTCCGATAATTATAATATTATTGTTAGAACAGGGTTGCATTGTGCTCCACTGATCCATAAGGCATTAAAAACATTTCCAAATGGTACTGTGAGAGTAAGTCTGGGCTATTCGAATACAAGTGAAGAAATTGATCATTTTTTAGAAGCAATTGAGCGAATAATAACTTCATGACAGCACAAGTGCTTAGCAATAAAACAATCTTTATTTTTTGGGCCCCTTTGTTATTTTTATGGCTGGTGCTCGCTTTTGAATTTCCTCTATTAACCATAATAATTACGTACCTGCCCGATAAACAACTTAATTTAGCTGCATTCGGTCTTGCCTACTCCTTATTCTTGCTCGCAGAATCACCATTATTAATGTTCAATACAGTGGCTATAAAGCTTATAAAAAATAAACAGTCTTATGAAAAAGTTAGAAATTTCTTCATTTACGTAGTAAGTTTTTTATTAATTTGCATGATGCTGTTTGTATTGACGCCTCTGTATCAATATTTATTCATCACAAGATTATCATTCGATAGAACTATTGCAGTTATTAGCCAACATGTAGTTACAATTCTTCTTCCTGCTTTTGCTATTGCGGGATTTAAAGCTTTTTATCAAGGAATATTAATTTCTCGAGATAAGCAGCCCATCATATTTTATGCGATTATTTTTCGATTTATATCGAGTGTAGTTACTGCGGTGTGTCTGGCAAATTTTAGCTCTTTAAACAGTGCTTATGTGGCGGCAATTGGGTTCTCGATTGGTTTGTTCGTTGAAGCGACAATAACTCGTGTGTTTGCCAGAAAACCCATCCATGGAATCTTTGAGGTGAAATCCTCTTATAAGCTTTCCTATTATAGAATTTCACATTTCTATTATCCGTTAATTATAACCACCGTAGCCAGTATTATAACCACTCCTATTATTACCATTTTTCTGAATTATGGCCTGAACCCAACCCTGTCACTAGCTGTCTTTCCGGTTATCAATGGGTTTATTATGATTTTTAAATCAACTGCAATGTCGTTGCAGAACGTAGTTATTTATTTTTTAAATCTTAGTGAGGAAAACAAGTTACAGTTAAAAAAGTTTTTTGCTCTTATCACTCTTATTATGTTTGCAGTTTTATTTGGAATTATTTTTACCCCTCTATTAAATATTTATTTAACAAAGATCAACGTACTGCAATCTGATCTGTCTCAAGCTGCAGTTCTACCATTAAAAATATTAATCATCTATCCTCTATTGACATTACTCGTTATTTGGCAGCGTTCTGTAATAATTCATCAACTGAAAACCCATGTATTAACATGGTCTGTTTTTGCGGAATTAATTGGGTTAGTTCTCCCACTCGTTTTATTCTATAATTTTTATCCAATGAATGGGCTGCTCAGCGCCTCTATAGCACTAATTATAGGACGAGTGTGCAGCAATATTCTTCTATTTATTGCACAAACCAGGATCGATTCACTCTCCCACCACACCCCTAAATACTAATCACTATTTACTAAAAGTGCCCCAAAATATTTCATTCTTTCTTTTTGGGTATTTAATTGACAACATTAATTTTAAAGGTACTATAACAGATTTTGGATGGCTAGCGCTTAATATATCTAGTCTTTACAAGGAGTAATCAATATGTATTCCAATTTAGAACAACTTAATAATAATGATGAGTCTGGATCAAGTACCTTTACCCTATTGTTCTTACTTGCTGGCCTTACGATGATGACCTATGCGATTGCAAGAATCGCTGAATCTAACAATCACCTAAACTATGAAAATCGTTTTGCGCGGATATTAGCTGGTTTTTTATTGCTTATGACGCGAATGATGCATACCAAAGGGGGAGACTTAGAACTTACTGATACCCAAAAACAACTCATTGCAGTAGGCCCACATAGAACGGGCTGGGAAGCAGTTGTTGTTGCCTCAAAAATAAAAGGCACACCCCCACGTTTTTTTGCAACAGATGCTTATAATAATATACCCGGGGTGAAGGGATTTTTAAAAATGTTTCATGCAATACCCGTAGAGTCAAAAGCTACTAAAAGTCAGGCTGGACGTCCTGCTAATGCCGGTGCGTTAGAGGAGGCGAGTAAAGCGCTTAATGAAAATGGCTGCGTCGCGCTGTTTCCCCAAGGGAATTTTTCACGATTAGGTCAAGAACCACCTAGAGTCTACACGGGTGCAGCCCGACTTGCATTGATGAATAAAGTACCTATTCATGTGATTCGACTTGATGGTTTTTGGAGTTTGCAAAATCCAGTCATTCCTTTATTTGTTCGTAATAGCGCATATTACCGGGCATTTATGTCTGCGTTTCACATGAACAATGTACGAGCTACATTGTGCTCCGTGATCGATTTTCATCTAAAACCGGAGAACGATAGTTTAAGCGAAGAAGCAAAAATCGAAGAAATATGTGCTCAACTTTATGCTTATTATCGTCATACACAGGAACTTACCCCTAAGCAAATTGCTACGATTAAAGAAGAAATATCGAAAAAAACTCATTTGCTCATTTGGAACAATAAAGTCAAACAAGATGATTTAGGAAAACAGCTCTCAAATTTAAAGAAAGAAGGTAAGGAGCTGGAAGAGCAAACTTTAACGTCAATGAAATTGAGTTCAGTATAGCAATTAAGCACTGCATATTTGCTTATCTACAACTAATTGTATCCAGGGTGAAGGCGTAAGCCTGAACCCCGGTTTTTTTTGCTGAATTTCCCGGATTACGCGTCATTTTTCCGAGCTCCTATAGGCCCCGCCCCGGAACAATTAACAAAATTACTTTTAGTAAAAGATTCATCCGTTCTGTGTTGAAATTCCCGTACTATTGAATACACTTAATAAGAAAATTATTAAAAATATTAACTATAATTACAGGATGTTAGCAAGAACCTACTAGATATTAATAAGGATGTTATCACATGAAAAAAAATATAGTTTGCGCAGCATTATTTAATTTAATCTGTACTCAAGTATATGCTGTTCAAACTTCAGATACGATTTCCGAAAAAATATCTACCCGTGCAAAGTCGGCTCAGTCCCAAAAAACAAACGCTATAACAAAACCCCTGTCACTTGAAATCAATTGTGATTATCGAATTTCTGGGGACACTCAAAAAATTGATAAAAACTTAATCATAAATTGGGCAAAATATGCTGTACTTCATTCTTTTAATTTTGATTTTCCATCCTTTGATGCGCAGATGAAAAATTTAAGAGCATGTTATACAGAAAATGGATGGATTGGTTTTACTAATGCATTAAAAGAATCAGGAAATATTAATTCAATTAAAACCCAAAATCTAACAGTGAGCAGTACTTTGGATGGAGAAGTCCAAGTCATTGATGATCAGGAAAATCAATGGAAAATAACGGTTCCTATTAAAGTTTTTTACAAGAATGATCAAGAAGAGGTAACTCATTTTCTCAATGTGTACATCATCATTAGCTGGAGAAATGCATTTAAACTTGGAATTGTGCAAATGATCACCACCCCACGTTCCGCCTCAATATCCATAAAAGCTTCATCACTTAGAGAGGCGATGAGAAGTCTTTCTTGGGGCGTGACTGATCAAATAAACACTTTGGAAAACCTAAAAAAAAGGGGGGCTGCATTTCTAAGTTCTTTATTCATATCTGATCCAAACATCATCTTTTCTGAGATGGATAGAGCCTTAAATCAGCCCGGTTTGTGTTTAAAATCAGAACACAGTAATATCAAATTTTTTCAGAATATTATTGAAGCACCAAATGATCAAGGCTTCGATGAGGGTAGAGTAAACCATATTCAGGTAGCACAATTAACTTCCGAAAATTATAAAAAAGATGTTGAAGAGGAATCTATTGCCACACCTGTCCTTGCATATGGATATGAATGGTTTAATAATCACTTTAGCGCTAATAAATCAGATATTTTTGATACGAAATGGCCTCAATTACTCGCCTATTTTAAAAAAATCGAATCCGCCCAATTTTATTCCGCATTGAGTGATTTAGATAATTTAAAAATGATTAAAACTCAAAACCCAGTCAATCAGCAAAGAAAAAAAGAATCCCCTCTTAAAAATCAAGCAGGGACTTCCTTACCATTACACATAGCTCATCCAAATAATAAGAATCAAATTAACCAGCTATTTAATATTAATTTAACTTTAGGGAAGAAAATGAGTGGGGAGCTTGTCATTTTACAAATGAAAACCATTCCGAGTGTACTTCCTTTATCCTCCAATCGTGCTTCGCCTTTGGCATCCAATATGAATTTATTTTCTAATCGAAGAGCTCCGACTCAAAAACTACTGCAAGATAATAAAATACAACTCGCTCAAAATGGGACACCTTCGAAATCCTCTAAAATCCCTCAAATGACCTATAATAAACCCTCTGAGGAATTAAAAGGATCAGAGATAATTAATTGTGATTATAAAATTCCTGAGGAGATGACCAAGGTTGATGAAGATCTGATAATAAAGTGGGCAGAATATGCCACAACTCAATCTTTTGATTTTAATTCCTTATCGATACCCTCTCAATTAAAGAAATTAGAGTCCTGTTATACTGCAACTGGCTGGGAAAATTTTAAAAGTGCTTTAGAGAAATCAGGAAATATTGAGGCGATTCAATCACAAAATTTTACTATGACCAGCAAGGTTGATGGCCAAATTAAACTCATTAAGACGAAAAATAATCAATGGAATATAGAGCTTCCCTTAAAAGTTGTTTATCAAAACAAACAAATCAACGTAACTCAATTCCTGAATGTTAATTTAACGATGGTACGTAAACTGAGTGGTGAATTTGGAATTATGCGAATTGTTGCCGCGCTCAAAGACTCGGTAAATAACAATACCGCAACAAACAATCAATCTCCAGTAGCTCAATCTAATCAACCCAGCTTAAACAATATGCATTCATCTGCTCTAGCACCACAAAAAACAGCAGACTTTATCGATTGTGATTATAAAAGTCCTAATGGTGTAGGAGATATTAATCAAGCCACAATTTTAGCTTGGGCTGAATATGCTACCACTAAATCATTTAATTTTGATTCGGAGGCCATAGATAACCAATTGCAGAAACTGCAATCTTGCTATACGGAACAGGGATGGAATGAATTTATAAATGCCCTTGAAAAATCAGGAAACATACAGGCATTTAAGACCAAAAAACTAAGTGCAATAAGTCAAATAGACGGGCCACCTCAACTCATTGACTCGAGATATAATCAATGGACACTCACCCTTCCTTTAAAGATTAATTATCAATTTGAAAATGGTAATGTAACGCAATTACTTAAGATTGATTTAACTATAGGTCGGAAGAGCAATGGTGAGCTAGGAATTATACAACTTAATTCTACCTTACGGTCCTAACAGGAGGACAGCGTAGTGAATCTGACAGTCAGACTTGCTTGTCCGGAGGTTGCAACGGAATAAAATCCCATAAAAGCAACCCCACTACATTAGATAGTGGGAGTTTGTCTGCAAAACAAGCCAGCTACCCAGTCAAAAGGAGAATTTTTTTTCCTAAATTACTCGGGGTAACAATATATATCACCTTCACCAGCAACCCCTGCATGTAGAACCACTGCATTGACACCCACAATATTAGTTTGCTCTCTTAAACATCGATAACCCGAATAGGTATAATAAAAATTACCTTCAGGTACGGGTTTTTCAATGGTATAAATATGTTTCTCCGTATTTACTACAATAGGCACACTTTGCCAGGATTGGGTTTGCGTCACAATCACACTGTCTGCGGTGGCAACCGTACTTAATGCAGTGAGGCATGTAGAAATCAGTAATTTTTTCATTTGGTTCCCTCCAAGATGGACTTCTTTTGTGTCTAATATTTATAGAGTAGTCTGATTAATGCGAATAGCAAATCAGAAACCCATAAAGAAATTATCTCCCCCATTTTGCATTTTTATCACACAATCCGACATGCTCGCTCAACTCCAGGTAAACGTAACTCTTTATCCAGAGGAAACTTATAGTTTCGAATTAAACTCATCATTGATATTTCGAATACAGCTCCTTCATAGAGTTTTGAATTTAAGGTCTCTCCACCCAATAAGGTCATTCTTTTTCCATTAAAACGAGCATTAAAATATTTTTTCCAAAATCCTTCAGAGCCAGGTTGGATCAACATATGAATGCCCTTATTTATTTTTAGAGCATACTCAATGGCTCTGGATGTAAGTATACTTCCTAACCCAGAACCTCTTTTATTGGAGATAACATAGAGCTGCGCTATTTCTATTAATTCTTTATTTTCCAAGTTCAACGAAGAGCTGATTTGCACATATCCATATAGTTCATTTGTTACTCTATCTCGGGCTGATATACGGATATCTTCGTTTTGCAAGTAAGTTACTTCAAATTTATATCTCGCCATACAATAAGTTACAATTTAAGTCTATTTTTTGCAGACTACCTTATGCTCATAATTTTTAAAATAGGTCTCATCAAATTTGATTTTTTATCAAATAAATCCGGGTAGTATCACCATAAATGTATGTATTAGAGGAATATTCTAATTTTTTAACATGCCAGGAGGAGTTAACATTTTTTGAATTTCACCAATATGCATTTCTTCTTCCTGAATCATTTTTCTGGCAAACTCTTCAATCAATACCGATTTTTTTTCTGCATGCTGCAATAATTGATAATACAAATCCAAACCCTGTTTTTCGTGCTCCAGAGCCTCTTCTAAAATATTCCCAATATTATGCTGATGAGTTTCTAATAATTTGCCAATTTTAAGCGAGGGATGCTGGGAAAAATGCGTGATAAGCTCGCCTAACAAATGAGCATGAGTTAAACTTTCTTGGGCCTGCTCACGCATCCATTTACAGATAGGAATGCGATTAAAGCCAAAGACCATAAAGGAATAATGGGTATAACGTACTACACCTGCCATCTCCAACTCTAATAATGTATTTAGAATTTTTAGGATAGCACCATCTAGAGACTCAGTTTCGGGCCTTTTATAGTCCATTTTTATGACCTCGTGTTTGACTTATCTAAGAGTATAGAATAATTCCCCCAAAAAAACTCAAAGCAAAATCACCCGCCCTTGTCAAAATTGAATAACAAAATTCAACAAACATAAATTTAGTACAGGTTTTTGATTCCCCTTACTGTCACGAGCTTTGATGAATCTCCATTAATTGCATATAATTTATACAAACGTTTCTTTATTTGCTCAACATGAAATCATTAAAAGAACTTTTTAAAAAGAAATCATCGGGAAAACAAAATAAATTAACCACGAAGTCTTCCGATGACGAACCTCTCAGCACAAGTAAGCCTCTATTTACACCAACAAAACCCACTTATGACTTTTTCTCACATCCAGAAATGAAGGATTTGGCACAAGTTGGCAAAACAAAAGCATTGGGTTATTTGCCCCTCAATACGATCCGTGAGTCTGGATTTGAACCCTTTCAAGTGCATCAGTTGTTGAAAAAGAGAGGACTAAAACTTTTTATTATCCCAGTTCCTACCGATGATGAATTTTATGCCTATGACTCGAATAAAAATAAATACATCCATATGGCCGATAAAAAAGAATACAAAGTAATCCCCAAGGGTGGATTTTTAAGTATACGTTATGGAGCTCTTGTAGCATACGATGAAGAAGCAATAAAAGCCCATTTAAAAGAAAATGATAGCCTAATCACTGAAGAAAATAGCAAGGAATCAAACCCTGAAGATTATTGGCCTACCGAAGCCGCAGAGTTCGTTAATATGTTATTTCGAAAAAAAGCCGAATCCGCATTAATGAATAATTTTGTGCGTAAAGTTTTTGAAGAAATGCCAACCCTACCCAGCTCGAACCTTACCCTAAAATAGTACAGTTTGATTTCATTTTTCGTTATTTAATAAAGTACCCACCCTTTTCTGTAAAAAAATAGCAATATATGTTATTATTTTTTCCAAATTTGAATCGCAAAGTCATTCTATGTACAGTAAATATCCCCAATTTTTTCAAAATGAAAAAGAAAACTCAAGTTCAGGTATTAAGTTTTCAAATGTTATAAAAACATCGCCCGATATTTCCAATTTGTATCGAGGGGAGGAGAATCTCCCCTCTGTCATTTTTGGAATTCCCACCCTTCTTATGGGTATTTTTGGAAGAGTTTACCCCGAAGTTATAACTATTGAAGAGATTAAACAGCACAAATTAACAAATCTTTCCAATGATTTTCACATGGTAAGTATGTCTGAAAATCCTCAAGTTGCACTAGATTGGGGACAAGGATGTTTTATTACAATTGACCCTACTTTGTTCCGTACTTTTGCTGTAGATCTTCATGCAACATATCGTCACAATAACCTCAACCTTCCTGGGCGGATGGAGCGGGAAACAGAGCATGTGGCCTTAGCTGTACCCTATTGCAGTATAAAAAAAATTACAATCAACAAAAAAGAAGTCAATAATCCGTTCTATGTAGCTATTTCTAGTGATAATCAAGAAGCGATAAAAGAATTCCATGGTCTCTACTGCCAGTTTGTTTCACTTTTAAGAAATAAATACGCGCAGAAAATAGACCATCACGATGAACAATTAGCGCTCCGAGAATATGTTACCGCTTATCTTGAGTTTTATGCCAAGCACAGTGGAATTGACAATCCTTTTAACAACACACTTCAAAAATTGGTTGAACTCCATCCAGAATTTATGGGCTATTTTTTCCAATCAAATCCGCAAGAACCCAAAGCGGATTTGATGAAAGACCGTGCTGTTATTGCTTCTGATGATTTATTCAAAAAACACTATTACACTCAATCACTTGATGAGCTTATATCCCATCGAGCCAAAGAAGCAGTAACCTATTACGATGATGATTGGGCGAAACCAATTTATGACTAATAGCACTTGTGCTAGGAGTTAAAGCGCAGTAAGTAGGTTGAGTCAAACAACTCACCTACCTTGCTATGCTTATTGTTAAAAAAGATACTGTAAACCAAGTGCTAGAGAATAGTTTTTATTGGATAAACCCGCGGAATTAAGTTCATAACCGTTTTCACCCGTATCATTATCTGTTATTTCGGTATCGGCGCGGCCATTCGAATAATGGTTGTAGGAAGCCTCAACAAAAACTTTCGCGTTAGGTGTTACAAAATAACCAGAATTAATCGTTGCCGCATAATATCTAAAGTTAGTTCCATGCTCGTCAAACGTGATGTTGCGAGCATAATGCTCGTCGTGATCCCGCGCTGAAACCCAATTACTAAATTTTAAAAGTGCATTAAATTCAAAATTATGAATGAAATATTTTCCAGCTACACCCACATAAGGAGTTCTAAATTTTTGTTGGTAGCCAATTCCAGCTTGAGTACTAGGAAAACAACCAATCTCGGTTCCGTTATTGTATTGATAACAACCACCAATCGCTCGCCAACGGAAAGAATCCCATTGATACCCAGCAGCCAAGCCCAATTGATAATCTGATTTTTGCATGAGCCATGCTCTTAAACTTAAATCAAATTGATTGGCATAATTTAGATGAGTATCGTCATGATGCGACCAATGGGTCCACGCTTCTTGATTAGGGTTGAACCAATCATAATCATCCATAGCCGCCTTATTTTTTGCTATTGTGGTCCAGCCTCGTCCATTCATGCTAAGCCACCCGAGTAAATCATAATTTAATTCCCCATTAATTATTGCAGCATTTTTTATGCGCCAATCGAGCTGGCTTAGCTTAGTATTTGTTTTTGGATAATAAACATATTCGTGAGCCGTTCCGGAAAGTATTCCTACGGAGGTACTTAATGATAAGCCATTCAAATTGTAATCAGCAGCATAGGTAGGGAGCGAATACGTAAAAGATAAGGAGGTCAGAGCCAACATAACTATTTTATTGTTCATTTTTTTTCCTAGTTAGGGCCGGCAATCCCTGCAGCAATATGATTATCAAAAAATCAAACGAAATTATTGTAATTCACAATGTCCTTGTCAAGAACATCATTTAAAAGAATTGACCACAACCTGGATAATCGAATTCCATCTTGACCTTGTTGCTGAATGTAGTATGCACCTATGAAGTACCAGCCTTTTTCTTTTGAAAGAAAAGTGGCTGTGGGAGCATGACCCTGAAGTAGCTCGCAATCGTATTATTAAGAGAGTTATACAAAGAACGATTTTTAAGGAAGACAGCTCTGATTTTTCCAGCGAAACCAGGGTTTTATATTGCGGGAACCTTAAGGCCTAAAAGTTTCCCCAGGCTCCGAAGAAATTTCAAAAAAAACACCGAGACTTCTTCTCTCTTTTTCAAGAAAATCCATAAATCCCTTATATATTTTTTTGTCGCCAAATTGAGGATCGACCACTTCAAACTGCCCATCGCATTTCTTACCTAATAAGGTATGGAGTACTCCAGTATTGATGACAATTAGCGCGGTCATTCCGTCAGGAAAATCAGCTTCGCTCATTCCTACAAGAGTTACTTTTTTTCTTGTGGAAACATCGGTCTTAAACAATGAATAGAGTGAGGTTATAAGTGTGTTTTTTGAGTATTTATTGAGTGAAGCTTTAGATAGCTCTCGAATTTCAACTCCAATTGCATCCAGGTTATGTTTGCGGAAGTAATCCACGATCTTTTCGGGTGAGGCGACTTTTCCCGGTTCTAGCCAAATTTCTTTATATATTTCCAATTCTTTGCTTGGTGTGTAATCACTTGGTTCAATCTTCCCTCGCTCCAAAAGTATTTTCATTATCGCCCTTGCTGTACACGAGTTTTTAAATTTTTGGGTGTCTATCGAAGGTTCAATACTATCGAGTTTTGCTTTAAGTTTAGGATTATCGAGTACAAATTGCGCTATTTCATCAGAGCTTACTACTAGCTTTAAAAAACTTCGATAATCCAGCATGTCTGAAAAATCATCCATAGTTAAGAGCAATTTTATGGTATCTGGAGAAACATTTTTCATTCTTCCTAGAGTAATGATTCCATCAAGCGGTTTAGCATGAGTACTATGAATCGCCTTAAATCGACTTGTAAATCTCTCCAGATTGGCTTCATTTAATGCAATGCTGGCATCTTTACCGAAGTTGAAATCAATGCTTTTATAGATATTTCGACTGTATTCAATATCATTAAGCGTCATATCAGGAAATTGCGTTGCAGTAATATTCAAAATCATAGCAATCACCTCCTGGGATTCATTATAGAACAAATTGAGCCTATAAAGACCGATAAAGTGTTTAAAAAATGCTCTTTTTATTGTTCTTAACTTAATTTCCATATAATATTGGGTTATAATTAATCGTTTTGATTTTTTTTTACCAAGATAACCATGAAAAGAAAATTCCCCCCAAGTGAACAGGAACAGCATTATTATAAAGAAGTGGGCACGAGCCTTGTTTGCATAGAAGATGAAGAAGAACAAAGAAAAATTGACCAATTTATGGAGCGGCACTCCACCCCCCCTCCACATACTTCCCGGGAATCCGGTTATTCATCCTATATGTTTCAAGGGAGTAGCGTGGCAGTGAATACTTCTATGGTAAAAAAACAAAAGATCGATAAAACTCACTATATTATTTCAAGAACATCTAAATCCCCTACTTTGCCGGTTTCTTGCTTGGCATCAACAGAGCATGTAATCGCTATGCAGGATAAAGTTGCGAATTTTAAATCAGAATCTGAACCTAAATCCAAACAGAATGTGATGTATCTAATTCCATTATCCTGTGGTACAAAAAAAATGAATGCTCGAGATGAAAAAAAAGCGATTTTGAGTCTCCTTCACAAATATGATAATACCCTGAATAAGAACAATGTCAGGATTTCATATACTAAAAAAACATCTGTTTTTACAATTAAGGCGAGTACACAAGTAGCAGATATTCAATTACTTGTTCGTGCGTTAAGAAGTGTAAAAAAATATAAAATTGTTGATTGTTCTTTTAAAGATATTGGCTTAAATCAGGGTATCTGCCTGGTTAAGAGGGATGCATCTAATCCCATTCATGCCTTGGTAAATATTGCAGATTCAGATTCTGAAAAAGGATTTCTTGAGCGAGACGCAGGGACAACATCTGGACGACATACAGGTGCTTATCAAGATTGCAATTGGACATTTAATTTCTTCACCAGTTTGGAAGATATGCGCAAAAGAACACAGTATCCTAGCAACGCCCTAGCTATAAAAATTTTTAATGCAAGCTAAGTTTTCTTTTTCCATACATAATTCATGCCTATCTATTTAAAGTAGGCCACTATACATTTAGGAGATCCTGTTTGTTGTGGAGCCTCATCATTTAATGTTAGGCTTCTCTCTGAAATTCACAAAAACTATATACTTATGGAGAGGTCTTTGATTAACCAAAAGTATAAAAAAGAACACCTCCCAATATTAGAAATATTCCTAATTTTTCTGAAGCTAGGATGCATTAGCTTCGGTGGCCCAATAGCTCATCTGGGTTATTTCCGCGATGAATTTGTGGGTCGGTTAAAATGGTTAAGCGACCATGCATATGCCGATTTAGTCGCATTATGTCAATTTTTGCCTGGACCTGCGAGTAGCCAAGTGGGTATTGCTCTTGGACTATCCAAAGGCGGTATTCGGGGTGCAGCTGCGGCTTGGCTTGGATTTACTCTACCCTCGGCTTTATTGATGGTAATGTTCGGTTTTGCTCTGATCCAGATAGGCATTCATGATAACCCTTCATGGCTACATGGCCTAAAAGTTGTGGCGGTGGCGGTTGTTGCCCAAGCACTTTGGGGAATGAGCCTTGCTTTATGCCCTGATAAAACCAGAGCAAGTCTTGCAGTATTGACCTGCATCGGCTCAAGCATGATTCCACATGCCAGCGGACAAATACTCATGATCCTAATTGGTGGCTTTTTTGGCTTATTTTTTCTTTCTCCCAAAAAATCACTCCCTCCTAGTGAATTAACAGTTAATCTCAGTAAACGCACTGGAATCATTGTATTGCTTGTTTTTTTTATTGTACTCACTTTATTACCCTGGTTATCTTCTTACCTCGCAAATTACCCTTTGCAACTATTTAATGCCTTTTATCAGGCAGGTTCTTTGGTTTTTGGTGGAGGGCATGTAGTTTTGCCTTTACTACAAGCGAAAGTTGTCCCTACTGGATGGGTTGATAATTCTATTTTTCTTGCTGGTTATGGTGCAGCACAAGCCTTACCTGGCCCCCTTTTTTCATTCGCAGCCTTCCTTGGTGCTGTATCAACCAATACCCCGAATGGATGGGTTGGAGCCTTGGTTGCTTTAATTGCTATTTTCTTGCCTTCGTTTTTATTGATAATCGGAGCATTGCCTTTATGGGATAATTTGCGTCAACATCCATCCATGCAACGAGCAATATTAGGAATTAATGCCGCCGTAGTGGGTCTTTTATTCACTGCTTTTTACCAACCCGTCTGGACCAGTGCAATTTTCTCATTAAATGATTATTTGTTAGCCATGACTGCATTTCTCTTGCTGCAATTTTGGCGTGTTCAAGCCTGGATTGTGGTCTTGTTTTGTGCCGTAGTAGCAGAGTTAGTACTATAAAGAGTTGTGTAAACAAATCAAATCATCATTTGGTGCGCCAAATTGACTTTTTTCCAAACGAAGAATAAGAATTTCTCTATTATCTGTGCCAGATAGTCCCCGCCCGTACTTTACCGCATTTACCGTTAGCACAACCTTTATTAACGCTTTTATGATAACATGTACCGTTATAGCACTTCGTAGAGCTTTTATGATATCCCCAAGCAGCAAAAGAGCTCGATACAAAACTGCTCATAATGAAAATCATTAAAATCTTTTGAATATTTTTTACTAACATTTGACACTCCACAGTTATATATTACCAATGATGGTCGTTAATAGTACATCTCTGCAGTTAGTATAGTTGAGTTTGATGCCTTGTGTTGATTTATGAATCTATAATCGAAGTGAATTGTGGTACCATTTGGAAATCTGACTGCTATTTTGAAAACTTATGCGAGATTTTTTTCAGGAAGTGCGCCAATTGCCTGGCAAAGAAAAACTTAACGTACTTGCTTTGATCATCACAAAGCTCTCTTTGCATAAGGCAGCAGTGGCCCAGGATAACCAATTTATTCGGTCAATAATTTCTGATCTAAAAAATTCTTTTCTTGATCATGAGCAATCTTTTGTGACCCTGGCATTCACTTTAAAACACCATTTAAGCCAACATCCAAACATTTCAGAACCTCTTAAATATTTTATTACCCATGTGATTGAAACAACGAATAATTCTGATTTTCTAAATTACTTTAAAAAGCCGAAGATCCATACTGAAGATCTTGAATGCCGAATAGCTCGTATTTTTGAATCCAATATCGCAACAGTCATGTTGCAAAATCTCAGCAAAACAACCTGGGATTGTATGAATAAAGTAAGTAACAACATCATTCAATTTATAGAATCAAACTATGATCAAAAAATCTTCGACGTTTTTCTGGAAAATTTAGGTCCTGATCCTGGTGAACCACAAAAGCCAAAGCTCGCTTTGGCTTTTGGACGCTATTCAATGACTCCAGATATTAAGGAGATTATAGAAACGCTTAAAGAACGAAGAAATTTCGCAAGAATCATGTTAATTCATTTTATGTTTATGCGAGATGTTTATTTTCATTTTGAGCTCCCTCTACAATCTCAAATGCATATCAAAGGCTTTAGATATGAAGGGAGTCTGAGACAATTTATTTTAGAAAATAAGACGGATATTGGTACTTTTTTCTGGAATTATTCTTCATTTCCCTTATATCATGATAGGGGTAGAGGCGAATTTAAATATTGTAGTTCCAAAAAGCTAGGTATCTGTATCAATCAAGAGGATCGTAAACAATTCCCCTCATTTGAAACGACATGGAATCCTGATTGCATTTGTCAGGAAGCAGATTTGGATTCAAAGTACACTCAGTCTCTTATTCATCGTGGCATCCCTTATGTTGCAGGCCCATCTGGAATGACCTCTTTGTTAAGTGCCAGTATGTTATTCATGGGGCAATTTCAAACCCTGGAAGAGCACTACCATTATATTTTAGCAATTATCGTGTTTATGGTAGGTGGAGGGCTCCATAGTATTCATGAAACCCTCACTGTGATTCATGAGCGCTTAGGCTTATTACCTAACTACAAAACGGATGGACCTCATGCAGGAAACTATAGCGATTTCTTTAAATTATTTAGGAACGATCAAGTAATATCAAGAAATATTAATCGTGCTTGGGAAAGTACAATGAGTTGGATGGTTGAACAATATCCTGAGCTAATACCCATTCAAAATTACCCGGAGCCCAAAGAGGCTGCTACATTTTTAGAACAATTAAATTCTATATTCTTTTGTTGTTCCTAAACAAAGGCCCTGCTTAAAGAACAAGAGAATTTCTTCTCTATCCAAGATAGGCTGCTGCTTAATAAACAAACAATGTGCTTAGATTGTATTATACTTATAAAAAAGTTTTTGATTATAAATTAACCTCAATATTTTTATAATGATATAAATACTAATTCATTTAAATTTATTTGGAGAATAACGTGTCAAAATGGGAAGAGCTACTTAAATCTTTATCCTTAAATCCTCAAAAGCTTGCTCCGCGCGACGTAAGCAAAGTTGAGCTATGGTATTTACAGAATGTTAGTAAACAACCTCTTTATGAAAATTCGACTACGGCGGATAAGAAACTAACGCTCTTAAAACAAGAGATTTCTCATTTTCTTGATACAGTTGTTGACATTCCCGTCGTCAAGTGTTCTGAAAAATTTGATCATTTAGGTGGTATGAATGCGATACAATACGCCAGTAAGAAGGGATATGATCTCTACTTGAATAAGATATTAGAACAAGATAGAAGTGCAGTTAATGTTGTCACAAATGGCCAATTATCTCCCTTGCATCTTGCTGCACTTTATGGCTACCCACTTACCACAACAGTATTACTTGAGCACGGCGCCAAATCTAATTTACCGACTCGACTTCATCAAACCCCAGCTCATTTAGCCCTGACCATGCCACCGTCTATTTTAGCTAAAGATAAACCGTGTCTCTTAAAAAGAAAGCAAACCATTTTTTATGACCTATGGGTTGATAATCCAAGAAGTATCAATGCAACTGATGACAGTGATAATACCTTAGCACATATTGCGGCTGAAAATGGATTTACTGACATTCTTAAAGATTTCCTTGATTATCCAAGCCTTCTTAAGATGAAGAATTCAGCTACTCATACTCCACTTCATTCTGCAATTTTAAATAACCAAAGCGAATGTGTAGACGTTCTAATCAAAGATGAAGCTTTATTAGCTATACCTGATAAAAATGGTCGATTGCCGATTCATTATGCCGCGATGTACAGCAAAGGATCCATGCTAGGGCAATTTGCGAGGAATCCTTATCTCGACGCTCAAGACCTTAATTTAAAAACCCCATTAATGTTAGCAGCCGAACAAGGACATACGGAACAGGTTAAGCTACTCATTCAAAAAGGTGCAAATGTGACATTGCAGGATCAATATGGAAAGGATGTTCTTCATTATGCATTGATGTCACTCAACGCTGAATTGGTCAACTGGCTGCTTACTAATGTTGAAGGGATCAATGTGAATCAACAAGATAAATCGGGACGAACCGCTCTAATGAATTTATTACATGAATTCCGCGAAGTAGACAAAGAGGAGCCCAACTTCCATAAAGTTGAGACATTAGTTAATACTCTTCTCGAAGCGGGAGCCCAGCTCGAGCTAACGGATAAAATGGATCAATCCCTACAAAGCTATATTAATAGCAAATGGGATCGGCCTGTTGTGAGTACACTCACCTAATTTACACTGCGTGGTGCCCTATGATAAATAAAGCCAAGTTATTTAAAAAAGAAGATGATGAGGATACTTATATAGACGATATTAATCGGGATATAGAAAAATTAAATCGTTTAATTGATGTTTATAACTTAGCTGCACATGCCCAAAAAGCGGAAGCGTTATTACAGGTGCGCCAACAATTACTGAAAATTGATGCGAATATTGGGGGTACCATAGCCGTTGTAATAATCGCTACAAACTTTCCTTACACTAAATTTTATCAAGATTTATCCAGAGAAATTCGCAATGAGTTGAATACTTTAGGGTGTCCTGGGTTCAGTGCGAAACAAATTAATCAATGGGACATTGAAACGTGTAAAAAGACTGATAGTATCCCTTCAGCTGGATTATTTGAAAAAGAAAACAAGCCAGATTTCTTTTCACAAATTTTCGGTACACAAACATCACCAGCAATAGGAAAAGCAACTCGTTTATTGAAAGAACTCGATCCTAGAATCGTTTCTGAAAATACCGAAGAAAATTATTACCAACTTTCTAGATTAAAACGATCTCTTCGTGATTTAATTGCATCGGAAACCATTTCTACCTCAGATAGAGAAAAATTAAATGATCTTATAGGTAGAATAAATAACCGCTTGTTTAACATAGTAAAAAATAATCCTCAATTACGTTCTAAAGTTTACCCCCCTGAAGATATCGATTTGGCTCAAACCATTGACAATTTAAGCTTTGAGCACGTAAAAAAAATTACCACGATGCTTATTAACCCCGGTGAGTTTGATGCTGAAACATTTCATCAAGAATTTGACCCAATAATCCCAGGAATAGAAAAATATGAAATAAAATTTTTAGGTGGTGAAAATTCTAAAAATTATTTGCTTACAGACAATGAAACCGGCTTGAGACAAGTATTAAAAATTACCCCCCATAAAGGAAATTACCGAAAAGCATATGAACGTCTTAAAGAAACCTCTGTTAGGGACAATATTGCAGAAGTATATGCGGGTCAACAAGCCATACAGCAGTATTTTAGTGATTACATGTATAGTCTTGAGCTGACGCAGTTTTGCGCTAAAGGGGATGTATTATCTCATGGCATGAAAATCCAAGCAAAAATTGCACTCATTGAAAAAGATATTGCAGGCACCATTGAAGAGACAGACCAGATAGAATTACAAAAATTATACGATGAATTTAAACTCACAGATGCAGATGAAGTTTCAGTTGAAGCTGAAGTTTTAGTGGATGAAAAACAAAAAATACTTGCTCAGCTAAAAGAAATCCAAATTTTGAATGCAGTCAATATTTATGGCCAAATGGCTGATACTTTTTTAAATTTTCAAGCAAATAATGCTTTTTTTCCGGATGCGAAGCCCACAAATTTTTTAGTGACCGAATTTGATCAGGTGCTTATCGCGGATACAAAATCGTTCATAAATACCGAAAATGGACTTGTCGATCCGGTTAAAATACAACGAGAAGGTTATTTACAATATACATTGGGATTTCGTTCCTTACAATTTGAACAGGCGGATCATGCTGGAGCATTATCCTTTTCTGCAGAGAAAGAACATTCCTATCTTATGGGTCTTAGCTTGTATTGTTATTTAACAGGAAGAGAGATTAACCATGTTCCTAAAGAAGCTAAAGATCATCCAGATTTTCTGAAGTGTGATGAGGACGTATTTCAATCCCCCAAAGGTCAAAAATTTAAAGCGCTGGTTCTCGGTTTAACTCATCCTGATGCCGATCAACGTTTCAGTGTACAGCAGGCAAAAGAAAGATTACAAGCTATTGCACATGATATCAAAGTAGAAAAATCGCCCTTCAAATCAAA
Organism: Legionella nigrisilvae; assembly: GCF_977063395.2. Taxonomy (NCBI): domain Bacteria; kingdom Pseudomonadati; phylum Pseudomonadota; class Gammaproteobacteria; order Legionellales; family Legionellaceae; genus Legionella; species Legionella nigrisilvae. The sequence continues at coordinate 197,500 of NZ_CDRUGZ020000042.1, forward strand.
ATCTGAAGCCTATTTTTTTGCTTTGTACAACTTGATGGAGCTTGAAAAAAACGATAGTAATGCCCGTGACGCAATGAAAGAAATGAACACTATAGAAGAGATGAAAATCCTAATTGAAAATCATGAACAGGATCCAAAGAAAGCTGCTACTCTTCTAACTACTCTTGCAGAAAAAATTACAAATGAGGAACACCAAACATTGCTTCGTGACATTGCTTCAACTATTGAACATAGTGCCTATCAACAAACACTACAAGAAAAATATGAAAATCCATTAGCAAGGCGTTTTGAATCAGAAATGCAAATCGCATTACTCAAGAATCCGACGGATAAAATGATGGAATCCGTTAACCATGTATCCCAAGCCTTATTAAATGTTTTTGAACAAATAGAACACCAGGGCTACGGGGATATTTTGGATGAATTTGCAGAAAATTTGACAAGCGGAAAAGAGCAGACTGGGTTTGGCTCCCAGCCAGTACAAATTAATCTAGATCAAGTGAAACAAATTTTACAAAGAAATGACCCTAATGATTTTAATCAAATCATGTTTATCCAATTTCTCTTTGCGCAAAAGTGGATGAGAAAACTACCCGAGTCGATACTACCTCCTAATAGGAATGCGCCGACAGGGAAAATGCTTGAATTAGTCAAAGAATACAACAATGGAGAATATCGAGATAATCCCCAAGCATTTTTTCAAGAATTCGATGGCATGAAATTAAAATTTATTTCTGATATCCAGATATATGGTTCCGAATTATTTAGAGCGGATCCAACAAGAGGGCGCGAAGGAGGTCTACCTAATACGTTCTCAAGCCAAATGGGGCTTATGCGTGTAGGGCAAAATCAAGAGGGACTGGATGTAGACCGCTCTAGCTGGACTCCTGATTCAAAGTATCAAGAACCAAATCTAGATGCACCCTTTACTCGCGACTTAATTGAAAATGATGCAATCTATGCCGCAGGGCCATCCGGGATGACCAGTTTATTTATGGGGATCATGGAAAACTATGGGAATTTTACAAGTGTTGAAGCAAAGCAACACTATTTATCCGCGGTATCTGCGTATATGGTAAGCGGAGGGCTTCATAGCTTGCATGAGGTGCTTGGACCAGCTCAATACGCATTGGATCTGATCCCTGGTTATCAGGTATCACCTCCGAGTAAAGACACTGTTGCTAATCCACCTAATTTTCATCAATTTTATCAACAACAAATGAACTTAGATCCACAATTTGCCTCAAGATATCAGGAAGGCTGGCAAAAAATGATGGAAGCGTATGCCAAACAAAAAGAGCAATTTGTCCATGCCCCGGTCGCTAGTTTGTCCCCGGTTGAACAAAGAGTATTAGTGAGTAAATCTCCAGAAAATCCCTACGCAAATTTATCGGAAGACGAAATTCGCATGATGTTGCAAAAAAATCCTGAACTTAATCCTATTCATCTTCAAAAGGAGTTGGTGAATAAGGAAGAAGGAAAGTTTAAAGATAAAAAAGAGAATTATATTAAACAAAATTTAATAAAAATAAGTGTTTATTACATGAAAGGAGACGAACAAAAACTAGAAGAGGCCATTAACCTCCTACTTAAGACTGTATGTAAAACAAGAACCAATATTATGCAATCCTATTCTACATCAACAACATCCGCTATAAATTTAATTAATGAAATCTCTAAGGATGAAGGTTTAAGAAAAGTTTTTGGCATCCAAGGTGATAATCCAACTGACTGGAAGAAGGAACTTCAAGCCAAAATGGAAGCGGTCTGCAGCGATGAGAGCATCGTGGTCCCCGATTTTTCAGAAACTGCTAAAAATATAGCGATGTAAGACGGGAACCCCTTTAAAAGTAAAGCGACTTAGGTATTAGCCCTGCTCTAAAATTCCTACTAATCATTCAATGAAGATACCCAAAAACTGTTGACTTATTTGCAATTCAATGGTCGGTTGAGGAACCCTATTCTCGGTGATAAACTGCGCATGAAGATTAAAAAATGATTTTTAATTTTAAATTTTTATAAACTTGAAGGGTTAGGAAAATTCATGGGCAAGTCCTTAAGAGAATTGTTAAAAACAATAAGTAAAAATGCTAGAACCGAGAAAAAACTAAAGAAGCAATTAAAAGCCATTGAAGATCAAGCACAGAAAATTCTTAAAGAATCCAAAACACTCGATTTATTTGATGAGTCTTCTTATTTAGGATACACACCTCTGGAAGCAGCAATAAATTCAGGTTCTGTTGAAGTGTTCCAATTGTTAGTAAAGCTTGGAGCCAGCCCTTTTTTCAAACCCAAACCGGACCTGCCTTCTGTACTGGATCTTCTCGCAAATGATTATTTTTCTCCATTTTCTTCTAAGGATAAAGTATCAATATTTAAATGGGTTATGACCGATAAAGAGAGTCCCATATTCACTTGGGAAAAGCTCATTCAACATCCAAAGTTGTTTGAAGAATTTAAAACCGCAAAATTAATTCCTAAAAAGCAGTATTTAAATGAGCTTCCTCTTCATGTTGCAATTGCCGCTGGTCGCATAGATTTAGTTCGAAATATAATCCTTGCTGCAGGTAGCATTCAAAAAGCAGGTGACATCAGCCGAATGAGTGTTCTTAATCCAGCAATTATGGCTGTTCTTGATGGCCGAGAAAATTCATTACAGATACTAAACTATTTAATGCAACAAGGAGCCAATCCTCAAACTTCTGATGCGCTTAATTTACCTGCAATCATGCAAGTGATATCAGCTCCAGTGTTATATCGTCATAATGCACGAGAAGCAGCCATATTCGAAATCGTAAAAACACTGCTTGATCACGGGGCTACCCTTGATGTAACGAACCCGAATAATGGACACGTCCCCTTGATGGCTGCGATGAATTTGGGGTTTAAAAATCTATTTTATTTCTTATTGGAGAAAGCAGGTACAGCGACATTAAACCATCGTGCGAAACATTCTCCCTTCTATTTAATTTTTCAGTTATTTGAAGAAGATAACAAATTAAGACAACTCGATATTCTAAAACTCCTATCGACTCTCAAAGAGAAAGGAGCGGAGTTTGATAAAACCATTGAGCGTACTTTTTATACTGATCCGTTCAGCAGTAATGCTTATAGTAGTAAGATAAAAGTATCGGCAAAAAATATGACTTTGTTGCATTTCTACCTGGATAAGATGACTCGGACTGATGATTCGATGCAATCGATCGATAAACATCTTGCAATAATTCAAGCTTTAATCGCACATGGAGTAGATCCTCATGCGAAAGCCACATTTGTTTTAACTGAAGAGGTAAAGGATGAGACCTCATATTCTAGGACTAAAGAAGTCCAAACCCATCTTGAACTTACCGCGTCTGAATATGCTAAGAAAATCGCCGATAAAATCGTCAGTAGAGATTATTGGAACTCTGATGGTTTTCTGATTAAGACCTATCGCGATGAGAATGAATTTTTAAAGCATATAGACTATAAATCCAAAGAAGAACAAACAAGACTGCACAAAAAATTCCACAATTTTAGAAATCTGGAACGCGTTTTATCCGGAGAAAAACCTTTGCCATACGCGGGTCTACCTAATTGTGGGAAAATGGAAACCGCAGCGTTAAAAAAGCAACACTCAGTTGAGGAGGCTAAATCCCGGGTAAAATCCGTCCCCGTCCCCGTTATAGATGATCTCGATCCGAAACAATTTGAAGTTCAATTAATCAATGCCCGAGCCCAACAAAATCAAAAGGAGTGGCAAGAACTAAAAAATACGCTTGTGGAGCACGTCAAAGAAACCACATCATTAGAAGACTTTTTAGCGAAAGTAGAAGGCTTAAAAAAACCATTACAACTTCATTTCAATGTAACAACCAACACCAAGGGAGATGTTATCGGCTATGGTTCAGCGGTATATCGTTTCTTTCACTATTTTGATCCTTATAAATTTCCCAACTCATGGGAAACATTAAGAAAATTTGGCCAGGCTACCTACGGTGTAGACATCAATACCCCATACGAACAAAGTACTGCGTATCAATTTTAGGCCAAGACTGGATTTCCAGATACCGCGCTTTATGCGCGGTATCTAATTTTTTTCAATCAAACCTCATATTAATTGATACAAAACAATAAGTTAATCTGTATAATAATTCCCGGAAAACTGGGCGGAATATTCAATGAGTCGTTTCATTCTTAATCCATTTAATCTGTTTGCTACTTATAATATACAATGAATTCACTACATAAAATCGCAGAAAAGTATCTCACTGTAATTAAAAAATCACTTACTGGTTCATTAGACACTTCTCAACCAGACCACTGGCAATTTAACATTGCTTCCACCAAAGCCTTTAGGTCATTTATGACGAACGGACAAGTAAGAACACTTATCGGTCCTAAGCGCTTAGATAATATAGAACAATCAATCAAACATATAACGAGTAACCGTGTAGTGGGGGATGTTGTTGAAGCAGGATGCTGGCGAGGCGGTGCTTTATTGTATTTAAAAGCTTGTCTGAATGTTTATGGTGATCAGGACGTACCCAAAAGGAATGTTTGGGGTGCTGATTTATTCCCTGAATCAAGCTCCTTGGTGACTTCTTATTCTAAATTAATTCGTCTTAAAAGTTTATTAAAAATCAGAAGGCTTTTGCCCAAAAAATCTCAACAACGTTTGGCGAACTATGTGATGGAAGCCTTTCCTAATGAACAATATGATAAAACTACTTTAAGTAAGATTTTTGCTCTCGCCAATTCATTGACCTATATTAAAAAAGAATCATTAATTTCAACTTCTCATCAGGATCTTTTAGAGGCGTTCAAACGATATGATTTGTATGATGACACCATCAAATTAATGCCAGGCTGGTTTAAAGACACCTTGCCGCAAATGCAAGAGCAAATTGAACAGATTGCTCTTTTGCGGATTGACGCTGATTTTTATCAATCCACGTTGGATGTGCTTAACACCTTATATCCCAAGCTCGCGCAAAATGGTATTTGCATTATTGATGATTATGGTGGCTTTACTGAATGCCAAAGAGCGGTGGATGAGTATCGCAAACAACATCAGATTACTGAGCCCCTGGAGTCAGTTGACGGCACTTGTTATTACTGGATCGTGAAGAATCGCATCCACCAAGGAAGTTAAGATCTGACCTGGTCCCAGCTCAACAAAATCCAAATATCCCAAAGCTAAACAATATTCTATGCTTTGATGCCAAAATACAGGACTCACTAACTGCTGGCTAAGTAGTTTCGCCATCTCTATTGGACAATCAACATGTGCCCGTGCGGTTGCATTGAAGATGATGGGATATCGCGGTGGATTCAATTTGAATTCCTTGAGATAAGAATAAAAGGTTTCAGCAGCCTCATGCATCAAGGGTGAATGGAATGCACCGCTTACCTTTAAGGGAATAAAGCGTCCTTCAACGAATAATTTGGAACTGGCATCAATTGATTGCTTGGTTCCTGCAATTACGGTTTGCATTGGGGAATTATAATTAGCAATTACAACCGACAGTTGTTTTTTTTCGATAATCTCCTGGATTTGTGTCGGACTTATTCCTACAATTGCCGCCATGGCCCCTTCTTTAGCCTCACTCATCAATTCTGCGCGGCGTTTAACGATGTTTAATCCCGTCGCAAAATCGAAAACTTCAGAGGCATACAGTGCTGCATATTCCCCTAAACTATGTCCCAACACCATATCCACTTTTAAATCAGCTTTTCTCTCAAGCCAAGCCATAACCGAAATACAGTAAATGAGTGGTTGAGTGTATCGTGTTTGATTTATTACTTCGCTGAATACAGCTTGCTTAATGTCATAACCGAGGATTTGATTTGCTTGCTCCACCATCTCGGGAAATAATGTAAATAACTCCTTTCCCATCCCTTTGTGTTGAGATCCTTGTCCTGGAAATAATAATACACTCATAGCTCACCTAAAATTTAATAACCCTTTTGTTTTTCGAGTACGAAACTGGATAAAATCGTTGCGATCTTCAATATTTAGATAAATATTCATTTTTTTCACTTCCGAAAAACACTGCCCCAGATCATGATGATAACGGTGGCCTGGATACACCAACACTTCATCAGGTATCATTTTTTTTAGATAATTCAGGGAATCAAACATCATGCCCGCATCTCCACCTTTGCTATGGCAAAACCCACACCCCTCATTAAACAAAGTATCCCCTGTAAATAAAACGTTATCAATTTGAAAGCAAAGACCGCCGAAAGTATGTCCCGGGGTTTGATGGATGATGATGCTGGGAAGATGCTCTAAATTAAGGAGGTTTTGAAAAGGATAAATCGCTTTAAGATTATGACATTGAAATCCATAATACTCTATTTCAGAACTACTCATAAACACAGGACACTCATAATATTTGGCAAAATAATTCGCCAAATGCGAATGATCGAGATGATGATGGGTCAACAAAATTGCGACAACCCTTAATTCATTGCGCGTTACAAAATCCTGAAATTTTCTTTTTTCCCATGAAGGATCGATAAAAATGCACGTTTTATTTTCTGTATCGACAACAACAGGACAGTAATTTATAAATTTGAATCGCTGGGTTTTAATGATTTCGATGTACATCATGAACTCGTATAAAATTAAAATCAGGGTGATACATCATTTGATAATGGTACTTATCAAAGCAAATAATCTGATTTTTTTTGACTTCTAAACCAACAGGTTTTACCTTAACCAACCGCGATACTACATCCTCTTCCGTTTGCAGGGTAAAGACTGGATTTTTATCAAAATAAAGTACTGGAGAAACCAGCAGCTCACCGGTGATTTTATGAGAATCAAACAACGTAAAATAATACGATATATGGGCCTCATCTTTGAGTTTCCGTAAAACCATACGGTTTCGCGCACACCAAGATTCTAATGCTTTCGCTCCCTCAAATAGTGCAAGCTCATTAGCAGACAATTTGAAATGAATCTTTATAATATAATTTTCCTGACAATGTTCTAGCAATGCTTCACTTTCCCATAGCAAAAGTTGCGCATCTCGCTCTGCAATGAGCATGACATAAGAAGTTGTTAAATCGAGATAATCAATATAGTGACTTTTAGAACCTTTTCCGGCTTGAAACTCACTAACGATTATTTGTTTTTCCAAACACAATGCCGCTTCACATGTTACGGGCTCAAAATGAGTCACATTCGAAATCTTAATCATCACGCACTCCAATCGCCTTCTCCATGTTTTGGCTACGCATTTGAATATTCCATATTCCACCTGTGACCATTTGATATTCATTACTTAACAAGGGCTTAATTTTGTAATGTGCTTTTTCCAATTCATGCCAAGGTAAAGCTGGAAAAAAGTGATGCTCCACGTGATAACCAAAGTTTAAAAATAAATAATGCTGTAACCATCGTGGAAACCAGGTACTTCGCGTCGTTAAAGTATGTTCTTTTAGGGTAGGTCGATGTTGAGTAGGTTCTAAACCTAAATGCTGCGGAGTAGACAAAGTTTCCCAGAGGACTCCATAAATCAAAATCGCTGGAACTAGGTTTTTAAACGTTACAAAACTGGGGAAACACCATTTTAAAAATACATAAGCAAAAAATAAAAAGAGTACCGAAAACAAACATTGTCGAAACCTGATTCGGGATAGTTTTTTTTGTTTGAGCAATTTAAGAGGATAAGTCCAATAAACCAGATGTAAGAACAACACATTTAAGGGAATAAAGGTTCTCCAGCCTACATGAAAGATCCACGGTAACTTCTTACTTATTTTGGCCTGCTTCAGTAATTCAAATACCGGATCTTTATCGATATGCCCAGTCCACTTATGGTGCTCTTCATGAATGATTTTCCATGGATAAAATGGCATACAACAAAAAATACTCATGTAATGACCCAGAACCACATTGAGCCAGGATTTATTCGATAAAGTATTATGACCACACTCATGCAGTAAAATAAAATTATGCAGAAATAAAATCGCCAAAAAAAGTTCACCCAGGCAATAGAATAGTAAGTTGTTTTTTCCCAACAAAATAACTGCAGCATAAAGCAAAGCGATATCAGCAATTAAAAAACCAAGACTCTTTGTAAGTTGACGCTTAAAATTCAGTGATTTTCTCACTTCAGTATATTCTTCATTACTTAACATAAAAGTTCTTCCTTCTTCTTCGCAATAGAATTAATGAGTTGTGATATAGAAACAGGCTCAAGTAATACAGTGGGTGAAATATTAAGTTTTAACTCACATTTAATTTGCTCTGCCAAATGAATTGCTGCCAATGAATCCAAGCCATAATGGACTAATGATTGATTTAAATCCAAGGTGGTTGTTGCACAATGTACATGTCTTGCAAAAAGTGTCAATAACTCATCTGAATTCGCAGTTTTTGCAGGCATCAATTCCCTCTCTTTTTGAGAGACCATCGCCTTTTGTACCAAAGTATGAGGGCGAGGTCCTATTTTTAAGCGTGCCACAAAAATTGATTGATCTACCTCTTTAGGCATCGCCAACATCTCCACTGAAAAACCAATTTCTTGCAGTAGTTTTTCCCAAGTTTCTGCATGGAGTAACGCGCTTGCGGGGATACGATATTCATCTTTATTGGTATGCCATTGCTTAAATAAGCCGAAGGTACAAGCAAGAAATAAGCTATTCGCTGTTGCTTCATTGATAATCAATACGCCATCCTTACGAAGTAATGGAATAATGTTCAGCAGGCATTGACGAATATTATCAGTAGTATGCAATACATTACTTGCAATAATGAGATCAAATTGTTTGTTCATCATGGGCTTGTTAATATCTAGAATACATGTTTCCACTTCAGCATACTTAGAGAAGTATTCTTTAGCCCGCGCTACAAATTGAGGATTAATGTCACTGAATGTGAAATGAACCTTATGTGCACATTGCGTGAGTATTGCTTCTGTTGTGGCCCCCGTACCCCCTCCTAACTCAAGAATATCAACCTGAGTATCACGGGCATCACTAATGTCCTTGACTAAAGAGGCAATGGTTTGATTGTAATAATGTGCCAAAAGATTCTTTTGATAAATACCACGAACTAAATCATCTCGGCCAAAAGGGAACATAATCTGCTGGATGGTTTTTTGTCCTGTAACTACCTCAGTAAAATGCAGTCCACACACCTTAAGTAATTGAACAAACGGTTTAATTTGAGGGTACTTCCTTATTAATTGCAATTGATCGTGAAGTAATTCAATGTGGGATTTAATTTGATGTGGGTTTTGAGAAACATGATTTCGTTCAAAATCTTTGAGCATGTTGATTAATGCTAAATAATAAGGTTCATAGTCCTTTTGCACTTCTGGTCTTGAATAATTTTGACTCCAAACTAATCCTTGGGTCTGCAAATGATGTTTCATTAAGTGAAAACAAAAATACTCTAACTCAAATAATCCTCGATTAAAGAGAAGCAAATCCTCAATTTCTTGGGTTAGGGAATCCGTGCAAATTGGCATCATGGTTTTTACTGATTCTGAAACATTGAAAAAACTTAGATCAGACTGAGGCAAAGAAGCTGTCAATTGTAAGGAATGATAACCTTGCTCTGGAGTAATCGGAGAAATCCCTGAGGAGAGCATCAATTGGTTTGCAACCTCATCGTCTTGTTGCCAAAAACCCCAATGAACCAATTTCGCTTTCTCAGAACGCAACGCCTTAATTAATGCATCCGCATAATAACAGGTTGCAGAGTAAGCACCTCTATTTTTATTTTGCGTATAAATTTGTACTGAAGAAGTGATGATAACGTGTTTCACTTCCCTACGATGACATGCTTTGATTAAATGATAAGTACCTAATACCTTCACACTCATTTGCGACAAATAATCTTCATAATTCAATGAAGTCACCGGAGATTCACTATAACAAGCGCCTAAATGATAGAGCCAATCAATTGTCCCATAGCGTTGAATCACCTCATCTAGCAAAGAGTCAACTTCAACCGCTACCGTGCAATCCATTGTTTTCCAATGAAGGACTCCTTCGGTTCGTGTTTTGATAGAGCGACCAACAATAATGAGTGCGCGAGGATTACGTTCAATAAACTTGGGCACCAAAAGCCTTCCTACGTGCCCATCACCACCAATAAGCACGATGACCTCATCAGTACGTAGGCAGGGATTTAATGTATGATTCACAGCTTTAAGTTGCCGGTGCCACACTCCGTCATGCGCCAAAACCAAAGGAAAAGCTTGGCCTTGATTTGATAAAACAAGCGCTTGAGCACTAATCCTATTGTCCGCAAGATCAATGCACTCAATCAACCAAAATGGATGTTCCTTTTTTAATGATTGGGCTAAACCATGCATGCTTGCCGCATAAGGATTAATAACCGATTCCTTTAATCCATAAGCATTATTGCTAAAAATATAAAGGGTTAAGGATTTTTCACGATAGGCCAGTTCTTCCAGCCTTTTAATTAAATCTAAAAAGCCCGCCATTCCCAAGCGCTGGGAGTCCAGAAGAGATATCGTGTTTATGGGCTCTTGACACATCCCCGCAAAATAATAAATCAATTCACAAGGGTGTTCGTGCAGCCATCGCATGCCCTGTTCTACTGAATCCTGCTCTTCAACAAAGATAAAACAACTCATCCCTTTATAGGGAATTTGCTGCAGCGCTTCTTTTACCTGTTGCTCCTGCATTCGCGTTAAAAATAGAGCCCGGTGCTGATAACGATGCAACTCCAGCGAACGAACATTTTTTTTTCTCCAAATTGGCTCATACGCTTCAATCTCTTTATTAATAGCTTTAGATGTCTCTGGAGCGTCAAACCAACAATAATGGGTTGCAAAAGGATAAACAGGTAATACCAATGGAATGGCATTAATACCCTCATAAACACGTTGCCAATCAATTGAACGACCCTCTTGATAGGCAAGGGCAAGCCTTTCTAAATAATCCTTCAATTGATGAGGAATATGCTGCAACCCAAGAAGAGTCTGTTCCTGGGAGTAATTCTCATGTAACCAATTAGATGATTTACCCTCCCTTTTTAATTGTTCACACAAATCGTCAAGGTCTTCCACAATCAATAACTTGCGGCATTCAAAATCAGCACGTCCTACGTTTAAGGTATAACTTAATTGAGTCAGACAAACACTATCGGTTACAGTACATACATAATCCAGTAGCTGTTCTGAAATTCTTACCAACGCTTCATTGCTCTTGGCGGATAATTTGATCGGAACATAAGGCAGCTTCGGTAATTGTTCTGAGGAGGTCTCATCGCGCGTCAAAATACAATGACCATTACTGCCCCCAAAACCAAAACTATTAATCGCAATCGTTGTTAATCGAGTAACCTCCGCTTTTTTTGCAATTCGAAACGGGCTTTCAGCAAGTCGAATGAGGGGATTCACTTCCTGAAAATTTGCCTGCGGCGGAATTATTTGGTGTTTCAACATCAACAATCCTTTAATCACCCCCGCAAGGCCTGCCACAGGTTCGGTATGACCTATATTACTCTTTACCGAACCGATATAAAGCGGCTTTATTCGTGGCGCAAATAACTCCTGTAAGACCGAGAACTCGATAGGATCCCCTAGACGAGTTGCGGTCGCATGTGCTTCAAAATAATCGATTTCATCAATCGATATTCCACCCTGATACACTTGTGATAATAATTGTTTTTGTGCCAGCGGATTCGGAGCAGTTAATGATTGTGATTGCCCTCCATGATTGACTTGAATCGCTTTTATTGTGGCTTCAATACGTAACTTTTGCGCGGCCGCCAAAGTATCCCCCACCAACCATAGACCAGCAACCCCTTCACCTTTTACATACCCATCCGCTTGGGCATCAAAAGGACGGCAATAATTCGTGGGTGAGAGAACATTTAATTGGGTCGTCAATTCAAGTGTTTTTATATCACAAAGCAAACTCACACCTAGAACCAGTGCGGACTCACATTCACCGTTCTTAATTGCCGCAACAGCACGGTTCAAGGCGGTAAAACTGCTCGAGCAAGCTGTATCAATGGTCTCACTCGGACCATGGAAATCAAAAAAATGGGAAATGCGGTTTGCAGCGAAAGTCTTTGCACACCCGGTAATTTGATAAAGACTATTTATCTGACTCCGATCCAATAGACGTGCATAATCATCAAATTGGATAGCAACAAATACCCCGATATTTTTTCCTTTCAATGTGGCAGGTGAAACGCCCCCTTGCTCGAATACATGCCAGGATAGTTCTAATAGCTTGCGCTGTTGGGGATCCATATATTTTGCTTGTTCCAAACCCAACTCAAAAAAGTGAAAATCAAAATCCGCATAATGGTCAATAAAGCCTATCTTACGTGATTCATCGTGCTCATCCTTAAAACGGATCTTTAAAGGCATCTGAGTACAATCTTTACCAGTCAATAAAGCGTGCCAGTATTCTTCGGGGGTAGGACATTGAGGGAAAGAACAATGATAACCACAAATAACCACACCGACTGAGGTTGAATCCAGTTTTTCGGACAACGGGAGAGGAAAATTTTTGGTATTATTCTGTAAATATTCATGTAGTTTCTGTAGCGTATGGAATTCAAAAAACTGGTTGGGATCAATGTGTATATGATACTGTTTGGCGATTGCTTCGGCGAATTCACTAAGCGTCAATGAATTAAATCCCAATTGATAAAAAGTATTCTCTGCTTTAATTTGCTGAGCAGAAATTCCCAAAATGGATTCAATTAATTCATATAATGAATTCCCTTGATTGAGGCTTATATGTTCCTGCAATTTCTTAACTTGAACCGTCAAACACTCTTGGGTTAAATATTTATGAAATTGTTGAGGATCCCCCTTAAACGGAATGTACTCACCTGCTTCTAAAGTAAGTAGCTGGCGACAAATACTTTGTATGTTGTCCGTCGTTAACGGTTCTAAACCCTGAGTATTTTTACTCCATTTCAACCAATTTAACTCAGCAGATGATGCTGAGGTTTCCGTCATGACAAAAGGTAAGTAGACACACACATGTTCTTGGCAATAGTCAGAATGTGCAATCAAAGCAGCATTATAAATTGCATAATCCTCTTGGTTACTAAATCCAGCTAATGCAGATAAAGAAGAAATACTGATTAGTTTATGGGGATGATTTAGTTGAATAAATCGACTTAAGTGAGGTTGTATTTTTTTTCGTTGTGCCACTTCATTTTTGTTTTTACCAGGCATCACTCCTAAACAATTAATGATAAAATCGTAAGTAAAAGAACGATGATAGGGACTAGAAAAATCATGTTGGATGTACTGAATTTCGCCTCCTAAATCAGCAAGCATCTGCTGTCGTTTCACATCCAGGGCACTGCGTCCAATAACATCAAATTGATAAATTCCGGCAGCTATTAATGTGTGGCAAAATTGGTATCCAATAGCGCCCAAACCACCCAATACGACTACCCGCAGTTCCGATTGGAGTCGTATTGGGTGAAGTGGCGTGGTTACTAAACTTAAACTAATTGCCTGGCGGGTTGTATCATATACCACCAAGCGATGATCGAGCTGTTGCGCTTCATTACTCACTATATTGGCTACCTCAGAAGGAGACAAAGAAAATAAATGAGGAATTAAAATATTCTTATGATAATATTTTACTTGATTCGGCAAAGACATCATCAATGCATGCGACTCCATCCATTGAGTCCGACTTTGATGGATAAATATAAATTGAACCTCCGGATTTACCACAATACATTGGCTTATCCAGGCAATAAGCTGTTCTGAGGTAAAGCGTGCTTCCCCAAAAACAATGACTACTTTTTTCACTCGTGTTTCTGTGGTAGCCCGTTTGAAATACATTTGCTGGACTCCATTATCCAGCTGGTAGAGCTCTTCAAAAATTGAAACAGGCTCCACGTTACACATAATCCGATCCATTCGATAACAATGATGAGTCGCTATTTCTGCATCAGGCAACCAATAATTTTGTTTGTTGTATTGAGTTTTGGGTCGTGCAATGAGATTGTGTGAATAATTTTGTAAAATTAAATGTGCATTACTGCCACCGGCCCCGAAACTACTCAGTCCAGCAAAGTGAAGTGTTTGTTGCGGCAAGTAATGGGTACATATTTGAATGGGTGCCGCATTGATATTTAACCCCGGGTTTAAAGGCAATGCATTGATGGACGGTGCTAATGCTTGCGCTTGGAATTGGGCAATCAATTTCACAATCCCAGCCATACCGGCAGCTGCTTCCAAATGCCCAAAATTACTTTTAATCGAACCCACGTACAATGGTTTTTGCACTGAACGCGTACCAAATACCTGCTTTAATGCAGCAAGTTCAATTGGATCACCTAAAGAGGTTCCTGTTCCGTGTGCCTCAATGTAATCGATTTGCTCAGGTTTAATTCGCGCTTTGGTTAAAGCGTGCTGCATCACCTTTGCTTGGGCAGCCGCATTAGGAACAGTAAATCCACTGCCCATCCCTCCATGATTTAATGCTAAACCCTTAATCAATGCATAAATCGAATCCCCGTCAGCCAGTGCTTTGTTTGCCTTTTTCAAAAGCAGCACAACAACGCCTTCGCCAGGGACATAGCCATCGGCTTGCTCATGAAATGGAGCGCTTTTCCCAGTTGGTGATAAGAATTTATTTTGCACCAATGAGGCTAATTTATAAGGATGGGAACAAAGGTTTACGCCCCCCACTAACATCGCATCCACTTCATCCGTTGTTAAATAACGACAAGCTAATTCAATGGCAGTAAGTGAAGAGGAGCACATAGAATCTAGAGAGAAACTAGGACCGGTCAAATTCAACGCATAAGACACACGATTCGCTATACTTGCCCCTGAAGATTGCGGACATTTAACCTCAGAACACTCTTGGTATTGCTCCACTCCATAGTTCTGATAAAGATGAAACATGGACGCCGCAACCACCCCCATATTTTTCTCTTGAATCTGTGCATAACCCGCGTCTTCTAAACAATGCCAGGCATTCGCTAAAAACAATCGTTCTTGGGGATCAATTAGCGTTGCATCTCGGGGTGAGATATTAAAAAATAAAGGATCAAAACTGGAAATATCATCCAAATAACCTCCCCAAGGATAAGGGGTATAATGCCAATTTCGTTGCACCATTTTAATTGAATTTTTGCCGGCAGCTAAATTATTCCAGAGTTCTTCCAGATTGGCGGCATCAGGTAATTGAAATGACATTCCAATAATCGCAATGTCGTGTTCATTAACTTCAGGCGCCTCCAGTTGGGTAGGGAACTTAAGCTGCCTTGTTTGTGACTTTAATAACCGATGTTGGAGCAATTTAGGGTTAGCAATCACCACATGAGGTACATTTGTTGCAAATGCATGTTCTAACAATGCAAAAGCACGTGGCGCGCCTAAAGGTAAGGTCCCATATTCCTCTTGCAGTTTTTGCAATTGATGCGGGTTAATTTCCATCCCGCCATCTAACCAATAAGGCCAACTGATACTAATAAATCGGGAATACTGTTTTCCCGCAAGCCGTAATTGTTCTTGTTCGCAGGCATAGCCATTTACAGCAGCATTAGCAGCAGCATAAATGCTTTGTCCAAGATTGCCAATCTCGGCGGATAAAGACGAATAAATACAATAAAAATCAAGTTGCTTATATTGTAGTGCATGATGAATTACCCTCAAACCGTCTAATTTAGAACGTAGCGTTTTGGTAATATCATTGTTACTAATATTCATCAGCAACCGGTCATGCTTTTCACCCGCTAAATAAAATAATCCATCGATAGGAAAATCATGCGTTGCGAAAAAATCGTTTACTGCATCCGCATCGGCTACATCCAAGGAGTAATAGGTAATATTCTCATCAGATTCAATCTTTTGACTTCGTCCAATAACATGAATTTTCGCGTTGTATTGTCTACGCAGATAACTGGCGAGCAATCGGCCTAAGCCTCCATGACCACCAACAATCAAATAGCTTCCTCCAGTTTTAAAACTGGAATGGGATATCGCATAATTCAATTGTGGTTGCAGGTAACTTACCGCATAAAGCGCATCTTGATGAAGGTAAATACATCTCTGCCTACTCGATAAATACCTAGTAGTTTCGTTAACACATTCATCACTTACGAGAATCGAGAATTGCTGTTGAGGGTATTCTTTAGCAAGACACGAAAAGAATGCAGAAACGGAAGGGATTAAAAGTACTTGCTTAGGAGATAACCCCAAAACTATTGGAGGCAAGGTTCCTTGACCACCGGATAGAAGCTTGGCAAATGTTTCTACTAAACGAGACAAAACAGTGTGCAAATCAAGATCCGTCTGATGATAGCGTCCATCATAAATCACCCAATCTTCTTTAGGGTGTTTTTGATAAAGTTTCAATGCTTGGTCATAGGTTAAGCGGTCATTAATGATCAATACCTGCTTATTATCTAAACGCTCCTTTATTTTGGTTTTTGTAGGAATATAAAGTGCATAATCAGCATATTCTAAGGGTGCCGATAAGTGTTCTGCCTGCTCTACACAGCCAGCCTTTGGCGGATTGATCGTAGGATCCATCGATGTGGCTATGTTCATGGACGTCGACGAGCGAAGAGTACTTATTTTTTGTGTGAGATTTCTTGTTATGGAAGATGAACCCCGCGAATTAATATATGCAGTTAATTTTTCCATGGTATTTTGTTCGAACAATAACGTGGGGTAAAGCTCCAAATTGAATTGTTGTTCGAGTACATCGACCAAAGCGATTAGGCTGCTGGAATCAAAACCTAAATCAAAAAAAGAGACCTGAGGCTCTAAAAAATCAGGGGCATCCTGTATATGATTTCTTATCAATGCTGCAATTTTTTTGTATGTATCCCCATGAACGGTTGGCAACGGGTTTACGGACTGTATTACATCTTGCTGCCTAAATTGCCGACGCTGAAATCGCTTATTTGTTAAGCCCTCAAGAGCAACTACTAAATCGCCTGTCGGTGTAAATATATGAATACGACTTTTGATTAACGACTCATGTTGCGTTGGCATTATTTCAGCTTTGACTATCAATGTTGATGTTGTAACCCGTCCAAAGACGCTTACCTTATCAATTCCTAATGGTAAATAACCTATGTCCGGACCTGCATGCGCTACTTCATCAAAATGCAACGCAGCTATGGCAAAGGTAGCACCATCCAATAGCGCAGGATGTAAATAAAAAGAGGATAAATAAGCTTGGGCTTTGCTCCCTAAAGTCAAGTTCATAGTGATTTTTGAATCATTGATGCCCGTGGTACCACTGACCTGCATAAATTCACCATGCTCAATAAATGAAGCACGTGCCAAACTATATATCGTGCTCATTGAATGAATTTGTTCATTTTCTTTTGACAGGTGCATCAAGACAGGTAAATTCGGTTTCTTAAACTCAACGACTGATTTGAAATGAACGATATTTTGACTTTGTTCTTGATGATAGATTTCTAGAGAATGATCTTGGGAATTATAAACCATACATAAAATAAGGGTCTCACCTGGTTCCACTTTAGCCGCATGAGGATAGCTCACTTGGGTGAGCTCAAAACATTCAGACTGAAAGCAGCGTGCAATAATGTCTAAATACGCAATGCCAGGTAGCACCCGGGTGCCATCGATTCGGTGATCCGCAACCAGATAATTATCTGCATTTAATTTAATTTTAAATTCGTTCAACATTAAAAAATTCATCCATTATTTCGGAATTTGGTTCTTTCCGTTGTGAAACGGCTCGCTTTATTGATTGGTGCTTTGGGATACTACTCGAAAGAATTACATGGGCATTTGTTCCTCCAAAACCAAATGCACTCACCCCAAAATAATGAGTGCGAGTCGCATCTAAGATTTTGGGTTCATCAAGCAAACACAACGGAGAATGGGCAAAATCATAACGAGGATTGGGAGTTATTTTTTCAGGCTGAGGCAACAAACAATGATGGTAACTGCATAAAGCCGTCTTAATGAACCCAGCCATGCCAGCAGCACTTAATGTGTGACCAATATTTGCTTTCACACCACCGACTACACATTTTTTAATGGATGAGTGGCCTAAAACATGAGTTAAGGCCTGTAATTCCATAGGATCACCCAATTCTGTGCCGGTAGCATGCATTTCAACATAGTCCAAATGCTGTGCTGTCAAACCGGCATTGGCTAATGCCTTTTGAATCACTTTTTGCTGAGCTTTAGGATTGGGAGTCGTATACCCCATAGTACTCCCATCATTATTGACCGCAATGCCTTCAATCACACAATAGATCTTATTTCCATCTGCGATTGCTTGTTCTAAAGGTTTTAAAACGACAAAACCACCGCCTTCACTGAGAACAATGCCATTCGCACGAACATCAAAAGGACGACATCTAAAATCCGGTGATAACGCTTTAGCTGCATCCATCAAAGCAAAAGGCCGAGTATTGACTAATCCATCAATACCCCCGACTAAAGCCAGTTCAATATCACCTGCTCTTAGCGCAGAAACTGCATGATACAATGCAACCAAAGAAGATGAACAAGCCGTATCTACGACTTCCGCAGTACCGCTCAAATCAAAAAAATGATTGATATGAGCCGCAATAAAATTTTGCCCCTGACCAATAATGGTAAACTGGTTAATCTCTTGTTGCGCACTAAAATCTGCACGTGCACCTACGAAGACCCCGGCATTCATCCCTTTGATTGTTTCCTTGGTAAAACCGGCATCAAAAATAGCGTGCTGACTTAACGTCAATGCACGCGTAACTAAAGGATTAATTTGCCGTTGATGCGCTTTAGAAAATCCAAAATCAAGTGCAGATGCCCATGCATGTTCCTCAATAAATCCACCGTGAAAAGCAACATATTCAATTCGATCAACGCGGTCTTTAGGAATGGGGGTAATTGAGATTTTAGCATCCAGTAAATTATCCCAAAATTGTTCCACATTATGGGCACCAGGGAACTGGCATCCGATACCAATTACTGCAATTTTCTTCGGATTGTTTCGTTGTTTTAGAGTTATCATTGGCTTGCTCAATGTCTCGGGTTCGAAGCCATTAATTTGTTGGATATGAGACGCTAAGCGGCCAAGCGTATTGTGTTCAAAGATCACTTCTGCAGCAAGCATTAAGCCCATTACCGCTTCTATTTTCTTTAACAAAGCCATTAAAAGAACCGAATCAATTCCATATTCGGCAAAACTCCTATCCAGCTTAATCTCGTCTTCAGTAACACCGACCACCTCCATAAGGATCCGCTTTAACACCTCTAATGCATTGCTTGGAATTGATAAATTCTGCTCTGACAAAGGAGCATTTAGAGAACGGCCATTCTTACTTGGCATGATCACTGAAGAACTTGTTGCAGAAGCTAATAACGTTGTAAGTAATGCCAGGGCTTCATGGGTTTTATAACTTCCAAGTTGGCTTCGTTGATAACTGCTACTTCGCTCCGCGTTTTTACTGAACTCATTCCATGCAGGCCATGCAATACTCAATACTTTTCCCGGATGCAGTTGGGCAAATGCGTTTAAATAATGATTACTCAAAGCATAATCAACGACCCCCATTGCAAGTTCTGGAAGAACCCCTGATACAGAAGAAAAAAGAACTAATCGTTCGAATCCATAAGAGTTTACTACCGGCCATAACGCATCAAGTGCTGCTTTTTTAGGATGGAACATTTGAGCGAACTCATTTTTGGTAAGCTCAGTGAGGGACTTGGTTTGCTTTGGGGTAACGCCTGCACAATGGAAAATCCAACCAAAATGACTTTTTTCCTTCATGACTATTTTTAAAAAAGTGGCTAATAATTCCTCTTGAGCTAAATCTCCGATGTAGTAAAAAACTACACAACCTTGCTTTTTTAATTGGTGAATCAATTGAACGGTTTTTCCTGCCTTACAGGACGACTTCAGATAATGCTCCCATAAATTTTCTTGGGGTAAAGGGGTAATTCCAGTTAAAATTAATTTACGAACACCGCGCGCAACGAGCCACTTTGCAACTTCCGCACCGATACCACTCGTACCGCCTGTAATTAAGTAAACCTTTTCCGAGTCTATGGCAATAGAGGCTGATTTCTTATATTCCCGCTCTTGTAATACTTGGATAAAGCGCTGTGCTTGAGTATAACGAATTTTATGATAACTAAGGTTTATTTGCCTTAATTCCTCTTGAATGAGCTCGTAGGTAAAAAATGGAGGCTCCAGCACTAGGGTAGCTGTTTTTAATCCTATAGTTTGTTCATTCATGCACCTCAGAAAATAAGCGATCACCTCCAAGTTAGGTGAATGGCTTTCGTTAATCTGCAGTATCGTTCCTTTTTTAGTGGCGAGAGCAATCTGTTGTAAAAAACTTAAATGTTCAATTAACTCAAGCTCATCATTGCAGCAATCAAGCAATATAAACTCATCAGGCAATAACTCGATTATTTGTTTTGACGTTACTGCGCTCTGCTCTTGAGGGAAGTGCCATTCACTTTGAGAGGTATAAATAAAGTGGATAACATCTTGAGCCAAATGTTTTCTTATCTCTGCTTCATTACTTTTAGTGCTTAGCACCACCCATTTACATGATGAGGGCACCAGCGGTTTATTCGTATGTTCCTGTTGCTGCCATACATATTCATAAAATCGATCTGGAGTCGTGCTATTTTCAACTTCATGAGCATAGCGACGATTTTGAAATACGGTTCGCGGCAGGGGACTAACTTTAGGCTGAATCGTATGCTCATAGCTTTGTAAAATCACATGCGCATTACTGCCACCTGCACCAAAGCTAGACACACCCGCATAATAACACTGGTCCTTAGGATGAACAGACCAACTGGATGGGTTTTGACATAGAATTAATGATTTAGGCAATTGAATATTAGGGTTCAGACTGCTCGCGTGCAGACTTGTATAAAGCTTTTTTTGTTGCATTTGTGCGATTACTTTGACCATACCTGCAAGCCCTGCTGCTGCTTCCATATGGCCTAAATTTGATTTTAAGGAACCAATAAAGCATGGCGAATCCCGCTCGGTAAATACTTTGCTTAAACCTTTTATTTCAATCGGATCCCCTAATTGGGTTCCAGTACCATGGCACTCCACATAACTGATGTCTTCGGGTTTTAACCCTGCGTTTACGATTGCTTTTTTAATTACTTCTGCTTGGGCATTTGCATTAGGAACGGTATAACCTGAACTGGTCCCATTATGAGCGACACTACTGCCTTTAATCACGGCATGGATACGATCCCCATCACGGATTGCTGCGTGGAGGGGTTTGATTAAAATGCTCACGACTCCTTCACTTGGTACATAGCCATCGGCGTGTTCTCCAAAACTGGCACAATGTCCCTGAAGCGATAACATATTTCGATGCAAGAGTTCTTGATATTTATAATCATGACTAATGAGATTTACCCCTCCCACTAAAGCCATGGATGCATCATTGGCAAGAATGGCTTGCATTGCTAAATGTAATGCGGTTAATGAAGAGGAGCACATACTGTCAAGCGTAAGACTCGGTCCAGTAAAATTAAGCACACTGGAAATTCGATTGGCAATACTTGCAGCGGTTGAATTCGCTAAAACTGTTTTTTGTTCTTTTAAGCTTTTTTCAAAACCCGTTAATTGATAAAAATTATTCATAGCACCAATAAACACCCCAACGGATTGAGGTTGATTGTCAAGACGAATTCCCGCATCTTCTAAGCAATGCCATGCGTTTTGCAGCATAATTCGTTCTTGCGGACACATTATCAATGCATCGTTAGGCGCAATATTAAAAAAAAGGGCATCAAAATCATTGGCATTTTCGAGCAATGCGCCAAAACCATAACTTCGACTATCAATTGGCTGAATGCAATTTTTCTCGTTTTCCAAAATCTCGATGAATGAGGGGAAATCAGAAGCTTGAGGAAAATTAACAGCCATGCCAATAATTGCCATATCCGCTGCAGAAGAAATTGGGACGGACCAAGGCTGTGGCTTTTGCTCTTCGCGTCTTCGAGGAGTATGAATGCTGAAATGTGCTATTAATTCATCAAACGTTGTATGGTCAAATAACAGCGTTTTGGGTTGACTGCCAAAATGAGATTCTAAATCAAAAATAATATCCATAGCCAATAAAGAATCTAAACCTAGCTTACTAAATTGGCCCACTCTTTTTAGCTCATCAGAGGTCATGTTTAGGCGATGGGAAAAAATAGAATAGACTAATTCTTGAGTCGATTTTGTATCTACTCCTGCATTATCTACATCGGTGGACAACCCCTGGGATGCAAGCGGTAGGTTTGCTGATGTATTCAGTACTTGTGCATGTACTCCTACGTCCCGCGGCTTATCCGCGGGATCCAATGAGGTCTCAATATTTCTGGATCCTGCAGATAAATAACCGGGCGTAGTAGGACGATAAGATGTTATAAGATAATGCGCTTTTAATTCTTCAATTACGACACACAGTGTCTCCTCTTCATCAAAAATTTGAATATGAAAACTAAGCGGGCCTATTTTTTTTGTGCACACTAAAGCATGATTCCCTAACTTTTTAAGAAGTATCATTTTTTTAGCGCTTACCGGTAAAGAAAGCGGTTGTTGTTGATACAAAGTGAAATAGCCAACGGTTTGTAACGCAGCGTCTAGGAGGTAAGGATTAAACAAAAACTCGCTAAAATCTCCATTAAATTGAATCGGAGCAAAAACCCGGTCTTCTAAGGCAAAAAGTTGCTTGATGTTTTTTAAATCCGGACCATAGTTAATCCCTGCTTGTTCAAAACAGCGATAAAATTCAGCGCAGTCAATTGTTTGGGAGATACGTTTGAACTCATGCAAATTAAAAGGAACTACGTCTTTTTCATGTTCTGCAAATTCTGCTCTAAAAAACGAATCTCCATCATGAAGGAGTTCAAGGGCGCTATGAGTTCTATTTATATTAACCTTCAACAATGGATTAAGTGCAGGCAATGCTTTGAGCCAATGCACATTCACACAATTTAAGGGTAGTTCATTAAGGAAATACTGAGTTAAGGCCAGACTCACTACCCCTGGTAAAATGGCCTGATGATTTACGAGATGCTGACTGAAATAAGTCTGATCCGCGGATAAGGTATATTCTGAAGTGTACTCCCAATAACACTGAATTTTTTTGAATGGGTATACTGGAAACTGAGGTCTATTCTGATTGGCAAACTGTTGGATGACCACATGGGCATTGGTACCAGAAAATCCAAATGAACTTACTGCTGCAAGCGATTTATTTTTAGGCCATGGGCTTAATTCTTTGACGGGATAAAAGGAGGTACTGGCAAAATCAATTTGTGGATTTTCACGTTCACAATGAAGTGTTGCTGGAATTTGTTGGAAATAGCTGCATAAAATAGTTTTGATAAAACCACACACCCCGGCGGCATGGACTGTATGACCAATATTGGATTTTATGCTTCCCAGGCCACATGATTGTTCAGGATTCGTAGACTGTGTTGTAAATAATCGCTGCAACGCATGTACTTCAATAGGATCACCCAGCTCGGTACCTGTTCCATGAGTTTCAATGTATGCGAGATCCTTCGTTGATAAGCCATAGGAAGTGTATATCTGTTGCATTAGTGACGTCTGTGCTAAACCATTAGGTGCGGTAATGCCATTTGATTGTCCATCTTGATTCACTCCACTAGCCTTAATTACGGCATAAATGGGATCGTGATCTTGAAGCGCCTGCGCTAAAGGCTTTAAATAAACACAGCCAACCGCTTCGCCGGGAATAAATCCATTCGCTTTATCACCAAAGGTTTGACAAGCATGATCTGGAGAGAGCATTTTGGCATGATGTGCTTGCTGGAGAAAATTATCATTGCTCATAATAAACACCCCGCCTGCAAGAGCACTCGAGCATTCACCATTTTTAATCGCCTGGCACGCTTGATGTATGGCAACCAAGGAAGAAGAACATGCGGTATCAAAAGTAATTGCCGGTCCCGTTAGATTAAAAGTATAAGAAACTCGTCCAGCAATAACTGATGGGGCATTTCCCCAAAAACTTTGGGCAATAGGTTTTTGTAAACTGTGTATCAAATAATTATTCTGGCTTGCCCCCACAAAAACACCGCAGAATTTATCAGGAAGTTCCATGGGGGAATAACCCGCATCCATTAGCGCAGTTGCTGCTGTTTCTAAAAATAAACGCTGTTGCGGATCCATTGCTTGCGCTTCAATTTTTGGTATATGGAAATATTCGGGATCAAAGGCAAAGACATCAGTTAACCACCCAGCATAATTGGGCTCACGAAAATAGTGTTCTCCTCGTTTCTCTAAGGGGGTAATCGCATTAAATCCTTCACATAAACCACGCCATAATTCTTCCAGATTTTTAGCTTGTGGAAATTGCCCCGCCATACCAATTACAGCAATATCTAAAGACTCTTTAAGCGCTTTAATTTCAGGTGTTTTAGATCGCGTGAACTCAACTCCTTCCATAATGACTTGCCAATTTCCCTGCGCATCACAAACCGTAGCGTCTTGGTCTTTAGCATATAAAAATTCATTAGGCTGATTCCGAACATGAAATAACACTCTTTTGATTTTTTTAGGTAATCCGGGACGAGGATTTTTCTGAAAACAAGGATCATCAAGATAAATCAAAGAATGCAACATGCTCCCCAAAACCGCAGGATAACTGGCCTTAGGATTTAGGACTGCAAAAAATGAATCATTCAAATGATATTGTTCAATAATCCGATAACAATCCCCTAAGTAGTGTAATGAATCCTTCTGATAAAAATCACTCTTCGCTATAGTGTCATCAAAACGAAATTCCCGTCTTCCCGATGAACTTGTTGGGTGGACCTTAGGATCCATGGATACCACAGACATGTCGCCTAAGGTTGTAGACAAAAATTCTCGTACTTTATCTATTTCGCTTTCTAATTTAAATTGATAATTACTTCGTAAAACGATTTCCTTACTGCCATCATCATGCAATTGCTCAATGCTGCAATAATGATTTATGGGATCGATTTCGAGAACTAAATTAATCGTTTGTTCTTCTTCGGCAATTAATAATTTCTTTAATTCAAGCTCGGTTAATTGCATGACTTGTGCTGTAGCTAAAGGCTTCAGAGTGGAGTAGATCATCATGAGTAAATTATCGAGCGGGAACACATAATGACCATCAATCTGGTGCGCTAACCAGTACAAATTACTTTGGGGACTGTAAGTATATTTACGTCGTTGCTTAATCATTAATCAATTCCCCTGCAAATAAATCTACCGGCTGTCTTTCTGGAATGATAGGTTCTTTTTCCTTTAACTGAGACTGAACAAAGGCGGCTAAACGCTGCAAAGTAGGATAATCAAAAATGACAGCCGTGCGTAATGATAAATTAAATGCTTTATTAATATGGGTTACTAAACTGACGCCCGTAATTGAATCAAGCCCCATTTCTGCCAAAGGACGGTCTAATTCAACAGTCTCGTTTTTAGGGAAATGAAGTGCTTCAAGAACGAATTCCGCAATTTTCTGTGTAATCATTCCTTCCTCACAAAATGGAGGAGACGGTGTCCAAGAAACCGATGAGTTGGAATTAGACTGCTTCCTGTGACAACAAAATACCTTTTGCACGGTTACTTGCTCGCGGAAATGTTGTTCTGAAAGATCAAAACCTGCTGCGGTTAATTTTTGCAGCCAAAGATCCTGGCTTAACAAAGGAGAAGCATTTAAGCGCTCGGCGCCGCTCGCTTGCCACCAACCATCAAATAAACCAAAAATAAAATTTAAATACGCTTGTTCTTGCACTGCCTCATTAAGTAAAAATATCCCTTGTGGCTTAAGAATACGTTGCATTTCTTTAAGCGTATACTCTAAATCATTTGCCAAATGAATTACGTTCGAAGCGAGCACCACATCGTAGGAATCATCAGCCACTTGTGCTAAGTGATTCATATCTAAGTGTTCGCAGTGCAAATTAAAATGTACGTGTTGCTGTAATTTTTTACCTTGATTCAGGAAAAAGGAAGAGACATCCGTATAATAATAATCGAGCTGCTCATAGTCATTTAGTACATGCATCAATGTTTTTGTGGTTGCACCTACTCCGGCACCTAGCTCCAAAATTTTTACCCGTTGCGTACTGTTCTTAAGATATTCGGCAATATGTCGTGCGATGGATTGATTACACATTTTTGACTCAGGACTTTGAGCATAAAGAGCGAACAATAATTTAAGTCCCTCTTCTGAAAAAATGATCTCTGCGGCGGCTTTGTTTCCCTCAAGGATTAGTTTGTAGTTCAAATAACAAAGATATGCCAAACGATAATATGCCTCATAAGCCGTATGCTCTTGGCAACAGCGCTCAAGCAAATCATGCAATGATTCGGCAGTGGCAGAAACTTCAGGTAATCCAGTTAAATAGGTAACCAATCGGGTGTATTTGGGGAGTATATTGTCGTGAAAAATCTGCCTTTTTCGCAAATCAGAAGCCAAGCAATAAACGAATTGGTTCACGCCATTTAGTCCTGCTTTAATGGGTAAAACGGTTCGCGTCTGCAGACTGTGCGCCGCACTTTTATTTTGAATTGCAAACTGGGCATAGGGGCTATTTAAACCTAGTTGCATCGCTTCCAATGCTTGTTGTGTGGTCAAAGGAATAAAACCTAAATCGCGCGCTCGTTCGAGATAAAACGAATCAGTGACTGCGCCAACTTCTTGCCAAATACTCCAATTGATAATTTTAACAGGTAATGCGGCTTCCTGTTCCAAGCGCAAACAATAGGCATCCAAGGCATTGCTCGCCGCGGCATAGTTGGCCTGGCCTGCAAGACACGCACTGCTTTGCATGGAGGAAAAAATCACTGCAGCGTTAATTTGTATTTGTTGATGCAACTGATAAATAAAATAAGCACTGAATAATTTGGCATGAATCACGTGGCTAAATTGTTGCCAAGTCATCGAATCAACCGTGCTGTCTTGCAATTGCATAATTAAATTAAATACTGCATGGATTATGGGATATTTCACCTGCAGATACTTAATGAGCAACGCGCATTCTGCTTCATGAGTTACGTCGGTTTGAATAAACTCAACTTGCTCCCCATATGCTTGGATAAATTGTCGTGCCTCTTCATCTAAAGCACTACGCCCTACAAGAATAACCTTAGCTTTGTATGATTCAATCAAAAATTGCGTCAAACGACGACCGATACCACCCATACCTCCAAGGATCAAATACGTCTTATGCGATATTAAAAAATCCTTTTCCTCACCCTCTGGAGCTAACTCCAGAGAAGGAAACCAGTACTGTTTTTTTCGATACTCAATGGTTTGAGAGGGTCCTGGAGCTACCAGATCCAACATCGACTGCTCTAAAGGGGTATCCATAATTAAATGGTGCACGTGCCAATGGGGCATTTCTTTAGCTAAAGATCCTAATAACCCGCTAACCATTGCTACTTGTGGATGATTGGCCTGAGCAGTATAAGAATACCACCCAATAGTAATTTTTTTTGTAAACAAATTGGAGCCTAACGTCGTTTTCAATAAATCAAATAAAGGCTGAACTAGACCGAGAGGATCCTGTTGAAATAAATTAATCTTTAAATTAAAGTCAGGATACTGCGGATAAATAATAAAGTGATCTATATCAGGGCGAACCTCTAAAAATATCTTAAATTCATCCAGATTAAACTCACTCAAGTTATAACTATAAACCTTATTATTTTTTTCGAGTTGTGAGCTAATTGGTTTAAGTAGCCCGGCACAACAATCCTCATGTATGATTACAATATTTTGGTTACATAACGGTTGATGTATCATTTCCGCCGGCAGCTCTTTATTCACATAAACTAAGTGATTTTCTGGAGTTTTAAACCAGAGTTTTTTACGGATAAAAGGATAAGCTGGAGTCCCATGAACAGGCATCATTTCATCCGCGTTTTCTGGAGGACTAAAAGCAACCTCCCCATTCAGATAAGCTTGGGCAATGGATTGATAGTTATCGCTAATATAAGGAAATACTGATGAATCAAGCCAATCCTGCATCTGCTGAATTAATTGTTGCTGATTATGCCATTGGAAAATCACTCGATAGCGATGATGAAGACGTCTTTTTTGTAGGGTAAAACAGAAACTTTGCGGTTCCAAATGAGGCGTTTCTTGCAACCAGGTAATGTAATTTTTTACCAAGTCATACAAGCTTTTTTCATTGGCTGCCGAAAGAGGGATTAACGGTACAAAAGAGTCGATTCGAGGTCGTTGATTTAGAGTACCCTGCTCTAAAACAACATGCACATTAACCCCGCCAAAACCAAAAGAGCTTACCGCCGCACATCGAGGAATCAATGCTCCATGAAGATGCTTTTGTTGCCATGCATGAGATTCTTCACTGATCGACAGGCCCGATTGCTGCAATTTAAGGTATGGATTGATTTCAGATAAATTCGCTTGTCCTGGAATCATTTGATATTGAAACATCAACAAAATTTTTATTAATCCAGCCAACCCTGAAGCAGGTTCTAGATGGCCAATATTGCCTTTGACTGAGCCCACTTCAATCGCTACATTTTTATCAGCCACAAAACTTTTCAAACCTTCCAACTCAATAGGATCACCTAGTGACGTGCCTGTCCCATGGGCTTCAATATAACTAATGCGTTCTATATCAATCGAACTATAGATATGTTCGTACAGTTTTTGTTGCGCTATTGAGCTGGGTGAAGTGAGGGTATTAGCTTTACCCGTATGATTGACCCCGCTTCCAAGAATCCTGGCATAAATCGTATTATTTTGTGACTGTGCTCGCGCTTGGTTCTGGAGAATAACGACAATAATTCCTTCCCCTCTAATGTATCCATCTGCTTGCTTATCAAAGGGTTTGCAGATGTTCGTAGAGGACAGCATTCCTGATTGAGTGAACGCATTAAAGAATTCATCATCTAGTAACAGATTCACTCCACATACAATTGCTTGCTCAATCTCCCCTTGCTTGATGGCTTTTACGGCGCGATCTAGGGCATATAAACTACTGGAACAGGCCGTATCTAATGCTTCACTAGGGCCACTTAAATCAAAAAAATGAGATATTCGATTCGCGAGTAAACTATGTACGGTTGCAACTGGAATGTAGGGATTGTTCACTTGGTTTCGCGTTAATTGTTTAGCATAATCAAAAGTGGACGCCCCCACATAAACCCCTGTTGCGGATCCTTTTAAGTGTAAGGGGTTGATTCCCCCCATTTCTAAGGCATGCCATACCTCCTGCAATAACAGTCGTTGCTGGGGATCCATCACCATGGCCTCCAATGGTGACAGATTAAAAAAAGCCGCATCAAATGCCTCAACACCCTCAATAAATGTCCCCGGATGTTGTTGCATGTAATGCAACCTATTTGCAGGAGTTTGGCTAAAGACATGGTTTTGATTCACTAACAATTGCCAAAAATCGTGTAAACTTCCACATCCTGGTAAGAGCGCACTGAACCCGATAATCACCGGCACATCTTCTCTAGGCACATGATGAGGGGTAAATGATTTTACCTCTTCGGATTGAATCCTCCCCGCCGCAGGAGATATAGCCTGCTCATAATGGCTAATGAATTCGGCAACGGTTTTATAACCAAAAAAAGTAGCCGGGGTGATGGCCAAATCATAGGTATCATTCAAATAATTGGCCAACTCAGTAAATAAAATTGAGTTAAAACCAAGATCGCCAAAAGAGGCTGTCAGCTCAAAATGCTCCTTAAGTTCTAATACTTTTTTAATCGTGTTGACCACGAAGAGTTTAAATTCCATATTCACTTCAGACCTGTATTGTTGCGTCGATTTCAAATCATTTAAGTGCTGTAAAATGATTCCTGGCTCACCTTGATGCGCCATAATTTGCGGCCAAGGTAAAGCGGATAATGTTTCAAAAATGTGACATCCCGTAGCATTGCTAATTGCCTCCATTCCCCATTCTTTTTGCATGCGTGCTAATACTGACTCACTGACCTGCATGCCTCCTTGTTCCCAAAAAGGCAAATTAATGCTGTAAGTAAATCCTGAGCACCTTCCTTGGATACGCCAGGATTCTCGTAAAACGGAAAAACCATCTAAAAATCCATTAGCAGCTGCATAAATAGACTGCCCAACATTAGCGAGTATCGAAGAGTAGGAAGACAACAAAAGAAAAAAATCCAGATGATAGCCCCTGGTCGCTTTATCAAAATTTAAAGTCCCAATTACTTTTGCGGTCAAAGCCGTTTCAATTGCTGCCGCTGACTGATTAATAATAAGACTATCTTGTTGAACACCAGCTGCCTGAATACAACCATTCAAGACACCCCCATGTTCTGAAACAAACTGAGCGATCAAAGCGTGCAGGGTCTCACGGTCACCGAGATCCACTTGCTTGTAGCTGATGTTGTTTTGGCCTAACCAATGCATGTTGTCAATGGATGGATTACGTCGTCCCAGAAGTAGAATATGGGCTTGATATTGATGCACCAGGTATTGAGCAATAATTTGCGGAATCGCACCCAGTCCTCCCGCAATAACGTATACCCCATTTTTTTTAAATAACAAACGGGCTTCTTTTTGCTCTGGAGTAACCGCATGGTAATATTGAGTATGAAAAGCACCCTCCCGGTTCACTTTAACCCAGGTAGGCAATTCCTTCTCGGCTACCTGTGACAAGAGTTGAGCGCTCAATTCCCAAGGCAAAAGGACTACGCTGTAACGGAGTTCAGGAAACTCACGTTGTGCTGTACGTAAATAAGCATGGATTGCCTGGGCGTAAACAGCAGTTTCTCCCGAATCCTCAAAACATAAAATCAGCTGTAATTTTTTTCGTGTTTGCACAGCATGTTGTACATTCTGTAGGAGGCTTATAAATTGAGTTGTATTGTGTAATTGATTTACCCGCATTATAGAACAAGCCGAATCAATGCTGGGTGTTTGGGTGGCAGTCAACCACTCAATCGTTCTTTCTTTTGCCTTTTCACAATCAATGCGCTGCCAAAAGGGCTTAAAATAATGAATTGGTTTTTGACTCACTTTGACTTCGAAGGACATGAGCTCAGAAGCGGATAATGCAGCTAAATTTCTGGATTCGGCAGAAGAATCTATCTGCGGAATAATTTGTTGTTTGTGAATAGGAATCATGCAAAAACCACTAATATGGCTTACCAAACGATACTGCTCATCAAAAATAGAAATATTATAGCGAGGAGAAAATTCACGGAGAGATTTGTCTTCCACAGCTACATAAATTTTAGTAGTCCAGTCGTGAACTAAATTTAACACCTCAATCTTTTGAGGAATGTATACCTGATCTCTTGGCAACTCTGCTTGTAACACTGAAACACATTGCAAAACACCATCAAATAAACGGGGATCCAAGGTAGGCACTTCTTGAGCTTCTGCGAGTATTAATGTGGCAACCGCTTTATTTTGTTGTGGATTTACGCGAAGAGTGTGTACGGATTGAAATGCTTCACCATGATACCAATTATTACGGCGAAATTGTGCATACATTGTCGCCGTTAACAGCTCGTGAGTGCACTCTTTAGCAAATGAAGCATATTCGCTGAGCACTGTAACTTCATTTAAAGAATGATAAGTACTGCTTGAATACAATAGGGTCCCGGTTAATTCACAAAGAAGATGGGTGTCTTCCGGTTTAAAACGAACTATGAGTGAATGGGTATCTGTTTCATGATCCGCATAAATAGGATTAAGCCATTTTATGTCGCGAATGCTGATTCGAAGCGACGCCTTTTCTTTATTCCGTAGATAGGCTTGATAACAAAAATAAATATGCGCCACACCAGGTAATATTGGACGTTGATGTAATCGATGTTGTTCAAAATAATAGGCTTTAGTTTCCAGAATTAAGGGATATTCTTCAATTATTGCCGAATAATTCTTAGGAATACTCCAATGGGCTTGTTTTTTAAACGTATGATGTTGGGTGCACATTTCAGGAATAAGAGGATAATCTTGTAAAATAATGTGGGCATTTGAACCACCCGCACCAAAAGAACTGAGTGCACTAAAACGTGCTCCCCTATTGTGTTCCCACGGAATATTTTGTTCTGGGATAATGAACTGTGTCTTTTCAAAATGACAATGTTCATTCAACGGCCAAGCATTTACTCCAGCGAAGATTTCCTCATGATGATACTGCAATAAGATTCGTACCAAACCCGCCAAACCAGCACATGCTTCACTATGACCCATATTACTTTTAACTGAACCTAGGAAAGCTTTATTTTGATAGACCTCACCTAATGCTTTTATTTCTATAGGGTCACCTAAAATTGTGCCTGTACCATGTGCCTCAATATAATTGATTTGCCAGGAATTAATCCCTGCTTTTTGCAAGGCAGCAAGGATAACCTGTTTTTGGGCTTCAGAATTTGGCACGGTATAACCATGCATTTTGCCACCTGAATTGAGCGCACTGCCTTTGATGACTCCATAAATTTTATTCCCTTCTGCAACCGCCGCATTTAATTTTTTAATGCATAAAGCCACAACCCCTTCAGCATACACAAAACCATCTGCATTTTGCGAAAAGGTGGCGTTAATGCTTTGAGCTGAAAGCATGTGTAAATCAGAGAGCTCTACCATTTGTCGTGGGTGTACAATTAAATTTACTCCACCCACTACCGCCATAGTCGATTCATCAGCTAGCACACTTTGACATGCCAAATGAAGCGCGGATAGCGAAGACGAACATGCTGTATCCACCGCCATACTGGGACCATGCAAATTAAAACTGTACGAAATTCGGTTTGCTGCGGACCAATAAGCGCACGCAGAATTAGCATGTTTTTGAGTCGTCCAATCTTCGTTTAACCAAGAATAATAAGCGCCACTGATCCCCACAAATACAGAGATTTTATTGTCCGAGGCGATAGGGAAAGCCTTCGCATCCTCAAGGGCAAAATAAGCATTTTGCAACAGCAAACGTTCTTGCGGATCGATAAAAGCAGCTTCACGTGGGGAGAGTTTAAAAAAAGCTTCATCGAAGCAATCGATATCCTTTAAAAAACTGCCACTATGGGCATAAGAGGTTCCCTGCTTTCCTTTTTGTGCATAAAAGAAGGACTCATGTTCCCAACGTGATTTAGGAATAGGTGCAAACGCGGTTTTACCCTGTTGCAGCATAGAAATAAAATCATCGGATCCTGTGTGGGGAAGCTGATAACTCAGTCCCACAATGGCAATATCTGTTTCCTGATTATAATGGTTTAGTTCAAAATGAATATCAGGAATTTTGATGCCTTCATGGTCAGTGAATCGTTTTACTAGAGCATCCACCGTATCGACCGCAAACAATTCCGCAATACCAAGATCAGGAAATCTAGTTTTTAATTTTTGGTATAAGTCACTTAAACTTAATGAGTCAAAACCAAGCTCCGACAATCGATCTTCTAATTGAATCGTTTTGCTATCCAAATAAAGTGTTTGCGCCAATTGTTCAATGATCCATTGTGGATTTTTATCCGGATAAACTGGTACGTCTTGTGTTCCCACAAGCTCCGCGGAACCTTTTGCGTCACCCATCATCAACGCAGGCTGTTTTTTAATCTGAGGTTCACGTTTTATTTTGGCATCAATAACAATTTGTTCTGCAGAAGAGAAATTTAAACAAGAGTATTGATACTCAATATCGGTTAAATTCATTTTCTGCAGCACTGATACCCATTGTTCAGCACTCAATAAAGGGGAATTCATTTGCCGTAAATGTTGGTCTTTGGCATTCCACCATCCATCAAATAAACCAAAGATAGCAGTGGTATAATTGGTCTTTTCAACCAATTCATTTAATAATAAATGGCCACTATCAGCCAAGCATTCGCTCAAACTCTTTAGTGAATTTAGAATATCACTCGTTGCATGAATGGCATTTGTCGCGATCACTACATCAAATGCTTGATAAAACTCATGTTGCGCATCCATCTGTTCCATATCAAATACTCGGAACTCCATGGAATGCTCATACTCCGAAAAACAGCGCCTTGCTTTATTGACCAATGCAGAAGAAATATCGGTGAAATAATAGGTAAATGATTGATCGTGTAGCTCTGTTAAAATAGCTCGGGTTGAAGCACCGCTGCCCGCACCTACCTCAAGAATTTTTATGGGTTTTGGGGATAATCGACTGTAATCTCTTAGTTTCCTCGCCACTATCTGATTCGCATAGTCAGCAACCACATGATGTTCGTAAAAACCTTGTACTAATTCCGTATTACCCTGAGGGAAAATAACTTGGTGTGGCAACAAAGCACCAGATAATATCTCAGGATATTGGTCACATACTGCGATAAATAATTTAAGCCGGGAGGAATAATTTCCTTCGTTTAATTCATCTTCATAATTGCTTTTTAACTTTTCAAGTTGGTTTATCTCTTGGGCAATAAAAATAAAATTCTCTTCCATGCGCACGAGCTGCAGTTTTTGCCAGATATTAAATAATTCCCGAACTAATTTTTGAAAATGTTTTTGGAACGCTGGAAAAATCATCTCCAGCTTTCGACCATGGATAGGAACAGATTGGTTGATTCGTAATAAAAGGCTTAATGCCACATACTCTTCCAAGATCTGATTTTTATTGACTGTCACCGGAATTATAGAATTGTGCGGTTTCGTGCGACCAGTAATTAAAGCAAAGGGAGTTTGAGTATCAATTTGCAGTTCAAATGATTCCATCAATTCAGCAAACGATAAAGGAGCCAAATCATTATTTGCCATATACTTGGTGTAATCAGCCGAGGTGGCCAAACCAATCCCTTCAATTACGCCCAACGCAGTGACAAAACAAGGAAGACTATTTTGTTGGGTAATTAAATAGTTCTTTAACGCCGCTTCAAAACTGTATATCGTAGCCCCTAAATTGGGAGAATATGCTTGAATAGAGGTAAAAACATACAGATTTTTCGTGTATTGTGCGAGTTCCTCCGACACTAACCAACTGTTGCGTTGACTCACTTGCTTTAAGGTAGTGGATAATGAATGTTCGCTTTGCTTAACCCACCACTCATCATGACGCGCCACAGCCAAATGAAAAATACCTGAAATTTTTTCTGCTGCAGCAAGCTGTTTTAAATAGTTTAAAAAATCTTTGGTTGCACCCGGATCACAGCAATGATAAATCATCTTATTTTGCTGGAGTTGTATCTGTACTTGGTCATGTAATTGAGCATAGGGTTTGCGACCTACTACATAAATTTGTGCTGCGTATTTTTCTTGAAGATAGCTTCCAAGCTTTAAACCCACTCCCCCAGCACCTCCAACTAAAACATAGGTTCCACGATAAGCAAAACCTTTACGTGCCTCCTTAGAACATTGCAAAGCGACTTGCTGGTACAAATAAAATCTTCCCTTAAAATCAATTACCCTTAGAAGCAGTGGGTTAATTTCTAAATTTACTGCGTTGACAAAATGCGTAATTAACTCGACTTCTTGCGAGGAATAATTTTCATCTAATTTTAAGTAAATAATCCGTTGTTTTTTAAGCTGATTACTGCATTTAACCGAGATTTGCCGAATGATTTCCAATACCCATTGAATTGGATCTTGTTCTGAGTAATCGATCGTGACCCAAAGGTCGTGCGTCAAAATATCATGTACCGAATACTCATTCCAATGCATCGTTTTAAGATGAGCAAACTCATGCTGATTAATACATTTCAAGGTGGTTTGCAAAGTATAAAATTGCTTTACGTTCTCTATAGAATGCTTCGTTGTTTCTTTAAAATAAGACTTGCGCTGGAAAGGAAGAGATCCTAAATAACGCTCAAAATCGATAACAAATCCCCTAAGCCATAATTGCAAAACCAGCTCATCAGTTATGGTCAAAACATCCTTGTCGCTCACTTTATCCAGATCGATACAAATGCGCTGACCTGCTTTAAAATGAACAATACATTGATTAGTACTGCTGTTTTGCACATCCTGAATACACGTTATTGGTTTATAATAAGCAACTAATAAAGTGAAGGCACTTGCATCAGAATGTGTAGTGATTCGCTCAATTAATCTGTTCTTAAAGAGCTCGATATAAATATCATCAAGCTGAACCAGTAATTCGATCTCCTCAGGAAGAAGCAGTTGGTGTTCAAGCAGCGCAATAAGCTCAACAAAAGAAGCAGTGAAACGTCGGAGCAATTCATTTTTAACCGTACTTAATTGCCATTTATTAATAACACGTACCCTTGCCCATAAAAGCATAAGTACCAATTCATATCGGATAAATTTTTTATCTACATGCCTCGGCATTATTTCTTCGTTGGTCCAAAGGCATAAGCGATTTTGAATTTTTTGTAGATCATTTTGTTCAAACAAAACAATTAATTCTGTGGGGAGTACTGTTTGCAAAAATCCTCTAAATGTATATTGATGCTGGTAAAGGGCCATGCTTTCAACAATAAGTTGATTCACTTGGGACGATTCGATCACCAAGCCCTCAACAAGTTTGAACACATAATCATCTAAATCAGTGAGGGCTGGATAGGATGTTCCATTTACTATTAAATGTGTTTGGATTTTTTGATTGGCTTTGATGGCCAAAGAAACCGCGCTGCCCTCTGCTTCAATACACCGTATGTCGGATAAAAAATCATGAATGAGATGAACCCAGTATTCGGGTAACTGCTCTAAACACGCAGACGATAGATAAGATCTTAATTGCAAGGAACTCGTTGGTGCACAATCCCCAGGAAGCACTAAATAGTCATTCTTTATAGGCATCCAGGTAATGTGCTGCTCATAAAGCCATCCTGCTTGACGGAAAGAAACGCAATGCTCCTGGGTATAAATTGAGTTTAATGCCATATGATACGCATCTTCCTGCAACACATAATCTTCAGAGAGAGCCACCAAAGACTCCAAATCTTCTTTGGTTTTTGCACTGAGCAATACCGGTAATTTGAAAGGCTTATTAATATTTATCGGGATACGTTCAGGGACTCTTTGCAAAATAGCATGTGCATTCGTACCACCAAATCCAAAAGAACTTACTGCAATTTGCGAGTGATTATAATCCACCGGTTCTGTATTGATATTTAACGTTTCAGATAATAAAACATTCGCTTTATCTGAAAGTACATGAGGAGGAATTTTCCGATTCTTTAAAATCAACAAACACTTAGCCACACCGAGTAATCCAGCCCCAGCTTCCATGTGCCCTACATTTGCTTTAATGGAGCCAATGTAGCAACCCGGATAATGGTGACTTAAGGCTTCAAGCTCAATAGGATCCCCAAGATTCGTTCCCGTGCCATGGGCCTCAATATATGCAACATCCAGATAGGAACATTGTTTTTGGGCTAAGCGAATCAGTTGGGATTGGGCAGTCACACTAGGGGCAGTCATCGTACTGGTAGTTCCATTGTGATTGCAACTAATTCCCGTAACCGCTCCTAAAACCGAAAGATTTAAGGCCTCAGCCTTAGCTTTTGAGGTAACTAGCAAAGTAATCATTCCCTCTAAAGGCAAATACCCATCGGCTTGCATAGAAAAAGTATGACACCAGCCACTTCGCGAGAGCATACCCGCTTTTTTGAAACTCTGATGCCGCAAAGCACTATCTATATAATTAACGCCAATTACAAAAGCAAAATCATTTTCACCTAGTCTAATGCTGTCACAGGCATCTTTTAAGGCAACCAATGAACTCGCGCAAGCGGCATTAATACTCTTACTTTCTCCAGTAAAGTTAAAACAGTAGGAAACTCGATTGGCAACACTTGCCTCACAATTATTTAAGAAAAAACGACTGTCACTGTCGGAGGTAGTCGTTGCATAAGAATGCAGGTGATCCACCGACATTACTCCGGCATACACACCGGTTGTCGCTTGCTGCAGCTCAGAACGCATCATGCCTGCATTTTCCAGACAGGTGTGCACACCATACAATGCTAATTTTTGTTGTGGATCGAGATGCGCAATATCTTTGGCAGTCAGATTAAACAAACTGGGATCAAAAAAATTCCAATTGGTAAACAAATTGGCATAGGTCGTTTCATCTTCACCACGCCACATTCTTGAAGACGATACAGAACTTCTTGTTTTTTGACCCGCAATTAAAAATTGCCACAAGGCTTCCTCCGTTTCTATCTGGGGGAGCCTTAAACTTAAACCTATGAGTACGGGTGTAGTATCCTCAAGATGTGAATTCTTTTGAGTTATTGGCAACAATTCCTGTTCCATTTAGTTCATCTAACCTTTCTGATGAATGTGCAAAAAAGGAGGGAATATAGTCCGTTTTAAACCCCTGCTGGTACGTTTTTAAATGAATGATGAATTGTTTGTCCTTAAGCAAATTCATAGCTGCTTTTACAAACATTAAAGCGATATAATAGCGTCCTTCATTCGTATTTTTATCAATTTTTAATTGAAATGGATTGAATTGATTAAAGGGTGGTAATGCAAGTAATAGGTC
This sequence comes from Legionella nigrisilvae, assembly GCF_977063395.2. NCBI lineage: Bacteria > Pseudomonadati > Pseudomonadota > Gammaproteobacteria > Legionellales > Legionellaceae > Legionella > Legionella nigrisilvae. The sequence continues at coordinate 235,842 of NZ_CDRUGZ020000042.1, forward strand.
TGAATCAAGCTTCAACTCAGCACTGGTATTTAGTCCAAGTGAACAAATAGCATATCGCAAATAAACATAGGCTTTAGTTATTTGGTAGCAGGCCTCGTCTAGAGGGGTAACACGTCCTTTTGCATAAGCAATACGCAAAAAAGTTTCTTCCAACGCATTTAAACGCAAGAAATTCGCAATAGTTGCCAAGTCAAAAAGTGGACTTCCTATTCGTGCAAACTCCCAATCAATTAATGAAAATTGAGTTCCTTCAGTTTGAAATAATAGATTCCAAGGATTCATATCATAGTGACACAGACTGGTTTTTGGATTTAGATTAAGTAGGTGATCTAAATCATTAAATAGTGATAAAACTAAGGAAAAATCTTCAAACCTCGGATCTTTTTCAACAAGTTCTGTAACAATCTTTTTTAATTGCAAAAATTTAGGGCTTTCCTTACTTATGCTCTTGGGAACTTTCATTGCATGCAAGGCACTAATTACTGAACTTAGTGAGGCCAATCGATCCCATGATTTATCCAACGGCCACTTCGGATCATTGGCAACAAATTCAAAAATAGCTACTTTTTGTGCTGCATTAAAATAAATTATTTTAGGGCCAATACCAGTACGCGAAGCAGCTTGAGCTGCATACAATTCTATCCATCCCTGAGCACTGTCTTCTTCTAATATTTTTATTACGTAGTTTTGATTGTATGCGTGTACTATAAAATTCTGGCAAAAAGGAGACAACCCCCCGTTCAGGGGTTTTAAAGATCCTGCCCTCCAGGGTAGAAATGACTGTAATGTCGACTTGAGACGTGTTGCAATTGCTTTGGAATTACTGAGTTCGTCTACTGCCCCATCAAGAATTAGTCCTTTAGGTTTTATTACCTGTTCATCTAGGAACAATCGCCAGCTACCGCATACCAAACGTAAAGGAAGAAGCTCCTCTTTACGAAGATATTGTAAAATACCTCCCATGATAAAATAAGGAAGTTGGAGCGCTCCAAAATTAAAATCTTTTTCCGGTTTATTTATACTTCCTAATAGTTTGGTATTGAGCTGTCGTTTAAATTGATAATCATTAATGGTTTGCATGGCTTGCTTGATCAGCATCACACTAATATAAAACTTACCTGCATCACTACTTTTATCAATCGCACCATCACTAGGTTGGTATTCGTTAAACGCTGGAATTGAAGCGATATCGACGTGATTAACACGAGTGGGATCACTGATATTTGCTGCAAAACTTATCGCAAATCGCAATAAAGCGATTTGTTGCATGTACCCATAATGCAACTCTTCTTCAGGGAATGGCTTACGTCCTAAATAATGCGTTAAAAGAGAATTTGCAGCGTCAGGCTTTAAGCGTAACGTGGCCACTACAATCGCTAAGTCTAAAAATGGATCAAGTAATCCTGCGCATTCCCAATCAATAAAATAGAAATCCTCGGGGGTCGCTAACAGATTATTAGGATTCATATCGTTATGACAATAATGGGTTTGTTTCACTAAATCTGTTAAATAATCAAGTTGCATCAGCGCATAATGCTGCAAGAAAAAAACAGGCGAAACTTTAATGTAACTGTTTAAAGTAGCCCGACGTTCCGTGATGAGGGTTGATTTTTCAATTTCCGCGCGTCGGGGTAACTTTGGTCCGGAATGAAGTACTGCGAATTTTTTTGCAATAAGCTTTAATTGCTCATCATTCAGCCGGCTGTTAATAGAGGGATTATTCTCTACATAACGCATGATGATTATTCCCGCAGAAAAATCAAAATACTCTACTTCGGGCGCAATTTTTTTCTGAGCGAAAAAAATTGAGGCAAATACCTCACGAGTTCGTCCTTCCTTATGTCTTATATGACGTAATACATACCGTTCAGAACCCACCTGCAACAGATAACTATTGGCCCAAGGAGAAAATCCTTCGGTTAATTGTTTTATGGAAATGGGGGCCTTGGGAATTACGGGTAAAATTGCTTGGATATGTGGTAGTAATTCGGAAACATCCGTTAAATCCTGGGCTTCAATGCATAATTCAGAGCCCTGATGCATTAATACATGTCGCCAACCGTGATTCACTTTACTTAATTTCTTCTTATCGGCTGAGGGTAGATAACTAACTATCTGTTGAATAGCGCTTAAGGGTAAAGATATATTAAAAAATCTCATGAAATTAAATAAACCACTAGGAGCAATTTCGAGAATATTAATTAAATAAGTGGCATAAATCAAACGAAACCAACTAGACTATATTTTTATTTTTCTGGCAATAACTTTGAATTGTTGGGTCAAAATGACTCAACCTATTTTCTAAGCAATATGAGGATACTTTTCCACATATTAAATTATCTCGATAAGTAAGAACTGACAGACCCGTTACCTGAAAAGCTGAGCTCGTTGAGCCAGAGGTTGAAATAGCTTCCCCTATTCTAATTCGTGAAGTACCCGCGCGGAAGAAAAATTTATTGCTACTTCGAACCTGAGGTATCGGCACTTTTTAAGTACCGAGACTACCTCAGATCCCGAAGGAACACAGCCTTGCATCGTACCTTAATGGTTCACGACTTCTTATCAGGTATAGGGACTGGAGGGGCTGGAGTAATATTCATTCCCAATATCGAGACCTTATGGCGTGGAATATGGAGTGGGACCGTATTCTTATCGCGCAATATACTGGAAATACTGTAACGCAAAGTTCCTACTGAACTTCCCGCCACTTTTTCATAACTCATATCATGTAACCAAACACCCAGTCGTTTGACATGATGATCTTTACAAGGATAGCGTAGTTCCCATCCCGTTAAGACGGGGATTGCATAGTCATAAGGAACATTTTCGATTACTAGATTTTGCGTCACAACCTCCCCTCCTAATTCCCCACAATTGCCAAAATCTTCTTTCGGAATAATGGTAAAAGGAGGTTGCTTGGTCTCAACTCCACGTCCGGCAAGCACAGATACTGCAGAACCAAATCTAAAATCTCGTTTCGTACTGTTGTCTTTAAAAATACCAAGGGTTTCCCAGCTTGCAAAGTTGGATGCCTGGCTGTTAGTTATTGAAGGAGGTGGACCACTCCAATTGCGTCCCGCCTGAATAAACGTTTCACTATGATCGAGGTTATACGCTATTTGCAAGAGATGATGATCAGCCTGACTAAATCCCTCTTCCCAACCATAAACAAAACCTCGAGGGAGTACAGCTGCCTTAATACCTCGTGTCAGGAAATTATTATTGAGAAAACCCGCAGCAGTCACCAGCGCGACTTGCTCATGCTCGTTTTCAAAAGAGAACGTCGTGTTATCTCTTACTCCCAAAACCCGAGCATCTATTTGATTTCGATTCCATGCAACCACGGTAAAGCGATAACACCATCTATAGCCATCGTCAAAATTTTTATCTCGTAATAACCCCACCGCTTCCCACGTTAAGCGAGAATTTTCCTGTTGGATGTTTCTAATTATGGCGGCAACACGTCCGATATGATGATCACTGCTTAAGTAGCGGGTATCCCATCCATTCAAAAAAACAGTCGCATCAGTTGCATAATCCGGTAAATCAATGCTTCCTGGTAAAGTAATTGCCTCTTCACTTCCGGAGCGATTGGATTCGCCGCAGGCAGAACCATCAGTAACCTGGATTATTCCTCGATCTTCTAACGCATTGTGATGATATTCTGATTTAATGGGAACAAGGGCTGTTTTAATATCCCCTAATAGATCTGCATTAAGCTCCTCAGCATAAGAAAAAGGCATATAAGTGAACAACCAGATGAGTCCTAGCATATTTAATCGGTGAAACACTGCATACATAATCCGAACTCCATGTGATGTATTAGTTTTTCATTTTAAACTGGATACTTGCGAAATCACTACAATATGCTTAAAAATTCTAAGTCAATTGAAACAAAAAAGATTATAAGCTCTTCTAGATACAAGTCTTAAACTTTTAAATTGCTGGTAAAATGACAGAGTACTAAAACAAGTACGCAATAATAACTTTGCTAGCCACTTTAAAAAGGATAGAATGTGGTTTGTTTAAGTTTTCTGTACATGGATAATGACTTCTATACTTAAATCCGAACATATTGCTCTATCTCGTCATGGATTGAGTCAAAATATTAGTGTATTACTCACCCTTTCGATTATTTTTGTTTCTTTAGCCCTACGAATTTTATGTATGGGTTCACACGATGTATTCGTAGAAGAAGCTTATTATTGGAACTATTCACAACATCTAGATTTTGGTTATCTGGACCATCCCCCCATGGTCGCTTTGCTAATTAAATTTTCTACCCTAATTTTTGGTACCAGTGAATTCAGTATTCGTATTCCGGCATTGCTATGTTGGGGAGGTGTTGCTTATTTCAGCTTCAAATTAACGGAATTAATTCATCGAGGCTCTGGCCTGTATGCTGTGCTCGTACTATCACTCATGCCTTATTATTTTATTCAATCCACGCTCACCACCCCGGATCAACCCGTCCTGCTTTGTTGGGCAGCTGCACTCTATTATTTATATCGTGTGTTTCTTTTCGATGAATCTAAATCCTGGTACAAGGCGGGTGTATGGCTTGGTCTTGGAATGTTATCCAAATATACCATTGTATTGCTGGGGCCTGCGGTACTTCTTTATCTAATCACCGTCCCCTCAACCCGGTATTGGTTTGCTCGCAAAGAGCCCTATCTTTGTGTATTGATTACCGCACTTATTTTTACTCCAGTTATCTATTGGAATTTTATGCACGAATGGGCCTCATTTGCCTTTCAAAGCGTACGTCGGTTTAAGTCAGTTAATCGGTTTTCTTTCCATCATTTCATGGGATTAATTTTCTTATTTTTACTTCCTGCGGGAGTCATGGGCCTTTATTTTTTATTAGATAAAAAATCTGCAGATATAGTAAGCATTGACGTCAAAGCCAAACGGTTTTTGCAAATATTTACCCTGTTTCCTTTAATCTTTTTCGGAGTATATAGTTTTAATCATGGTATTAAGTTAGACTGGATAGGTCCAGGGCTAATAGCGATTGTTCCTTGGCTTGCAATACTTATTTCTAAACATAATACCTCCTATAAATTATGGCATATAGGCTCCGTTTTTTTATTATTTTGCTATGTTTGTGTGATGGTACTGCTCACCTTCAGCCCCTCGCAAAAGGCATCGCAACTCTTCTTTCAAAAAATGATTTCATGGGAAAATCTGACAGAACAATTCCATGATGTAGCAAAAAATTTGAGTTATAAAAGAAATACTCAACCAATCTTAGTTCCATTAGATGTATATAACATAGGAAGTGAGCTTGCATTTTATCAAGCAAAATTATTGAAAAATGGAGCCATTCAAGACATTTATCCAATTGTAGGGCGACATATTTTTAATATGGATAGTTTAATGTATCGATATTGGTCACCAAATTCGGTTTCTGGAAAGACACTCATTTTAATTTCTACAAATCTTAATGATTTTTTTATACCCACGATTACTGATAAGACGGTAGTTTTAGAGCCTCCTAAAAAACTATGGTCTTATAGTCAAGGAAGCCTAAAACCTGTCTCACCGTATTATTATGAACTCGTACAAATGAGATAGTTATTACTTTCTAGGGCTCTTTTGGCTGCGTCACTCATGTAGCGAAGCTCTTGCGATGACCATATAACTACCATTGACTTGCTTTAATCCGCTGGTGGTAATTCATCAAATCGTTGTAAATCCGCGAGCTTATCTTCCCAAGAGACGCGACTTGCATAGAAAATATGGGCTGTTGGCTCTAAGAACACATCATGATCTAAAGAACCTGCCGGTAAAATCACGCCCCCACTCTCATCTTGTCGAGGAAGCGGGCTGCCACAAGTCTTACAAAAAATGCGTTCCTTTCTCGTGTTGTGTAACTTGAAATAGCCAAGATTACTCTCTCCGCTCACCCACGATAATTGAGCCGATTCAAAGAACACATTCGCCCCATGGATACTTCCGGTTTCTTTTCGACAACGACTACAATGACATAAGAACATTACTTTTGGTTTTTGCCCGCTAATAACATATCGGCATTCACCACATAAGCATTTACCTGTATATCGATTCATTTGAACACTCCTGGCATTTTTTAGAATATTTAGGAACTAGGCTGCAGTTGCCCCTTTTCTTAGAGATGTTACACCTATTATGGATTTAATTAAGCAAAACCATTTTAGGATTTTTTGCCCACCAATTCGGACAGTAACTTTACTTAATAATTCATTAATCAAGGTGATGTTATAATGGACAACAAGTACAAACCTTTGCGAGAAATTATTATGTGGTCAAAAGTTATCTCTATTAAGCAAGCACAAAGACAAATAACTTCGGGTTATAAATATGCTTTTAAGTTGAAAAAAACAGCAGCAATTGTCATTGGTACTGGAGTTGGAACAGGAGTGATACTTTACAATTTGGACTCCAAAGATCAACAACGATTCAAAGACGCTGAAAAACTCTATCGCGCGGACCAAGAGCATTTAATGAAACATGCAGAAGCTGAGTTTGACTCACCTCAGAAATTATTAGCTTATGCCGAACAATTACCCGTGGGAAAAATTCCTCATCCAGGAAAAGAGGCATATACACCGAGTCGCTCTCAAGAATTAGTCGTCCAAGGGTTTACCGGAGGTCTTTTGACTTTGTTCCAGCATCCCAAGCAGCACAAAAAATTAGTAGAGGCATGTGGGATCGCTTTACAGAACCATATGGAGTGCATCACAGAAAAAGGCTGCAAATATTTCGCGGATATGAAGCTTATGGAGGCTGCCTTGAGCTTACCTGATGAACAGCTCGAGGAACGAGCCAAAATGCAAGGAAAAACGCTAGAAGAATATACCTCGATGTTGCATGAGAGACACCAACACGCTCAAGAAGGTGTTGATGCCTGCAAAGCATTCTACATTGATATGCAACACCGTATAAGTATACATAAACATCTTGCCAAACGATATCCCGAGGCAAGAGCAGCTCTTGAAAAAATATTAAGTATCGATGTAAAAGAGTTATCTAAACTTACTCATCTATCTCAAAAAGAATGTCAAAAAATACTTGAGGCTGGAGTGGGTTCGGCAATGTATGGCCTTGGTTTAATTTCGGGTCAAACTGTAGCTGGCTTAAGTGGGCAAATTATCAAAGATCAACATTTAGATTCAATTGTAGATATTGCTGAAAAATTGGGCGGTCATTGTATGCTTCTTATCGAGCTCGCTGAATCTTTAAAACGAGAGGGATTGACCCAGGATGAACGTGTCAAAATAATCCACAAAATTAAAACTGAATATAAAAATAATATTAATTCAATGCGAAGCGATGAGTTCGCCTTAATGAAGCATTCATTTTATGACAGCGAATATTCACAAGCTTTAGCTCATACCTTAGCTTTTGCTCAAGGACCTGGAAGCCTTTTTGGTAATATTAATAGGGCACGGATAGTTGGTGGTGCGGTTCCTCTCTTCCCGGAAGATATTCTTTCGTTACATCACCAATCTCCTCACTGTATTCATCAAAATCATGGGGACGGGCTCGCTATCGTCTCAACAAGTGGTGTAAGAGAACTTCCTGGTATGTTGCAGCGGATAAAAATCACTACTTGGCAAGGGGATCAACCCTGGTTAGTTAAGTCTAATGGTAGTTTTGATGGGGTAAAAGCGTTTATTAATGCTAAGGATCGATGTTATACCCCATGCATTACCACTCCACGACCTGGTGCTAACTCAGATGATCAATAGGAGAAGCTTACTAAAACAGCTGGAGCCAAACAAAGAGCAAGAGTACACATTGAATTAAAATGAGTAACTAGCATGAACGAAGCCAAAATCAAGGGATCAAGCATGTCCAAGCCTACGGAAATGATGATTTTAAGACCACGCCAAGAGATATGTGATCTCGTTATAGACTACACTATAAAAATGTATGCTCGTAATCTCCGGTCTAAAATAGAGGCGTTGGCTTCAGCTCCCAATCGTTGGCTCAGCATTGCATATCCAATCAGTAAGGCAGATACCAACTCCCCCGAGGCTCGCGCTCGGATCATGGGGGGGTTGGCAATCGTTTGCTATTTAAATGACTTAAACGCTGAGTTGGATACGCAAGTAGGTTTTGATTTCAAACCCATGCTTAAATCGATTGACGATTACTTTGAAGTAACTCAGTGTGTGCCTTATATCGAAGAATTTCCTAATATACTCAAGCATCAACCTGTATTCTATGAACCTGGAATTAATCGGGAGGTGGCTACGGCCCTGGTATATCCCCAAGAAGAACTGATTCAACGCGTGGCTGCATTGACAGGGCTAACCATGGAAGAAAATGTATTAAAACACATTGCTCAACCGGTCCTTATGGATGGAAAAAAGGACCGAGTTACTATTGCCCAGAAATGCATGCATGATTACCAAAAACCAATCATTTATGAAATGATTGGCGTCCTGATTGCATTAACATTGATGAATTCAGAACAAAAATTTGAATTCCAATCCGCAGAAACCTATGCAAAATGGGCCGATAAACTCATAGATATGGCGACAGGAAGCCCTTATCTTGATGTAGTGATTAATGCATCAAACCGGGTATTTTGGTTACCCGACCCGGCAGAATTTCGATAACCACGGTACAATCGGGCATCTTCACAGCCAAGATGCTTCCCATAATCTATCTAAACTTCATGCTCTCTGACTTTGGTTCTTCTGGCCCATTGTCTAATGCGTCACTCAGTTCACGCTGACATTTTTTAAATGTGTCAATGTGATGCTGGTTAAACATGGTTTGTTTCTGAGGAAATGTCTGATTTTCAAGGAACCAAAAACAACGCGACTTATGATATTCATCAGATGAATTATTTCGCATTTGCATGATTTTTTCTTGTTCAATTTTTGGAACAGCAAGCCTTTCTAAATTTTCTTGCAGCTTTTGACGTTGCTCTGATGCTATTTCTTCTTCAAAAGTATTTTTTGCTGGTCCGAATTTACTAAACATATCCATTTACCTCTTAAAAATCCTAGGGAAAGTTACAAATATTCAAAATTTCAGTGGAAATTATTTTCCAATTTGGATGTTTTTTGTATAATACACTTTATTTTTCCCTTTGGAAAGATTAAACGTTTCAGTTAGCTCCTTATTTCCTCCAGAAAGCCAATGGAGTAACTACTTTGAGTAGTTCTCCATATGCTCATCATCTAAGTATTCCAAATAGGATGACTGAACTATTTTGGATACCGTAAAGGAGGTACTGCTCCAGATTGTGGATCATACCCTTTTTTGAGAAGATGTAGATAAAGGACGAACGTCACTTGCAACTTCCTTGGGTAATTGTTTAAAAAAGTTCATCCGATTTTCAAAAACACCTTTAGGTATTTGAGTATCTTCAAATAAATCGATTTTAAACGTTGGGGTAGGTATCTGAACTACTTGTTGCGGATCACGTTGGGGCGTATCTTGCTTCAAAATAACCGAATCAGCTAATTCAGTTTCGGTTAATGCGATAGCATAAGGCCCTACAAAAAACGAGTCACCATGGATTACATTACTACCAATTTTTATTGTATATCCATAGGGTATTTCAAAAGCAGCAAAAGAAAATGTGCCTCCACCTTGCTCTATTCCGAGAATCAATGCACCACTACACTTCGGGGACAACGGTGTAAATACGTGGGGAAATGGATGGGTTTCTACAAATAACCCACCCCCGCCCTTTCTTTTCATAACATAGTCTTGGATGTAATCTGAGTCCCACTGATATTCGACCAGGTATAGGTTTTCTAATGCTGGCTCTTTAACACTATCCAAAATAAATGATTGGTCTAGAGGAATTAACTCAGCCCCGTATTTAGCTAAAAATTCTCTAGGTACTGAACGAGCATTCATTTTGGGTATATTCACTACTTGCACATCGGAAGGAATTGCTAATACACCCAAGCTACCAAAAACATTCGCATCCGTACCACTAACAGCACGTTCCTGATTTTTATTTTTCCATGTTGCTTTAATGGTTAATTCTTGTGGGGGACTTATTTTAATCGTAGTTCCTGAATCAGGTAGATCATATTCCGTAAGTCCAATTGCTTCCATCATGTTTATTTCTGTGCCTGCTTTAAGAATGGCATAGGCTTCTACGGCTTTCATTAAGGGTTTGCTACCAGGTGTATCGGGATTTCTTCGATCCACCATGGTAGCTTGCAAGCTACGGAAATGCCTGCTTGCTTCCTCAGTGGATAATTTGCTTTTCATACACATTGTACAAGTACAAATATCAGGGTGTGTCAAAGACGTAGTACTGCCAGATTTCGAAGTATTTTTCTCAAAGAGTTCTTTCATATTTTTTTCTCATATGACTAATAAACAAAGAATGAATCGGTGATAAATTTAACAAGATGCGCAAAACTATAACACGATAAAATTAACAAAATATTAAAAGAAACCCAGGATGAGCAATTTAAGACAATATTGTTCTTTTTTATTCACTTGGAAAAGAAAAAAAGGATGAGATCTAGACTTGATGAGCAATATTAATGATAAAAACACAAAATTTGCCAATCTTGAAAAAAACATTTGCATTTAAATCAATATTTAGATTAATCTGAAGGGGACTCATAAGGAAAAGGAGATCATCATGGGTAAAAAAGCTACAAATGCTCGTCTAGCAAATGGAAATAATAAAGCCCAAAAACCCTACTCAAATCAGGAGGCGCCACTTTTTTTTAATTCAAAACCAATGCCCACATCAGCAAAACAAGAGGCACAAAATACACAGGAAATCCAGCAACCTGTTCAAGAAATAAGCCTGCAAACCACCACTGATTTTTTATTGGCGGCTATATTACACGAGTTAAAAACCCAAAACATGATTGAGTTAATGAAATTAAAAACACAACAAGAACAAGAGCAAGAGGAGTTACAGGCAGCGGAAAAAATGCAAGAGCATGATGACGCTCAGTTCGAAGAAATTCGCACGTCGATGTATATTTAATAAACACCAACCCTCCCTATCTCTACCTTCCGCGACATCCGCGGGAGGCACCTACGATATTCCCGAATGCAATGAAGTGCAATTTGTATTTCTAGGGATCCCGCAGAAAAGCCGCGGGACATTGAAATTTTAAAGAGGTATCGTTTAGAGCAATGAACTGAACCCGAAGTGGTTATTTTGCTTTTAAGCTCTAAGCCAATTCGAGCCCTTCATCTAGGAAGAAAACTTCATCATCAAAAGCCCGGAAACGATGAGAAATGCTGCAACAATTCGCATGATATTGACTGGTTCTCCCAGCATAAGGAGTCCAACCAGGAACGCACCAACTGCACCGATTCCAGTCCAGATTGCATAAGCAGTTCCCAAGGGTAGGGTTTTCATAGAAAGAGCTAGCAATATAAAGCTTGCAATCATTGCCACAATTGTAACGATGGAAGGAAGCGGTTTCGAAAAACCCTGAGACAATTTCATGAAAAAAGCCCATACTATCTCAAGTAAACCAGCAACAGTTAATATAATCCAGGCCATATTACCCTCTTTTCATTAAGTCGGGCCGTCCCGGGTGTAACCATTTCGGGTGAGGTCGTCCTCACATGGAACATTATAGATTATTTTGCTTGGGATCGGCTATGGGCTAACTATATATCTTGGAAAGCCTAGCGTAGGACTCATTTGCTATTAAGTTAAAAGCTGTTGTCTCGCGAAAGTGGAACCCCAATTTCAAGCAAGACCAATTTAATAATTGAAGTCATTATTGGGTTAAACGGAACGATTTATCCCTGGAAGCAACGTGCAATATTGAATCATTATCCTCTTTTTTAACAAAACTCAGTTGATAGTCTGACACAAATTTCGCAATAGCTGCTTTAAATAACACTTCTGTAACCGCAAATGCTGGGCAGTTGCGTTGACCTATTGAAAATGGGACAAATGGAAATTGACCAAGGATATGATTATTTTTGTTATCGGATTCATTCCCAACTTTCATGTGCTGCTTCGGTTGTAAAAATCGTTTAGGGTCAAACGCATCAGGATTCGTCCAATATTGTTCGCCTTTAGCTAAAGCATGTAAATCAAATATAATCATCGTGTTAGGGGGAATATTCATTGAATCCGATGAATATCCATTTTGGGTATATCGGGGTACTGCAATAGGAGCATCAAACCGCACTGACTCCTTATAAAATGCATCGAGTATGGGTAAAGATTTCAGAGCTTTAATGTCTAACTCTTCGAAAGTCAAATGAGCTTCATCAATTTCATCGCGAATCATCTCAAATTTGCTTGGGTCGGATGCAATTTGCTCGAGGCATAAGACAATCGCATCAGTTAAATTATCTGCTGCTTTGAGGATCATCGGTAGCGATTGAACGATGGGATTTTGAAAATAGCGTCTAATCTCAGAAACAGGTAAAGATTTTAAAGCATTTGAAAATTCACTCTTTGAGAGATCTGGGTTTTCATCTTTAAACAAACTTACTATAGAAGCAGCAATTAAATTTGCATCTCCGGGATGATCGTCGGAATGAAGCACGGCAACCACTTTTTCGAACTCCTGCTCTAAAATCCCCTTTGAAAAAGTCCGGTAAGTATCTCGTTTTTTTCTTAAGCTCGGCATAAAATTAAGCAATTCAGGGAAAGGAAATGCACCCCAACGTTTTACATCGTTTCGATAAGACTCCATCATATTATAGGTATCTTCTGGTAATTGCTTGATACCCAGCATATTTTCGACCATTACCGCTCGCACAATTCCACATATTGAATGACGAATTTTAATATCCATCTCAGAAACCGTCCTTTTTTCTATTTCTATGCTGAGAGGATTAGCAAGCCGGGATGGGGTTAGAAAACGAGACAGATTTTTTCTCGATGTCAGTGCATCATGTCCAATATCTGAAATTATAAAAAAATCATTCCCAGAAAAAAATTTAAACGAGGCATGTCCTTTTCGGCTTGATTGTTCTTTATCGAATTGAGTGATTAATTCAACAAACTGAGCTTGAGACTTTGGCGTAATAACAGCATAGTGTCCTCCCAAATATCCCAAACTCACAACGCTGTATCCCTCTTCGCTACTCCGGGCTTCAGAGGTTAAAGTTTGGATCATCTTTTTCGGATCTCGAATAAAATCTCTGGTACGGCCAACTCCAAATTGTTCTGCTTGGTGCAAAATATTAGTCACATATTCATATGCTTGGTTGGAGTAATATTGAATACTTAAGGCTATTGAACTTTCAAATAACTCACCAAACATAGATACTCCGAGCAAAATATCAGTCAAATTGAACCATCTTAATTCATTTGGAGAATATTGCAAATCTTCGAATGGCTTCTTTCGTAGCTTAATTCTCGCCCAAAAGAAATCGATCCATCAGTTATATGAAATAGAAATAATAGAAGGGTTTTCAGATTTTGTTTCTTGCAGCTGCTTTTTATAATTATGAGTCATAGTTTTAGTTAATACGGATGAGGGTAAAGACATAGTGAGTTCTTGATGGAGCATTATTTTTTTATCGTGTATATTTTTTCGATCGACAATGGCTGTTTTCGCATCGTGTATCCGTTTTGCATCCTCTTTATTTTCCGGCAAGATAACTGGAAATTTACTGACGGCATCTAAATAAGCTTTAAGTGCTTTGGGTGACTGTCCATGCTTTGTGTATTCATCAGCAATTAAAGAATATGCCCAGAAATCTTGGAGATTAAAACTAAGGAGTCCTTTATTTGACTCGAGCATAGTACCTACCTGTTCAAAATCGCCATGTCGTGCATAGGCAAGCATTCGTTCAGGAATAGATAATCGTTGCGATATTTTGAATAAATCTTTGGGATCGATGATCACATCATTAATTACAGGTTCTAAACCAAGTTTCATCGCACAGAGATTTACCGCTCTAATATTCGCCGGTGAAAAATAGGCATGGGTAAAATTAACAAAAGAATTCAAATCAACTTCTTTTTCACTATGTAGTGCTTGAAATAACTCATTAGTATATTTTCCCGTATCGTGTTTGATGACACTTCCTATTTTAAATTGCCACTCACCCTTTTCATCTTGAAAGAAAAGAATATTTTCAAACCCCATAGCATCCATAATGATATTCGTTTTTTGATAAAAATCACGATAATGATTTAGAAACTCAATCATTAGCTCCTTAAGTTTAGGATCGCCATCTAAACGTTGTACTATTTTGCCGATTCGTTCATCAATCCTCGAGTAATCATTAAAATCAAAACTGGAATCAGAGTGATCCTTATGAATAAGTATTTTATTCGCTTTATCGCACAACACTTTATTGTGCTCCATTAAGTAGGGATCGAGTTCCGCGGGTTCTATTTTAAAATCAAATTTCACTTTAGACTTGAAGCATTTTTCATAGGGAACGATTGATAAAGCTGCCTTTTGAGGTTCTTTTCCAGGGAGTAAAACGTGTTGGATAGTATGTTGTTCCCGAATACATCGTTGTTTATTGTCCCGATCAAAACAATCGTATAAAACAGCATATTTTTTCTCTAACTCTTCAAGCTCCTTAGGATTGGGATTTTGTTTCATTACTTTAATAACATAAGGGGCATCCGGAAATCGATAAAGCGCATGGGTCCCCCCTTCGGCAAAACGCTCGGCTTTGGTTAAATCAATAGCGCCAGATTCAGTCTTTGGCGCAGAAGCAAGCCAACTCTCCTTCAAAGCACTCAGCTTAGGATGGACTTGGGGTAAAAGAACAGCAAGTCCAGTTGCCCAAGGTTCTACTGCATGTCCCCCATCATGAAGTGTGCATGGAACCTGTAATTCTTGGGCTAGGGCCATAGTGGCTTGAGTTAATGGTTCATCACCTAACCCACAGTCTCCTGTTTCCAAGGTTCCTGCCTGGAGATGAATATTAACGCCTCCTTGAGGTACTTTTTGTTTGGACAATTCATCATAGCCTGTCTTAAGCATATGCAATAAATATTGTTGCTCATCCTTATTAGCCAAAGGTGCACGCCAAGTTCGGTCCTCTTCATAACGTACAGGCTCATCGACTTCTTTACCTTTTAAGCGGAGTAATGAGGGTCCCCACCAAACCGCGGGAGATTGAGCAATCACGTGTCCATAGATATCCGGGTGCATTTTGGCTGTATATAAAGCTTGCAGCCCCCCCATACTTTGTCCACATATCCCTATTTTTTGAGGATCTCTTGTCACTTGGATATCTGCTCGCTTTAATGCACTGGGAATTTTAGTAAGCATCGCATCGGTATGCAGATCACAACCATATTCTTTAAGTCTTGGCATAGAAGCCCATTGCCCTTTTCCCATAGTAGGTGGGGAAGGTGATACAAATACTGCAATGACCGGTTCTATTTTACCTTCAGCAATTAAATTATCTAAAATGTGTTTTGTGCCCATGCGGTTTCCAAAGGCATCCTCACGTAAATGCATATCCCCATCGAGCATCACCTGAATATTGTACTCTCTAGATCTAGATGCAGAAACTTTATATCCTGCCGGAAAATAGACTTCAACCAACTGATCCCCAGACTTTAATGTATAAGGCTCCTCTATAGGCTCACTTAAAATGCCCGTTGCACTCAGTACGCGTTTTTGAATAGTCCCTTTATTTTCTTCGGCTAATTCACGATTCTCATACACCGATCGGATAATTTTCCCATCGGATAAAGCGATTTTATGGATAATATTAGGCTTTTGAGCCAATTTCCCAGGCTGCACATCGGGATGCATAAAAAAATCGCTGCTTTCATTGGCTGCAATTGATCGTTTTGCGCTCCATTCTCCCTCTTTTTCTTGAGTCATGGAAAGCATATGACCTTTTCCTGAGGCATCACGATAACCTAATAACATTTCTTTGGGAACGGGGGTCCCAGGATTTGGCTTATAGATGAAGGTTGCGGTGATTTCTGATGAAGAAGTATCAATTTTTACTTCAACGATACCGGCGCTTTCTCCAGTTACCACAAATTGAATCGACTCGGACATCTTAATTTGCATTTAATGTGGGCAAGTTACTATTATATTTAATATTAATACAGGCCTGGTTAATTTATTTTCAAAATTTACACATTATTTGCAGTTGATGTGCCGAGCATCTAATCAACCGGCAAATCCTTACTGCCTAACCGCTTTTGGAGTAGAGCATAGAATCTTGGTGCTTTGATTCATCCCATATTTCCTCTTCAGACAAGCTTGTTTCAATGAATTCGATAATTGCCCCATGGTCCTCGATCATTGCTACTCGAAAATTTTTTAAGGGAAAATAAGGCTCTAAAAGAACATGTTTGCCCTTTATTGCCTCCTCAATACATTGCACTTTATAGGCTATATGGGGTTGAGTTTGAATCAGCTTATGTAAAGGGCAATTCGGACCAAATCGATGATATTGAATACGTCCGGGTAGTTCACCTCCTGAAGTATACATATCCATAACAGCACTATAACGCTCCCCTGCACGTGGCTGTGTAACGGGTATTCCAACGTGATGATATTGATAGTTCATAATCTACCTCTCTACTTGATTTATTCCAATTGTACTTATCAATTAGGGGAATATTAATCCATATTTGTTCGGCAATTATGAACTTTTAGTTTATAATTGATGCTTAATTAAATAACTAAATCGGTTATTATGTTAAATTTTTCTCAATTAAGATGCTTTATAAAAGTAGCAGAGTATCTAAGTTACAATCGTGCTGCGGCCGAGCTGTGCATTACACCGACCGCTGTGAGTAAGCAAGTTAAGAACTTGGAAGATCAACTTGGGGAAAAACTCTTTATCCGAGATACTCGTAAAGTGCAACTGACGGTATTTGGTGTAGTACTCCTGGAAAAATTTCAGAAACTTCTTGCGGAGACACAACGTATTGAACAATTTATCGAATCAAGACAATCCATTCCTCAAGGTCAAATTACCATTTTGGTTTCGACCATTCTTGCTAAGGAACTCATTCTCGATCGGCTTGCTGAGTTTATGGCTCAGTATCCCTTGATCGAATGTGAATTTTTGTTCTCCGAACAAGATAATGATTTAGCGCGTAAAGATATTGATGTGATGGTCGGTTTTCCGGAAATTCCACCATTTACAGACCATTTAAAATACAGAAAAATGAGCCCAATCAACAATATTCTTTGTGCAGCACCTAGTCTAATCCAACGATATGGAATGCCCGTTCGACCCTTCGACCTCATGGACTTTCCATTTATTTCCCACAGTCTGAGAAAACCGGCTACGGAACTCCCACTAGAAAACGGAACTTATCTATCCTGCCCCCATCCCATACTCTTTATGGATGACTTTAATGCGCTAAACCAGGCTTGTAAAAAAGGAATAGGTCTCTTTTTAACAGGTGACACACTCGTTGAGCAGGCCCTGAAAGAAAAAACACTCATTCATATTCTGCCGGAAATAAAGTTTAAACAATATGAGATTTTTACATTTTATCACTCCTATGGATCGGAACTACCTAAGGTAAGGGCATTTCTTGATTTTTATGTACCCAATCCGGCATAAATATCATTTGAACGTAAATTATCTCATTTAAAATACATTTCTTAATAATTTTTCTAGACAGTAGGAAACATTTTGTATTCTAATGATTCACCGATTAAGGAAAGGAAAAGGAATATGGCTTTTACAAGGATCTTCTTTTTAATTGTATTATTTAGTGTTTATGGCATACAGGACATTCAAGCTGAAGAAACGGATCAATTTACTCTTCCACCTGGTGAATTACAAGACATCGGCCCAGCAGCAAGTTACAGACTTTACGAGGTCCTTGAAAAATCCATCGCGCAAACCAATGCAGAAATTCAAATGCTTCTCCCCAGAGCAAAAAAGAGTCGACATGCGGCGTCACAATTAGCAGCTCGCCGTAAAGATACCTATATTGCTGATTTAATATATACAAATACCGGCCCGGGTTTTCCACGTTGGTTACGTCGTTTACCTAAAGATTCCAATCCCATGATGCATAAAGAAGTCTGGCCCTGGAAAACTGTTTATTGGCTCGTTTTTTCGCAATCGCCCCTATTTGTGATTGGACTTGCTCCAACGATTAATATGTATGGTTACCATTTTGGTACCGATAAACTGGGGCATTTTTTCATGATGGGGCATACCTATTACAAAATTTATAACTATTTTCTGGATCATGGAAAAACAACACAACAAGCCCATGCCGCTATTGTTACTTACGGTCAAATTCTAGAGCAGACCTATCTAGGTACATTAATTAATGGGGTGTATTCCAATGCGGATTTAGCTGCCAATTATGCAGGGTGGAAGTTTTATATGAATCTGGCACATAGCGTGAATATTGGAGAGCAGACACTTCCCCCAATCCTAGTTTTGAATGGGGATAAATGGGAGTTTTCCAAACACGTTAATGAGTATAACTTATTGGAACCCTATATTTCAGATAACCTAAATGAAGCCTATAATCCTTGTCGTTACGCTTTTATGCGCGATCAAATTCGTAGACAGATTAAGAAGCGTTGTACTGATTGGATAAAACGCAAGGAACTCACCAAACAAACAGTACTCGCGAAGCTCGAAGAAACCAGTCGGTGGCATGGAGAAAAATACGGCCACTGGCTTCCTGCTGATAATGCAGTCACTCTGGATGCTTGCTTCGGAGGTAAGTAAATCTCTTCACTGTCTCATCAGCACGCAGCCCAACCTTGTCCTAGCGTGCTGAGATTAATTCACTTTAGTAAAAAAATATCAAATATGGAGAGTTTTTCATTATGCCCAAAATTGCCATCATTGGGGCGGGTGCTTCTGGTCTTACTTCCGCTGTAGCTGCTCTTGATGAAGGGATAGTTCCCACTCTTTTTGAAATGTCATTCCGGGTTGGTGGTGTATGGGGTCCAGATGATCGTAAGCCTTCGGATCAAGGCTCGGCTTGGCCCGGAATGAAAGTAAATATCTCACGGCATACCGGAACTTTTTCTAATTTTAATTGGCCAACTGACACCGCTGATTTTCCAACCACGCAAGAGGTATATGATTATTTATCCAACTATACAAAACACTTTAATCTTTTACCTTATATTCGCTTTGGGTGTCGCGTCATAGAGGTATTAGAACAAGATGGAAAATGGCTGATTCGTTGGCAAGAAAATAAAACAACGCTAAAAGAAGAATTGTTTGATTCGCTTATTATTGCAACAAGTAAATTTACCAATCCCTATATTCCTAAGTTTAAAGGCTTAGACCAATTACAGGATAACATGCTCCATAGCTCCAAATATAAGTCTGCCAAGGACTTTGTAAATAAGCGTGTTTTAATACTTGGGGGATCTTTAAGCGGTACTTCACTTGCAGAAGAAGTTGCCAAAATAACCGAGGTGACCCATTTATTAAGAAAAGAACGCTGGGTAATAAAAAGATATCGCTCTTCGGATCCTCAAAATGATGGCCCTTTTCTGCCCAGAGACTTATTAAAAACCTATGCTAGTTCACAAAAACCCATGTCTCGAGAAGAACAATATCAATTCATGTTGCAGCACTGCCCGGAACAAAATGAGGTCCCAGAGTGGCATATGTCCCCTAATTCTCCTGTGGGTTTTGTGGTAGCCGATGATTATTTCAAAGAAGTGCGTTGCGGGAAATTAAAACCTATTTGTGGCGAAGTCGACTATTTTCTAAACTCCAGTGTCGTCTTAAAAGATGGTCGTACTCTTGAATTTGATGTTGTTATCTTTTGTACTGGTTATGAAAGAGACTTATCATTTCTCCCTGAACATCTGCGTCTTCCTCCAACTTCGTTACTTTATGAAGATACTTTTTCACTCGCTACGCACCGTCTAGCATATATAGGTATGTATCCCGGTGCTCGTGGAGCCGTATTTCCTCTTGTTGAATTGCAAGCACGCTATGCTTGTGGGGTATTTAGTGGTCGCTTGAAGTTACCTCCAATCGAGACAATGAAAGAAGAAGCCGCGCATACCTCCAAAGACCGCGATGAACTAGAATTTTCAACTGCATTGGCGGAAAAACTGGGCATAACACCTAATCTAAATTCCTATAACTGGGGTTTGCGGCACATGTTATTAAACGGTGCATATACCCCAGCAAGATTCCGGCTTGAGGGTTTACATAGTAATCCAAAAGCAGCATTAAAATCGATTGAAGAAACCGCGCTTTATAGACATACCTTACTTAAAGCACATGATAAGGTTCCTTCTTTGGTTTCTCTATGTTTGTTTCAGCTCAATAAACAAAAAAAAGAAGAGAAGCAAGGAATGGAGACATTTTCATTATCAAATACATTATGAAAAGCACACTATATTCAAGCTGGGAGTTAGGTTAAGAGCTTAATTCCCTCCATAAATCGCTTTATAAACTACACGAAATCTTATTCTTTGACTGCTCTCTCAAATGAGTCTGAAAGTGTTTGATGTTCTGTATGCAAAGTCATTTGTCTTAAATCCAGTCTTGAAATAATTTTCATCATCGTTGTATTGTTGATTTTTCTTTCTTTTCGCAAAGTGCGCAATTCCAAATGAGCCCCTTCTAGAGCCGCATATCTTAATTGCCGCTCAATTGTTAACGCTAACATACTCTTGATCTTTTCATGTTCAGAACCATGATTGGAAGCGATAAATTGATTAAAAGTCGCGATTAATTTATCTGCAACCTCGATGCATAAAGCTTTATCTCCATCATTAATCTCTTCACATAAACTCTTCATTTTTATTTTGATTGCTTCAACTGCAGCTTTGCTTAATGCCAGTACTGCTTCATTTTCCTCATTTTGAGTATGTCTATGCATCAAGTTCTTCAATCCAGGCGTTATTAACGGCAAGAGCAAACTACTTATTAAAAGGGAACAAAGAACAACGCCAATCACCAGGATGATTAAAAGCTTTCGTTCGGGGAAAGGAGCTCCATTAATCGTATGAGGTAACGATAAGATCGCCGCCAGAGCAATCGCTCCCCGTACCCCACCTAGTGAAAAGGTGCCGATTATTTTTATATTAGGGAAACGCCATGTACTACGTTTTCTTCTAGAAATTAATGCTTCAAAAGGCAAAGTTAAATAAATCCATAAGGTTCGCAATAAAATTAGCGTCACCGTGATAAGAACAACAATTTGTGTATATTCAGAGAAACTGTACCCTGTAGTCGCAAGAAATTTAATCGAATGGGGTAAATACAAACCCAAGAGAATAAATATGATTCCGTTTAAAGTGAGATCGAGCACTCCCCAGACAAAATGGCCTTCAATACGCATTTTGGCCATTGTTCGATCTAAAAATCCGGCTCTATCTACCGTAAAACCAGCAGCAACCGTAGCTAGAACTCCTGAAAATCCTAACTTTTCTGCGACTAGATATACACTAAAGGGTAAAAGTAATAACAAAAGATTTTCCGTAGTGGTCTCATGAGCGCTATGTTGGGTTAATTTTCCCAATAGTGAAATAAAAATATAAGTAAGAATAAAACCAACAGCAATCCCACCTAGACTAATAAATAATAAACTAAATGCTGCCCCTTTAAGTGAAAATACACCTGTGACCATCGCGGCAACCGCTAATTTAAATGAAACCAAGCCTGAGGCATCATTTAAAAGAGCTTCTCCTTGTAAGATATGCATAATTCGTTCAGGTATCCGAGCTCCGGCAGTCATGGATCTAAGGGATATTGCATCTGTTGGAGAAAGTGCTGCAGCTAATGCAAACGCCGCGGGTAACGGAATGAGTGGAACGAACCAATGGACTAAATAACCAATCCCTGCTACGGTGAAAAAAACCAACCCAATTGAGAGCATAATAATGGGTCTGGTATAGAGCAAAAACTCACGCTTAGGAAAATGCCAACTGTCATTAAATAACAACGGTGGGATGAACAATAACATAAAAAGTTCAGGATTAAATCCAACATCAAAGGTTGGAAATAAAACTGCCAGAATTGTTCCTATAGTAATTTGGATTAATGGAGCGGGTAGAAAAGAAATAAAGCGTGTTATCACTCCAGAGATAACCAATAAAAAAAGAAGCGTTAAACAAATTAAAACACCTTCCATTGCTCTTATCTCCTTAGGCTAATCAATTAATTCTAATAAATTACGTCATTATCCATGCAGCAAAATTTCAAAAACCAATACCCTAACACTACGTACAGTTGAACATAACCTCTAGTGAATGTAAAACACTTCAATGTACCTGAATAGTCAATCTAATTGCTTGGTTCCTATTAATGACCTATTCGGTGCAGAGAACTTCAAAAGGTCAATTAATATTCCAATTGCATAATTTGCGTACACACAGTAATCTTCATTAAATCCGCTGCTGGTATCATAGTAGTGTCAGTGGAGCACCTCGAACCTCTCTGAATAAAGTTACAAAATCATCCACACAGACGGAGAAATTTAGATGATAACGTTCAAAAGATTAACAATAGCCTTGGCCATGCTCTTACTCTCTATGGCTAATTGCCTTGCAACAGCAGCCAGTGATAACACTCAAAACCAACTTAATGTGTTCCTAATATCCGATCCGCATGTGGATATTACAAAAAAACAACCGACACACATAAATCCCTATCCCAATTCTTCCGAAGAACTGGACCCTGAAAGCTTTAAAACATTAATAGCTAGTATTGGCGAACAAATTGATTTGGATCAACAAACAAAGCATGCCGTTCTTTTGCTGGGTGACTTACCAGCCCACAACGCCTATTCGCGTAAAACAACAAAAGACAACATCAACTTGGTTTTTGAACAACTGAATGAAAAAATAAATCCTTCACCTTATTTTTATATTTTTGGTAATAATGATTCGCTGCAACGAGATTATGGGCCATTTACTTATAACGATGAATCTGCTTCTGATTTGTTAAAAGCGATAACAGGAAATGATGATGGATTTCTTTCAACAGGGCTTAAATGTCCTTTTAATGGGGAGGCTTGTATCAGCCAGGAAAACCAGAAATACGGCTATTACTCTGCATACCTAGGGGATCATCTCAAGCTTATTTCATTAAACAGTGTGGTATTTGTATCAAGACCAGGATTTTCACCATCGCGGGAGGGTGCCACCGAAGAGCTTCAGTGGTTAGAAAATGAACTTAAAATAAGTAAAGCAAACCATGAGCGTGTTCTTTTAGCGATGCATGTCCCACCGCAAAGTTGGGAAACAACCTATAAAGACTCGTTTAAAAGAATTATAAAAGCGTATCCGGAACTGGTTATTGGCATGCTTGCAGCGCATACTCACTTTGATGAAATCCATGCAATTAAAGTAGAACGAAATGGTTATGTCATTCCCATCATATATTCTGCTTCTATTGGATCAGATCATGGCAATGCTTCTTCTTTTAAAACCCTGAAGTTATCAAGATCTAATGCACAAGCCCCATGGCAATTAAACGATTACATTACTTATAATTTCATCGGTGCTACCGCAGCTAAAAGTCGACTCAATCAGTATTATGATTTCAATCAAGCCTTCTGCTCAGGAGCAAGTTCGGTAGGAAGTTGTCTTAACAAACACATTAATAATGATAAATTTGACAGTGCCACCAGCACATTAATGAGCAAACACTACACAGCCGGAAACCCCAATAATAGTCAAAAAATTGATCCATCCTCAAAGTGGCTCATGATCATAAAGTGATACACTAGGAAACACTCTTAAGAGACAACGTGTCATTCCCGCGCAGGCGGGAATTCCCTCTCACCAATAAAGTAAGTATGATTTGATGAGTAAATTCCCGCCTTGCACCCTAGCTATTAAAAAAATCTAAAACAGAACCCTCTGCTGCCAGCGTATCATCGAAACCCAGTTTCATTAATTGACGTGTGAAGGCTTTTTCAAATAATAAAAAGCTGAGTAGATCACCAGAATGACGTTTCGCACCCAGAAAATTAAGAAACATACGTAGTAAAATAGGAATGTTATGGTATTGAGATTGAGCCATGCCGGCTACATCCGTACTAGGCCGTAAATGCAAGGTTTGAATTGGCCGCCAATGAGCATATTCCTTCTCTGTAGGTATCATGCGAGCCATATGATTCATATGGCCAACCATCTCAAGATCACGTTCAAGATTATCTAAAAACAACCCATTGACCATTCCCCCTAACACACGGGAAAAATCAATATCACTGCTTTGTAATTTCTCTACGTCACTAACATTGGGTAATGTACGTGTACCAATTATTAAAATTTTATCGACTTGACTACGAATAGCACCTCGTAGAGGAGCCGCTAATCCCACATGCCCATCTCCATAATGAAGTCCATTTATTTTTGCGGGTGGAAAGAATAACGGTAATGAGGTTGATGCTAGAAAATACTCCATTTTAAGATTAACTCGTTGACTACTATGAAGCGGATCATCCCAATCCTCAAACTTTTCTGCATAATGTTGATAAAAGGAAATGGTTTTTTGGGCTTCATAACAGTTGCTGATGATTTCTAACATTTCCAAATTTTTATTTTTAATAACCCCTTCCAAAGTCTCAAAATTAATAATGTTGGTGATGAACTGACGCAAAGGCGAGGTATCTAGAATATGTCCCAACAAGCGTTGCTTAGTAAGCATACTGTTCATATTGCGCATTGCTGATACGCTGAGCGCGTAGTTACTGGACTTAAATATGTGCTGGCAAGTAATGTTGCTCCATAATTCATTTAACTTGTTCGTACCCGCAGAAAAATCCAGTGCATTTTCAGCGATTACTGCGGCATTAATACTGCCAACACTAACGCCAGTGATCATACTGAAAGGAATTTTCCTTACACCAAGAATGGTGTTGATCGCATGGAGTACGCCTGCCTGATAGGCTCCACGAGCTCCACCACCCGCTAAATAAAGTGCGATTTTGGTCATTTCTTACTGTTTTTTGGGATAGAAATAAAAAAATATAGCCCCATTGCGTGGCGCTGGCAAGTTATAAACTATGTTTCTCACCTTAGAAATCTCTTTAATTGAAAAGATTTTCATAGATTTATCAAATTAAAGAATGTCCCCTCACCACTTTGGCTCTTGACATAATATTTATTAAGTTGTATATTTGTACATTAATAGTACAATTTTGTGAAATTTAATGTCCCATTCTACTGTACACCACAAGTTAAATGAAAAAGCAGGTTTACCACAAACCTTTGCTTGCTTTTTTTATTTTAGCTTTTTTAGCCCGGAGCTGGGTGGTCGGTAGAATTAACTAACATTCCAACCCCCAGCAGAGTCTGGGGGTTTTTGGTACCCGAATTCCCAGACAACAAAGTATGGGCGTTGGATAGAACCAAAGAGGAGTGTATATCATGCGCCATCCACCACGAACACATCGTTCTCCCCCTCTATCCACAGTGCTTACTGATTTAAGGAGGGTATGATGAGCTATTCAGTCTTAAAAAAACTCCCTTCTGTAGAATCAATTCTTCAAGAAATTCCTTTGTCCCTTTCTGCCCACCAGCAAATTACTCGCGATCGAAGAGAAGTCAAAGCGATTTTAGAAGGCCGTGATGATCGGCTTTTAATGATAGTGGGTCCTTGTTCTGCGTGGCCTAAACAAGCTGTTCTGGAGTACGCCAACCGTTTAGTGAAATTGAATGAGAAAGTTAAACATGAATTAAAATTAATCATGCGGGTATATATCCAAAAACCTCGTACAACTAAAGGATGGACAGGTCCTGTAAACCAGCCTGATCTATTTTCTGAACCCGATATTGCAGCCGGAATAAAATATACTCGGGATATGATGATTAAAGTCATTGAGATGGGACTTCCAATTGCCGATGAAGCACTGTTTACTCATAATGCTAAAGGGTTTCTTGAACTTCTCTCATGGGTAGCAATCGGAGCACGCAGCTCCGAAGATCAAGAACATCGAATTTTTGCTTCGGCTTTAGATTGTGCCGTAGGATTAAAAAATCCCACCCATGGTTCCTTGGCGATTGGGGTGAACAGTATTATTGCCTCCCAACACTCTCACGTGGCAGTATTTGATGGTTATGAAGTGCAAACTCACGGTAATAATCATGCTCATATGGTTTTACGTGGTTCAAACAATGCTCCTAACTATTCAATTGCTCATCTTAAGGAAGTAAAACAATACATGGATATGCATCAAATCGTTAACCCTTCGGTCATCGTTGATGTCAGCCATGATAATTGTTTGATTGAAGGCAAAAAAAATCATCAATTACAACCCTCAATTGCTTTAAGCGTTTTAGAAAGTATTAGGAAGTATCCTGATTTAAAACAATTGGTCAAAGGGTTCATGGTTGAAAGTTTTATCAAAGAGGGAAATCAAAAAGTGGATTCTGTTCACCCCGAGGATCTTGACTTAGGCGGCTTATCCATTACTGATCCTTGTTTAAGCTGGGAGCAAACAGAGCGCTTTCTGTTGGAATTAGCTGAGTTGCGGTCGTTGGAGAAAACAGAATTACCGAAGGAGGCTCTTGCATGATTACTTTATTGGGTATTTCAGGGGATGCGGGCTCGTTTTCTGAAGAAGCGGCACTGGTTTATGCTAAGCAGAAAGGGATAGCTCCCATGTTGGTTCACTTACTGGATATGGAAGGTGTTCTTGATGCGATTGAACGTGAAACCATAGATTTGGGCATATTTCCTGTGGTTAATCTTATAGGCGGTTTGGTAAAACCCGCATTTTTAGCAATGGGAAAGCATTTATTTACCCCCATTGATGAATTATGGCATGAGATTAATCAATGTTTGCTTGTAAGACCCGGTGTGCAATACCACCAAATTTCGTACATCGTGTCCCATCCTCAAGGACTCGCTCAATGTCGCCAGTTTTTGCAAAAACAATTTAATAATATTGAACAAATAGAGTGGATTGATACCGCAAAAGCAGCAAAGGATTTGACAGACGGGACTTTGCCAGCTCATTCGGCAGTTATTGCACCGGCACGTTGTGCACAACTTTATGGTTTAGAAATAATAGCCGCCGATATTCAAGACAGCAAACCGAATCGAACGGCGTTTATCTTAGTAAAAAAACATGCTGATAACGCAACTCTTCTCAAGTAAGGAGAACATCATGGATACACTCGATGAATTGAGAAAACAAATTGAACAGGCAGATGCGAACCTCATTGAACTATTAGCGAAACGGCAGGAATTGTCGAAACAAATTGGGGCTTTAAAATCAAAAGAAGGGAAAAAAATAACGGACCGATCGCGGGAGAAAGAATTATTCGAATATTACGGGCATTTATCCAAAGAGTACCATTTACAACAAGAATTTATAAATCGTGTATTCAAAATCATTATTGCAAATTCTAGAAAGGTACAAAAATAATGAGGCATTTACCTGAGAATTCAGCAACTGTTGTAATCAACTCATTGGCTCAACAAAAGATAAATGCCGGCATTAAAATTTATAACCTAAGTGCCGGTGAACCTAAACTTCTACCTCATCCCTCTATTGTCACTGCTACGATGCAGGCTCTTGAACAAGGACATACCCTTTACCCACCAATATCTGGAATCCCAAAATTGCGCCACCTTGCATGTGAATGGATGAATGAATGGTATGGCTGTTCATTTCAAAAAGAACATTGTCTTGTGGTTAACGGTGGAAAATTGGGAATCTATTTGTTGATGCAATTACTGTTGGAAGAGGACGATGAAGTCATAATTCCCGCTCCCTATTGGGTCTCCTATCCAGCTATAACTAAATTATTTGGCGGTGTCCCCATCGTCGTGGAAACCCAAGAAACCGAAGGATGGAAATTGACACCGCAATCTCTCAAAAATGCATGCAGTAGTAAAAGCAAAATTTTGATTTTGAATAATGCAACGAACCCCACAGGTGCCTTGTATACGGAATCTGAACTTATCGAATTATTACAAATCGCTCACGAACAGAATCTCTTAGTTATTGCAGATGAAGTTTATAGTGCCCTCACCTATGATGAACATGCCTATGTATCCTGCGGCTCTTTCTCCCAGTTTCAAGAGCGGGTCATTATTATTCAAAGTTGCTCAAAAAATTTTGCCATGACCGGTTGGCGAATCGGTTTTGTGTTTGCCCCTCAATCCATTATCCAACCCTTAACTTCATTAGTAAGTCAAAGTACCAGTGGTGTAACCACCTTAAGCCAATGGGCGGCTGTTGCTGCATTAAATGAAATAAATCTAATCAGTACTTGGGTCCAACAATGCATGCAAAACAGAAGAAATATTCTCATTAAAGCTTTGCATGACTCTTTGGGCTTAGCTATAAAACAACCATCGTCATCCCTTTATCTATTTCTTTCATTAGAAAGTCTGGGGTTTAAAAAAATGAATTCCGAAGATTTTTGTAAACACGCCTTAGAAGAAGCAAATGTTGCCCTTGTGCCAGGAATTGCATTCGGAAAGGAAGGTTATGTCCGCTTATCATTTGGAGGAAATGAAGAGGAATTAATCGCAGGGGCTCATGCTTTGGCACGGTGGATCCATTCATATGCTAGTTAAATTAGGGGGCAAAGATATTTACCCTGTAGCGCCAAACGTCATAAAAAGACCCATAAACAACCATTTTGCTCTTATTTTTTGCAAATTAAATTGCTTATATGTATAATTACAGGCCAATTTGTAAATAGGCAATATAATGAAGACGATAGTTGTAACTGAGGGTGAGCACAAAATAGTTTTGTTGGATATCGATAATATCCGACTTCATGAAATGTCAAAATATTATACGATACTCTTACAGTATAATAAGCTCGACGAGGCTATAGAATTATTGTCAAATCTTGATGAAAAAGAATATTGGCGTGCTGCCATATTATTAAAAAACTTGAAAAAGAGGCAAGAAGATGAAAAGGAAGTTGAAATCCACGCACTGATAGAACAATGCCACGATTTCTCACTCTTCTTTGAACCTAACTCGGATCAACTTCCGAGCATGCAGGGACTTAGTTGCTATCGAGTAGGTGCCGATGCAGGCGCTGGTTTTAAGGAAGGTGATATTGATGTCTTAGGTACCGAAGGCATCCTGAACTGTACTGGAATTTTAGTTGTCCATAAGGATCAAAAGGGAACTCCTTGTTATTACATGGGGCACATTCTGGGTGATCGAACAACCAAAACAACCGTTCAAGAAGAATTAGATCGAATTCTTTCTGATATCCAAGAACTTACTGGTAAAGAACTTTTATGGTCAGACTTAGCAGGTCAAGTTACTCTGGTAGGAACCGGAAGTGACACAGATGAACCGAGCTTATGTTACAAACAAACATTTAAAATATTGACTCAAGAAGGGGCCAAGCCCACTCCATTATTTGGCAGCAGTGCCGCCTTTAATTTAACCGGGAAAGGAGAATTAATCATACTCGACCCTACCGGACTGCTGCATCAGGGCATTGAATCCGTCTATCCTAGAGTGAGTCATGGCGCTTATTCTCCTGTGAATAACCTTACTGAGAACCCATTAAAGCAAACAATTGCTGAAGAAACTGATGATGATTTTTCTTATACAAATCCATTTCTTTTCAGCAAACTTTAAATTTTAATTTATTATTGTGGGTAACGGTTGTGCCTCATAAAGGCCTATCGCGAACATAAGTTGATGACGCGTACCAGCAGGCATTGAAGTACTTAGAGGCAAACTCTATAATTCCTCTTTATCAAAATTACAGGATATAACATGACCCTCGATGAAAACACCCGCCCTGCTGAAACGTTAACGAATGAAGATTATGCCAAAGCCATGAATTTTATCGGACAAAACTTATTAACCTCTTTGGTTCAATCCGTGGAAAAACTACCACCCCATTTTCGTAATAATAATGTAATATCTCAGGCATTATCTGCATTCGTAGCTAATATTATTTATAAACAATCACCAGGAAATGCTGAATCATGCCAGCAAATGCTTGAGGCGATTACAAAACTTGTCAAAATGCAATTAGAGAACCTCCCCCAACTTGCAAAATAAATGGATCCCGGGTGCAGGTCCAAAGACATAACCCGGGTTTTTACTGCATTTTCCTCCAGAAAATCAATTTTCTGTTACCCACAAATAATTTTCAAAGATCCTGAATTAATCCGTCTTGCTATAATGAACATAGAAACCAGCATTTTCAACTGGAGTGATCATGGACGGTAAAAAGAACTACACCCTGCTTCGAATGGCCTTGATTATTTTTGGACTAGTTTTTATCTTCGCGATATACCCATTAACTTTTTTATGGCCATCCGGATGGGCTTGGCACCAATCTGGACATAACGTCTATTTACAAATGATATTAGGTGTCTATGCCACTTTAGGGGTGTTCTTGCTACTGGCAGCAAGAAATCCCGTTCAACATTTAAGTCTGATTTGGTTTACTGTGTGGTCGAGTGTGGTTCATGGGGCTATTATGGCTATTCAGTCATTTTATTACCCACAACATTTTGCTCATTTATATGGGGACGTTCCTGCTTTATTCATTATCGCCATGGTCTTGGCTTTTTTAACACCTCGCCGTAGTGCTCTGAAATAGAAAACTTAGGTTTTTCAGGAGTTAGAGGGAGAAGATAATTCATAGTTGGGGCTGACATAAATTGGACATGAATATGATCATTTCATCCATTACTGATTATCGGGAAGCTGCCCGACGAAAATTACCTCGGTTTCTCTTTGATTACATTGAAGGGGGTGCCTTTACGGAACAAACTCTTAAAGCAAATACCGAAGATCTCGCAAAGATATTATTGCGGCAACGAGTTTTAAAGAATGTAGGGCACCCTCATTTTGAAACAGAACTATTAGGGCAAAAATTGGCAATGCCAATCATTTTAAGTCCAATTGGACTTACAGGAATGTATGCTCGACGTGGTGAGGTACAAGTAGCCAAAGCAGCAGCCCAAAAAGGGGTGCCTTTTGTACTCTCAACAGTATCTCTATGCTCTTTGGAAGAAGTGTCCAGCCAAAGCACTCAACCCATTTGGTTTCAACTTTATATCCTAAAAGATCGGGGCTTTATGCAGAACGTTCTTGAACGAGCCCAGGCCTGTGGTGTGACCAATCTCATTTTTACAGTCGATATGTCAACCCCGAGTGCACGGTATCGAGATCTCCACTCTGGAATGGCAGGTCCATTTGCGCACGAACTTCGTTTATTACAAGCCATGTTAAAACCCTCCTGGGCTTATCAAGTTGGCATAAGAGGACGTCCGCACGATTTGGGTAATATCTCAGCCTATTTAAACAAAAAGATTGGTTTAGAAGATTACATCTCCTGGCTAAATAATAATTTTGATCCCTGCCTTAGTTGGTCGGATCTGGAATGGGTACGTAATTTTTGGAGTGGACCTTTACTTATTAAAGGAATACTGGATCCTGAAGATGCAAAAGACGCCGTGAGATTCGGTGCAGATGGCATTATCGTATCCAATCACGGAGGGAGACAACTTGATGGGGTATCATCCACAGTAAAAGCCCTTCCAAAGATTGCAGATAAGGTACACTCTGATCTCACCGTTCTCGTCGATTCAGGAATCCGCTCTGGACTTGATGTTATTCGCATGCTCGCACTAGGTGCTCATGCAGTGCTTATAGGTCGACCAACCGTTTATGCTTTAGCAGCAAGAGGGCAAGCAGGAGTCGAACATATGCTCGATATCATTCATAACGAAATGAGTATTGCCATGACATTGATGGGAGTGAACTCCTGCACAGAGATTAACCAATCTCATATTCGTATACCCTATGAATAATCACTTAGAACATTTTATAAAAAAACAGACCGCCACTAGGCTTAATTAAATTAGATTTTTAATTATAATCAATAATTTTTACCCATACTCATCGAGCAATTCGATTAAATGCTCTACACTCAATAAATAGGAATAAATTGTATGTGCCTCAAGGACTTACGCCAAGCGGAGACTCATATTATGGAGGCTCAGTTTAAAATCGAGGAATCGTTTAATAAACAATTAGCGATAGAAAAACAAAAAACCAGTGCAAATCCCACTGGAGAATATTCTTTTTTTAAGATCCAGCACCAACAGAGTTTTGCCCCTCTTTATCCAAAAAAATTGTCTATTTCACACGTTGCTCAAGGTGCTCGGAGTGGTGATTGTTATCTTCTTTCAGTTATCAATGCCATCCTTGCTTTGCCCAATGGAGAGCAATATATTCGTGAATCAATGTTTGAGCACAAAAATAAAATCCATGTTCGTTTTTATAAGGATGACGAGCCCCAATGGCTTATCCTTGAAAAATCACTCCCCACTTCCTGGGGCATTTTGAGTTCTGGTCCAACCTGGGTTCGTTTTCTAGAAAAAGCTTATGTTACTTTTATGGGAGGTAATTACAATAAAACTTTAACAAGCGGCGATAGCCGGAATGCTTTAAAAGCCTTTCTGGGTGGTTTTAACGACTCTATTGCGACCTCAAGACAAGCTGAGGGACCTCTTGCAGAGTTATATAAACAGGTAATTTATGGCTGTACGGGTAAAGATATTTATTCCTTAATTTTTCTTTTGCGTCCACATGATCAATTAGCGAGTATTTCTAATATGCGTCAGTATGTTTTTGATAATCACCAAGAACTATTTGATGCATGGTGGAATTGGGTTCATTTAAACCAAAAAAACTTTGAACAATTGCTCAAAAATCATCACTTTTTAACGAAAAAGACCTTTACTACTTTCATGAGGGAGCAAATGAGTAACAGCATTAATCCTCCCGTTAAGGCAATCGCCTCTGTAGAACAATGGCTGGATGAATATGCCATTTTACCGGAGGAAAACAAATACAGTTATGATGAAATAAAATTATTCCTTTCATTAAAAAATGCTCATGAAGAACAAAGGCCTATTGTCTGCAGTCCAAAGGAAGATCCACCAGAAGGAATTACCATACAGCATACTTATGCCTTGATTGGCATCAAAGAAAGCAAAATATCCCATCGAAAATTTGTAATTCTGCGCAATCCGCATCACGAAAACCGCAATTGGTTTTCTCATTATTTCTTTTATGGAGGTCGACACTCTATTGAACGGCAAGAAAATGGAACCACAATGCTCACTATCTCACCTGTGAAACGGTCTACCTTTACTATGGAACTCAGGGATTTTGCCCATTCATTTGCTTACATCGATTGTGGTCGCTCTTTACAAAATAAGGAACTCTGTAAACAACACGCAGAAAATCTCCATCATCCTAAACAGGGTTTTGAGCATATCTCCTAAGTTGATTTACAGCCATTTCTTCTTTTTGAACAAAAGATACAAGAATAATGCACAGATAAATATTAAACCCAGCGCCCCAAAATATCCGTATTGCCAATGTAATTCGGGAATCCAGACAAAATTCATTCCATAAATTCCAGTAATTAAATTTAATGGCAAAAAAATAGCTGCAAATGCTGCGAGTATGGCCATAGTTTCACTCATTTTTTGCATCAG
Organism: Legionella nigrisilvae; assembly: GCF_977063395.2. Lineage (NCBI taxonomy): Bacteria > Pseudomonadati > Pseudomonadota > Gammaproteobacteria > Legionellales > Legionellaceae > Legionella > Legionella nigrisilvae. Next base: position 269,172 of record NZ_CDRUGZ020000042.1, read on the forward strand.
CTCATTATCGATTTGCCCTAATAAGCTATTTAATATTTCACGAATAGAATCTACCTCGTTGATGATCAGGTGACAATGATTCGATAAATTAGATAAGGAAGAACGACATTTTTGAGAAATGACTAGAATATTTCGACTGGTAATTCGCATTAAAATTTCTCTTATTGCAATCATATAACGTTTGATCTGGAGGGTTTGATGTTTTACCTCTGCGACATTTTTATAAATATTCTCCGGAGTGGTTTGCAATAAAGCATCGAATTGCTCTGCTATTTCTTCATAATGCAAAAGAACCTTAGCATAATCATTAATAATCCCCTCCAGAAATAAAAATAATATAAAACCAGGAGTTTTGGCATAATGAACTGATTTTGAGCAATTATTGAAGAATTCAAATAATACGGGCAGAGGCTCATGCGACGCAGTAAAACAATAATTTTCAGTAAGATGAATGACTAAAGTATCCAAATTAATTTCATTCTTATCACTTAACTCCAGCGAGGATAAACATTTAATTTGCAATGTTAGCGCACTATCATTATCAATAAGATTGGCTAAAATATTTTCCTCAGAGCATAACTGAATGACCTCATTGGGTAAGCTTAGTTTTTCGACTACTTGATTAAAAGCATCCTCTTGATTTAAGTTACTATGGACCCAATAAATTTTATTAATTTCGTGAGTATTAATACTTAATTCATCAAGGGCAACTTGTTTAACGCTGTGGTCGGTTAGATCAAATTCGATTGCTATGGTATCAAAAGTATTCATTTTAACATGCACCCTTTTCTGGTGTGTGGAGGCCCAATAATGAACTCAGAATACTGAGTAGCATTGGCAATTCCATTTATACAAATTTAGCACAAATACAACCAATAGATTAAAAAATATCCAAAAGTTAATTAATTTTAATATTCTCTTAAGATTTTAATTATAAAATACAGCGATTGTTAAAACTATTTCATGCAGCTGTGGGATATAAAGACCCCAAAAAATTCTGTATGAGCGGAGGACTGGTACAACTTAAGCGATCTTAAATCAATGAGCTGGATTTGTTGATAGATTTTTTAAGTATATCAGTGGCATTTAACAAAAAACTCAACACCTTTATAGGTGAGTGCCATTTATTGCACCTTCTTAAATCATGCTTTTCATTCATATCCATCCCAATTGAGTCGATTTCTTCAGACTAATTCAATACTTATTTATTTTTCATTTTAAATTACGAACTAACTTTTTTAAGGTACAAAAATGACCATACGCTATTTATCCTTTGATTTTGATGGATGTTTATTTAATAAAGAATACTGTAAATTACCACATGACGATTTTAGCAAGCACCTGGGTGAGGCCGTTCTTGAAACAAATAAAGACTTCCTAGCTTGGCTTAAAAGAGAAAATGCTAAATTTTCAGCAGCCTACGCCTTCATTGGTTCTACAAGACAAGATTATTATACCGATCTACTAAATGGTGGCACTATCTTTAATTTTAAAGGTTCTTGCTGTCCGGCAATGGAAACCATTTGTAACCATCTCGGCATCCACTTTGATCCCTTGTTGCTGGCAGATTTAGAGGGCGATTTGGAAAGTGGCACTTCATTCAAACGTATCATGGATGAAATCAGTAATCATTCTTGGATGGATACTACCAATAATATTCATAAACATGCCTCTTTAGACATCCAACAGGTCGATGAATACAAACGAACTATTCTTTTTGCACAAATGCAAAAAGCGTCAATAGATCATCCTGGTGAAGAAATAATATTTGATTTTTTTGATGATCGGCTGGATATATTATATACATTAAAAAATTATTTTACCCAACATCCCCATATGATTCCCATCAATGTACATTTACGCTTACATGCCTATGCGGGAGAAGATGTCAGCTTGCAAGCGGAAATACAGGGACTCGGGATACCACTATCTTCCTATGGAGCATGTTTGAAACAAATGCAAAAAAATATTAAGGACTTAGACTCGGTTGCGAACGTGCTTAAAGAATTGATGCTCGAAATGTATCCTGAACTGCAGCAGCTATTAACCGGAAAGAAACAAGAAGTACGCAAGCCTGTAATTCAAACTAAACCTAAGGCTGAAATTTCACAGGGTCAAGCTCTTTATCTGAACATTATAAAAAGTCCTTATTTTGTCGCCAATGCAGAAGAGGCTACAACCGTTCTAAAAAATAACACAGATTTACCTTTTGTAATTCGTGAAAGTCGTTCCCAATTACCAGGAATGATTACGTTTACTCTCGTATCCGATACATCAAAAGGGATTATTTTTTCACGCTATGCCCTTAATCATCAAGGTGAACTGTTTAGCGTCGATGATAAAGGTGCTTACAAAATTCCATTTTCCGGAGACTTATTTGGGGCTTTAAAAGCGGATATTGACAGAGTGAAAAAACGGGTGGACAGCGTATCGAAACTGGAAGAGATCACATTTACTAGTACAACTGCACCCACAGAAAACAAAGCGAACTTAACTAAAGGGCTTTTGGCTGCAGAAAAAGGATTTTTTGCGGATTCAGAAAAAACGAAGCCCACTACAGCAGCTGTTCATAACTGGAATTTGCAACCTTAAATAATAATCCTGAGGCAAGTATAGGTGTAACCTATGCTTGTCTTTACAGCATTAGCAATTCCGCTTAGCCGTTCCAACTTCCTTGCATTTTAATCTCCTTAGTAACAACATTTTCATAATTATTTTTTATCAAATCCTCTTGAACTTTTATAGAGATAAGTTAACTATCAAGATGGGCCCTAAATATCCAATGGCGTTTATTGGTGTACACAAAAGGATTTACTATGCAAACAAAAATACCCTCCTCAAAAAAAGTTTCAAAAAAGAATCCTACAGACAGCAGAGCCTTACCACTTCAATTAATACAACACGCCGAACCAGATCGGACGTATTACATAAGAAGCACGGTAACAGAACTCAGCAATTTTTTTTCGTTACGAGTTAAAGAGCTCTACAATACTCTGGCATGGACTTTCTCTTTAGACTCTATGGATTGGAGTACTTTTAAAAAATACATGTGGCCAGCAATTTCTTCAGGCGCCGCATTACTTCTTGGGGATTATCTAACCCCATATCTTAGTGAATACCTCATGGGAAACCCGGAATATGATTTTATTATCAAATTTCTTTATGGGGCGACCGTATTAGGGTATTGCGCGTTAAACCGAATTACGGATAAGAAACTTGATTCTGGAGCAGCACTTTCTATTGCAGTAGCTAATGAAATTACCGCAATCATTTATATGTATAGTTCCGTTTTTAAAGGAACTACCTTTTTACTCAATGAACAAATTTCTGATGAATATTCATTAATTGCCGGATTGGGAGCCAGTGCATTAGTTGTTCCAAGTGGCATTTCTTATCTTACTCAAAAAGCACAAGAGTTGTTGGTCCGCTTCCAGTATAATCGCGGGGCCCAGCGATCGGACACAGCGGTTATTTCCAGTGGCCTGACTCCCTTATCTAATCTCTATTTTCAAATAAATCATTTTATCGCCAGCGAGTTGATGATCAGTTCACGCGCTTTCCAATTGGGTTTAATTTCTCACAATATTCGATACGCCGACAGAATTGTGCAAAAATTTCGTAACTTACCCGCATTATTAGCCGATTTGGCCCCATCAACCATAAAAAAAATGCGTTTACAGCAAGAAAAACTGGATCATGATTACGAATACAATCATAAATTACATCGGGTTTTAAGATTTACCGCGAGCGGTTCAAAATTTGTTGAAATTCCCAGATATCAGCTTCGAACAGGGGATTTGGTGCTTTGTGATGAACGTATCAATTTGGATTGTGTTCCGATATCTGGAGAGTTGATAGCCCTGCAACGAAATTTGGAAGGTGATTTTACAAAAACATTGGAACGAAAAAAATTTAGCGTCAATCTTAAAGCTCAAAATGGAGAGGATGTTTGGATTGAGCATCATACAAAACCTGATTTTTCATCAAATTACAACAAAATAGACTTATATGCGGTAAGGGACGGCAAACAAGCCGGAGTGCTTGTAGGTGATAAATTAAATACCTACAATCAGGACAATATTTTTATTCAAATCAAACCTGAGAAAGAGTTGTTGTTGAATAGCAATTATGAAAAAAAAGCCTACATAAATGAAATTATCGCAAAGCGCAAACAACGAAATGTCTTATATTCTATTCTAGGCTCTATAATTATGGCGGCGTTCTTGCAAAGAGACATTACCCAGATGCCTGCGGAAACACTCCGGCTTATGTTCACACTTTTTCAAACCATGATTCCCTTTTCTGAAGCCTTTTTACGCGAAACAGTGAATAGTCGCTTGATGAAAAAACTAAACAGTAATTTAGGAGATCAACCTTTTGAAACTATTGATGCGTTACGAATTGTGGATCTATGTAATGCCCTTGGGGGATACTATCGTGAGCAGTTTGCCAATGGTGTCGCTATTATTTCAGATAAAACGGGAACTTTGACTACCACACGAATGGATGTGCTTGGCTTATGGACTCCCGACATGTCCTCCGAAGTTCAGCAACTTCTCAAGGAAAAAAAAGACGAGATGCTTCTACCTGAAACGGCACAATGGCTTAAATCATTTGAAGTATTTTGTTATGCCTTTACCAATAATAAAAAAGAATTAGAACCTGAAGAACACGCGATTTTAGAATTATTCAAAACCTTATTGGCGGATCCACACTGTTTGGAAGTAACGACTCTTGGTAATAATCATTTTAGAAAGATGATTACTACCATGGAGAAGAAAAAAGAGATTGAGACGTTTCATTTGGGTTTATATCGTACGTTCGGAGGGCGCCTAACACTTGTCCAGGATGGGGAACATTTTGCTCTGGTCTTTTGCGGCGTACCTAAAGCCGATGCGTTTCAAAAAACACCACTGCTGCAAGACTATAATAAGATGCAAAGTCGCACTGCGGTCTTATCGCGTGATTGGTGTATTGCACAAACCAAACTTAATGAACACGACTTTACAATTTTAAAGAAATTATTTGATATAGATGATAAAAAAGCGATAGAGCGCTTCCTTCTAGAACATCCAGACTTACTTAAAAATTTGGAATACCATGGTACATTTATTGTTGATAATCCTGTAAAAAAAGGTGCAGATCAATTTATTGCTCAATGTAGGGAAATATCGGTTCCGGTATTTGTAGCAACGGGTGATACCACGAAAGCGGCAGTAAATATTGCCAAAGTATTATGTCCAGAACATGCAAAAAGGATTATCACTATTCGAGCAGCCCATATTGAAGAAGAAAACCTTAACCTTTTAAGCGAAGAAGTTTGTTCCCCTGATTCCACTGTTATTTTTGCGGGGATTAATGAAGCCATATTAGCCCGTTTTAAAACATTAATGACTCGCGATAAAGAAAAACGGCCTGTAATTATTTTTGCAGAAATGAGTACTGAGAGCAAAGGTATCCTCGCAAGGTATCTCAAAGACCATCATTATTTTGTGGTCGCAAATGGGGATGGGACTAATGATCTAATGATGATGAAAAATTCAGACGTGGTCATTGCCCATCATTCAGATGATGGTACTTTTGCCCCTGGGGTTGATGCCTTATCGAATATTAGTGAAGAACAACTAAGAAGATTATTTGGTTCTGAGAAAACCTTTTACGAACTTTTTGATATTAATCTTCCCAAGAGCTTATTTATCCAGCAATTCGCTCCTTTAGCCAATTCACAAGAAAAACCCAGCATGGCTTTAGCACTTAAAAGTGGGAAGATGACTTTTGATTTAGCTAAAGCAGTAGGAGCCAATGTCACCGAAATGCCCCAGCAGCATTGGTATAGTGTCGCTTTTGATTTGTTGTGGCTATGGATTGCGTTTTATGAAATTAATCAAAGTGCCGACTTACCTATGGATAATCGCAATATCAATGCGTCTTCCTTGATTACAAATACAATAGGAATTGCTTTAATTATTGCGGTCTTGGAATCCCTAACCAATTATACTTTATTTAACGAATCCACCAATTTAACCAGCATGTTAATTATGTTGAGCTTGTTACCTCTAGTCCTCAAGAGCATTTTTTCCGGTTTTAGAATGGTACAGGAAAACTTGTATCCAGAACCTAAAATCGTCGAAGTTAACGAGGAAAAAGAACCGGTTTCTAATCGCTCTCTCTCCAGTTATTTTGGCTCTTTTTTTTCGCGCAAACCCACAAAACAATTGGAAAATGTACCGAAGGTACCCGAGTTGAAGTAGCCAACTATTAGTGAAGGGACCTAACATTGTTCCTGGGTAACGGCGATGCTATACCCAGGAATTTGCGTAGAACCCGCCTCCCGCATGACTCGTCTCAAATGGCACAACCACTAGAATAGATCCTTCGTCCTAAACTCCTCAGGATAGGCGGGTTTGAACCATTATAAATATGCACGAATGGGGTATTACTATGCTATTTTGTTTTTTAGTTTAATGAGACAGTCCACCGCATTAACCGCAGACGGATATGCTGAATGGCAAGGGTTTGCACTGCGAATGTTTTCACTTAATTCTTCAATGCTAGCGCCCGTAATAATTCCATTACCCACTATAATATCGTTTAGAGCAAATTGCGTGAAACAGTAGCGAATATGGGACATAATATTATTATAATGATCCAGATTGGCTTTAAGAATTAAGCCTAATGCAATGTACCCATCAAAAGGATTTTTTTGGTGATACGTATTAATCACAAACGGAATTTCATAAGTACCGGCTTGTAATAACTCCACTTGATAAGCGTACCCTGCATTTTTCACAAGAGTAGTACAAAGCTCCAGTTGTTCCGATGCTAAATCTTTATGGATACCAGAAGAAATAATGAGAATTTTAGACATAAGCCACTTTATTATTTTTTTTATTTTTAAAACGGATTAAATAATCCACTGCATTAATTGCTTCTTGCACTCGTTCTCCGTTTTCAACACGTTCGCTCAAAATATCCATACTTGGAGCAGAAATAATTCCATTACCTAGAGTTAATCCATCTAAAGCAAATTGAATAAAACATTCTTTAACATGTTCCCAAATAAACTCATAATGATCGGTTTTACCTTTAAGTAACAAACTCAATGGCAAATAACCATCAAAGGGGTTAACACGGTGGTAATGTTGGATCACGGTTGGGATTTCATAGGTTCCAGCTTCGACCGTTTCAACCTGATAATTGTAGTCATATTGCTTTAATTTATTTAAGCAAACGTCTAATTGTTTTTCTGCTAAATCTTTATAATAATTAGACCAGACTATTAATATATTAGGTTTGTACATCGATTATTACTCTTCTGCAAGTGAATAATAATTTTACATAAAAAAAGTCGCCTCCACAATATGATTTAAAAATCAATCATTCCTACTACACGGTTCTATTTTTTAGTAAAAGTAACGCTGAGACAAGCAGTAAAACCCCACCTACAGCAATCAAACCCGCACTGGACAGAATGGATAATAAATTGGAACCAAACCCCGTTATCATCCAAGCAAATGCCATCACTGCACCCGATATTCCCATTACCCATCCTTGCGATTGTGCATCCACGGCATTGGAAAATAAAGTTAGTAGACAAGCAAATGCCATAATATCAAACGTTGCAATCGCGACGGCCAAAGGCCATTGCAATAATGAATTAGGTATAACATAAACCAGAAGCTGACCTAAACCGGTGAGAACAAGCGTCCACAAAGCAATGTGATGGACTTTATATCGCTTCACACATAAAGGCATACCAATTAAAATACCTATAGCAAAGCCTAAACCAATCATCCCCTGCACTGCTCCTAACTGCCAATTGGTATAATGATAAACCATCTTCATGTGTACAATAATGAATTGAAAATAAAGACTAAATCCCATTTGCATCAATAGAAACACTAAGGCAAGAATACGAACCGATTGATGTTGAAATGCCTCAATAAAAATATGTATTGGACGGAAAATGGAAATTTTCTTCTGAGACAAAACTAAAACAGTATCTTGGTATCCAAGTTTTATCCAAATCCAAGCAATAAAGGCAAGCAATGCGGCCATCAAAAACGGGGTGGTAAATGTAAACCAAGGCAGCAATTGTTGATCGGACATGACACCCCCAAGCAATGGGCCAAGAACGGAACCAAAACTAAAACTCATGGAAATTAAACTCATGTTTAACGCCTTGGTTTCAGGGGTACTCAAATCAGCAATGGAGGCTTGGGCTATGGGTTGGCTACCGGCCATCAAACCTGAAAGTGCCCGCCCAATGAGTAATAAACTTAAACAAGAAAAGGCGACCCCCATTCCCATTAACAAAAAACTGATGGTTATTCCGAGCATGCATAATAGCAATACTTTTTTCCGCCCCCAAACATCAGATAAATCGCCCATAAACGAAGTGCCAAAAAACATGCATAAAGGATAGAGCATATAACTTAATCCCAAATAAAAATGTTTCACAGCCATACTGGCATCGGCACTTAAAACGGGACTATGATTCGCGGTGAAGAGCGCGGTCATTACTGGATAAACAAGACCAAAACCTAAAGCATCAATAACCACTGCGAAAAAGCAAGGAGCAGTTTTTCGAAACATACAGAACCTTTATCTTCAAGAGTATAATCATTAATATAGTAATATTGCACAGGATTTGTCTAATATACAATAAGTAATGCTTTCAACTCATTGTCTTTTCGATGGAAAACGTTTCTGATTTTTATGGGTGTAGCGGGAGTTTATTTTCTTGAATTAACTTTAAGGCCGCATTGACCACCTCTGTATCATAAAGAACACCCCTGCCCCGTTTAATTTCTGCTATTGCAGCTTCTATGCCTAATGCAGGTCTGTAGGGTCTATGCGATGTCATCGCTTCCAAGACATCTGCTACAGAAATCACTAAGGTTTCGGGCAAAATTTCTGACCCTTTTAATCCTCGAGGATAACCGCTACCATCAAGTCGTTCGTGATGTTGTAAGATCACCTCAGCAACCGGTTTTTTAAGCGGAACATCTTTTAAAATATCATAGCCCGCTTGGGGGTGCACCTTTATGAGTTCCATCTCTGTCCCAGTAAGCCTGGTGGGTTTGGAAAGAATTTCTGCGGGTATTGAAATTTTACCTATATCATGTACCAATCCCATAAGCTCCAGCGAGGAGCACCGTTCAGATGACCATCCCAATTCCTCCCCTATGGCTTTGGCAATTAATCCAACTTGACGTTCATGACCTGCTGTATAGGGATCACGAAGTTCGACCATCTTGGAAACCGCAAGAAACGTCCCTTTTATTGCAGATTCTAACTCAGTTACGTATTGTTCGATTTGCACTTTTGCATGTTGAATTTCGGTAACATCATCTACTATGGAAAGAAATTCGAAATGTCCCTTCCAGGAAATAACCGTCGTATCAATCCTTAAAATTAAGGAGGCGCCATCACTTTTTCTTTTTAAAGGGAGGTTGTAGGCAATACTGGATTCGCCGCGATCTAATCGACGCCAATACTTGAGAGCTAATTTTTTAGTGCTTTCATCCTCTATTAAATCCAGCAACCCCAGGGATAATAATTCTTCTTCTTTGCGACCAACCAGTTCACAAAAGCGTGGATTTACATACAAAAATCGTTTTTTACTACGTATATATACGCCCACATGGGCTTGTTCAATAAACGCACGGAAGTGTTCTTCGCTTTCTTTAAATCGTTTTTCGGCTTCCTTCGCTTTTTGTTCTGATTGAAATCGTGTAAGTGCGTTCTGCAATAACGTGGCTACCGAATCCAAAAGTGTTGATTCCTCAGGTAGAAAAGGAGTTTTAGATATTAACGGTTGCAATCGGTATGCCACATTTATTTTTACTAGAGACTGATCCGTTTGAAACTCTTTTTCCAATTGATAAGGTAGTTTTTGCGCTTTGGAGTCTGAACTAAACTCGCCCCAGTCACTTTTTATTGTTGCAACCATATGCTTTGGAAATTGAAACGCATCAGGCAATACATTGACAACTTGGGTAAATAATTCATCGATATTCAAGTCTCTAAGTGCTATCAAATTGGCAATGGTATAAAGACATCGAATTTCTTTAATCCGTTCACGCAAGTTATAATTTAATTTATTGTGTTCTTTTTCAAGAGCCTTACGCAAAGAAATATCCCTTACGATTTGTACCCAAGAATTTGGAAAAAAATCAGAATTAATCGAGCACATACTACATTCTACCCATTCATTCTTTTTAGTCTCAATTTCCACAATAAACTGACGTTTTGGAGCGGACAGCTGAGAGCACACTGGACATTGCTCTGGTTCAATAGACTTATTATGAAAGAGGTTATGGGAAGATAAGCCCACTAATTCTTCCGGTTTTTTATGAGTGAATTCTCCAGCAGCACTGTTCGCTTGGCTGATTGTACCTTCAGACTGAACAATAAACGTAGGATCGGGAATGTTATCGTAAGTCGTTGCAGCTCGTGCCAACATTGCAAAAGGATGACGTAACGTTTGTACAACCAACGCAATATAGATAAACCAATATGAGAATATTCTTAACACATGACCAACCATATTCTCTATACCAAACAAATTTTTATAACTTGATAAAGATAAATCGGAACCAATCATCGAAATAAGGCTTAAGCTCATATAAAACAACAACTCTTTTGAAAGCATTGCCTTCTCATACCACAGCAAGATAAGGGTCATGCAGAGAATGAGGATAACGCCCCATTCGCAATAGAGTTTGAACCAAGTCACTCCATAATTATTGATATAGGTCGTGGGAAAATAACCCGAGAAGATGGAAGATAAAATTGCCAGCGTTATAAAAAAGAAACAAAGATTCACTACCCAAATTTTCAGAGTATGCCTAAAGAAATAAATAGCACACAGAAAAGATAAAGCTTGGAGGATGCGCGCAGAAACCCAAAGTTGAGTACTAAAATTCCCACCGCCCTGCGGTAATAAGTTCATTCCTTGATAAGCTAAAATATGAGCAATGTCGATACTGGCACACCAACCTGCTGCTAAAGAAATAAAAACCACAAACTGATTTTTAGTGAATTGAGTGGTTGTCGCCGCTACCGTCATTGCGGTCAATGCAATACATACCGAAACAAATTCAGTTAATACATGAAAAACCAGAAAACTCGTTTTGTATTCGATTAAGATGCAGATTAGGGATAGAAATAGAGGAGGGAAAAAAACACGCCAAGAAGGTGAGCGCTTGGCGATATAAGCAGAATAGTGTCCCTTATCGATAAGCATCCATCCCCCCCTTAATATACTTCTGCTGTGCCTCACAAAACTAAATGAAATGAACCAATATAAAAAATGTTACTCATTAATTATAGTTGAATAAAGCCATCCGGTGGTTTGTTAAAACCTGAGTGCAACATAGAATCACACAAGCCTCATTTTTTCCATTTTCACGATAATGAATAAAAAAAATACAAATTCTTCATATTTCCTTAATCATTGACTGTTAAAATTGTTCTAATTTTATCCAATCTTAATATTGATGAGGTTTTTATGAACGAGAAAATAGAAAACGCCCCCCTGAAAGCAAAGAAAAAAAGTGTGTCCTGGAATGATGGCCAAATTGAAGGAAAAATAGGGGAAAGCTTCCTCAAAGTGGACACCAGTGCATCCCCAACCAAAGAAGTATTAGAAGCAGAAATCGCTGAATTAATGAAAAAAGGGTTTTCAGAAGTGGAAGCATCCTCAATGGTGGGAAAGGCGCAAACACCTAGCGGAATGGTGATTATAACCGATCCAGTTTTTTATGATTCAAAAGACCAAATCGCCGAGCGGAAGTTTTCAAATAAACAATCTAATCCGGAACACGTAAATGCTGCAAAGACTACCTCTTCAGCAAGTGAATCATCAAACCGATATAGCTTTTTCACCCCAACGGTTATTGGCGTGGGTATGGCTATAGCATTTGCGGCAACAATAGGATTCGCAAGCAATAAATAAAATAGATATACCCGAATCACTAATGGTATCAACTAGAGTCAATGGACCATTTATCCCACCCCCTAATACTGCGAATTATTCGCGGTACTAGGGGGTTGAATTTTCAACATACCTAATTTTAGTTACCTGTTTATCTCATTAGGGGTTAAAGTAGCCATTATTTAAATCTGATTCAAAATCATAGGGCCAGTTAGTTCGGTATAAGCCATATTTCTTTTGTATAAAATCTCTTTCAATCGTGATCCATACTTGGGTGCTCACTATTTGATTCGGATCATAACTTGACCCATTCTTTATTGTTATTTTAAATTCCTGAGTAGAAAACCCATTTCGAAGTAAAATACTTTGAAAATCTTTTGTTATTACCTCTTCTCCGTTATGCATTTGTTAATTCCTTAACAGATCTTTTAAATAATTATAGTACGACAAAATAACCGATAGGTTCTTTTACCTATTGCTCATTAAATTCAATTATCCAAAATTTTTGGGATGAATTTATAGGTTCAGGTACAGGTGCTACTACTATATTTTGCACCATGGGGGGATTAAATGGGCCATCTGCGGTCGCCCATTGATATGTTATTCTAAATTTCCAAGAGCTCTTACTTTGAACTATTTTTTTTATCTCATAAGAAGTAATCCATGGACTGGATACCCCAGATACCCAATAGGGCCAACGATCTTTAAATTTGTTTTTTAATTGTTCCGAAAACAGCATAAATTGGACCGCAGCATTCCGCTCTTTATTGGCTTTTGCAAACAAAGTTGCCACTTCATCCAGTTTTTGGGGAGCCAAAGCCTTTTCCAACATTGAAATTCGCGCCGCATCGGATTCGGATTGGGAAACTTTTTCCGTCATGCTGCTGGCTGAAACTGAAAATAAAATCATTAAACCGCTTATAAGGGATTTTTTTGAAGGATTCATAGTTCTCTCTTCGACAGGGGATTTATTACTTATAGGTCAATTTAACGTGGGTGTCATTAGATGAAGCTTTACTAAAACTCAAAATCTAACTTTTGTCGGCGTGTTTTTTAAAAAGCTCTATTAAGAGTTTTGCTGATGGCCCCATTTCTTGAGGTTGGTGGTGCACCAAATAAACAGGATAGGTTCTGATATTATTTTCTTCCATTTTCAAAGGGAGAATAGGTATGTTTCGACCCTCAACCATTTTCTGCGGCAACCAGGCAAACCCTATTCCATGTGCCACACATTGGATTTTCATTTCCAAAGTACTTACTTTCCAATGAAATTCAGAACCTAACCACCCTTCATTACGTTTTTTATTTACACCAGAATCCTGGGCAATGAGGTAACGTTCTTCATAAAGATCCTCGAGGGTGAGTCGTTTTTGATGCAAAGGGCTGTCTTGATGAGCATATGGAATAAAATGAACATCCATCAATTTATTGCCCGTATAACCTTCCGGAATTTTTGAAATAATAGCCAGCTCCGCATCGCCATTAATTAATTGATCGCTAGGACCTGATAATAACCCATGCGTAATACTCAATTTGGTGTGTTGATTTTGCTGGGAAAATTCTTGCAATACAGCCATCAATAAAGGGAGTGGAAAAATCTCATCAATAGCCAAGCGAATCGATTTTTCAAAAACTGATTTTAAATTAACAGCTGCATTCGCTACATTTTTTGCAGCTCTGGTAATTTGGCGCGATAATTTTAGAATTTCAATGCCTTGTTCTGTCAAAACAGCCTTACGCCCTTCAATCTGGAGTAATTTTAACCCCAGCATGTCTTGGAGTTTTGCAATAGTATAGCTGATATTCGATTGACTTTTATGCAGTTTCATTGCTGCTTTAGCAAAGCTTCCTTCGTCAATCACTGTATGAAATACACGCCACTGTTCAAGAGTTACTTTGGTCATCGTGCGCCAACCTGAATCCATCTAAAAATTAGATATATTTAGCCAAAATTATGCGCTTTTTTAATTTAAATAGCCATTTATAATCAATTTGTTTGATTAATAAGGAGCATAAATGAAAAAAATAATGTTATCACTCATATCCAGTGGTTTGTTGTTTCACTCAGTTTCTGGAATTGCAGGAACTCTACAGGAAACGAACAAACACATTGTAACCCAATTTTATCAAAAGGCCTTGAATGAAAAGGACTTTGATGCTGCGCAAAATTACTTGGGTGCTTGGTACATTCAACATAATCCCATCGCTCAAGATGGGATTGAGGGTTTAAAAAATTACATTGATTATCTGAAAAGTACTTATCCACAATCACATAGTGAAATTAGAAGAATTTTCGCAGAAGGAGATTATGTGATTGTCCATGTCCATTCCATCTTAGAGCCGGGAACGCGGGGACAAGCCATCGTTGACATTTTTCGACTGGAACACAATAAAATTTATGAGCACTGGGATGTTATTCAACCTATTCCTGCTGAGTCAGCGAATAGTAATGGGATGTTTTAGGGAAATTATGGCCACTCTTACATAAGAAAGGTCCGGAAGACTAGATCGGTACGACTGGATCCGGTTACCCACCTGCTGGTTTATTTTGGGGGGGATTACCACATTATCCCCCAGGTTTGTGGTTACCCCGCCTTTTGCTGTTCCATGATTGATACCATTCTGCAAACTGCTCCGCGGGCATTGCTTTGCTGATAGCAAAGCCTTGACCTAAATGACAACCAAGGTTTATCAGGTGGTTTATGTGTTCCTGTGTCTCTACGCCTTCAGCAATGACCTTGATGTTTATTGCTTTTGCAATATCAAGTATTGCTCTTAATATTTTAGTATCCCTTTTACTTATTAAAATATTTCTAATAAACTCAGTATCTATTTTCATATAGCGAAATGGTAAATTGACTAAATAATTAAGCGATGAATATTTGGTGCCAAAATCATCCAGTGAAAATTCTATACCAATCTTATTACATTTTTTAATAATGCCTGAGGTTAATTCAAATTTATTGATAATACTAGATTCCAAAATTTCTAATTCAAGTCGACTGTATATATTTTTAGGATAAAGTTTTACGATGTTCATTAATTTTTCAAAAAAATTTTCTTGTTCGAGTTGACGCGCACTGATGTTGATACTGATTGTTAGCTGATCATCAATGTGTGTCCATAATCGTATTTGCTCAAGTGCTTCCTTTAGGGTGAACTCTAAAAGTGTAAAAGAAAACGCATCATTTTTTATTTGAGGTAAAAACTGATTTGGAAGTAAGAGCCCTTTTTTAGGGTGCTCCCAACGAATCAAACCCTCTAATCCTAATATTTTACCTGTTTTCATGTTCACTTTAGGCTGGTAATAAAGTTTTAATTCATTATTTTTAATTGAAGATTTAATTGCGTTAATTAATCTTTCTTGTTTTCTAATTTCTAAATCAAGCGCCACATCATATAAAGAATATTTATTTTTTCCAGTCATCTTAGATTTATACATAGCCTGATCCGCTTGAGAAAGCAAACCAGACGGGCCGATGGCTATTTTTTGCGGATAAAAACAAATCCCAGCGCTAATAGTGATAAATATTTTATGTGAATCTATAATGATTGGCTTCTTTAAATTTTCATAGATCTTATCCATCACATGTTTGAAATCATAAGGATGACTCAGTCCCTCCAATAATAACACAAACTCATCACCTCCGATTCTCGCCAAGGTGTCCGTTTCGCGTATTAGATTTTTGACTCGTTGTGCAGTTTCTATTAATAGATTATCCCCCGTTTTGTGACTATACAAATCATTAACTGACTTAAAATCATCAATATCAAAAAATACAAGCGCTATGTAATTATTTAAACGTCGTGTTTTTACCATTGCAGTTTCTAATTGCTCTAATAATGATTTTCTGTTTGCTAAATTTGTCAAGCTATCATGGTAAGCGAGATGAAGTAATTGTTTTTTTTGTTCCTCTTGTTGTGTAATATCATAAAAAACGCCAACATAATTTACTAAATCGCCATCAACATTTTTTACTTCTGATATCGCCAGCAATTGCGGATATGGTTCATTATTTTTTTTCTTATTCCATATCTCACCATACCAATATCCTTGGCTTTTTAAATGTGCCCACATTTTTTTATAAAATCCAACGCCTTGAATATCCGATTTTAAAATATTGGGTTTTTTGCCGAGGACTTCTTCTTTTTTATATTGAGTAATGTTAGTAAATTCTGTATTGACATCAATGATATTCAGATCAGGATCTGTAACAACAATGCCTTCTTTTGCAAAATGAAAAACATTCGCTAATAGATGTAATTTTTTTTCAGCATTTTCTCTTTCAGTAATATCATGTAACGTAGCAACCCAAGCTGGATTATGTTTCCAGATGGTCTTCTTCATATATACTTCCGCATATATTATTTGGTTATTAACATCTAGAATTTCTATTTTAGTTGGTTTTTCTAATTCAATTGGATAACTAAAATCACTGCCAATAAGATCAACACTTCCTTTATTGAATAAAATACAGGATGCGTTATTGGCATAAAGAATTTTACCCGACAAATCTAAAACAAGAATCGCCTCTGACAAAGCGTCAACAAACGTTTCCCAGTAATTATCTTTTTGAAGTTCCTCAGATTTCACTGATATTTAACCCCACAAGTACTTTTTCTCGATCAGACAAGTCACCAATTATTCTGCGAATTGGCTCAGGTAAATCCTTTATTAATAACGGTGTTGCTATAATTTTTTCAGACTCGGCTAACTGTGGATGCTCTAATAAATTAATGACTTCCGCTTCATAACTACCCTTAAGTTCAGGTAACGCACAAATTTCCTGGAGATTTTTAACTGCTTTTTTAGCTGTAGATGTGTAACCGATAATATAAAGTTTTAACTTATACTTAGCCATTATCACTTCTCCATTTTATTTTCTAAATTGATTGACTCTGTCAATTGAATTTCCATTTCAATTTTTTGTTTTTTTTCTAGCAAGTTAAAGATAACTAATGAGCGTTCAATGTTTTCAGGTGCTTTATCTTTTTGATCGGCTTTCTGTATCAAATCGATTTGTTTATTAATTGATTCTAATTGAGTTGCCAATGATTCTTTCTTTTTCTTGTCTATAGCTTGTTTTTCTTTTTTTCTTGATCCAAAAATCATGCCTCCATCCCCGAAATAAGGGTCCTCAATGACAATACCGTTACTCGTAACATGAAACTCTTTCATTTGATTTGAGCTTGCATTTCCTCGAGATTTCACTATCTGCAATGCTCGATTAAACTCACCATTGGATTCAATCAGACCTAATTTGATCCATGAATCTACTAAGCTGGAAGCAGAGATAAGATCTTGGTACCCTAAATACTCATGGACAAATTGATTAAAAATAAAGGTGATATTTTTGTATTTTGCATAAGATATCAGACGAATTAATATTGATTTAACTTCAAAACTATCACCCATATCTAGAAATGATGTGATGGGGTCCACAATTAATATATGTGGTTTTATCTCTTCAATAAGGGTGATAATGTTAATGAGGTGTTCCTCTAAACCCATCTCTATTGTGCGAAGAGAATGGATACTTATCATATTGTTTGCGACGGGTTCATTAAGATTGATACCTGCTGATTTAACATTTCTTATAAAATTAATGGGAGACTCTTCAAAAGAAACATAAAGCACTCTTTTTTGTTGCTTGGCTGCAGATGCTGCCAATGTAGCTGCCAGAAGTGATTTTGCAGTACCCGATGATCCACTAATCATAATCGAGGATGATTCTAAATAACCTTGACCGCCAAACATTTTATCCAAAACTGGAATTCCGGTGGAAATGTAAGATAGATTTTCTTGTTCGGTAAGACTAGTGTCCGTAATAGGTAAAATTGAAACGCCTGTTTCGGTTAACAAAAAGGGGTATTGATTTGTCTCGTGAGCTGAACTTCGCATTTTAACTATTCTTAAAATGCGGGTCATTAATTTTTTACAAATCACTTGTTCAAGTAAAATAACGCAATCGGCTGCATATTCTTCAAAATAACGGTCTTCTTCATTTGCAGCCGTAACCAATAAGGTAATTCGATGCTCTTTACACCATGTAAAAATATTTAATAAATCAATTTTATAATTGGGTGTTTCTAAACCAATCAGTAGATTCTGGAGTGAATCGATGATGAGCACAGGGTCTTCGCCTGATAAGCTGGATTGAATTCGCATAAGAATGGCATCTAATTCAAAACCACCGGTCACAGTATCAGTTAGGTTTGGGCGAAAATCAAGAACAGCCAGTTTCTTATTTTTATTTGCGTCACTTCCGGATAATCCATATTGATCCATGTTTTTTAGGATGAGTTCAGGCGGTTCCTCACACGTAAGGTAGGTGACGTGCCGATTATTCAGAATATTGCTATACGCAAAAAAAAGGCAAAAAACGGTCTTACCACACCCTGGTCCACCTTTTAAGAGAGTGGGTCTTTCCTTTGGATAACCACCTTTAAGAATATTATCAAGACCAACGATCCCTGTGGAAACTTTCTCCATTGTTCAAATCCTTTTAATTAATCTTATTTAGTATTATTGCATTGCGGTCATGCACAAGCAAATTAGGGGTAAACCAGCCAACAAATTGCAAAATACGCACAGTGAAAAAACTGCATGCAAAAGATCGCCTGTTTCATCTTGTAATGCTTCCGATGAACGCAAATGTTCGTTACGGATCTGAGCAATGCTGCGCTTGAAATGACGTTCAATGAATGGAGTATTTTCCTTAAAATTTAGGTTCTATTTGACCACCCACAAAACCATTCGATACACTTATTATGGATTACAAAATTATGGATTACAAAATTATGGATTATTTATGTTAAAACCATTTACATCACAAATTCATCCCCCTACTTCCTTTAATGAACCCGCATTCTGGTTTATCTTTCATGGCGAAGACATCCTTTTACAGAACCACACTATCCCCAAATTGTTCAATCTTAACGATCTTCATCTCCTTATTGAACGCCAAATTTATTTTGGAATCTATGGCAACACCCCGTGTTTTGCTGTACAGATTCAGAAACGCCCTGAGATACTTCCCAAAGATGCTACGTTCCAACATATCCGGCAAGCACATGAACTTCTAGGCGACGAAGATCTTTTTTTACTTGTTTCCAAAGCCAAGCAACTCTTGTATTGGGATAAAAGCACTCAGTTTTGTGGGTATTGTGGTCATCCAACTCAATACAGTACAAAAGAACGAGCTAAAATATGTTCTGAATGTCACTCATTAATTTTTCCTCAAATTGCCCCTGCTATGTTGGTATTAATTTGGCGAGATAATGAGCTTTTACTTGCGCGATCACCTCATTTTATGCCTGGAGTTTACAGTCTGCTGGCTGGCTTTGTGGAACCTGGAGAAACGCTTGAACAGACGGTTATGCGCGAAGTAAAAGAAGAGGTGGGATTGACTATAAAAAATTTGTATTATTTTTCCTCTCAACCCTGGCCATTTCAAAGTAATTTAATGTTAGGGTTCATTGCCGAATATGACAGCGGTGAAATTCAAATCGATGCAACTGAAATTGAAGATGCTCAATGGTTTTCTATAAAAAAACTGCCACAACTCCCTAAACCTATCAGCCTTTCACGTCAAATGATTGATAAATATTTGGCAACGCAATCTCGTTAATGTCTACAAAATCCACCAAAAGATATATAATTGCCCAATCCATCAATTAGAAATACGATCTGCGCATTAAACTCAGATTAGGATTTGCATGAAAACCCAAACTGAAATCCTCAGTGATCTCGACTTATTATATGAAAAAAATCCTTTACCCACGATTGAATCTTCGGTTGAGCCAAATGGCGGGGTCCTGAACCTTGATAAAGCTCTGGCGGATAATTCAGAATGCTGGGATGCGATTGTTATAAATTCTGCTCAACTCGAAAAAAAAGCCATCATTCTTAAATCCAGCTTGAGCGAAACCACCGAAAATATTTATCTGAAACAATGCATTATAAAAAAGTTAGTCGATGATCATTTTTCTGTGTATTTTCCTACTAAAGAAGGTTTAAAAAAAATAGAAGATGTAGAGGAAGTTGATACCATCCATCTGAAATATTGCGAGATGGATCCCTCCCAAGAAATCGCTGAGATAAAAAAATTAAATCTCATTGGTGATCGGGTAACTTTTTTAGATACTGTTGAATTTGATGCGTTTTGTAACAAAGTTTTAAATTCCCCTGATGCATTTTTTAATTTCATCAATTCATTAACGCTGTATTTACCCAATCTATTCAGCGATCTAATTGACACCGAAGTAGTTCGAAAAGATTTAGTAGGTGCACTACAATGGTCCTTTGATACTCCTTTAGACATGGATATAGATTGGCGTCGAAAGTACATCCATTTTGAAAAAGCGATCGAATGTGAACCCCAGACAAAACCAATTCCTCAATTTTTACAATCCAGCATGTCGTCCCCTACACTCCTCCCTGAACCCGACAAACTTTATTTCGCTTATTTATTAAAAAATCGTCCTGACATACTGAAAAAAATAATTCATATTTCATTGACAAACAGCATCGTATCCCTCCCTTCTTTTCTCAATAAACGAGAAGGTCTACTCTCCTTGGCATTGGAAAATTGTGAATTAGAATCATTGAATGACTTTGAGGATGAAGAAAATGAAAATCCACTTTTAACTACTTCATTAAGATTTCTATTAGCACAAGAGATTAATTTTTCTTCTAAACGTCTTGCATCGTTATTAAATAATTCACCAAATTTATTGTCGCTTTGTCTCGTCGACGGAACCATTACCAAGGCTCCATCTCTCTCTTTGCTCTCTAAAAAAATGGCCAATTTAAAAACGCTTTCATTAAACAGTGTAAAAACATCGACACGTCAAATAAATGCATTAATTAATGCAACACCCAACTTAAGAGAATTGGCTCTCGCCAACCTATTTTTATCTTGGGAAGATTCGTTGAACCTGAAAGCCCCGCTCATCCACTTAAAAGATCTTTCCATTAGCTCCAGTTTTATTTTTGATGATGTCTATATTCTTGTAAACTCTGCTCCAAACCTCGAAACTTTGTTTATTTATTCATTTGATTGGACAGAATATAGTGAACCGCTCATCCAACCTGATAAGCCACTAAAATCTTTAAAAAAAGTTATCCTCGGCCAAGGAAAAATGGCTCCCGCGCAACTTTATAGCCTATTAACCAACGCACCCAATTTAACCTATCTTGAATTATCATCCTGCTATCTTGATTTTGAATCGATTTCTATAGCACCGAACTCATTACCCAATTTAAAAAAACTTATTACCCGAGGAACTCATATTTCCTCAGATCAATTACTGTATTTTTTCCTGGCTGCAAGAAATTTAAATGAAATTGAAATGGATAATCCCGATGATCTTCTTACTTTACTAAATGCATTGGAACCCGCCTCGCTTTCGTCATTAAGGCACATCACTTTTTCTTTAAATGCTTTGAGCTTTTCGCAATTAAATCAATTAATCAAAGTTGCACCTAACGTCAAATCAATATCGTTCCCAACGCCACGAAACAAAGAGGATTTAATTGCGATACAGTGGGTACAACACAGTTACCCCCAAATTGAAATCAACTTATTTGAACCTCACTTGAAACAAATACCACAATATGGATATACCGAGGATTCTTTATCTCTTGATGGAAATATAGGCGAAACGGAGCATACTCCATCCTTGCCTGCACGTACGATTTTCAAAACGAAAACGGGTCCGAGCCCTCATGTTTCAAGTTATCATCTTAATACCTTCTTTTGGTCCCCTTTCAGTAAAAACTTTAAACCCTACATTCCTTTAGAAAAAAATCTAGAGGCTGTTCCTGAAGCTTTAAAATGCACTACCCACCAGTTAGAAGAAGAATTTAATCAATCCGAAACGTCAAAAAAACTCGTTTATGGGCAAATCACTTTTGAAAAGCCTCTAATTAATCAATGGCTGCAATTACCTGCCTTAAGCACTTGCGATACATTGCTCAACTATGCTGCAGAACATCCAGATTTTGAATTAAAAAGATGTAAGAATTCCGGTTATTATTTCATAAAATTTAAGAGGGAGCTTGAATCATGTCTGGTCAATTACATCATTGAACCAGGAAATAACGTTGACTTTACTCTTCAAAACAAGGCACCTAAAGAACATTTAGAATGGATCTCCAAATTATCTTTTGATGTCACAGGTGCCTTGATTAACAACAATGAATATCAAAAGTTATTGAATCTTGATGAGACGCAGCGTATTCAAGCTCTGGCCGAATATTGTCGTTTTGAAGAAGAATCCGCTACAGCGGATATAAAAGGGAATGCAATTAACGTATTGAATTCTTTAATCAAACAACGTGCAGGAGTGTGCAGACATCGAGCTCAACTCTTTTCTGCTTTGGCATTTGCATTGCAAATTGATGCCAGCCTTAAAGAGAACGATGTCCACCAATTCGTTCTCGTTCGACACAAGGATGCGCATTTTACTTTGGATTTAGGGGGAGGTGTTGCTCACTTGATTGATCTTCCCATGCCGCCACTAAAAAAAAGAAAGGATGAAAAGACCACTGAAGATAAAAAAACCAAAAAAACGGTTAGCCCTTTAAAACCCGATAACCGCTTTCAAACCTGGAATAGCGTACCGCTCCAAGCCCTAAATGCCGGTGAGCTTGTAAAAAAACTTACTTCCAAGAATTGGTATGCAAAGCAGTGGCTTATTTTTAAAGACAACCATGGAATAGAGGCGCTTCATCAAGCATCCACAGAATACAAAAACACTTTTTTCTCACGTGACTTAGATTCTATGGTCCTCCGTAATTTGCGAGTGGAACACAGCCTGGACCAGCAGGTAGATAGCCCTATAAGTCAGTTTTTAAAAAATGCTACTTTAAATCCAAATGAATCCTATACCTGGTTTATAAACTGGTCTGATCCTAAAGCGCGCCATGTCAGTTTAAATAGTATCATCGACAAGGAAAATCCAAATCTGGGTAATCTCCCTATTCCCCCTAATGTGCATGTGGTGGTGGGAATGGATGAGCGATCTGCATTTAAAATGGGAGATGACTTTTATTCACGTTTCAATGCCATCAGCCAAGCACCTGACCTACCTCCTATCGAATTATCAGCGATTAAGCTGAACCAACCTGTAGGGGATGACGACGTCCTATTTCCTTCTCCTTTAAACTGGGAATCTATTTTTCTAGGAAGACATACCTTTAATGAAGGAACTTTAGGTGTTTTTCCCGGTGCGCTGATGAAAGCCGCCAAAAATAAAACTTCTAAATTAACTGTGCATAATGCGCCATTTGAAGATCCTAAGTTTCGCTTCTTGATCACAGAATTAATGGCAACAAACCGTTTTTTCTTTAATGGTGAATGGCATGAATTGTCTAAAGACTTTCACCTAGAATTTGCCCAACCTGACTTGAGTACTTATCCCGACGTGATTAAGCCTATCGCTGGAAAAAAACGAATTGTTAATCAAACAACACTTCCTTTATTTTCCAATCAATACAAAATCACCGAGAATCATACACTTAAACCACTTCCTGGATTTTTTGCTTTAGACCAACAACTCGAACTACTAGTGACGGATAACTTAACTGAAATTCAGTGGTACAGCCTTTTGAGGGAAGCTCAAAAAGCACAATGCACCCTAAATATTAAGACAACACCTAATGTGTTTGTTCCAGAACCATTAAAAAAATCAATCATTCCCATTGATGGGTTAGGCCAGAGTAATCAACTCATTATTACAAATGATTTAGATGATGCCGAAGAACACTATAAACCTGTAGATGCTATCACGATCAATATTGATCCAAAAACCAATTTTAACAGTTTGTTTTTCCACGTTTCTTTAAAAAACAAATTATTTAAGGGTGAAGAAACTGAATTACTTAAAGCCATCAAATCAGGTAAGGCTGTAGTCCTCAAAGGCCAATTTTCAACAACTTTGGCTCAACAATTACAAACTCTCTTCATCAATCCTCCTACTCTTTGGGTCAATGGAGAGGTCGTTTCGGCTCAAAACATCACGTTAATAAGTGACAATCCAGCCCCTTTCAAGGCCATCCATAAAACCGTTCACCATTATAAGCCTGAAAAAGACTTCGCTCGGTTACATCCAGAATTGGCAGAACTATTAAAAAAAACCTATCAGCAACTCAAATTAACGCCATGCCATAGCCATTTCATAGATTTACCCACCAATACCACACAGCATTCGCAATGGCTTGATGGTTTAATTAGAAAACTGAAATGGAGCGCTGGAATTCTTCCGGAAAGCGAAGAACCAACAACCCCTGAAATGGTGCTGAACTATCTGGATCATCATCCATTGGTATTTTTAACCAGTAAAACCGGCACGGGAAAAAGTTATTTCGTCCAAAAAATCTTGCCCAAGTATGGGAAGGAACATCAAAAGCCCATTATCATCTACCATGAATTGGCAGCGATAAAAAATTGGCTTGAACACAAAGGTGAAAGTCAACCTATATTATTCATTGATGAGGCCAATCTGAGTCAGGAGCATTACGCTTTGTTTGAAGCACTTGCCCGCGGCGATAAAGAGTTTTGGTATGAAGGCACCTGTTATCCATTAAAAAATCATAAAATCATTTTTGCGGGAAATCCTACCCATTACGAGGGGCGTTTTGAACCTAATTTAATTAAACGATACCCAAACTACTTGCCTTTTGAAGGACAACCGCTAAAAAAAATATTAGCGCCGCTCCTTGAATCCAATGAGGATCCGAAGGGCTTATTAAAACTCATTGAAGCTTACTATATCAAAGCACAAGATGCCGGACTTAACATCACGCCTCGTAATGCTCAGATGATGTGTTTGCGCTATTTTATTTTAAAAGAGAACTCAAAAACCAAATTGATGACGGATGATTTCTTGATCCGATACGCCATTTTAAGTGAAATCAAAACATTAAGTCTGGATAAAAAGCTGAGCCTACCTCTTCGCTACGACATAAAACAAGGAACAATGTGGAGCGAGGAGAAGAAGAAACTCAAAACTGCATTGCAACAATTTCATCCAAAAACTGTCGACAAAAAATTCATCTGGACAGATTCACGAAAAAAAATTGCTTTGAGTATCGAAATGCTGTTGCTTATTCGAGAAAAGAAAATAAAAGGGGTATGGGATCAAGAACTGGGCATTAATGGGATTATTCTTGAAGCAGAACCCGGCCTGGGCAAAAGTCAATTAGTTCATACATTACTTAAAGCAAAGGGAATTGAATACATAACCATTTTTCCCACTAATCCTCAAGAAGTTCAAGCAAAACTTTTAGATGCATTTCATAAGGGTCAGGTTGTTTGTATTGAAGAATTTAATACTCAAATTCATGAACAATTACTAAATGCCCTACTTTCAGGGTATGATCTTGAAGGCAATCCGCCTAAAAAACCAGGTTTTTGTCTTATTGGAACCCAAAATCCAACCACTTTTCACGGTAGACTGCCTTTATCTAAAGCGCTCGACAATCGACTCATGCTTACTGAATTAAGTCACTATAAGTTTGATGAATTTATCAAAATTCTGACCGAAAAATTTAAATTACTGATCGATGAAGCACAAAATATCGCTACGGAATATTTTGAAGCGCGTACTTATGCACAAAGCCAAAGCTTATTTCCACCTCCAAACCCTCGCAATGTAATGAATGTAGCTGAGGAGGAACAAAAAAGACAAGAGATATTGGTTTGCTAAGAATAAGTGGATCCCGGTTATATTTGGGTGAAACATAGTGAAACTCAGACATAGAAGTTCTTCGAATCAAGAACTACACTTCAGTTATATAGATCACGGAATAATCAAAAATGGACAAATCAAAGTTTTTAAGCAAAGTTCTTGGAATTTATCTAATCATTGTAAGCTTGGCGATGTTTCTCAACTTAGAACAGTTTACAATTTATGTGCAAGCGCTCCTTAAGGATGCCCCATTAATGCTGGTTTTAGGGCTTTGGACTCTCATGCTTGGATTACTTATGGTTGTAAGTCATAATATTTGGCAATGGAATTGGCGGCTTTTAATAACCTTGATTAGTTGGGTCGTATTGCTCAAAGGAGCGAGTATATTTTTTTACCCTCACTATATTGATCAAGCTACTTTTCTCTTTATGCAAAATAAAAATATTGCCTATAGTGCCGCCGGATTTGAACTGCTCCTGGGCATCGTTCTTTGTTATTTCGGTTTTAAACGTTAGCACTATTTAATCCTACCGCCTCTTATGCTAAAAATTTACTAGGTTTCTAGTCAATTCATTGATTATTAGGTTAAAGTATTATGTCCGATTTTTTTTAATTAAGGGAATAGTAATGAAAATTTTAGCAAAATCACTTTTTTGTACTGTCTTTTTGGCCAATACTGCTTTTGCTGATGATCAAATAGCACAATTTAATACGCAAATTCAAAGTCAGTTAAAGCAGCTACAAGCCCAGCAGCAACAACAAATACAGCAACTTAACAGCCAACTCCAAGCACAAATTCAAAAAATACAAAATGATCTACAGCAACAAATACAAACAGCCAATAGTCAGCTGCAAAATCAGATCAAGACCGTACAAAGTCAATTGCAAACTCAAATACAAACTGTGAACACACAAGTACAACAATTAGCAGGAAAGCAAGTTCAGCCAGTAACCGTACCTGCTCCAAAAAAATAAGTTCAAAAAATCATTCCCGCACGCGCGGGAATTCTTCTATTAGCCCTGTTTTAATTATCTATAAGTATCGCTTGATTTCTTTTTAGGCAAAAATCCATTAAGAGTATATAATTTAAATTGAATTGGCTTAGAACAATAAGTTAATTCATTAGCTAGTAATGAGGGGATGAGTGAGGGAACATGGCACGACGTGAACTAAATTACAAAGAGGTAGCAGAGGCTGCGGAACGAGTTAAAAAACAAGGCCGAGAACCCTCTCTTATCAATGTTTGTGAAGAATTAGGAATCATTACACCTACCTCTAACCTATCTATGCTTCTTGAAAAATGGTATCACACCCAACCCGAATTTCAGCGCTCTGTTAAAGCTCCGCTTTCAGAAAATATAAATATAAAGGCCCATGATATTCTTGAAAAAAATATGGAACTGGAAAAGTCCCTATCTCTTTTGCGTGCCACTCTTGAATCCACTGCGGATGGTATCATGATGGTAAACGGAAAAGGCCAAGTTGTTGACTGGAATCAAAAATTCGTAGAAATGTGGCGCATTCCCTCCCATATGTTGGAATCTGGTACCGAAAGTATTGGTTTTGAATACATTTTGCAACAATTAAGTAATCCTGAAGCAGTAATTGCAGATGTAAAATATCTTTATGAAAATCCCGAGTGGCAAGGAGAACTACCCGTATTGCATTTTAAAGATGGCCGAATTTTTGAGCGATTTACTCAACCGCAACGAATAGGTTCTGAAATTGTTGGTAGAGTATACAGTTTCAGGGATATAACCCAAAAATTGCTCGAAGAAGATGAGCTTCGTATCCGAGAGCGTGCCATTGAAGCCAGTACCCATGGGGTTGCAATTATTGATATTTCTAAGCCCGATTTGCCCATTATTTATGTTAATAAAGCATTTGAACGCATTACAGGATATAGCGAAAGACAAATATTAGGACAAAATCTTACCTTTTTACATGGTAGTCAAGTGGAGCATGTGAATCAGAAACGAATTACTTTGGCGATTAAGGAATTACGCGAAGAAACTGTAGAGTTGGAAAGTTACCGACGTAGTGGTGAGGTTTTTTGGGCTGAAGTCAGTGTGGCACCCGTCAGAGACTCATTTGATAACGTCAAGCATTATGTCTGCATCCTTAACGACGTAACCCAACGTCGAGAAATGGAACAACAATTAATTCAACAGGCTACTCATGATTCACTCACTGAATTACCCAATCGAGTTTTATTAATTGACCGTGTGGATCAAGCTATCTTACTTGCCAAGAAAAAAGGCTCCATGCTGGCTTTTTTATTCCTTGATTTGGATCACTTTAAAATGACCAATGATACTTTAGGTCATAGTATTGGGGATAGAATGTTGCAAGCTGTATCGAATCGTTTAGTAATTGCTACTGACGATTTTGATACTGTTTGTCGCTTGGGGGGAGATGAGTTTGTGGTTTTGCTACAGGATGTTGTTAGTGAGTCGCAGGCACAACAAAAAGCAGAAGAAATACTTGCCTCTATTGCCAAACCGATTCAAATTGATCAACATAATTTAAAAATTACCGGTAGTATAGGAATTAGCTATTACCCTAAAGATGGCGATGATTATGAATCCTTAATGAGGTGTGCTGACTTATCGATGTATCATGCGAAAGATAATGGCCGCAACACCTATCGTACCTATGATAAAGAAATGAATACGCGCATCATAAATCGTATGCAACTCGACAATGCACTGCGTGATTCACTCAAGCGCAATGAATTTCATCTGGTGTATCAACCCTTTATAGATTTAGCTACGAATAAAACGATTGGCTTTGAAGCCTTATTACGTTGGCACAGCCATATTTTAGGAGATGTTCCTCCTAATGATTTTATAGGTATGGCCGAGGAAAATGGCTTAATTCTTGATATAGGGCTGTGGGTTTTGCGTGAAGCATGCAGTCAACTTGTACGCTGGCATCGCCAAGGTTATGAGCAATTAACTATGGCAGTGAATATTTCCGGGCGCCAATTCCGTCAGGCTCATTTACCTGAAATCATTGAGAATATTCTGCTTGAAACAGGTCTCCCTGCCAAATTTTTGGAGTTAGAACTTACTGAAAGCCTGCTTGTTGATAATGTAAAACATGCGGTGGAAACCATGTATGAGCTGAAAGACATGGGAACAAAGTTAGCCATTGATGATTTTGGTACAGGCTATTCAAGTTTGGCTTATCTTAAGCAGTTTCCTGTAGATAAATTAAAAATAGATCGTTCATTTATTAGTGAGTTGGTCAATCGGGAAAATGATGCTGCCATTACCCGAGCCATTATTAATTTGGGCCATAGTTTAAATTTACAGGTGTTAGCCGAAGGAGTCGAAACTGATTTACAACGTGAATTCATTATGCAGCATGGTTGTGACTATGCTCAGGGCTATTATTTTTCCATGCCTAAAAAAGCGGAAGACTTAAAAGAGTTCCTCCGCGAACACTATTAATTTTTATAACCCCTTTACTATTCCCATTTTTTTTCTAGATTTTCTCAAATCGGTACGATTCTTGCTGGTAAAAATTATGATGTAATTTTAGGTATTTATCATGTGAATTGATTATTAATAAATAAGCAGTCGTAGTAATTGCCGTCTGAAATGGATTGGTACGGGGGTGATCATTTAAAGTCCACTCGATTAAACCCTATTCTCACTAAATGCGGCAATCGTTCTAAAGGAGACTGGAATGAAAGAAGTAACCATTATTGGTTCAGGTTTGGCAGGAACCTTACTTGCACTTTATTTGGCTAAAAGAGGTTATAGACTCCATTTATTTGATGCACGACCCGATTTAAGACGCCTGCATGCAAATGAGGGGCGCTCAATTAACCTGGCTTTATCCTGCCGCGGCATTACCGGCTTGGAAGGGGTAGGTATTTTGCCACTAGTGAAAAAACTCATGGTTCCTATGCGGGCTCGTGCGATTCATGAAACTGATGGTCAAATTAAATTTCAATCGTTTGGCCGACATAAAGATGAATCTATAAATGCAATTCTACGTAATGAACTCAATAAATTATTGATTTATGAAGTGGAGAAATTTTCTAAGGTGCAACTCAACTTCAATACGAAACTCATTGATATGGATGTTGAGAATAAAATTGCCATCTTTAAATTACCTAATGGCACCTTTTTAGAACATAAATATGAGCTTCTCATTGGCGCTGATGGTGCAGGTTCATGTGTTCGTGAGCACTTGCAGGCGAAGCATTTAGTCCATGCATCGCGAATGTTCTTACCTTATGGGTATAAAGAGTTATCTATTGGAGAGCCTGGTCAAAATCATCTTATTCACGAACATTTACACCTCTGGCCAAGAGAGGCCTTTCTATTATTAGGGAATCCAAATCTGGATAAATCCATTACGGGCTCCCTATTCCTACCGCATGAAGGTAAGAATAGTTTTGCTGAATTGGATGATGAACTCAAAATAGATACTTTTTTTAAAGATTCATTTCCAGATGCGTATGCCGAAATGCCTCATGTAATTGAAGAATTTACCCAACATCCCACAGGGAATATGAGTACTATAAAATGCGATCCATGGTTTCACCAAGATCAATGCCTCCTAATTGGAGATGCGGCTCATGGGGTGGTCCCTTTTTTTGGACAGGGAATGAATAGCGCGTTTGAAGATTGTCGTATTTTAAATAAACTTCTGGACCAATATCATGATGATTGGCAAAAAGTCATGCCTGAATTTTATCGTTCAAGAAAAATTAATACCGATGCTGTAGCTCAAATGTCTCTTGATAACTTCCACGAAATTCAAATCGATATCAGAGACAGAAGATTTAACTTAAAAAAACAACTGGAACATGAATTAATGCATCGATATCCAGAATATTATGTTTCAAAACATGTCTTAGTGATGTTTACAAATACCCCTTATGCAGAAGCGCAAGCACATGGGGAATTACAAGCGGTATTTTTAAATAAAATATGTGATAACGTGGAGCGAATTGAAGAGATTGACTGGGAAAAAGTAGAGAAAGAATTAAAACAATATGACAAAAAATTGGCATAATTGATTTGGATTTTTAAATAGCTAAAAAATTCAAGGGATTGCTTTGTCAAAAATTTGACACATGGTTTATTTTTTGCTCATTAAGATTGGCAGCCTTAAGTTGTCCTTCTTGAAAAAGGGGTAAAAACGACCTTTTTCATAGGTTTTTGAGCAAACATGAGAACAAAAGTTGGTATGCGAAATGCATTGTTAAAAATGTCCAACAAATTTCTCATGGAGATGGCTATGAAAATCATACAAGATTATATTGATTCCAAACAACAAGAATTCATGAATCATCCTTTTTTTGAAATATTAGAACAACTGAAAAGTTTGAAAGAATTGAGCTACTTTGTTCCTGAATTAACCTTTTGGGCGATGACGTTCCAGGATATTTTAAGAATAAATGAAGAACGAGTAACCGATCCTTACTTACGAAAAGTCGCTCGCCACCACAGACTGGAAGACGCAGGCCATGAAAAATGGTTCCTACATGATAAGAAATACATGGGTGCCGTGAATATCGATTCAGTAAATGATACGAATGACGTAAGTTGGCTCTACAGTAAAGAAACTCAATTAACTCGCGATGCAGCATACGCTATTTTAGCCGAAGTTTATAAAGCGAATGATGAAATTCTAAATATTGTTCTCCTCTTAACGATTGAATCATCAGGGCATGTGTTCTTTGAAAAAGTTTCCAAACAAGTGAAAAAAACAGGGGAAGATAAAAATCTCAAATATTTCTCCACCTCACACTTAGAAGTAGAAATGGCTCATGCTTTGTTTGAAGAAGAAATGGAGCGGTCTTTGTTTTCAAGACAAGTACCCCTTCATATTCGTCGCGAAGCACTAAAAATGATTGATCGATGCTACGATGCATTTAACAAGATGTTCGATGGCTTGATTATTGCTTGTAATCGAAGACTCGAACTTGCAAAACAAAGGAATCATCAAGATGCTGCAAACAAAGAACCAGTGGAACTCATTTCACATAAAGCAGTGTAAAAAAAAGTTTGGACAAGCAATGCTCAGCGATGAGCATTCGCTTGTTTTTTTTCGTGAAGATTTTGGTAGATTGATTCATTCAAATCCAATTGCCGCTTTTGAACCCCATACCACCGCAGAAGCACAATCATTCGTACAATATGTACATGAACATCAACTTCCTATTACCCTCCGAGGCAATGGAATGAGTCAAAGCGGACAATCGCTCGCGATGCCAGGTGGTATGCTTCTTAGTACGAAACATTTCACTCATGCTTCACCAGCAGACTCAAATTCCATCTGGGTGGAAGCAAATGTGTCATGGGCTTCATTATTGGATAATACGTTAAAACACTCTCTGATACCTCATGTAGTTCCACATAATTGTAATTTAACCGTGGGGGGCGTACTCTCTGCTGGCGGAATCGGTGCATCTTCATTCAAATACGGTAGCGTAACAGCCCATGTCAAAGCACTCGAAATAGTGCAAGGAAATGGCGAGTTGATTCAAACAGAACAACCCTCTTCGTTAATGCAGGCCTGTTTAGGAGGACAAGGAAGGTTTGGTTTGATTACCAAAGCATGTATTTCATTAAGACCATGTTTAAAAAACGTCAGAACTTACTTCTTAATTTATTTAGATAAGGATGAGTGGCTTAATGATCTACTTGTGTGTCAAACCAGAGCAGACTATGTCGAATCATTTTGTACCCCAGCAATACAAGGTGCAAAATTATCGGCAAAAGGTCGGGCCCCTTTTGCTCAATGGTTTTATTCCATTCACGTAGCAGTCGAGTACGACCAGCTGCCACCCGATTTTCGTGAGTTAGGATTAAAGCCTTGGCGCTTACTCCATACTCAAGAGGAGTCCATTCACTCTTATTTGCATCGCCATGATTCACGTTTTAATGCAATGAAAATAACTGGGCAATGGGATTTGCAACATCCGTGGTATGAATGTTTCATACCCGGCTCACAATTAAATAATCTGGAAGAGCTATTGGCCTTGTTACCTTTACATTATGCCACTGTGGTACATCTTGCGCGCATAGCCCCTCTTGCGCCAGCTGGTTTTTTGCAACTCCCTAAAGATAAAGATATTTTTGCTTTAATGATCCTCAACCCAGGCTTGCCTAATTCATTGATTCCAAGTTGTTTAGAAACCATCAAATACTTGGACGCGCTTTTTTTGCCCCAAGGTGGAAAGCGTTATCTTTCCGGATATTTGGGCGCCGCTCCAGATCAAGAATTTTGGCAAAATCATTTTGCTGAACGATATACTGATTGGATTAAATTAAAAGAACTTTATGACCCACATAATGTTTTTTGTTCGATTTTGCATCCTAATTAAGGAAGCCAAGCGGAACCCCGGGAACTGGTGCTTTTAACCCTGATTCCGCTCGCTTCACCAAGCAGGAAGATTTTACTTAGTGATCTTAGGTTTAAACTCCATTAAAGTGAATAAACTATTGGTTGGATAACTGTTTTTAAAAATAAATCCCGCTGGTTCAATTGATTGTTGCCACTCCGACAAAGTCCGTTGTCTACCGCCTAGTAATACCATCATCACAATATCCATCGTTTTATTAGGATGAGGTCTATCGTCATCAGGCATTACTTGTTCTACAATAAATAAAGTCGCATTTTGGGACATTTGTTGGGCGCAGTTTTTTAATATTTTATGCATCATTTCATCATTAAAATCGTGCAAAACGCCTTTGAAAATATAAGCATCTGCTTGTGGGATGGCTGCAAAAAAGTCACCTTCTTGAAGGGTTATTTGTTTGGAAAAGGCCTTAGGATCCAATTGGCAAATCACAGAGGGGGTATCAAAAAGAATAGCCTTTAACTGAGGATATCGATGGGTAATTGCTTTTACAAGTCCTCCCCGACCACCTCCCATGTCCACAAAGCTCGAAAAAACATCAAAATGGTAGGCATTGCTTATTGCCACATCATCATATGAAGATAATTTAGCCATCCCTCTATCAAAATTTTGCTGTTTCTCTGCATTTTTACTAAGAAAACTAAAAAAATCATCACCATGTTGCAGTTCAAAGGCAGGTATTCCTGTTTTGAGGGAGACATCTAATTGAGAGAATGCTTGCCACCAAGTATCATCAACCATGCCCAATACATCTCGCATGGAATGAGGATCCTCATCACGCAGAGGTTTGGATAATTCAGTCAATGAATAAAAACCATTGTCGTAATTAAATAAATCATAACTGCATAAAAACTTTAATACCCTCTCAAGCAATTCGGACTTTGTTTCTGTGACGTGCGCCAGCTCGTCGATTTTTTTTGGTCCTGAAGCCAGATGATTTGCTATGCCTAATTTAGATACCGCATGTAATGCGCGTGATACAACATACCATCGAGACATGATCGCTAATTGAATATGTGGTTTATCCATAAGAGCTTGCATAATTAATTCCTTTTAAGACAGGTTATTTATTATTTGTTAATTAGATCAAAAAGTTAAGTCTTTATTATTTTAATTTTATCCGAAAAGAAATGAGCGCATTGAAATAGAACTATTCTCAATTCCTTCATAAATGAAAACCAGTTCATCTTCATGATGTGCAGCACCTAAAATATAAAACAATGGATAATAGTGTTCAGGAGTAGGAACGCTCAACCTCCCTGAAAGAGTATCACGATAATCAGAAATTAATGCAGGGAAATCTCGGGATACTAATTTATCTTTGAGCCATTGGTCAAACTCAACTGCCCAATCATAAGGTTTGGATTTGCACTCCCAACTGATCTTGGAAAGATTATGTACTAAATTACCGCTACCGACGATAAGAATATTTTGTTCTCTAAGTTGTTGTAATTGCTTTCCTATTTGATAATGAAATTCTTCCGTTTGTTCGATGTCTAGACTAAGCTGGACAATAGGAATATTTGCCTTGGGGTATATATGTCGCATCACCGACCAAGTTCCGTGATCCAATCCCCATTGGTTGTCATCTAGTTTAATTGAAGTTTGACTTACTACAGTTTTAATGAGTTCTGCTGTTTCGAGAGAACCTGCTGCGGGGTAGTTCATATTAAAAAGCTTTTTGGGGAAACAATAAAAATCATGAATCGTTCGGGGATATTCCATATGTGTTACCCAAGTGCCTTCCGTTACCCAATGAGCTGAAACACAAACGATTGCCTTAGGTTGTGGAATTTTGTTCCCCAATGCCTGCAAGTTCAATGTAAATTTATTGGTTTGAATTGCATTCATAGGACACCCATGACCAATAAAGATTAATGGCATGCGCTTGTTACAGTCCAAACTATCCTTCATGTCCATAATGAAGCACCGTAAAAATCAGTACTCACTTAGTATCATATTAGTTCAAAATACAGGTTGTTTACTTAGTTCTGATTAAAAAATTTCTCTTTTACAAAACATTGGTCCTATTTAAGAAAGTCTTCAATAGAAATTTATTTTTTGCAGATTGACCACAAGTTGGTTAATTATGAGGCATTTAAAAGTAATCCGTAGGGGAATTCAAAGTCCTAGACGTTCACTCCTACTCCGCTAAGACTACTGGCAGCATCGCTGCTTGACTTAAACTGGCAATCCGGATACCAAAAGCAACGAGTAAGCCTCCCATAATTTTCACGATGTAATATTGCAATCGATTCAGGTTCGTTTTGACATACTGATGGGTAAACATATAAGAGAGGCAAGAAAACCAAATCATGTGAATTAAAGCAATTTCAACCGCATAACCGAACTCCGTAAAAACCGAATGAACAGGCTTCACTACCAAAGTAAAAAATGCCAGTAAAAACATAATGGCTTTTGGATTTAACAGATTGCACAACAAACCTTGATTAAACGCTTGTAACCCTGTAATGGAGTAGGGTGAATGGCTGACTTCCAATTGTTCCATGTCACCCTTCGCTAATAAGCTTTTGATACCAATATATATCAAATAAGCCGCCCCCAAGTATTTGATAATACTAAAAGCAAGTAATGACTGAGAAATGACTAGAGCCAATCCCAAAATACAGTAGCCCGCATGAATTAAAAGACTCACTGAAACCCCAAAGGCGGTATAAACGCCTGCTCTTCTGGAGTAAAGTAAAGAATTTTTCGTAACTAAAGCAAAATCAGGTCCCGGAGAAATTGCAGCTAACATAATCAATACACTTATAGATACAAACTCTTGCACAATATTCTCCCTAAAATCGTAAAATGCAATAATAACACAATCTTGAGATGCTTCTGATAATCTGGGTATAAAAGTTCTGAATTTAACTCACATGAAAAATAGAGGCAAAGGCCGTGGTTAAGCGTGCTAGTACTGGCTTCAATAAATAATTGCGTTTAATTGTTTCTGCATTGTTCCTACATTCTTTAAAATTTAACGATAAAAATGAATATTTAGTCCATTCAAATCGACTCATACTACTATTAAGAATGTAGTTCACACACTCTTGCAACTCATCTTTGCTAAGCGTCAAATCAACATAGCGGTTACATAATGTATTTATGCACTCATAAAAATTTTGAACTTCTGCGCTCAAAAGTGCCGAAGATTCATTATTTCTTGCCTCCATCGTAGCGAGATATTCTTTAGTTTTAACTCTCAATAAATGCATTTGGGCACGAATTCCTGCGGATTTGGATAGTTCAGCTTCTCTCTCTAGTTGAACAGCCTCAGCTAAAGATTCATACCATTGCCAATCTTTATTATCCCGATAATAAGTAATGAAGTTCTTCTCCGCACTTAGAGATTGCTGAACGTAGGCTTCTTGAGTTAAAGAACACTGATAATCAAACACAGAACCTATGTTCTTCGCGGTGAACTGGGAGGCTCCCTTTCCTCCATGACCGTCATAGATCCCTATTAAAAAAGGGCGCGAAGTCGAAAGCGTCTGGATCGCAATTGAAATATTGTCTCGAGATCCTTCTTCGAGTGCTTTATTCACAAGCATTTTTGCTAATTGGTGTTCTTCCAGTTTATTTGCCAATGGTATTTCGTTTAAGCAATTAAAAAGCCATTGTTCCTGTTCTTTTTGGGTCTGGAATGCTAAAGGTTCTGTAAAACCATCGCAGGTTGTAATTATTTGCATCGTTCCTACCTGTTCTGGAGAAATGCCCAGGGATGAATGAATTTTATCAAGAGGATTGACGTCGATATGGGCATCAGCACAAACTACCTCCGCATTGAAATCAAAATCACCTAGCGCTCGAGATACCGCCAATTGACCATTGATCCTATCGAAAAAGACCACGCCTCCCGCTCTTTGAATCCGCTCTAACTCTACCTCGGGGTGATGAATGATACTATTTAACCGTACCACACCTGCTAACTTATCCCAGACATTGTAAATCACTGCAAAAGAGAGGGAATCCGCTAAGGTTGCGGTGATTAAGGTCCCATGGCCATCATACACGGTCGTCGACGCCGTGGTTCCTCCATACATCACATTACGGCCTAAAATGTTAATTAAATGATAACTGGTCCATAAACGGCGACCTATATCTTGGGGGGTAAGTGAATTAAAATGGTTTGGAGCATACCAACATGCAAAAGCCGCATCTTCTTGGCTTGGGCGAGCTCCCATGGTCTCATATAAACCAAATCCATAGTCTGTGACACGTTCACTAACATCAATTCCATCAACAGGAAGTGATGTGATGTAGTGGATGCATTGCATGCTTTTTCCTAATCATTCATTCCTGTAAAAATATAGCACATAGGCTATTAGAATCAGTACAAGGCTTAACATAGGTCTTCTAGA
This sequence comes from Legionella nigrisilvae, assembly GCF_977063395.2. NCBI lineage: Bacteria > Pseudomonadati > Pseudomonadota > Gammaproteobacteria > Legionellales > Legionellaceae > Legionella > Legionella nigrisilvae. The sequence continues at coordinate 306,563 of NZ_CDRUGZ020000042.1, forward strand.
CCAAAGCATCCTCAGTTAATTGAGTTAAATAACCACATTGAATCAAATAATTAAGATATTGATTGAATACTGTTTTATCTATTTTGTCACAATAAATGTCATAATGAGCTAACTGAGTTTTTGTATAAGTACAATCAATTTTCGCTTTATTATTGTGAAGATATAAATCAAACAATGAATTGTCTTTATCCAATACTTTTTCTGTAAAAAAGGGACGCAATGGAGAGAGGGAGGAAGAGAGTTGACTTTGCTCTTTTATCATTCGTTTCCAGTTAGGATATGTGAGATCCTTTATTTTAAAGCCCTTGGCTCGTACATATTCAAATAACTGATCTACACTGACTTCCTGTGGATTGATTAAATGATATGTATCGGATTGCTGGGGTTTTTCTATAGCCAAACGAGTAATTGCTTTGGCGACGTAATCGACAGGAACAAAATTGAATCCAACATCCAATAGGGGGCGAGCTTCCGATTCAATACAGCCTTTAAGAATACGACAAACTATATCGTCCTGATTCCAATTACCGGTATGAGGGTCTCCAGTAATTAGACTCGGTCTGTAGACCACAGTGGGAATGTTATAGGTTCGGGCATGAAATACTAATTGTTCTGCCAACCACTTGGTTTGATTATACCCCCCATAAATTCCCTCTTGCGGTGTAAGTTCTGTCCGCTCGCTAATTACCCTATCATTCTTTAAGTCAGCAGACATAAAATAGCCTACGGTGGAAATATAATGCAGTGCTTTGCACTGTCTGTATCCAGCTAGATCAATGAGTTGTTTGGTTCCGAAGACATTGCTCGGTGCCATTTTTTGATAAGGATAGATAAAATTAAGTACCGCGGCTCCATGAAAAATAAGATCGACCGTATCCGCCAAGTAGTACCAATCATGCTTTGAAACACCCAAATTGGATTTTTCCAAATTGCCTAAAACAACTTTAATTCGCTCATGATAAGCTGGATTCCATATCCCATAGTATTCCATATTTTTTACGACTCTGCTGACTCCTAAGGCGTGCGAATTGGCCTGAACAAGACAGGTAATCCGCCAGTCCGTATGGGATAAAAGCTCGCGAAGTAAATAAGCGCCTAAGAAACCGGTAGCTCCGGTTAATAAAGCATGTTGAGGAATAGCCTTGGGGAGTGAGGTAATATGGGTGGTGATGTTTTTATATCGATTAAACTCAGCAGCCAAATCAATTGGATTCTCTTTTGTTAGCTGTTGCTCTTTGGTTTTACCTGTGAATAAATCCATAATTTCACCCAAGCTTGGATCCTTGAGTAGAAATTCAATGGATAGCTCTGCATCAATGCTTGTGGAGAGGGTGTAGTGTAACTCGCTCAGTTTCAGTGAACTGAGCCCCATTTCGCTTAACTTTTTATCTTTATCTAAAACTGCAATCTTTTTATTAAAAATAGGTTGGAGTATCTGAGCAATCTCTACAGCTTCTGCATGAAGGATCTTTATGGGTTCCCCTGCTTCATTATTTGCACTCTTATCGATGCAGATAATATCTAAATCCCCTTGGAGATATTTTTTCTTACATAATAAACGTTGGGTTTTTCCGCTGGTTGTTTTAGGAACTGATTTACGCGCCACAAGAACTACAATGTCAGCATCGATTCCATGTGTTTGCAGCAGATTGCTCCGTATGGTTTTAATTATTTCCTCTGAATCCAGCCTCTCAACATCCTGTCTAATTTCTTGAACGATGACCAATAATTCACGATCCTGTTCTTCTATGGAAAAAATGGCACAACCATACTCCTGCAGCTGAGGATGGCATGCATGGATAGAATCTTCCAAATCATGCGGATAATAATTACGACCCCGAATAATCACGAGATCATTCAAACGACCCGTTACATAAAGTGATCCCTCATCCAAATAACCTAAATCTCCTGTGCGTAAAAAAGGAAAGTCTTTACTTTTAAGACGCGCATTAAAAGCGTGTTGTGTATCTTGAGTTAATTGCCAATATCCCTGCGTAACACTTTGACCTGCCACCCATATTTCTCCAACCATCCGTGGCCCACACTCCTGCAAGGTTTCAGGGTTTACAATAGCAAGATAACAACTGTCAAAGGGCTGTCCACAATTAATCAAACTGCGGGCATCAGGATGGGATTCATCGCAATAAAGCACCTCCCCCTGCTCAAGGGTCTTCTTATCTACCCATTGGTAGCTTATTCCCTGTTGGCGATTTCCTCCGGTGACCATCAATGTCGACTCAGCGAGTCCATAGCAAGGATAAAAAACCTTTGGCGAAAACCCACATGATTCAAAACGGTTTGTAAAACGTTCAATGGTTGCCTTGCGAATAGGTTCTGCTCCACTCATTGCACACTGCAAGCTACTTAAATCCAAATGTTCTTTTTCTTCTTCAGTCACTCTATACGTACATAAATCGTAAGCGAAATTGGGAGCGACCGTAGCTGTGGCTTGATAATAGGTGATTATTTCTAACCAAATCGCTGGACGCTGCAAAAAGGTCAAGGGTGACATTAGTTTTACAGGAATCGTGCTAAAAACTGGCTGTAAGATCCCCCCAATGAGTCCCATATCATGATAATGAGGTAACCAGGACACGCTTATATCTTCTTCGGTGAGCTGATTCGCTTTTTCGATTACAAATAAATTATGCAGCAAATTACCATGACTCACCATAACCCCTTTTGGTGTTCCAGTAGAGCCTGAGGTGTATTGTAAAAAAGCAATATGATGTTGAGTAAGAAAAGGCGCACTCCAGTTCTCCGGGGTATTAATCCAATCTTCTGTTGTGATGAATTGAACCGCCGAATATTCATTATATTTTAAACTTAATTTTTGGATATGCAGCATAAGTTCTTTGGTGGTCAAAATTACATGTGCACCTGAATTCTGAATAATACGTTGGGATTTCTCCGCCCAATCTTTTGTAGAGGGTGGATAAGAGGGTACGGCAATAGTCCCTGCATACAAACAACCAAAAAAAGCAGAAATAAACTCTAGCCCGGGAGGATAAATAAGTAAGACACGATCACCTGGAGAGGTTACTTCGTGCAAAACGCTTGCTATTTTTTTTGCCTGTTCCGCTAACTCACGATAGGTGAGGCTCCTAGTTTCCTTTATTTTTCTGTGAATGAATGTATAGAGTGGAAAATCCGGATTTTTTTCTACTTTTTTTTCAAGTAAATCGACCAAACTTGTGTAACAATTTTCCCCCATACCACACCCCTAAATGAAGACTGAACTGATTGAGAACTGTATAAATACCCTTAAGGGTAATTTATTATGGAATATCTATTTGAAAAGTACAGTAATCTCAGACAAACTAAGAAAGTTAAACAAAGTTTCGTAGGACTAATGGAATGGCCAAATTCACAGTCAAAGCAATTCGGAAATTAAAAGAAGCCAGCGGTTATTCTTATTATGGATTAAAAGCTGCCTTTCAAGACGAATTTGCATTTCGCCTTGAAATTTTGGCTGGCATCATCGCTTTACCCGTTGCCATTTTTATAGGAAAAACCTCCATTGAGCGGGCTTTATTAATCAGTACCTTACTCCTCGTTATCATAGCTGAATTATTGAATTCAGCTATCGAAGCAACCTTGGATCGAATTGATAGCTCCTGGAATCCATTAACAAAAAAAGCCAAAGATTTAGGCTCTGCTGCTGTGTTCGTCACAATTATTAATGCCCTTGTTGTGTGGATTATAATTATTATTTCACATTTCTTTTCGTAACCGGACTCGCTGCACTAGGCTCCTATAAAATTAATGCGTAAATGTTGCCGTAGTTTGAATAAATTGAGTAATTTCCTCTAATTGAGTTTTGGCAAAATACTCATCTTGCTCTTTTTCCGGGTCGATCTGAGCCAACTTTTCGTACAGTTTCTCCATGTTCTTATGCCGGCCTTTACCCAAAATTTTCGAATGGCTAAAGAAGTAAAAGAATCCGGCTGTCGTTTTTGCTTGACCAATTTGATGTAATTGTTCCAATTGCTCTAAAGGAGATAAGGATGAACTTAAAATACGCCCAATTTTTCTCATTCCGGTGCTGTTCGTATTCATAAATTTTCTTGTTAATTGGTTCCCATTCACTATCACCTTGGCGCATTCATTAAAACTAGCTATTGCGTTTTTAAATTTCAAATTTTCCTGTTGCAGCATCCGAATTACTGTTTCTACATTAGGGTAAGGATTATCTTCATCCTCAAAATCTGCTCTACGATTTTCCTTTATCAATGTTTTTGACAATTCATAGTGAGAACGGGGTAAAGCAAATTTTGAAATTTCTTTATAAATTGCCTGTCTTTTCTGAAGCATTCCCCGATTAAATCCATGACTCAATAAATTCTCTTCATTTAATTGATTATTCCTAAATGGGAGTAAAGAATGCTTTGATTTTAATAAATTCATACGTTGATGATAGGCCTCAAATTCTGCAAAATGTTGCGACATGAGTGCCCATTTATTATTGAAATCTTCATAAGCATCCATCCTTGCGGGCAGAGTAATTAAAAATTTATTAACTTGTTCGATTGTCGGACGCTCTTCAGGGATTCCACTTTGTAGATGACTCAGTAAGGTTTTAATATCTGCTAAAAGATGAGGATCAATTTTGGATACATCATAACCTGTAAATAAACCATCAAAACAATAGGGGGCTCGAGCTAAATCTCTCAGATCTAATGCTAATTCCTTAAATTTTAAAATTTCCTTTGCGCCAAAAATTTCGCCAAAAATTGCTGCTAAAGCATACATATCCGATTGATAAGTACTACCCTGGCCTAGAATGACCTCGGGAGCCATATAAGCCAGAGTTCCTGATCGTCTTAGATTATTCTTTGAGTCGATGTCTTCAGCTAATCCAAAATCAATAAAAATAATATGAAATTGTCCCTTCTCTAATTTTTTATAGCAGATGTTTGCGGGCTTAAGATCGCGATGCACCACATTTTTTTGTTGCAACAAAAGTTTTTCACTCGCTATGCGTGCAGCCACTTCCAACCGGAATTGAAACGGATAATTATAGCTAGGAGTAAAAGGTAATAGCTTATCAAGACTGGTCCCACAATCTTCAAGGATTGTAAGCACTTTATCTCCTGCCCCAACAACACCCACAACATTCACACCATGCTTTTTTTGCCGTGCTGCTTCCTTTAAAGTCCGCGACAAAAGTTCAGCATAGGGTGTATCCTCGTTAGGCAGTTGTATTTTGACGACATCGTTTACAGGGATGAGTTGGGCATAATATCCCTTTTTTTTGGAGTCATGAGTGACAACAATTTTAAATTTTGATTCATTTACTGAGCCAAACCCACCTTTCCCCTTGTGAGTATTATCAATAATATGCCATTGATTGGCACCTGATCGGACTATATTATGACTAAAAGTAAATTGGGCTGCACTCGAAAAAAGGCTTAATTTTGACGATTTTTCTGAAATTGAACTATTAAACAAGGAAGGTAGAAAAGTTACCCCTTCTTTTTGTTTAAATAAAAATTTAGCCACTTTACTATCTAGGAAAATGGGGCCACTCTTATTTTTCCATACCACATCAAAATCAGTATACTTCATATTTTGTCCATAACACTTGAAGCAAAAAACAGGATGTCATAGTACCAGTTTCTGTTTAGAAGAAGAAAAAAAATTTAAATCCACTTACGAGAATTTTCGATTCGGGTTAATATAGACGCTTTACTGCATTCCCGTACTTATTAAACCCAAAAATGTCCATATCAGTACCTCATAAAAAACGTGTTTCCTGCGTTGTCCCAGTCTACAATGAAGAAGCAGGAATAGCCGAATTCATTGCTGCATTGACTGATACCTTGCAAAAACTTGGATATGCTTATGAAATACTTATTGTGGATGATGGAAGTCAGGACAATACCCCGTTGATTATTCAGCAGTTAAGATCTCAATTTGTGCTTCGCTGCATCCGTTTTAGTCGAAATTTTGGGAAAGAAAATGCCATAAGTGCAGGCCTTGATCACGCCCAAGGTGACGCCGTTATCCTAGTAGATGCTGATTTCCAACATCCCCTTGAACTTTTAAGTCAATTTCTTGCCAAATGGGAAGAAGGCTATGATATGGTTTATGCCGTCCGGCAAAATCGTTCCGATGAATCCTGGTTAAAAAGAACGTGCGCAAAGGCATTTTATCAATTTACCTCACGGATAAACCGGATCAACATCCCTGCAAATGCTGGGGATTTTAGACTGCTGGATCGGAAGATCGTAAAAGCACTCCAAAAATTACCTGAACGAAATCGTTTCATGAAAGGATTATACAGTTGGGTGGGGTTTAAACAAATTGCCATTCCTTTTGAGGTCCAACCTCGTAAAACAGGTACTTCACAATGGAACTTTTACTCGCTCTTGGATTTGGCCATCACCGGAATTACATCCTTTACTGCATTCCCCTTAAGAATGATTGCTATTGGTGGAATTAGCGTTGCTACCCTGGCCATACTCTATGGCGTGTGGATTATTATCAGTACCATGATTTTTGGCATAGAAACCCCGGGTTGGGCCACTATAGTCACTACAATTACTTTTTTTGGAGGTTTACAATTGTTTGCTTTAGGGGTAGTGGGTGAATACATCGGTCGAGTTTTTGATGAAGTCAAACACCGGCCCCATTACGTTATTGATGAGGAATCCAGTTTTGATGACAACCCCATTAAAATTAAGGTATAGACTAATTTATTTTATAGGTATTGGTGGGTCTGCTGCATTAATCCACCTCTTTACTGTGTTCAATTTAGTGAAATTTATGCATGTGCAGGCCCTAATAGCCAACATTTTTGCTTTTTTAATTGCTTTCAATGTCAGCTTCTTAGGACACAAATATTTAACCTTTGCGCAATTGCATGATGAAAAAATCTTGAGCCTTCCGCATTTTTTTCTAGTAGCTGTTTCTGCAGGACTAATTAATGAAATGCTTTATTTCTTACTTCTACGTTACACCACCTTAAATTACCTGTTTGCTTTATTTCTCGTCTTGGGATGTGTTTCCGTTTACAGCTTCATCATTTCAAGAGTTTGGGCTTGCCGTCAGATTATAAAGTAGTACTCGAGGACACAGGTAGAATCAAGAGATAGCTTGCATCTAATTGACCTAGCCAATCAAATTTCCACCTCACTTTGTTTCAGTATAATATCCTCTTCGCCTCGAATGCATTGTATTGTTCTCTTTTTTACATCGAAAACATATTGTAGTCTGCAATACTCTCTAGGGTTCGAAAGTAAATTGGGATTAAACACGACAAGATTAATTCCTTGTACATGACGAGCAGAGGGAACAATTAATAAAGGATGTCCTTCTTGAGCTACCCGTCTACCCGTTTCTTGGCATTGAGTATAATTATCCGAATCAACAAGCCAAGGAAACTCTTCTTTTTTTCCTGTTAGATCAAGCCCTAGTCCCTGGCAATAAACCTTTGCCACCCTTCTATCGATGATGATCATATCTTGGGTTTGAAAAATTTCCCAGGAATCCTTTATTTCTTGAATAAAATGATAGTTGGTTTCATATACCGTCGTTTTCAATGTTTCTGAGCCATACCAACACGCAATGGTACCGTCGCTGTAACGGGAGCTGGTTATTTTTTCAAATGGATAATCAATAAAATCATTCTTGCTGTAGTCAAATGCGCGTTGAATTAACGATTGGTGGGTTAAGTCAGGATGAGTATAACTTTCTATGGTATTGGCTGCATCCCAATTTACTGGATCATCACTGAGATCATCAAATAAATCTTGAGATACCTTGATGCCCCTTATATTTCTAAAAACATCTTGTGAATAGTCCCTGACTGTATCAAACAAAGACACGCTACTGCCCCCGCATAAAATCCGTAAGTCGTCTTATTTGAGCAATTCCAATATAACCTTGCTCCAGCATAAGGTCCAAAGGGCGAAGATTGTGAAGTTTCTGATTTCTTCCTTTTATCCATTGATAGACTACTTCTCGATTGTATGGATAAAGAATTCTCAAGTTTTTGTGGATTCCCAAGAGATTTCCTACCCGCTCGATTGTGTCTCTGCCCGATATGTGCGCAGTACCTTTTTTAAATTTGGCAAGTTGCGCGGGACTAATTCCTCCTAATAGTTCACATTCTTCTTCATTTTTCAATTGCCAATGTTTAAAGAGTGCAACTACATTCTGAGTATTGCGTTTCAGCACATCTTCAGTTAAATCCTGAGAGGTAAAAGGTGCCAAATGTAAATGGTTCATATCATAACCCTCTATTTATAGATAATTATAGTATATAAATAGATTTTTACAAGCAATTTATACGTGGACACCTAGTAGAAATGAAGAGAACTCGAAAGTTATCTTTTTTATAGGATTTTGGAGCTCATGGATTTTCAAAGGGAGCAGCGAGAATCCCCTGAACTACTTCAACAGGCTCGCGAATGATAAGACGATGTCCCACCATTTCTTTCACTTTAGGTAGAATGGCATCCACCTTTTCGACGGTATCGATGAATTGCACCATCAGGGGAAGCTTACTTCCTATGTCAACCAATGAGGTCGAAACAACAGGATTTTTAAGGGTGAATCCAGCTATTGCGCGTAAAACTGTTCCCCCTGCAATTTCGTGCTGATCCAGCATGCTTAATAGCTCAAGGTGCAAAGGACGATGTTGCCATTTATCTGCTTCATTAATATAGATAGAAACGCTTACATGATTCATACTAGATTGCCCGAGCGAGCGCTATGCCCGCAACCACAGCCAATAATGAAAAAAGATTATTGCAAATAAAATTTAGCGCAGCAAGTGCGTAATCACTTTGTTCAATCAGTACATAGGTTTCATAGCTGTAACTAGAAAAAGTTGTATAAGCACCACAAAACCCAACCGCTACAAAGGAGCGCCATCGAGGATCGACTTCCACTCGTTCTAAAGTCCAAGCAAGAAAAAAGCCTAAAATGAAGCTTCCAGTAAGATTAACAATGAAGGTTCCAAAAGGAATATCTGCTGATAAATATCTAACGGAAAAACGACTCACGAGATAACGTAAATTCGCACCCATGATCGCCCCGCAAGAGATCCAAAACACGTCATTCAAAGGTTCTTCCTTTTTCCAAATAGAGTATAATTGTCTAAAAAGATCATACATAAAAAGAGTAAACGAGTAAATTTAACCTTGAATTGCTTTAGGAATACACAAGAGGTTCATCTTGCTCTAACTGAATATGAAACTCCTCGCAATCTTTTAAAAAATCATTACTTGAAAAATAATTAAATTCTTTAATCCGCGCTAAAGCGATAGGATCGGAATTATTTAAACTTTCGCCTGGGTGACACATAAACAAAGTATTGTTCTTCGCGAAAAGCATCCAATTTCTGAATAATTCTCTATAGTTTGTATTGGGTGCAAAATCATAAATTCCTGAAAAATACTGATTATGTGGGATGTTTAATTTAATGCATTGTTTCGTTAAGGCCTTTCCTCCAGTAAATCGAAGCACTTTCGCTTTAAATCGATATTGGGGCAGATTAATAGCAGGCCAAGTGGAACGAATATAAGTCCCATAATTTCGCAATTCTTGAGTATAAAGATCTAACACCACTTTCCGTATCACAGGAAATTGATGAACATGCTGGTGGCCATCAATAAAATCAGGGGGTTGTTGCATGATTTTAGTAAATTGTTCCAATTGAGCTAAAAATTCTTTGGCAATGAACGATAGTTTCACTGAGCGCATATGTGTTTTTATTAACAATTCAGCTAAAGTAAAGCTCGATTGTCCCGGAATTGAGGTTAAATAACCTTCGGTTAGATTGAAATGTAAGCCAATTTTGATGTGCTTGCTTTTTTTTAAAGCAAGAAGTTGTTTTGCATAAGAAATAAAACCGGGCATATTCACCATGCAACTAACAGCAGACAACCGTCCCATGCTTATTAATTTAAGAATTCCTTCTGAAACCCCGGAGTCTAAGCCAAAATCATCTGCACACAAGGTTATGGTTTTCGAATGAATCATTGAAGGCCAATATTAATAACAAAGGCATATAATATATCATTTTCTCAATCAAGTTATAGCCTGGGTGCCAAGAAGTGAAACTCAAGTTGCGCATCGCTGCTGCACCCAAGTCCCATTACCATCCATGGCCAGATTTATTCTATGCGGTTTCAGATTGTACTTTAACGGTAAAAAAGCGGGCGCCCAAGATATTGATGCACAAACCGCCGATGACTAATAATCCGGCAGCAAGTTTCCATAACTGAAACGGTTCCCCAAGAACTAGAACTGAACTAAGGATAGCAACAATAGGAACCAATAAAGTAAATGGAGCAACTACTCCAACTGGATAACGGGCGATGAGCCAGTTCCAAACTCCATAACCTATCCAAGTGGATGCACATACAATGTAGGCTAATGACAGAGCACCTCGCCAACTTATATGTTCATAGGTATAAACCCAATTAGCAGGTCCCTCAACGATTAAAGAAAAGACAAACATCGGTAGACATGCAACAAAACTACCCCAGACAATAATTGCCATCATATTGTCATTCGTCCCTTTAATTTTCTTAGTAATTAGGTTCCCAAATCCCCAAGTGGCAGCAGCGGCAAGAATTAAAATAAAACCGGGCAAAGAGATTTCACTATCAAAATGCATGGCAACCAAGCCAATTCCAAGCGAAGCTACTAACGCGCCAATAATCTGCCCCATATTAGGTTGCTCACCTAAAAAAATCACAGCAAAAAACATACTAAAGAAAACCTGGGTTTGCATGAGTAAAGAGGCCATTCCAGCAGGCATACCGATGTTCATACCCATAAAGAGAAAAGAAAATTGCAAAGCAAACATAACAAAGCCATAAAGGACAATTACTCTGAATGAGCCTTGAGGAACTTTGATAAAAAATATAGCCGGAACACTTGCTAATAAAAAGCGGAGGGAACAGAGCAACAGCGGTGAAATTTCTTCCAGTCCAAAAGAAACAAAAAGAAAGTTTACCCCCCAAATTACCACAACTAAAAGAGCCAATAAAAGATGTGAAATAGGCATTGTTGAGTGATCCGACAAAAACCATATTTTAGCCTAAATGCGGTAATAAAGCTATTTGTTTAGTTTAATTTTTAATCACTTAAGTGATCAAAAAAAGTAAACTTTGGTTGCTAATAAAGTTAGACAGGGCAGGTATTATCACAAAATTAATTTCTATTTTTAATCCATCAGGTTAAACTGGATAACTTTTCGAAAGGAGTTTAAAAAAAACTTTTTAACTGCCATAGAGTGCCTAATTTTCAAGGTTCCGGTGCTTCACCTTAAGAGGTTTATGTAACTCCACTTTTTATAGTTTAAATGATGAAAGAAATTATTCTTGCTACCAGTAATCCTGGAAAAATTAAAGAATTGCGCGATTTATTAGCGCCTATTGATTGTACTCCACAAACCGATTTGGGAATTTCAGATGCGGTTGAAAATGGTTTAAGCTTTATTGAAAATGCACTTATCAAAGCGCGTCATGCTAGTCTACATGCAGGAAAACCTGCTTTAGCTGATGATTCAGGGCTAGTAGTGCCTGCATTAAACGGTGAACCAGGAATCTATTCCGCACGTTATGCAGGCGCCAATGCAACCGATGCGGAGAATATCCATTTGTTATTGGAAAAAATAGCCCATATTCCTTTACAACAGCGCGAAGCTTGGTTTTACTGTGCCATCGCAGTGGTACAACATGCAAAAGATCCTACTCCAATCATCGCAACCGGTCGATGTAAAGGAGTGATCCAGGACATTCCTCTGGGGGAAGGTGGATTTGGTTATGATCCCATATTTTATATTCCTGAGTTTGAATGCACGGTGGCTCAATTACCTGCTAAAATTAAAAATAATATCAGTCACCGCGCACACGCCTTAAAGCAATTGCGTGATCTACTTAAGAATTGATGATGGATACGGATGCACTCTTTGCACAAGCATATAAATTTCAATATGAAGGTCAACTGCCCCAAGCCATAAGCCTTTATGAACAAATATTGTCCCAGGAGCCCAAGCATCTAAATACCCTGCATTTTTTAGGACTCACTTATGCTCAACTAGGTGACATGGATAACGCAATTCTCTATCTGTTACAAGCGCTTTCCTTAAGTCCTGATAATGCCAGTCTGCTCAATAACCTAGCGAACGCTTACAAGAAATTACATCAGCTTGATAAAGCAACAGAGTATTATCAACAAGCCATAAAACTGCAGCCCGATTATGCCCAAGCTCATAATAATTTAGGGACAGTTTATGCTTTGCAAAATAATTATCCACAAGCATTATTACACTATACTCGAGCAGTTCATGCTGAACCTGATTTTAGTGCAGCTCATTTTAATTTGGGCTTATTGTTGTTGCAAAATAACCAATTGGATGCGGCTAAAATTCAATTTAATAATGTCGTTTCTTTAAATCCTTTTCATACGGAAGCACTGTTCTATCTCGGTGTTTTGCACCTCGAAAAAAATGCACTTGTCGAAGCAGAAAAAGCTTTTCAAAATGTTTTAGATCAAGATAGCAGGCAAATAGAGGCACTTTCCAACTTAGGCGTCATTGCTTTAAAAAGACAACAAAACCAACTGGCAATCGATTATTTCAGTAAAGCGTTAGCCCTGGACAACGAGAATATTGAAGCCCGTAATAATTTGGCAGCAACATTCATGCACCATGATCGTTTTGAAAATGCGCTCATGCATTATGATGTGTTGTTGCAAAAAGAACCTGATAATATTGAATACTTATATAATTCGGGCGTAGCGCAAATGGCTTTAGGTCATTTAAATGAAGCCGTTATTCTTTTTGACCATATACTCGACTTAGAACCCACCCATACCTCATCGCTGAATAATCTGGCCGCAATTTACATTAAGTTAGAACAAAGAGATAAAGCAAGAGAGTATCTAGAGCGTGCACTGGCGATTAATCCACAAGATACAATAAGTGCCCATATGTTTCACGCAATCACTGGGGATGAGCAAGCAAAAACTACTCCCGAATATGCCCATAATTTATTTAACAACTACGCGCTTTATTATGATCAACATATGAAAGGGACACTAAATTATTCCATCCCGCAACATGTGGCACGTGTAGTTCATCAACTCGAATTACCAATGAACACCCACACTTTAGATTTAGGTTGCGGCACGGGTTTAACCGGGATCGTTCTTCGAGATATAAGTAAACACTTAACCGGCGTTGATATCGCAGAAAAAATGTTGGCTCAGGCCAAAGAAAAAGAAATTTATGACAATTTGGTGAAAGCTGAAATCAACCAATTTCTAATACAAAATAAAGCATTTTATGATCTCATTGTCGCAGCCGATGTATTACCTTATTTTGGTGAACTTGACGGACTCTTTCATACTATTTACCACCATCTAAAACCCAAAGGCTATTTTATCTTTAGTACTGAGATCAGTTCGACTATCCCTTGGTCGCTTGAAACGAGTGCACGTTTCAGCCATCATCCTGACTATATTAAAAAACTAGCAGAACAAAATCAGTTTCGATTGCTCCTGCAGGAAAAAATTCCAGGACGAGTTCAAAATAAAAGTATTTTGGAGGTTATGCTCTATGTTTTAACAATTTGAGTACTCAAAGCAAGAAAATAAAATAGTAATATACTATATATAGGGGTTTAGGAAATGACTCTGTCAATATTATGATAGAGCAAGGAGCTTATATGTCAAAGCCCATTACAGGACATAAATTTATCGAGGCGCCGCAATTAACTTCCAGTGAACAGCGCGAGATTGATCGAAAAATTGAATTTGAAACAGCTAAATCCTTTCACAGCATGGTCAAGCTAGGTGCATTTGCCAATATCGTTGGTGCTTTTCTTTACGTTTTAGCGGTTTATAGTACAACTCGACCTGTATTAATTATTTCATGGTACTCTATTTTGGTGATTGCCAACTTGCTCAATGTCCTATGGGCTTTTCGTTTTGAATACAAGCATATAACTCGCGAAGAAATTCTTAAATGTCGGAAAGGATTCCTCTATCTTGTTATTTTAATCTGTCTGGTATGGAGCAGTATTGGTATTTTGTTTATGGATGATGGAATGGATCAACGAATGACCACCATCATCTTTTTGTCTGCTGTTCTAATTTGTTTTTCCTTCTCGACGGCAATTGATTTAACCATGGGTGTAACCAGTATTGTTTGTTTACTCACCCCTACCATTTTATATCATTTCTTCCTAATCATTGACTTATTTCATTCTGAGGCGAGTCATATTAGTATGTCGGTTACGGGCTCCTTTTTCGTGCTCGGGATATTTATGCTCGTGGCTTGCTTTGTAGGGAATAGAATCATTTTAAAAGTATTTCGTCTGGGTTATGAGAATGCTTTACTGAACCATAAGCTCGAAGATATGAATACTTTGTTAGAACAACGAGTTAAAGAACGCACCGAAGAATTAGAACAATCGCTTAAATTAGTAACCTATCAAGCCACACATGATTTATTAACCGATTTACCTAATGAACGTTTTCTCTTTGATCACATTCAGGATATAACGGAACGAGCGGTTAGAGAACACCAAAAATTTGCCATTGCTTGTTTTTCATTAAACAATATGATGAAAATTAATGATAGTATCGGTCATCAAGCATCCGCTACAATTATTCACCGCATCGCCCAACGTTTTGCCCAACTTGCAGAAAAGAATAAAAAATATTTCATTTCTCTATTACGCAAAGATGTATTTGTTATTTTAATCGATCCAATCATTGATTCGCTGGAAGCAGAAGACAGTGCTCAGGAATTATTTGTTGTATTAGAAAATCCAGTGTATGTTGCCCAACAAGAATTAAACTTAACAGCAAGTGTGGGTATCAGTATATTTCCGAATGATGGCCGCGATGTAGATACCTTGATTACGCACGCAGAAGCCGCACGAACATTAGCTACCGAGCGTGGAGGAAATAGCGTACGTATTTTCAATACCGTAATTACTGCCGATGCCTCCAGACAATTAAATATAGAAAATCAACTGTATCGTGCTATTGAAAATAACGAATTCATCTTAAATTACCAACCATTTATTGATTTAAGAACGGGAACAGTTTGTGGTGCCGAGGCTTTAATACGTTGGAAAAATCCTATATTAGGAATGCTCTCCCCATTGGAGTTTATCCCTTTAGCCGAGGCCAACGGTATGATTCTTCCGATTGGTGAATGGGTATTAAACGCCGCATGCCATCAATTGAAACAATGGCATGACAGCGGCTTTAAATTAGTTATGTCCGTTAATTTGTCAGCAAAACAGCTAGTCCAACAAGATCTGGTTGAGCGTATCGAGAAAATTTTAAATCAACTGCAGCTATCCCCCAAGTTTCTTGAACTTGAACTAACAGAGTCCAATGCATTTCAAAACGACGCCATCCCAATTATTAATAAATTTACCGAAATGGGGATCTCCCTAGCCATTGATGACTTCGGTACTGGTTATTCTGAATTTGGTAATCTTAAGCTCTTTAAAGTCAATAAAATAAAAATTGATAAGACCTTTATCCAAGATGTTGACGTCAGTATTGATAGTAGAAATATTGTAATAAACACCATTGCTTTGGCTCATCGAATGAATATTGATTGTCTGGCTGAAGGTGTAGAAACGTTAGAACAAATTAAATTTTTAAAAGAAAATGGTTGTTACATCATGCAAGGCTATTACTTTAGTAAGCCACTGGATGTCAAAGATTTTTCTGAATTTTTAAAAGCACACGCCACAAATACCTATGAAGCTTTGACTAATTGGTAAACATCTATCGACAGTGCAAAATGAGGCCAAACCTGGGCTCTCTTGGGTTGTAAACCTGGGTTACGCTCCCTTGCACACTAGCTACAATAATATCTCTCAAGATAAGGATGACATTATTTGCGAGTATTGATAGCATGGTGCAACCCAACTGTGACTTAGCAAATGGAAGTTGCTCATGCAGAACATTGTTAATGTAGTACAAAACAGAGCGCAAAAAAATCCTCATCAAGAAGCAATTCTTTACCTAGAAGATGGTGTACATAAAACAGCAGAACTTACCTTAGCGGAGTTGGATTACCAGGCAAAAATAATTGCCGTCCATTTACAAACCAAAAAAATGACTGGCAAACGCGTCATTCTTCTTTACCCCACAGGGGTTGAGTTTGTAACAAGTTTGCTTGGGTGTTGGTATGCTGGCATTATTGCCGTGCCCGTATCCTGCCCTAAAAAAGATGAATTTGCCAAACATGAGGCATTCCTAAACAGTATTGCAGAAGATGCTGATATTGCCGCAGTCTTAAGCTTATCTTCGTTCCACTCAGGTATTAAAACTATTCTAAAGAGAAAAGTACCGATACTGACTACGGATACAATTAAAACTAAGTCTGTAACAAATTATCAATCAATTCCTATTACTGACGACACCGTAGCCTACTTACAATATACCTCAGGGTCAACTTCGACTCCCAAAGCCGCAATCATCACGCATGGAAATTTACAGCATAGTTTGCAAGAAACGATTAAAGTTTGGCATTACACGAAAAAAAGCATCACCTTGACCTGGGCTCCTCATACCCATGTGTATGGACTGGTATGTGGAATATTAGTACCGCTATATCACGGAACCAAAGCAATTATCGTTCCCCCAGCTGCATTCATTAATAAACCTATTACCTGGTTATCCGCTATTTCAACCTATCGAGTTACCCATAGTGGTTGCCCCAACTTTGGTTATGATATTTGCGTACGGGATATCAAAGAAACAGAAATTGCAGCACTCAATTTAAAACACTGGAAGGTCGCAATTAATGGGGGCGATATTGTGCAATATCAAACCCTTATTGATTTTTCTACTAAGTTTGGCTCCTGCGGTTTTTCATTAAAGCAGTTTTGTTCCGCATATGGGATGTCCGAATTATCAGGTGCAATTGCGGTAACCTCTTTTGGCTCGGAACCGCATTCATTGATCCAGCAAAACGATGCGAATCATCAACGACGATTAGTCAGCAGCGGTAAATTATTGCACGGATTACAGGCACTTGTTGTGGATCCTGAAACACAACGTCCCGTTGCAGCTGGAGAAACGGGTGAAATTTGGTTATCCGGCAAATCACTCGCTCAGGGATACTGGAGACGTCCTGATGAAACACAAGCAGTGTTTCATGCAACCGTTCCTGGCATCGATCACCATTACTTCAGAACGGGTGATCTTGGGTTGATTCAAGAGGATGAAATCTATTTAACCGGCAGATTAAAAGAGGTCCTCGTGGTGTATGGCAAGAAATATTATCCTCTCGATTTGGAAATCACGGTGGCCCATGCCCTCTCCCCGTTCAAAATAACACTTCCTCAAGTCGCCTTTTCTACAGAACTTGCCAACAAAGAAAAAATCATTATTGTACAGGAGTTGGGAGAAGAAACACCTCAATCACTATGGCCTGAGATCAAAAATGCCATTCGTCATGCAATCACCAAACATCATGGTGTAGATATTCATGAAGTAGTTTTTAGTCCTAAGGGAGCCCTTCCTAAAACCGGTAGTGGCAAATTACAACGAAAAAAAGCTCAATCATTATATAATGAACACAATCTGGCAGTTTTAGCTCAGAATTTTTCACAGAACATTTCAGCAAACCCCAATGAAAATCATCGTAAGCAAAATCAATTTATCACTTTAGTAGCCAATGTACTGAACATAGATGAAAACGACATCGACTTATATGCCCCCTTAAGCCGTTATTCTTTCGATTCCATTAATATCATTCACCTCACTACGATCCTCAATGAAGCCTATCAACTAACCTTATCTCCAGCTGCATTGTATGAATATGCCACTCTGGAAGAATTTTATACCGATTTATTAGCAGCCCCTGGGGTTGTAAACATGTTTAACAAGGAAACACCAGCATCTGCTGAATCGAATGATATTGCTATTATCGGAATGAGCGGTGTATTCCCTCAAGCGCCTGATCTTGATGCCTTTTGGGCTAATTTATTGCAGGGTAAAGATTGCATCAGTGAAGTACCTCTATCACGCTGGAACTGGCATGATTTGACTGTACAATGGGGTGGTTTTATTGATCATATCGATCAATTTGATGCAACTTTTTTTAATATCTCGCCCCGCGAAGCGGAGTTAATTGACCCACAACAACGCGTATTTCTCCAGACCATTTGGAAAACAATTGAGGATGCTGGATACAGTCCCTCAACTCTAGCCACAATGAAAACAGGTTTGTTTGTGGGTGTATTTAATCATGATTACGCCGAACTGTTGCAAAAAAATGAAGTTATGGATGCTTATCTTACAACAGGTACGATGAATAGCATGATTGCCAATCGTATTTCCTACATTTTAAATTTGCGCGGACCGAGCGAGACCATTGATACAGCGTGTTCCAGTTCCCTTGTTGCTGTTCATCAAGCAGTCCAAGCGCTTTTACATGGTGATTGCGATCTTGCCCTTGCAGGCGGAGTGAATATATTAATCACTCCCACTTCATTTATTGCTGCCAATCAAGCGGGAATGTTAAGTGAGGATGGGCGTTGCAAAACTTTTGATAAAGATGCCAATGGATATGTACGTGGTGAAGGAGCGGGCGCTATTTTATTGAAAAAACTCACTCAGGCCTTGGAGGATGGCGACCATATTTACGGGATAATTAAGGGAACTGCAGTCAATCATGGCGGACATGTCAATACGCTTACCGCGCCCAATCCCAATGCACAAGCAGAGGTGATCATCACTGCTTGTCAGCGCGCGCAAATCCCTGTCCACAGCATTCAATACATCGAGACCCATGGGACCGGAACGCCGTTGGGGGATCCCATTGAAATTAATGGCTTAAAGAAAGCATTTCATCATCTGGCTGTGGAACAACAGGTTGAATCCTTACCCAAGCACTATTGCGGTTTAGGAGCAGTGAAAACCCACATTGGTCATTTGGAATCTGCAGCAGGAATTGCGGGGATCATTAAAACTTTACTTGCAATGCATCATGAACTGATACCCGCTAATTTACATTTAAATGAATTAAATCCTTATATTGAAATTGAGGACAGCCCATTTTATCTCGTGAATCAGCCGACCCAATGGCCCAAAACAGCGAACAATCCTAGAAGAGCGGGAGTAAGTTCATTTGGGTTTGGCGGCGCCAACGCCCATATTATTCTTGAAGAGAGTCCCCAGCGCGTCCAAAGCTTATTTCAAAACTCTGCTTACCTAATTAGCTTATCTGCACTCACGACATCTGCATTGCAGCAACGAGCTGCTGAGCTGCTTAAATGGTTGGATCGACAACAAAATGCTCCTTCTTTAGCTTCTCTCAGCTACACTTTGAATGCGGGACGGCAACATTTTCCCAAGCGTTTTTGCGTGATAGTGACGACGATTGATGAGTTAAAGGACTATTTGAATTCTATTTCATCCAGTGAAGATATCGACCAATATCTGCTCGCAGCAGCACAATCCAATACCAATGAGCAGGCTGCTGATTTAAAACAAATTCAGAGTATGTATTTACAAGGCAAACCCATCGATTGGCGTACCATCTATGGGAATTATCAGGAAAAAATATCGCTCCCTACTTATCCCTTCGCCAGAGAATCACATTGGGTGGAGCTTAAAAGTAAGACGCATCAAAGTATCCATCCATTGATCGATGAAAATAGGTCTACGTTTTCGACATCGATTTTTAGTAAGCAATTTTCAGGAAATGAATTTTATTTGCACGATCATCAGTTACATGATGAAGCGGTCTTACCTGGTGCTGTGTGTTTAGAGATGGTTCGTGTTGCTGCAAGTCTGGCTTCAAACAATCAGCACGTACTCACCTTAAGTAATATAATATGGAAAAAACCGATAAAAACTCCGGATTTGTCCAATCCTCTGCATGTTCATCTAGCTCCTGAAAGCGATTGGGTATCGTTTGTGTTAACTGATAAAGAGCACGCTATTTCCTATATGAGTGGCTCTATCTATTGTGCGGAGAGCGCTCCTGTGGCCCCCCACATCGGACTTAACATTCAGGAGTTAAAATCAGCATTGGACCAAACTCAGGAACCCGATGCAATTTATGCCTATTTTAAACAGGTAGGGATAGTCTACGGTCCAGCTTTTCAGGTTATTGAAACCCTAAATTTTGATGACAATAATCTTTTGGCCGAGCTTACCCTTCCCGCAATTCTTCCTTTTAAGAACCATGAATTTGTACTCCATCCCGCTTTGTTCGATGGGATTTTACAGACTACCCAGGTATTACTTAGAAATCGCGACCTACTCTACCTGCCTTTTTCCATAACACAAATTGATATTTACAAGGCTTTAACCAAAACATGTTACGTACGGGCCAACTTGATTTCTGCTGTAGATAATCAGCACATGCCTGTATTTAATATTCAAGTGACTGATACAGAGGGAACACTCTTATTGGTTATTACGGGATTTACCTTATGCGCAGTGCCTGCATCTCCTAAACCTGAGACAAGGGTAGCCTATTATTCTTCCCAATGGAGCATTCAATCCCTATGTTCCTCAACAAAGTCTCCGGAATCCATCCTGATTTTAGGGAATAACCCGCAAGTAATCCAATCCATTAAGGAGCATGTATCAGCTCCAACGGTCTCATGCCAACTTGTGACTGATCCTTATAGTACAGATATATTAATCGACTCACCTCGGGAATGTATTGTTATTGCCCTGGACGATTCCAATAAGGGGCCTTATTCAGTTACAGAAATTGATTCGATTCAAAAGAATTTAGAGCGAACCTATTATTTTCTCCAAACGCTAACACGCCAAATATGCCAATCAAAGCCCAAAAATCCAATACAACTGGTTTGTATTAGTAAAAATCCTTGTGTTTATGCCCGTGCTTTAGTGGGCTTTGCAAAAAGTCTGCATCAAGAACAATCTAAAATCTCTTGTCGTTTTATTGAACTGCAGGATCTTGGACTCCTTGCACCAGAACTAACTCAAAATGAAATTGAAGTTCGATACGATGGGAACAACCAGCGATATGTTCGCCGATATGAACCGCTTCCTTCTCCCATAACAATGTTTCCTGCTCTCAAGGAGTCAGGGGTATATTTGATTACTGGAGGTATGGGAGAACTTGGTTATTTGTTCGCCACCTATTTGGCAGAGCATTATCAGGCCAAAATCGTATTAACCGGTCGTTCAACCCTATCGGAGCAACACCAAAAACGAATTGCAGCATTAGAAAAGAAGAATGCCTCTGTCGTTTATCTGGCTGCGGATGTAGCATCCTACGAAGAGGTCCAAGCCCTCATTCAAAGTACTAAAGAACGTTTCGGGGGAATTAATGGCATTATTCATGCTGCCGGCCTTACCCATGATGGATTTATCGTTCATAAAACCATTTCCGAAGTAGCCAAGGTATTAGCTCCTAAAATTTATGGGATGTGCAATTTACATGCAGCGACCCTTAATGAACCTTTAGATTTCTTGGTACTGTTCTCCTCTGTCGCTGCCGTGTTCGGGAATGCCGGACAAAGTGATTATGCTTATGCTAATTGTTTCCTGGATGAGTTTGCCTGGGAACGAGAACAACAAAGAGCACTCGGCCATTGTTTTGGACATACTCTTTCGATTAACTGGCCACTATGGGAAGAAGGAGGGTTGCACATTGCTCCTGAATACCAACAGGCGCTTGAGCAAAACTTAGGCATTATCAGTTTATCGTCGCAACAGGGATTCACTGCATTTTTGCAGGCATTCCAGCACAATACCCCCAATTGTATTGTACTCCCGGGTTATCAACAAAAACTCATGAGTGCCTTGCAAAATAACGCAATGCTGAACCAATCAACAACTACTCAGCGCCCTGTGGTAAACGCAAATTTTCGCAATCACACTGAAAATTTTTTAAGGAACATACTGGCAGAAACCTTAAAATGTTCGTCAGAACATATTGATCCCCAATCCCCTTTCGAAAGCTATGGGGTTGATTCCTTGATGATCATGCAACTCAATCAGCGCTTAGCACGCGAATTTAGTGAATTACCTAAAACATTATTTTTTGAATACCGAAACTTAGCCGATTTAGCGGAATATTTCATGGAGCATTATGCCCATCAATTAATGTCCTATTCATCTGATATTGGCACTCCAATGATAAATACCGTTCACCCATTGGTCATCTCACCCAGGATGCCCAAAAAAACTGCCCTATCGCAAGATATCGCCATTATTGGGATCACCGGTCGTTATCCAGAAGCTAAGGATTTGAGCACATTTTGGCATAACCTCTATACGGGAAAAGATTGTATTCGCGAAATTCCCAAGGAACGATGGCCTTTGGAAGATTATTTTGATGGGGATCAAAATAATCAGGGAAAAACATACAGTAAATGGGGTGGTTTTTTAACCGATGTGGAACAGTTCGATCCCCTGTTTTTTAATATTTCCCCACGCGAAGCTGCATTGATGGACCCCCAGGAACGATTATTTTTAGAAACAGCCTGGAAAACGATAGAAGATGCCGGATATCCCCATGAAGCTTTAGCTGGAAAAAAAGTAGGCGTCTACGTCGGCGTAATGTATGGGCAATATCAGCTATTTGGTAATGAATTGACTGATGCTCATTCATTTGTGCCAACCAATTCAATATTTGCTTCCATCGCCAATCGAGTTTCCTATTTTTTTGATTTTCATGGTCCAAGCATGGCACTGGATACCATGTGCTCCTCCTCGCTTACCGCAATTCATTTAGCTTGCCAGAGTATTCGCGAAGGGGAATGTGATATGGCGCTTGCAGGTGGCGTGAATCTTTCTGTGCATCCCAATAAATATCTGTTGCTAAGTCATGGGAAATTTTTGGCACGTGATGGACATTGCCGCAGCTTTGGTGAGGGCGGCGATGGTTATGTACCCGGTGAAGCAGTGGGGGCAATCCTATTAAAACCCTTAGATAAAGCTTTAGACGATGGGGATCTCATTTATGCAGTGATTAAAGGAAGCCAGCTTAATCATGGTGGAAAAACAAACGGTTACACGGTACCTAGCCCTAACGCTCAAGCAGAATTGCTTGTTGAAACCTACCGAAATGCTCATATTAATCCAAATGAAGTGAGTTATCTCGAGGCACATGGAACCGGAACGGCACTAGGCGATCCCATTGAAATTGCGGGGTTAAATAAAGTATTTAGTCAAAGACTATCTCCTTGTGCCCTTGGCTCAGTAAAATCTAACATTGGACATTGTGAGTCTGCAGCAGGAATTGCTGCAGTAACCAAAGTGGTGTTGCAATTACAACATCGTACCCTAGTACCTTCCCTATTTTCAGAAATTTTAAATACCAATATCGATTGGTCTAAGACACCATTTCGCGTGCAGCAAAATGTGAGTGAATGGCTAAAACCTGGACCCAATATACCAAGAATTGCGGGGATCAGTTCTTTTGGTGCGGGAGGGTCTAATGCCCATTTGATTTTATCCGAATCACCGGAAATACAACCTACCCCGACCAGGAATAAATCGCATTATTTACTCACCGTATCTGCCAAAACAGAATTGGCCTTAAATCAACGGCTCGATGATTTATTAAGTTGGTTAGGCCAAAACCCTTTTGCTGAACTAGAACAAGTGAGTTACACCTTAAATGCAGGTAGGAGTCATTTTGATTGCCGTTGCGCTATGGTGGTCAGCACGCTTGATGAAGCAATACAAATAATCCAACAATTTAAAGCACACCAACATTCTCCACTATTGTTCGTGCAAATGAATGCAGGACAAAATGCTGCAAACACGCTGATTCATTCTAGCGTTTTACCTGTAATAATGCAGCAATTGTCAAATCCTTCTCAATATAAAGAGACATTACTTTCGTTGGCAAAACTCTATGTAGAAGGGCAAAATCTGAATTGGCAGCAAATTCACGCGGGTGAATCCAGGAAAAAAATCTCACTACCTACTTATGCTTTCGCTAAGGAATGCTATTGGTATTCTGATGAAGGACAACCCGCCTCTATCGATAATAAACAAACAAATCTGGCATTAACTCAAAATGCACTTCTTGATAAACTTCATTCTTATCTTATTCGGCAAGTAATCCAGATACTAAAAATTACCCAACATAAAATTGCACTGGAAAAAAATCTTGGTGAATATGGGATGGATTCCGTGCATTTTATTGAATTGGCAAAAAAAATTACGGAGTATTACCAAATCGAGTTCACTCCTGCCGTGTTTTTTACCCACAGTAGTGTACTTGCGATTAGCGAATACCTAATTAATCAATTTCCTCAAGCAGTAGCACAGGCACATCAGGAAGTAGCTTATCTGCCTATAAATATCCCTACTATAAAAACCAGACGTATTGTCCCAAGCGAAACTGAAGCAGTCGCTATTATTGGTATGCAAGGCCTTTTTCCCCAATCCGATGACCTGGCCACATTTTGGCAGCATTTAGTGGAAGGCCATGATTTAGTGACTGAAATTCCTAAAGAACGTTGGGACTGGCGGGATTATTATGGCAATGAAGCACATCAAAGCAATTCCAAATGGGGTGCTTTCATCAACAATTTCGATCAATTCGATGCCGGATTTTTTAACATTTCGGCCCGCGAAGCGAATCTTATGGATCCACAACAACGACTTTTTTTAGAAACGGTATGGAAAACCATTGAAGATGCAGGCTACGACCCTTTTGCACTTCCCTCACAAAATGTGGGTGTTTTTGCCGGTGTTGAATTTAGTGAATATCAAACTTTAATTGCCAAACAGCAAAAAGAACATCATGGATTTATTGCTACCGGAAACTCACACAGCATGATTGCTAATCGTGTTTCCTACTTTTTCAATTTTCAAGGGCCGAGTGAAGCCATCGATAGCGCCTGCTCAAGTTCATTGGTGGCCATTCATCGCGCAGTACAAGCAATCCGCCAGGGCGAATGCGATTTAGCCATTGCAGGCGGCGTTAGCCTCATTTTGAGTCCAGATACCATAGTAGTTACTGGCCAATTAGGCGCCTTATCTTCTGATGGTCGCTGCAAGACTTTTGATAAAAGCGCAAATGGCTATGTTAAAGGAGAAGGGGTCGCCAGTCTTTTACTCAAACCTTTAAAACAGGCTCAAGAAGCTGGGGATCATATTTACGGAGTCATTAAAGCCTCAACAGTAAATCATGGGGGCAAAGCCCAATCTTTGACGGCACCGAATGCTAAAGCGCAGAGTGAGTTATTAATACGTGCCTACACCCAAGCCAATTTAGATCCAGATACTGTATCCTATATTGAAACTCATGGAACAGGAACCGCTTTAGGTGACCCTGTTGAGGTTGAAGGCTTAAAACTGGCATTTTCCTCGTTACGTACATCGAGAACAAAGCAAAATTGGATTGGGTTAGGCTCTGTAAAAACAAATATCGGTCATTTAGAACCTGCATCCGGAATTGCAGGAATCATCAAGCTGCTTTTGGCCATGAGCCACGAAACGCTCCCAGGTATTTTGCATTTACAAGAATTAAACCCGTACATCAATTTAAACGATACACCCTTCACTATTATCAAAGAAACTCAAGCCTGGAAACGTATCAAAAATGATGCCGGGGTAGACATCCCGCTCCGCGCTGGAATCAGCTCTTTTGGATTTGGTGGCACGAATGCTCATGTCGTACTTGAGGAGGGACGCCCCCATCAAAGAATAGCGGAGAACCATCAGGCTAAACCCTATTATTTAATTACCCTGTCTGCGAAGCAGCAGCAAAGTTTATCCCAAAAAATTGTCGATCTGCACCAATGGCTTAATCAGAATAAAGATACGATTTCCTTACCCTCACTTAGTTTTACCCTAAATGTGGGCCGAGCACATTTTATGTACCGCTGTGGATTGGTGGTGAGTTCTGTTGATGCTTTATGTCATGCTTTAAACTTATTAAGTAACCATGAAATACCTGATTATTGCATGATGAATGAAGGCCAAACCTGCACGATCCAGGGACCAGTATTTGATGAAGTGTATCAGGCTGCAATCCACGGCTTGCATCAACCAGAAAACTCCGCTCAATACCGTCATAAGTTATTTATTCTGGCTGATTTATATACGAAACATTATGTCATTGACTGGCAACAGGTGTATCTCGGGGAAAAAATACAGCGTGTAGGTTCCTTACCCGCCTACCCATTCATAAGACAACGCTATTGGTATGATCAGGAAACCAAGGTTCTGGCAAGTCCCCAATCCTTAGCTCCAGTGAATACTAAAGGAGTAATGGATTTCTCGGGTCAGACTTTAGCTTATTTACAACAGATATTCGCAGAAAAATTACATACCTCAGCAGAACTTATCCAAGAAGATGAGACCTATGAAGTTTATGGCGTTGATTCATTAATTGGTTTGGAAATTACTAACCGTCTGGAAAAAGACTTTGGTACTTTACCCAAAACATTACTTTATGAACGTAATCGATTAAATGATTTAGCTCAATACTTTATAAAAAATTATAAAGACAAGTTGTCGACGCTCTTAGGTACGAACGACGTTATGCCGGCGTCATCCTCTCTTGAGGTGGAAGCGGTTAAACCCATATCATCTACTTTCAAACCCGCAAGTCCTTCATCTCAGGATATTGCCATTATTGGCTTAAGTGGCACATTTCCTATGGCCAACTCGATGGATGAATTTTGGCACAACTTAAGCTCTGGACAAGATTGTGTGGGTGAGGTTCCAGCAGATCGTTGGGATTATCGAGATTATCCTGTCCTGGTTGGAGGTGAAGAACATTATTTCCCACATGGAGGCTTTATTCCTGATGTCGATAAGTTTGATCCCCTCTTTTTTAATATTTCACCACGCGATGCAGGACTAATGGATCCCCAAGAACGTTTGTTTATGCAATCTGTATGGTCCACGCTAGAAGATGCAGGTTATACCCGCGACAAATTAAAACGAAAAGCCAAAAACTCAGTCGGTGTTTTTGCGGGAGTGACTTATAATTTTTACCCTTTATTTATCGCAGAGGAGTGGCAAAAAGGGAATCGGGTGCCTTTGGATATTCAATCATTCTCAGTAGCAAACCGAATTTCTTACTTCCTTGATGTAAACGGCCCAAGTTTTGTGGTCGATACAGCGTGTTCTTCCTCCCTGGCAGCAATTCATCTGGCGTGTGAAAGCCTCGTGCGTGGTGATTGTGCCATGGCAATCGCCGGCGGTGTTAACTTGTCATTACATCCAAGTAAGTATCACTTCCTGGGTAGTTTTAATTTTATGTCCGAACAAGGGCGATGCGCGAGTTTTGCTGACGGGGGTACCGGTTACGTACCCTCAGAAGGAGTAGGGTCAGTCTTATTGAAACCTTTAGCGGCTGCAATTGCCGATAATGATATGATTTATGGAATTATAAAAGGCAGCAGCATGAACCATGGAGGCAAAACCAGTGGTTATACTGTTCCCAATCCCAATGCCCAAGCAGCGGTGATTTTACAAGCCTTAAAAAATGCCAATATTGATGCGCGAACCATTTCTTATATTGAAGCGCATGGCACCGGAACTTCCTTAGGAGATCCGATAGAGATTCGGGGTTTGCAAGATGCCTTTGAATACTATACCGAAGACAAACAATTTTGTGCCGTGGGTTCAGTCAAATCCAATATTGGTCATCTGGAATCTGCAGCCGGCGTATCCCAATTGGCAAAAGTACTCTTACAGATGCGCCACAAAAAATTAGCGCCTACACTACATAGTACACAATTAAATCCATTTATTGATTTTAAAAACTCCCCATTTTATGTCCAACAAGAATGCACTGATTGGAAACCTGCTCATAATGTACCTCGCCGTGCAGGGGTGAGTTCTTTTGGTGCGGGCGGTGCGAACGTTCATATGATTGTTGAAGAATACATACCCCCCATAAAACAACACTACACGGTACCTATTCCATATATCTTTTTATTATCGGCATTAAATGAAGACCGTTTGACAGCAAAAGTACAGCAAATGCACCGTTATTTACAACAAAACAAACATCTAGAACATGAAAATTGGCTAAGAGATGCATGCTTTACGTTACAAACAGGACGTGAGCATATGGGGGCACGATTTGCAGTGATTGCAGCCAACACCGATGAATTACTTGTAGCTCTAGCAAACTATCCTCATCACCTGGGTACAAACACCTGGATGAATTATCATGCTCAAAGTAATTCACAATCGGTGACTCAATTAATCCGTGATGCACGCTATGAAGAGTTGGTCCAGCATTGGGTTAATGGAACAAAAATAGATTGGGAACAATTATACCCACAACAATTGCCGCATATTATCTCTTTACCCACGTATCCATTTACGAAACGACGCTGCTGGATACCTACAAAAGAAGTAGAACCCCTACCGGTGGCACAGTCTATAATACAACCAGTAGTTGAACCTGTTGATGACAACCCTGTACTGATTGATATTCAAGATTGGCTTTACCATACAAAGTGGGAAAAAAACCCACCAACATGCCATCTTGGGGTAATCGACACAGAAGGAACATGGCTTATTTTCTGTGAACCAGGGTCAGTACCTTTCTTAGAACAAGAACTGGGTACGAATGTAGGGATTTATTGTTTTATTGGCGATCAATTCTCCATGATTGAGAAGAATAAATTCACCGTCAATGCGTCACAAAAATCCGATTACGAACAACTCTTTGCCACAATTCACGCCCAGCATAAAGACAATTTAAAAGGCGTTGTCTATTTATGTCCTGAAATAGCTACACATCGACAAACTACGCCCCGTAGCTTGTCCGCGGAATCCACAGGTCTCATATTATCGTTAGATTCGGCCGACAAGCTGCTGGACATAGACAGCAACAAGCAGTTATGTTCTGTACACGATTCAAAGGATCCTGCTCATGCGTTACTGTATCTGTTGCAGGCCATTGTGCAGCATTCATGGCCGCAGCAATTAACCTTTTGTCTCGCATCGCAATCATCACAACAGGTTAGCTCTTTAGATAGCATCAATATTTGGCAGCATTATCTCTGGTCCATGACCCGTATTTTTGCCGCCGAACAAGCAAAATACCAAGCATTACTGCTTGATTTGGATGTAAATGAAGGGATGGAACATAATATCAAAATCCTAGTCAAGGAAATTGGACGTTATCAAGTCAAAGAAAACCATATTGCTTATCGTGCCGCTGAACGTTACACCATTCGTTTCCTTCCTCATAGTGAGCCACAAAATCATGAAATCCCTCCTGCCTGGAAGGCTCCTGTTGCTGCATTGGTTACGGGAGGTTTGGGAGCCTTAGGTTATGAAGTTGCAGAATTTATTGTCACACAAGGAACTCGTTTTGTTTTGCTTACCGGAACCAAAGAATTATGCTCTAACACAGTTGAAAAAAATAACTGGATCAAGCAGTTAGAAGCTAAAGGGGCACAAGTCAGATATGCTGCAGTGGACGTAGCCAATCAAGAACAGATGCGTCAGGTCATTATGGAGGCCGAAAAAGCATGGCAACACTCCATTGATGGTGTTTTTCATTTAGCGGGCGTCACTACCGATAATGTCACCATTGCCGAGATGGATGAAACATTATGGAGGGATGTGTTACGTGTAAAGGTACACGGTTCCTTGGTATTGCATGAACTCTTTTTGCAGGCTCCATTATCATGCTTCGTGCTGTTTTCTTCCATTGCGGCGGTTCCTCATTTTGGCATGGCAGGCCTCAGTGCTTATGCAGCAGCTAATGAATTTATGAATGGCCTATCCTTATATCGTCGTAGTTTGAACTTACCAGCATCAAGTATTAACTGGGTCGCCTGGTCAGAAAAAGGAATGAGCCACAGACACAATCATGATGCATTTTTAGATGCTGTAGGGATGGCTTCTTTAAGTATTAAAGAAGGCATTGCCGTGTTTCATAATCTTCTCAGAATAAATCCTGCTGAAATTACCGTATGTAAGATACAATGGAAGAAATTTTTACAGGTTAATACCACTGCCAAGCAACTCGATTTCTTTACACATTTAGTTGCTGAATATGCCTCTAATATGCCAACAACGGTGGTTTCTTCGTTAACCCCGGAGGAAATTACCACATTAGTCCTGAATCTCTTTGCGTCAGTACTCGGATTGGAAGTGACTGAAATTGATAGAGAATCTCCCTTTCAACAATATGGAATGGACTCCATTACTGGCATCGATTATACCGAGCAACTGGGTAAGCATTTCCCTGATGTAGTCGCCCCCATGGACTTATATCGCTACCCGACACTAAAACAACTCACCGATTACATCATGCAACGTGTGCAAATTAATATTGAGCCTTCTCCTGTCCCTCTTTTCAAAATAGAGGAACCTCTTGATTTGGATCAATTAAACGAAGCACAACTCAATGAATTACTGGAATTGGAATTAAAAGAATTAGAGCAGGCTTATGAATGAGACAACGACTTTAAAAAAATCATTATTAATGATCCAAAAGCTCAAAAAGCTTTTGCAAGAACAAAACGACAAATTATTTGATCCAGTTGCAATTATTGGCATGAGTTGTCGTTTACCTGAAGCCAATAATCCCCAAGAGTTTTGGGAGTTATTATGTCAGAGCAAAAACATTATTTCGCCAATTCCAGAGGAACGTTGGGAGCTTTTACAAGGCACCCGAGAAGTCATTCAGCGTGATCCTAATTTGCCTTATTGGGGAGGGTATCTGCGTCAAATTGAAGCATTTGACGCTTATTTCTTCGGTATTAGTCCTCGTGAAGCAATGCGGATGGATCCACAACAACGTATCTTATTGGAAGTAGCCTATGAATCCCTGGAAGATGCAGGTTTAACGGTTGATGCCTTAGCAGGCTCCAATATGGGTGTTTTCTCCAGTTTATATGCAAGTCAGTTTAGCCATCTGCAAAAATTAGACTCAGATATGGATGCTTTGTTTATTCCAACTGGAAGCGCCATCAGCATGGCAGCCAATCGTTTATCCTATTTGTTCGATTTACGCGGACCAAGCTTAGTATTAGATACTGCATGTTCTTCTTCGCTTATTGCCATTCAATTAGCTTGCTTAAACTTACAAGCGAAGCTTTGTGATACTGCATTAGTCAGTGCAGTAAATATCAATTTATTACCGTCGATCCATTCTGTTTTGGCTAAAGCGACCATGCTTTCTCCTTCCGGGCAATGCCATACCTTTGATGCCAAGGCGGATGGTTATGTCCAAGGAGAAGGCGCAGGCTCTATTGTTTTAAAGCCGCTTGCCAAAGCATTACAGGATAAAGATAAGATCTATGCAGTAATCACTGGGAGCGCGATGAATCAAGATGGTAAAACGAATGGTTTAACCGCACCGAATGGTTTACAACAAGAACAATTATTGCGATCTGCTTATCGAATGGCGAAAACAGATCCAGCTCATGTTTCCTATGTTGAATGCCATGGAACAGGTACATTTCTGGGAGATCCAATTGAAATTCAAGCATTAGGCGAAGTACTTGGTAAAAATCGTGCGGTTGAAAACCCCTGTTGGATTGGCTCAGTAAAAACCAATGTAGGGCATTTGGAACCTGCCGCAGGAATTGTGAGCGTCATTAAAGTAGCTTTAGCTCTAAAAAATCGTTTAATTCCACCTCATCTTAACTTTGCTAATGCGAACCCACATATCCCGTTTGACCGCTATTCTTTGAGTATTCCCTGTAAAGCAGAACCATTACCCAGATACGGGGAGGTCAGTATTGCTGGGGTAAGTGGTTTTGGTTTCGGTGGTGCTAATGCGCATCTGGTGTTACGTGAATCTTCTGTTGAAGAACAACCCACGTGTACCAACACTCTTACTAAGGATAAAGAGTTATTTACGCTTTCAACAAAAGAACCTGCTGCATTAACCGATTTAATCGACCGCTGGTGTGGATATTTAAAAAATCATCCCGAAACCAATTTGGCACAGCTTTGTTATAACCTCCATATCAGACGCTCTCACTTTACTCAACGCTTGGTAATAATTACTGATTCAATTGCTGATCTTTATCAAAAATTAGCTCAATTATGCAAAAATCCGGTAGCGCCTATTGAGGGGGTTTTTATTAATAACGAACCAAAGAAATCCAATTATTCCACTCCAATATCTGAATTTTCCGACATGGATGAAATCACTTTAGCAAAAAACTATGTTGAACAGGTACCCATCGATTGGAAAAAATATGAAGAGGGACGGGTTTATGCGCCTTTAGATATGCCGTTTTATCCATGGCAACGCAAAATTTACTGGCCCATTCTAGACCAAGGTTTCAATGAAAAAAATACTGCCTATCCAATGCGTGGCAAATCTCTTTCCTCTCCTTTATCAGCACGACAATTTGAATTTGTGTTTGATACAAAAGTAATGCCTGAAGTACAAGATACCTTTTATGTTTTGCATGCCGGCTATTATCTGGAAATGTTAGCGTATGCAGCAAAACAATTGCAGCAACACATTTCGTTTAAGGTTCAAAACCTAAATTATTTATCACCCATATTGGTCTTAGATGAAAAAACGGTTGTAGTACATCTCATCATAGAACCCAATGAAAAAAGCGACAATTCATCATTTCGCTTTTATAGCAATGATGGCAAAGAAAACTGGATAGAGCATGCAACCGGTACGTTAGTCCTGAATAACACCCATTCTTACAAAAAAATTGAAACCAAAACCGAACTCATGCAACGACTTCCGGTCTGTGGAACTATGGAACTGTTTTATAACCGAATAACAAGCATGGGCATGCCTGCCGGTAATACGATTCGTTGGGCCCATCAATACTGGACGAATAGTGATGAACTATTTTGTGAGTTACGCGAGCCCAAACCCGCAGAACGTGGGAAACAATTTGTAACGCAAATGCACCCCGGAATTATTGATGCCTGCATTCAGACACTCTTTTTATTGCTGCCGCAGCAATTCACCAAACCCTATATTGCATCCCATATGGGGACTCTTGAATTTTATGGTTCCCTGGAGGACCAAAAATATGTATACACCCAATTAAAAGAGCTGCATCCAAAAGGAGAATACATCATTGCAGATTGGTACTTATTGGATAAAGACCACTGCTTGATTGCCGCCTGCCATGATCTACGTATGACAGTCCTCAATGATACCATTCAAATCAATCAAATCATGGAAATTCAATCCCAATTCCAGCTGGACTTATCCCTGCCCTATGAACAATGTAAAAAAGAATTGATCCAGTACTTAACAAAGCAATTTGCCATGATTTTTTCAATGCCTGAAATTGACATTAGTCCCTTGCAGTCTTTACATGAATTAGGTATGGACTCGCTAATGGCTTTGGCGGTGATTCGCGTCATAGAAACAAGCATTGGGATCAACTATTCTTTACCTTTGATAATGCAAGGCCCTTCCATAAGCGAGATTGCTGAGTATGTATTAGCGAGTCAGTGGATAGGTTCCAAAGAAGAAACTACTGAATCTCAACCCCCTTTTGATAACGCCTGGATCGCCTATCGAAAAATACAAACAAATGCACAAGTACGCTTATTTTGTTTTCCTTATGGTGGAGGTGGTGCTTCAATTTATCGCGAATGGCAACAGGAATTCCCTGATTTCATAGAAGTATGTCCAATCCAATTGCCAGGCAGAGAAAATCGGTTGGAAGAGCAACCACTTGATAATCTCCATACCTTGGTTTCTTTGTTAGCCCATCAGCTCAAACCTCAACTTAGTTTACCCTTTGCTTTTTTTGGCCATAGTTTTGGTTCACTGATTGGATTTGAACTGAGTCGATATTTACGTCGTCATCATCTCCCTCAACCTGCGCATCTTTTTGCATCGGCTTATCCAGATCCACGCATCCCCTCCAAAAGTCTGGATAATCTGCTCAATAAACTGCAACAAATGAATATTAATTTATTTGATTTAAACTCAGAACGAATCAGCGCCTTAGATGATGCACAATTAACCGCCTTATCCATAGTGTTTAAGGAAAATGGTATTGTTGATTACAGCGATGAGCGAATGAATAAGAGTATTATTAAAGTGTTATTACCAATTTTTATCGGCGATATGAACATTGTGAAAAGTTATTCTTACCGTAATGAAGCACCCTTAACCTTAGGGACTACGGTATTCTTAGGTAAAAAGGACACTTGGGTCTCTCCTGAAGACCATTTAGGGTGGGCGGAGCATTCATTAGGAGGTTGCGAGTTTCAACAATTTGATAGCGGACATTTGTTTATTAGAGAAAAAGAAATAAGAACACAAGTAATTCAAAAAATTACAGCAAAGCTTCTGCATTTTAATACGGCTGAATCTGAGGTCTAAAACCTGTGATCTAAATTCGCTGACTGAAGAAAACAACCAAATTGTCTCGATTTGATACGTAGCAATTTGTTTTCTTATGCTCAAGTTACTTTGTTTCGTCTTTAAGTTTTTTACGACGAATAAGTTCTGCTTCTGAGGGTTTATCCTGTGCGAAAGACCCTACCCTAACCTCTCCTGCTCGCGCATAAGAGGCAACAATAACCCCACTTGGGGAAACTCCACTTTCCAACAATTTGAACCCAGCCGGGAGCGTACCTTTATCAAATAGACGTTTGCCACCTCCAAGCGTGATAGGAAATATTTTTAGCCAAAATTCATCGATGAGGTCCTGCTCCAGAAGTGTTTGAATAAGAATACCGCTACCATAAATTTGCAATTCAGGCCCGTCCTCCGCTTTAAGCCTTCTAATTTCTTCATTAATGTTTTCATTGATAAGTACAGAATTCGGCCAACTAAGAGTCCCAAGCGTTGTCGAGACAACGTATTTTTTTACACGATTGAATTTATCTGCGATCGGGTCATCTTTTATAGGGCCAATAAGCAGCGAATATCTCATAGGTTTTTCTGCCAAGCAATAAATCAAAGGGGTGTCCCATTTGTTTGTCCATCACTTTGCCAAGGAACTCCTCAAAATAAGGAAAGACCCAGCCTCCATGTTTAAATCCTCCCGTGGGATCTTCTTCTGGGCCGCCAGGAGCCTGCATGACTCCGTCAAGAGTTATAAATGATAAAACAACTATCTTTCTCATACTATTTTCCCTCATAACCTAATGAGAATACGACATTGAATTTCCTTAGATATATCATTAATTCTTATCTATGGAAACTTGGTTTTCGCAGCGTCAATATCGATTTCTAGAAAATTATTAATTTTAATTATTGCTGGACTTACAGGCTTTGAAAACTGAATATCAATATTAGTTTCTGCATTAGTTGCTGAATTGATTTCTGAAGTTCTAGTTACTGTAGTTTCTTCGCTTAGTTCCAAAGGGATCTTCTCTGCACTTGTTTTTTCTGAAGTTAAATAAAATATCATGTATTGTAAGGTTGCTTTAATCGATAATTCTTCATAAATTCTTAAATACAAGTATAAACCTTGTAAATATCCGTCAACATGGTGACCAATTTGGGCGTGACAAAAAATACAAGGCTCTACCAGACTGATCGTAAAATGCATGATCATTTTTTTGATCATTTTTCCTGCCGGATTTACTGTCGTGGTTATCGTTTCTGTAAAAAGTTTTTGGTAAATATAAAAGGTCTTGTCTTGTTCAGGGTCATAATAAACACCTTTCCAAAATTCTCCCTCTTCAAAATCAGCATCTTTAATTAAGTCATTACCATACAAGAGTTCAACTAGGTATTTTAAATGCTCAAATTTACCAGGCTTGCAGTATTGAATCGTCACAATTTTATCTTTCTCAATCGCGATCTCCTTGCCGTTTATTTTGAACGCCAATAAGGCTGTTTTGTTCAATAACTTATCTTCAGGAATTTTAACTTCAAAGAACCCATTTTCCTCGACATCAGAAAACTCTAATGGAATAAATTGAACCGGTTTGTTAATGGTCACATCTTTAATATTAATCTTCTCCACATGAAGATAAATACCCTGGGTACTGCTGGTTAAACCGAAATTGGACTTAACACGGGGTATTTTATCAATGGATCTTTGAGGATTATTCGGATCTTGAACTTGTTCCCAAATATCAAATGGCGCATTAACAAATTCAATGCCAATGGCTCTGCTATTAGTAATTTCCCCATGAGGAACATTGGCCGCGATATCAACCATTTGAAAGATAGTTCCTTTGTTATCCTTAATATTGCCAATCAAAAAGTGTGCGGGCACATTGAAAGCAGCTGAAGCATCCATGTTCATACCGGCTGTTTCGTGTAAAAGAATTTGCGTAGGTCTGCCGGCTCCTCTGGTAGATAAGCTTTGTAAGTTAGAATTTTTCCAATTTTTAAAATTAATATTCGTATCAGTAATGGGATATTCTTCAGTAAAAGCAACCAATGTATTTTCATTAGCCGGTTTATATTCAGAATATTTTCTTTGCGTTACCTTATTGGTGGCATTACTCCATACCAGTGCTGATTCACTTTCTACTGAAATAACATAATTGCTATCTACTTTTAATGGACGATCGTTATCAATTGGAAAGTCCGTGATATTAGGCTGATTTCTATGAAGTTCGATATACCGTTGAGCAAGAGTACCATGAACTTCAAATACTTCCGGATTTTTGGTCATATCATAATTTTTCTTATTAAAGAAAAAAACAACATAGTGGCGATCAATTGCTGACGTATTTTCATAGGAATCCACTCTAAAATATCCTGATTTTGAAATCAGATTAATTACATCATCTTTTATAAAATGCTTCCCCGAGGAAAAAAACTCATTTTCAGCATCATCAAAAGCATTGCTGACTTCCTCGCCATAATTATCCATTTGACGAACAGCAGGTGCTACTGGGCCGACCATAATCGAATTCCCCTCTTTTAAATCAACTTAAATCACGACTCAATTGTGCTCTATAAAACTTTCAAAAAATAAATAACTTGTTTATACCGGAGGTTCCTGTCTTCCCGTAAGAGGATTATAAGTGACCTTAACGGGTACTACCTGATCCGTAGGCAGTATTTCTATCCATTGATCAAACACCTGAAAATTTCTATCAGGATTATTGGGATCAGGATTCCCGGGATCATAACGAAAGCTTCCTTGCAGAGGATAAAAGCCATATTCATAGACTTTATCAATCGGGGTTGCTGAAACTTTATCATCATCATGAATTTCTGCCCCTTTAGGATAATGATCCGTTTTATTGGATTCTTCATGTTTTTGTGCAACTTGAGTACACAAAAAGCGAATGGCATCATTAATAGTTACTTGGGTATGGGATCCTACTTCATCCGCCGGATCAATCGCCAATAATTTAGCTTTGATTTCGTCCAATTCAGATTGTGGTGCGGCATATGCAGCATCCAAACCATCAGCCCCTTCCACATTGACATTTTTTAACCAATTTATCGCTGCACGTTCTTTGCCGGGACGAATGGGGATAACTGCCTTTACCCAAGGCGCATTGAGAAATGCATTTCGCAAATTATCTCCATCCAATTGCAATAACCATCCAAGAGAACTTCCCATTGGCGCGGGTTGTGACTTATCAGTAATTAAATAATTATCTTCTCTTGCCACATTATCTGACCAATTTACCGAGTCCGCGGTCAAACTTTGAAAATCACCTACTCCCAAATATTGACTGAATTTTTTACGTGGTTTCCACCATTCAGGAGCAACAAAATAAAGCATTTTATTGACATCAAAAATAGAATTAATTAATTCGGATAATACATGTAAGGTTTTAGGTTCTGTTTTTACCTGATAATGAATATCGGTCATCAAGGATTTAATCAAACGACGATAAACAATAATACGTTCTTCTTCTCGTAAATCTTCATATTTACGTTTGGTAATATTGCTCGCCATCTCGATTCGTTCTTTAGCAGCGGCCAGAAAAGCTTGTCGCGTTTTCTCAGCATTAGCAATATCAATATCAACGGCTGCAGCCTTTTTGGACGCATTACTTGCAGCAATTTCAGCAAGTTTTGCTGCTGAGGTAGTGTAATGCAGTGTCCCTCCTACAACAAAATCAATTCGCTCATCCCATTCCAATCCGTCTGGTGCAGTGATAACCCCTATTTCAATTTGTGAAAAATCTGGAGTAAATTTGCCATTAAAAGCCCAAATTGCATTTTCAGAATCTTCACCACTATGTGAGACATATTTAATATTAATATAACGATCAGGATAATTTGATTTTTGCAGTTCAAAACCATCAGGAGGAGGTGGAACTTGAAAAGTAGTCAAGGGAACAAATCCTAATTCAGGAAAATCTTTATTATTCTTTCTGTTATCACCAAAATCCCAAACAGCTTGCGCAGTAAAATTAGTTGATGTATCCGGAGGAGGTACAGTTTCTGTTATGACTGGTTTAGGAATTAAATCAGCAGGCTTGGCAATATGCACTAATGTAGACAATCCTAAATCCTCACCGGGTTCATCGACAAAAGTTTCCCAACATAAAAAACTACCAATATCCTGAACCTGTACCCCCACCTGACGCATTTTTCTACGTAATTCATAATTAATCAAATCAGGGGTATTATTGGATAGAACATAACGTTTGCTAGAAGTATTCATTTCTTCAGTGATGGTTTTAAAGGTAGATTTGAAATTTTCCCGAATTTCTGAAGAAAGTTTTTGCGTTTGTTCACGCATTTTTTTATGCGTTGTTTCTCGTGCTGTCTGTTGCGTTCTATCCATATTTAAACTACCCGTAGCAGAAGCACTGCCCGTTCCCCATGATTGGTTAACAGTAGTTGAAAAACCTAATTTTAAATCGTTTTTATTCTCCTGTTTTACAGCTTCGCTGATTTCATCTTGATCAGTGGTGCTTTTTTCCGTCTTTGTAATCGATTCATATTCAGTTTCATATGTTTTTTCAGTAATTGTTTTCCGTGTACTCATTTCAATGAGCTCTACTGTGGATCCTGGGGCTAACCAAACATGACCTGTCGGTGAGCCAAGAAACGTATCAAATTCAAAAAAATACTGTCGAAATAAGTGTACGATACCTAACGGTGATAAAGAGACATTATCGATATCTTTTTTAGGATCAAACGTCAGGTAGGGGTCTTTGTAATCCTCAGAATAGTTCTTTACAATGGCCCAAAATGCTTCCTTGCTGTTGTATTTGGCATTGGAATAAAATATTTTATTCAATGGAGCAACAGATTGATTATTAACCAATTCCATAATAACTCTTGCAATAATCGATTCAATTTTCAATTGAGTAACAAGTTGCTGATAAAGATCTTCCTTACGTTGCATAACCCGTTGAAATTGTCCGTCATTCGTCTCGCCGGGATTCGATCTTAAAGTACCAACCCGCTCACATTTATCATGGAATTCTTCCTTATAATAGTTGAAAACATGTTCATGAAGGATACGTTTTAAATCATTATCCGCAATAAACTGACGCCATTCATCAACATTTTTAACTATTTTTTTTTGTAATCTTCTACGCAGCTCTTGTAATAAAATGGAGCGTTGATTAAACAATTTACCCGAAGGTGAGAACTCCCCCAAATCAAAATGAGGATTTTCTAACAGGCAACTCCGTAAATCAACGTCTGCTATGGATGTTTCACTTACAAAATGTTTCGTCAGCTGATCCAGCAAAAATTCATTTTGTAACTGGGCAAATTTCTCTATACGCTTCAATATTCTTTTTGATTTCCAGCCAATTAATGGTTGATATACTCCAAACATTTCACTCGAATAAGGAAGAATATTCTTGAATTGATCATAATTGGTTATTTTTTTCATGCTGATAATCCTCCATGATTAATCGCATTACTTATGGGTTGGACAACTTATTTGTGGTATCCTATCCATTAAAATTAGTTCAAAATAATTCCATTTTCCACACTTTTTAAGCTAAATTCAGAATTTATCTGAAATCTTTCGATCCAAAGTTTCAATCCAATTACTAGGACTTTCTACTTTGCTTCTTCTAAGATGATAAAAACTATGCAAATGCCCAGGTAATTTGTCCACCTATTGCAGTTGTTTGGGTATGGGTATGTCCTTTAAGAGCAGTCAACGGAGTGATAAGGTTCACTGACATCGGGTTAAAGAACGAATGTCCCACCCCAACATCATATCCTAAGTGCTCATCTTGTTGATAATGAGCCCCTACAGCCAAAATGGTAGCGCTACCCACAGGATCAGCAATACCCCTGTCTCTATCATTTGAGGGAGTGCTCATAAATTGAAGCCCGCCACGGAATAATATTTTTTCAGTTGCCTTATATGTAGCCCCAACTGCATAATCAAAACAATTGTGATAATTAAAAGGAATTGTAACTGGAAGTGTTATTCCCATCGGCGTTTGCGTATTTTCCATGGTTATTTGTTTAAAGGTACTCCAATGGGTGTAAAAGACAGTGGCCATTCCTGTCCAACGTTTTGTGAAATCATGTTGCAAACTCAATTCGCCTCGGGCGGGTAAAGCCGCTTTTGTTTTTTGTTGATTGGTACTGAAAACGACAACTTCGGGTCCTACTGCAGGTGCATGAACCGTACTATCTCCCGTTGTAGTAAGGGAGATTCTAGAATAATAGCTTAAACCAATCCGGGTTTCGGGTGAAAAATCAAATAAAGCCCCCCCATGCCAGCCATACCCCCAGCCACTTAAATGATTTTCTAGTCTTGAATCAAAAGGAAAAGAAACAGGAGGGCCATACATATTATTTAGGGTGAATGACAGATGCAGCGCATCGAATCCCGCTCCAAGAGAAAAACGATCGGTTATTTTTACCCCTAAGCTTGGACCTGCATCAATTCCCACAACTTGAGCACGCGTAGTAGCATAACGCGCTATAGCGGAACGTGTAGAACCATAATTCGTACCCAATCCAAATGGAGTCGTTAAATTAAAACCAAAAGAAAGGCGCTGGTTTAAAGGGGCAGAATAATAAAATGAAGGCAGAAAAGCCTTAATTTGGCTCTTTGCCTCACCAGATTGAACGACAGGGAATGGAAAGGGAAATGTTGGGGTCGTTGCAGTTCCTGTGAATCGAGCCGTGCCTATTATACCCAATGCATTACCGACTATTTGTTGATGAGTCAGTTTAACTAGCCCCGCCGGATTTGTATACGCCGTACTCGCATCACTGGCTGCAGTAGCCCAATCGGCATAAGCCACTCCTAATCCTGCCGTGTTCACAAAAGGCAGATTAAAATCGGACGTCGCTAAGACTGGTGAAGCCATGAAGAATGAAGAAAGCGTTAGGTATAAATGAGACCGACGCACGTTTTACTCCTTTAAATTTTACTATCCCTTAGTAAATTGATAATTAGTTCTATTTCTTCTGTCATCGGCCTACAGTGTTCTATTCTTGGAGAATACTGACGAACCGTGTGATAGATAGATTGAGCTTTTTTACTTGCTTTTTCAATACCCCGTAACTCAAGTGCCTGTGTTGCAGCGAGAAACAAAATTGCGGTGAGACGTTCCAAATTAGCAACTGATTCTTGAAAATCAAAAGCAGCATGAGTTCCTAAACTATTCACATCCTGATTATCACCCTCCGTAGGTAAAGTAAATGACTGATGTGATTGGGCAAATTTACGATTTTGTACTGCAAGTGCTGCTGACAACAACTGCATGGAACGAAAGCCATTATGCGTTTCTGGATTTGGTACTAAATTCACTGGTAAATTATGATTCTTGCGGGGATGAACTAAGTTTGCAAGGAGTGCATGCATCCATGTAGAAGCCTGGGCAATATTCATTTTTAAAATATCACACGCATCCGTGATATAATAGCCCATAAAATTTGCACTATGATGAATATTATTCGCAGCAACATCAATGACAGGATTATCATTAACAGAGTTCATTTCATTTTCTATCCATCGAATCGCACGTTCTAAGTTTTCTTGAAATGGGCCAAATCCTTGAGGAACCGAACGAATAGAATAATAATCTTGCACTGGTTTATAGGTATAATCGGTTGTGCGCAATTCATCTAAATCGGTCAATAACTGACTTCCTTCCCAGAAGTCAATAAAAAATTGATTAATGGCCGTTTCGCCTTTTTGATTTTTCAGTTGATGCACCATTGGATGATAAGCACTACTTATTACCAGTAAAGACTCTAAGGTCATCGCAATTGCCGCTAACATTTGTTTGAATAACCGATGTAAGTCATAAACTGCCAAACTCGCGATTGCAGTCATAAAGGATGTACCATTAATGAGAGCAAGACCATCGCGCATGACAGGTTTATAAGCCTTAAGTCCAGCTAATTGAATTGCCTCCGGTGCCCGCATTACTTTATTTTGATAAATTACCGCAACGGGTTCTCCAATAAGCGCTGCAGCAATCATGGAAAGAGGAATCAGATCACCACTGGCGCCAATAGAACCATAACACCGAACCACAGGAGTAATACCCGCATTTAGAAAATCTAACAACGCGTTAATCAGGGCGGGATGCACCCCTGAATAGCCTTGCGCCAGACAATGGGCGCGCAGCATCATCGTCACACGAACGATATGAGGTGCGACAATTGCTCCCAAGCCGCAAGAAAGAGAGCGAATAATGTTTTCTTGTCGCTCATTAATTGATTCATAGTAATCCAGTTCTTCAGTATCTTTTATAGCGGCGTCGATATAGCGAACCTGATCCCCAAAATTTGTATTAACACCATAAATGGGAATTCTCGAATCAACATGAATTTTCAAAAATTGATATGAAGCTTCGATGACTTCAGTAGCCTGGGGTGGTAAAGCAACCGCAGATGAATAATGTGACACTGCTTGCGAAGAAGCAATGGTCAAGCGACAACCCTGGCCAATCGTGACAAGGGACAGGTCTTTTTCACTCGTGTTCGCTGTAGATATGTTGGAAGGATCAAGTAACTTTAAATGTTCCAAGCTTAACTCCATTTCTCATAAAATTCATCATGAATTGAACTTAGTGTGTTCTTTTTTGGAATACTTTTCAATAAAAACTTAATACTTTATTTTGAACGAGGCTTTAAGAAACCTAGGTGGGATATATCTCTTCACCTAGGTCAGCCTTATAACTAGAATGGCAACTCAAGTTTGGCATCCAATAAATGCATCTGTTTTTTGAACAACTCCTGAATTTGTTCCAAATTATGTTCATCTTCCGCTTCAAAACGAGCAACGAGACAAGGGGTGGTATTCGAGGCACGCAATAGCCCCCAACCCTTATCAAATTCCACACGTAACCCATCAATGGCAATAACACGTGCTTGAGGCGGAAATTCTGCCATTTCATTAAATCGTTTCATAAACTGGAATTTTTCATCATCCGCAATGGCAATTTTTAATTCCGGAGTATTAACACTATTAGGAATTACTTCAAATTGTTCACTTACGGTCTTATTCGAAGCACTAAAAATTTCGAGCAACCGACAAGCACTGTAGAGTGCATCATCAAATCCATACCAACGATCTTTAAAAAACAAATGGCCACTCATTTCCCCAGCCAAGGCGGCTCCTTCTTGTTTCATGATGTGCTTCACAATGGAATGACCAGTAGGACACATTTTTGCTACACCGCCCGCCTCTTTGATTACCGATTCTAAATGACTGGAGCATTTCACATCAAACACTATAGTAGCTCCGGGACGGCGTGTTAATAATTCCCGAGCATAAAGCATCATCAAACGATCAGGCCAAATCATTTCCCCTTTGTTCGTGACCAACCCGACTCGATCGGCATCGCCATCAAAAGCTAAACCCAAATCTGCTTTATGTATTGCTACCGCAGCTTTCAGATCAGCTAAATTAGCCTCGACAGTGGGATCAGGATGATGATTAGGAAAGTGCCCATCCACATCGCAATAAAGCTCAACCACCTCACAGCCTAATTCACGAAGCACTTGAGGTACAACAGGACCAGCGATACCGTTCCCGCAATCAACTACGACTTTTAAAGGGCGTTTAATTTTTATATCACTTATAATCCGTTCTTTGTAAGTAGGCAATATATCGAATGCGACATCTTTACCTTGGCCAGTGATGCGTTTTCCTTCATGAACCATCCGATACAAGACATCAATATCTTCTTGCATTAAAGTCTTACCCAACAACACCATTTTGATGCCATTGTAATTCGCCGGATTGTGACTTCCGGTTACCATCAATCCACAATCGATACTTTGAGTATGAACAGCAAAATACATCACCGGGGTAGGAACGGCCCCTAAATCAAGTACTTCAATTCCGCTATCGAGTAATCCTTGTTTTAAAGCTGAAGACATAGCCAAACTGGTAAGGCGACCATCTCGTGCCAAAAAAATTTGCTGACGTTGTAAATCACGTAAATAACAGGCTAACGCCAATCCAATACTGTAGAACGCATTTTCATCCAATTCCTGGCCAATTATGCCTCTAATATCATAAGCCCTAAATACAGAGCGAGAAACTTGCTTTTGCTGATAGTTCATTTTAATGCCTCCCCGAACTACCAAACCCACCATCCCCTCTAGAGGTTTCAGTAAATTCAGCAACTAATTCAAAAGCTGCTTGTACAACTGGAATAAAAACCAATTGCGCAATACGCTCTCCAGGGTTCACAGTGAAATGCTCCATTCCTCTGTTCCAACACGAAATCTTAAGTTCCCCTTGGTAATCAGAATCAATCAGTCCAACTAAATTACCCAAAACGATACCATTTTTATGTCCTAAACCCGAACGGGGTAAAATGACAGCCGCTAA
Organism: Legionella nigrisilvae; assembly: GCF_977063395.2. Taxonomy (NCBI): domain Bacteria; kingdom Pseudomonadati; phylum Pseudomonadota; class Gammaproteobacteria; order Legionellales; family Legionellaceae; genus Legionella; species Legionella nigrisilvae. The sequence continues at coordinate 351,160 of NZ_CDRUGZ020000042.1, forward strand.
TTTGGGATCAGCAATATAAATGGACAGACCGGTTGGCAACAGCACAGTCTCTTGCGGTGCAATTTGAATCGGCTCATTCATACAAACACGCAAATCGAGCCCGGCTGAACCATCGGTCGCATAAGTAGGCAACGGAATTGTGTCTCCTATTCGAGCATCAAGAATTTTTAATTGAATCGCTTGCGTCATAATTTTTCCTATTAACATTAATGCGCATCATTTTGCAGAGTTGCAGCAATGATTGCAATGATTTGTCCTGCCAATCGCGTTTTATGGGTTAAGGGCAGCTCGATTTGTTTGCTTTTTGTAATCAAAGAAACTTGATTCACCTCACTTTCAAATCCAAGTCCTTTGCCTACTGCGTTAGCCACGATCATATCCAGTTTTTTATGCTGTAATTTTTCGGTGGCATAATGTAAAACATCCGTTGTTTCCGCAGCAAATCCAACTACATAAGACGCCTTAGCTGAATCCACAACACGACTTAAAATATCAGGATTCTTTATCAATTTTAGTGTCATTTCATCTTGATTTTTTTTCTTTATTTTCTCAGAAGCTGGTGACTCAACCCGATAATCGGCAACAGCAGCTGTTCCTATATATATACCATCTGCTGGCATTTCCCGCATTACAGCATCCAGCATTTCCTGTGCAGACTCCACTTGAATCCGCTTTATGGTCGCCGATGCCTGTAAAGAACTTGGCCCACTAATCAAAGTAACTTGTGCTCCAGCCATTGCAGCAGCTTCTGCTAGCGCATAGCCCATTTTTCCAGAGCTGTAATTGCTGATATAGCGCACTGGATCTATGGATTCACGGGTGGGTCCAGCAGTTACCAGTACTTTTTTTCCTGCTAACAACTGATGGACCTCATGTAAACGTAAAGCACTCATGATTTGTTCCACTTCACTTACCCGCCCAAAACCTTGTTCACCACACGCTTGAGAACCTTCTTCAGGCCCCACAAAAATAACACCGCGTGTCTGTAATAGCTTACAATTGGCTTGGGTCGCGGGATGAGCCCACATACTGCGATTCATAGCGGGACAAACCAGTACGGGAACTTCGGCTACAAGATATAAAGTAGAGAGCAAATCATCAGCGATACCTTGTGCTATTTTGGCAAGACAATTGGCAGAAGCGGGTGCAATTACCAAATAATCGGCCCAACGCGCCAATTCAATATGTCCCATAGCCCGCTCTGCCTGGGCATCAAATAAATTCGTACGTACCTCATTTCCTGATAAAGCTTGCATGAGTAAGGGACTAACAAATTCCTGGGCCGATTGGGTCATCACCACTTTAACCTCGGCACCGGCTCGAGTTAACTCTCGAATCAGGTAAGCTGATTTATATGCGGCGACCCCACCACAAATCCCAAGAAGTACTTTTTTCCCAATAAAATCTTGCATGGTTCAACATTTTTGATAAGAATAGCCTCGATCAAAGCATAAACTTCGCAATAAAGGAATAGAAAAATGACGATCGTCCAATCAACACGGCAGTTAGATCTGCGTGAAAAATTGCTTACCCATGGTGCACAAAGTCTTTCAGACCCAGAGTTACTCGCAATTTTTATCAGTTCGGGCAGTAATAAAAAATCCTGTGTTCAATTAGCATTTGATCTCCTCAAGCATTTGGGGGATTTACGCGCCATTCTTAATGCAGATAAACAGAGTTTCAAGCAGATACATGGTTTGGGAGACGTACGCTATGCCCAATTACAAGCAGTCAAAGAAATGTGCCGTCGCAGTGATTACATTCAATTGCAAAAAGACACCCAAATCACCAACAGCAAACAAACCTATGCTTATTTAAAAAAGCGGATGCGCGATTATAAAAATGAAACTTTTGCAGCTCTTTTTCTGGATAATCAACATCGCATCATAGCTTATGAAGAACTTTTTTCTGGCACAATCAATACCGCAACGATTCATCCCAGACCCATCATAGAACGTGTCTTACAACATAATGCTGCCGCCATCATCCTTGCTCACAACCATCCATCAGGTCTATCTGATGCAAGTCATCAAGATATTGTCGTCACCGAACGTATCAAAGAGGCCCTTGAATTAGTTGATGCTCGCTTACTTGATCATTTAATCATTGGTGACAATGAAGTGTACTCTATCTTCGCCGAAAGCAAATCAATATGCTGTAATTAAACCCCAGGTGGGGTCATGCAAAGCTTGGGATGAAACAAGGAAAGTAGAGAATTTATGAAGGAAAAGAGCTGAGCCCCAGAAGCAACGCTCAAGAGAACGTAGAGAAGGCAGCTACCATCTGATCTCACGCCTACAGAATCCCAAGGTATGCTCAGCAATTGTATGCAGATTGCGCCTCTTTCATCTGTTGTCGCTCTGAAAATTCTCGCAATTGCTCTTTAGAAATCGTAATTTGATATTTTTCATCCGAATGGTAATTAGTCTCAATAATAAACGTAAATTTTTTATTTTCATTTACCGGCTTATCCGGTTCGTAAGGGGTTATTTTTTCAACCAAGTGATATCCGTCATGCAAGGATTTGCCAAAATTGTGGGTATGACCAAAACCTATCTCCTCACTGAGTGTTTGTATACTTAATCCAGCTAAATACTTTACTGCCAAATCGAGATCGCCTTCTGTAACTTCCGATTGACGCACTTCAGAAAATTTTTCTTTAAACGAATTGCTTTTATCTTGGGTATTTCCTTCCATTGAGGAGGGAAAATGGTGTCGTTGCAACGATTGGAGTTTGGAAAATAATTCTGTATTTCGTGAGGAGGTGTGGGTAATATTCCTTTTTATAAAACTAGTACTGCGCTCACTTTTTATAAAGTCACAATCTTTTTGTTGAACAACAACATTAGCTATTTTATCAATATGGGAAATTGATTTACCGACATGCGTACTCATTGTATCGAGTATTTTACCAAGTGTCAGGGGTTGACTGGGTTCGTACTTAGCATAATAACGCGCTATCTCTGTAGCTATATGAAAAGCTTTATCCTTGTCTGTTTTTAGACTCCTTTGATTCACCTCAAGTGCCTCAATAAAGGCTTTATTATATTTGTCTATTTCTTCTTGTTTTGGCTTTTCAAGTTCCATATTAAGCCGATAGTCCAGTGCATTGTAAAGATTTGCCTCATTTTGGAATTTGGTAAGAACAATATCTACGGTAGGACGGAATTTACGCAATATTTCACCAGCATAGGCCCATTCGTTAAGTGAGCTTTTACTTTCCCATGTATTCCCATGTATATGTGACATGACCCCATTATTAGCATAATAGGTATTTGCAATTTGATTTATTATTTTTATTTGACAATGCCATTCCTCTGGAACAGGGTAAGCACCAAGGGAAAATGCTTCTGTAAGTGATTGGTCGCCTGCAACTCCGCAGACATCAGACAAACGCATCAAATCAAGTGTGGTATCGTGAGTAAAGCGATTTCTTTGGAATACTCTAAACTCCCTACCCTCAGCATTTGTTTTATCTAAAATAATCTCTTTATGTGGCTTATCTGAGTCTTCAGTATAAAAAACAAGCTTGCTATATCCCAGTTGTTTTAACTTATCTTGAAAATCTTTGTCTTCTAAAGCCTCTAATACCACTTGATCCTTGTCGTTTTTATCGGAAGCACTTACAAAATAGTTTGCGTGTTTTCCTTCCTCAGTACTTGCCGCAAATACAGTGGCTGCTCTTTTATAAGAATAGGGGAAGTTATAATAGGAAAAAGCAAAACTGTTCTTTTTAAGAAAAACTGAGGCATCTCCACTCTCACTCCCTAACATTTGTTTTTTCAACAGGGGATCCAATCCGTTAAGAATTTTTGCTCGAGCTTCTAATTTGGCTGCAGGACTCAAACGTGAAAATTCTTTTAAATCAGATTCAATTAAAATACCAGGATAATCTTCTCCTACACCCACATTGCCACTTAAACTTATTATGGGTGACTTATAGTCCTTTTTCTCATAAAGTCCATATTCCCCAATAAAGATTTTGGGACAGGTATTTTTTTTATAATATTTGTTCAATGAGTCATCATAAATAGCTGTTTCTACGGCAAGTTGCGCACCCTCACATAACTCACGGAGTGCATAATGACTCGTCATTTGTGTGTTAACCGTTTTAATTTTAGGATGAGTGACTTGCTCTAAAAAGTCAGGCTCAATCTCGATTATTTTTTTTATTGAATCTGATCTTGCCAAAACGTAAACTGGAGCATCTGGATATTTTTTGGAGAGAAACTTAGCAATTTTAATTCCTAAAGATACATCACCATAACCATTTTGATCGATCATGTGTAATACTATTGGACCTTTAAAATCTGGTTTGCCTTTAAAATCAGGTTTAAAAATCTCTTCAGCTCGTATCATAATTGGAAACTACAAAAAAGCCCTATATGATTAATATTAGACCATCTTTGGATTCATTGTAGGTTGATTATGAATGATTTTGAGGGAAGAAAATGGAAATTTATGCTCTGTTAAAATCGAAAGAAATAATTTGTGAAATCTCAAATTGTGCTAAGGCTAAAGCCAATAAACGGTCAATACCTAAGGCCACTCCGCTGCAAGAAGGCAAGCCATGTTTTAAAGCTTGCAATAGGTATTGATCCGCCTCCACAGAGGGAAAACCCTTTTCCCTTCTTAGCATTTGGTCTTGAGTGAAACGATTTTCCTGGGCGGTAGCATCCGTCAACTCATGAAAGCCATTCGCTAACTCAACACCTTGGTAATAGACTTCAAAACGTTCGGCTACTCCCTGATTAATTTTTGCTAAAGCTGCTTGTGATTCCGGAAAATTATAGACCGCAACGGGAGCAGTTTCTTTACTCAAAAAAGGTTCTACAATATGACTCATCAGCAGAAATAAATATTGATCTCTATCTTCTTCTTGAGGAGCTAATACATTATCCAACTCATAACGTCTCAATATTTGCTTAAATTGTGTAATTGGAGCAGAGAATGGATCCACATCACATGCTTCAAGAAAAGCCTGTTGATACGTTTTTCTGATTAGAGGTTTAGATTGCATCACTATATGCAGGAAATCATCCATCTCATCCATGAGGGCATGATGATCTATGCCCAGTCGGTACCACTCTAACAAAGTAAACTCTGGATTATGCCATCGCCCCAGCTCATCATCACGAAAGACACGGGCGATTTGGAAAATAGAGCCGCTACCAGCAGCAAGCAATCGCTTCATATGATATTCAGGAGAGGTTTGTAAACAGTAGGATTTGCCACGAAAAGTGGCCTTTATGTTGCTAAGGTACACATCGGTTGTGCCATAACGCGCCATAATTGGAGTTTCAACTTCCAAATAGTCGCGCTCAGTAAAAAAAGAGCGTATCTTTGCTAATAATTTCGCCCGTTGACGCAAATGCTCGATCGGTGCGGAAGGTTGCCACATTAGTAAAATATTCCCAATTCCAGTCGAGCTGCTTCAGTCATTCTGTCTTGAGACCAAGGCGGCTCCCAAACTAACTCTACCGAACAATCGCGAACCCCTTCAACTTTATTGACGGCTTGTTCTACTGTTCCTGGAAAAGTTTGGGCAACAGGACAACCTGGGGTAGTTAAAGTCATGTGTATAACCACATGGGCTTCATCATCGATCAAAATATCGTAAATTAAACCCAAATCATAAATATTGACGGGAATTTCAGGATCATAGATCTCCCTAAGCGCATTAATAATAGCCTCTTTCAATAATTCCGGATCCTGTTTTTTCTTAAAACCAAACATAAAGTACCTGCGTTTTTTTGGTAACTGCACCCTAGGTTGCGGCTTTTAATAAACCATTACTCGGTTTTCACCACGTTATTGTCTTTATTCAATGCTGCTTCAAGAGTATGCCAAGCCAAAGTAGCACATTTTACCCGTGCCGGATAAGCTTTCACTCCTGCAAGAACTGTCAACTTATCCATATACAGTAACTGACTTTCCTCATTTTGCGTCAGCATATGGTGAAAACGATGAAACATCTCATGGGCTTCTTCTATGGTTTTGCCTTTTATGGAGTCAGTCATCAAAGAGGCCGAGGCTTGTGATATAGCACAACCACATCCTAAAAAACTCAATTCGGTAATCAAATTCGCTTCGATTTTGACATAAACGGTTAACTTATCCCCGCACAAAGGGTTAAAACCATTCGCCTGCACTGTCGCATCCTTCATTTCATAGTGATGACGCGGGTTGCGGTTGTGATCGATAATGATTTCTTGATAAAGTTCTCGTAATTCAGCGCTCATGCAAATACCTCTTTAACTCGATGTAATGCTTGTATGCATACATCAATTTCCTCTTTAGTATTATAAAATGCCAAGGAAATACGTGAAGTAGCAGCCACATTATAAAAATCCATCAAGGGCATAGCACAATGATGCCCACTGCGTATTGCAATTCCTTCACTGTCTAAAATAGTGCCAATATCATGCGCGTGAATGGTTCCATGTACAAAAGCGACCACAGGTACTTTTTGTTTGGCAGTTCCAATGAGGTTAAATCCACTTACAGAGCGAACCCCAGCAGTTGCATATTCGAGTAGTTCTTGTTCATATGCAAAGAGTGCTTCTTTATCTAACGACTCTAAATAATCGATTGCAGCGCCTAAGCCAATTGCTCCAGCAATATTAGGAGTACCTGCCTCAAATTTATAAGGTGGTGCCGCATATTCTGTGGCGTCAAAGGTAACGTAATTAATCATTTCGCCCCCCCCTTGATAGGGTGACATCGCCTCTAAAAGTTCTTCTTTGGCCCATAGAATACCAATACCCGTAGGACCATAGAGCTTATGTCCGGAGAACGCATAAAAATCACACCCTAAATCTTGTACGTCTACTGGAAAATGAGGGGCTGCTTGGGCTCCATCTAATAATACTTCGGCACCAAAATCATGGGCCATCTTAATCATTTCTTTAACTGGATTAATAGTACCTAAAGCATTAGAAGCATGGGAGATAGCAACAAATTTGGTATTTTTATTTAATTTTTTAGCAAACTCTTCCAACAAAATCTCGCCATCTAGAGAAATAGGTGCAACTTGCAGCTTGGCACCCGTTTTTTTGCATACCATTTGCCATGGAACAATATTGGAATGATGTTCCATGTGGGTGATTAATATTTCTTCATCAGGTAAAATACGTGGAGCAACTAAACTTTGGGCTACTAAATTAATTGCTTCAGTTGTTCCGCGTACGTAAATACATTCTCGGGGCGAGTTTGCATTTATAAATCGTTTCACTTTGGAACGTGCTGCTTCATAGCACTCAGTGGCTCTAACACTTAAAGTGTGTACACCGCGATGCACATTCGAATTGTCATGCTCATAATAACGAGAAATAGCCTCAATCACCGCTTTAGGCTTTTGTGATGTTGCGGCGTTATCAAAATAAATTAAATCAGAATCATTTACTTTTTGATGAAGTGTAGGGAAATCTCTCCGAATTGCCTGAATATCCAAAGCGTCCATTAGCTTACCCCAACTGTTGTGTTAATAAATGTCCCATATAATCCGCCAATTGACGATGGGGAATAAGGCGCAAATTATCACTCGCAAAAGCATGAATTAAGTAGTGCGATGCTTCGAGTCGGTCAATTCCACGAGTCGCCAAATAAAATAAGGCCTCCTCATCCAATTGTCCCACTGTTGCGCCATGAGAGCACAAAACATCATCAGCAAAAATTTCTAATTGTGGTTTCGTATCAACTTCTGCGTTTGCGGAAAGTAATAAATTTTTATTTTGTTGTTTGGCGTCGGTGTGCTGGGCATTTTTAGCAACCACTACCTTACCATTAAATACCGCACGCGAACGTCCAGTGAGAATTCCCTTATAATCCTGCTCACTACTGCAGTTAGGAACCAAGTGGTGCACTGTGGTATGATGATCCACATGCTGGCCTTCAGCAGGAGCATAAATTCCATTCATCAAAGAATGAGCTTTTTCTTCTTGCAAATACAAACTGATATCGGACCGCACCCATTGTCCGCCTAGGCTTAAGGAGTGGTTGGCAAATTCACTACCTGCCAATTGTCTTACCGATAAATGACCTAGATGAAAAGCAGATTTACTCTCTCTTTGAATTGTATAATGCGTTAATTTGGCGTTAGCACCAACTACAACTTCAGTTACTGTATTCGTCAGATAACAACAATTAGCCAAACCTTGATAATCTTCAATGATTGTAGCCTGCGTGTTTGCCTCAGCAATAATGAGATGTCGCAAATAAACTGCCTGATTCGTTTGGGTCTGTATGTGGGCTAGAGTGATAGGTTCTTCAATCACCACACCGGCTGGAATGTAAATCAATAGGCCGCAATGAATCATAGCCGTATTTAAATAATGAAAACCATGCTCTTGCTTTAGAATAGTTCCTAGATACGGTTTAAGTAGTTCCGGATGTTTCGTTAATGCATCCGATAAAGGAAGGACTAATACTCCTTGAGGAACCATTTTGATAACTTGTTCCATCCCCAAAATGAGTCCATTTTGGATCGATATGTTCTGATTTACTGGTAAATCAGAATTTATTTTTCCATCGTGTGCTGTGACCGCAGACTCTTGAGGGGTTCTTTCATTATCAGAAAGCATAAATGGCTGGCTCAATAGAGCATCAACACTGGTATATTTCCAGTCCTCATCATGACGTGTTGGAAAGCCATTTCGATTCAAATCTCTCAATGCTTTAGTTTGCAATTGGGCAAGCCAAGGCAAAGTAGATAAACTGGCTTTTGCTCGTTGATGGTAAAAATCCAAAATTTCACTCATATCATTACACCGTTTCCTCGAGCCAGCTGTATCCTTTTTTCTCTAATTCAAGCGCTAATGATTTATCACCTGACATAATAATACGACCATTTACCAGCACATGGATGAAATCTGGCTCAATATAATCCAATAAGCGCTGATAATGCGTTACTAAAATAATCGAACGCTCAGGCGACCGCATGGCGTTAACACCATGCGAAATAATACGCAATGCATCAATATCCAAGCCCGAATCTGTTTCGTCGAGAATAGACAGTTTAGGCTCTAGAGCGGCCATTTGTAAAATTTCATTCCGTTTTTTCTCACCTCCGGAAAATCCCTCATTAATGCTGCGATATAAAAAGCTTTCGTCCATTTCGAGTAACTTACATTTTTCGCGAATGAATGAGAGAAACTCAATTGCATCAAGAGTATTTTTTCCCTGACCTTTACGGACTGCATTAACCGAGGCTTTGAGAAAATTAACATTGGTGACCCCAGGTATCTCCACTGGGTATTGAAATGATAAAAAAATACCAGCACGTGCTCTTTCTTCGGGAGATAAAGGGGTCAAATCCTGCCCTAGATAATTTATTTCTCCACCAGTCACTTGATACGAAGGATGGCCAGCTAATACTTTAGACAGGGTGCTTTTACCTGAACCATTAGGTCCCATGATGGCATGAATTTCACCCGCATTGACCTCAAGATCAATGCCCTTCAAAATGGATTGCCCATTTACCTCAACATTTAAGTCTTTGATTTTTAACATATTAGCCCACTGCCCCTTCTAAACTTAGACCTAGCAATTTAGTCGCTTCCACCGCAAATTCCATAGGTAATTCTTTTAATACCTGCTTACAAAAACCATTTACAATCATCGAAACAGCATCCTCGGTATCAATTCCTCGTTGTTGACAATAAAACAGTTGCTCTTCACTAATCTTTGAAGTAGTTGCTTCATGTTCTACCTGTGCCGTAGGGTTTTTGACTTCAATATAAGGAAAAGTATGCGCAGAGCATTCAGACCCCATCAACATGGAGTCACACTGAGTATAATTACGTGCATTAGTTGCTGTTGGTGCAATACGAACCAAACCACGATACGCATTATGTGCACGCCCCGCACTAATTCCTTTGGAAATAATGGTTGAGCGCGTGTTCTTACCAATATGGATCATTTTAGTGCCTGTATCGGCTTGTTGATAATTATTGGTTAAGGCAACTGAATAAAATTCTCCGACGGAATCATCCCCTTGCAAAATTACGCTGGGATATTTCCAGGTAATTGCTGAACCGGTTTCAATTTGGGTCCAGGAAATTTTAGAGCGCTTGCCACGACATGCTCCTCGCTTGGTCACAAAGTTATAAATTCCACCTTTTCCTTCCTTATCCCCTGGATACCAGTTTTGGACTGTGGAATATTTAATTTGTGCTCCATCCATAGCAACTAGCTCAACCACAGCGGCGTGTAATTGATTCTCATCACGCATAGGCGCTGTACAACCTTCTAGATATGAAACATAACTGTCGGCATCGGCAATAATTAAGGTACGTTCAAATTGTCCGGTAGATGCCGCATTAATCCTGAAATAAGTGGATAATTCCATGGGACAACGTACCCCTTTAGGGACATAAACAAAAGAGCCATCACTAAATACTGCTGAATTCAGTGCGGCATAGAAATTATCGCGATAAGGCACTACGGAACCCAAATATTGCATGAGTAATTCGGGATATTTGTGTACCGCTTCAGAGATAGGACAAAAAATTACCCCTTTTTCAGCTAATTTTTCTTTAAATGTAGTTGCTACCGAAACGCTATCAAATACCGCATCGACAGCAACACCAGCCAACATCTCTTGTTCCCTTAAGGGTATACCTAATTTCTCATAGGTTCTTAGCAATTCGGGATCAACTTCATCCAGGCTTTTAGGAGCATCTTTTTTCTGTTTAGGCGCTGAGTAATAAGAAAGAGCCTGGTAATCCACGGGCGGGTAGTGCACACTGGACCATTGAGGAGGGGTCATGGTTAACCAATACCTGTAAGCCTTTAAACGCCATTCCAGCAAAAATTCAGGCTCGCCTTTAACTGCTGATAAACGTCGAATAACATCCTCATCCAAGCCAGGTTCGAAAGTATCTACTTCAATGTCGGTGGTAAACCCATGTTGGTATTCTCTATCGAGCAGAGAATTAATTTGCTCACTGCTTTTAGCCACGATTAACTCCACTTGCCAATTGTCGAACTCGGTCCACATCGTATGCTTGCAAAGTGGGTTTCGCCAAAGTAGCCAAACTCACACTATCTAGGGCAGTTTCAATTGCTTGGCTAATTAAGCGCCAATTACCCTGAATAGTACAAACACCTTGTAATGAACAATCATTTGGTTGCAAACTGCATTCTGTGAAACCACGATGTTCTTCCAATGCAAAAATTATTTGCGACACAGAAATCTCAGTTGCAGGTCGTCGCAATCGGTATCCCCCAGTCACTCCACGCACTGAAGTTAACAAACCCGCACTGGTTAAACGTTTTAAAATTTTACTTACCGTAGGTACAGTCAGATGAGTATGTAACGCGATATCGCGCGCATTACACAATCCTTTCGCGTGCCTTGCGAGATAAACCATCACTACTGTTCCATAATCGGCCAACTTGCTGATGCGAAGCATAACACCTCAAACTCGAATAATCTAGTACTAAATAAGTCTTAATTAGAAACAAAAATTCACTTATTTTATCTTCTATCCCTATTATAAATATAGTACCAAAATAGTTCTATATTTGGCAAACAAGAATAGTACCTTATTGTTAAGGAACGATGCAATATGCTCCAGAAATATATTCAAAGTTAATCTTGGTTGATGAGCACCATAAGCATAATGATATTAGAGGTAATTTTTTAAAAAAAAAGCACATTGTGCATATGTCGCCTATCCGGTACCATCTGGCCGTCCCATTATTACTGATAAAAAAATAGGACTAAGAGATTACTATTGCCCCAAATTAACTGTAAAGGATATAAGATGCCTAATAAATTTCATGATTATGTAGAATCTTCGAAAACTAATATCTCAGAAGAATCATTAGATGAATTAGAACAACTTTTGATAGAAGATCAAAAAAAGAGCCCTAGTCAACGTGAAATTAATTCAACAAAATTTTCTAATTATGGGTTTTTTCATGAGCAAAAAATGACGCCGCTGCAACTTGCTCTCATGAAAACTGCATTTCACAATACTCCTCGATTAAAAAAAATTATTGAACTTTATATTCAGTATTCAGATCTTACAGTTGAAGGAGACTATGGCACTGCTTTACATTATGCGTCTATGTATACGAAATGTGGTAAAGAGGTTATTAAGGCTCTCGTGGATAAAAATCCGGAGTTGATCGCGAAAGAATGTATTACGAAATGTGGTGGAAGCTATCCTATTATTGAACTCGCAAATTATGATAAGGATGGAGAATGTTTGCAGGCACTCATTGATGCCGGTGCTGATGTTAATATAAAGGCAACAAAAACTGGATGGACCGCTTTGCATCAAGCAGCTTATGTTAATAATGAAACGACTGTATTAATGTTGTTAAATCATAATGCTAATAAATACGCACTCGATAAGGAAGGACGTTTACCTACAGGGGTGTCCTGTTACTGGCAAACTGATAAAGAACAATTACGCCGCCATACTGAAATTATAGGGTTGATTCGCGACTTTAATCAGGATGAACACCTTGAAATCAAAACTAATTTGAGTGTCAATTCATAGACCTATAATTCAAATTTTTATGCAGCGGTTAATAGGTAAATACAAGGAACGAAGGTGTTAAAAAAATGGAGAACGGGTTATTGATTGCATATAAAAATGTTTAACGAGAAATCTGGGGGTATTTGCCCCCTTAGATAGGATCGCAATCGTTACAACAAGGATAAAAGTATAAACAACGAAGTAAACACCCAGCCCCCAGCCGCATTCTACCGTAATACAAAATCATAAAGCTTGACTCACTTGAACAATGCGCGTTATATAACGTATCATCTCTTTTTTACTTTAGAGTGTTTGCAATACGATTTCATGCTTGAATCAAGACCTATTAGGAGCAAGACCATGACAGTTGCGCATTATCCAGCCTCACTGGTCAGCAGCCACCTTGTTAATTCGGGAACTATGATCGTCCCGCAAGGTTACTATCGCTCTAAATTATTCATTGCTCCCTTTTCTACTAATGCTTTAGTTGCAGCCGCAGGCCCTCTTTTATCACTACTAGAGCGACTCTGTCTTAGCCCTTCATTACCCCCTATTGAGAATATCAGAGACAATATCGAGCATGAATTACTCGCTTTTCAAAGTAAAATGGATGCTTCTAAATACCCAGGAGATTTTGCAGCAATCGCTTATTATTTAATGGCCGCAACTATAGATGAAATCATTGGTAAAAATTACATGCGCGTATACCAAATTACCGCTGAGTTTAAGGCATTCACTCCGCTCACTAATGATAATGCTCAACCACAAGAACGTTTTTTTGAAATCCTAAATTACATTAAAGAACGCCCAAATCAATATCTTGATCTCATTGAGTTAGTCTATTTTTTTCTGATTATTGGTTTTGAGGGCCATTACCATCTCAAAGCAGATGGACGGCAGGTATTGGATAATTACATTGAAGATCTTTATCAAATAATTCAGCAAAATCGGTTCAATCAACCGCGCCGCTTATTCAATGAAAATCCTATACCTAAAATTGTTAAAAAGAATTACAAAGCGGTTATCATAACCTTGGTTACTGCGGTTACTGTGGTAACACTTGCTTTTTTAACCAGCCAATATTTATTGGAAAATAAAGCAAAAACCGTTTTATTTGGACACACCCAACTTGCTCTTCTGGATAGCTAATGGACAATTCTTTACGGGCATTATGTGATGCCATAAAAAAAATACTTTCACAACTAAAGCCTCAAAGCAATCAGCTATCATTTATTGTGATTACGGGCAGAAATGCTCAAGGAAAATCGGCCGTATTAAAACAAAGCAATATGGAAGAAATACCCGTTTTCAGCGAGCAACATGCAAAAATTTACTATAATCAGAAAGGGATCATTATTGAGCTTGGTGAAAATTGGCTTACCAACAGTAAAACCTTGTTGCTTACGACGTTAAAGCAATTAAATCGATGCAACACCTATCTTAAAATTACCGGCTTAGTTTTATGTATTGATGTAAACGACTTGCTCATAGCCGATCCAGGACAGTTTGCTGAACAAAAAAAAGCACATTTACAATTATTAGAACGATTTGGAACAAATCTAGGCTATCCTGTCAATCTGGCGCTGATGTTCACCAAGATGGATACCCTCGCAGGGTTCACCGAATTTTATCAATCAGAACATGCAACTGAATTATTAAAACCTTTAGGATTTTCGCTCGATTGTAGAAATGAATTAAAGAAAAAAGTAGAAGCCTATTCATTACAATTCAATCAACTCACCGAACAAATTGGCCAACAAGTCATTCACAAAATGCATCCTGCTCGCTCCACAATGCGTCGCAGTTTAATTCGGGAGTTTCCACTACAGGTCGCAAGCCTTCGCTCCCCTATTCAAGCATTAATTCAAGGAATTTCGCCCAGACTCTTTAATTTACATTCCATTTATTTTTGTAGTGCGGAACAAGGCGGGGTGAGCATTGATCGCTTGAACAAGAAAATTCAGCATGAATATGCTTTGGTAGTACAAGATACTTTTCCGCAAGCGACCAATTTCAGAGCTTATTTTGTTGAGGGTGCATTAAGCACTATTCAGGAACATTGTAGCCAAATTCCACAAGTTAGAAAATTCTCACAAAAACCTATTATTGCGATAACCGCAAGTATTGCTGGAATGAGTTTATTGATTTTAAGTTATAACCATTACAAAACCGCCCATTTACTCGATGAAACAAGTAAAGAATTATTGGCCTATGATGTGCTCAATAGTCAAAAAAATAAAGAAAAGCAGGCTCTTTATCATTTATCTAATGCAGCCAAAACAATGAGCCACATTCCCAGTAACTCCTTATCATTACCAACAGTACATCAATTAAAATATAATTTACACCATAATGCTCAAAATCGTCTCCACGGTGAATTCTTACCCTCCTTAACCAGTGAATTGGAAGATGTAATCAATAATCCAGGGAATACTCCTATTGTTCGTTATAACGCATTGAAAATTTACCTCATGTTAAGCCAGCCGGAACATTTTTCTGCGATGCAAGTACAAGATTGGTTTGCGAATCAATGGAAAAGTCAACCAGAAAGTGCTTTAAATAAACAACTGGCACTATTAAAACTTTTATTAAGTAAACCACCCCGCAATATAATTGTAAAACCGCAGGTAATTAGTGATGCGAGAAATTATTTAAATGCATTACCCACCAGCTACCTTTATTATTCCATTGCCAAAGAATTTTTTCCTGGTACGAAACAAAAAATCGCCATTGAAGGGTTTGTATTGGCAACTAATGAATTGCCAAGTTACTTTACTCGTGCAGGCTTTAACGAAATCATGCAAAAAATTCCTGACATTAGCTACAGCCTGCAGAAAGAAAACTGGGTACTTGCACGCAATGACTTAAATCAATTGCAAGAAATGATCACCCAGGCTTATTGTTTTGACTATGTGACCTGGTGGCAAACGTTTATGCGTAAGTCGCAACCATTGCATTATCAAGATTATCAAACAGGACGACAAATTGTTAAAAATTTAGAGCAAACTCATTCATTAAGAAAGATAATTTCCCTGATTCAACAAGAAACCAAAGCGGACTTGACCAATACTTCGTCCCCTTTTAATCAGGCAATTGCCAATCAATTTACTGATCTAAATTTAATGAGTCATTCCAGTACAAAAGAACTCAGTCAAAAAATCGTGGATTTAGAACGCTTTATTTCAACATTATCCATGATAAATGATGGGGGTAGAACCGCATTTAACATTACTAAAACTCGCTTTTCCAGTGAAAGTGCTTCTGATCCAGTAAGTCTGCTTTATAATCAAGCACGACAATTACCTGAACCTTTAAGTACATGGACCAAACAATTAGCGAGTGACGCATGGGGTATTTTGATCAAAGACAGTCGCCAGTATATTAACCAACAATGGCAACAAACCGTTTACAGGGAATTTCAAACGACTATTGCCAGACGTTATCCGTTCGACGCGTCCCAACAAGAAGAAATCACAATTACAGACTTTAACCATTTCTTTTCTACTCGGGGCGCTTTAAACACGTTTACTGAAAACTATGTTAAGCCATTTCTGGATATTTCTAGTGCAGAATGGAAGCCTAAAGCAGTAAATGATTCCGTATTACCTATTGCCTCAGAGACATTAGATGCGCTGATACGTGCAAATATTATAACTAATATGTTTTTCCCTGATCATGGGGAAGAGAGTAAAATTGATTTTAGTTTACAAAAAATTAGCTTAGATCCTGTTGTTGCGCATCTAGAGCTTGAAATTGGCAGAACCAAATTAATCGATAATCAAAGTACGGAGTCCGTTATTCGTTTTAGCTGGCCTCAATCTCATGCCAAACTCGCCCTCGATTCAATTGAAGGCAATCATTATGAATTGGCAGAGCAAGGAACTTGGGCCTTATTTAAGCTACTCGAGAAAGTGAATGTCCTAATTGATGAACAAGACAGTTCTAGCTTGCAAATTCTCTTTGAAATCAATAGTAACTCAGGACGTTACCTCTTAAAAACAAACAATCAAGTAAACCCCTTCACCCCAGGAATATTGAACGGATTCACATTAAAGGAATCTATAGTATAGTTATTTAATAGATGAACCTTCTTAGTCATAAATGACTTTTATTGAGGCTCACCTTTAAAAGTGAGAGCTTCCTGAAGCAACTTATTAATATCTACACCTTCAGGATTTTTATCCCATTTGGGATACATCATCATATATTCTTCTAAAAGATCAAGACCTATATTGCCACAAATATAGTTTTTGATGGCATTTAAAACTGATATTTTGTCAGCATATTGTTGCATCCTCGGATACAGTTCCTTTTGTTGCTTACAATAGGCGATTCCCTCTTCAATACGACTTAATAGAGCCTGTACTCGGATCAATACTGTTTCCGACTCCGCCGTGTGATGCATGGCTTTTGGAAAAAAATGACTGCGCTCAGTCCCCAAATCTCCTTTTTGATATTCAGACATAACATACTCCTTATGTATTTAACGCATAACCTGGTCATATTTTATTTGATTTTATCCATTACTGAATTTTGAAAATTCTTACAGTTTTTAATTATAGTGCAAATTTCAACCACAAAGATGCGGTTTCATTCGAATTCCTTTATACTTAGGTCTTCATTTAAAAAAGAAAGGTCTGATACTATGCGTACGCTTGTTTCGTATTTACTTATTGCATTATTAAGCTTTGGACTATTGGTCAATGAAGCCTCAGCAAAACGTTTTGGTGCTGGCAGAAGTTTTGGCATTCAACGTTCACAAAGTGCTTTGTTTTCACCTAATAAGGTGCAAAAGTCCAGTGCTTTTGGTCAAAGCACCAAAAATACCAGCCGATGGGGAGGAATGCTCAGTGGTCTACTGATTGGCGGTTTGCTCACCAGTTTGTTTATGGGACATGGTTTTGCTAATGGAATCTTGACCTGGTTAATTATGGGTGCAATTCTCTTTTTTATTGTTGGCTTTTTCCGTAAAAGAATGCAACCTGGTTTTCAAACTAATCAAGGACAAACCCGTTCTAGCCAAGGTCCTTTTAATAATTTTACCCAACCCTTTAATAACAGCTCAGGAAGTAGCGCTGGGAGTAATCATTCTGAATATCCCCTAGGTTTTGTACCTGAAACCTTTTTACGGGAAGCCAAAGTGACATTTAACCGCTTACAAGCTGCTTATGACCAAAAAAATCTCCAAGATTTAAGTGAGTTCACCGCACCAGAGGTATTTGCAGAAATCAAGATGCAATTAGATGAGCGGGGAAGTGCAGCGAATAAAACAGATGTAATTACTTTAGATGCTGAGTTATTGGATGTTTCTAAACAGTCAAATTCGCTCATCGCGAGTGTCCGCTTTACCGGTTCAATAAAAGAAGATAATGAACCCATAAATCCACTGTGTGAAATTTGGCATTTCCGTCAATTTTCTAATAGTTCTCAATGGGTTGTCGGCGGTATTCAGCAGGAAGTATTCCAACCTTAATTCTAAGGCTAAAACCTGGGTATTCGTTCTTTGAAACCCAGGTAATATTTGATTTTCACTTAAATTACATGTTTGGCAACTAATTTAAAACCAAGGTTTCGTCAAAAACAACTACTTGGTTTCGTCCATTTTCTTTAGCTTTATATAATGCTTTATCTGCTTGATTGACCAAGTTGTTAATATCATAATTCCCATCAAAATAAGAGATACCCACACTAATGGTTACATGAACCTTTTGTTCATTCACTGTGAAATAATTTTGAGCAAACTGCAATCGCAAGTCATTGCAGATTTTTTGGCTGCATTCAAGACTTGCACCGGGCAAGATGATGGCAAACTCCTCGCCTCCATACCGTCCAATGATGTCTCGATTTCGTAAACTCATTATAAATAAAGAAGATAACTTTTTAATTACCAGATCCCCAAATGGATGACCGTAAGAGTCATTTATCGATTTAAAATGATCAATATCAACCATCACAAATGAAAGAGGGCTGTTTTGTTGTTTTGCTCGCGCAATTTCAATGTTTAAGCGATTCAAAATACTTGAGTGGTTTAATAGGCCTGTTAGGCTGTCGGTGGTCATGTAATAATTTAAAATACTGGCGCGGTTCGATCGTGATCGTACTGCTGAAACTAAATCATGGGGTGAAATAGGCTTAGTAAGAAAATCATCTCCACCTAAACTGATTGCAGCTAATTTTTTATTTTTATCATCTTCTGTAGACAGAAAAATAATTGGGATTTTTGTATATCTTCTGTCCTTACGCAGTAGGGCGGCAAGTTCTAAACCAGAACATCCAGGCATATAAACATCCATTAAAAGTAAATCAGGATGAAATGCTTCCAGCTCTTTTAATAAGTTCAATGGATTAGTAATAGCACGCGTAATCATATCTGCTTGTTTCAAAATCAGAGAGTAATATTCCGTCAAAGATTTCGAGTCATCCAAAATTAAGATTCGATAAGCTTCATTAACAGACGAACTGCAATTTATATTTAATTCCTGCACCAAATAAGACACATCAAGAGGCTTTTGAAAATACGCCACACAACCCGCCCGGATGGCAGTAAGTCGAGGTAATAAATCAGCATTAGGGATAATACAAAACAATTGGCTGGGCGTTTTTTGTTGTTTTTGTATGTCGATCAGCTGCTCTAGTGCCGATTTTTTTAAATAATCCGTATTGATAATAATTGCAATAGGTTGGTTTTCTTGCATTGAACTCAATAATAAAAGCATATTTTTTATTGATTGCGCGCGATAGCCTGCTTGCTTTAAATTTTCAATAAGTTCATTAACTAATTCCTTTTCCTGCTCCAATACATACACTAACTTATTATCGGTAGGTTGAGTTTCCTCTGCGAAAATCGGCTTCTTAGGAATTTCTTGAGCCAATACACTTTTCAACTGGTTAAAAAAGGGAGTGATTTTCTCTTGATCATCCTGAGTTAATTTACCCTTAGTAAGAATATCCTTTAATAATATTTCCATCTTACGCGCGGTCTTACTTAATTCTGTATAACCGTAGGTGCCCGCTGAGCCACACAAACTGTGGACATCACGATGAAAATTCTGAAAGCTTGTTAAATCCCATTCTTTAAGTTGGGCATGCCACTGCATCTCTATATTGTGAATTTTCTCAGGAAGGCTCTTACTATAGAGAACGAAAAGATTATGCAATTTTTTTTGTGTATTTTCATCCATTATATTTCAACCATGCATTTTTTATTGATGTTGCGAGAGTCAACGGATCAAAAGGTTTTTTAATTACATCAATTGCTCCGATTGACTTATAATCTGCTATCTCATTACTTTGTATTTTAGCAGTCATAAATATAGCGGGTATTTTTATAAAATCTGGATTCTTACGTAATTCGCGTAGGGTAGTGGGCCCGTCCATTTCAGGCATCATTACATCCAATAAAAGCAAATCGGGTGTGTATTCTTTGGCTGCCTCAAGAGTTTTTTTCCCATTAGAGCAATACTTTACCGAAAACCCGCCAATATCTTCTAAAGCAATTTGGGCGATAGCTCTTATATCCTCTTCGTCCTCAGCATATAAAATCCTTTTAAGCTCTTTATTCGCCATAGTTTTCTCCTTTAATAGGACTTAAAGAAGGTTTTTAATAGTATTTAACAAAATTTCATTTGAAGAATTCGATTTAAGTAAAGCCTGGCTAACAAACTTTGAGAAATCTTCATTTAACTTGGTATCAGAAAATACAACCACCGGTGCATGATATTTTGAGATCAGAGGTAAAATTTCTGCTCCATTCCCATCGGGTAACAATAAATCTAAAATAACCAAACTATACTTGTCTTTTTCAAGCATTTGTTTTGCTTCCTGTAGGTTATTTGCTGTTGAGATATTTGCATGTTTTTCAAGAAGCGTTTCTACAATTTCTTGCGTATCCTTATTGTCTTCGATATGCAATATATGAGGTTTTTTTTGAAAATCACTTTTTTGTACTTTATTAATTGACTTAAGTAGTTTTTTAAAATCAATTGGCTTATCCAGCCAGTCTATAATTGAAACAACATCACCATTGGATAACTCTTTTCCTGTTTGAGCAATTACAGAAAGTACAATAATGGGCAAATTCATGGTTTTTTTATCCATACGTAATTCTCTAATGAATGAGATCCCATCCTGGTCAGGTAATATTAGATCCAATAAAAGTGCATGGTATTGCTGATGTTGTAATAACCGTCGCGCTTCAGCCGCGGAAGAAGCAATCTCAGCAATAAAACCGGCTGACTCTAAAAGTAACTTAATATAATCAGATTGATCCTCATCATCGTCACATATAAGTAGGCGCTTTTTGGTTTCCGGAATAATTATTTGATTTTTTTCTGCTGTCACGAGAAGGGATTTTTGTGCTAATGGCAATTCAAAATAAAATGTGGTGAGCTCATCAGGCTTACTCTCAAAATGTAACGTACCACCCAATTTTTCAATAATCATTTTGCTAATATTTAATCCTAAACCAGTTCCCCCTTTCCCCCGGGTAGTTGATGAATCTCCTTGAGAAAATTTTTGAAAAATACGTGACTGAAATTCAGGAGAAATTCCCTTCCCTTTATTTACAACCGATACGCGGACTACTGAGTTTAATTGTTTAATTTGTATCGTGACCGTCTCATGTTCATAAGAAAATTTACATGCATTAGAAACCAAATTTGCTAAAACTTGCATTAACCGGTCAGGATCAACCGTCACTAAATACTCATGTTCAGGTGGGAGTAATTTAATTTTAACTTTAAATTTATCCGCATACATTTTGTTAACATCTATAGACTCGTTTACTAGTTTATTTAAGTTTGTTACTTTTAACTCAAAATCCATCTTCCCTGCTTCAATTTTTTCAATATCCAAAATGTCATTGATTAATAAAAGTAAGCGTTCGCAATTATTGTTCGCGATCTCAAGCAATTTCATTACCTTTTCAGGAAATTTCCCTAAAACACCGCTGACCAATAACCCCAAAGAACCTCGTATTGAAGTAAGTGGGGTACGTAATTCATGACTCACTATAGAAACAAATTCATTCTTTAATTTCTCAGTTTGTTTTAAATCCGTTATATCATGGATGACGATAACCGCACCTAAGTTCTTTCCTTCAGAGTTAATGATCTTTTGTCCATCAATCACCACATTGCGAACTCCATTTTTTTTTATATGCATAAAGAGCTCAATGTCGCGCAAACGCTCACCATTTAAGGCCCGTTTAAGTGGAAAATCATCTGGGGCGAGGGGCGTATTTTGCATGGTGTGAAGACTAAAATAATCCAATATATTATCAATGTTCTTATCTGTCTTATCTGAATTAATGTATTTTTGAATTGTATGGTTTAATACGGTAATTCGCCCTTCTGCATTGCAGGCTATAATGCCATCCTCTAAATTATCAAGCATCGCATTAAGAAATTCTTTCTCATTATCTATTGCGGTGAGCATTTTCTTGTAATAACCCGATGCTGTGAGGGCAATAATAAAAATTAATCCGCTGATTCCAGCCACAAAATAGGCTAAATAATTTTGTTGAATTGCCACATTCTCGCCGGTCATAACGTGGGTTAGACTGGTTGTAAATACAGCGGCTGACATTCCTGTATAATGCATGCCGCATATGGCAAACCCCATTAATAAAGAACTAATAATTTTCAGATTAAATTGTCTTTTACTCGAACCATAGTTACTCTCCAACGCTAGCCAGAGCGCAGTTTCTGCCGCAGCAATCCCTATCCCAATAGAAAGAAAAAATAACCCGGGTAAATAATGAATATTTACATGCACTTTCATCCCTTCCATGCCCATATAGTGCATGGTGGATATCGCAAGACCCACGATTAAACCACCCAGAGCCAGATGAACAATCGAATAATCTTTTCTCTGTAAAATAAATAAGGCTAAAGCGGAAGCGAGTATGGCAATTATTAACGAAACAGCAGTCCAATTTATGTCATACTCCATGGGCATAGGCATAATAAAGGCGAGCATTCCCACAAAATGCATAGACCAAATTCCTGCTCCCATTGCAAAAGCACCACCTGCGAGCCAATAAATTCGGCGATACGTATTTTTTGTAGCGCGAAGCCTTCCCACAAAAGTTAAGGCAACATAGGATGCAAGAACCGCAATTACATAGGATAAGGTTACGAGTTTAAAATCATAATAACCAGTAATGACATTAGCTGGAATTGGTGTTGTTTGAAACCATTCAGATAATACGCTCATTATTACTTCCTGTAATAGTAAACATCCAGATTATATTGTTTTTAGCATCGGTTCAAAAAGCTATATTTAATTATAGACCTTTTGTTGGATTAAAAAGATTCTTTTTATATTTAGGGAGCAAGTAAGCAAAATGGAAGAAAAACGCAGAACAAATCACTAAGGAAGAATGTGAAACTATTGTATAAAACTTGGTTATCGATTTAGTGAACATAACGATTCAAAACCTGGGCTTTGTGGTGATGCCCAGGTTCCATTTTGGGAGATCTAGTTTTTAGGGTCATTAGACGTATTGTACATCAATAATTTCATAATCCACCATTCCGCCGGGTGTATTTACTGTTACTGCATCGTCCAATTCCTTACCAATTAGAGCACGACCGATTGGAGAACTATAAGAAATTTTATTTTGTTTAATATCCGCCTCATCTTCACCCACAATTTTGTAGGTGAGGGTAGCATCTGATGAGACATGACAGACAGTCACTGTAGCGCCAAAAACTACCTTACCATTATTGGGAAGCTTGCTGATATCAATAATTTGTGCATGAGATAATTTAGCTTCCAGCTCCTGAATACGGCCCTCATTAAAGCTTTGCTGTTCTCGAGCCGCATGATATTCGGCATTTTCTTTCAAATCACCGTGAGCTCGTGCTGTCGCTATCGCCTCAACTATACGAGGTCTATCAATAAATTTTAAACGATGTAATTCTTCTTTCAGTGCTTGGGCACCTTGTAATGTCATGGGGTGTTTACTCATATCTACCTCAAAATAATAATTCCCTGGTAATTCTACTTTTTCTCCAAAACAACAAGAAAAAGAGCTTTTCACATTAAGTTAAACCATTGTAAGATCGTAGCAGGGATGAGGACATCAGCCATAACGGGTTACTTGTAAAAAGCAACCCGATTACGCTGTGCTTTACCCCTACGATTTTTTAATGTAAATCCTGCAATCGGGTCACAGTTTCTCTATCTTCATATTTCATAGCCAAGCAAGCTGCCTCAGCTCCTGACAAAGTTGTAGTATAGCTAACCTTGTGTTGCAATGCATTGCGCCTGATTGCAAATGAATCGGCAATAGCTTGCTTACCCTCAGTTGTATTTACAATAAAATCAATTTCATTATTTTTTATAAAATCTAAAACGTGGGGACGCCCTTCGTTCACTTTAAATACTCTACGGCAATCGACACCTGCTGCTTGCAAGGCCAATGCAGTACCGCGCGTTGCAATTATTTCAAAACCCAATTCAATTAACCGTTTAGCAATTTCACCCACTCGTGTTTTATCTGCATCTCGAACAGAGACAAAAGCGCGACGTCGTTTAGCTATGTTGCAACCAGCACCCAATTGTGCTTTAGCATAAGCTTGTCCGAAACGTCTGGCAATACCCATCACTTCACCCGTAGATTTCATTTCTGGCCCCAGAATAGAATCTACTCCAGAGAATTTGATGAAAGGAAATACCGGAAGTTTAATGGAATAAAACGATGGCATATGGTGATTTTGGCTGCTTAATCCTTGTTCTTTCAAACTAACACCCAATTTACAAAGAGCAGCGATTTTAGCCAAAGGCAATCCTGTCGCTTTGGAAACAAAAGGAACTGTTCTTGAGGCCCTTGGATTGACTTCCAAGACATAAATGTCATCCGCTTGAATTGCAAATTGTGCATTAATCAAACCGACAACACCTAAATTTAAAGCCATTTGCCGCATTTGTTCCATTAGGTCTTGTTGCACCACAACACTTAAGCTAAATGGAGGTAACGTACAAGCAGAATCTCCTGAATGAATACCCGCTTGTTCTATATGCTCCATTACAGCACCAATCAATACTTCTTTACCATCACAAACCGCATCAATATCTACTTCAATTGCATCATTTAAAAATTTATCCAATAAAACGGGAGAGTCATTAGATACCGCAACTGCATGCGATAGATAATGTCGTAAATCATCTTCTTGATAGACAACTTCCATAGCTCGACCACCGAGAACATAGGAAGGTCTAACAACCAACGGATAACCAA
This sequence comes from Legionella nigrisilvae, assembly GCF_977063395.2. NCBI lineage: Bacteria > Pseudomonadati > Pseudomonadota > Gammaproteobacteria > Legionellales > Legionellaceae > Legionella > Legionella nigrisilvae. Next base: position 375,895 of record NZ_CDRUGZ020000042.1, read on the forward strand.
TTTTATTTGCTAAAGCTATGGCTTCTGCCTCACTCCGCACCGTGCCATTATCGGGTTGATGTAATTTTAATTCAGTGACTAATTTTTGAAACCGGTCTCTATCTTCCGCTCTATCAATGGCGTCCGGGGAGGTTCCAATAATTTTAACACCGTTAGCTTCTAAAGCGCGTGCTAATTTTAAAGGGGTTTGTCCACCGTAATGAACAATCACTCCGTCTGGTTTTTCTACATCGACAATTCCTAAAACATCTTCTAAGGTTACTGGTTCAAAATACAACCGATCCGAGGTATCAAAATCTGTAGAAACTGTTTCGGGATTGCAATTGACCATAATCGTCTGGCACCCGCTTTCTCTAAGCGCCATCGCTGCATGCACACAACAATAATCAAATTCTATTCCCTGACCAATACGGTTAGGACCTCCACCAAGAATCATGATCTTTTTCTTGTCTGTATCAGGCCGAGACTCACAACGAGTTTCATAACAGGAATACATATAGGCCGTATCACTTGGGAATTCACCAGCACATGAATCAATGCGCTTATAAACAGGAACAATGCCTAGCTCTTTGCGTCGTGTGCGAACCTGCTCTTCAGGGCAGGCCCATATTTGGGCTAGGTACGCATCGGCAAAACCCTTTCGCTTCAACAAGCGTAACGTAAAAGTATCGATATCTGCCAATGCCTTACCTGTTACAGAACGTTCTAAAGCAATCAGTTCCTCGACTTGCGCTAAAAACCAGGGATCAACCCGGCTTTCCTGATGAACTTCTTCAAGAGACATATTATTTCTAAATGCATCAGCGATATACCAAAGTCTATCAGGAGTTGGTTCTCGCAAATGTCCTCTTAAACGTGCTAAATCACCTTTTGGAAATAAAGAATGCAGACCACAGCGCCCTATTTCTAAACCACGAATTGCCTTTTGTAATGATTCCTGAAAATTGGATCCAATGGCCATAACCTCGCCCACAGATTTCATCTGCGTGGTCAATGTGGTTGAAGTTTGGGGAAATTTATCGAAATTAAAGCGAGGGACCTTAGTCACTACATAATCAATACTGGGTTCAAATGATGCAGGAGTCTTCCCACCGGTAATTTCATTTTTTAACTCATCGAGAGTATAACCTACAGCCAGTTTGGCTGCGACCTTCGCAATAGGAAATCCAGTTGCCTTAGATGCTAACGCAGAACTTCGAGAAACCCTGGGGTTCATTTCAACCACCAACATTCTTCCATCTTCAGGATTAACGGCAAATTGTACATTCGAACCGCCGGTATCCACTCCTACTGCTCTTAATACTTTAATAGCCGCATCCCGCATTCGCTGATATTCTTTGTCAGTGAGCGTTTGCGCCGGAGCTACTGTAATCGAATCTCCAGTATGGACACCCATAGGATCAAAATTTTCAATGGTGCAGACAATAATACAATTATCATTTTTGTCGCGGACTACTTCCATTTCGAACTCTTTCCACCCAAGCACTGACTCATCAATCAATAACTCATGGGTAGGTGACAACTCCAACCCTCGCGTACAAATTTCTTCAAATTCTTCACGATTATAGGCAATACCACCCCCACTACCCCCCATGGTAAATGATGGGCGAATAATTGCTGGATAACCGAGCTGCGCTTGTACCTGAATTGCTTCCTCCAGGCTATGAGCAATCGCTGAGCGAGGCATATCCAAACCAATTTTGATCATTAATTGACGGAATTTTTCTCTATCTTCAGCCCGATCAATCGCTTCTCGGGTTGCGCCAATCATTTCAACATTATATTTTGCTAAGATTCCTTCGCGTACTAAATCCAAAGCACAGTTTAGAGCTGTTTGCCCCCCCATTGTAGGTAACAGCGCATCTGGACGTTCAATTTCAATGATACGAGCGACCTCTTTCCAGGACACTGGTTCCACATAGGTGGCGTCTGCAAGTTCTGGATCGGTCATAATGGTGGCAGGATTGGAGTTCACCAAGATCACCCGATACCCTTCCTCCCGGAGGGCACGCACCGCTTGGGTACCTGAGTAGTCAAATTCACAAGCTTGTCCTATTACAATAGGGCCTGCTCCCAGGATGAGAATGGATTTAATATCGGTTCGTTTTGGCATATTAACAACAAAAAAGAATAAAATTGACGTATTTTACCTACTTTTGCTTAAAGTTTATACCCTTAATGCACAATTAACTGTACTGATTAGCTAAAATAGTCTGTAATCCTGCTTCAGTTAACGATAAATATTTATAATTAGGATCTGCAGTCGTTCGCTCCAGCCATTCATTAGCAATACATATATCCGTTAATTTTTGTAGATCTGCAACGGATACCGACTGTCCTAACTTTTGGGAAAGTATTGCCGCAGCATCCTCTTCCATGTTCAAAAAGACTTGATCTCGAGTGGCACTACGATTTTTCATCTCATCATAAAATAATTGTAAAATATCAAGTTCATTCATGATGATTGTCCTTAAATAGATCGCTGAATACTTACAGTATAAGCTTAAATTAATATTGTGATTATAATCCAGATAAAAAAGAAAATAATTCTTTGCAAAAGAGACTTGCTTATACTTGACCACTTTTAAAGGGTTTAAGTGCAGGACCAGGATCGGATGGAGGTATTTGAAGTCCGGAACTAAAAAATGATTGTGAAGAAGAACCCAGCCCCAATTCTATTTTTTGCGTATCCGATACTAAAGGCTGCAAAGCCTCAACTAAAACAGACATTTGTGCAGCCGCCTCATCTAGCTCTTGCGAAGTGCAATCTTCTAAGGTAAGAACATACCAGATATACCGGGTAGTCATGCCGTTATAAAAGTCTGGTTTTTTCAACAAATCTTTATTGAGAGGATGGCGCGGTTTCAGTTTTAACCACTGTAATAAACTTTCTTTATCTGTTACATAACTGTTCGCAGGGACATTATACCATTTGTCATCCTGGTCATTTTTATATTGTTTTACCAATAAAATGGGAGTTTCCACTTCATTATAAGCAATTATTTCATCCTTAATTTGAGTTTTATCATCTTGTTCTAAAGCAACACGTACCTCCTCTAGTTTCTTCGACAAATCGTTATATTGCATATACAACTTTTTTAAAGATTCTAACTGTTGTTTTTCTTGATGTGATAAAGGTTTTTTGGGCTGGGTCAAAACATTTATAAGTTTTTCAATTTGTTGTAACTGGGTTTTATCTAATAATTTGGAAAGTTTCTTAGGGTTTTTCTGTTCCAAATCCGGAACCTCTAGATCTTCATGTACTACGACAACGTCTTGTAATTCTCCTCTAATACGTTGAAACCCATCAAAATCGACCTCATCAATTGATTCTTCTTCATTGACCCAATCAATAAAAGCTCTTAGCTGTACAAATAAATCTGAACTCAAAGTTTGGGTACGATATGCATTTCCAAAACCCTCCATTTCATAAAGCAAACCACTTCTAAAACCCAGCCAAAACGATTCGAGCATTCCAAGTACCGTATCGTATATTAAATAAGTCGCAGTCATTGCAAAAACGATTGAAATAGTCGCTACTGTCATTGGCACTACAACCAACATAGTCAGCAGAAAATTCATTGTGGGCGACATACCCTCATTTTTAAACGTATAGGCAAAGGCTAGAGGAAGGTGTATTACAGCTCCCACCCCAATAAGCGTCGCAAAGATTGCAAACAACGTATTGTATGCAAATATGCGCAAAGGTAAGATGGTTATACCCAATAAGATAGCTAATAGGTGGTTAAGGATATACATAAAATGTATTAAAAATTAGTACGTTAAGTGATTGTATAAAAGAATCTCACGTAGGGCAATAAGAAATCTTTGAATCCCGCTTAACGCGTGTTAATCTTGCATGTTTACGTTTTAAAACAAGTCGATCCGAGATGGAAGCAGTTGATGTCATTATTATTGGTGCAGGCGCCGCAGGTTTAATGTGTGCGATTGAAGCAGGAAAACGTCATCGTAGAGTTCTAGTGTTAGATCATGCGAATAAAGTTGGAAAAAAAATTTTAATGTCAGGCGGGGGCCGGTGTAATTTTACTAACTATTATATTGAACCTGAAAAATACACCTCAAATAATCCCCATTTTTTAAAATCTGCCTTAACACGCTACACTCAATGGAACTTTATCGAACTCGTTAAAAAACATAAAATTCCTTTCCATGAAAAAACCTTAGGTCAATTATTTTGTGATAATAAATCGAAAGATATTGTTGATATGCTGCTTAAAGAATGTGCTGCTGTAGGTGCAGCTATTCAACTTAATACCCGCATAGAACAGATTGAAAAATCATACCAATTTAAACTACAAACCACCAAGGGCATATTGAGCTGTGAGTCTTTGATCATTGCCAGTGGTGGTTTATCCATCCCTACAATGGGAGCAAGTCCATTTGCCTATAAAGTTGCAGAACAATTTGGGATAAAAGTATGGCCCACTCGTGCCGGGCTGGTTCCTCTTACTTTGGATGTATTGGAAAAAGAACGAGCCGCTCTGCTTTCTGGGATTGGTATTGATAGTTTAGTTAGTAATGCCCGCATAGAATTTCGTGAAAATACCTTATTCACCCATCGCGGTTTGAGTGGCCCTGCCATTTTGCAATTGTCTTCCTACTGGCATCCTGGAGAATGCATTTGTATTAATTTATTACCTGAAATCAATGTATTGGAGTACTTAAAAAAAGTACGTCTAGAAAAACCACAAAAACAATTAAACTCAATCTTGTCCACTCATTTGCCCAAACGAGTTATTGAATTATTTATTTCTCCAGAACTTGCTGATAAGAAACTTGCAGATTTATCAAATCGTGATTTCGAATCTATAGCAAAACAACTCAACTCCTGGATTGTAAAACCAAATGGGACTGAAGGATATCGTACTGCTGAAGTAACTCTTGGCGGTGTAGATTGCCATGCCATTTCTTCTAAAACAATGGAAGCTCAAGATACCCCTGGCCTTTATTTCATTGGCGAAGCCTTAGACGTTACTGGTTGGTTAGGAGGATATAATTTTCAATGGGCTTGGTCATCGGGATGGGCCGCTGGACAAGTGGTATAATCCTTGATGCAGCAAAGCGGAATCCAAGCTACAAAAATCTCGCATCGTCACAGGCTCTTTACTTCAAAAAGAAATAAGCAATTAGTGTCAAAATTATGGATAAAACAAGGTAAGCTAATTTACCAAGATGCATCTCACTTAAAAGATTTTTTGCTTTTTCCCAATAGTCAATCAAATCGATGATTAATGAACCACAAAACCATAAATATATGGGTCTCTGCCAAAATGGTTTATCCATAAAACCACCTAAAACAAATAATTGTGATTTGCATAAACTGCAATAATATACTGCTTGATCCGTAGTAACTAATCTTTTTTCCCAACAAACAGTGGGTTCCATGCGCTGTCGACAAAACTTGCACTGAATTTTCATATTTTTAGGATTTCACATGGGGTGTACAATATTTTACCACAATAAGAATATGAGTAGAAGCTCAAGGGGCATCAACGCCTGTTTAGGTCATTTACCTAACTCTTCGCATCAAATATAGACCCAATAACGCAAAAATAAAGGTAGGTCCTAAGGCAGCTAATTCAGATGGCAATTGAAAAACTGTGCTTAGAGGACCAAAAAAACGGCTTACAATATGAAAGCTAAAACCGACCGCAGCCCCCACTAACAATTTTGATCCCATCGTGCTTGAGCGCAGTGGCCCAAAGATAAAGGGAATAGAGAGAATCATCATTACCATGGTCGTAAAGGGTTGAATAATTCGTTGTAAAAAAGCGAATTGATAGTTATGCACATTTTGATGATTTCGCTTTTGCTCACGTATATAACGATTTAGTTCTTTCAGAGTCATCTCATCGGGATCGCTACTGCTAATCATCAAGATTTTGGGCTTTACAGAGATCTCCCAAGGAAGAGAAGGAATCGTTCGAGCTGTGATTTTATCCGCACCAAAATCGGATTGTTGCACATTATAGGCCACCCAACCTGTTGGGGTATATTTCGCTTCGCGAATAAAACGCGACATTCTTAAATGATGATGGGCATCAAAATGGAACTGATAAATGTTGTTTAGGGTATTATTAGAGCGTATCAAACCCACAGAAATAAAATCATTGCCATGACGCAACCAAAAGCCTTTTGAGGTTCTTAATGTTTGACCTCCACTCACTGCCGCAGATTTATAGTCATTGCCATAATGGGCTAAGTAAGGTACTACGGTTTCGCCAAGTGCAGTAACTATCACAATAAGTAATAAAGATGCTTTTAAAACGGCCCAAGTTATTTGTCCTATAGACATACCTGAGGCGCGCATCACTACTAATTCGCTATTATTGGCTAAAATACCCAGGCCAATTAAAGAGCCTAAAAGGCTTGCCATAGGGAAAAATAAATACACTTGATAGGGCATTTGTAACAAGATAAAAAACGTTGCTTGTACGATACCGTAATCAACTCGGCCCAAGTCACTAATTTCGCCTACGAATAAAATAAAAATCTCTAAACCTACTAACATCAGCGTGACTAAAGCAATGGAGCCAAGAACAGTTTTCGCAATATAGCGATCTAGTATTTTCATACTCATGCCAGCTTCACCCGATCACGCCAGATTAGGAATAGTCCAAAGAGACCTATAATAAGATGCACCCACCATAAACCCATCCACTGAGGTGTTTTTCCGGAAATCATTGCATCACGTCCGATAAACAAAAAATTAGCATAGAGAATGTAAACAATGATTGCGGGTAGTAACTTGGCGTATTTACCAGAACGTGGATTTATTCGGCTCAAAGGAACTGCAATCAAAGTTAAAGTAAAGACCATGACGGGTACAGATATACGCCATTGTAACTCAGCTGCTTTAGCAGGACTTTCATTATTATAAGGTAATAGACTTGCGGTACTCATTGTACGGAGATCTTCAGATGCCTTCATTACAGGATGGGGTAATCGCGCTTTATATTCACCAAATTCCGCAACTTGATAATCAGCATGGCCTGGAATTCCCTGATATTCTTTACCATTTTGCAGAATGATATAGTCCTCACCTGTTTTTGCATCCGTTTCGGCAAAGGCTTGGTCTGCCCATAATACATCCCATCGTATTTGTTTATCGATAACACTCCGTTTTGCCAGAAATACCTGTTCCGCTTTAGCATGATCCCGGCTCATAGACTGGACGTAAAATACTTCCCGGCCTCCATTAATCGCATGAAAGCGTCCGGGCATGATAGTTTGTACCAAGGTTTGAATCCCTGTGGTGCGTAACAGCTTAGAACGTTCAATATAAATCAAAGGACTCACCCAAATCATTACTATTGCCACAATAATTGCCACTACTGTAGCCATGATAAAACTATGTTTTAGTAATTGATTGGGTCCATATCCACAGGCACGTAATACAGTCATCTCACTTTCCGCGTATAAACGCCCGTAAGCGAGTAACATGGCAATATAAAAACCCAATGGTATCAACAAGCTGAGTAAAGTAGGCAATTCAAGTACCATTAACTTCATAATAATGACACCAGGAATATTTCCGGAGGCTGCCCGATTTAGATATTGTATGAATTGGTTGCTCAGAAAAATTAATACCAGTATGGAGGTTAGCGCGATCAAAGTGAGAAACACTTCTTTAGCTAAATAACGAAAAATGATCACTCAATCAATGCCCCCATTTTAGTAGTCTTATTCATAGAATCATTCTCATCTTGAACATTGTATCCTCTTGTGGAGAACTAAAAAAGCACTTTTCTACCCCCACCCAGAAACAATCTATTATTTGACTAGTTTTGTTAAAGTTTAATCAACTGTTAGTGGGTGTATTAAGACATAAGGATTAATTGAAAATCATCTACTGTGAAATAATGAGAGTTGAAAGTATCCAAATAGATGAGTGAGAATGGATTTATAAGAAACAGCATCAAGATTAATTGCATGGATGGAAGATTTAAGGATAAGATGATTAGGAAACTTAAAAGCAGCACCAACTGAATGTTAGCGCTGCTTTTAAAAGATATAACTAATGTTTAACTTCAGATGCTTTTTTAGCTTCTTGAACGAAACCTAACATAGCCTTTTCAACAATTTGAAAAGATTTTTGCATATAATCTAAAGCTTTGTGGCCATTTTCAACAGCTACATTAATTTGCTTTTCCAATAGTTCTTCAGGTTTTTTAATACCCGCGATCTCTTCAGGTTTGAGATAATTCATACCTTGTAAGGTTTTTACATTTAATTCAGCCATGGCTTGAAAAGGCTCTTGAAGTTTTTTTGCTATTTCAGTCCATCTTTCAAAATTTTGTTGAGTCATGATATTCTCCTCTATGTTGCATTGCACAATTTAATATTAGTCCATAGAGTCCACATATGTCAATGGGTTAGACAAATATTTTTTGCAATGCAGCATAAAAATGAATGCGTGGGTTTCCCTTTCTATTTAAAGAACACTTTCCCGCTCAACCTTTAAATAAATTTTGCCATTGTTGCATCATGGTTTGCATTTGTTGATTCCATGTTTCAGTAGCCTGGCGGTAGGGATTATTTTGTAAAGGTTTCTCCATCGCTTGGAACATTTGCTCCATCATCTGTTTTAAAGAAGCATGCATTGGATGATTTGCGAGAGCAATAATTTGCCGTAATATCTCTGAAGATAAAAATTGGGTTGAACCTGCCTCCATCTCAACAATAATTTGTAATAAAATAGAGTTGGTGATGTCATTTCCGGTTAAGGAATCTTCCACTTTAAATTGCTTTCCCTCTACAACATAGCGCTGTAACTCTTCTAGGGTTATATACTGACTTGTTTCAGTATCATAAAGCCGACGATTTTTGTATTTTTTTATTAATCGAGTCATAGTTTTCTCTTTATGTTAGGTGAGGGTAAAAATATCACCCTATTCTTCATCGCCATTTAAGTTTAAGGTTCTGCCTAAGGGTTCCTGCGGATAGACCGTTGGATACAAACAACAATAATTCCTTAACTGAATAGAGATGAATCTATTGCCTCTCCTGAAACAGGAAGAAGTCTTTATAATAAGGAAGATAGCATTTTAATACATGTGGAGACCACCGTTGACGCTCAGATTAGCTCCGGTAATATATCGACTCTTTTCACTAATTAGAAATTCTACAGCCCAAGCAATTTCTTGAGTTTGTGCTAAACGTTTAGCAGGAATTTGCGCAATGATTCCTTCTAAAATATCTGGACGAATACCTTTCATTAATCGAGTATCTACATAACCGGGAGAAAGACTGTTCACAGTGATGTTTTTACTCATTAGCTCTTGCGCCAAACTCTTAGTAAAACCATAAACTCCTGCTTTGGATGCGGCATAGTTTACTTGTGAAAATTGTCCTTTTTGAGCATTCACCGAAGAAACATTCACGATCCGACCGGACTCATGCTCTTTCATGTTTTCTACTACATGGCGAGTTACATTAAACATACCATCGAGGTTCACAGTTAATACTTCATCCCATTGCTGCTTAGTCATTTTTGTAAATACAGCATCCCGAGTAATTCCTGCATTATTAATTAACGCATCAATATTACCGTACTCTTCAATAATGGAAGAAATAACCTTTCCGCATTGCTCATAATCGGTTACGTCCATATGACGAAAATAGATATTCTTATGACCTTCATCTACTCGTTCTTTTTTCCATGCTTTTCCTTCATCCTCAGAAATTAAATCAAGTGCAAAAATATGTTTGTAAGAGGAGTTCAATTCTTTCGCGATTGCAGTGCCGATATCGCCAGTACCACCAGTAATCAATACAATATTATTATGTTGCATATGGTTCTCTATGAGTTAGAAAGTTGTGAGAATTAATGAAAAAATGACTTTACTGCCCAAGAGTCACCCTCCTGGGCTAAACTTTACATATACTGTCCGCCATTAATATCTAAGTTCGCACCAGTAATAAATCCACTTTCCGAAGATGCTAAAAAAGCCACCGCATCAGCGATCTCTTTTGGATACCCTAAACGGCCAACAGGAATATTTGAGATAATTGATTTGAGTACTTCTTCTTTCACAGAAGCAAGCATAGGAGTTTCGATATAACCAGGAGAAACCGTATTCACAGTGATGCCTTTATTTGCTACTTCCAAGGCAAGACTTTTAGTAAACCCATAGAGCGCAGACTTGGTCGAAGCATAATTACATTGGCCAAATTGACCTTTTCGTCCATTAATTGAAGAAATGCTAATAATCCGACCATAACCTTTATCGAGCATTACAGGGATTGTATTGCGAGTCATATTAAATACGCTGGTTAGATTGGCATCAATCACACATTGCCATTGCTCGGGAGTCATTTTTCGTAAACTACAATCTTGAGTAACCCCGGCATTATTAACTAGAACGTCAACTCGGCCATAACGCTCCATGACTAAAGCCAATATTTTTTCACAATCTGCAAATTGTGCGATATCACCGTAAACGATATCTATATCATAACCGAGCTTTTTTTGTTCCTCTTGCCATTGCTTCGCTTCTTCATGCTTTCCATGTTTGAAATAACACGCTACAACCTGAAAATCGGCAGCTAAACGTTGACAAATGGCTGTCCCTATACCACCCGTACCACCAGTAACTATTGCTACACCTTTCATCATAACCACTCCCTGTTATTACGAGATTAAAATACTACTATAGACAATCAAAATGAAAAAACAAATAAAATTACCATTTCTCACCCTGTCCTTTCACTTTCATGAAAAGACATAGGGAGAAATATAGAAAAATTATCTATACACAGGAACATATCCTTTGATCTGTTGTGCAAATTGTCTCAATACATCAAGACCTGATTCTTCAGCTTGACGACACCATTGCTGTAGTGCCTCAATAAGTTCTTTTTGGGTAGAGGCCGTCTTCAACCAAATACCTTGTAATGATTGCTTGTAAGCATAAACAATACGCAATTGTTCACGAGCTTCTAACAAACGAGACAAACGGATTTTTGCTTTATTACTTAAAAGACAATTTTCACGTCGTAATAAACTTCCAGCACGCGCAAAAAGTTTCTTTTCTTCCTTGCTCTCTAGGTTATTATATTTTTCTTGTTTCAGTATGGGTCTAATCACACTTTTATAATAATTAGACATCACTTGAAACCGGTTCGAGATCACGGCTTTAACCGTATCTAAATCGACTTGCAGTTTACCTTTTTCCATAGCCAGTTTTGGTGGTAATTTTTTAACTTTGGCAAGGCCTAAAAAGGAAAGAATACGAATGTACATCCAGCCAATATCAAATTCCCACCATTTAACCGAGAACTTTGCAGAAGAAGCAAAAGTATGATGATTATTATGTAATTCTTCTCCGCCTATCCAAAAACCCCAGGGGAAAATATTTCTTGCAGCATCGGGACATTCAAAATTTCTATATCCCCAATGGTGACCAATTCCATTAATGACCCCAGCGGCATGAACAGGTATCCACATCATTTGAATTGCCCAGACCGTAATGCCAGGCACACCAAATAAGAAGAGATCGATGAGTAACATGAGCAAAATTCCCTTGGCAGAATGAGGAGAATAAACTTTTCGCTCAAGCCAATCTGTGGGAGTACCATGAGAGTACTTAGCTACCATTTCTTTATCTTTACGAGCTGTTTTATAAAGTTCAGCTCCTTGCCAAAATACTTTTTTGATGCCAAAAACTACAGGGCTATGAGGATCCCCCTCAACATCTGATGAGGCGTGATGTTTACGATGAATAGCAACCCAATCTGCGGTAACCATTCCAGTTGTTAACCACAGCCATAAACGGAAAAAATGACTGACAATAGGATGCAATGTCATCGCCCGATGCGTTTGATTTCGATGAAGATATAGCGTTACTGCTGCGATAGTAATTTGCGTCATAACCAACGTTGCAATCACATATCCCCAAAAAGACAGGTTTAAATAACCAAAAACCATAATAGCTCCACTTTAAATGCAAAATGCAAAATGCAAATTAAGAAAAAACTCATCCTTTAGTTTGGGTACCCAGATAAGAATTCCAGAAAATCCTTATATCATATTAAGGATAACACAATTTTACTCTTTACGTTGCAACATTTCATTATGTAGCCGATAATTAATAGATAATTATATAGGAATTATGTTATGAACGATAAATTTTCCTTAGGAAAAATTTTTGAGAATATAGTGCCCTTCTTAATAGCAGGGGTTGCTATTGCACTATTCTTTGGACTGCTGTTTATGTTTTCCTATGTTTTGATTTGGGGTCTTCTTATTGGGGGCATTCTCTGGATAATCGCAACCATAAAACAATATCTATTTCCAAACAACCCGGCTAAAACAGAAATAACTACTAAAAGTCAGGGCCGAATCATTGACCATGACGATCAAAAATAATGCCTGAGTTACCTGAGGTTGAAACTACAAAAGAAGGAATAAAATCCCATCTCGAAGGACAAACAATCAAAGGGGTTACGGTGCGTAATTCTAAACTTCGCATCCCTGTTCCTCCTAATTTGGATCAATTGTGTGCTGGCAAAAAAATAGTCGGAGTTTCTCGTAGGGCAAAATATATTCTGATCCAGCTCTCAAAAGGATATCTATCAATCCATCTCGGAATGTCAGGTCATTTACGCATAGTCGATGCTAAAAGTGAACCAGAAAAGCACGATCACATCCTGTTAACGTTGACCAATGGCTGTATGCTTCGCTTCTGTGATCCTAGGCGTTTTGGTTTGTTTCTTTATATTGATGAAAATCCGTACCAACATCCACTATTTGCTCATTTAGGCCCTGAACCTCTTTCTGATGAATTTAATGGGCATTACTTAGTCCAAAGGGCAAAAAATAAAAATAAACCCATCAAATCATTGATTATGGATAATGAAATTGTAGTAGGTGTCGGAAATATTTATGCTACTGAAAGTCTATTTTTAGCTAATATTCATCCAGCTACTCCAGCGAAAATGCTCTCTGAATTAAGATGTCAGGTACTTACAAAACAGATTAAAGAAGTACTCAAACAGGCAATATTATGCGGTGGAACTACGCTGCGTGACTTTTATGCTTTTGATGGCAAACCAGGTTACTTCAGTATGTCCCTCAAAGTGTATGGTCGAAAAAATCAACCTTGCTTGCTTTGTCAACACCCTATCAAATCCCTCATGATTGCTGGCCGTAATTCTTTTTTTTGCCCCAATTGCCAAAATTAATTTCAGCAGTTACGCAGCAACAAAGACAACAATGCATCTAAAATACGTCTTTACCCTGCTCATCATATAACTCAATTGCTCAATACTTGATTTTAAATTAACATACAATTGCTTAATTTTATTAAGGTTTTGTATGTTGCGTTTAAAATTAGCAAGACATATCGTCCGAAAATATCAAGAAAACGGGAGAATTCACCTTCCTGACTTCGTTATCTACGATTTCGATGAAGATGAATACCAGACGTTTTGGCGAGAAATTACACTGTATCCGCGGCAAAGATTATACACCGATGGAATCGATATTTTTCGTGTTAGTTGGTTTCGTACAATTTTTGAATCATTTAAAGGTTGGTTAGGCTTTGAAAATCATTGCCATCCTAATCGAATAGAAATGACTTTAGCCAAAATCGCCTATACTGGCTATATCAAAGGCTTTAAAGCTGAGGAGTTGAATAAAAGCAGCGATGGATTCCCAATCTCTAAACGTTTCATAAAATTAACCCACTCACCCAGAACCAATCACACCTCTAAAGAACTGCAACGATTATTAATGAGTCATTTCCTCACTCACTCCCATAGTTTTCCAGAATTCAATGCATCCATTCGTGTAGGGTACCCTTTTGGACAAACCTTAATACAAGAATATTTGGCTTATTTAGTTCCCTCCATCGATCCTCAAGACTACCAAATAATAAAAGATGCAATCAGCCAAATTCATTACTACGGACAATCCGTCAACAAAGCAAATTGTTTTCAATCCAGTCTCTTTGCTGAAGCATATGCCCAACATTTGGCTGCCCAACAACAATACCACGAAGCATTAGCATGGTCTCCCGAAGTCAAACATAAGTTTAAAAAACCTTTTATCGATTATTATTTAACTCAGGAACAATTTGATCCCCAAGCCTTAAAACTTGCAGTTGAGCTTATCGCTGCATTATTTTTATCACCCAATATGAGCGATCAGGAACAAGCTGTTGATTACATCAAAGCTAATTTTGACAACGAAGAACAAGCAGTTTATTTGATACCCTATCCCCAATTACGCATCCAAGTCGCTAAATCTTATATAAACGATGCTAAAAGGGAAAGAAGTAAATGGGGGATAACCAAACTACTTATTGGTAATCAAACTCTTGAGTGTTTAGCCCAAGCCGTCCGACTTGAACCCCAGATTCTTGATCAAGAGGATTCAATGCAGGATATCACAATAAAAGAAGAATGGATTTTACATCAATTTGACTCTGCCATTGAAAACAATCGGTTTCAAGACGCAGATACTTTGTATACAAGTCATCCTAATTTCAAATTTAATAAACACGGGCTTGAGCGCTTACGAGAACATTATTGCACTCAATTTAATGCCAATGAATCTCGAGTAAAAGAACTATTGCTCAGTCAAAAAACTGAAGCAGCACAAATTGCTGCAGAGCAAATCATCCTTGCGTCAAAGATAATACGTATCAAACCTCATGATTTTCTTGTCATGGAGGCAAGCATGACTTATGCATCGACTATTTTGATAATTGATGAACTCATACACTCGGCTAAAGACTCCGATCGAGCTCAATTGAATAAAGCACAACATCTACTTAGTGAATACTTATTCCTTAATAGCAATAGTGCGTTAACCCAACTTTATAATAAATTATTACTTCGTAAGATTGATTGTTTGATTGCACGACTTGCGGTCCCCATTGATTATAACGATCATTTAAGCACTCGAACCCTATTCCTTAAAGAACACACCGACGAAGTAGAAGAATTGAAAAAGGAGCTTCGAGCTTTCATTGCTTTTAATGAGTCCAAGTCAAAAGAGATGCGCCAAACTCTGGCAAAAATGTATTATTTACTAGCTGATGTCCTTGTTTATTTTGAGGAAAAGAAACAAGAGGCGATTCCTTACTTTAAGAAAGCGAAGGAATTTATGCCTGAAAATCTCTATTATAACCTCCGTTACCTTGAGATCATTGAAGACGAACGAAAGCATGAAGCAAGAGAAAAAATAGGAGCTATTGGCCATTTACATGAAATGCATTACCGTAATTACATGCTGGAACGTTGGGGTGAGGACAAAATCATGTCCTCTGGTTTTGACATACATATGGTTCCCCCAAACGAATCCTTTTTCAACTCTTTAGGGAGGGCAATAGGATTTTTCTAAAGTAGATTGCGACCAGGGATACTTATGCCGAGATTATATTCTTACCAAAAACTCTCTGGGCAATTGTATCAACTTGCGCTATATTACCGCGAATTTACTTAACCCTAACGCTAATGAAAATAAATCAATTCCGAACGGCTTGGATTCTTTGTAAGATCATATTTTACACAGCAGTAACCAGTACACGCTGTCTTTCTAAATATTTTTTTAGCACTCTCAACCGAAAGTGGACGGATAAAGCATTACACCATTGGATTGATCAACTGCTGAATGCAGTACAAGTAGAGTATAAAGTGATTAACCCTTTTAATACTCATCCCCAAGCAGGAAAGGCGACCATTATTATGTGCAATCATTCCAGTGCTTATGATATTCCTCTCGCATTTAAAGCTTTTCCAAATAACTCCATTCGCATGCTATCCAAAAAAGAACTCGCAAAAATTCCTTTAATGGGACAAGCCATGAAAGCGGCAGAGTTTCCCTTTATTGATCGAAAAAATAGATATCAAGCCATAAAGGACCTAGCATTTGCTAAGCAATTAATGGAAAGTGGAATTGTTATGTGGATAGCTCCGGAAGGAACTCGCTCCAAAGATGGAACACTCGGTTCATTTAAAAAGGGAGGATTTATCACCGCAATTCAGTCCAAGGCAACCATTATTCCTATAGGGATACGGGGTGCTAATAATATTTTACCCGCACGTACGTTTAATTTTCATCTAAAACAAAAAGCAGAAATCCATATAGGCAAGGCAATTGATGCATCACAATTTACACTTGAGAACAAAGAAAAACTAATTCATCAGACTTTTGAAGTCATCAAAGAACTGGTGGGAGAAAATACGTCTCCTTAATTGCCACACAAACTAGAACCTTACTCCATATCCACTCGGTGTATTGACTATGGATGCTGCCAATCCTATTGCCCTCGGATCCGATGCCGCAGTCAAGATATTGGTTTGTTTATCCCAAGTAATTGCTTGCATATCACCATAATTTCGGCCTAACTGCATCAGATTATACCCCATAGCTTTTAAAGCTTGTTGAATTGATGGAGGCAAAGCATCGGGTTCAATCTGTACCACATCGGGCAAATACTGATGATGAAAACGCATTGCTGATACCATACTAATTGCCCCGTACGTGTCATAAAATACCAATGATGCGATTAACACCATGGTAGGAATACGACTACCGCCCGGTGTTCCTAAAATTGCCACACGATCGGGTAATTCAAGAAAAGTGGGCGTCATACTGGATAAGGGCCTTTTTCCAGGTGCGATCGCATTTTGATCTGCTCCAACAATACCAAAAACATTTTCTTGGCCCACTTTGCTTGAGAAATCATCCATCTCGTCATTCAATAAAACCCCCGTGCCCTCAGCGACAACACTGGAACCAAAAATAAAATTTATGGACAGAGTCGCTGCAACACGATTGCCTTCAGTATCAATAATGGAGAAATGAGTTGTGTGCGTAAGACTTTTTTGTTCTCCTTGATGATTTTTGGTTTGTTCTTGCAAAATAGAACTAGGTATTGCCTTATTAGGTGGAATTAATGTACTCAACTGCTTGGCGTTTTCTGCAGAAAGTAACTTTTCGACAGGAATAGTGACAAAGTCAGGATCCCCAAGAAACCGTTCACGCTGCCAATAGGCAAGACGCATAGACTCTACTAGGTAATGAACCCATTGAACTTTTGAAAATGATGCGAGGGAATAGTGAGACAATATATTCAACATAGTCAATAGTGCTACTCCTCCTGCTGAAGGTGGGGGGGCAGTAACAATGAGCATATTATGATAGGCTCCTATCAAAGGCTCTCTGACCTTAATACGATATTTAGACAAATCCTCGAGCGTCCAAATACCTCCCGCAGCATTCACCCCCCTCACCAATCGATCTGCGACTTCTCCAGCATAAAATCCTTGCTCTCCTTTTTCTGCAATGAGTTTTAAGGTATTCGCCAAATCGGTTTGAATTAACCGTTCTCCAATGCGATAGGGACGCCCCTTATTCAAGAAAATCTTAGCAGTGGATGGATATTTTTTGATTTGTGTTAATCGATCTTCATTGCTTAAAAACGAACTTAATTGTTTATCAACCAAAAAACCTTCTTGTGCTATTCTAATGGCCGGCGCCAATGATTTTGCTAAGGGTAATCGCCCATAATTTTTTGCAATATAGATCAATGCAGCTGGTTCTCCTGGAATTGCGGCTGCTAAACCTCCATTTAAGGATAATCCCGGGATTACACTACCATCCGGTGCTAAATACATGTCTTTTTTCGCAGCCAGTGGTGCAGTTTCTCGTCCATCAATAAAGATGTTTTTATGCTGATCTTCTTGATGTAGAAGCCAAAATCCCCCTCCCCCAAGACCAGAATGGTAGGGTTCAACGACGGCTAATACCGCAGAAACGGCAACAGCTGCATCAAAAGCATTTCCACCACTGGCTAAAATCTCAAGTCCTGCATTAGTTGCCAATGGATTTGCACTGGCGATTGCATATCCTGGTGGAAGAATATTATTTGGTTTGGCAAAAGTATTTGAAAAAAAAATCAATAAATTAATGCTAATTGTAATTAGGGAAAGTATTTTAAATACTAGCTGACGTTCCATGCTCATCCTGTCTCTTTTGGAGTTCCCTTACGACACAAGAAGGAACGAACTGAGAGATATCTCCGTTTAAAATCGCAATTTCGCGAACCAGAGTAGAAGAAATATACATAAAATTTTCTGAGGGTGTTAAAAAGATTGTTTCTATTTGCTTGGATAATTTTCGATTCATGCCGGCCAATTGGAACTCATATTCAAAATCAGAAACTGCCCGTAAACCGCGTAAAATAATTCCAGCCTTCTGTTCTAATACAAAATCAATTAAAAGATTATCAAATCCAACTACATGAACTCCGGGTAAATCTGCAACCGCTTCTTCTACGAGTTGTATCCTCGTTTCCAATGGTAAAAAAGGCCGTTTTGCTTTATTGCTTGCCACAGCAACAATCGTGTCAGGGAAAATCTTAGTAGCTCTACGAATAATATCCACATGCCCATTGGTAACTGGATCAAACGTACCAGGATAAATTGCTTTTAATTTCATATTAATTAAGACTGATTGCATATGCGATAAGTCTAGCGTATTGTTAATTGAAAAACTACAAAAATGGACTTGAGGTGAAAAATGAACAATATGAAACTATTTATAATAATACCCTTCTTCTTGCTAACTGCCTGTGCTCCTCCCCGACCTGCTGCAGAATTGCCTGAAAACAAAACGATGCCGGTAGAACAACGTAAAGCTAAAACAGAAACGGTCTCCTCCTGGGAAATTCGTGGTGCTATGGCTGCAAAGAGTAAAAGCAAAGGTTGGTCCGCTACTATGAATTGGAAACAAAGCGGCCCTAGTGCTTACCAAATTCGTCTCATGGGTCCTTTAGGCGGGGGAACGGTTCTTATTGATAAAAAAGGTGATACCGTCACATTCCAAGATGGACCTAAAAAAATAACGTCACACAATGCCGATGAACTATTAGTTGAACAAACTGGAATTAGGCTTCCGGTAAATAATCTTTATTATTGGGTAAGAGGGCTTCCAGCTCCAGGCCCAGTCCAGGCGGAGCATCGTGATGACTACAATCACCTGGTCGAATTAAAACAAAATGGCTATACGATTAATTTCACCAAATACACTTCGGTTAAAGGAGTTGATCTGCCAAGCATGATTCGCCTTGAAGGCAACGGAGTAATGATCAAAGTAGTGATTCAGAACTGGACCGTATAAATCCAGTCTGCATGTTTGAATTTTGCCGAGCGAAGTTTAGGGATTTTCTTCCTAAATTTCGCTTTACTTGTTCAAGTACATATGACAATCTAGCAGCAATGTCAACTCTTACTCTCACTTAAAAATAGAAAAAATTATTGCTTTCAAAGTTGACATGTTCCCAAAACCACTGCAAAATACGCAACACATTTGCAGGGATGAGCGCAATTTTATAACGGATGATTGTAAGAATCTGCAAATTTTAGGGGTGTCGCCAAGCGGTAAGGCACAGGGTTTTGATCCCTGCATACCTAGGTTCGAATCCTAGCACCCCTGCCACATTCTTGTTGATTCAAGTAAACAGACAGCAGAAGATAACCTGGAAGGATGCGTCTTGTAATGCTCAAATAATAATAATATCTTTTTGGCTGTCTTCTGCTATGTGTTTAAGTTAAGTGATTAACCTAAATCTAAGGCTTTTTACACATGTCCACAATGATGATTTTTGCCGGAAATGCAAATCCGGAATTAGCTCAACAAATTTCTTCTCATTTGAAAATACCTATTGGCAAAGCGACTGTCGGTACGTTTAGCGATGGGGAAACCATGATCGAGATTCTAGAAAATGTCCGAGGAAGAGACGTTTTTATAATCCAATCAACCTGTGCTCCAGCAAATAATAATCTGATGGAACTCCTTACAATGGCTGATGCGCTAAGAAGATCTTCTGCGTCCCGTATCACGGCAGTAGTTCCTTATTTCGGTTACGCACGTCAAGATCGCAGGGTTCGCTCTGCACGCGTGCCGATTACAGCTAAAGTTGTTGCTGATATGATGGCATCAGTAGGTATCTGTAGAGTTCTTACTGTAGATCTCCACGCGGATCAAATACAGGGCTTTTTCTATATGCCAGTCGACAACGTTTATGCGACTCCGATACTTCTCGAAGATATACAAGACCAGAATCTAGAAAATATGATGGTTGTCTCTCCTGATGTTGGGGGTGTTGTTAGAGCCCGTGCGGTTGCAAAACGCCTTGACCATGCGGACTTATGTATCATCGATAAACGTCGTAGTGGTCCTAATAAATCCGAGGTAATGCACATCATTGGCGAGCCAAAAAATAAAAACTGCATTATTGTTGATGACATTGTAGATACCGCAGGAACTCTTTGCTCCGCAGCACATGAACTTAAGAAAAATGGCGCCCATAGCGTAAGAGCCTATATTACTCACCCTGTTTTATCTGGCCCTGCAGTCAATAATATTAAAAATTCCGTACTTGATGAAATTGTAGTAACGGATACTATTCCTTTGTCTGACGAAGCACGTCAATGTAAAAAAATTCGGGTTGTAAGTTTATCTGATATGCTGGCTCAGGCAATTAAACGAGTCAACATAGAAGAGTCCGTAAGTTCCATGTTCGCTGAATAAACATAAAATATTCCTAAGGACTATACCGGTCTAACCTGTTTGCTTGCAAACAGGTTCTCTCAACTCCGCATCAATCTTAGCTGCAGATTGTGGTTCCTTTTGGCATTTCTTCACCGATTGCCCGCGAAATTCATTTTTTAGGATAGAAATTATTGATCCCGCGGACAAGCCGCGGAAATAGGAGGATTGATTATCTTTTAGAACCCTGCTGCAAGGAGGGCTGGATTCGATTCAGAGCTCTTAGAAGACTGATGAACGTTTGAACCTGAGAAGGTTTTTTTGAGCAACGTAGCCCTACATCAGCACCCAAGCTCCGAACTGCTTTTCATTCAAGATACGCCAGAATAACGCTCAGTCTAAGGGCTTAACACTTACGAAATTCAACTGCTAGCATTTACGACTCTTCGCAACGTCCAGATGGAACATACTTGCACTGTCGCTAATTAGAATAACTTGTTAACATTTAGATTATAAAAAAGGAGCTCCCAGCTCCCCTTTTACTACATATTTGAGTTAGTCGCGCGTACCAACATATTTATCATCGAAATATCGACGTAGTTTAGTTCTCAAAGTTCCACGACTAATCCCCAGCATAATTGCTGCTCGAGACTGATTGTATTTACAATGTTCCATTACGGCACGGAACAATGGTGTTTCAATCTCTTCAAGTACAAATTGGTATAAGTCAACAGGATCAGTTCCCTTAAGCTCTGAAAAATATTTTTGCACTGAAAGAGTTACGCTTTCGGCTAGAGAAGCGGTGTTATCCACTACTTCATTACTGATTGTTGTCATTATTATTAGCTCCTCCTTTTAAAAACAGTATATTACCGAAACAAGCCCATGGAGACAAGGGCAGAACAGAAAAAACTGTATTAAAAATCAATGTATAATGTTCAATTTAAACTCAAAAAGTTCTTATAAGGAGTAGGTTGTTTTATACGATCTACTCCTTACAAAATTACTTCAGTCGAATCCTAGAATTTCATCATCGAAGGATCGTAAGGTTTGCCATTTATTGTGAATTTACCTTGGTCCAAACTCACTTCAATTACATAATCCGTACCTTGAACTGTAATGAGCCCAGTTTGCTGCAATGCGGTTAGTTGTTTATTCGTTTGCATTTCAGCTAATTGCTCAGGGGTTAGAGCGGGCTGAGCTGTTTGGCCTCCAGCTTGATTTGCTTGGAGTTGCTGGGTTAAGGTTTGTTGTAGATCAGGTTTTTTGGAAATTTGTTGCATTACCGATTGCTTCATAACTGCTTTTACAGCCTCTGAAGGAATTTGCAACTTCGCTTTACCTTGAATCTTTTGCATCATTTCAAATGGATTAGCATTTTCACCTTTAGGCAAAGTTACATAAAGATTACCTTCAATCTGTCCTTGAGGAATCTTAAGGCTAAGCTTAGAAACTTCAAACTCGGCACCCTTGTTAAATAATTTGGGCAGCTCGGGAAGAAGAGCAAGCATGGCTTGTTGGCGTTGAATATCATTACCATTTTGCATAGCGGTAGTTTGTTGGTTAATTTTAGCCAACACATCTGCGTCAAGATTTCTTAAAGCAACATCCAATTCTCCTGGACCATAATTTTGTCCGTTTGCTAATACTGATTTTATAGCCAAGTTAAAATGAGTATTAAACAGATGTTGTTCAATATCGCTATCTGACTTGATGATAAGATCGTTCAAAGCAAACATTTTTTGTTCTTTTACAAAAACATTAAATGAAGGAAGAGAGAAATTTGCATCCCCCAAATACAAGCCGGCAGGTGTTTCATGTAAATCATAATCACTGGATACTTGATTTAAACTAATTCGGGTATCATCTTTAATAGCATTTAAACCCTCTAAGACAATTTTACCCGCAACTTTACTCATTCCCGAAGACATGGTGGTTTTTGAATCCATTCCTAACCATTCAAGAGTACCTGAACCATCTTTTGCAATTAATTTAAAATTAGGAACATTGAATTCCACAGTACTTTCATTAAGGTAATTAACAAAAATACTTAAATCTAACTGTGGTTTTACAGAGTTTGGAGTAAATTGAGCTTCGAATTGTTTATTGTATTCTGCAGGAAATGGAAAAATTGCCTCACCATAACCTAATCCAAAACGTAAGCGTTTATTGGAAAAAATAAATGGGCCATGGTGGATGGTTAATGGCATCTCCATGTTATAGTCTTGAGCAGGAAGAGTTTTAGATTGTCCATTTTCATCTTGAACTACACGCTCGGGAATATGCAGACGCCATTTAATTTGGGCTTCAGAGCTAAATAATCCTTTATTGTACTGTTGGATTTCAGCATATAATCCATTAGATTGGTCAATTACTTGTATATTCTTTCTGATTGTTCGTTCAGTAAGAACGCCCATACCATAATACCCGCCTAGAATTAGAACGGCCAGGATAATGACTAATCCTGTAAATTTTTTCATTCTCTTCTCCATGTTATTAATTCGCATGCAAAAACTGCAGCTGAAAGTATAACAGCAAATAACATCAGAGTGCGATAAGCTTATAAAAAAACAGTGTTAACTATTTTCTGCTTAATCAATAAAAATTTCAGGCACTTAGGAATGGCTTGTTGGCTTACAATACGTTTCCTTCACGGTAAATGCCAACACGAGTGCGATTATGGAGCAAAGCGGTAGCAACTTCAAACCTGCTTGGAAATCAGAAAGTAATAGCGTTTCGACATTATAAGAACGAGCACCAGATACCATATCGACCAATCGGCCCACTAAAGGCTGTAATGACGCCCCAACAAAAATGGATATCATGTTAGTAAATGCAATAGAAGTTCCTATCACGTTTCTATCATGGATTTCGGTGGAAACGGCGTAGGCAATAGCGACACCTGTATTGGTCAATCCGAAAAGAAAGAAGAGTAAATAAGCTGAGTTTTGACTTAAAGTTGGGCTGAATACATATAAGGAAGTAAAAATAACACCGAATAATGCAGAGAGGATCATTAATGGTTTACGACGTCCCATCTTATCGGAGAGCCAACCTGATAAAGGACCACTAATACCCCATCCGATGAAAATTAATCCCGTAGCAAAAGCAGCGGCATGTGCACCTAATCCCCTACCAAATTGTAGATAGGCAGGACCGATTGCCTCGCCAATAACAGCAGTTGGGCCGAATAAAAATCCAGCATATAACGCATTCAGCCAAGTTTGTCTGCATGACAATATAATTTTTAAACTTTGAAGAATACTAAGCTGATTTATAGAGCGAATCTCACTTCGATGTTCACCCGGTTTATCTTGTACAAATTGATACAATAAAGCTGCTAGAGCAATGAACAGAAAAGCAATAATCAACATACTGTGGCGCCATCCCACATTAGTGACTAAAAATGAAACTGGAGCCTCTCCAGCTGCCGCACCCAGCATTCCTAAAGCCTGGGTTAAACCTGCAAGCAACCCGAGCATTGTGGGAGGAAACCAAGATGTTGCCAATCTGAGAGAACAAACAAAAGCAAAAGCGGCACTAAAACCTATAAGCATCCTACCTATTGAGCCCATGAATAGGCTATCCGCAAGACCAAACACACAACATCCAAAAGCGGTAACCAATGACATCACAGTGAGTAGCCAACGTATACTTAAACGATCTACAGTAAGGCCTACTGGAATCTGCATGAGGATGTAAGGAATATAAAATGAGGCAGTTAAAATACCAAATCCTGCTTCATTGATTCCGAAATCAATTTGTAAGTAGCGATGCATTACTCCAGGGGCAACACGAGCCATATAATCAGAAAAATAGAATGCAGCAGCTAATCCCCATACTAACCAGGCAAATCCTAAATAATTTTTACCGGTATAAATTTCTACTCTTGACTCATGTATTTTGTTCATAAACTCTCTACGCTAATAAGATCCTAATTGGCTTTGAAGGGTTACAACGCACACATCAAAAAACAATCCCAGGATAAAGATTGTCAGCATTTCATTGATCGACTCAATTTTATATTGCTAGGAGTATAAAAATGAAAAAAACTAAAAATATTTATCCAAAAAATGAGCAATAAATCTGTAAAACAAAACCTACATTATACTGCTGTTGTCATTTATTTCAACACATAGTTTGATTTCATTTTCATAGGTACAGAAAATGGTTATAATTAGGTTGTTTAATTTTAAGGTATAAAATATACCTGTTATTGCTATATGTACATTTCTTTGGGTTATTGTTAAACCAAAATGCTATCATATCGCTCAACATTTACTACTAAGGCTAAAAATGAACGCTCTTAACCTTGCAATTAAAGAAGCTCTTGATGCAGCTGGAACTACTAAAGAAGCAAATAAAGCTTATCTTGAATTTATCAAGGCTAACTTCATCATCCCTGTAGAACAAAGTTTAAATGACGAGCAACCCAGGGTTTTATTTCTGCAAGAGCAAGGCCATATATTCCTTCCTGTGTTCACGGATATGAGCTATCTTGATGCGTGGGCAGTAGATATTGCACATGAAATCCATTTGCTAAAATTATCTGGCGTCGACTTGCTTAAGGGGCTTGGTGATCAGGTGACCCTATGTCTGAACATAGGTACTGAATTTTATAAGGAATTTAATCCATCTGAAATCGCACGAATGCGATCAATGGTTCTCAAACTTTTCAAAAATTAGATCTAACTTAGACAACCACTTCATTCAAATGTGGTAACGACGAGAGATCTTCTGTCTTGCTCGGCAGTCAGAGAAGATCCCTCATATATATATAGTTTATGCAACCAACTCAAACAATTGATATCCAACGATTGCAGAAGCTGCTATTGCACCGCTAATTTCAATCACTAATGATAAAAAGCCATGCTTATGACCATACTCTTTATCATTCGCAGCTACTACTTCGTTTACGGTCAGTTCTTCATTTTCTAAGGCATTCAACTCAAATAAAGGTTCTTCGCCCTCCATTGCATCCCACCATCCTTCTAACCAGTGTTCTGCTTGTTGGGTTCCTTCACGAAATGGATTATCCTCTTCAGCTACTTCTGCCAGCGCACATTCGTATCCAAATGCGTAACTGTCTTCATAGCTTGGATGTTCAACATTAAAACGTAATTTAATATGTGGTAGTAAGGCTGTTATGTCGTTCATGGTTATACCCTCTATTTATTCGCACAGTATTTCCTATAATACTGTTAATAATTTCTACACTTAAGACAATTTTACGACTTTCTATTAACGCTTATTTACCAAATAAAAACATTTACTAATTCTTGACAAATTTTCTTTTAGCATGCAAAAAATAACTTCAGAATCAATTTGAGTTTTATAATGCTATATTATATTAAGCAAGAATCAGGCCAAGTTTTTTTTGTATCTTTAAAAAACAGAAAAAATAGAGTAAGTACAAAAAGAAGGATAAAATGTAAATTTGTGGCAGAACTTACCTTTTTGCCGGCAAATTTTGCCGCTAGTACATGTTATTACTATGGTGCTAAACGATGAAACGTCCAGTGTCCATTTTTTAGATAATAATGAATTCTATCGTGCAAACGATTGTCTCGACCTTGCCAAAATTCGATTTCATCAGGAATAACCTTGTAACCTCCCCAAAATGTGGGTCGTAACACAGGTTCTTGCCCATGCTTTTGAATTAACTCATTTAGAGCGTTCTCCAAAACTTGTCTTCCCGCAACCTCATGACTTTGTGGGGAAACAATAGCACTGAATTGGCTTTTTATAGGTCTTGTTGAAAAATAAAGATCTGATTGTTCTTTATCAATTGGTTTGATTTGTCCACGAATACGTACTTGTCTAGCCATTTGTGGCCAGTAAAAATTAAGTGCTACGTATGGCTTATTTTGAATCTGTTTTGCTTTTTTACTTTGATAATTTGTATAAAAAACAAAACTCCCACCTTCCAAACCTTTTAATAACACGACTCGAGAATCTGGTAAACCTTGATCATCTACTGTGGAGAGCACCATAGCTGTAGGATCATTTTTTTCATTTTTTAAAACATCTTCAAACCAAAGCTTAAATTGAACAATTGGATCTTCTGGAAGTGATTGCTCATCTAAATTGAGCTCTCCATACTCTCGTCTTATATCCGCAATGCTTCGAAAATTTGTCATGAAGTACCATAAAAATAGGGTTAATGAAATATCAGCAGTCTTACTGGTAGGAACTAAGTACACCTGGGTTAGGAATTTATCTTAACCCAGGCAACCTCCAAATAAATTACCAGCCTGTAACTTCGGCAATTGCATCACCTAGATCTGCAGGCGAACGTACAGTTCTCACGCCTGCTGCTTCTAAAGCGACATATTTTTCTGCTGCAGTCCCTTTGCCACCCGAAATGATTGCACCAGCATGCCCCATACGTTTCCCAGCAGGTGCTGTTACCCCTGCAATATAGGATACTACGGGTTTGCTGACATGCGATTTAATGTATTCAGCAGCTTCTTCTTCTGCAGATCCACCGATCTCCCCTACCATAATAATGGCTTCAGTTTTAGGATCCTGCTCAAATAAAGCTAAAGCATCAATAAAACTGGTTCCTGGAATGGGATCGCCGCCTATACCGATACACGTACTTTGGCCAAAACCTTTATCTGTAGTTTGTTTTACTGCTTCATACGTTAATGTTCCTGAACGTGAAACAATACCTACTTTTCCAGGTAAATGAATAGAACCGGGCATAATTCCAATTTTGCACTCGCCGGGGGTAATAATTCCAGGACAATTGGGTCCAATCAAACGAGCTTGAGTATTATTTTCCAAATACACTTTAACTTGTAACATATCCAGTACGGGAACACCCTCAGTGATACAAACAATTAATTGAATGCCCGCATCAGCCGCTTCTAAAATAGAATCTTTACAAAAGGGCGCCGGAACGTAGATCACGCTCGCTTCCGCTTTGGTTTCTTCCACGGCTTCGCGCATGGTATTAAATACCGGTAAATCTAAATGCTTCTGCCCGCCTTTGCCTGGGGTCACACCACCAACCATACGTGTGCCATAAGCAATCGCTTGTTCTGAATGATAAGTTCCTTGCTTTCCAGTAAACCCCTGACACAATACCTTAGTATTTTTATTAACCAATACACTCATTGTTAACCTCGAAATTTAGTAATTAAGCAACAGCTGCCACAATCTTTTTCGCAGCATCAGTTAAACTGGTTGCAGCAATCACATTCAAATCACTTTTATTTAAAATATCAGCACCTAGTTGTGCATTATTACCCTCAAGACGTACTACCACAGGAATTTTCACATCGACTTCTTCCACTGCGGCCAAAATACCATCGGCAATCAGGTCACAACGAACGATGCCTCCAAAAATATTGACTAAAATGCCTTTGACTTTGTCATCAGAAACAATAATTTTCAGTGCCTCACTTACTCGTTCCTTAGTCGCACCACCACCCACATCTAGGAAGTTAGCGGGTTCACCACCGTGAAGTTTAATCACATCCATAGTCGCCATCGCCAAACCCGCACCGTTCACCATGCAACCAATGGTTCCATCCAGAGGAATATAGTTTAACTCCCAATCGCTGGCACGATTTTCCCGCTCATCTTCTTGACTGGTATCGCGCATGCTTTTTAATTTAGGTTGGCGGTATAATGCGTTGCCATCTATATTAATTTTTCCATCCAAACAAATTAATTGTTCTTGTTTTGTCACTACAAGTGGATTGATTTCTAATAAGCTCAGATCACAATCAACAAACATTTTACCCAAGCCCATCATCAACTGTGTAAATTGCTTTATTTGATCGTCTTTAAGACCTAATTTGAATGCCACCTCCCGACATTGGAATGGCATGACACCAACTAATGGATCCATAATTACTTTAAAAATTTTTTCGGGCGTTTCTTCAGCCACTTTTTCTATTTCTACACCACCTTCCGTAGAAGCCATGAATACGACGCGACGGGTAGCGCGATCAACAACCGCGCCAAGATATAATTCTCTGCCGATATCACATGTTTCTTCAATTAAAACAGCATTAACCGGTTGTCCATGAGCATCAGTTTGATAAGTAACTAAACGAGTACCTAATAATGCTTTAACTGCTGCAGCTAATTCATCTTTATTTGCTACTAACTTCACACCACCGGCTTTTCCCCTACCCCCAGCATGTACTTGTGCTTTAACAACCCAACGGGGAGTAGATAACTGTGCGGCAACTTGCATTGCATCTTCAACGCTGTAAGCGACTTCACCGTTTGGTACGGGTAGATTGTAGCTAGCAAATAATTGTTTGGCCTGGTATTCATGTAAATTCATTGCGATTACCTTTCTAAAAAAGCAAAATCCGTCACTAGCATAAGTGTTAATTTATGCATCATATCCTGGACACGAATAATAAGATCAACAGCAGGATATACTTAGATAAATTTAAAACCTCTGGGTTCCAGCTACGCCTTCCCCCAGATACATTTATGCGTCAATGCGAATTTCACTGTTACATTTCATTAAACATTAAGCAAAAGACGAGCAGGATCTTCCAATAACTCTTTCACACTTACCAAAAACTGTACTGAATCTTTACCGTCAATCAATCGATGATCATAAGATAAAGCCACATACATCATAGGACGAATCACTATTTGTCCTTTTTCCACTACAGGTCTATCTTCAATTTTGTGCATTCCCAAAATTCCTGTTTGGGGTGGATTAATGATCGGAGTTGCCAATAAAGAACCAAATACCCCACCATTAGTAATAGTAAAGGTACCTCCTTGCATATCTTCCATGGCTAATTTACCCTCTCTAGCCTTTTTTGCAGCATCGTTGATTGCTAATTCAATATCAGCCATACTCATCTGATCCGCATCACGAATCACCGGTACGACCAGCCCTCTTTCTGTAGATACCGCAATACCTATATCATAAAAGCCATGATAGACCACATCCTGACCATCTATAGAGGCATTCACTGCGGGAAAACGCTTTAATGACTCAACGACTGCTTTGGTGAAAAAAGACATAAATCCAAGTTTTACACCATGTTTTTTCTCGAAACTGTCTTTATATTGAGCACGCAAATCCATAACGGCTTTCAAATTTACTTCATTAAAAGTCGTCAACATCGCTGCATTGTGTTGCGCTTCTAATAAGCGCTCCGCAATTTTAGCCCTTAACCGTGTCATTGGAACTCGACGTTCTTCACGTAGGCCCATAGATGCTTTGGGGGGTTGCTCTTTCCCACTTTCTTTAGCGGATGTTTTTTCTCTACTCGACTCTATGTAAGCGAGAACATCTTCTTTCGTAATCCGACCTTCTTTGCCACTGCCTTTTATTTGCCCAGGTTGAAGGTCATGTTCTGCCATTATGCGTCGAACTACAGGACTGGTTGACTTATCTTCTTTTGCACTTACTTCCTCACGTTCAGCCTGTTCATTTTCCTTCAGTGATTCAGCTTTATCTTCTTTCTTCTCGGCTTGAGCCTCAGATCCAGCGCCAGCTTTTATTTTTGCAAGTAATTGGCCAGAACGAACTGTGTCGCCTGTTTGAAACATTATTTCAGCCAGTATTCCATCAGCAGGAGCCGGGACTTCCAAGACGACTTTGTCCGTTTCCAAATCGAGTAAATTCTCATCACGAGTAACTTTATCACCTACTTTTTTATGCCATGCAGCTACAGTTGCATCAGCCACCGATTCAGGCAAAACAGGTACTTTGACTTCAATAGACATGGTTATACCTTCTTATTTTATTAAATTCGTTAACACATTGTAACCTGGGTAAAAAGCAAAGCAGTAATCCAGACTACGATAAACTTACAATCAGTCCAATAAAGCTTGCTCTACTAAAGCTTGTTGTTCTTTTGCATGCAGAGCAGGGCTTCCTGCTGCAGGTGCCGCAGCAAATTCTCTTCCGGCATAATGCAAGGTTTGTTCAGGACGCAAACAATCTAATATATTATGTTGAGAAGAGAACCATACTCCTTGATTCTGCGGCTCTTCCTGACACCAAATAATCTTCTTGGCTTGAGGATATTTATTGAGCTCCGTAGTAAGTGCTTTTTTAGGGAACGGATATAATTGCTCAATTCGCACCAATGCAATATGGTTTAATTCTTTATCACGACGCATTTGCAGCAAATCATAATAAACTTTTCCACAGCACAGTACCACTTTTGTAACTTTTTGTGCATCTATCGCATCAATTTCCGGAATAATAGTGTGAAACTTACCTTTGAATAAATCCTCCAAAGGAGAAACTGCTAGTTTATGACGTAGCAGACTCTTGGGAGTCATAACAATTAATGGCTTACGGAAATTACGGATAACCTGTCTTCTTAATAAATGGAAGATCTGAGCAGGGGTAGTTGGCGTACAAACTTGCATATTGTGCTGAGCGCAAAGTTGCATGTAACGCTCTAGACGGGCAGAAGAGTGCTCAGGGCCTTGTCCTTCATATCCATGAGGCAAGAGCATAACTAAACCACATAGACGACCCCATTTTTGCTCACCAGAACTAATGAATTGATCGATAACCACTTGCGCCCCATTGGCGAAATCACCGAACTGAGCTTCCCAAAGTACCAAGAAATTAGGTGCAGAGGCGGCGAACCCATATTCGAAAGCCAATACGGCTTCTTCAGAAAGCACTGAATCGATTACTGAAAAAGGGCGGTCTAGTTCATTAGTTATTTGTTCTAAAGGTGTAAAGGTTTCTCCAGTTTCAGCATCATGCAATACAGCATGACGATGAGCAAAAGTTCCTCTTCCAGAATCCTGGCCAGATAAACGAACCCCATAACCTTCTTGAACTAAACTAGCGTATGCCATTATCTCAGCATACCCCCAGTTCATTGGTAAATCACCGGCCGTCATTTTATCGCGCTCATTTAATAAGCGTTGAACCACCGGATGTAATGTAAAGCCTTTCGGTAACTCGCTTAAGATTTTAGCTAATTTTTGTAAGTTGTCTTTTTTAATAGTGGTATCTACTTTATCCGTCCATTTTGCATTCAGATAGGGAGTCCAATCTACTGCATACTTTCCTTCATAATCACCATGAACCAGATCGACAACCGCTTTACCCTGATCCAGAGTATCACGATATGCTTCTACTAATTGTTCAGCATCTTTACTGGTTAGTAAACCTTCTTGGGTCAATTGCTCGGCATAGATTTCACGCAGAGGACGCATGGATTTAATTTTACGGTACATCGCAGGTTGAGTTACCGCAGGTTCATCTGCCTCATTGTGCCCGTGGCGTCGATAACATACGAGATCCACTACGACATCTCGTTTAAATTTCATTCTGAAATCAAATGCAAGCTTCGTTGCGAATACGACCGCTTCGGGATCATCACCATTCACATGTAAAACAGGTGCCTGAACCATTTTGGCCACATCAGTACAATATAAAGTAGAGCGTGCATCCAAAGGATTACTGGTAGTAAAGCCTATTTGGTTATTAATAACAATGTGGACTGTACCACCCGTGCTATAACCACGTGCCTGAGAAAAATTAAAGGTTTCCATCACCACGCCCTGACCGGCAAATGCAGCATCCCCATGGATAACAATAGGAACAACTTTTTCCTTTTTGCCCAGATCGCTACGACGACCTAAACGAGAACGTACCGACCCCTCTACTACAGGTCCAATAATTTCTAAATGTGAGGGGTTAAAAGCCAAAGCCAGATGTACTACTGAACCTGAATTGGTTCTTATATCTGAAGAAAAGCCTAAATGATATTTCACATCCCCAGTACGTTCATATTTTATTTTTCCTTCAAACTCTTGGAACAATTGATTGGGTTCTTTACCCAATACATTCACCAACACATTTAAACGACCTCGATGTGCCATACCGATAACTAACTCTTTAACATTAGCTTTACCGGCACACTCAATGATTTCTTTCATCATGGGAATTAATGAATCGCCCCCTTCAAGAGAGAATCGCTTTTGCCCTACATAACGTGTCCCTAAATAACGTTCCAAACCGTCTGCAGCAATTAAGTCTTTTAAAATTTGCATTTTTTTTGCCGCATCTAATTTAAGTCGACCGCGTACCGACTCCATTCGTGCTTGTAGCCATTCTATTTCTTCAGTATTAGAAATATGCATGTATTCAATACCAATACTGCTGCAATACGTTTCGCGCAGCGCTTGATATATTTCGTCCAGAGTCATTTCTGGACCATCAAATGTAGTGCCTGCAAAAAACTTACGATTTCTATCTACATTAGATAAGTGGTGATACTCCAGTTCCAGTGCAGGGACCGGTGTGCGTTCTGTCATTTCCAATGGATCAAGTTTAGCCGCATGATGACCCAATGAGCGATATGCGTTGATCAAGTCGGCAATCCTAAATTGCTGACTGTCTGAGGCTTGGGCTACAGGTATGGTTTTTTTATCTGCATTCTGCAAAAAATAATCACGAATATCTCTATGTGAGAATTCCTTTTCGGTATTCACCTTAGGCAAAGCACTAAATACTGCTCGCCAATCGGATGAAACCGAGCTGGGGTCAGCAAGATAATCTTCATACAGACTATCAACATAAGCCATACTTCCGCCAGATAAATAGGAAGAAGCCCATTTTTTTTGCAGATCGGAACTGCTCATTTTCTTTTCTCCAAAGGGGTATTAATCACTACCACCAGTAAATTGGGTATTCCACTCATCCCCGTGGATAAAACAGCTATCCCCGCAAGTGCGGGGATCATCCTTATACTGGTTTCGAGCACATTTAAGAGGTTCCCCGTCTTACAGGAATTATATTTTTCTATATATGGCTTTTACCAGTACCAATAAACAAGAAAAGTACTATTAGGTTTCTTGTGTCAACATTTGTAGGCGAATCTCGGAAATTGCTTTCGTCGGATTGAGTCCTTTTGGGCAGACATTAGTACAATTCATAATACTTCGACACCGAAACACACTGAATGGATCTTGTAATTTATCCAAACGATGAGCTGTTGCGGTATCACGGCTGTCTGCTAAAAATCGTCTTGCCTGTAATAAACCAGCAGGACCAACAAATTTTTCAGGATTCCACCAGAATGAAGGACACGAACTGGTACAACATGCGCACAAAATACATTCATATAATCCATCAAGTTGAGCGCGTTCCTCTGGTGATTGCAACCGTTCTTGGGCTGGTGGAATCTCATTATTTTGCAAATAAGGCTCGATACGCTCGTATTGCTGATAAAACTGCGTCATATCCACTGCTAAATCACGAATAACTGGAAATCCCGGTAAAGGACGAATAACAATTTTATCAGTATTCAACTGGGACACATGGGTAATACATGCCAAGCCATTTGTCCCATTAATATTCATGCCATCTGAACCGCATACTCCTTCGCGACAAGAACGTCTGTACGTAATTGAGGGATCCTGCTCTGCTTTCAAACGTTCAAGTAACGTAAGTAACATAGGATCACTTTTAACTGGAATCTCCAATTCATAATCTTTCATATAAGGCTTAGCATCCACCTCAGGATTATAGCGATATATTGATAGGGTCAATGTTCTACTATCTGCTGCCATGTAATGTATCCTCTTTAGTAAACGCGTTCTTTTGGCGCAAAAGGCTCGACGTGCTTGGGTGATGTATTCACGGGACGAAAGTCAATCTTCTCACCTTCCTCAAAATATAGCGTATGTTTAATCCAGTTGGCATCATCACGTTTCGGATAATCTTCACGACTATGAGCACCTCGACTTTCCGTACGAACAATTGCAGACTGCGCTGTAGCATATGCAGTTGCCATTAAATTATCTAACTCTAATGCAGTGACTCGCTCCGTATTGAATATCTTGCTTTTGTCTTCTAATTTAGCATGTGCTAAACGTTCCCGCAGAGCCTGAAGACGTTTTAAGCCAGAAGCCATTACTTCACCGGTTCTGAAGACGCCAAAGTCCTCTTGCATTACACGTTGCATTTCATCATGAATCACTGCTGGGCTTTCACCCTCAGTTGAATTGTTCCATCGATTATATCGCTGTAAAGACGGAGCAATATCATCCTCACTAATATAATTCATCTCAGGTAAATGATTTGATTGCCATAACTCTTCAACATGCAATCCTGCTGCTCGACCAAAAACGACTAAGTCCAGTAATGAATTACCACCTAAACGGTTTGCACCATGTACCGAAACGCACGCGCACTCACCTACGGCATATAAACCTTCTACGATATGTTCTACACCGTTGGTTTTGGTAAGTACTTGCCCATGCATATTTGTAGGGATACCACCCATGCTGTAGTGGCAGGTAGGAACCACTGGAATTGGTTCAACAATTGGATCAACTCCGGCGAATTTCATAGATAACTCACGAATACCAGGTAAGCGTGACTTAATCAGATCGGCACCTAAGTGATCCAATTTTAATTTAACGTGATCCACTCCTTTGGGATCAAAACCTTTACCTGCACGGATCTCGAGAGCCATAGAGCGAGCAACTACATCCCGGGAAGCTAAATCTTTAACTCTCGGTGCATAACGCTCCATAAAACGTTCACCGTCTTTGTTAATCAGATAACCGCCTTCACCTCGACACCCTTCAGTTACCAAAACACCGGCTCCAGCAATTCCGGTAGGATGGAATTGCCACATTTCCATATCTTGTAAGGGGATACCTGCCCTTAATGCGATACCAAAACCATCCCCGGTATTAATAAAGGCATTGGTTGTCGATTGATAAATACGACCTGCACCACCGGTAGCCAAAATACATACTCGCGATTGGAAAAATACGACTTCACCGGTTTCGATACACATTGCAGTAACACCAGATATATGTCCATGCGAATCTTTAACAAGATCAAGAGCATACCATTCACTAAATACGTGTGTTTTAGCTTTTAAATTTTGTTGATAGAGGGTATGTAATAAAGCATGTCCAGTTCTATCCGCTGCAGCACAAGTACGTGCTGCTTGATCACCACCAAAATTCTTGGATTGACCACCAAACTGGCGTTGATAAATTCTGCCATTATCCATGCGTGAAAAAGGCAATCCCATATGCTCAAGTTCATATACGGCTTCGGGACCTGTTTTACACAGGTATTCAATTGAATCTTGATCCCCAATATAGTCCGCCCCTTTCACGGTATCATACATATGCCAACGCCAATCATCATCGTGCGCATTACCCAATGCGCAAGTAATACCTCCTTGAGCAGATACTGTATGTGAACGAGTTGGAAATACTTTAGATAGAAGTGCGACCTTTAAGCCAGAATTTGCCATCTGCAATGCGGCACGCATTCCAGCTCCACCAGCTCCAATAATTACTGCATCAAATGTGTTACGTGCAATTGCCATGCTACTACCCCCAAAGGATCATTAAGGCCCAGATGAATTGAATCAGGAGCCATAAAAGTACGAACATTTGTACTGATAAACGAAGAGCAGTACACTTCATATAGTCGGTAGTTACAGTCCAAATACCTATCCATGCATGCAATGAAAGCGCAAACAATGCGATAAGTGATGCAATTCGAACTAATATATTGGAAAAAAGAGCGTGCCATTGTGCAAAACCCAGTTCAGGGTGCAACAACAAAAAACCAATTATAAAAAAGGAATATGCAGCAAAATAAATTGCTGTAACGCGTTGAATCAACCAATCCTTTAACCCATTACCTGTTAAGCTGGTGACATTATTTACCATATCCAGATTCCTAGAAAAATTGACAAAATAATGGCAAGAAAAATGACTAACACAGCAGAACGTCTACCAGCATCAAGATGCTCACCAACCCCTATATCCATCAAAAGATGCCTAATCCCTGCAAGTAAATGGTAAATCATCGAGGCACCAAACGCCCACATAACCATTTTATAAGCGGGATGAGATAGCAAATTTTTCACCTGCGCAAATGTTTCTTCTGATTGCACGGACTGACCAAAGATGTACAGCATAATGGGTAACAGTAAAAATAAAACTACCCCTGAAATCCTATGTAAGATGGACGCTATAGCCATAGGGGGATACTTTAAACTGCCCAAATCCAGATTAACGGGTCTTTTTTTGTTCACTGTGAATTTCTTCCTTAATTAAAAAAGTTAATTAAATAGCACAAATGCGAAGTATAGCACTCTGTTTTTATCGTGCAAGATAAGCTCCTGCGTATTCCGAGCAAATTTTAATTTGTCTCCATCTAATTCAAATAAATTTGTAAATACTATTAGACAGAACTTCGATAGCTGACTTAAATCAAAAAGAATATTTTTACAAATTGTCATTCTCTGATGCAAATAATTAGATTTTGGTGCATTTCGATCTTTTGTTGTGCTTATATCCGATGTGCAAAATAAAAGATCAAGTTATTGTATTGCTAAGGAAACTTTTGTAAAGATGTAACTAATAATAAGAATATAAAGTGAAGTAATAAAATTCAACTAAAAATAATTAAATAGGCAATAAAAGCATTAACGATGAGTAGCGTGAATATTCTTATCTTTTTGGACCAGAGCCAGAGGCTTTATGTGGTTGTCTAAATGTTTCTCTGGGCGATTCTGAAGGGTATCCGAACTTTTCTGCATTTTGTTTCACAATTTGTAAGTATCGTTCACCCCATGCGCCTGGATCGAAGTTAGTAACTACAACGTTATACGGTAAATTAATAATCGACTCAAACGCTTTTCTTTGAGGAAGCAAATGCCCACCGAAAGCTACCTGAACCTCTGTCTCCTTATCAATGCCGCCTTCTTTTAATCGCTCGACCAAAATATAAATCATTTTTTCTATGGTCATATAAAGCTTATACATTGACATTCCAGCAGAAACTAGCTCTTCGCTTTTAGAAGTAGATAATTTGGATCCCGAATCAAGAATAGGATAGACAAATTCAAGCTCATTTGTACCGGGAATTAATTCCGCCTTGATCAGTACTGGAGGTACAAGAAGATCGATAGAGGGAGATACAATATACAACTGAAAATCAGCCCAATGCCACCAGATTTGATAAACCCGCTCTACCAAAGTCACAGGATCATTTAAATCCTCTTCCATTTGCAACTTGCGCAAGTCCATGCTGTTATCGATGTTATCAATAAATTCTGAGTTTTCGTCAGCAGTTGGAATATCTGGTTCATCAGCCATTTGCTTACCACATGTAAATCAAACCTATATGAGTATATTAGCCCAATTTTAATGAATGAGCACGAAAGTTAAAACAGCTTAAGTAAAATACCTGTAAAAATAGCAATCTAGGCAAACGATAAACTATAAAAGATATTGATAGTATTCAGGGGCACTCGAACGACATTTAAAGCATGTACTTTGACAATTTGCCTTTTCCTGGCATTTACGGATGACGCCCTTCCCAATCCATAAATCAAGCATAGGTTGTAATGCTGGAAGATCCAAACGAAACTCTCGAGTCAATTGTTGGGTGCTCACGATGCCTTCACGGCAAATGTACTCACGTATTTGCAACAGCATTATGCCTCCTAGTGCTGCGTTTAGTGTATTGACGCATTCCTATAAAAAAAATGAGAATTAATGCAAGAATTACGAACGCCTTTTGTTCTGAATTTTGCATCCATTTAGCAATTTGATAAAATGAAACCGCTGTACCATACGCAACAACAAAAGACCAAATTACAGAGATCCACATATATTTCTTATTTGCTTCTTGACGTATTACTGCCATCGTAGAGACACAAGGGATATAAAGAAGGACAAACAGCAGATATGCGTAAGCCCCTATTTTACCATCAAACCGCTCTGCCATTATTCCATATACTGACTGTGATACCGGATTATCTGCAGCACTAGCCAATATAGGATTTACCAAGGCAGAACCCAATTGTGCTAAATTTTGGGGGATTGTCCAAAAAGCTGTTTTAATTCCATCCCAAAAATCAAAGTGTGCCGCAGCAATTTCAGTCACATGACCCATTTGCGCGTAAAGTGAATTTAATGTACCCACGACCACTTCTTTGGCCAACATACCCGTCAGTAACCCTACTGTTGCAGGCCAATTATCTTGATGAATCCCCATGGGGGCAAATAAAGGAGTTATTGATTGCCCCATTAAAGAGAGCAATGATTGAGTACTGGCTTCACCAGAGTTAATTCCACCATCTATAGTAATGGCATTTAAGCCACCTAAAATAACACAGATGGGTACAATTAATTTCCCTGCACGCACTACAAAAAAACGTAAACGCAGAAGCGTTTCTTTAAGTAAACGTTTGAGTGCGGGCTTATGATATGCCGGTAATTCCAAAATTAACGGGGATGCATGCCCCTTTAAAGTAGTTTTACGCAAGAGGAATCCCGTTAATACTGCCATCAAGATTCCTATAAGGTACAAAGAAAATACTATATTCTGTCCACCCGATGGAAAAAATGCAGCAACAAATACCGCATAAATAGCCAAACGAGCACTACACGACATAAAAGGACTCATCATTACTGTTAATAAGCGATCGCGTTCTGAATCTAAGGTACGT
This sequence comes from Legionella nigrisilvae, assembly GCF_977063395.2. NCBI lineage: Bacteria > Pseudomonadati > Pseudomonadota > Gammaproteobacteria > Legionellales > Legionellaceae > Legionella > Legionella nigrisilvae. Next base: position 414,883 of record NZ_CDRUGZ020000042.1, read on the forward strand.
GCGGCCATAATTGCAGGAACGTTGCATCCAAAACCAACAATCATCGGTACAAATGACTTACCTGGTAAACCCATCTTTCGCATCGCCTTATCCACAACAAAAGCAGCTCTTGCCATATAACCTGATGTTTCTAACAAGGATAAGAAGAAAAACATGGCTGCAATAACGGGGATGAACGTTAATGTGGTATTAATTCCTTTGCCCACACCATTTGCCAATAAAGCGATGACCCAATTCGGTGCATCGATTTGATGCAATAACCAGGAGGTTCCTTGAACAAATATTGTATCGGTACTGATATCAAAAAAATCCTGAAAAGCACCACCTACATTAATTGCAAATAAAAACATTAAGTACATCATGGCAAAAAATATAGGGAGAGCAAAAAAACGATGCAACATTATCTTATCGAGTTTTGCAGTGAAATGTTCGCTGGCATCACTACCCTTTTTTTGCACGACTGTAACTATTTCATGTATTTTTTGATATCGCGCATCAGCCAATAATACATCCAGATTAGGATCTACTTCATTCAATAAAGTTAAATCTTGAGCAATTGTCTTATCGGATAAGAGTTTATCTCCCTCTGCGAGCCTACGGGCATAATAATAAGCACGCGATTGACTATAACCTTGATGAATTAAGGTATTTTCCAAGGTCATTAATGTCTGTTGTATGGGTGTGGCTAGGGGAAATAGCAGGGGAGTCGCTGCTTGAGGCAATCGTGTCACTTCCTGCATCAATTGTGCAATGCCTATTTTTTTATGTGCTTGGATTGGAATAACAGGACAACCTAATTGTTGTGACAAAGCCTTTGGATCGATGGAGATTCCTCTTTGCTGAGCAATATCCATCATATTTAACGCAAGCAGTACGGGTTTTCCTAATTCCAAAATCTGGGTGGTCAAATATAAATGCCGCTCAAGATGACACGCATCGATCACATTAATGATGCAATCCGCTTCGATAGTAACAACAGATTGAGCCGCAATTTCTTCATCCTGACTGATGCCATCTGCATGAGCTATAAGAGAATAAATTCCTGGCAAATCAGTTACTTCAATCCGTTGTTGCGCGACCAAAAACGACCCTGTTTTCTTTTCGACGGTTACGCCAGGCCAGTTTCCTATGCGCTGATTATCACCCGTTAATGCATTAAACAAAGTGGTCTTGCCACAATTAGGATTGCCGACCAATAACACATGAGTCATATACGCTCCAAAATCAGTTGGCTCGCCTCTTCCTTGCGCAATGTTAAGGAAGTTCCTCTGACTTCAATTTGGATAGGACATCCTAAAGGGGCCATTCGCACAACTAAAAATTCAGTGCCGCAAGTAACTCCCAAAGATAAAAGTCTGCGTCTGTATTGCACCCCAGTAGCACCAAAACTGGTTAACCGTACTCTATCACCTTGTATTAATTCTGTAATATTTATCATGTCCTAACAGCAACTCGTCAAATAACTTAATCATATTAACATAAATGAAATCGAGAATCATTCTCAATTTAGGGAAAAATTATACATTATTCTAATTCCAGATAAACCCTTAGCCTAAGTAAGGCAGCATTACAGTTATTAAATAATAGCCCTTAGCTTATCCTACGTCCTTCGGTTTGTCCGCGAGATGGAGTAATGTGTTTGATTACTAGATCGGGAGTCCAATCCGCAGGAGAGAAGATCCTTAATTATTTCTTAAATGTAGGGAAGCAAACAGAACCTATAGGCTCACTTTTACAACCATTCCCGCCGAATTATTTTGAAATCAACTCCTTAAGCTCTCTTTTGGGATGGCGTGCCAGATAATCTACCGACTGCATTTCCAGCAAACGGCTTAATGTCCGCTTGAAAGTCTCCTGCATTTCTCCTTCGACATACAACTCTTCAACTGCTACCTCTGCAGAAATGATAATATTAATCCCGCGATCATACATCACATCGATAAAATGAATGAACATAATCGTTTGTAAGGTATGATTGACGGTTAATGCAGGAACTTCACTTAAGAAAATGGTATCAAATTTATCTGCAATCTCTAGATAATCCAATTGACTACGCGGCAAATTACAAAGAATATCAAAGGCAAACCAAATCGATTGTTCTGCAAGTTTGAGATAAGGAATCTCGCGATTCTGTATCGTAATGGTGCCATTTTCTTTAAATTCACTCACCAAAAGCTTGAATTGTTGCTCCATCACTTGGGTTGTATGCTCATTTAAAGGAAATAAATAAGCATCTAGCAGTGGAGCTCTCCCTACTCGATAATCTCTTTGCTCATTTAAATGGAGCACCTCACAATGTTCTTTAATTGCGGTAATCGCGGGTAAAAAACGTTTTCGATGAACTCCATTGCGATATAATTCATCGGGGGGTATATTCGAAGAAATAACCAAAATCACCCCATAAGCAATTAAAGATTGCAATAACTCCGCTAAAATCATGGCATAGGCGACATCATGGACCATAAACTCATCAAAACACAGTACCCGAGTCGTTTTGGCCAACTCCTTAGCAATTTGGCGAAGAGGATTTTTTTGTCCTTGTAAGCGTCTTAACTGAGCATCCACCTGTTGCATGAAATGATGGAAATGAAAGCGAGCCTTCTTTTTCTCTTCGAGGCAATCATAAAATAAATCAATTAAATACGTTTTTCCTACACCAACAGGCCCATAAATATATACCCCTTTAATTCGAGGCTTAATTAAGGGATAAAGCCAGGACGAATTTGATTTTTTCACCTGATATGCAAGACTCTCCAAATGCGTCAAGATGTCGCGTTGCAGAGGGTCATCATCAATGTCACCGCACTGAATTGCGGCTTCATATTGAGTAATCAAATTCATTATAAAACAACCTGAGAGCGAATATATTCCAGGAGCTTTGCTTTGAGCTCGATTAATTTACCATGAAAAAAATGTCCGGTGTTTGCAAACTGAATCAACGGGATTGCGGCTTTGGCAGCAAAATCAAAAACTAAAGCAGGTGGAACAACTTCATCTTCATCGCCCTGAACAATAAGCCAAGGAGATGGCATAGGATTAAATTCATGGTAATTATAATGATTAACTGCCGGAGCTACGGAAATTAATAATTTGGAACCAGATTGGGCCGCAGCACGATAAGTCACATAAGAACCAAAAGAAAAGCCCGCAAAAATTAGTTTCTTCTCGGGGTGCTCTTCTTGCAACTCACGAACCCACACCAGGATATCCTCGCTTTCACCTACTCCCGCATCATAAGACCCTTCAGATTGACCCACTCCACGAAAATTAAAACGTACAGAAGGGATGTCTAATTCTCTAAAGACACGTGCTAAAGTGGTCACTACTTTATTATTCATAGTGCCACCCTGAAGGGAATGAGGATGGCCTAAAAAAGCAATATAGTCGGCATGGTTCTGCTCTGGGACAGTTATAACTGCCTCCAGTTTCCCAATCGCTCCTTGCAAAAATAAAGGATGCTCGCCTGGGAGGGATAATTTTTCAGTGATTTGCATAAAAAACTCGTATTATAAAAAACCTCTTTTCCACACCGCGTACCAAATATCTCACAATGAAACTAGCCCGTGGCGCGAAACATCAATGATAACCCAGAATTATAGATGAATAAAATGCATCAAATACAAAATGAAGTACTACCCGTATAAAAATAACCATTGTAAGCTTGAATGCAGCGTAACAAAATTCAAGATGAAGTCCACTCGATACACCCAAAGGATAATGTGCCTATCCCCACTTCTCAACTATCCGAATTTCAAATATGATAACCTTATGAGCAGCTCTAAAGACTCATAATGCGCTGACCTCTTGGCAGCGACTTCATATTTAATTTTTTTTGGAGGACTTGATCCATGCGACAGGTACCTATAATGTGTTTCGCGTTCCACTATAATGCTTACTCTTTTTTATTGAGGAGAAAAGCATGAAAATTCATGATTTCAAACGTAAAAAAGAAGAACACCAAAAAATTTCAGTGATCACTTGTTATGATTATCCTTCTGCCTGCATTGTAGCTGAATCAAATATAGATTGTGTACTCGTCGGAGATTCTGTAGCTATGGCAGTTCATGGCCATGAAACAACCGTTACTGCGACCATGGAGATGATGATACTTCATACCCAAGCTGTAGCACGGGGGCTGAAACAACAATTTTTAATTAGTGATTTGCCCTTTTTATGCCATAAAGGTTCTCTGAGTCACACTGTAAACAATGTAAAAAGCTTATTACAGGCAGGTGCGCAGGCCGTGAAAATTGAAGGAGCGGATGCAGATACCTGTCAAACGATTTCTTATCTTGTGAAGGCGGGTGTGCCCGTTATAGGACATATCGGTTTAACCCCTCAATCCATTCATCAATTAGGGGGTTATAAAGTGCAGGGAAAAAACAAAGAGCAAGCAGAACAACTTATTGAGCAAGCTCGTCAGTTAGAGACGGCTGGATGCTTTGCCCTAGTCATCGAATGTGTTCCCCAACAGCTCGCGCTGACAATAACTAATTCAATAACTATACCTACTATTGGTATTGGAGCAGGTTCTCATACTGACGGCCAAGTGCTTGTCTGGCATGATATGCTTGGTTTACAAACAGAGTTCAATCCTAAGTTTGTCAAACGATACCTTCAGGGTAAAGAAATTCTATTGACTGCATTAAATGCTTACGCCCAACAGGTTCAACAAGTTAGTTTTCCAACAGCGGAACATTCATTTTAATTTGAAATTGAGCAGAATAATTCTTCCTAAATTTTTATCAATAAGAATTGTTCTGACTCATCTATGAAACTGTAGGAATAGGATCTGGATAAAGCTATGGCAAACCCTTATTCGTCACTTCATTCAGGTCCTATTCAGATGGTAACCCTATTCAGGAGTAACTCATGAAAATTTTTCACGATCTAAAAGAATGGATAAGTTTTCGTAGGACTTTATCCGCTCAATCCACTCTAGGCTTTGCCCCAACTATGGGTAATTTGCATGCAGGTCATGCATCTTTGTTTTTAGCCAGTCGAAGAGAGAATCACTACACTGTTTCCAGTTTATTTGTAAATCCTACCCAATTTAATCAAACCGAGGACTTTAAAAATTACCCTCGAACATTAGAAGCGGATCTTAAAATTATGGAAGATACGGGTGTCGATTTTTGCATTCTTCCCAATGAACACTCAATGTATGCGGATGAATACAACTATCAAGTGAGTGAACACCAACTTTGTCAACTCATGGAAGGGACCCATAGACCGGGACATTTTAATGGGGTATTAACGGTAGTTATGAAACTTTTGAACTTGACTAAACCTCATCGGGCCTATTTCGGTGAAAAAGATTACCAACAATACTTATTGATTCAAGGTATGGTTCATGCTTTTTTTATGGATATTGAAATTAAAGCATGTCCGACGATCCGTGAACCGAGTGGATTGGCTTACAGTTCACGAAATAACCGTCTCAATCAAGATCAAAAAGCTCTAGCTGAAGAGTTTGCCAAAATATTTCAGTACAAAGAGCTCACATGTGAGCAAATCATCGAAAAGCTAACTCAAAAAGGGATTATGGTAGAGTATGTGGAAGAACATCACGATCGACGTTTTGCTGCCGTACGAATCGACAACATACGCTTGATTGATAATTATTTATTAAGGTAAGGCCTATCATAAACGCCTGGGTAAAGCGAAGCGAAACCCAGGCTGATTATTATAATAATTCCGGAAGCACTTCTGGGCTTTCTTCAGGAGCACGTTGCTGAGCCACTTGTGGGTATGACCTACCAAGTGCAGTGGATTGGGCAGGAATACCAGCCCAATGGGTATTTTCAGGTAAACGTTCACCCTTCATTAATAAAGAGAGACTACCCAAAGAAGAATTATTCTCCATCAAGGTGTTATAGAGAACAATTGAACCAACACCCACATTACACCCAGAGCCAATAGTAACATTCGAAACTTTAAATATTCTATCCTCGTAGAGATGAGTTTGAATTATTGTCTCTGCATTAATACATACATCATCACCAATAGTAATCAGATCAAATTCAGAAAATTCAGCACTGTCTGTGAAAACCCTCTTCCCCGCTTTAGTTCCTAAACAACGATGCACCCAAAGTGCAAAAGGAGTGCCTAAAACTTTATTGGTCCAATGCGGATTCGTATAATAGTTGTACGAATATTCGATCACATCATTCTTCCAAATAAAAGGATCCCATATAGGCTTGGTTAAAGGTTTTAATTTACCTAACATTATCCATTTTAAGCCAACCAATACTCCAACAAGACAAACCGTAATAAACATTTCTACGGGTGGGAGAACCAATGCGGTCACAAGCCAGGAGTATTCACTTAACATGTAATCCAAGACATACAACATATTAAATAATGCTATTAATGAAAATGTCGAGGGTAAAATAACACGTATCAACTCAATAAATAGGCGCATGAAATAGAGTTTTTTGGAGGGATAAAAGGTCTCTTTATCAGAAAAGCCAACAAAAAGCTCGCGCTTCGGTAAAAACACAGCAGGTGAACCAAGCCAAGCAGAATGAGGTTCTGATGCCCTGCCGTCAGATGGGGTCACCGACAAACATCCTAATAGAGCACCCTCGCCAATGGATTTGCCCGCCGATAATAAACTAACATTTCCTACAAAGCCTCTACGTCCAATAGAAACCGGGGCAAAAGAAATAAAACCATTATAAACACCTGGCCAAGCTAGAGCGACAGAACTGGCGGTGAAACCACCTTCATCTATAGTGACTAGATCAGGAATAATATGAGGGGTTTCCCCCATTTCTACGCCCTTACCTAATTTTGCTCCGAGTAATCTTAAAAAAGCAGGCATAAACAAGGTATCTGCCATAATCGAGATTTCATCCCCATCCAATAATTTCACTATCAACCAATGACGGAAGTAATAAAAGCTCTTTAAAGGATAATTGCCGGGTTTTATCTTATCTAAAATGATTTTTTTACAGAGTACAATGCATAAATAATATAGCCCTAAAAATAAGATCGCCCCTAAAGGTATGGCAAAAAACATTGTGGTGAAATAATGACTCTGATCGTAGTAATAGCTAATCAATGAGATTGAGGGAATTAAGCATAAATAATAAACCCCCATGACAAAAACAACGCCTAAGTAATGCAAAATACCAAAAAGGGTATTTTCCAACAGGGTAGATTCTTCAATCGCAACTTTCTTCCGAGTAATGTGATCTGCGGGAATAGTACCTGGCACTGCTGGGGATCCTGCAAAATAAGATCCTTGAGGAATTAAGCCTTGATCAGGCAGCATGGACATTTCATCTAAAACAGCATAATCTTCAAGTTGTGCATTTAACCCAACTACTGCACGTGAACCAATATAACAATTATTGCCTATACTGATGGAACCTATTTTTAACCAACCATCCTCAATGATATAACCATTAAGTCTACTGTCCGCACCAATCGAAGTGTTATCCCCTATGGTTAACAAATCATGAGCAGAGATCTGCATCGACCCTAGATAACAATTTTTACCTATTTTAGCTCCTAGTAAGCGATAATAAATACCAGCCAAGGGCGAACCCACTAAAAACTTAGCTAAAAATAAATTCTTTTGCAGCCTTTGCACTAACCACCAACGATAATAGAACCATCCCCAAAGTGGATATTCGCCAGGTTTAATGCGTCCCAGTAAAATCCACTTCAAACCAATCGTAATAAATAACGAAATGATTGGCATGGACAAAAACAAGCCTAGGAAGGCGAGCTGTAATTCTCTAGATATAATTGAATATTCAGAGCTAACCCAGCTGTAACATAAAATAACAGCCAATAGTTGTAAGGTTCCCACTGCATATTGCAATAAACACCCAAAAAATTGACCTACACCGCATAAATAATATTTCCATTGTGGCACTTTGTATTTTTTCTTGGGTGCTTGTTGCTCATCGGTTTGTGGATTAAGGCAAGGATCATTAAACTTCTGTTCTAATAGTTGAATTGTTGGATTTTTATATAAATCCAGAATGGAAATATTTTTTAACACCGGTATTTTGCGTAAATTAGATATGACCTTTGCTGCATGTAAGGAATGTCCACCCAAATCATAGAAAAAGTCTGCACTTATTGAAATATTTTTACAATCAAATACGTTTTCCCAGGCGCGAGCGATTTCTTTTGCAAGCTCAGACTCAGGTGCTATATAAACTCTCTCTGATTTTTGCACGGGTTTAGGAAGCTCTTTGCGATTCACTTTACCGCTGGCTAAAACTGGAAACGTTTCCAAAATTTCAATTAGCGATGGAAGCATATAATCAGGTAAGCGCGACCTCAAAAATGATTTAAATTCATTTACATCAAAGGCATTTTTAATATCAAGGATTAAATAAGCTACAAGTGTCGGTTGCTCAAGGGTTTGCAAAGAAACCACGGCTTGTTTTATGCCAGTATATTGCATGATTACTGTTTCAATTTCGTTTAATTCAATACGAAATCCACGCAACTTGATTTGATCGTCTATTCGTCCAGCGAAGAGAAGATCACCATTAGGAGCTCTTGAAACTAAATCCCCTGTTCGATATAAGCGCTGTTTGTGATTTAACGGATTAAAAACAAATTTCTTTGCAGTATCTTCGGGGCGATTGACATAACCACGAGCCAAAGCAACTCCAGCAATACACAACTCGCCTTCTTCTCCTTCAGCTACTTCTCGTAATTGTTCATCAACAATGAGAACTTCATAACCGGGCAAGGGTTTACCAATGGTAACCTCTTCCTTAGGGTTACATTCTGCATAAGTAGCAATAATGGTTGCTTCCGTGGGACCGTAAGTATTAATTATCCGCAGCCCTTCTCTACTCCAACGCTTCACCAAACTGGAGGGGCAAGACTCTCCGCCTAAAATAAGTATGCGGAGATCAGGTAATTGTCCTTCTAGAGTAGACAATAACGTAGGGACGGTTGAAAAAACACTAACTCGATGTTGTTGTAAGAAGGAAACGAGACCTAAGCCTGAGCGAACTTCTTTAGCAGTACAAGCAACCAGGGTGGCACCATTGGCAAAAGCCATCCAAAATTCTTCCAAAGAAGCATCAAATGCCAAAGAAAAACCTTGATATACCTTATCATTACTCTTTATATCATATAGTTTGCTCGCAACTTCAACATAGTGACAAATACTACGCTGAGTAATTTCAACTCCTTTAGGTTTTCCAGTTGAACCTGAAGTATAAATGATGTAACACAAGTCATTAGCCGTTAAATCTTCTTGAAGAATTAATCGCTTTGTTGGGTATCGAGAAATTTCTTCGGCCAATTGATCTATTGCATAATAAGTTGGCCATTCCAAATTTTTCTGGGCTAATTGTAACGAGGAAGTTAAAACTGCATCAAAGGGTAGATCAGAAAAAATATAGTTAATTCGTTCGTTGGGATAATCTACTTCAATAGGTACATAAGCTGCACCCGTTTTTAATGTCGCCAATATAGCAATATAGCATTCTATCGATCGCTCTAATAGAATGCCTACAATGCTACCCTTGGAGATTGTATTTTCGTGGAGATAATGGGCCAATTGATTAGCGCGATGTTCTAACTCCTGATAGGAAATAAATGAATTATCGCAAATCAAAGCAATATTGTCTGAACAATTATCAACAGATTGCTCAAAGAAGTGATGCAATTTCATAGTGTTATGACCGGATGAGAAACTCAAATTGGGATAGGCTCCTAATAATTGGTAAATTTTCCACAACTTGATTTGTTTTGTCGTCTACTTTTAATAAAAAAGCGAGTAAGAACTTAAATCACTCAATATATTATATTTAACTCTAGAGTAAAAGACTTATGGAAAAAACACAGAAAACAGAAGCAAGATTATTTTTTCGGCATTATAATTCTTTATTGTTCAATAATCGAGCCCCTCGCTACGAGTTTTAATGATTTATTCCATAACTCTCTAAAACATTCGAAAGAAGTGAAGCAAAATAATTTAAGTGGCACTCCGGGGTTTATATTGCTTCCCCGGCTCCTCTATTTCGTTTAGAGTAAATTATTTTCCCAAAACCTCTTGCAAGAAATTGCTCATTGCTTGCCATGAACGTTGCGCAGCAACTGAATTGTAAATCGTTCCTAATTGGGTATCATGTGCCAAGGGGTTAGTAAACGCATGTTGCACATGTCCATACATATGCATTTGCCAATCTACATGCGCATCTGTCATTTCTTTGCAAAATACATGAACTGTATCGGGTTTAACCATAGGATCGTCATAACCATGTAACGCTAGAATTTTAGCTTTGATCGGTTCAGATTTTATAGTTCCAGGTTTGTGCAGCAAACCATGAAAACTAACTACACCTTTGACAGCTGCTCCAGATCTAGCCAACTCAAGAGCACACATTCCTCCAAAACAAAAACCAATAATTGCAACTTTCTTACTATCAACCTCAGACATAGAGCAAACAGCAGTCAATCCAGCTTGAACACGACGTCGTAATAGAGCCTGATCAGAAACTAAAGGGGTCATTAACGCCTGTTTCTCTTCTGTAGTGGAACCCAGTTTTCCCTGCCCATACATATCTACAGCGAAACCCACATAACCCATCTTGGCTAATAATTTTGCCTTGTCGCACGCAAATTCATTGCGACCAGACCAATCATGGACAACGAGCACAGCAGGACGTGGGCCTTCCGAAGAATTGTCATAAGCAACAAATCCATGGAGCTCCTGTCCATCATCATGATAAATATAATTTGAAGTATGCATCTCAAGCTCCCGAAATAAACCCGAATTAACGTTTAAAAGCTCTAGTTTATAAAATTGAGCTAAAGAGATAAAGTGATGAAATACATTAAGTTCTATTGAGTCTCCATAACAGCATTTACCATTTTCCCTCCTTTCTTTCTTAATGTAAAAAAGTTCACAGCCAGCAACCCGCCAAAAGCAAAAAACTAAACTATTCTGTTGACAAAATGTTTTATTTTTGGTGCTACAATTAAAGTAAACTCTTAAGGGGATATAATTATGATCACTTCATCATTAATCCGTGTACGAGATATTTTACATGCCCAATTGTGTTATCAAGCCTTTATTACTCCTATTTTTTTTCCTTTGGAAAAGGAGTACCGAGATTTTGCCAAACTGGCTTGTGAGTTTATCGAGGGAAGACGTACTGAAGTAATTCACCAGGAATTTCCTCGGCACCATGTGTTGCATCGTTTTGTACCCCAAAAGAACTCAAAAGGGAAAAAAATACTGATTACTCACGGATGGATATCCCGTGCCGCCTATATGGCACGCATAATCCAGGCGCTCCATCAGCAAGGTTATGAAGTATATGCACTTGATTTTCCCGCACATGGAGAGGCAAAGGGGTTACAACTACCGTGGACAGATGCGGTTGCTATTCTGAAAGACACCATTAATCAACATGGGCCTTTTTATGCCGTTATTGGACATTCTTTTGGTGGCTCAATGCTACTCAACACGCTCAATGTAGCAGGTCAACTTCCTGAATGGCAATTAGAGCATAAACCAGAGCGCGCAATTTTAATTGCATCACCCACGCAGATGCGCAGCCCTGTTAACCGGATGGCAAAAAAATTTAAACTAAGCGGTCATGGTTATCTACAGTTACGTCAGGTTATGAAGCAACAAGCCCAATTTGATATTAAATTAATACGCTTACACCATTTCATAGCTCAATCTCCTGATATCTCTTTTCTATGCATTCATGGAGAGTTAGATAATACAATTAGCACAAAAGAATCTATCGAGTTTTGTAAAAAATATCCAAATTCTAGGCTTTGCTTACTTCCTGACGCGAACCATGTAAGTGTTTTATTGGATGAACGAGTGGGGCCATTGGTGTGTGATTTTTTGGATAACGTAGATGTGGTAAATCGTAGCGAAAATCAAGAAATCTATGATAAAACCTGAGTTTCGCTTTGCTTCACTCAGGCTACAAATATGGCATGTATTCAGGATATATAGGACGATTCTGCATGCAATGAGGGTGCTCTAAGAATTGAGAAGTTATGCGCTTTCTATATATTGTCGCAGCTTTTTCATGGCATTTTTTTCAAGCTGTCGGACCCGCTCAGCGGATACGCCGTATTTTTTAGCTAAGTCGTGTAATGTTAGCTTTTCTTCAGCTAACCAACGTTGCTGTAAAATATCCTGGCTACGCTCATCTAACTGATCCAGGGCAAACATGAGTTGTTCACGCCCGTGATCCCCAGCATTTTCCTTTTCCAATAACACAGAGGGGTCGTCATTCGCATTAAATAAGTAACGCTCTGGAGCTGTATAAAACTCATCCTGCTCATCGGCGTCAGGAGCATCATAAGGTGTATCCATCGCGTTCAGGCGTTGTTCCATAACTAACACGTCTTCGCGGCTTACACCCAGATCATTTGCGACAGCATTCACCTCTTCATTGCTCATCCAGCCTAAACGATTTTTCATTTGGCGAAGATTAAAAAATAATTTACGCTGCGCTTTGGTTGTTGCAATTTTAACAATACGCCAGTTGCGTAAAACAAACTCATGGATTTCTGCTTTTATCCAATGCACTGCAAAAGAAACAAGCCGTACGCCCATCTTTGGATCGAAGCGTTTTACCGCCTTCATCAAACCAATATTACCTTCCTGAATTAAATCGTTTAGAGGTAATCCATATCCTAAATAACCACGGGCAACTCGGACCACATAACGTAAATGCGCAAGAACCAATTGGCGTGCAGCCTCAAGATCTCCTTCAGTATGAAAACGCTCAGCGTAAGCGATTTCTTCCTCTAAGGATAACATAGGAATTTGATTGACCCTGTGAATGTACGAATCAAGACTGCCCACAGGTAAATTCATTTCGGCAAGTTGCAAATACTGACTCATGCTTCTTCCTTTAAAAATTTCTCTGTAAAAACACGATAAAAGAACAAACTCATAATTGTGGTTCAATGGAAGCCAATTGTCGTTTTACCGATAAACGTGCCCCCATCCATCCTAGTATAATTGCAAATAAAACAAGTAGCAAGATCTGGCGAATTGACAGCCCTGTTAATGGATAGTGCATTTGATAAGCAACGGCCAACTGGTTCACCGCAGCTCCCAAGCTGAAAATAAAAATATTAACCATAAAGACCGAAAAAATAGCACCTAAAGCACCGTACCAAATCCCTGAATATAAAAAGGGCCTGAGAATAAAAGGATCTTTTGCTCCAATTAACTTCAAAACCTGAATTTCTTCTTGTCGACTATGAAGGGCCAAGCGCAGTGTAGTGCCTACAATCATAATAACTGCCATTGCCAATAAAGCCAATAATGCATTGGCAAACTTGGCCGCAAAACCTAAAAGAGCATGCAAGCGACTTATCCACTCCATATCCACTTTGGCATTGTCTACTTGAGTTATGGTCTGTAATTGACGTGCCAGTAAATCTAATTTTGCTGGTGAATCAATGATTAAAGCCGGAACCACATCCACCACTGCGGGTAGAGGATTTTCCGGAAGATAACGCATAATATCCTGCATCCCTTCTTGCTGAATTAATTCAGACAAACCCTCAGAGGAGGTTTTTAAGGAAACTTGAGCTACACCATCAGTTTTACGTACTTTTTCCAAGACCACTTGTTGTTCTGAATCGGATAATCCTGGCTTTAAATAAAGAGAGATGTGCCCGCCACGCTGCCAACTTGCGGTTAGTTGAGACACGTTATCCGAAAACACCCAAAAAAGAGCGGGTAAGGCCAAGGCAATGGCAATCACGATGGAGGTCATCATGGTGGCCAAGGGTTTACGACATAATGAATTTAAACTCTGTATCGCTGCCTGCAGATGGTAGGCCAGGATTGATTGTGCTCGTCCTAACACATTCGTCCCCCTTTAAGCATGACAATACGGTGTTTCATTCCTGCAATTAATGGCAAATCATGGGTGGCAATAAGGATGCTAACACCCACTTGATTAAATTGCTCAAAAATAGCCATGATCTCGGTTGAAAGTTTGGGGTCAAGATTTCCGGTAGGTTCATCAGCCAATAACAAGGCAGGTTTATGTACCACGGCGCGTGCAATTCCTACGCGTTGCTGTTCACCACCTGATAAATGGATAGGAAGCATTTTTTCCTTGCTTAATAGACCAACCATATCCAGAGCTGCATGGACTCTTTTGGCAATCATGGGATAAGCCATGCCTTGAATTTGTAAAGGTAAAGCTACATTATCAAATACAGTGCGATCATTTAGTAAATAGGGTGATTGAAAAGTGATGCCCAATTGACTGCGATGTGCTGCAACGTCACGTTTTTTTAATTGGTTCAAACGCAAACCATTTACTGTTAATTGACCGGAAGTGGGCCATTCCAAAAGAGCAATCAATTTAAGCAGGGTACTTTTCCCCGCCCCTGAATGCCCAGTAAGGAAAGCCATCTCTCCTTTCTGCAAGGAAAAATTCACCTGGCTTAACGCTTCGAAACCACCAGGATAGCGTTTAGTCACTTGGTCAAATGTGATCATTAAATAGTGCACCAACAAATTGCTCTGCATCAAAGGGGCGTAAATCCTCTATCCCTTCACCAATCCCTATGTAACGAAAGGGTAATCTAAGTTCATTAGCAATAGCAAACAAAATACCGCCTTTAGCTGTACCATCTAATTTAGTCATGGTAATTCCGCTCAATCCAATTGCTTCATGAAATTGTCGTGCTTGCACTAAAGCATTCTGCCCTATACTTGCATCCAATATCAACATTGTTTCATGAGGAGCCTCAGGACATAATTTCTGCAATACACGTTTTACTTTTTTTAATTCCTCCATCAGATTACTTTGAGTGTGCAACCGGCCTGCAGTATCGGCGATTAAGACATCTATTTTACGTGCTTTTGCGGCTTGCAGGGCATCAAAAATTACCGAAGCACTATCCGCTCCAGTATGTTGAGCAATTACCGGGATATCATTTCGCTCTCCCCAAACATGCAATTGCTCCACTGCAGCCGCTCTAAAAGTATCACCGGCTGCCAACATAACTTTTTTACCTTGCTGCTGAAATTGCTTAGCCAGTTTTCCTATGGTAGTGGTTTTACCTGCACCGTTTACCCCTACCATTAAGAGAACAAAAGGAGAATGGTCGGCAGTTTCTACAGTTAAGGGCTGATTATTTTGGGTTAATATCGCTTGCAAATGAGATTTAAGGGCTTCATAAACAGCATTTCCATCAGATAACTGTTTACGAGCTAAACTATCGGTCAACTGTTTTAATACAGTTTGAGTTGTCTCTACTCCCAGATCAGCACTAACTAAAAGAGTCTCTAGCTCATCTAATAAGTCTTGGCTAATTTCCTTTTTACCTAACAACAAGCGGCCAATCCCGTCACCAAGCTGGTGACGAGTTTTACTTAATCCTTTTCTGAAACGTGCAAAAATACCTTCCTTTATAGGCTCTTGTTCCTGTTCTGTTACTTCTACAGGAGCTGGAGACAACGAGTCAGCAGGCTTTTGTGGATCGGCCTCCGCGGAGGTAGAATCATGACTGCGTTTGAACCATTTAATCATATAGTGTACAAATCCTGAAAAATATGAAATTCTATCATCTTTTTTACTTTGAGGTTAAGTTGTGCGCAAAATACTATTTACTTTACTCATGGTACTATCTTGCCAGACCTTTAGCCAAGTTCAAGAGTTTACATTGAATAATGGATTAAAAATATTGGTAAAAGAAGATCATCGAGCGCCGATCGCTGTTTCCATGATTTGGTATAACGTAGGATCGGCGGATGAACCCGGTGGTATTACAGGGGTCTCGCATGCGATGGAACACATGATGTTTAAAGGAACCCCAAAATTTCCTTTAGGGGTATTTTCCAAAATTATAGCGGCAATTGGTGGCCAAGCAAATGCTTTTACCAATAATGACTACACAGCTTTTTTCGAAAAAATAGATGCTTCAAAACTTGCTACCAGTTTTGAGCTGGAAGCCGACCGCATGAATCATTTGCTTCTAGATACAAATGAATTCGGCAAAGAAATTAAAGTAATCCAGGAAGAGCGACGTCTTCGAACAGATGATAATCCACAAGCACTGGCTTTTGAGCGCTTTCTGGCAACGGCGCATCTTAGTGCTCCCTACCACCATCCGGTTATTGGCTGGATGAGTGATCTACAGCATATGTCCGTTGAAGATTTGCGAGAATGGTATAAAAAATATTATGCGCCTAATAATGCAACCTTAGTGGTTGCAGGAGATGTTAACCCAGAGCAAGTTCGGACTTTGGCAGAACATTATTTTGGTGCTATACCCAAACATCCCATTCCTGAGCGTAAATTGCAAAATGAACCACCCGCCTTAGGTCAAAAGATTGTTCATATTCAAGGCGCAGCCAAATTACCGTTGCTCATGATGGGTTACTCCGTTCCCAGTGTAAAAACTGCTAAAAAAGAATACGAGCCCTATGCTTTGGAAGTCATTGCTGGAATTTTAGATGCCGGTGAAAGCGCTCGTTTTTCCAAAAATTTGATTCGTGGAACGCATATCGCCACAGGTGCGGATACCTATTATAATCCATACACGAGATATCAAACCCAATTTATTGTATATGGTTCTCCCAGTCAAAATCATACTTTAACGGATTTGCAAAATGGGCTTCTTAAGGAATTGGATGATTTGAAAAAAAATCCGGTGAACGAGGTAGAATTGCAACGCATCAAACATCAAATCATTGCCCAGAAAACTTTTGAAAAGGATTCAATTTTTGGCCAGGCCTCCGAATTGGGTCTCTTAGAAACCATTGGGATCGGGTGGCAAAAGGCAAACGATTATACTAAAGCGATCAATGCAATTACCCCACAACAAGTTCAGGAAACCGCCCAGCATTACTTTCAAGAAAAAAACATGACGACAGCAATATTAGAACCTCAACCACAAAGGGCAGCATCATGAGAATTTTTAGCGCATGTATTATGGCATTGATGATCGGACTGTCACACACAACGACAGCAAGCACGTTCAAAACGGAAAAATGGCTTACCAAAAACGGCGTTCAGGTCGTGTTTTATCCTGCTATGGAAGTGCCCATGCTTGATATCAGCCTCGCTTTCGCGGCAGGTTCAGCATACGATGAAAACCAATTTGGCTTAAGTGCCTTAACCAGTCGCGTAATGAACCAGGGCAATGCGGGTCAAGATGCAAACCAAATTGCTGAGTCCCTGGCCGATGTGGGAGCTCAATACAAAGCAGAGATCAACCGAGATATGGTGATATTTAGTCTCAGAACACTCGTTGATCCAGAAGCGTTGCCCAAAGCAGCGACCACTTTTGCACAAATTATTAACCATCCAGATTTTCCAGATGAAGCGTTTGCAAGAGAAAAAAAACAATTATTGATGACCATTGAACAACGCCAAGAATCCCCTGAAGAAATAGCTAATCTTCATTTTTTCCAAACCTTATATCAGCAACACCCCTATGCGCATCCTGTCAATGGTACTGCAGAGACAGTTAATGCCATTAACATGAGTCAAGTAATTGAATTTAATAAACGTTATTATGTTGCAAAAAACGCTATTTTAGTAATGGTAGGCGCAATTAATAGTGAAACAGCCCATCAACTTGCCGATCAACTGACTCAAGAACTTCCTGAAGGACATTCTGCTCCCCCTATTCCCCCAGCCACTCAATTAACCCACGCCGATACAGTAAAGATTCCATTTCCTTCTACTCAAACTGTGATCCGCCTTGGCCAGATAGGGATTGATCATCATGCACCCAATTACTTTCCTCTTATCGTAGGAAATTATATTTTAGGTGGTGGTGCATTAGTGTCTCAACTTGCTATTGAAGTTAGAGAAAAAAGAGGCCTGACCTACGGTATTGATAGTCAATTTGTTCCCATGTCCGGAAAAGGTCCCTTCCTCATCAGTTTATCAACAAAAAATAATCAAACTCAAAATGCCTTAGAGATCATTCAAAACGTGTTGCGAACTTATATTAATAAAGGTCCCACGGATGAAGAACTCAATGCTGCAAAACAATATCTCACTGGCAGTTTTCCCCTTTCTTTATCGGGTAATCGCAGCATTGCAAATATTTTATTACGGATTGCTTTTTATCATTTACCCGAAGATTTTCTCGATACATACACTGCCCGTATTAATGCAGTGACTAAAGAGCAAATAAAACAGGCATTTCAACAACAAGTTAATCCAGATAAATTACTATTACTTACCGTGGGTAAATCGTGAAACAAATCATTCGTATTATCGGCGGATTATATCGAGGAAAAAAATTACATGTTCCAGATGTAAAAGGACTCCGTCCCACTCCAGATCGGGTTCGCGAGACTTTATTTAATTGGCTCATGCATGACATCCGAGATGCTCGCTGTCTCGATCCGTTTGCAGGAAGTGGTGCCTTAGGTTTTGAGGCATTTTCTAGAGGAGCAGCACGAGTAGTTTTTCTTGAGCAATCGCCCAAAGCGTATACCAATTTACAGAAAGTAATCACTGAGTTTAACAGTCCAAAACTCAAATCATTGAGAACAGATGCACTTCAATATCTTCAGGGCCACCAAGAAGAGTTTGATATCATTTTTCTGGATCCTCCTTTTGCTCACAATCTCCTACCTCAATGTATTTCCTATATAACAAGAAGTAATGTCCTTAAACGTGGAGGTCTTGTTTACTTGGAATCTCCTACAGTTATTGACTTGGATGAAACGCAGTGGCGTCAAATAAAACTCAAAAAAGCAGGACAAGTAGTTTATGCTTTATTTGAAAAACTAAATTAATTTGTGATCTGCGTGCGACGAATAAAATCTAGCGCATTCGAGACACGAATGACGAATTTAGCTTCGCTGCGTCTAGGCTACGATGAGATAAGGGACGAAAATTTTGCAAAATTATTTCCGTTTAAATTCATATAATTCCTCATTTATAGGCTTGACAAGGAGCTTAGCTCCTGTTTCAATCAAACGAATATTTCCAGACATTAAAGAAGATTGAATGAACAATAAGCTTCTCATGCTATTTATTGCCTCAATCCTGCTTGTGGGTTGTAAACATGGTGGAGTACTCTTCAAAAAACCACCAGTTAACAATCCTAGCGACGATGCTACAATTAAATTAGCAGAAGCAGCGGTATCTGTAAGTGATTCCATGCATGAAATGGCGCGTGTCGAAAAAGAAATTTTACCACCACATAAAGACAATACGCTCACGATACCTAATGCATACAACTTACAAGCCAGAGCAAGTGTGGATTGGTCAGGTCCAATTGAAGAGTTAACTGCCCGTATTGCTAAATCAGCTCATTTCCGACTACGTGTATTAGGAAAAGCACCTTCAATTCCTGTTTTAATTAGTCTTAATATTAAAGATCAAAGTTTAGCTGAAATCCTGCGTGATATAGATTATCAAGCGGGTAGAAAAGCTTATATTCATGTTTATCCTAACAGTCAGGTTGTTGAATTACGCTATGCCAAAATTTATTCCTAGCTTAATAGTTGTTGTATTAACTGCTTCGTTGCTTGCATGCCACTCCTCAAAATATATGGGTGATACTGGCTCTTTAGCAGGAATACAAGCTATGGCAAATGTAAATGTTAAGCAAAGGAATAAAAAACAGAACGGTAAAATTCGCCAAATGGCTTTAAAAGAAACAGCTCTAAGCCTTGGCGCACAAGCAGGTTTAGCCTGGCGAGCAAAAGTTATTGATGAGCACTTGATCAGACAATCGCGAAGACTCGATGCCATTTATGATTTCAATTCCCTGATTCTGGAACACAATATTCTACCCCCTGTACTCTTGGAAGGTAGAAATACGCTCAATCTTGCGGATTCGCAAACCATTCGCATTTCGGACCGTACTTATCGAGTTGCAAAACAGGCCCACTTTGTTACCACTCCACCAACTTGGCGCCAATATTTATGGCTCGATTATGTTAAACCAGAATATCCACACTACACCTTATTGCCTAAAACCAAAGTAGAGAAAAAAATATGGTGTATCTACACGGCCAAAGGTTGGAAAAATGGTATTGATCAAGCAAATACCATTCTCGAAGAAAATATTGCGCGAATTAAAGAAGATTTTGGTGGAATGATCCTTTATAGAAAATTATTAGCAATGAATATGGTAACTCCTCCTTATGTCTCTCATACTGATTTGGGAATTACAGGGGATGCCTCCGAAATCCATATCGATGATCGCGTATTGAGAATTACTGCCTTACCTGCTCTAAATGTAAACAGTGACCAATGGCGGGCAGCGGTTTCTAAAGATGAAAATGCTTTAGAGCAATTCAAAAACATGGAAAAATTGGCAAATCGTTCTAAAATTATAATAACTGATAAATCTTGGCAGCCTACAATAGCTCCAATTAACGATAACAATAGAATCCACTGATACGAAGTATGAATAATAATGTTTATTTAATGTCCGATGAACCCACGCGTTTTACTCCACTTTTCATGGATAAAATGTTGGAACACACTGAGCGTCTCAATGCTTCGGACATAACAATCCAAACTGGCGAACCTATTTATGCAGAGGTTTATGGAAAATTATTACGAATCACTAATCGTCGTTTATCAAATACCGAACTGGGTGATTTAATTAATGCGATATATGGGCCCAACGCCACAACTCAGCTTCTTTCGGGTAAGGATATCGATACCCACTATGAATTTCGTCCTAATCGGGGCGTTCGTTACCGTTATCGGGTAAATGGAACCGCGTGTCTTGTAGAAGGACATGATGCAATCCAAATTACTTTAAGAACCATCCCCACAACTCCCCCGCGGCTTGAAACCATGAATCTGCCCGATAATATACTTCAGGCAATCGCCCCTCAAGAAGGCATCGTATTTATTACCGGAGCAACCGGTTCTGGGAAATCAACATTATTGGCCTCTATTATCCGTGAGTTGATCGAAACAGAAGACTCCAACCGTAAAGTACTCACCTATGAATCACCCATCGAATTTGTCTATGATGAAATTGAGACCATTTCGGCTGTGGTAAGCCAATCAGAAATTCCTCGGCATTTACCAAGCTTTGCTGATGGAGTACGAAATGCTTTGCGGCGCAAACCTCGTTTAATCATGGTTGGTGAGTGTCGTGATGCAGAAACAATCAGTGCCGCATTAGAAGCAGCACTTACTGGACACCCTGTCTATACTACCTTACACACTTCGGGGGTTGCCGAGACCATGCGTCGGTTGGTGACTTCATTTTCTGGTGAAGAGCGATTAGGAAGAACTATTGATATTCTAGAAACCATTAGACTGTGTATTTGGCAAAAACTTGTCCCTACCGTAGATGAAAAAAGGGTAGCATTACGGGAGTATCTCGTATTTGACGAAGAAGTCCGCGATATTTTACTTGAAAGTGATCCCAATGATGTTACTTCGGCTACCCGTAAATTAGTTCGCCAAAAAGGCCAACTTATGACTTGGGATGCGAAAGCAAAATTCGAACAAGGTATTATCAGTGAACGAGTTTACAAATTAATTATTGCTGGTGCTAAGGAATACCAACAATAAGAACCTTTAAGAAAACGATTATGTTGACTGATTTTATCCATCAGGTGTTATTTTAGCTATAATTTAAGTAAGGGTATTTTTTATTACCAACACTAGGAATTATATGCTTGATCCTGTTGTACTCTTAGACGCCTCATTGAGAGACGGAGGCCATCGAACTAATTTTAATTTTGATGACATTCAACTCGAAGAAATCCTTCGCCCTCTTGATAACTCAGGCATTGAATATATTGAAATAGGCTATCGCAATGGCACTTTTACACCTCTCCAAGTAGGTCGAGCGGGCTGGTGCGCCAAAGATTACCTGCTTCTATGTCGTTCTTTGATTCAAAGAGCAAAAATGGCCGTAATGGTTTTTCCAAACAATCTCTCTCAAACCGATCTGATAGAGCTAAAAGAATGTGGCGTCGATTTATTAAGAATCTGCTTCGCTAAAAACGAACCTGCATCTGCGTTGTCTAAGATAAAAATGGCAAAAGAGGCAAACCTGGAAGTCTCGGTTAATTTAATGTGCATTTCTTTTTACAAAGATAATGAACTGGATGATTCCCTCAAAAAAATAAGCGAATATGCCCCTGATATTATTTATTTTGCTGATTCAAACGGCAGTTTACTCCCCACTCGTACCCAAGAAATTTACGATAGGTATATTCATAAATATCCTTTTCAATTTGGTTTTCATGCTCATGACAATCTTGGTCTTGCGCAAGCAAACGCCCTGGCAGCAATGAGTTCCGGAGTTCGCTTTATCGATGCATCCCTTGCAGGTATGGGTAAAGGTATTGGTAATTTAAAAACTGAATTTTTTGTTGCTTATTTACATTCAATCCAATTAAAAAAATATAAACTAGATAGGATCTTAGAAGCAGCAAATTTTGTCCGAAGCTCTTTAAAAATAGGTCAAGAGCCTGTTGAAATGTCGGAATTTATTCGCGGAATTTCTGATCTATCGATTGTGAACGCACCTAAATAATTGCGTTATCGATATAACTCATATTTTATACCCATATTACACAAGTGTTTAGGCTAAGGATTAGTCATATTGATTGATTCTTGATGGTCTTCAGCAACCGTCGCGATCAAGGCATCAGAAGATTTACTATTGGGTTTGTCCAAATACCCTTTGGCGAGAGCTTTTAGATCTGGATTGTCAGGATCCTTTTCTATGGCTTTTTCTAATTGCTGAATTTTTTTATCTCTCATGTCACTAGTGAACTCTTTATAAGTTTGTTTCACTTCATTACGTACTTCTTGTGTCACATGGTCAAAACCACCTTTGCGATTGGCTTCCTGACAGAGAAGGACTCCATGAATATTAGCGCGCGTGTTTGCAATGGTACAATTATCATATTTCTGGGGTTTTTGATTGATAATACTAACCGGATCTTTACCTTGAGTAACCTGATTAATGTGTTCCATGATTTGAGCATGGGATTTTCCATTATCATGACCACTCATTACCTGATTTATAAAATCTGGAGTGATTTTCTTCGTATTTACTTCATAAATATGGGTTCCATGTTTTCCTGCTGCACCTTCGCCACGGTTGGTAAACACTAAATAGGTTTTATCTGGATTTCCTTCGACTGGCACAAAAGATAATCCCATGGCGTGCCCTTTGCAATTTATAGGAACACTGGTTACTTCACCTGATTGTATTCGTTTAGAAAGTGCATTGCCGGCTTCGGGACTTCCTTCGGGAGTACTATATTGAAAATTAGCAGTTTTATTTGCAAAAGCAAAGGCATCTGCAATTTGTTTGAAGTCCCCTTTTGCAGGTTCTTTACTATAGCTCTGACTATATTCCTTGACCGTATCCGTCATCAATTGGTATGTAGGTCCAATATGAGCTCGCTGGGAGGAAACACCATCTTGGCTGGTCATTACTATACCTAATACCAGACCAAATTCTTTAACTGAATGTAACTTATCCGAAGCGGATGGAGCATAACCCTCAGGAGGAGCAATTATCTGTTGCTGAAGGGCTTCTTGTCCCCGTTTACTACGTATGGCGATATCGTATTCTTCGAGTGCTTGAGCATCATATTCGGCACCCGAATCGAGCAAAAATCTTACTACTGTGAAATCTTGTTCTTGCAGCGCTTGCACTAGGGGGGGCTGTCCCCGGGCATTTTTTGCATTATTTAAAGCGGTAGGAAGATCAGGATAGCCACTGCTTGTGGCAATTTCTTTTAATGGAGTTTTATGGTCAAATTGCGCTTCTAAGATTGTTCCACGTCTATTTTGCAGAAAAAGAAACAATTCTTGCATGAATCGCTCTTCATCCATTTTTGCTTTTTGCAAAACATTAAGCTTATCTTGAGCCAAATCTGAATGACTCGTTATAGTACTTTGAGGAGCAGATAATTCAACCATGATAAAAACTTATTTAAGTGTTTATTTAATATACAATTATAACATATGGGCAAATACTTTTCTGCCCAATGTACAACAAATTCTTTGCTCCTGAAGAAAAAACACCCCTTTTCCTAGTGCCTCTTACTTGGTTATTGGCATATCGGTGCCGCCCAAGTCCTGATTGGAGCTACTACTCTTTTTTTTTGACGATTTACCTTTAGATTTTCCCTCGTTACCACCACCCTCACCATCAGAGCTCTGTGTAGAATTACCTCCTTGAAAATCAACATTACCACCACCACCGCCTTTGCCCAGAAGCCCTTTGGCCATCCCAACACCTTTCACACCATATCCACCCAAAGTCTTATCGATTTGACCCTGTGCGGTTTGGGTTTCTTTTCCTGCTTCTTGGGTCTTACCTTTTACTTCCTCACCCCATTGGGAAGCTTCCTGGCCTATGCTTTCAGGAGTGCCGCCTATCCATCGCAAGACTTTATCGGGTAGATAGGTTATTAGGGTAAATGCTTTTTGTATAATCGTTAAATATAGGGTGGTATAGGTTAAAATTGAGAAGAAGAAGGCATAAATTCCGGCCCAATCTGTATAACTTACTCCTCCGATTCCACTACCTGAGGAAGATGGAGATGAGCCCAAAAGTCCTTCGACAAGAACAGAATTATCGGTATGCTCCTGTTGCATGAAGGACACAGCCTGATCATAACCTGCATTTAAAATCCAAACGCCCACATAAGAGAGTGCAATAGCAGTAATATAACCAATGATCATCATGGAAGGTCTTAGGAAAACATTCACTAGAATCATGATTGCTGCCTCACCTTTACCAAAGGCATCATGTCCTTCAGGATGGGTTACTCCCAACGCGACGATCGGTGCTGCAACCATCGCCTCGATAACGGAAATCAACCAACCTAAAGCACCAAAAGTAAAAATCACATAGGGCAGCAACGGAATGTAATAAGCTGTAGTAAAACCGACACTGACCATTACGCCAACCCATGCAATTACTAGCGGCATCGCCAAGGACATCATCGCAAAAATAAAGATACCAAAGACTGGAATTAAAGCGCTGGAAATTGCCATATTTAACAACATCATCCATAAATTACCGGCAAAATTAATGTAATAATTCCCCATATTTGCCAAGGCAACAATTGGATTAACTCCAGGTTCAGCAAGAATCTTCACCCCCTGTTGAAAGATATTTGCCATTCCCTGTAATGGGATCATTAAAAATGCCATAACCACCTGATTGATAATCTGGCCAAATATGTCAAGAAACAGATTATATATAGTCACTAAAATGATGTTATAAAATATATTTCCAAGAATTTGCCCTAAGCAAATTGAAAAGAACGGTTTAACTTCACCACAAGAAAAATTTTGCCGCTGTAAACGATACAAATCAGTATTAATCGCGAAATTAATTGAATTAGCAAAAGTAAGTGGCTTAACTCCAGGTTGACCAGGAGTTTGCATCATTAATGCATTGTTTATATACCCGTAGGTCGTAGATGAAGGAGCACTTCCTACGGCAGTCATATTGGAAGACAAAGAAGGTTTTTTAGGTGGAGAAGTACTAGTAATTAAGGCTTGTACATTTTGTATTTTTTGTAATCCATCACTGCTTGCACCTAACCAGGTACACAAGGCAGTAAAGTCCTTATCTTTCATATTTCCTGGACCACAGGTGACGGTCTTACCATCAGAGCTTATAACAAATGGACTAGCCATCGCGGTGGGATCAAATGAACTTGAATCCAGCCCTGTCTTTGAATCGACTTGCCCGGCATTTTCTATGGATGAAGTGCCCTGAATTTGTACCAGATTAAAGAAATAAGCACCGGCCATTATCCATCCTTGGGTGGTAGCTTTGTTGATAAACTCAGTGGATTTATTCTTATCTGATGATTGAGAAATAAGACGGGCGAGATTAACCGTGGGCATCATAATACCATTATAATCGTTAATCGCATTGATAATTTCTGCACCGTTAAATAGAACTCCCCCGACTGTTGAACCTTGTACCGGCCCCCAAATCACACATTTATCTTGTGAGGCAGTACCGCTGTTATAACTAGTACAAACTGTGCCATTTTCCTTATAAGGGACACCAAATTGTTGCATTGCGACTGGAGAAAAAGGATTGGTAGTATTCGTATTCGTAGTTGTAGACAGTTGTGGATCATTACTGACCATAGATCGAGATACTGAGGTTAAGTCCATATACATTTGTTGGACTGCAATGCCTCTTGACATTTGCGTCGCTGCAATCTCTGCTGGGGTTAAGGTGTTATTTCCAACCTTCACATTATTCCCTGCACTAGGTGTCGCTTGAAACTGTTGACTACCAAATTTGGAGTTCAGGGTGCTAATATTATTCCAGACGATGCTGCCACAAATCCCGTTTAAAAAACTATAAGGTGAACTGGAGTCAAAATTCGGCATGCTTACATTCCAAGACGAATTTGTTGGCGAAGCATTTTGAACAGCTACTGCATTAACTGAACTTAAAAAATCTGGGACTACAGTGGAACAAAATTTCTGCATTGAGCTACCCTGTTCAGCAGAGTAACAGGCTCCTGATTGTTTGGATTGAGCATCAAGAAGATCTTGGCGGGTATTTTCCAGTTGTCTTTGTATGCCGAGCATACAAACCTGTCCAGCAAGCATATTTACCGCCCCAGTAGCAATGCCCGCTATTCCGGATGTGCTGGAATTCTCAGTCAAGGATGCGGTAGGATTTATTTGCTGGGCTTGGATAATAACACCACCCCGATTCAAATAACTTAGTGCAGCATCCCATACTTTATCTGCTGCACCAACTCCTTGTACAACAATCCACATGACAAAAATTTGCATTAAGCAATAGCCAGAGGCTTTGGGTATTAATAAAGCCAAACCGAGCGTGGAACGGATTGGAATCCAGATTGAAGACCATTTTTGGCCCAACATCTGCCCTTCGTGAGCAGTATTCATGGTGGAAACTATGAGGGTATACATAATAATAATACCCCCTAATGCCAAAACTGCAGCATTAAATACTGCAAACATGCTTCCCATGATTTGGCTACCAGTACCGCTTAAAACTCCATCAACAACACCAAATAAATTACCGAGAAAGACAACAGAATAATCACTCGCAGGAGGGGCAAAACTTAAAGAACCATCGGCTAAAACCAGACCAGGAAACACCAGGAGAAGTAACGTTATCAACAACTTATTCATTTCTTTCCCCCAACAACCCCTTTCGATACCATTCATTAAAGGTACATCCTAACTTACGATTCTTTATTTGATAGTACCAAAAGTGATAACGAAAGGCTAAAACCAATGCAATTAAAGTTACAACAATGCTTACAAGAAACGCTTTTAATGAACCATAGAAAAGCTGAAATACGGCATATCCCATAATCAAAAGAGCGGCAAATACCATAATAATACTCAATCGGAATAGAGATTTTTGTTTGCTAAGTATACTTTCGTCGGTCAGATTCAAATGTTTCACTGCATCGTCGAAGGACTCACCCTGAACTTTTTTCTGTGGGACAAATAAACGTTTAAAACCATTTACCAAATACAGGGTAAAGGCCTTCATTCGATCCCAATCAAACCACCTACGGACATTAATTATTCTTCTGAGCAGATTACCAATTCTTGACTGCTTTTTCATATTTTTTACTTCTTTCTTTTCTCTTTCATAATATACTATAGTAGTAAGTAATGATTTCGTCCATCCGCTAAAAATACAGTAAAGAAAGAGTAAAAATATGCCTGATCTTAGTCATGAAGCGTCTGCTCAATATTGGTTTGAATATATTGATCCTATGATTTATAGAGTCATTACCTTTATGGAGAGTGTAGAAGATTGGACCCTGGATGGAAATCCAGAGTTCGAACAAGCAATGGAGCAATTAGGCAAAGAACTTGATGACATCGAAAAAATAGATATGAGCCTCTTATCAGAAGAAGACAAATTTATTCGAATTGTAGGTAATATCAAATCAGGTCGAGGATTACGCTTGCTGCAAGCAATTGATACAGTCCATCCAGGCAGTGCGTCACGTGTTTTGATTCATGCCGAAGAGACAAGCACTGGAAGCCACGATCCGGCCGGGGTCTTTCTCAAAAGAAATATTGTATTTGAGCGTCTCAGATTATTGTCGCGCGTTTTTTGTCAGTACCGTCTAAAACTTGTTTTACGTGCACTTGAAGGGGAAGAATAAATGAAATTAGCGTCTAAATTTGTATTGCTCAACGTACTTTTTTTTGCTGTATTTCCAGCTGCAGCTCAGGATCCAAACGATTCATATAATCAACAACAAACCTCTACTAATATTCAAAAATTGGTGGAATACTTCCAAAATTTTGGTAATTATTTAGGTTATAACGTAACGGAAACTCCTACACAAGGTAATCAAAGCTATTCAATAAGTTATTCGCTGATCAATTTAACAACTTCCCAACTTGCTCAGGCCTATCAGTTTTATACTTTATTAGGTTCCATTCCTGTCAACACTTTTACTTCAGGCAGCACTGCAGGAGGTGGTGGAGGGGGATCAAATACAGGAAACGCAGGAAATCCTTATGCACAGTTTCTGCCTGCGGAAACTTCTGGCACATCTAACCTGAATCCTAGTGCATCCATTCTTAATCCCTTAGCTAACAATACCTTTCCTAATTACAATAATTTGTCATCTTCTGGACAAGTTACTGTAAATGCCTTGATGGACCAAAAAACCTATCAACAAGATCCCGTAAGCCAAGCAGTATTAAATATTTTGGCAACTCCAAATTATACTTACTGCATGAAAGATCCACAAACCTTTACTGAAAACTGCTCTATGACTTATGACACTTTAGTACCGTCAAAAGTGGTAGGAGAAATTCCTAATGCGTTCACTTTTTTTAACGCTAATTACCTTCAGCAATTCTTAAATCATCTTAATAGCAACGCCCTAACAGGACCTCTGATGTATTCAAATCAAGACCTTGGCAGTACCCAAGGCAACGGAGAGGTACCCAAAAATGGATTAACAGCACAAAATCAAGAACAACTTGCAGCCAATTTCATACGCTACGTGACTGGAAGTGTCGTTCCCATCTCATTACCTAAATATACAGATTATGATAATTTGTACACTAGAACTCTGATGAAAACAGGAACTAACACTCCATCAACTGCACAACTGCAGGCCACACAAACTTTGGCTAAATATCTGGCAAGTTTACGTACCTATGCAGCGCAAAACTCCGTAGGAGTAAGTAACCTTTATTACATTATGTCAAAAAGAATGCCTCAAACTGCGCCTAATCAGCAGGGCGGAAGTCAAACGAGCCAAGCACTGAACGAATTTAATATGGCAACCTGGAGATTATATAACACGACTAGTGCGGGTAGCACTAACAATACGGGTACAGGGAGTACAGGTACAGGGGGTACTGGCGGAACCTCTGGGACAGGGGGTACAGGACCCAGCAATACTCCATGGATTAATAGTCTGAATAATGCGCCACCTGCCGTAGTGCAAAAAGAAATTGCCATATTGCTTGCTGAAATCAATTATCAGCTGTATTTAGATCGTCAAATCCATGAGCGCCTACTAATGACTAATAGTATTTTGCTATTACAAAGTGTTCGTACAGGCGCCCCCTCAACTGATTTTACATCCGGGCAACAACCTTAGTTAAACTACGGGGTGAAAGGAGTTCCTTTCATCCCGACAACAATGAATTGGCTTACCTAAATCATTCACCCCAAGTTACAGATCCCTTTTAAGAACTTCTTTATTAAATCATTTAAAAAACATGGTGCAAAAAATGATGCATATGATATGATTTCACCCACATTGAATCCTCTAGTTTTTAAGAAAACTTAAGGCTTGATATTTTCTAAAATCAGGAAGAAACGTCTTATTTATCAATGACTAAGGCTAGCATCTTATCAATAAAATCCGCCCCATTAAGTTCGGAAAATCACGATGCATCTCGCCTAAATGAACCTATCAAATCTTAATAAATTAACCTTAATGAACGAGCCAACATGTCCAAAAATAATACCTATACTTTTTATGTCGACGGAATGACCTGTGTCAGTTGTAGTGGTTCTCTTGAGTACCATTTAAGGCAAAAACTCAAGGATAGAATGAAAGAGTTCCATGTCGATCTCACCACCGCGGATCCTAAAAAAACAATCATTACTCTAGAGGAAGAGCAAGAACCTACGGATCAATATAAAGAATGGAACGAAGTAAAAGACTATATTGATGAACTATTTATTTGTAAAGAATATGAATATTTATCAACCAAAGAAAAGCCCCAAGAAAATGCACAAATAAAGAATCAGCAAGCCAATTACTTAGAGAAAGCTCGAAGCTTTTTTACATCGCATTGGTTTCTCGGTGCGGTAGGCTGTGTCTCAGGACTTGCTGTACTCATCATTTGCCTCGCTACGAGTGGACTGCCCTTAGCGGTAGTGAGCTCACTGGCTGTTTTTAGTACCCTACTAACCTTAATATTAGGTGCAAACTCGTATCACGACGCTTGGACAAAACTAACAAAGGCTAGAACATTAACTATGGATAGCCTATTTGCGCTCAGTACAGCCTCCATCTTAATCGTTTCCGTCGCTTCGCTATTTCTACCTTGGCTTCCCATGATGTTTGAGGCCGGTTTGCTTATTTATGGATTTAGACATCTAGGAATTGCAATTGAAGAGACTATTAAAGAAAAAATTGGTACTGCAAAATTCCAAGACCGAGCTCCTAGAACGGTGCGCAAAAGAACCGTTCAAGGTTTTGATGAAATTGATTTAGATAAGATTGAAGTAGATGATGTAATTATTGTGCATTCTGGAGAAACTATTCCACTTGATGGCATTTGTGAGGATGAAAGTCTCATTTACAAAACGATTAATACCGGTGCGATTTTTCCTCAATATTTTTCTCCGCAAACGGAAGTACTCGCTGGTATGCGCTTAGCCGACAATGAAAAGCCGTTAGCAATACGTGTAACAAAAACTCAAAATTCATCCTTCTTAGCTCGACTCGATAAAGCCATAGAACTATCAGCGCTAGAAAAAGCACCTATTGAAATAAAAACAGGACAATTACTCACTTACTTTATCCCACTCGTAATTATACTGGCAGTGACTTCTGGGATAATTATTGGACTCTTTTTTCCTGCTGCCATAGCAATTCAATGTGCTGTATCTGTTTTAGTAAGTGCATGCCCTTGTACTTTAGGCTTGATCACTCCTTTAGCAGTAAAAACCGGGATGCATAAAGCAGCGGAGCATGGAGTACAATATAAAAGCGCTAAAACACTACAACAAGCAGAACAAATAGACACGGTCATGTTTGATTTGAATGGCACTCTAACCACTGGGGTTCCTAGTGTAAAAGAGCTGTATCTGTTTGAAGAAAGTAAACTTAGTGAGCTCGATTTTCTGTCTTATTGTGCGGCCCTTGAACGGCAATCAAGTCATCCTATAGGAAAAGCTATTTATTCTTTTGCAAGTCAATACAAGATAACAGACATTGAAACAGATTTATTAGATCACTCTCATCATTCCGGGATTTCTGGGAAAATAAAAGATTCAAACTATGTCATTGGCAGCATGACCGTAATGAAAGAAAAAGGAATCAAAATTCCACGCAATTTCAAGCAACCCAACTTACAAGCTGGTGATCAAATAGTCTATGTTGCCCGGAATAAAATGGCAATTGGATTTATGGTCATAACCGATCCTGTGCGGGACGATGCGTGCTGCACGATTAGAGCTTTAAAAGCAATGGGCAAAGAAATCTGTTTATGTACCGGTGCAGATGAGGAAACCGCTCATCGTTATGCCAAAGCGCTGGGTATTAAAACAGTTTATGCTAACTGCATCGCCAGTTCGGCTGAAGAAAAAGGGCAGCAATCAAAAACATCCCATATCCAAGCCTTAAGAAAAAAAGGACATAAGGTAGCCATGATCGGGGATGCAGGTAATGATACTCCTGCAATTACTGCCAGTGACTTAGGTATTGCGGTAGTTTCCGACGGCAGTGATGTTTTAACCCAGCAGGCAGCAGGTATTGTAATCCATAATGGAGCATTATTATCAATTGCTTCTGCGTTTGCTGTCTCTAAACAAACCGTGTCCAATATAAATCAAAATCTGGTCATGAGTCTGGTTTACAACCTGGGTTCAATTTTGCTTTCAGGTGGGTTATTAGTTTCAGTTGGCTTAACTCTTAACCCCGTAGTCGGTGTTGCATTGATGATTTTTCAAGCCTGCATGATTCTAATGAATGTTTATCGCTTTAAACTACAACCCCTAGATCATCTTCAAGAAGAGAAAAAGCAATATCAAGAAGCAAGCTCTCCTAGAGAATCCTCTCATTCAAAAATGAACCAGCATTCACCTCTATATTCAAAAGACCCCCTATGCGACCCTGAGCCTATCCATTTTAAATCTGCAAAAAGCCCTACAACCTCTTTCTTTTGGAATTATTGCCTTCCCAATAAGTCATCCACTGAAGAAATTGAGCTTTATTTAGTTGAAAGGAGTACGAAGGATTCTCTTTTAAATGTGGAGGAAGGGTGTTTCTTTAAGTGATCTAACTCTACCAGAGTAAGAATTTGGTCGGATTATGGCTATCGGGATTCGAAAATTTTGGTAGGCTCCCAAGACGAAGAGCTATCTCGTTTAGGTAGGGAATCTATAATCATCTAAAACAGTAGATAGCTTCTCCATCACCTCATCAACAGAGATTAACTGCATGGGTTCATCGCCATGTACATGTTGCCCCCAAACATCTTCGATACGTTTACTACCTAAAATTTTTTCTGCTGCTTCAGGATAATGATCGACAACCAAGTCTTGAAAAAGATATGGCCCAGAAATAAGGGGGTTGGTCACCGCATGTAACGCAATAACTGGGGTATTTACAGCAGTAGCCATATGTGAAGGTCCGGTATCAGGACAAAGAACCACCGTGGCTTTACTAATGAGCGCCAACAATTGTTTGGGTTTTGTTTTACCAACAAGGTTAATCGCAGGTATCACTTGGATAATTTGGTCTGCCAAGTGTTTATCGAAATCGATGGGGCCACCGGTTATAATAACGTGTACATTCCATTTTTTCCTGGCTCTTTGCAAGACCTCAATATAGCGATCAACAGGCCAACTGCGCTCTGGCTTACTGGCAGCGGGATTAACCACCAAAATCGGACCTTGCTTGGGTAAATGTTGTGTTGCCCATTCATAATCTGCTTCAGTAATAGGTAAATCCCAACGTATAACACGTTTCTCTATTCCTAAGGCCTGAGCAAACTTCAAAAATCCATCTAAAGTGTGCTCTAAACCCGGGGTTATTCGTTCATTAACAAATAAACCATGAGCGTCATTCGCTCGATGCTCATCATAACCAATTTTACGTTTTGCTTTGATAAACGGATAGAGTAAATTAGTTCTTAAACTCGCTTGCGGAGCTAATAATACATCAAAGGTACGCCCTTTCATTTGTTTTTTAAAGCGCCAATAATCTGCAATGTTGTTCGGTTTATCAATTAGAATAAACTCTACTCCATCCATCCCTTCTACCAAATCAAAAGCAGGTTTTGAAATTATCCATGTCAACTTTGCATGGGGTAAACTGGATTGTAAGGTTCTAATGAGTGGCACCGCCATTAGAACATCACCTAATGCAGATAATCGTACAATACAAATGGATTTAATCATTCTGTAAAACAAACCTCGAGCCACAATAAGGACATACCTCTATACCAGTTTTTTCAATTGGCAAATAAACCTTAGGATGGGCATTCCATAAGATCATATCTTTTGTGGGACAACTCAGGGGTAATTCATTACGATGCACCACGTAATTTTTTTTCGTACTCGCTGGTTCTTTATTAGTTTCTAACATAATGTTCCTTTAACGCTTATTTATTAAGATTATCTAATATTTCCTCGATTTTCGCTATCATCTCATCGCGAAAAGCCTCATTTTGTGGATCATAATACAAAGCCTCTCCCCAATGCCTAAGCCACGTTAATTGACGTTTAGCCAATTGCCGAGTAGCGACAATACCTCTATCACGCATCATAGAAAAATCATAATCGCCTTGAAGAAATTCCATTGCCTGTCGATACCCTACGCAACGCATTGAAGGTAGATGCATGGTTAAATTCCATCGTTCCTTTAACTGCGTTACTTCTTCAATAAAGCCTTCAGCTAGCATATGATCAAAGCGTTGTGCAATACGGTTATGCAGCCACGCTCTTTGTTCTGGAAAGAGAATTAAATTTACAAAATGAAAGTCAGGCTTTTCCTTATCCAGTTCATGAAAAGCCGATAAGGTTTTACCTGTTAAATAATATACTTCAAGCGCACGTTGGATTCGTTGTGCGTCATGTGCATGAATTCGTGCTGCAGACTCAGGATCAATCTCTAATAATTTTTGATGAAGAGCGGGCCAACCCTTTAAAGCAGCATCATGTTCTAATTGTTGGCGAACTACCGAATTGGCTTCAGGTAACGTTGATAGACCCTTTTGTAATGCATTAAAATACATCATCGTCCCTCCTACAAGTAGAGGAATTTTCCCTTTCAGGTAAATCTGTTCACATAAAGACAATGCATCCGTACAAAATTGAGCTGCAGAATAAGACTCAATTGGATCTTTAATATCGATTAAATGATGGGGAGCAATTAGTAACTCTTCTGGTGTGGGTTTAGCAGTTCCGATGTCCATATTCCGATAAATCATTGCTGAATCGACACTAATCAGTTCAAAAGGATATCGTTTAACTAATTCACAAGCTAGAGCCGTTTTTCCTGAGGCAGTGGGTCCCATTAAACATAAAACTAATTTAACCATTCATTATCTCAATTAAAAAACAAGCGGTAACCTATATTGAAGAAACCCCTCCCGTTATGAGAGGGTGAGACTGGGGTTCTGATATGGTACGTGTAAATCGCCTCATTAACCCTAGACACTTTCCTCCCCAGGTGAGGGAAGAAGGGAACTATTTCTTTAATTTTAATTATGCTCAAAACTATGTATCTACTAATTTTTTACAATCTTCATTTGTTAATGCTGTAAATAAGCCAAACTTTTTGTTTTGCTCTTTATATATTTTAAGTAATAATTCATTTAATTCAATTTTTTCCTCACGGTTTAGAAGTCTAGGATCAAATTTTTGTGATTGGTTCATTATTTCAAGTAATTGATCCTGTTGAACTACATTGCATTCTGCAATTGAATCTAGAAATAACCGTAAATCTAAATGTGGCATACAAAGCGGTATACTCCGAATAAGTACTTCATTATCGTCCACCCACTCCATATGTATTCCTAATGATTTGAGACTCTGTACTAATTCTATAGAACTAGAGTGTCGCTTTTGCGGAAAAGAATAACGAATAGGAACCAATAAAGGTCTACTTGCCAAAGGAAAGAACAACTGCGGTATTTGCTCCTGCATCCGATGTTGATATAAGGTTATTATATCCACAATATACGGTTGTTGATTTATGAACACTATGATATATCGGCTATTTAAAATGACCCAAGATAATTCCGTTTCACAATGATAAATGCTGTTACTGGATCCAATTAATTTCGGATAAGGTTCATAAATTGTTTGAATCTGATTTTGATGCGTCGGTTCGCTCAATTCATAGGGAGCATCTTCGCAAGTTTCTTTTTTAGCCTTCAGTGCCGCAGTCAATTGGGAGGTTAAAAAATCAAACACTAAACGGGGCTGTTGAAAGCGAACTTCATGTTTGGTGGGGTGAACGTTTACATCAACCTCTGCATGTTTAATCATTAGATACAATATGCATGCAGGAAATCGACCAGGATGTAATAAACCATCATAGGCTTGCTTTAACGCCTGGTGAATTAACTTGTCTTTAACCATCCGTTGATTAATATAAACCCACAAACGATCATTTTGACTACGCTGAAAATTAGTATTACTTAACCAACCACAGAGCTTCATTTCCCCATGTTCCACATCAAGATAAATTGATTCTTTAACAAAAGCACTACCGAATATACGGGTAATACGTGTTAACCGAGTTTGTTCATTGGTTGCAGCAGGAAGAGCCAGGACCTGCTTTCCATTATGTTTTAACGTGAGCGCAATTCCAGGAGCGCTTAAAGCAAAACGTTTCACGGTGGTTTCTATTGCTTGAAACTCTAATTTTTCGCTTTTTAAAAAACGTTTTCGAACAGGTGCATTAAAAAATAAATCCACCACATCTACCGTCGTTCCTACAGCCCGAGCACAAGGTGAAATAGACCGCTCGAGGCCATGGACTCGCAGCATGGTCGCTGTCTCTTGATGTTCAGGTCTGGAACTAATAGTAACTTTTGCTATTGATGCAATACTTGCTAATGCTTCGCCGCGAAAACCCATACTGTCAATTGCATATAAATCATCAAGGGTACTGATTTTGCTGGTCGCGTGTGCTGCAATGGCCAAAGGCAAGTCTTCTGCTACAATACCTATTCCATTATCACTGATCTTGATTTGATTAAGCCCGCCATAACCTATTTCGATGGTAATAGCATCTGCACCGGCATCAAAAGAGTTTTCCAGCAACTCTTTCACTACTGACGCCGGGCGTTCTATTACTTCTCCCGCAGCAATTTGATTCGCTATGAGCGGCGGTAATTGATGAATTCTTATGCCCATGCTGGAGGAATCACCAGTTTTTGGCCCGGCTTAAGTCGAGAGATTCCGCGCAAATGATTGGTAGACTGGAGGGCTGCAACTGAAACATGATAACGGGCAGCTATAGCAGGTAAAGTTTCTCCAGCGCGAACCAAATGGACATTGTTCGTCGTCATTGCCTCAATACGAGATCCGTGAGGCGGATTTTCCCAAAAATAGCCTTTAATGCCTTGAAAAATGGCCTGGCTCAAACGAGTTTGATATGCTGGGTTGGTTAAATTACGTTCCTCAATTGGATTTGAGATAAATCCTGTTTCTACCAAAATTGAAGGAATATCTGCAGACTTCAAAACAACAAACCCAGCCTGCTCCACTTTAGTATTATGCAAATTGGTGAAATTACCCAGCTGGCTTAAAACTCGTCCCCCCATTTGCAAACCAGAATTTATCGTCGCTGTTTGTGATAAATCAATCAGGACTGAACGCACCACACCATTCTGATCATCCAGATCGCCCAGGTTAACCCCCCCTAATTCTGAATAGTTCTCCTTTTCTGCAAGCCAACGCGCTGCTTCGCTTGTAGCCCCCCTCTGCGATAAAGCAAATACTGAAGCACCATTTGAATGTGGATTATTGAATGCATCTGCATGAATTGCCACAAATACATCGCCATTATATTTTCTGGCTATATCAAGACGCTGCCGCAGGCCAACATAATAATCTCCCGACCGCGTTAGTACAGCACGCATCCCGGGTTGTCTATCAATTAATTGTTTTAGCTTCAAAGTAATTGCTAAAACAACGTCTTTTTCGCGACTGCGGTGTGGACCTCTAGCCCCTGGATCCTTGCCACCATGACCTGCATCCAAAACAATAATAACATCACGGAGTCTAGAGGGTCTGCCACTCACCTTAATTGGCTTTTGATTTGCGAGGATAGGGAGTGTTGGTTGCTTGGTCTCAACTTTCACAGGCAACTTTGGCTGTTGTATTTTCTGCGTGGAGTAGGATTTTGGGGCAACATACACTGCTTTTGGAGGAGTAGTTGCGGCAATAGGCGCAACAAGATGACCGCTATGCAGTAAATCAACACGAATACCTCCAAAAGCACCATTGGGTTTCCAAGGAGCTGATCTAAGTTGTACTTTTTGATTTACTTCGAACACGAGCCTTAAAGTTCTAGGCTCCGAATGCCCGCTTCGAACTTGTCGGACTAATCCATTAATTAAACCCAATTGCTTTAAATCGACAGCCAATTGTGTATTATTTAAGTCCAAGACAACTCGTTCAGGATTATTTAACAAAAATAATTTATGGGTGAATGGACCATTAATTGTTAGAAACAGTGAGGTTTGATTTCCTTGCTGTTTTAAAACAATTGATTTGAGTTGGGCACTAAATGTTGTTATCGAGCAAAAACACATCACTATAAAACACAAGAAGCGAAATATCATATTTCACCTGCAAGACGCGCTAAAATTCTTTTACCAGCTGCGCTCAATGCCATAATTTGCATTTCACGTCCAGCCCCCTTAATAGCTAACTTAAAACGAATATCGACTTGTGGCAATGCTCCTCCTGCATTTTCTGCCCATTCAATACAACAGATGCTCTCCTGGGTAAAATAATCTCTAAAACCAAGATATTCCAACTCTTCTTCATGATGTATACGGTAGAGATCAAAATGATGTAGGGTTAGATGATTGCATAAATAACTTTCTACTAAAGAAAAAGTAGGGCTTTTAATTGGAGATTGAACGCCCATATGTCTTAGCATAGCGCGAATAATAGTTGTCTTACCTGCCCCCAAGTCTCCACTAAAGGTCATGATTAAAGAAGGACAAAGACAAGAGGCCAGATGGGAGGCAAACAGTTCACTGGCCTTCTCATCAGGTAAATCTAGTGTTATAACATCATTTAATTCACTATTTGTCATCATTCAGGATAATTCAATACGTGAGGTAAAACATCAAATAAATCACTGGCCAATAAACCAGTTCCTCCCAGTTTTTTTGCTACCAGATCCCCTGCAACTGCGTGAGCCCACACACCGCATTGTGCTGCTTCGGATAAAGAGTATCCTTGAGCACAAAGACCCGCAATAATACCGCTTAATACATCACCCATACCAGCACTAGCCATGGCAGGATTACCTCGGGGACAAACAAAAGTATCCTTCTCTGTTTGAACCACCGAACCAGCCCCTTTTAATACAACGACGCCACCATATTGTTTCTGGATATTTGCCGCGGCAAGGTATCTATCTTTCTGAACCAAATCAGCAGAAGAAGAAAGCAAGCAAGCTGCTTCACCTGGATGTGGTGTTAATATCCAATTATCATCCAGTTGAGGATTTTCGGCTAACAATCTTAAGGCAGATGCATCAATAACCATAGGTAATTGTGAGGTAATCGCAGTCAAAAACAGATTCATCGCCCACTCACTTTCCCCTAGACCTGGACCAATAACACAGACCGTAGCCTGGGCTAAAAGCGGTTTTAAATCTTGGGCAGTTGCAACACCATTTACCATCGCTTCGGGAATTATTGATAAGGCACTTTTGGCATGTTCCGGCCATGTAGCAACGGTAACTGCTCCTGCTCCTGTTCGCATTACTGCTTTAGCAGCCAAACTGATTGCACCAGGCATTCCTGGCCCCCCACCAACTACTAAAACATGGCCATAATTGCCTTTATGCGAATTTTTTTTTCGTTTAGCCAAGGGTAAAGATAAAGTATCTGAACTTAAAAGACGAGCAGTTGGAACCAAATGAGAGACACAGGAATCAAGTTGTAAAGAGCAACAATGAATAATACCACAATAATCCGGGCCATCGGCGGTATACATACCTGCTTTTTGAGCGATAAAGGTTAAGGTAATGTTGGCCTTAACACAAAAATTATCTACCTTTCCTGTATCGGCATTTATACCTGAGGGAATATCCAAAGCTATAACAGGTAGCCCACTGGAGTTGATCTGATTAATTGCTGATGCAATAACTCCACGTACAGGCCCTTTTAGGCCAATTCCTAAAAGAGCGTCAATAATTAATTCTACTTCAGTCTCTAATGGTTCATCAGCCGCTTGACACTCCACTCCTGAATTTATAGCCATTAACGCTGCATGTTGTGCAGCAAAAGGGAGATCAGCCACTGCTTTACACTGGTAAATCGTCACTGATAAACCATGCTCATGCGCTAATCTGGCCACCACATATCCATCCCCAGCATTATTTCCAGCACCGCAATATACGGCAATATGTCGTACCTGGGGGTAAAGTTTAATTATAAGAAAAAATGCCTCCGCTCCTGCACGGGACATAAGTGCATTTTCATCCAACTGATACAAAGAAGAAGCTTGTTGCTCACATGTTCTAATTTGTTCACAACGATACAAGGCATTTGCTGGTATGATCATCTTGTGCTCCAAATCTACTATTTCGAACACTTGCTTATAAGTAGTCTGGTTTAAAGCGTTGTAGCCTGATGAAGTACAAAGGAACCCGAATCGTTGCTAAAGAGATAAAATCGCTCGGATACACTGCACTTAACCCAGGCTAAAAAGCACCGGACTACGTCCATTTTACTTGACTAATTTTAATGAAGGTTTATTTTTAGAAACAGTTGAGCCATCCGATTCAGCGCCAGCAGCTCCAGTAGATGCTGGAGGCGGATCTTCTTCATCTTCGATCGCAAAGGCAATACCTCTACCATTTTCTTTAGCGTAGATTTCTAATACTGCTCCTGGTGGAACAAAAATTTGTTCTGTTTTTCCTGAAAAACGAGCAGTGAAGATGATACGATCGTTTTCCAACAAAAGACCGCGAGTTGCTGCCGGAGAGATATTTAACACAATACGATCATGATTTACATGTTCTCTCGGAACTTGTACTCCCGAATATTCGGCATTAACCAGGATATAAGGTGTTAATTCGTTATCTACAATCCAATCGTAGGCAGCGCGTATTAAATAAGGTTTATTTGATGTCATTGTCATATAATTATGCCGCTCTTAGTTGTCGCTCCGCATCAGTCAAACTTGTTTGAAACGATTCACGTTTGAACAAGCGCTGCATGTAAGCAATTATTCCTTTAAACTCCGGTGCAATTTCAATACCCAATCGAGGCAAACGCCACAATAACGGTGCTAATGCACAATCCAACAAAGAAAATTCATCACTCAAAAAATAGGTCTTATCGGCGAATACAGGATCCAGTGCGGTTAAACTTTCAAATAAATTTGCTTTCGCCTGTTCCGCATTATCTTCTCTTAAAATACGGTTCATTAAATAATACCAATCATGTTCTATCCTGTGCATCATTTTACGGGTTTCAGCACGAGCAACCGGGTAAACAGGTAATAATGGTGGATGAGGAAATCGCTCATCTAAATATTCCATAATAATTCGTGGCTCATAAAGCACAAGTTCTCTATCAATTAAAGTAGGAACGGTTCCATATGGATTAACTGATAAGAGATCAGCGCTGGGTTCGGCCTGCTTGGCAGCAAGAATTTCAACATTCACCCCTTTTTCAGCCAACACAATCCGAACCTGATGGCTGTAAACATCGTCTGTATCGGAAAATAAAGACATTATAGTGCGCTTCGCAACAATTGCCATGAGCAACTCCTATTTAATTCAACCTATAACAAAGGTAAGTACACACACAAAAACTCGCACTTTACCACATTTTTACCTTTTTGGGTTACTTTACGCCGATTTTTCGCCAATAAATTGTTTTTAAACCCCAGGCGACGAGAAATAAAATCGCTAAGAAACCCACGACAAAATATCCTAAACAGTGACGTATTGACTGTACTGGTTCACCCACATAAACAAGAAAAGTCACCAAATCTTGTAAATTTCGATCAAATTGCACTTCTGGTAGATCATGCGCCAATGTTTCTAAAATATTTGGCATAGCAACATCCGGAACGAGATGGTTATTTGTACCAAATGGACGAGCATCATCCTTATAAAAACCATTTAAATAGTTATAGAGCCATTTCATCCCTTTTTCTCTAGCAACTAATGATAAATCTGGAGGTACTACCCCAAACCACTGTTTGGCATCCTCAGGAGGCAAGGCAATACGAATTGGATCATTAATTGTTGCTTGGGTAAAAATCAGATTACTTTTTAATAAATCTTGATTTATCTGACCATTAAATCCTATTAGCCCTAACCCTTTGGCCATATGATTATAGCGTAAATATTTTAAAGAGTGACACCCGGAACAATAATTCATAAATAATCGAGCGCCTTTTTGTAAACTAGCCTTATCTTGAACATCGACTTTTACCGTATGCGCCCATCCATCTGGAATTAGAACGAAGCATCCAAACCATACGGCCAAGTAGAAGGCGATTCCATGCATCCGCATCATTGCCCTCCTAGGCGAGAAGGCAAGGGACGTGATTGTTCATAACGAGAATAAAAAGGCATCAGGATAAAATAAGCAAAATAAGCAATCGTACTTATACGTGCCCAAAACAAGCGTATTGGAGTTACAGGAATTGTTCCTAAATAACCCAATACCATAAAAGCAGTTACGCCTAGAAACAACATAATCCTTGAGTACTTCCCTT
Source organism: Legionella nigrisilvae (assembly GCF_977063395.2). NCBI lineage: Bacteria > Pseudomonadati > Pseudomonadota > Gammaproteobacteria > Legionellales > Legionellaceae > Legionella > Legionella nigrisilvae. The sequence goes on from NZ_CDRUGZ020000042.1 coordinate 457,030, forward strand.
TGTAACGCATTGAGCGAACCGGGCTGCGATCAAGCCATGGTAAAAAGAAAAGCAGTAATAGCGCTAAGCCCAAACAGATAATGCCTAGTAATTTATTCGGAACCGCCCGCAACATGGCATAAAATGGCGACATATACCACATTGGAGCAATATGATCGGGTGTGATTAAAGGATTTGCGGGTACAAAATTATTATGTTCTAAAAAATATCCCCCCATTTCAGGGGCAAAAAAAACAACGGCAAAAAATAAGCTAAGGAAAGCAAGTACCATGACTAAGTCTTTAACTATGTAGAATGGATGAAAGGGAATGCCATCTAGAGGATTTCCTTTCGCATCTAAGTGATTTTTAATTTCAATACCTTCAGGGTTATTAGATCCCACTCGATGCAAGGCAATAACATGCAAGAACACCAAAAATACAAGCAGGAATGGAATGGCAATCACATGTAACCCAAAGAAACGTTGTAGCGTGGCATTCCCAACTGAGTAATCCCCTCTAAGCCAAACGACAAGATGTTCACCAATATACGGAACGGCACCTAACAAAGAGGTGATTACCTCTGCTCCCCAGTAGGACATTTGTCCCCAAGGCAATAAATAACCAAAAAATGCGCCCGCTAAAAGTAAAATATATAAACACATCCCCAAAAGCCAAACCAATTCACGGGGTTTTTGATATGAGCCATAAAGTAAACCACGAAACATATGTAAATAAATAACAATAAAAAAAGCAGAAGCCCCAGTTGAGTGCATATATCGCAGTAACCAACCAAAATTAACATCGCGCATGATATATTCTATAGAAGCAAAAGCTTGTTCTGCTCTTGGAGTATAAAACATGGTGAGCCACAAACCTGTTAGCAATTGATTAATCAAAACGACAAGGGCTAGTGAACCAAAAAAATATAAAAAATTTAAATTCTTAGGAAGATAATAGGCACTGAAATAATTTTTCCAGGTGCTCATCAAAGGAAAACGCTCATCGAGCCAATTGAGGAGTCTATTCATTAAGCAAGCCTTTTCTGTTACCAATCATAAATTGTAGCCTGGGCGCAGCGAGCGAAACCCGGGAAAACCATGTTGTTCACCATCCCGGGTTTCGCTTGGCTGCACCCAGGCTACCGATTATGCAGACAAAGAATCTATACTTTGTCCTCACCAATAACAAGAGTATGCTGATCGATAAAATAATATGGCGGTACTTCCAAATTAATAGGTGCTGGCACATCTTTAAAAACTCTACCGGAAAGATCAAAAGTAGAGCCATGACAAGGGCAGAAAAACCCCCCGGGCCAGTCAGGGCCTAAATCGCCCAAATTGGGTTTGTATTTTGGAGAACACCCCAGGTGCGTGCAAATCCCTATAAGAACCAAGTATTCTGGATTAATTGAACGAAACTCATTTTTTGCATAAGGTGGCTGCTGTCTCGTTACTGAATTTGGGTCACGAAGTCTTGAAGAACCCTGACTCAGACGCTGTAACATTTCCTTGGTTCGTCTAATTATCCATACGGGCTTACCGCGCCATTCAACAACCGCCTGCTCACCTGGTTCCAATTTACTTAGATCAACATGTACAGGCGCACCTTCGGCTTGAGCTTTGGCACTAGGTAACCATGAGGCCACAAAAGGGGTTAAAGCACATAAAGCACCTATCCCGCCTAATACACAGGTTGTTTTTAACAAAAATTGACGACGATCTTCATCGATACGATCGCTTTTATCCTGTTCATGATCAGGCTTAGTATTTTCATTCACCATCATTTGCTTATGTATTTGTAGCCTGGGTGCAAGGCAGTATAACCGGGGTCATAAGACATAGATACCTCGAGTCCCGCTTTCTTGCTCCTAGGCTAGGAACTTCATACTCTTACCACGCAAAATAAAAAACCCCGCAGAAGCGGGGTTTTTTAACCAATAAACGATTAACGTTTTGAGTACTGAGTTGCACGACGTGCTTTGTGCAAACCCACTTTCTTTCGTTCAACACGACGTGAATCACGAGTTAATAAACCACGCGCACGTAATTTTCTACGAACCGAATTTGGACTAGGCTCAGCATCTTCTGCTAATCCTGCTTCATCATAAGCAACTAATGCTCTGGCGATACCCAAACGTACAGCACCTGCTTGGCCAGAAACTCCACCGCCGGATACTGTAATATAAGCATCAAATTTATTAACAAGCTCAACGGTTTCAAGTGGCTGCATTACAACCATGCAAGATGTTTCACGGCAAAAATATTCCTGTAAAGTACGGCCATTTACTTTGATCTCGCCTTTACCTGGACGTAAAAACACACGAGCTGTTGAACTTTTTCTACGACCTGTGCCGTAGTATTGCTTCATTTCAGCCATAATACTTATTCCTCAATATCAAGTTGCTTGGGTTGCTGTGCAGTATGTGGATGCTCGTTGCCAGCATATACTTTTAGCTTACGATACATCTCTCTACCTAAAGGATTTTTTGGTAACATGCCTTTAACAGCAAGTTCGATAATTCTAACAGGATTTCTAGCCTGTAATTTTTCAAAACTATCTGATTTTATTCCACCAGGATATCCGGTATGACGATAGTACATCTTGTTGGTAAATTTACGGCCGGTCACAATAACCTTTTCCGCATTAGTAACTACAATGTAATCACCAGTATCAACATGGGGGGTATACTCAGCTTTATGCTTGCCACGTAAACGACGAGCAATCTCACTTGCTAAGCGACCCAAAACTTTGTCGCTGGCATCAACCACTAACCAGTCACGTTTGACTTCATGGCTTTTGGCACTAAATGTCTTCATTAAATGAACTCCGAACCGCCTAAATTGGTAATCTTCTATCATGGACGGGCGATTTTAACCAAAACAGAAACATCCTACAAGTAAAAAAGGATAAAAATTTATAAACAATTAATTAAATCCGCGTAAATATAGCAAATTTCAAACAAGAATCATAATAATTTTTGTTCTCTTGTTTAATCTGTGTGAAGCAGAAACACCATCATTAGTACTAAGCGATTATCTACATAACCCTAAACTATAGGCTCTCTACGATAAAGCGGAATCCGAAATCAATGTGTTTCATAATTTAATTTCAGGTTTCTCTACTTCCACATCCAGACTGCCCTGATTTATTGATTATTCCTGGTCAATTAATAACTGCTCTGCAATATTGCCTGAAATTAAATGCTGTTCAATGATTTCATCAATATCAGAGAAAGAAGAATAGCTGTACCAAACGCCTTCAGGGTAAATCACGATACATGGGCCAGAACTACATCGCCCAAGACATCCCGATTTACTTACACGCACTTTTCCTGGACCATGCATCTCCAGTTCCAAAAGACGGGATTTCAAATAATCAAAAAAAGGTTCCCCACCAGTATTGCCACAGCATTGTTTGCCTGCAGCTTTTTGATTGGTGCATACGAGAATATGTTTATTATAATAGGCCAATGGACTACTTTCCTATAGATTCAATTTTTGTTTTTAACTTTAAACCAGGTTTAAAAGTCACAACTCTCCTGGCTACTACTGGAATTTCTTCTCCAGTTTTTGGATTCCTACCCGGCCTTTGTGGCTTATCCCTTAATGTAAAATTACCAAATCCTGATAACTTCACGTGATTGCCATGCTCGAGAGCATGTCGCAATTCTTCAAAAAAATTCTCGACCATTTCCTTTGATGCAGGCTTGGACAGTTTTAATTCATCACACAGGGTTTCTGCCATTATTGCTTTGCTGAGTGCATTCACGATTATTCCCTCAATATGATTGAAAATTGGTTTTCTAACATGTTGATTATAGCACTAATTAAAGAATTTATCTCTGCATCAACTAAAGTCCTACTTTCATCTTGCAAAGTCATTGCCACGGCAAGGCTTTTCTTACCTTGAGGAACTCCTTCACCTGTGTAGACATCAAATACATCAAAAGATTTTAACCAATTTTCGGTTATGTTTTCTCTAACAGCTGATTCAATCTGCATAACGCTGATTTCCGCGTCAACCAAGAATGACAAATCGCGGCGAATTTGCGGGTATTTTGAAATCGCTTTGTAACGTGGCGCTTCATGTCCCATTAATGCCGCTAAATTGATTTCGAATAGTAAGACATCCTCTTGCAAATCTAAAGCATCTGCCAAACGTGGATGTAATATCCCCATCCATCCGGCGAGAACTCCATTAATATGTATCTGTGCTGATTGACCAGGATGTAACGCATCATGGACAGCAGCTACGAATTCGACTTGTTTTATTTTAAGTGAAGAAAATAAAGATTGAAGATCACCTTTTAAATCAAAAAAATCAAAGACCCGAGTAGGCTCACTCCAATTGACACTCCCCTGTTCTCCCATTAATAAACCCGCAATACAAGGGCGCTCAATGGTTTGTTCTTTGCTCACATCAAAAACCACACCGATTTCGAAAAATTTAACCGCGTTTTGCTGGCGGTGAACATTATAAATCATGGAGGCAATTAATCCTGGCCACATCCCTGCACGCATTTGGGATAATTCCGAAGAAATTGGATTAAGCAACTGTATAAATTCTTTGTTTGGATAAAGTTCGCGTTGTAGTACAGGATCAACAAAACTGTAACTTATCGTTTCATGATACCCTCTGTTACTGAACCAGTGAGACAGCTTCGCAGCGATTTCTTCATTACCACATGCTTTTCCAGCCTGCACTACGGTAGTGGTAGGTTGTGCATTTAAATTATCATAGCCATAAAGTCGTATGATTTCTTCTACCAAATCAACATCATATTGGATATCAAAGCGGTGAGAAGGAATAGTGACCTCCAAACAATTATTATGGTCTTTACCTACGACAACACCGAGCCCTTCTAATAAAGTTTTCATTTCTTGTAATGAAATAGTAAGGCCGGTTAATTTTTTTACTTTATCGGTGTCAAAAGAAAAACGCACCGTTTCTGGTACATACTTCCTATCTTGGGCCTCAATAACTGGTCCTACTTCTCCCCCTGCAATTTCTAAAATTAATGCAGTAGCGCGTTCCAAAGCCTTTATTTGCAAACATGGATCGACGCCGCGCTCAAAACGCTGAGAGGAATCACTGAATAAACCAAATTTTCTCGCAACACCTGCAATGACAATCGGATTAAAATAGGCACTTTCTAAAAATACGTCTTGAGTATGCGCTTGCACTGAACTGGCTTCTCCACCCATGATCCCAGCTATCGCCAAAGGTTTATCATGGTCAGCTATAACCAATACTTTTTCATTTAATGTTAATTCTTGACCATCAAGCAACCCTATCTGCTCTTGATCATGACTAAAACGTAAATTGATTCCACCTTTGATTGTTGCTAAATCAAAAGCATGCATGGGTTGGCCTAATTCGATCATTACATAATTCATAACATCTACAATCGGATGCAATGTGCGAATACCACTCCGACGTAAACGCTCACTCATCCATAAAGGTGTAGTAGCTTTAGTATTGATATTACGAATTATGCGCCCACAGTATCGCGGACAAGCCTCTGGAGTTTTCAATTGGATGGGAAGGATGTCGTCAATACTGGGCGTCACTTCAGAAATTGTTTTTTCTAATAAGGGTAATTTGTTTAAAACCGCCACTTCCCGAGCGATACCTAAAATGCTAAAGCAGTCGGCTCGGTTGGGAGTTAAATCAATATCAAAAATATGATCATCAAGAGTCAAATATTCGCGTAAATCCATCCCTACGGGAGCATCCTCTTCTAATTCCATGATGCCTTCAGATTGTTCAGCCATGCCTAACTCGCTGACAGAACAGAGCATCCCTTGAGATAATTCGCCCCGTAATTTGGATTCTTTAATATTAAAACCTCCCGGTAAACGTGCACCAATCATAGCCAAGGCTACTTTTAACCCGGCCCGGACATTGGACGCACCACATACAATTTGCAAGGGCTTATCCGTATTGGCATTGACTTCACATACAGTTAATTTATCTGCATTGGGATGGGGTTTGGTGCTAAGAACTTCAGCGACGATTACACGAGTAAACTCTCCTGCTACTGGACTTACTGCGTCTACTTCCAGGCCAGCCATAGTCAGTTGACTTGCTAATTCTTGTTCAGTTAATGAGTAATCTACCCATTCACGTAACCATAATTTACTTAATTTCATTTATAGTCCTTACCACCTAATTAAACTTTTAGGTCCGCAGAGCTCAGCTCAAATGTCGGACCACAATACTGCAAATGACAGAATCAAAGTGCACAATTTCTCAAAATTGGCTTAAAAAAGTAAGATCATTTTCAAACATCATCCGTAAATCATCTATTCCGTAATACAACATCGCCAATCTATCCATACCCATCCCAAATGCCCAACCTCGGTATTCGTCAGGAGAAATATTCACCGCTTTGAGCACATTAGGATGCACCATGCCACAACCTAAAACCTCAAGCCATCCAGTAAACTTACACGAGCGACATCCTTTACCACTGCATTGGGTACATTCGATATCAACTTCTGCAGAGGGCTCGGTGAATGGGAAATAAGAAGGTCTAAACCGCAATGCCAATTTTCGACCAAAAAAATCTGCAAATAAGTCTTGGAGCAAGCCTTTTAAACTGGCTAACGTCGCTTGCTTATCAATCAATAACCCTTCAACCTGATGGAACATGGGAGTATGGGTCAAATCCGAATCACAACGATAGACACGGCCAGGAGCAATTAAACGAAATGGTGGTTTGCGTTGTTCCATAGCACGAATTTGAACTGGAGAAGTATGAGTTCTCAATAAACGGCCATCACCAAAATAAAAAGTATCGTGCATTGCACGTGCTGGATGATGCCCAGGAATATTCAGTGCTTCGAAATTGTAAAATTCAGTTTCTATTTCTGGGCCATCAACTATATCAAAACCCATACGACTAAAAAACTCATTAATTCGATGTTTTACTTGAGTGACAGGGTGTAATGAACCACTTTCTTTCTTACGTCCTGGAAGAGTTACATCAATGCGCTCAGCTGAAAGTTTTTCTAGTAACTGCTTTTCTTTGAGTTCAAGCATCTTCGATTCAATCAATGTACTGATTTCACGCTTTGCCTGATTTACTAATTGACCTACTTTAGGTTTTTCTTCAGCAGATAAATGAGCAAGTCCTTTTAAAATTTCAGTTAGCTTGCCTTTCTTGCCTAGAAAATCCACGCGAATTGACTCTAATCCAGATACATCTTGTGCATTCTTAATTGCTTCAGAAGCCTGCTCTTGTATGGTGATGATATCCTGCATAATTATACCCACAAGTAAAAAGGAGGCCGCAGCCTCCTTAAAATAAGTTTTATCTTTTTAGCACTAATTCCAAGTATCCTAGGTTCGCTACGCTTCACCGTGTAATGCAGGTCATTAAGTGCTTTAAATAGGTTAATTTGCCAATGCGGCCTTAGCTTGTTCAGCAATTGCAGCAAAAGCTATTTTGTCATGAACAGCTAGATCAGCCAATACTTTTCTATCCAGCTCAATTGATGCTTTTTTCAATCCATCAATTAAACGGCTGTATGATAATCCGCACTCACGAGCTTGTGCATTAATACGAGTAATCCACAAGGCGCGAAATTGACGCTTTTTCTGACGTCGATCACGATAAGCATATTGACCCGCTTTAATTACTGCTTGTTTTGCCATGCGGTAGGTTCGGCTACGGGCACCGTAATAACCTTTAGCTTGGTCTAAAACTTTCTTGTGACGTGCTTTCGCTATCACCCCACGTTTAACTCTTGGCATTCTTCATTCCCCCCTTAACTACCGTGCAACATGCGTTCTGCTAAACGAGCATCGCATGGCTTCAAAGTACCAGACTCTACGCGCAAATGACGCTTCGCCTTAGTGGACTTCTTGGTGAGGATATGGTTTCTATAAGCGCCACGACGTTTAATCGCACCACTTGCTGTCTTACGGAAGCGTTTACATGCTCCGCGATGTGACTTTAACTTCGGCATAACAATATACTCCGCATTTGTTTCAGCTACTTAGTTTTTTTGGGTGATAACACCATCAGCAATTGTCTTCCTTCGCGTTTTGCGTGTTGTTCAACAACTGCAAATTCAGCGGTATCTTGCTGTAAACGCTCAAGAATCTTCATACCGAGTTCTTGATGAGCCATTTCACGACCACGAAAACGCAGCGTAATTTTGACTTTATCACCATGATTTAGGAAACGGATCAGGTTGCGTAGCTTGACCTGATAATCCCCATCTTCCGTCGTAGGACGGAATTTTAATTCTTTGACCTGAATTTGCTTTTGCTTTTTCTTCGCTTCAGCTTGTTTTTTACTCAGTTCAAAGAGAAACTTACCGTAATCCATGATACGGCATACTGGAGGCTTGGCTGTTGGGGATATTTCCACCAGATCCAATCCACCTTCTTCCGCTGCACGCAGGGCTTCACGTGTAGAGACAATTCCTGCCTGATTACCATCGACATCAATTAAGCGTACCTCAGGTACATTGATCTGTTCATTAATTCTTGCGCGATCATTTTCACGCTTAGTTGGTGCACTAATGGTTTAATCCCCCCTGCTTGTTAATTGCAATTGATCCTTTGCGAGCAATTTCTTGCGCCAAGGTATCACAAATTGTATCTATTGTCATCACACCTAAGTCTATTCCTTCACGAGAACGCACTGCGACTTGGTTTGATTCAACTTCTTTATCCCCTATCACTATGAGATAAGGTACTTTTTGTAAAGTATGTTCGCGAATTTTAAAGCCAATTTTCTCATTTCTCAAGTCATAGTTAGCGCGAATACCCTTTTTTTGTAAAATTTGGGTAACCTTTTGAGCATACTCATTCTGTTTTTCGCTAATTGTGAGTACTACCGCTTGCACTGGAGATAACCATAAAGGAAATTTTCCTGCGTAATGTTCTATCAAAATCCCCATGAAACGCTCAAAAGAGCCTAAAATAGCACGATGTAACATAACCGGAATTTGTTTGCTACCATCTTCAGCCACATAAGAAGCATCCAAACGACCTGGCATCGAAAAATCAACTTGTATCGTTCCACACTGCCAAATTCTGCCTAAACAATCAGCCAAGGAACACTCAATTTTAGGTCCATAGAAAGCTCCCTCACCTGGAGCATCAATCCATTCTATCTTGCGATCTTTCATTGCTTGCATTAATGCCGCTTCTGCTTTATCCCAGACCTCATCACTGCCAACTCGCTTTTCAGGACGTAAGGCCAGGCGATATTTAATCTCATTAAAACCAAAATCGGCATACACAGACTGAACCAGTTCGAGCATCATCGCTACTTCAGATTGGATTTGATCTTCTGTGCAGAAAATATGAGCATCGTCTTGAACCATATTACGAACACGCATCAAACCATGGAGGGCACCTGAGGGTTCACATCGATGACAATTACCAAATTCTGATAATCTTAAAGGCAAATCTCTATAACTTTTTAAACCCTGATTGAATACTTGCACATGGCATGGGCAATTCATTGGCTTAACGGCATAGTGACGATTTTCAGTTTCAGTGACAAACATCTCGTCTCTAAAATTGGCCCAATGACCTGATTTTTCCCAAAGAACCCGATCAACTAATTGTGGTGTTTTAATTTCTTGATAACCAAAATCAGCCAGACGATGTCGCATATAGCGTTCAAGCTCTTGATAAATTGTCCAACCTTTGGGATGCCAAAATACCATTCCAGGAGCAATATCCTGGAAGTGGAATAACTCTAAGCTCTTGCCTAATTTACGATGATCGCGTTTTTCAGCTTCTTCAAGACGGAATAAATAATCGGCCAAGGATTTCTTATCAGCCCATGCGGTACCATAAATACGTTGCAACATTTCGTTATTGGAGTCACCACGCCAGTAAGCACCCGCTAATTTAGTCAGCTTAAATGCCTTCAAAAATCCTGTGGAAGGAACATGGGGACCACGACAAAGATCTTCAAACTCGCCTTGCTTATACAGAGACAATACTTCATCTTTAGGAATATCAGCAATAATTTTCGCTTTGTATTCCTCGCCAATGCCTTTGAAATATGCAATTGCCTCATCACGAGGTAGTTCTCTACGTGTTACCGGGTAATTTGCCTTAGCTAATTCCATCATTTTTGCTTCGATGGACTCTAAATCTTCTGGAGTAAATGGTCTTTGAAAAGCGAAATCATAATAAAAGCCATCTTCAATAACAGGACCTATAGTGACCTGTGCGGTGGGAAAAAGACTTTTAACTGCTTGTGCTAATAGATGCGCAGTAGAGTGACGAATCACTTCAAGGCTTTCATCTTGCTTTTCTGTAAGGATTACTAAGGCGCAATCATTTTCAATAAGGAAAGAAGTATCGACTAAACGATCATTAATACGACCCGCAATAGCTGCTTTAGCTAAGCCAGGGCTTATGCTATGAGCTACATCATAGACAGTTAAAGGCGCTTCAAAATGTTTTATACTTCCATCAGGCAGTTTAATGTTTGGCATAATTTTATCCGTAAGCACTTCTTTTCAAAAAAAAGCCCTGCATGGCAGGGCTTAAACCTTAATTTAAGAGGAGTCAATTTTAAGCATCATCCCAAATGAAAGCGGGCGCTCCTGGAAAACGATTTAGTTGCATGGTAGGCACGAGTGGGATCGAACCACCGACCACCACCATGTCAAGGTGGTGCTCTACCACTGAGCTACGTGCCTATAAAACGACCTTCATACACATTGGGGTGAAGTATATAATAAGGTGATATTACAAAGCAATCATTTACCCAGAAAAAACGGATGAATCCATTGTGCGCGTGTTAAAACAACGCTACTGCCTTTTCAGGCTCCTTTTATCATTAGGTAATGGCCAGTTCACGCCGGTATAGCGGCACTTGCAATAAAAACTCGCTTATATTGTGTTTCACTACCTCTGTAAAGCTATTATTATAGGCAAATACTTTTCGTTGTCGCTCAGAGCTTGTCCCTGCATCCATAATCGCTTCAAGCGTCGAAAAATAGGTGTGATAATTGAGTTGCTCAATATAGGGTTTTAATTTCTCAAACCACTCTCGCAAATCCTCGCGCATTAATTTTGTTTTACCGTCGGTATTCATTACTAACTCAGCATCCAAGCCATGACGAATGGCCCTCCACTTATTTTCTCGAGAAAGCCAATAAGGGGGGTAAGCGACTGCTTCCAGCCAACTTCCATTATCAGCAAACCAATGGGCGAGTGCGTGAATTAAAGCTACTAGAGCTAATGTTTCTGCTAATGTTGCCGTACCATCACAAACACGAATTTCGAGCGTCCCAAAATTAGGACTTGGCCTTAAATCCCACCATAAATCTTTAAGTGATTTTATAGAGCCACAGGCTTTAAGGGTCTTATATAAATATTCAAAATCCTGCCATGAGCGGACATGATAGGGTTGACCCGCTGTGGGAAGAGCTTCATAGGTGGTTGGACGACAAGAAGATAGGCCGGTATCAATCCCTTGCCAAAAAGGGGAACTTGCAGACAAGGCTAATAAATGCGGTAAAAAATACATGAAGAAATTATTAAAGCGTATGCATTCTTCTCCACTGGACATACCTAAATGGACATGCAGTCCGTACACACTCATACGCCGAGTAAGCCATTGATTTCGATCAATTAAATCCAGATAACGGGTTGTTGGTGAGATAATCCAATCAGCATATTTAGAAAAGGGATGAGATCCCGTTGCTGCAAGTAATATTCCGAGCTTTTTTGCAGCATGTTGAAGCTCAGATATTGAAGTATATAGATCTTCTTCAACCTCTTGCACCAAGTTGCATTTAGCAGTATTTACTTCGATCGTACTTAAATAAAATTCAGGTTTAATTTTCTCATGGTGAGACATCGCATTTAAGATCTCTTCTGCTCGAGAACATAAGTTATAGGTTTCAGAATCAATAAGTTGCAGTTCAATTTCTACTCCCAAAGTCAGTATTCCGCCACTATTAAATTGAATTTCTTCTTCTGAAACGGATACAGTATCTTCGGTTTGCGTAGCCAAGGATTCTTTGAGTTGACTTTGCATAATTAATCCTTCTTTTTATTATTGATAGTTGGAATATATGTTGAAAGTCCCTCTTTGATATTTTTGAGGAGCTCTATACAGTTGCATTAAATAGTGATGTACAATAAATATACCCTTAAATATTCATATCTGTTGAAACAATTCGTACACAAATCATTTCGATACTAATGGTTAATGCGTTTAATTTCAACCTTGAATTTGTATAAGACTATCCATGAACCTTATTGAACCCAATCAAATGAATCAGAAAATTGATCTTGAAATACAATCCGAACAGCGTTCCAAAAGCATTATGCTAGCCTTACGCAAAATCATGCAGGAAATGGATTTTCATTCCAGACGATTGAATAAATGTTATGGTTTAACCGTACCGCAAATCATCTGTTTGTATGAAATTTATGAAAATGGAATTATGACTCTCTCTACTCTTTCTAAAAAAGTCTACTTATCAATGAGCACTTTGGTGGGAGTAATCGATAGGCTGGAAGAAAAAGGATTGATTCATCGTACTCGAGACAGTAAAGACCGTCGTATCATTTATATTGATATTACTGAAAAGGGAAAAGATTTTGTTCATGCCTCCCCCTATCTGCTCCATAATAGACTAAGTGAAAACCTTCGTTCTTTAGATGAACAGGAGCAAATAACCCTCGCTAATTCGATTAACTTATTAGTTAATTTATTAAAATGATCTAATCAATAAGATTTTGGATCTTCTATCCTTAAACTAAGTCGATTAATTTATAAATTTAGAGATTTTCTAATGAAAATCCGTTCAGGAACATGATAGATAGGCTCAAATGGAGGGGAACCATTCAAGCCAAAGTATGCGAGGTGAACTGCTATGAGTTATCCACCTTTTTTCTATTGGACTGATATTTGTTCCATCTAATATCACTACTTCTTTATTGGACTAAGCACCTTTCCATAGGTTTCGCTGGTATTATACTTCGTTTGTCGCATATGTCAACTTTAAGTTTCCAATAGAAATTTTTAGTTTCGTTTTTTATGTTATTTTGCATGTTTTGTTTCTATTGATTATAATTTATTTACTCATAAATTGGGACTTAATACCATGGAAAAAGTTAACCTGGCAAAACAGTTCGCGGATCGTCTGCGTGATGCCATGATCGCCGCAGGATTTAATTCGCAACGCTCTACTTCGGGTGTTTGCATTCATAAGCTAGCGGAAATTACAGGCTATTCTTTACAAATATGCCGTAAATATCTTCGCGGTGAAGCGATTCCTGATCCCCTTAAATTGGTAGAAATCGCGTCGAAACTCCATGTTTCGCCAGGATGGTTGTTATTTGGCGACTCCCATAATGCCCCGGGGATAATCCAAGACAAAGTATCCATTAGTAAAAACTTGCTTCATTATATTTTCGCCAAAGCGTCCTGTCTTTATACGGATATGCTTCCCGAACAAGAGATCGCCAATTTTTTAATTGAATTAATTCATGATGTGAGTCTGATCCATGCAGATGAAGAACAGTCTAAAAAAATTATTGATTTAGCCTTAGCTTCGCTGAAACATTTTAGCCATTCGCACGGAACCTAATCCGTTGACTTGTTGATATAGTCCCCCTTTTAAACAAAAGGGCATGACGCTTGTGACTTGGATAAGAAATTAAAATGCTCAAAAAGACAATAATGGTTTAATCTAGTTTAATTAAACCATTATTGGTCATTCCAATTTAGTCAAAGCCCATCAATTCTCAAACCTTACAATAACACCGCTTCTATTTACTGATTGCCACCGCTAGTATCTTTAGGAGCAGGGGTTTCTATTACCGGCTTTTCAACCTTGGGCGCTTCAATTTTTGGCGCCTGAACTGTTGGAGCGGTAACGTTTACATTTTCTCCAGTTCCAGTAGGGGAGGTTTCTGTTTTTGCATCTTTCTAAATAAAAAATTGGTACTTTTATTTTAGAATTTTTTCCATGCATTTTCTGTGGTCATCGAAATTAAACCCCCTCTAAATTGTAAGTTATTATGCCAAAATAGCAAATAAACAACCTACAACGTGAATTTTTCCATTACTAAGAGAATAACAAATCGAAGTTTGCTATCTTCTGGCTTTAATGCAAACAAGAACTCCGTCCCATGTATTTCACCGTTTGGCCGAATAGTGGTATCATTGCATTTTAAAAACACACAGAGTTTATATGTTACTCCACTGTCTTTTCATCATTGGTATTTGTGTTGAAGCAATCACAGGTGCATTAGCGGCCGGTCGTAAAAAAATGGATTTTTTTGGTGTTATGTTGATTGCAAGTATTGCTGCATTGGGTGGTGGTACAGTAAGAGATGCGCTCTTCAATACTTATCCCCTAACTTGGGTTATCCATCCAGAATATTTGCTTTACACATCAATATGTGCATTTCTAACTATATTTATTGCCCATTCATTAATTCGAATTATGAAAATATTTTTAATTCTTGACGCATTGGGACTATCTACTTTTGTGATTATCGGTACTCAAAAAGCACTCAATCATGGTTTATCACCCAGCATTGCTATTATTAGTGGCATGGTCACAGGGATCTGTGGAGGTATGTTACGAGATATTCTTTGCAACGATATCCCTTTAGTGTTAAGAAAAGAACTTTATGCAGTTATTGCTTTAGCTGGAGCTGTACTGTTTACGACCCTTAATTATTTTAATATCTCCGAAAACCTCAATGTGATTATTACACTCATTAGTATTTTCACTGCACGATTATTAGCCATTTTTTTCCATATTCAAATACCAATATTTGACTATTCGGAAAGTATAAAAAAGCGAAAATGAAAATCTTAATCAGCAGCGTTGGCCGGGTGAAACAAGCGGATCTGGAAATATCTTTGGGAAAGCCCGGGTTTCGCTCCGCTTCACCCAGGCTAACAAGTTCTATTACACTTCTTTAACTGTAATAATACTTACTTCTTCATCAGGTACATCGGCGTGTCCCATACGTTGCCCAGTTTTTACTTTCGCAATCGCATCAACAACATCCATCCCTTCCACTACCTCACCAAATACACAATATCCATAGCCTTGCATATGATCGCCGCTGTAGTTCAAAAATGCATTATCAGCTACATTAATAAAAAATTGCGCGGTTGCAGAATGAGGGTCCATAGTTCTTGCCATAGCAATAGATCCGCGTTTATTTGGCTTCGCATTTTTCGCTTCATTTTTTATTGGCTCGCGAGTTGATTTTTGTTTCATCTCTGAATCAAGCCCACCACCTTGAATCATAAATCCTGCAATAACACGATGAAAAATTGTATTATCGTAAAAACCACTGCGCACATAATTAAGAAAATTTTCAGCCGTAGCCGGAGTATTTTCTGTATCTAACTGTAGATGAATATCACCTTTAGATGTGCTAATTACAACCATTAATATCTCCTGTCATTTTTAAATTAATTGATGATCTTTAATATATGTAAAAAAGAATGTTTTTTACCGGATATTATTCGTTACATGACATAAATGCATAAGTGCTTTTAATTCCCACTTTCATTAATTATTAACTCACGCATTTTATCACAAACATCATGCATTACATGAACATTATGAATACTTGCCAAAGCTGTAAATAAATTCGCCTTTTGTTTTGTTAACTGATGCAAATAAGAACGAGAGTAATTACGACAAGTGTAACACATACACTGTGCCATGATTGGCGACATATCATCGGCAAAACAAGATTTTTTTATTTGAATTCGTTCATTCTCATGCTCGCTAGCAAAGCGTAACCAATTGCCGTCTCGAATCAATTCACCGCAATATAAAGATCCATGGCGAGCGTTCCGTGTTGGTGCAACACAATCGAACATATCAATTCCTTCTGCGACCACATCCAAAAGGTCTTGTGGGGACATTCCAACCCCCATGGTATATCGTGGTTTATTTTCTGGTAAATAATCATGTACCCAACGAATAACTTCCACAGTAGTTTTCATATCGAAACCAATAGTTTCACCGCCAATGGCAATTCCTTCGGTATTCATGGAAGAGATAAAATCCGCACTTTCACGGCGTAAATCTTTAAAAGTTCCTCCTTGAATTATGCCGAAAAGCGCTTGCTCATAGCCATATCGGGAAGTCGGATATTGTTGATGATAACTGATGGATTGCTTTAACCAACGATGTGTACGGGACATGATATGACTGACTTCATCTTTAGTGCAACTATCCGGCGTGCACTGATCAAAGGCCATGATAATATCTGCACCAATAATTTTTTGAGTTTCTAAAGAC
Source organism: Legionella nigrisilvae (assembly GCF_977063395.2). Classification (NCBI taxonomy): domain Bacteria; kingdom Pseudomonadati; phylum Pseudomonadota; class Gammaproteobacteria; order Legionellales; family Legionellaceae; genus Legionella; species Legionella nigrisilvae. The sequence continues at coordinate 473,291 of NZ_CDRUGZ020000042.1, forward strand.
ATCTCCGGAGTCATATGAATTAAACGCCGAGTCCCCGGTAATTGGAAATGTGCACCTTCCTCGTCAATCGTACAAATTTTTTTATTCTTGGATAAACTAAAAACTTGAAAGCCCCCACTATCCGTTAACATCGGTCCATGCCATCCCATAAAAGGATGCATCCCGCCTGCTTTTTCAATGACCTCCATACCTGGAGCACACAGCATATGATAGGTATTGCCCCCTAAAATGATTTGACTGTGGGCTTCATGCAATTCAGCAGGGGTCATATTATTTACACCCGCACGCGTACCAACCGGCATAAAAACTGGGGTAATAAATTCACCGTGAGCCGTAGTAATACGAGTCACTCGCGCTTGAGTTGAGGAGTGTTTATGTAACACTTCGCAAGAAAAGGTTTTCATCGGTTAGAAATAATTCAAAATGCCGATAATAGCTAAGTCAAACTCAGATTACCAGCATTAGCGATGTTAATAATTAAGCAATTTATGTTATCATTCGCAAAATCTATGGAAGCATGGTCCTATTCATCCACAATTCTAAAAAGGATATATGTTTATGCCCAGTTCAAATTCTAGTTTATTCATGATCGATATAGAAGGTACGGAACTTTCAGACATTGAACGGGAAATCATAAAACATCCATTAGTAGGTTCCGTAATTCTCTTCACCCGCAACTTTTCAAGTCCACAACAATTGAACTCTTTGATTGATGAAATCCGTGCAATCAATTCTAATATTTTTATAACTACCGATCATGAAGGTGGCTTTGTGCAACGCTTTTTGCGTCAGGGATTTCGTGCATTGCCCGCTCCTCGCGTTTATGGTGATATCTACGATCAGAATCCAGAAGTAGGGATCAAACTGGCAAGACAATATGGCGAAATTATGGCCAAAGACCTATTAAATTGCGGTGTAGATTTAAGCCTTGCTCCAGTTCTTGATGTTCATGATAAAAGCCTTATTATTGCCCGTTTGGATCGGGCTTTTCACCCTAATCCTGATGTAATAGCCTCTTTGGCTGGTGCTTTTATTGATGGAATGAATGCAGCAGGAATGCCAGCCGTGGCCAAACATTTTCCCGGGCACGGCTCGGTAAGTGGCGACTCACATAATACGATGCCCGTTTCTCTTGCCTCCTTAGATGAGTTAAAAACCAAAGATTTAAAACCGTTTATCGAGCTAATTAACAAGGGGCTTCTTAGTGCGATCATGCCCGCGCATGTTACCTATAAAGCAATTGATGCCAATAAGCCTGCTGGCTTTTCAACAGTTTGGTTGCAGGAAATTTTACGCCATGAATTGGAATTTACAGGGTTGATTTTAAGCGATTGTTTGAGCATGACTGGCGCAGATATTGGCAATTTAATGACTCGAACAGGGGAAGCTCTTAACGCAGGTTGTGATATGTTGATCATCTGCCACCAGCCCCGACACATATTGCTGGAATTATTGAACAAAATCAGTTTAATCCAATCTCCCGAGTCACTAGCTCGTATTGTCCACTTTAAAAATCAGATGCTTCGCTTCGCACATCCGGAAAAATATAAATCCAGTTCTTATTTAGCTACTTTAGGAACTGAATGCGAAGTGGCTAGTAGTAGCCAAAATCGGCAGTTCAATACTTCAAAAACTATTTAGGTATACACAGTCTGAAAAAAGAGGAATCCAAGATTCCGGGAATGGATAAACGACTTAACCCTAATCTTTGCTTCCTTCATACGCTCAATATTCGTGAAGCGCACTTCGTCGAGTCTGCCAAAACAAGAAACATCCCATTAACGCCATGAATAGAAAGTATAAAGCACACCAGCCTGGCATAGAGATTCCCAACATCTTCCAATTCAACTCAGCACAATCCCCACTACCCCAAAACAAAGCTTTCACTACAGTTTGCCAGGGAAAATAACGGATTAAAACATCAAGACCAGGCATACAGGCCGGTGCTTCTCCCGCAGGTAAAGATTGTAACCATAATTGACGTAAAGCAAAAAATAATCCGGCACACGAAATTATGATTTGCAACAGACTAATAATGTGCGCCTTTTTTAAAGTTCGAAAGCTTAATCCCATAACTGCCAACAACAAAAAAACACAAATGCGTTGCATGATACATAAGGGACAAGGAATAAGACCAACCACGTATTGAAAGTAAAACGAAGCAAATAATACAAACACAGTCAGCATTGCATTAAAAGTTTGAATTTTTTTATACGTAGGTTTTCTCATGATTTGGGCAACATATAGGATATAGCAGCCTTAAGATCCTCATCACTGCATTTGATACACGTTCCTTTTGCAGGCATAGCATTTAAACCTTTTATTGAAGAAGCAAGTAAATCATTTAATTCTTTTTGGGCTAATCGCGGTTTCCAATCCTCTTCGTTTCTGAATTTTGGGGCCCCCGCTAGACCGTCTCGATGGCAAACAATACAAAATTGCTGGTATGTTTCTTGTCCAAGCTCTTTGGTCTCTACCGTACTCATTGCTCTATTATCGGTCTGAGCTTCACCTTGTACAGTAACTTTTCCCACAGGTTGAATTCTTAATTGAATTTCTCGTTGCTGCGCTTCATCACTTGCATACAATACAAATGAACAACAAAACAATGACATTAAAAACTGCAACCTCATGCCCATACACCTCATGATCATAATTTAGAATGATACCTAGAAGTGAATTTTTTTTCCAGCAGGATTAAAACCAAATAAAAGGATTTTCTATCCAGGACACCCTCTTCAAATTATAATGGATCATTAAAAAAACTAAGGAGCGAAAAATGGTCCAAGCAATTCCTGATGGTTTTCATACTGTAACACCCTCTTTAACTTTTAAAGATTGTGCGAAAGCAATTGAATTTTATAAACAAGCATTTCACGCTAAAGCGTTACAAATTTTCCCATCTTTAGATGAAAAAGGCATTATGCATGCTCAGATTCAAATTGGTAACTCAATTATTATGATGGGTGATGAAATGGAAGGAGAACATTGTTCCAAAAGTGCGGAAACTCTTGGGAATTCACCAATCACACTTTTTATATATGTTTCTGATGTAGACACGTTCTTTCAACAAGCAGTTGCTGCTGGAGGTCAAATAATAATGCCGGTAGCTGACATGTTTTGGGGCGATCGTGCCGGTTTCATTAAAGATCCTTTCGGATACTCATGGATGATTGCCACGCACATCAAGGATCAAACAGTTGAAGAAAGCAGAAAAAATGCAGCGGAAGCATTCGCTTCTATGGCAAAAAAATAAGCTATAAGGATTCAAAATGTCAGACTTCCCCATGCAAGATTCTATTTTGCTTATTGCCGATCCTAAAATAATTGCCATTCCGGTGATCGAAAATCACGATCCGATGATTGATGTAATCAATCATGCTGAAATCAGCTATGGGCCGTCTCCAGAAATAGCAAATAATACGGATTACACAAAAATGCGAAAAACGGTTTATGAAAAATTAAACCAAGCTCAATCCTTGTTGCCTAAAGGATTACGTTTTTGCTTGTATGAAAGTTATCGAAGTCTGGCATTACAAAAATTCCTTTTTGAAACACGCTATGAAAAAGTTAAAAATAAACATTCCGACTGGTCATCAGAAGAAATTTTTACTGAAACAACCCGATTGGTCTCTCCGGTTATCAACTTAGATGGTTCATCAAATATCCCGCCTCATTCGACAGGCGCTGCAATTGATGTTTATTTAATCAATGAACAAGGAGAGGCAATTGATATGGGAATTCATCCTAAAGATTGGATGGAAGATTTAGATGGCTCCCTGTCATTCACGGTCTCAGAAGTTATTTCTAACGAAGCAAAACAAAATCGCCAAATCATGAGTCATGTCTTAGAAACTGTAGGCTTCGTAAATTATGGTTACGAATATTGGCATTGGTCTTATGGAGATCGATATTGGGCCTATTATAAACAAAAGTCTCATGCGCTTTACGATACTTATAAATAATCTGTCGTTTTACCTAAACTTCGAGCAAATAAGCTCATCTAGAAACCTACAAGTTAATCGACAACCCTTTGAGAATTAGGGTATATTTCAAGAGTATCAAGTTACGGATGCATTACAACAAGGAAGGGATATGACAAATACAAATGAACTATACACTCCTGGTGCTTTAAGGCGAAATTGGGGGTTGCTGTTAGGGTTAGGGATATTACTTGTTTTTCTAGGTTGTATTGGCTTGAGCATGGTCATTGGCTTAACCTTAGTAAGCATGTATTTTTTTGCTGTCTTATTAATTATTTCCGCAATCTCCCATTTTATTGATATTTTCAAACATCGGGACTGGAGTGGTATTCTCTGGCAAACCATAATTGCAGTGTTATACCTAATCGGTGCGGGTGTAGTTCTGTATGATCCTTTTTTAGCATCTACATTGATTACTGCGCTATTAGCTGGGGTTTTAATTGTTATTGGCCTCACACGAATAATTCTAGCCTTTTCTCTAAAAAACGACAAAGGGTGGGGTTGGTTATTATTTGCAGGAATTATTACCATTATTCTTGGTGTTTTAATCATCATGCAGTGGCCAATTAGTGGCTTATGGGTTATTGGGATGTTTCTTGCTATTGATATGATTGTGAATGGATGGACTTACATTTTTATCGCTCTTTCTGTGCGTGCATCTACGTAATGAACATAGTATGATACGGCATGCTCTCCAAAATGCCGTATCGTATGTATTCAAGAACCTTACGTATAGCAACCCGTCAAAGCCCTTTGGCTTTGTGGCAAGCCAATCATGTCCGGAATTTATTGTTAAATAAATGGCCGAATTTACAGATTGATTTATTACCTATGAACACCTCTGGAGATAAGTTTCTCAAGGACAAACTTCTCGCTGTTGGCGGCAAGGGTTTATTTGTCAAAGAGCTCGAAGAAGCATTGCTGGATAAAAGAGCTGACTTTGCTGTTCATTCTTCAAAAGATATGCCTGCAGAGTTTCCTGAAGGTCTCGGATTAGCGGCAATCTGCAAAAGAGATAATCCTTTTGATGTCTTTGTCAGTTATCAACATACCGATTTACAGACCTTGCCCGCACACTCAATTGTTGGAACATCAAGTCTTAGAAGACAATCTCAATTATTGGCATACAGACCAGATTTGAGTGTCAAGTCCTTACGAGGAAATATCAATACTCGTCTTGAGAAGCTCAAATCAGGGGAGTATGACGCGATTATTCTTGCTGCTGCGGGTCTTGAACGTATGGGATTTATGGATTCTATACAGGAACAACTATCAGCTCAAATCATGCTTCCTGCTTGTGGCCAAGGTGCTTTAGCTATTGAGTGTAGGGCTGACGATCATGAAATGCATGCGCTAATTACCGAACTTAATGATCCCGTATCAGCTATTTGTGTGCATGCGGAGCGAAAAGTTAATGCCTTATTGGGCGGTAATTGTCATGTCCCTTTGGCTGTTTTTTGTGTACCAATAGAGAACAACCAACTTTCTTTGCAAGCAAAAGTTCTGAGCCTTGATGGCTCACAAATGATTAAGAGCGTGCAAATTGGGCCATTGGAACAGGCAACACGCTTGGCTGAACTTTGCGCCCAATCGTTACTGGCGCAAGGAGCGGCAAACCTTCTTGCATCAGTACCAAAATGAGTAACTCACTTCACGGTTTGCGCATTTTAAATACCCGTCCACACGATCAGGCGCAGGAGCTGAGTCAGAGTATTCGCGAGGCGGGAGGAATTGTAGTCGAACTCCCAACTCTAGAGATTAAAGCGACAGACAATAATTGGCTCCAGCTATTGCCGGATTTAAAGAAAGTGGATCAAGCGATTTTCATTAGCGCCAATGCGGTTCATTACTGTTTTACTCAATTAAACAGACAACATATTAAATGGCCCTCATCAGCCCATGTCATTGCAATCGGTCAAGGTAGTGCTGCGGCACTTCAAAAATTTGGTATAAAAGTCCACGCAATTCCCAATATTCCTAACAGCGAACATTTATTAGCATTAAAAACATTAAAACAACCAGCCAATCAAAACGTGCTACTATTTAAAGGTGAAGGAGGCAGGCCACTTATCGAGGAGCAACTAATAAAACGGGAAGTGAACCTTGTTATTCTAAAAGTATATCAAAGGGTTATCCCGCAAATTAGCCCGAAATTGATCGAGTCTATATGGCGCAATGATTTAGTGGACATTATACTGTTAACAAGCGAACAGTCTCTGCATAACCTTTTTAAAATGTTTGAACAAGAGGCCCAGGAATGGCTCCGTAATAAAAAATGGCTTTTAATCAGCGAGCGCCTGGCTCAAGTTGCTTCATCGATGAGTATAAAAAATATTAAGGTTTGTAACCCTAATCATATAATGACTGCATTGTCTGATTACGTAAACAAGGATTAACTTATGGCCAGCAATGAAGAACAAGTACAAAAAGTAAAAAAAACACTCAATACTTCGCACAATGAAAAGACGAAACCTATAAATAATTCACCATTATGTAAAAATCAAACCCTGATACCCATCTTAGCTTTTATAGTTGCATTAGGCTCGCTAGGAGTTGCTGCTTATACTCTTTTTGAGAACAACCAGTTGGAAACGCAACTAAGTAAAACGCAAAATAATTTCTCCACACAGCTCCAACAATTAGAGCAAAGCCAAGTCCAAGCCCAGGAATTAACGAATACAAGAGAAAATAAGACTGAAGAAATACAAACACAGTGGCAAGCCAAATTTGAAAATTTAAGCAAACAAATACAAAATGCACTGCAACAAAAATTTTATCAAAATCAGGATTGGCTTCTCCTTAAGGCACGTTATTATCTTGAATTAGCACAAATTAATTCCCATTGGAGCAACGAAATTGATGCAACTGTTGCATTGTTGGAGCAATCCGATCAGCTCTTAAAACAACTCAACGACCCCAAAATTTTGAATATAAGACAAGCGATAGCAAAAGAAATAGCACAAATTCAAGCCCTTCCCACAGTTGATATTGCTGGACTGCTTAGTCAACTGGATGCAGCACAAAACAGCATCGATGATCTGAGTATTCCGTTACCGATGAAGGGAAATACTCATTCATCAGAAAATAGCCCACCTACAGCAAATGATTCGTCTACCTGGAAAGGGCGATTACAAGGGAGTTTGAATGCATTGGAAAAGCTTGTGGTAATTCGACGACATGAGCAAGGGATTGAACCTTTGATTTCTCCTTTATTTGAAGCATTACTTAAAGAAAAGCTCCGCCTTAATCTTCAAGAAGCGCAATGGGCTGTTCTTAATAATGAGCCGTCGGTTTACCAACTGGTTCTGAAACAAGCGATTAGTAGTCTTAAAATGAATTTTAATGAAAAGACGCCTAACACTGCTGCTTTAATCAAAAAACTAACGGAGTTACAACAAAAGAATGTAACTCAAAAAAGACCAGCCATGGGATCTGCACTCCCGATGCTCAATGAATTGCTTCAATCAAAAAAAACTCCGGAAACTCAATCTTTAAATGACGGACAAGGAGGAAATCAATAATGATGCGTATTCTCTTTGCTTTCTTGATTTTACTAGGTTCCGTGGCTTTAGGAATTCAACTCAATAAAGACCCAGGCTATGTATTAATTGCGATCAACCAATGGACCATTGAAACTACAGTCTGGGTAGCTGTTTTTGGCATCATTCTTTTATTCCTTGTTATGTATCTTATTTTGCGCCTATGTCAGAAAATTTCACACACGCCAAGTACATTAGCTCAATGGCATTCAAAAAGACTGACTCAAAAAGCACAAGCAATTACCCGAAAAGGATTAATTGAGTACAGTGAAGGATATTGGTTAAAAGCCAAAAATCATTTGATTCAAGCATTACCGAATACGGATACACCTTTACTTAATTATTTAACTGCTGCACGGGCCGCCCAAAAAATGGGGGACAATCAATTACGCGATGATTATCTACGTGAGGCGCAACATTCCATGCCTGAGGCTAAAATTGCCGTGGAGTTAACTCAAGCCGAATTACAACTTGCAAATCATCAATGGGAGCAAGCGCTTGCAACACTAAAGCACTTACATGATATAGCTCCACGTCATCCTTATGTTTTAAAGCTTATAATGCAACTTTATCAAGAGGTAAAAGACTGGCCACAACTCATTCAAATTTTGCCGGACTTAAAAAAATATCAGGTTATTAATCCGCAAGAATTTGAATTATTACAGCGTAATGCTTATTTGCAACGTCTTATTGATCTTGTAAAACAAAATCAATCTGAGGCGGTGAAGGCTTTCTTCCATTCATTACCCAAAGCTTTAGCGAACGAACCGAATATTATCGCAGAATATGTCCGTTTCTTATTAAAAAAAGCAGATTACACTAATGCAAATGACCTATTACGTCGTGCACTGCGCAAAGACCTTAATCCGCAATTGATTGGACTCTATAGTCTCTTACCAATCGATGAAAAACAATTGGCTTTTGCTGAAGGATTACTGAAAAAAAATGCCCATTCAGCGGCCCTTTATTTATGTTTAGGTCAAATATGCATGAAACGAAAATTGTGGGGAAAAGCCAAATATTATCTTGAACGATCTAACGAAATAGAACCTACTGCTTTAGCCTATGAAACTCAAGGACAGTTGCATGAAAAACTGGGCGAAGAAACACTTGCTTGTAGGAGTTATAAACAGGGTTTAACGTTAGTAACAACAAAAATTTAACCTATATTTGAGACTAGTTAGGCCATCATCAAGAAAAGAAGGTGGGTTAAACCTTCTTCCTCTTGATGACAAACTTCGGAACTCAAAGAGCGTTATTCAATTAGATAAGGGTAGAATTCACTTCTACACCACCTATACCCATATCGGTAAATGTCCCTTGTAAAGATAGAGTAACATTTGTTTGGCTAGACACTATTGCAGTTGAACCATCTACGGTTGCAATCGAGCTATCCGCTGTCGCAATTGAACTTACTGCTGTCGCAGTGGTGCTGTCTACTGCTGTCGCAGTGCTGCTGTCTATTGCTGTCGCAGTGCTGCTGTCTATTGCTGTCGCAGTGCTGCCATCTACTGCTGTCGCAGTTGAGCCATCTATTGCTGTCCCAGTTGAGCTTGTTACACTTAAAATACTATATGTACTTACATCTAAAATACTATCTTGTTGAGTTAAGTCAATTATTGGAACAGCCCCAGCATCATCTATCGCTGTTGCAGTGGAGATATCTACCGCTGTCGCAGTGGAACCATCCGTGGTCAGAGTGTAACTATCTACCGCTGTCGCAATTGAACCATCGGTAGTGGTAGCAGTTGCACCTGTCGCTGTTGTTGCAGTGGAACCATCTGCAATTGTTGCAGTTGCATCTGTCATTGTTGCAATTGAACCATCTGCAATTGTCGCAGTTGCATCTGTCGTTGTTGCAGTTGAACCATCTGCAATTGTCGCAGTGGCAACTGTCGTCGTGGTTGCAGTTGAGCCATCTGTTGTCGTGGTTACACCTGTCGTCGTTGTGACAATGGAACCATCTGTTGTCGTGGTTGCACCCGTCGTCGTTGTGACAGTGGAACCATCTGTTGTAGTGGTTGCACCCGTCGTCGTTGTTGCAGTGGAACCATCTGTTGTCGTTGTTGCACCCGTCGTCGTTGTTGCAGTGGAACCATCTGTTGTCGTGGTTGCACCCGTCGTCGTTGTGACAGTGGAACCATCTGTTGTAGTGGTTGCACCCGTCGTCGTTGTTGCAGTGGAACCATCTGTTGTCGTGGTTGCACCCGTCGTCGTTGTTGCAGTGGAACCATCTGTTGTCGTGGTTGCACCATCATTTCCTGAAGATAGAGTTCCTGAATCGATAGGAGTAACGGTAACTAATTGAGTTGCTGTGGCAGTAGCAACTGAATTTTCTACGCTGGAATAAGCCGTTACAGTTAATGCAAGGCTGGTTGTATCCGTTAAATCTCCACTTACCATAATAGAAAGATCTTGCAATTGGCTGGCAGTAAGTGTGTAAGTACCATCCGCATTAGCCGTCACCGCAGTTCCTCCAGAGCTTAGAGTTGCTCCAGAAGGTACATTACCAATGGTTACGGACAACGAATCTGTGGTATTTCCTGCGGGAAGTAAGGCAGTTATATCAAGAGGTATGGCGACACCTGCACTTCCAGTAGCCGTCTGGGTTTCTAAAATAGGAGTATCGGCAACGGGATTAACGGTTACGACTTGCGTGGCTGTCGCAGTGGCTACTGAGGTCCCGACCGTAGAGGTGGCAGTTATTGCTAAGGCCAAATCGGTGGTGGTGGCCAATTGTCCATTTACCGTAATGGCAAGAGCCTGCAATTGGCTGGCAGTAAGTGTGTAAGTACCATCCGCATTAGCTGTTAGGGCCGTTCCTCCAGAGCTTAGTGTCGCTCCTGAAGGTACATTACCAATGGTTACGGACAATGCATCGGTGGTATTTCCTGCGGGAAGTAAGGCAGTTATATCAAGAGGTATGGCGGAGCCTTCATTCCCAGTAGCCGTCTGGGTTTCTAAAATAGGAGTATCGGCAACGGGATTAACGGTTACGACTTGCGTGGCTGTCGCAGTGGCTACTGAGCTCCCGACCGTAGAAGTGGCAGTTATTGCTAAGGCCAGATCGGTGGTGGTGGCCAATTGTTCATTTACCGTAATAGCAAGATCCTGCAATTGGCTGGCAGTAAGTGTGTAAGTACCATCCGCATTAGCCGTTAGGGCGGTTCCTCCAGAGCTTAGTGTCGCTCCTGAAGGTACGTTACCAATGGTTACGGACAATGCATCGGTGGTATTTCCTGCGGGAAGTAAGGCAGTTATATCAAGAGGTATGGCGGAGCCTTCATTCCCAGTAGCCGTCTGGGTTTCTAAAATAGGGGTATCGGCAACGGGATTAACGGTTACGACTTGCGTTGTCGTTGCAATTGCGACTGAAGCTCCAACAGTAGATTTAGCGGTTATTGCTAAAGTAAGATTGGTAGTCCTAGCCAATTGCTCATTTAGAGTAAGGGCAAGATTCTGCAATTGGCTTGCATTTACCGTATAAGTACCATCAGTATTAGCAACCAAAGTAGTCCCTCCAGAACTTAGAGTCGCTCCAGAAGGAACATTGGCAATCTTTACTGACAGCACATCTGTAGTGTTTCCTGCGGGAAGTAAGGCGCCTATATCAAGGGGTATGGCAGTACCTTCATTACCGGAGACCGGATGCGTTTCTAAGATAGGCGTATCGGCAACAGGTTTAACGGTTACAACTTGCGTTGCCGTCGCAGTAGCGACTGAAGTCCCGACAGTTGCTTTAGCGGTTATTGCTAAAGCAAGATTGGTGGTGCTGGATAATTGACCATTTAAGGTAAGGGCAAGATTCTTCAATTGGCTCGCATTCACAGTATAAGAACCATCCGTATTAGCGACCAAAGCAGTTCCTCCTGAACTTAGAGTCGCTCCAGAAGGAACATTGCCAATCTTTACTGACAGCACATCTGTAGTGTTTCCTGCGGGAAGCAATGCGCTTATATCAAGGGGTATGGCAGTGCCCTCATTTCCTGAAACCGAATGTGTAGCTAAGATAGGAGTATCGGCAACGGGATTGACGGTTACAACTTGCGTTGCTGTCGCCGTGGCTACTGAAGTTCCTACTGTTGATTTGGCAGTTATTGCTAAGGCAAGTTTGGCAGTGGTGGCTAATTGCCCATTTAAGGTAAGGGAAAGATTCTTCAGTTGGCTCGCACTGAGCGTATAAGTACCATCCGTATTAGCGACTAAAGCAATCCCTCCTGAACTTAGAGTAGCTCCAGAAGGTACATTGCCAATTTTTACTGACAGCACATCCGTGGTGTTTCCCACTGGAAGTTTGGCGCTTATATTAAGAGGTATGGCGGAACCTTCATTCCCAGTTACCGCCTGGGTACTTAAGATAGGGGCATCAGCAACAGGATTAACTCCAACCTTTATTGATTGGTGAATACTTGCGGATAAACCCTTGGGAGACGTAGATGTCGCAATTACATTAAGAGTCACAGAGCCAGACACTTGATTTAATCCAGATTTAAAAGTTAAACCATTAATTTGTGCTGCAGTAAGCGTCCAACTACCATCCTGGTTGTGTGTCCCGGCAGATAAAGAAGCACCCGCTGGAACCCCAGTGATTTTATAGGATAATACGTCACCCGTATAACGTGTTGTAGCGCTTATATTTAATGGTATCGGTGTATTTTCGTTTCCTCCAGGACTTGTTACATGTAATGAGGTAGGAGGAACTGGAACCGCAATAACTGGGACGTTGTAAGTATGAGTAGGTAATGCACTAACCTGTAAAGTACCGGCTTTAATTGCCTGTAATTGAGCTATATCCGCTACGGCCACAGTAATCGGTAATGTACTGGGAGTTGAATCATTAAGTACTACTCCAGCAGCTAATTTTAGTGTTTCAGGTCCATTTACCCCATTAAACCAGGTTGAGCCCTTAATTACTTGGGTACTTTCATTGGCTACGACATACTTAAGGGAACCATTGGCATTATTGTTCATAATTAACCAATAGTGTTGATCTTTAGCATCAATATCTGTTGCAGATAAAGTGCCTAGAGTCGCACCAGGAGCGCTTTCGCGAACTGAAGTTGGAGTAAATGAAACTTTAGGTGCTCCAAGATCTTGAGCCACGATTTTTATTTGCTCAAAACCTTTAACACTTAAAGGAATGGATGAAAATTTGAAAAAGCTGTTTGCTTCTGATCCTGAAGCTACAGCCGCTTTAAAACCTAGAATATTATTTTTAAAATTCGCAGAAGTAAGTTGTCCATAGCTTACTTTCAGTTCTAAAACATCAATACCTTTACCTCCGTTATATATAGAGGATCCTCCGTGGGCAATGGCATTTAGATTAGCCTCATAAGTCATCTTATCGGCACCGTTCCCTCCTCTTATAACAGAAGAACCAACACCCGCATCCACACTATTTTTATTATTCCCCAAGTTGATAACTGTATTCCCTGTAGTTACGGAGTGTACGGAGTTAATGCCTTGGCCTAAGGTTACTGAAAAATTTGCGGCACTTAGTTGTACCATGCTATTCACTACATGGGCATATCCAAGATTCAAAGTGTTATTTCCGTTACCTGCTGTAATAACATCCTTGCCCGAAGAAGATAAAGCATTTATTAGATTATTACCATTTCCCATAAATAAGGTTTCATTGATGCCAGAAAGTGTGACCGAATTGTTGCCATTTCCTACAATTAGAAGATTGTTATTACCTAAAACTGAGAGAGTATCTTTGCCATTACCTACTGTAAGAATGTTATTATTTCCCATTAAGGAAACATTATTATTCCCATTTCCTATAAAACCTACCCCATTATTGGTATTGAGGGTTAAATTTAAATTCCCATTACCGTAAGAAGTTATTTTCTGCGCTAAAATTGATTCTTGATTACTATTGCGGATCGTCTTTAGTAGTAGAGCTAATGCTTCATTACTAGGGGAAGTAATAGTGGAAGCAGCCATGAGAACACCTAAACCATGCGGGCAAGGTTCTGAATTCCTCCATGACTTTAGTACCTGCGCGTTATTAAAACACCTGAACAAATCGATACTTTCAAGTAGCGGGAGTTTCACTTAACATATATGAGATAAGTATAGTAACTGGTTAAATTTTATTCAAATCCATGGATGCAAAAAAATCCTTTTTACGAGTTAAAATTACAAGGTAGTAATCTTTATCTTTCCATGAACGATTCCTCTTTGGCCTTAAATATGGGTTTAAGAATATAATCCAAAACGCTTTTTTTCCCCGTTTTAATAAAAACATTGGCGGTCATACCCGGAATTATCGGTAATTTATGTTTATCGTTTCCTAAATAATTTTTATCGGTTTGTACACGTATCATATAGTAGGTTATTGGTGTTGCCGCAGAGAATTTAGTGCTTGGTTCTTCAATTGCATCCGCGCTGATATAAGTAACAACTCCATTTAAACTGCCATAGACCGTATAATCATAGGCTGTGATCTTAACTGATACCTTTTGTCCCGTATGAATAAAAGCGATATCTTTCGGTGTTACTTTTGCTTCAACAAGTAACTTATCTGACAAAGGAACAATTTCCAAAATATCTTCACCTGGACTAACAACTCCTCCCTCCGTCTTAATATTGATTTTTTTAACTACACCATAAACGAGGGATCTTAGTTGAGTACGCACCATTTTATCTTTTAAAGAAGCTAATGAATCAGTCAAACTCATTAACTCTGCTTTTTGCTGGTTAAGTTCAGTCCATGCAGTATTTTGATATTGGTTTTTTTTCTCTAATATTTTTTGTTGAATTTCTGCAATAATTTCTTGAGTGCGAATGTATTCCGCTTTAGATGCATACCCTTTGAGTGTTAATTTCTCATACATTTTAGTGCGCTCTTTCGCCAGATCTAAATATTGTTTTAAATTCTCTAATTCTGAATGAAGTGAATCGAGTTGGGTTTTAAATAAATAATTTTCTCTATCTACGAGATCAGGAGCATTTTCTTTCAACTCAGCAGAAAACTGAACACTTGGTTTACCATAAGCTTGTGCCGTTAGCCTGGCGACTGTGGCCGAAAGAGCAAGATATCGATGATAACCATTTTTATAATCTGCCTTGTACCGAGTATCATCCAGAGTTACTAGAATTTGGTTAGGACGAACTATTTCCCCTTCTTGAACCAAAATCTTATTAATAATTCCACCATCCAAGCTTTGGATAATTTTAACTTCTGATGAAGGAACAACTTTTCCCTCACCAATAACAACATCGTCTATCATTCCAAAATAAGACCAAATTATTCCCAAGATAATAAGCATTAAGACAATAAAAAGAATACTGTTCGCAACCATTGTTGTTTTCGATAACAACGCTGCTTTAGAGTCAGCAATAAAATCTTCATCTTCTGAAAAAAATTTTTTCTCTTTCCTCTTTTTCTTCAAAGACATGTTTATTTACCTTCCTGATTGGGTATTGAAGATGAAAACGGTTGGGTTTGTTTTTGTTTCTCCAGTGCCTGTGCCTTTTGTAGAACTTCAATCACCTCATTTTTAGGCCCATCTAAAATAATATGGCCATTATCCATCATGATAAGACGGTCAACTAAAGGAAATAATGATACTTTATGGGTTACTAAGATAATGGTTTTACTTTCTTTAAGAGTTAATAAGCGCTGAATCGTTTCTTGTTCTGTGGCCATATCCATGGCACTGGTTGGCTCATCAAATAACCAGATGGGGGGATTAGATAGTAGTCCACGCGCCAGGGCAATAGATTGACGCTGTCCTCCAGATAAGCCTTCCCCTCTCTCGCCTACCATCATATCAAATCCTTCTGGATGATGATTTACGAATCGGTCTACACCACCAAGATAACCTGCATTGATAATTGCTGCATCATCAGCCCAGGGCATTCCCATAGAAATATTGTCTCGGACTGTTCCATAGAATAGCATGCTATCTTGGGGGACAAAGCCCATGTTCTTTCTTAAATCAACAGGATCTAGTTGTTCAATGTTAATCCCATCTATATAAATATTTCCCTCTTTCGGTTGATATAAACCAAGAATTAACCGTTGAATAGTACTTTTACCCGAACCAATACGGCCAATTATGGCTACCCGTTCCCCCGCCTTTATTTTAAAAGAAACATGATCAAGGGCTAGGAGCTGTTGACCTGGATATTGAAAACTAACTTTATCGAATTCTATGGTTCCTTCTATTTTAGGCAGGTGTAAAAAACGTTTATTTTCTGGACGCTCCACAGGCAATGACATTAAGTGATTCAGATTTTCCAATGATAACCTGGCTTGCTGCAACCGGGTTAAAATTCCCGCCAATGAAGAAAGAGGAGCTAAAATTCTTCCCGCCAAAATATTTGTGGCGATTAAGCCACCTAATGTCATGCTTCCTTCCTCAATCATATAGACACCCAAGGCAATCATACCTACCGTAATAAACCCTTGACCATAATTGGTTATAGTGATTATCAAATTTGAGAAATAGCGCATTTTTAGTGAATCTCGGGCGGTAGTACCCACATATTGTTCCCATTTTTTTTGCATTTGTCCTTCAGCATTTAACGATTTAACTGTTTCAATAGCCGTTACTGTTTCCACTAATAATGCATGTTTTTGCATGGCTCCTTGCAAGGATTTTAATACGGCTTCACGCATAGGTTTCTCAATAATATATGCAGCGAGTAAGATAAGCGGCACTATAATAAGGGGAATCAGTACAAGCCAGCTGCCTAAATACGCGATAAGTACAAAAAACAAAAGCACAAAGGGTAAATCAATAATTGTAGTTAGTGTTGCGGAAGTAAAAAAATCGCGAAGCACTTCAAACTCTCGCAGATTATTTACAAAAGCACCGACCGAGTTGGGTTTGTTCATTAAGCGAATGCTTATTGCTTGTTGGAATAAAGTGCTTGCCATCACCACATCGGCTTTTTTTCCACTCACGTCAATTAAATAACCACGTAATAGTCTTAATATAAAATCAAAAAAATTAATCATCAAAACCCCAACAACAAGTACCCATAAAGTGACATAGGCATTGTTAGGAATGACTCGGTTATATACATTCATTATAAATAAGGGCATAACCAGATTGAAAATATTGACTATGAATGCCGCAACAACAACTTGCATGTAAATATAGCGATAACGGGATAAGGTACTCCAGAACCAGGAAAGCTTATCTATATTTTCTGTTGGTGCTGCTTCAGCTCGAGTTTCATATTTAAAAACGGGAGCAATAAAGATAGCTTGTCCAATATAACTTTCCTCCAAATCATCGAATGATTTTTGTTGAACCCCTCCTCCATGATCCGACAAAATGAGTTCGACTGTTTCAGAATCAATAATATTTTTTAAGATGCATGCCTGATCATTTTTTAAAAGCAACACAACCGGTAAAACTAATTTTGAAATATGCTGAAGGGATCGTTTCACTATGCGTGCTGAAAATCCAACTCGTTCCGCTGCACGTACAAATAAGGAGGGGGTAAATTTATTATTTTCCAGCGGTAATCCAGCACGAAGTACATCTGCAGACAACGGGCGATGATTTAGCATAGTTAAAATTACTAAACAATCTAATAATGGATCAGAGAATGTTTCGTTATTCTCATAAGACTTATCCATTCTCTTTTTTTCCTACTTAAGAGATGTCATATGTCTTATAGTTTAGCAGGTTAACGCAATAATAGGGGTTGTTGATCAATTGATGGGATTGAGGTTGTATCAAGTATTGGAGATTGGGAGGCAAATTTAACTCAGTAACATCCCAATCAGCGCGCAAATCGATTTTTTACTATAGAAACTTAGGTTGATGGCATGCATCATTACAATCTGTTTGGGTCTTTTCCACCTGAATAGTAACATGCTGAATATTAAATTCTTGACGTAACTGCTCAACCCACTCTGCTCTTAATGCATCTGAAAGTTCATTATCAGGCATATACAAATGAACTGACAGGGCATTTTCTTGAGTACTCATTGCCCAAATATGTAAATCATGAAATCCTTTCACGCCTTGTTTGCTCAATAAAAAATCGCTTACAGCAGTCCAAGAGATATTATCTGGAACACCATCAATAATTAATCTGAAACTACCTGCAAATAAAGCCCATGTACCTTTGAGTATGACTAATGCTATGAGTAAACCAACCACTGGATCTATCCATTGCCACCCCGTCCAATACAGCAAGGCTGCTGACAAAACAACACCTACGGAAACTAAGGCATCATAGAATAAATGTAAATAAGCGGCTCTAATATTCAAATCGTCGGAGCCACGTGCAAACAATAAGGCGGTAGCAGAATTAATGACAATACCTATCCCTGCGACAATCATAACAGAGAAAGCTTGAACCTCAGACGGTGAAAACAACTTATAGACCGCATCCGTGGCGATAATACCGCATGTAAAAACGAGCAAGATTCCATTTGCCAATGCGGAGAGTATGGAAATTTTTTTTAAGCCGTAGGTTGCTTTCATTGTAGGTGCGCGTTTCATAAGTACGGTAGCAATCCATGCTAAAACCAAACCTAAAACGTCGCCTAAGTTGTGAAACGCATCAGCCAATAAACTGGTCGAATTTGATAAATAAGCAAAAATAATTTGAATCAGTACAAAGATGCCATTAGCAACTATGGAAATAATAAAGGCTTTATCATAAGCCATGGGAGCATTCTTTGCTCCGTGATGGTGTTGGTGATGTGAACCACCATGAGAATGCGTGCTCATAATGTTCCTTCGTTTTTTTGATCTTCTTTTTTTTCTTCAGCATAATAGTTAATGCCAATTTTTATTCGATTACGTTCTTTTTGCTTACGCCATGCATTCGTATCACGTAAAGAATATACACATCCACAATATTCTTGTTTATAAAACTCTTCACGCTTGGCAATTTCATACATGCGTTCTGAACCTCCATTTTTTCGCCAATTATAAGTCCAATATTCTAGGTTAGGGTATTTGCTTGCCGCACGAATTCCGCAATCATTAATTTGATTCATATCCTTCCAGCGTGATATTCCCAAAGAACTGCTAATTACCGGAAACCCATGCTCGTGAGCATATAATGCCGTACGCTCAAAACGCATATCAAAGCACATAGTACATCGTTTACCCCGCTCAGGTTCCCATTCTAGACCCTTCGCACGAGCAAACCAGTTATCCTTATCATAATCAGCATCAATAAATGGGATATTGTGCTTTTCTGCAAAACTAATATTTTCGTTTTTTCTAATTTCATATTCTTGAATAGGGTGAATATTCGGATTATAAAAAAAGATAGTAAAATTAATTTCCGAACTAATAAGCGCTTCCATGACCTCACCTGAACAAGGTGCACAACATGAGTGCAACAATAACTTGTCTGCATCATTAGGTAATTCCAGTCGCTCTCTTTGTATCATTTCTTTACATCCAACATGTTTATAAAATGGTGACGATAATATACTAACTCCGCAATAGAGTCTTTAATATCGTCTAGGGCAAGGTGTTTTGATTCTTTAACTACTCCATTTAATAATTCAGGTCGCCAACGAATAGCTAATTCTTTTAGTGTACTCACATCCAAGTTTCGATAATGAAAAAATGCAGCAAGATCTGGCATGTATTTGTAAAGAAACCGCCTATCCTGACACACACTATTGCCACACATTGGTGATTTACCTTTATCTAGATACTGCTTTAAAAACTCGATGGTTAACTGCTCTGCTTGTGCTTCGCTAATTTGACTTTGTAAAACGCGATCAACTAAACCGGATTGTCCATGCTGCCGAGTATTCCAGGAATCCATGCCATCGAGCAGCATTTTAGCTTGAGAAATTGCAAAAACTGGACCTTCAGCAATAATATTTAAATGGGGGTCGGTCACCACAGTAGCAATTTCAATAATCCTATCTTTTTCAGGCTCAAGTCCTGTCATTTCCAAATCTATCCAAATTAAATTTTGATTATTTTTCATTTGTTTTCCAGGAGTTTAATATCAATTCTACACAAGCCACTCGTCTTTGATGTAGGGTGTGTTTAATTGCTTCACCCTTATACCCTTCAGCAATGATCGCTTGGCTATTCACTTTAGCACATTCAGAAAGCAAATAGCTCCATAATTTACTTTGGCGATATTCAATAGACCGACCACAACCTGATGCATCCGCTTCACAGGCAATTAGCATATTATAGAAGAGTTGGGGACGACGAAATGCATCGCTCTGCTCCAAAATTTTTACTATCGTGCTCGCTTTCAATTCAAATAAGCGGTGGATGTTTAAATGAACGCGTGAAACCAAAATAGCCAGGGAACGATAGTCATTAGGAATTCGTAATCGAGAGCATAGAGTTTCTACAATGCTAACTCCCCGCTCTTCATGGCCATGATGACTTGGCCAATTGTCCATAGGCGATAACGCTTTACCCAAATCATGCACTAATGCGGCAAATCGAATCACAGGATCTTCAGTTAAAGTTACTGCCGCTTGCAAGACCAATAAGGTGTGAACCCCACTATCTATTTCATGATGATAACGATATGGATTAGGGATGCCAAACAACCGATCAATTTCAGGTAAAATTACCCGCAATGCATCACAGGATCGTAAAGTAATTAAAAATTGTTCTGGGTTTTTTTCTCCTAAGCTTCTTTGCCATTCCTGCCAAACACGTTCAGGGACCAAATGAGCTAATTCACCTCGTTGAACCATGGTATACATCAATGAACGGGTTTCCTCGGCCAATTTAAAACCTAAATGATGAAAACGTGCTGCAAAACGGGCAACACGCAATACCCGTACTGGATCTTCAGCGAAGGCGGGAGATACATGACGGAGTATTTTTGCCTCTAAATCCTTCAACCCATGGTAGGGATCAATAAGCTGTCCTTGTTCATTTCGTGCCATTGCATTAATTGTTAAATCACGGCGTGCTAAATCTTCTTCTAAGGATACTGTTTTACTAAAATTACAAGAAAAACCATAATATCCAGGCGCAGATTTTCGTTCTGTTCGCGCCAAAGCATATTCTTCACGGGTTTCAGGATGCAAAAAAACAGGAAAATCTCGACCAACTTGTCTGAATCCTTTTTCCAATAACTCATGTGGCTCAGAGCCAACAACAACCCAATCACGTTCTTTTATTGGCAGATTTAATAATTCATCCCGTATAGCCCCACCCACTAAGTAGACTTTCATTAAATTTAATTTACCTTCATACTGTATGATTATTTAGCCTTAATTTTCGTTCGAGCTAAGAATATTTTTAATAATTATATTATAGATTAGGACCATGAGTAAAAGACGTATTAGTAAACAACAAACTGCCCGTATTGAAAAAATTCAACAAAATTATCATGAGCACAAAAAAAATCATGACGATCTGGCTGATGGCTTAGTTATTACTCGCTTTAGCAAACATGTTGAACTAGAAGATGCAAAGGGCAATCACATACGTTGTTCAATTAGGCCAAATCTAGAGACTTTGGTTGCGGGAGATAAGGTCATATGGCAATCAGAAGGAATTAACCAAGGAGTAGTAGTTAGCCTTTATCCTCGAAGTACTGTCTTGGCAAAACCAACCAGCTCGGGACTTGCAAAGCCCGTTGCTGCCAATATTACCCAACTCATTATTGTCATAGCACCCAAACCAGAAATATCATGGGCGTTACTTGATAGCTATTTAGTTATGGCAGAAACACTTGGCTTAAAGGCAGTAATTCTATTAAATAAAACTGATTTACCCTGTGAACTTCTAAAAGAACAATTATTCATAGATTATGGACCACTAAATTATCCTATTGTGCTAACAAATAAAAACTCTACTGAGGGTTTGGAACAACTCAAACACATATTAAATCATCAAATCAGCGTGTTCGTGGGCCAATCCGGAGTAGGTAAGTCCTCAATTATTTCAAGTATTTTGCCTCATGAACCTAACATTTCTATAAATGAAATTTCTGAACTATCCGAATTAGGAAGACATACAACCAGCAACTCACGATACTACCACTTGCTTAGCGGCGGTGCTTTAATTGACTCACCGGGAGTGAGAGAGTTTAGTTTATGGCATATAGATGCCGCTGAGATCGCACGTTGTTATCCCGAGTTTAGACCCTATTTGTCACAATGCAAATTTCGAAATTGTACCCATAAAGATACGCCCTATTGCGCTATAATTAAGGCGAAGAAAGAGGGTTTAATTTCAGAAAAACGTTATGAAAATTTCATCAAGCTTTGTGGTCAATACACCTAAAACTTACTGAGCTATTAAACATTCCAACAAAAAAAGCCTTCGGTTAGGATAAAAGAACCATTTTGTCCTTACTCTTTTGGATGCTTTTACGACGTATAGGTTTGCATAACCCCTTGTTTTTCTATATGCAATTAATTGACTTTATCTAAGCCACTGTTCGGTACTCAAATGTCATGTATCTAAACAGGGTTGTGCAACAGACAATTAATAAATTAGTTATATTGACCAATATAATCGAGAGGTCGACTACAATTCTTAGCGCTTTCTTTTTGTGCTATGCTTAAAATCGGTTGGCTTATATTAAATAAATAATTACTTATTATATCCATTTTCCTCGGATCAAGAGTAAGCTGGTACAATTGATTTTTATAATCAATTATCAGTGATTGAACATCTTTTACTTCAGAGAACTTAAAAAATTCCATCTTATCCGCTTTTTGAAATATAGGAAAAAAGGATATTGAGGAACTTTCTATACCTTGAGATAACCGGGATATTTGATTATTGATATGCTTACTGCAGTTAATAAGAAATCGAGATTTTGCTATGTCCAGATCACATAATTTAATTAATCTCAATAAATGAGTACGGTGATGTTCGCTCAGCCCATTGAGAAACTCAGCGAATAAGACATTAACCCGGAATTGCTTCATGAGCTCATTTTCATCTTGCGCATAAGTTTGGATTATGTCATCTAAAAATTGATTAGTCCGCGTCTTTACGGATTCATTATTTGTTTTAAAAATCAATAATGCATTAAACAACCGTTCTGGTTCAAACCAATAAACTCCAAGTTCATTTAACTTACATTTTTGCACAAGCTCTAACCATCTAATCGATTGTGTATGGCGTGTAAAGCAGGAAAACCAGCCAGTATCTTTTTTTGTAGGACTAATAATATCACGGATGATCTCTTCATATGCTGCTTCTAAAGCTTTAGGTTTATTTGCTGCAACAAATGGCAACAACACCCCAAGAATTGCATAAGCCTGGGGAAATACCACATTTTCTCTATCCCATAAACTCGATGTTTGACGCGGGCAGAGGATAGAAAGTTCAAATTGAGTGGTAAACAACGAAACAATAAGTTTGCAACAATTTATAAAAGCATCTTTTTTATCAAAGAGGACTTGGTATTCTTCGATCTCCTCAGATAATTCTTGGTAAACGGGTTCTAATTCTTTACTTGTGGCTTTTAAATCAGGACTATATTTAAATAACCATTTACTTAATGTCTTTATTTCATAATCCAGATCAGAAAAATTCTTTGCAGTATGAAGTGCGATAAATAGATCCAATAAGTACTCTTCATTCTCTTTGTATTTAATTTTTGACCCATACAAGAAGTTCACATCCACGAGCTCATGTTCATATAAACGATGGAAAAAATTCTTGATCTCTTTTTTGAATTCTGTAAATTCCCCTTTATGCGCTTGAAAAAAATAGTATCGCTCAACTAATTCCATTAAGTGAGGTAAAAAGGCTATGGGCATACGACCATGAGCTCTTAAATTAACAAAAACCTTTTTACGCATTAGATCCCAAAAGTTTTTGAAAATTTCCGCATCAACGCTTACTTCCCTTTCCGTTTGCTTACATAATTTTAGACGCGCTAATTCATCTATTGTAACAACGCTTAATCTTTTATCTGATCTGTATGTCGATAATTCAAATTTCCATTTTTCTAAGTGCTTGCAAAAGCTTAGCTTCCTATATAAAGTATTATCGCCATAACCGAGATAAAAATTAAAGAGATTTACCGTTTCATTAAGCGACGAAAAATCATTTAAATCCTTTTCGTTGGTCAAAGTCGGTATCAATATTTTTAAATAATTAGTTTGTAACACTTGGCCCAGTTCTCGAGCTAAATCAATCCAATGTAGATTAATCGCCGAAGGATTAAGCATATAATCATCATCATCAATAATTGCTTCCCATCGAGTTTTATAACAGGCGAGAAGAAAAAGGAAATCATCCTGATTTAAAGTATCAGTTGGCTTGCATTTAGAAAAATGATCTACAAGGCATTCGCATAGCTTCTGATCACTTGGAGTGAGCGTGCTTTCCTTTTCTAGAGTTTCAATAAAATCCAAAATTCGTTGGACTAACATAAACTACGACCTATCCTTAAATAAATTAACTTAAACTAAAGCTAAATAAAAATCAATTATAAACCCCATGAGGACGCGCGTAAGTGAAGGAAATTAAATAAA
This sequence comes from Legionella nigrisilvae, assembly GCF_977063395.2. Taxonomy (NCBI): domain Bacteria; kingdom Pseudomonadati; phylum Pseudomonadota; class Gammaproteobacteria; order Legionellales; family Legionellaceae; genus Legionella; species Legionella nigrisilvae. Next base: position 497,239 of record NZ_CDRUGZ020000042.1, read on the forward strand.
AAATTCAGACATGAACTAAGTTCAAGTCATTCGTTGAGAAATGAACTTAGAGCTTCCAAGCACTATTCATGGATTTTATGGCAGATTTCATTGTAGAAAAAAAAAGCGGCTTAAAGCCGCTTTCAAGAATAAAACCCTGGCGATGACCTACTTTCACATGAGGAAACCTCACACTATCATTGGCGCGGTCTCGTTTCACTTCTGAGTTCGAGATGGGATCAGG
>NZ_CDRUGZ020000043.1:0-421803 GCF_977063395.2 Legionella nigrisilvae
GAGCTTGCTTCAATATCGACAGGATTTGGCTGTCACTAAATTTTGATTTCTTCATGCAGAATCTCCTTGCACATACATTACGAGAAAATTCTACTTTTGGCATCAACTATTTTGTGGGCGGATTACCGTCTCACTAGTGTTAATTCCTTTTGTGATGCAATTGAGGAGTTCCTATTTTATAAAGATAAGAAAGAATCTTCCCCTTATACTGAAAAAGAAATGGAAGCATTTCCCTCCGAAGAATTAACCAAAAGTAACTTTAGGGAAAATCTTTCCACCATTCAATCGCCAGGAGAATACGAGGAAAAAATTCGACTAGCAGGGTGTGAGATTAGAATACAGTGTGATAAAACATGGTTGCAAAATACCCCAAAAAAGGTTTCATACGATGACAACGACTTACCCAGTAAAACCAAATACTGCGGTTTCTTTAAAAGAAGCGATGAATCCAGTGCAACTAAACAGGAAATAACAGCTGTTCAATGCTTTAATCCAAACTAATTTAAGAAGACCAAGAAGCGCGACGAAGCATTTGGACGCGCTTCAGTGCGTCGCGAAGCGATGAGGAGCAAACAAAGTAAGCGACGAAGCTATCCTTCCCTTGAATTTCTTATCATACACCGAATCATCCAATCTCTTAAATAATTCGGTGTTACTGGAAAACATTTCCACCCAAGTAGCGACAGTTAAGGAAATCTTCTAACAAGAAAAGTTAAAAACCGTTGCTACACTATACGGTATGTGGCGATCTTTAAAAGTTTCTGTGAACGCAGATTGCGCCTGGCTCCCCGTACAGTGTCCTGTAATAACATAATCCGGGTTAAGGCTGGATAAATCAGCAACAGTTGGATCAATCCTTGGTTCAAAGGTTGGTCCTGCTAAGTGAAATCCACCCATGACGAGATAAATTTTATTTAACGCGGTGAGTTTAATAGCATGCCGGCAGGTATTTACCACTCCGGGGTGTAGCACCAGCTCAAAAGAGTTTACCCGAACATTTAGCAAATCATCCTCTTTTGCCACTAGTCCAAAGTAGTGACTCAAACACTTTTATGGGTGAACTCATAGGTAGAGCGGCCTTAGTTGCTCAATCAATTGATTTTACAGAGTTTCAGATTGAGAACCCTGAAGTTTTAGATGACAATGAGTTACATCATGAACGACACACTATAGAAACACATGATGGAGTACAATTAGATACACTCCAAATAAATCATTCATCTCAAGAAGAACTTCCTTCTCAATATCGAACCTATATTATTAACTTTAATTGTAATTTTAAAGCCTATGAGCAAAATATAGGAGAAATGCAGAATAATGCCCGTGAATTAAAAACAAATGTTATTGGCTTCAATTATCGTAGTGTTAGTCTAAGCAATGGACGTGCGAGTTCAATACGCCATCTTATAACTGATGGTATTGCACAAGTACAGCGTCTATTAGATCAAGGAGTGCCACCAGAAAATATTACTTTGAATGGTCTTTCTATTGGTGGTGCAGTCTCTACCATTGTTGCGTGGTATTTTCATCAATTGGATTACAAAGTTAATTTATTTAATGATCGCTCTTTTTCTTCAACCGAAAAACTAGTTTTGAGTCATCTTGAGGCAACTAATAAATCCTTATTCGCAGCGGTTGTAAATCCCGTAATTAAAGCAGTCGCCCCTACTCTTCTGCATTGGGCAGATTGGGAAGTTAATGCCTATCAAGCTTTTAAAGAAATTCCAGCTGAATATAAAGAGTATATGTTGATTCGTACACATAAAACTCAACGAACAGAAGAAACCAAAGATGATCACGCGATTCCTTTTAATGGTTCCCTGCATGCTGCTTTAAAAATGCTTCGCGTAATAAAAAAAGAACGAGATGGATACTCAAATTGGATTCCCTATAACGAAACAGTTTTTTGCGGCACAACAAGCGATGGAAAAAGAAAAAGCTAGAGAAAGAAAAATGTATACCCCTATTGATATTGTTGATAATAGTGCTCATACCCTATCAAAAAAGATTTTAGTTAATTATTCAGGTAATTCAGCGGATGTCTTTTTCAAAAATTTTGTTCATAAGACTTATGATGACCATGGAGTTAAATCTGAAGAAAACTTAGTTGCCTCACTTACACAATGAAGACCTTTTCTTCGCCGAACTAGTCCAATGATCTGGCGCCGTTTTCGCGTGCCAGAACTACATCATGAGCTTATTTGCATTAGGACTTGTTGACAATCTCTTCATATTATCCAGACTATTATAGCTGGAATTTCTCCTTTCTTTGAACAATTAATTAAATTACAAATTTATTTGAAAAATTTAACTAATTGTTTAAAGTAAGCCCAGTTAATGTTAAGATAGTCTTCATTTTCTTACCCTTTTGCTGTATATAAGTGAACAATTTTCATAGCATGATGTTCCAGAAACCTAGAAGGACTTTCAAAACCTTATATCGCAATGGGGGCAAAGCCAGGGAAAAGCTTATAGATATTTAAAAAATGGGAAAGGTCGGAAAGTAAGTGTTCGACTTCTACCATAACATTTCGAAGCAAGGAATCAAATAATGCAAACAGGTACAGTAAAGCGTTTTAATAAAATTAAGGGTTATGGTTTCATTACACCCGATGCAGAAGATAAAGAGGTGTTTGTTCATTTTACTGAAGTTCAGACCGATGGTTACAAAGAATTAATCGAAGGGCAACGCGTTCGTTATACCTTGGCCGAGGGTAAGCGAGGCGAATATGCCAAACAAGTTGAAATCATGTAGTAAAGTAAATGCCTAGATTAAGGTTGTTCACATGTTAGAAGTAAGAAGCCTTGGGATGGATTTTGGAAAAAAATCCCTATTTCAAAATGTTGATTTGATTTTATTGTCGACTAAGCGTTATGGCATAGTTGGAGCAAATGGGACAGGAAAATCTACGTTTTTAAAAATTTTAGCGGGTGAAGAATCCTCGACCAGTGGCAGTGTTGAAAAGGCGAAGAGTCTGAATGTGGGAATATTGAAGCAAGATCACTTTCGATATGAAGACGATTCGCTTCTTGATGTGGTGATTCAAGGAAATGCGATCTTATGGGATGCACTCACCGAAAAGAATAAAATCTATGCCAGTGAGCACTTTAGCGAAGAGGACGGCTATCGCGTAAGTGAGCTTGAAGAGCTTATCATGCAACAAGGAGGCTATGAGGCGGAATCCACTGCCAAAAATTTATTACTTGGTTTAGGCATCGCAGAAAAATTCCATAATGGCCCACTAAGCGCCTTATCTGGCGGTTATAAGCTGCGTGTTTTGCTGGCGCAAGTTTTGTATCAAAATCCGGATATCATGCTGCTCGACGAGCCGACTAACCACTTGGATATTTTATCGATAGCATGGCTTGAGTCATTCTTAAAAACGTCTTTTACAGGGTTGCTCATTTTCATTTCGCATGACCGTGGTTTCCTCAACAACGTGTCAACCAATATTTTAGATATTGATTACGATACCATTCAAAATTACCATGGTGATTATGATCAATTTGTTGCCGCTAAAGAAGAAAGACTTATCCTGAAAAAAAGTGAATTAAAAAATCAACAAAAGAAAATTGATGAAATGCAATCCTTCGTCGATCGATTTGGTGCAAAGGCAAGTAAAGCTACTCAAGCAGCGTCACGTCAAAAAATGATTGATCGCATCGAATTGGTTGAGATAAAAGATTCTAATATTTTTAAACCGTATTTTAATTTTCAACAACAAAAACCGTCTGGTAAATCAGTTATTAAAGTTGATAATATTCATAAACAATTTAACGAAAGAATTTTATTAAAAGAGGTCGCGTTTCATGTTAATCGCGGCGATAAATGCGCGATTATTGGCCCTAATGGCATCGGTAAATCGACCTTATTAAAAATTTTATTGCGTGAACTTCAACCGGATCAAGGTTGTTTTGAATGGAGCGATACCGTTAAAGTTGGGTATTTTTCGCAGGACTATAGAGTGCAGTTGGAGCCGACTCAAACTGTGTTGGAGTGGATGGAAGAGCAGGTTGTCGCCACATCTCAGGAGATCAGGAAAATATTAGGGCAGGTTTTATTTCGCGGCTCAGACGTTGATAAGAAGATTGGGCTGCTAAGTGGTGGCGAATCGGCAAGATTAGTTATGGCCAAATTGATTTTAGAAAAAAACAACGTTCTTATTCTTGATGAGCCAACCAATCACCTCGATCTTGAATCAATTGACGCATTAGTAGAGTCCATTCAAGCTTTTCCCGGTGCTGTGTTATTCGTAAGCCACAATCGCCATTTTATTGACAGCATCTCAACCCGGGTCCTTGTCTTAACCGAGCGATATGGGGCTCAAAATTACCTGGGAAATTATAAAGATTATCTTGATCATTTTGGAACAGACTATCTCGCAACAGCATAAGTCAAAATCATTATAGCTAGCGTAGCATCCTTAGAAAAGTAAAGTAACATTTAACTCGGGAGTCATCTTTATTAGTGACATTCATTTTAGGTTGCTCTTTCCCAAATTCAATAATGAAATATAAATTTTACTAGGACATAAATGAATGCATTAATAAGATTTTATTTAAAAATTTTTATTTATAAAGAAAAACCCCAAAACTCACCCTATTCTCCATTTTTATTATTTATTTCTACCTTTATTACTTTTATTTTAAGTTACTTAGTAATTTATTGCATCGATTTGTACGCTCCTGTTTTATTTTTTGCATTAGTAGTAACTCCTATTGGAAGAATTGCAAATGAAACTTTATTTCTGCTTCCATTTATAACTATTATATACACTATAATTATTTGTATAACTTTTCATATAAAAAGAAAAATGGTTCAAATGTTAACCTGTCTTTTAATGAGTATAAATATTACCTATATTATATTATTTGCATTGTTTTTTTTCTTACAGTTTTTAATTACATTCACTCTTAACTTTACTTCCACTTCTATAGGATTAATTTCTATGAGTGTTTTTATTCAATATCTTGGAATTAGTCATGTTATTAACATAATCTATAAAATATATAATGAAGCTTTAGGCTCGAGATTGAATGCGATTTGTGTTGTAGTGGGGTGGGTTTGTTTAGCATTTCTTATTCCTTTGTCTTTGCATTAGTTTTTGTAATACTGAGCCTGTTGTAGCACATAAGTTTATTCCAAGCCTCTTCGGCGAAGTGGTGATACCAGGATCGCACTCTACGGCACAGATTACGGACAAGGAGCGCATTCTCGGACAGGTTTGCTCTGGACAAAATTTATTCCTGTAAAAATGGTTAACGACTGAAGATTAACTCCTCAATTTTGGGATATTTGCGTAAATCGCAACAAGAAAGATACATTATTTGAAAAATTCTGAATAAAAATAATACATATAATTTACCATCAACTAAAAAGCCTGTAGCAAATTTGTAACATAGTTTAATATAACTTCCCTGTCGTTTTAGGCAGTATGCAAAATTCGTAGTATAGCAAGTTACTGAACTCCATACTCTCTTTCCTGCAAAGTTAAGTAGATGGTGTAACTACTAATCCTATAATTTTATACTAGGGGTTTGGAATACATGATATCCTTTTTTGATTCCGGTCTTCTTCTCTTCTTATTAAAGCTTCAATTTCTTTTTTCTTTTCTATAGGCCCATTCATCCCAAAAAAGGATAATACCTGAGGTATAACAGAGTATTGGCTATAACTCATGGAGTTTTCCTGTTTTTTAATAACCATGTTAGCTAATCGACTATTTTCAGCAATCATAATTTTACGGGCATCAAAAACTTCAGGTAAATTAAACGCAATTTTTGTGATGTGAAATAGTAGTTCAATAGGTAGTGTGGGCCGTTCATTATCAGTGTTTTGCAACTTATCATTCTCATCAATGTATAATCCAGTAGAAAGTTGTCGCACTGCCTGTAAAAGCCAAATTTGGAGACCTTGTGTCGCTGCTAATAGCTTTTCTGCTTGTAAAGGTTCAAGTTGATAATCAACTATGCAAGAACGCAGGTTTTGAAGATATCCCCATCCTTCGTTTCCTATACATTGATATTTTAATCCTAAATACTTAGGCTCTATTCCTTCCAACGAAAATTGAATCTTACCTAAAAAGTATTCTGTAACAAAATAATTAGATTCCAACAAAAAGGCGGTCTGTTCTAAATATTGTTCATCGTAGCTAATTTGATCGAATAGATCTTCAGATAACCTATTTACTAATGCAGAAATTTTATTAGAAGGATGGAGATATTCACGCATCATTGTATACATATCACGATTATAACTTCGAACAAATCCTCTCGTAATATTATAAAGTAGTACAGATATTTTATCCTCATCATTTTCTTTGCTAAATAGTAAATCTACTAATTCTTCCTGCCCACCCCAAGCAGCACACAGGACTGCGTGATGTCTATTAGCATTAAATTTTTCAATTAAAAGCATCACTGCGTCTTGTTTTCCCTGCTTCGCTAAATAACCTACCGGTAAATAATTACCGTGTGGGAACTCTATGCCCTGTCTAGAATTTAATTCCCTTAATCCTTCCTCATCCTTCAGTTCTGCTAAGTGACAAATTTTTTCAAATAACGTACCTTCAATGCTGGGTTCAAAAAATTCTTCAACTTTTTCTTTCATAGTTATCTCGTATTTATAAATGTGAATTCAACGTTCAGTTCTCCATTTTTTCCTTAAGGAGAAGAAGATTAATCGCCATACCTGATTTGTCTTTAAAAAAGGGGCAATAATTATATAATATGCTCATCTTTTAACTTGCTCTTAATGATTCCTTTGTCGATACATCGCCCTTAAGAGAAACAGGGTTGTTACATGACGCCAGCAAAAGAATTACCCCTTGTGATTGAAAAATCACTCTTGTTTCATCATAATTTTGAATGAGTTTTACTATCATTTGATCAAACAGCTCTATGATGTTTCCAGAGGTTTTATGTATTGATACCTATCGACTGAATGCTCCCTCGATACAGAAATTAAATTGATACTAGAGTTCATTTAATCATTTGTTTGTATGCAAAAAACTTATCATGATCTTCAGAGTCAGCATAATTCTTCCAAAACTATTTTTGTATCCATACTGTTCTATGTGTATAGAATAACAATCAACTCAAAGAGAATATTTTCCAAAATAGTGCAACAATTATCTTTTGGAGTTATTTCTTTGAAAGTATTTAGGCCTTCTCTCCACTCTTCAAACACAACTTCCGTATCTTGTATTATTTCATCTTGTGTTGGCATACTAATAATTGTTCTTTAAATTTCTATTAAAGAGTATGTTGATCCAATCTCTTAAATAATTCGGTGTTACTGGAAAACATTTCCACCCAATAGCGACAGTTAAGGAAATCTTCTAACAAGAAAAGTTAAAAACCGTTGCTACACTATACGGTATGTGGCGATCTTTAAAAGTTTCTGTGAACGCAGATTGCGCCTGGCTTCCCGTACAGTGTCCTGTAATAACATAATCCGGATTAAGGCTGGATAAATCAGCAACCGTTGGATCAATCCTTGGTTCAAAAGTTGGTCCTGCTAAGTGAAATCCACCCATGACGAGATAAATTTTATTTAACGCGGTGAGTTTAATAGCATGCCGGCAGGTATTTACCACTCCGGGGTGTCCACACCCCGTAAAAACACATAGTCCTTTATTTTTGAGATTAAAGATAACTGCACGTTCTTCTATGACAAGAGGTTCGGGCTGCCATTGATCATTTAATTTTCTCATTTCACCTGGCGCCCCTTTTTCATAATCATTTTTTCTAGGGACCTCGCCACTGATTAAAGCAAGGTTATCCATAATATACATGGGATCTCTACTTTCAATAATTTTACCCCCATATTTTTCAATGTCCTTTTTAGTAATTAAATAACTTTCAACAACCCGGTCATCTTTCACATCAAAAGCTCTGGGAGTAAATAAATCAGGATGAACATAGACAGGAATATCTTTTTTTCCAATGGCATCTAATGCCTTAATGAGCCCTCCATAATGATCGGAATGCCCATGTGAAATAAAGACAGCATCCACTTCCTTAATGTTAACACCCAATCGTTCAACGTTTTCAAGAAATAAGTTGCCATCAGGACCCGCATCGAAAAGTAAGGTATATTTTTTATTATCGACCGATAATTTGATTAAAAGTGATAAACCGGAACAAGCACGGCAAAGATCAGAACTGGAAAATTTTCGGCGTTTCCTTACTTCGAATTGATATTGGTATTCATTCCACCGAATTTCTTCATGGCTTTTGGTAAATATATCTGAGACATTATCCATCAATACGATTACTTGAATGTTAGATACCTCATTTAAATGGTCTGCCATGATCAAACTCCTTTCTGAATTACATATATAATTATATACGGATTTTCGTCGAGGAATTTTAATTTCATGCTCTCATTACCCAGAAAATCTGGATTGAGTTTGATATCCTATTCATCCATTTAGAATTGATTTTCTGTATACTGCCATAGGAACAACACTAAAACCCATGATTATTCGATAGAAACGCTGAATCAAGCCTGTAGGTTTTCATTTTACCTCTCAAACTGCAGGCTGGTATTCTGGAGAGGTAAAAATTTTTTCTTGATTTGTTTTTGGACTAGCCCCTGATAGTTGCCTATTTTCGAAGGAGTATCACCCAATAACTCCCTTAACCTGCCCCATAACTAATCATAAAGATAAATCAGCCCGCGCGACCGATAATCCAATTGATATTTTCCTCTAGGAAATCTGAATTATACTTAAATAAAGTTTACTATCCAACTTGGAGAAAATTTATGAACTCAAAGGTAGAAGAAGAAAAAAAAGCTGCAAAAGAAAGATATGAAGGACTCCTAGCCGCGCTCGAGGTCGAAAACACGAAGAGAATACATCAGAATTTATTATTTGAAATGCGCCCTAGTAAAATGCTATTTGAAAAAATGTATGAACAGAATCAGGTTAACCCGCTACATATTGAATTTATATCAAAAAACTCAGGCGCTAAATTTACTATAGAGAATAAATTTTTTCCTCATGGATGGATTACTACTTGCCCAGAAAATGCGACTAAAGAAGAACTGGACTGTATAAGGGATGTGGTGTTAGAAACAATTGCTCATCCTAAAAATGCATGTGAAGGTTACCAACCTAAACTTTTAGCCTTCTTTCCTGATGATACTCCTGAAGAAGAAATTTTTGAATTCGTTAAAGCAGCTAAAGAAAAAGGCATTGAAGTAAATTTATTTATTGGCAAAAGGTCAGAGTTTGACAAAATAAACCAGGATCATTCGCAAAAAACAAAAGAAGTCATTGAATCCGGAAATCTAGATAAACTCCCTGGATGGGATGGTTTTATGCGCGAGATTAGCAAGAGTCAAGGAGGAAAAGTAGGTGCAGAACTGCTAAACAAATATCACTCCGAACAGACAAGCTTATTCAGGCCATCGTCAAGTTAACGATGAGAATAAGAATGAACAATTTCTCGAGTTTTAGGCGCAAGGATGCTCAAGAGCAGCATGGTTCCAAATTTGATTTGCACTTTGTAAAGTTATAAAAAAACCACTTATCATTCATATGAATGATGAAATAATAAAGATAATCAAAGAGCGTCATTGTAGTAAATGAAACTGTGGAGCACCCGCATTAATGACTCATTATACATACCCAGAGGGCTACATACCAGAGAGAAAAGTTGAGTTTGAATTGCCAGGACTCCAGCTTTAGAAACTAGGAATGCGTATTGAAGGATATGCAGCCGTTGCTTGGAAGGTGCTGGAAAAATTTTTCTCAAATACCCTAAGATACATTTGAAATTAGCTTTGTGTAATCAAAACCGCTTAAAACCAAAACTTCCTCGATTGAATGGAAGGCAGAATTACACTGCGAAATAAGATTCGTTCAATTGAGCACGAAATGAATATTGCTTTAATGATGGGAATTTCTTATAGTCCAGTGAAGAAGATTCTTAATGGATTTTTGAAATATGGCTGAGAAAATCTATTGGGTTTATATTTTGCTCTGTAGCAACCAAAGTTATTACACAGGATACACTGATAACCTCGAAAAACGTTTTCAGGATCATCTCACAGGTAGAGGTGGTAAATATACACGGAGCTTTAAACCTATCTCAATTGCTCAATGCTGGAAGATAAAAAGTGATAAATCAATTGCAATGCGGATAGAACGTTATATAAAAAAACTTTCTAAAGCACAAAAGCAACAACTTGTACTTAACCCTTATTCAGATACCTTAATAAACATTTTAACAAATTATTTTTAACCGATTAATTAAAAGCGACCTTTGTCGCTTCTAATTTCTCCTCCATTTTCCACAAGGTGGGTCTACTTATGTTGGGTCAAGAAAATTAATTAGGTTATAGCCTAAATTTATACATATGAATATTTAATAAAAGATGCATTTTGTTAATTATTGTTATTTTTAATGGAATTTAAAGATTTAATTTATTATTGAGTTTCTGAGTTTTTGTTCCCTCAGGTAGGTTTGATGAGTGCATCAATGCAACGATCTGCTCAACTTCTTCCTGTGATTTTTTAATGACAATGGGTAATTCTTTTGCTGGTGTCATGTAGCAACCCTGTTTTTCTTAATGACTCAATGCTTTTTTGCTGCAAAGTCACAATCCAACACGATGACAAATGGCTCATTTGATGGCTACAGGCGGTATTTTATCAATCCCTTAGAGTATTCCCGAGTCGGGCGGTAGTCTAGAGGAAAGGACTGAATTCTATCGTTTTGTTACAAGTTGATACTTCAATAAAATTTTCTATAGCTTGTTTTAAAATCATTAACGTCTCATCTTCTTTTTCAATGGATAAACTCCAATGATCATCTGAAGCATTGTTATATAAATTAATCCATTTCTTTGAGAATAAAATTTTGCTATTTGGGAAAAGTGCTTCATTAACTTTAGTTAAAAAATCATAATCTAACCATGCTGAACGAGTACCGTAAATTTCAAAAGTAACTTTTTTTACTAACTCATCAAAAAAGGATTTGTCTATAGAAGAGAGATATTTTTTAACTAATTTAAAGCTATCCTCGTCATTCATTTCAAAAATTGAAGTTCTACTCAGAAACAAATACTTTTTAATTTTATCAGCCAGATTCTGTAAAGCTTCAGAATTAAGATATGGATTATTAGGAATAAAATACCAATCAGCAGCTAACAGGGTATTTTTAACAAGATTATTTAACCAATCGCTTTTCAAGAAATTTTTTTTCATCGCTTCAGTCATAGTTGAAAAAAAATCAAAACAGGATGTTTTTCCGCTTATCATTTGATTAATTTGGTCATTTAAAATATCTACATTTTTTTGAGATTTAAGACTTTTATCCTGAAGCTGACTTAAAATTTCTCCTAATACTTCTGAGTTATTAATTTCTTTTAATAATTCAGGTTCAGTTTTAGATTTGATAACTAAATACAGGAGGGAGATGAGGATGATGTGAAAACCGCAATTACCTGGCCCTTTACAAGGTGAAACAATTATCATAAGGAAGCCTCATTCATTATTTTGTCAAACTGGAATTATTTTGAGCAGTAACTATACTAAAAAGTATAGAATATTCCAAGAGCAAGACCAAAGTAATTGAAAAATATTATTTGGATACAGTTTTTAATACTGATCTAAAGTAATACTAGAGGTAAGGTGTAATATGTTTAGAAAAAAATTTTTTATTCCCCCTTCGACTTCCCCAAAAGAACGCCATAAAATCGATAACTGGTTTGACGCTGTTTCCAAAATTGCTTTAGAAGGTAAAGAAACAGGGGTAGCTAGCACCCGAAAGTCAGGTATAGTTCAATCAGATACGGTCTCCGTTAGTAAGGAGCAATTAGCAGTAATTAAATATCTATGGGATAACGTTGTTCAGAATATTAATTTGGGTGGTGTAGATAAAAAACAATTTTGGAACTTGTTCTTAACAAGTGATATGAAAGAGATAAGTAAACATGAAGTTGAACCAACCGGATTAATACCATGGTATAAAGGGCCTTTATATTTATTAACCCTACTCTATTTCATGAATGTAGACCTTTCCCCTTTTTTCAAAGAAATGGGTATAGATGAAAGACAATATGAGAATATATATAAAGAATTTAATGTGGTTGCTGGAAAATATTCATATTGTATCAATGAATTATCAAAAGAGTTAGCTCAGACCTTGACTAAAATGCAAGAAGAATTACGTGATATAAAAGTAAGTTTCGATGGAGAGTCGCAAGAAACACTGGCTAAAATTAATCAAAAATATTTCGAATTATTGAGTGAAATTCGGGGTGTTTATATTCCTGAAGAAATAAAAAAGGAATATTTACAAAAAAGTAATGCAGAAAATCATTTTGTCCCTTCATATTCAGTATTTGGTGAGCATAAACCTAACCCTAAAAGTTCATTTGAAGACCTTATGAATAATATCCGAACTTTAAACTCTAAAAATGTTGAACCTTTAGTAAGTGTCAATTTAAGCGATTCTCTTTTTGGAGAAGAAGAAGATTACAAAGATTTATTGAGTTCAGTTGGCAAGATATTGGAAAAAGAGAACGGTACTTATTTTATACCAATGGATCTCAATGAGAATGGAAAAAAGCATTTGGCTTTATTAAGAGTTAATATCAAGAATAGTGAAATCCAGTTGGTTGAGTACATTGATCCAATGAGCAATTCATCATTGCCGGGTAAATTTCCGTCAATCCCAGATGAGATTAAGTATTTCATTTCACGGAATCACTCCCTCCCAGCATTTACTACAAAGTATGGCAAGAGTTCATCGATTGAACTAGTGGCTGAAGCAAAATTTGTGTTAGATCATATTGAAAAAGGTTTAACAAATTCTGTTGAACCACCAGCAAGTACTTTTGGGCCTAACTGAAATATTATTCATCCAATGGTGTCATCTCATTGATTATCTCTACCCAGATTTAATCTGATCTCAACTTATCTGTAATTATTTTTTTTGTCTTGAAGTTTGAATTCAAAGTACCTTTCGACAAAAACTGATTAGAGTATGCTGATTACGCTCTAGACTGTAACGAATCAATACCGCATTAAAATCAGAACCTTCTCTGACTGCTATGTTTTTTAGACGTGCACGAACAGACTCACCAATATTTTTTGTCATTGAATACAATTCTCCTCTCTCTAACAAGATTCAGAGCTATCGACTGTGTGTGCTTTATGCAAATAGTTTTCTTTATAATAATATAAAATTATTCTTTTTTCTCAATATCTTAGAAGTGTCCAGGACGGTTACTTTTCCTAGAATCAGAAGAATTGATTAGGATTCAAAGATACTGTTCTTTTTTAATCTGCGCATTTTACGTAGGTCTGGTAAGAGGTATTTAATCTTAAATTTATATACTGATTACATGCTTTTCCTCAGGAGTGTTAAATGTATTCGAAACCTGCTATTCGCGTTCAAGAGTTTATTCAACCCCAGACGCATCAAACTGATTTTTGGTCTCCAAATAATTCACACGTGAGAGCTTATCATCCCGATGAAGTTATGGAGGTTATTAGTAAAAAGGATGGACTTGAAGATCAAAAACAAAAAGAAATACCAACACTTTTTTTCTTTGATAATAATCAAAGACCTGTTGTTTTAGATGTAAGTATTCCTAAAGAGGTCAATAAGTTTCATTGTCGCGTTATGCCTCCTATCATTAGAGATAGCAATGGAACAAGTGATTATGATCCAACCAGAGATAATCCAGAAGGTCTTAAAAACATTCTCCAAGAACATTCAAAAATGGCAATGCAAAATCTTAAATACAGTAATCCTCCACATTCATTGCCTGTAACGATTGTATATCATTTTGGAATGGACAGTAGTACTGCCGGCCATGTAGGTACGGTTGCTCTCAGAATTGATAGTTTTGACGATCCTAGCAAAAATGAAATCATGGTTATTAACTCCTTAGACGGTTATGACGCTTGGGAGAACGCTGCCGTTAGGGGAATTAAGCAATCATTTTTCAATATGGGTGGCGAACCTACAGTCCATGTCATTAAACCAGCTACTTATCCTCAAGCAAATATCACACAAGCAGCTAAAGGGATGAACGGTTCATGTGGGGCTATTACTGCTGAAATGTGTTGTGCTATTTCGCCTAATATATCTTTTTCTCAGCAAAAAGAGCAATTAGTTGCATATATGAGCAGCATATGTGGTGAACGAAATGAGGCTCAGATTAGGAAACAACATCATAGCTTACTACATATGCCTCAAAACACGATTCATCCCACTACTGCAAATGTTATCGTAGCAGAACTGTTAGTGGATCCCGCAAAAATGAATAATCAAAACCTGCAATCCGGACAATTGCTGAAAATCTGCAAAAGCGTAAATGATCCCAAAATAATTCATCATATGCTTAAAAGTCCCCTCTTCAAAGAAGCAATTCAACGACAATCAGGTGTTCAATCATATGAAGAATTTCAAAATAATCATCGAGATAATGCAGTAAAAGATCGTGAATTTAAATACGTAAGCACCCCAAAAACATCTGAGGAGTTTGTCGTCACTATGCTTTCTTATCCTCATTTTCTAGCCAGTGCAAAGTTACAACTAAAGGCTGCAAATTTGAATGTGTATGACGTACTTTCGAGAGTTAATGATAAAAATCTACTGCAACAATTTTTCACAAATCCAACCCTTGCAGGTAGCATAACTCAGGAACAACGAGAGCAATTAATGTCAGAAAACGTACATAATGCATCTCTCCCACAAGTGAATCAAATATCAGAGAACGAGCCTAGCTCGTGCAGAATAGGATATTAAAAAGCTTGTTTTCAAGACAAGGCTGGATTTGAATCTCGGGGATCATCGGGGAACCTGGTGAGAATTAATTTGGGAATATCAACAAGCATCCAAATTTGTTCCCACAAGAGCCTTTTCGTGTAGGCTTTTCCCGTGTTTCAATAATAGTAGGCTAAGAGGTGTCTTCTACCTCTTCAACCTTTAATCGATTACCAATACCCGCGAATTCCACCGACGCAGGTTTGACTAAGGGAGTGCAAGATTTTGGGTGATTAACCTTTGGGTTCCTGTGTACAGCCGTGATGCTTTAAACGTGACGCACTAGCCGCAGGACTAATATTTACTTAAAAAGAGCCCACTACGCTCACGAATATTAGTTTTTTGTAAAAGAATCTTTATTATCGGGTTAAGTACAACATTTCCCCAACCTGTCAACAAACAAAAGTTGGCACTAATATACTTATGATGTTCCGCATGTATTTTGAAGGGATAAATAATATGGTATTTTTGTGCCCACGTTATTAGAGAACGTACAAATACAAATGTATCTCGACCATGGACACAGGTGTGGATGTATTGAATATTGCAAATAAATAAAGCAGCCGAAGATAGTATTAACTTGAGATCTGATTGGTTTGGTTTCAGTAAAAATACAATACACACTAATAATAATGATGGAACAATGGTTTCAAAGCATAAGTGGGTATATATTTTCTTCGACAAATGCATTGGCTTATTATGATGAATTTTAAAATTGTAAGAAATCTTATCGATAATATTATAGTTTCGAAAAGCTTCTTTTTTTAAGTAATTAAATCTCTCTGTGTTTCTATCACCACGATAGTTATAAATAGGAATAATCTTTGTCTTTAAAGGATAATAATCCAAAAAAAAGTGAACGATACCCGTTAGAAAATCAACTATAAAGAGAATGCTGAATAAACAAATAAAATCATATCCTATAATTAGGTTCTCTGAATCAATACTTAAAAAAGCAAGTAATAACAACACATAAAAAAATACTACTAATAAATATTTTAAATCCCTTAACTTCTTCATTTCGTTATTCAATAATCTCCAAAATGCCAAAGTGTGGCTCAAAAAAAGCCTGGGTGCAAATTGATTTTTTGATATATACATGAAATTCTTAATTAAGATGATATAAAAATTCATTGTATAATTCAAAAAATATAGCTAATCCCACCGAGAATACCTACGCCATAAGTTGTAATGTCAATCGATAAATGTTCCGACAAGCGTAAGTCGAGTTTCAACGCCACTAATGGCCCTGGATCATGGCCTAAGATGGGGCCGAAGTAATTTTTAAATTCATTACCATATCCTTCCATAACACCGAACAAGTAGCTCAAATTAAAAAGATTATTTCTATAAATTTGTCGGTTAAACCCCTGATAAAAAACGCGCCGATTAAATGAATTTATAAAGGTCCCCGCCGCGATACCTCGATAGACACCTCCTACAAGCCATTGCTTATTATTAACTCTGTTGGTATGAAGAAAATGAGTCCCTATAGGGAAAAAATTGACCTGAGAGGGCACGGGGGTACCCCATAACCAACTTACTAAATGCTCTAATTTATTATTGAAATCGCGTTCATTATCTCCAAAAGCCTGATAGGACAAAAAATAAATACAAACGCCAAACATTAAAGACCAAAAAGTCGATAAATTCATCATCCTCGGAGTTTTATGAAATAGCATACACAAAATTTTTTTATTAGGATGCGTATCCACAATATCTATATTCCCTACTTATACTACTTCACTTATACGGTGTTCCCAGAATTTTATGTCCGCGTATATAAAATTTAGTGTGTGCATAGAAGAGCCATACTGTATCTCATGTTATATGTCTCTTCTTTCTATTATTTACTATCTATGACGCATTATTCTAGAACAAAATGATTTTCTCGAATTTATTCAATGCTAGGGAAACTATCGTCTAAATTTTTGTCTAGTTCAATTGTTTTAACGAACAGAATCATTTTTCTTAATATTGCCTTTATATTTCATAAGCATAGAAATACAGTCAAAGATCAACCAGATGTTAATAGAATTAAGCATAAGCAACAATCTGCAAACTCAGCAGTTAAAAGCAAGCACAAGAGGATGCGGGGAAAAAAATTAAAGAAAAAAAATTAGCCTGTCAAATAAAATTAGGTCTTTTCCTACGGTGATTAAAGACACGGCTATTGCAATTACATCTGAACGTCCTGTGCAGCCAATGGAAAAACCGAGACAATTTCAAAAAGTGTTTTAGGATTGATTTTTCAATTTCAGTTTTACATTACAAAAAACTAGGATGGCCTACTATTGAGTATTAAAATGTCACTAAAATATTTACTCCTATATTATGAAACTTCCTCCCATTGCTATAGCCATCCCTATCATCATTAAGTTTTCTGTTAGTGAAACAAATCCCAAAGGAACATTACTGTCACCACCCACGCAAGCACATTTTAATTCCCGTTTTTCAATATATACTGCTTTAAACACGGAAATAGCTCCTATTGTTCCAATAAACAAAGCAACTGGAATTGAAATCCAATATAAGGCACCTGAAATCATTAATATTCCCGCCAATGCTTCTGCAAAAGGGTAAATATAGCTATAAGGTACCCATCGCTTGGCCAAAATGTCGTAATTCAAAAACATAGTTGAGAAACCTTCAACATTTTGAAGCTTCAGAAGCGCAAGAATTGTCATGCTGAAGGAAATAAACCAACTTACAGAATGCATTGTAAATATAGTACCAAAAACAGTATAACTTGTCGCAAGTGACATTAATGCGGTTACTGTGAAAAGAACCATTACAGGGCGATAAGTCTTCTCCTTAGGATCTTGTACTTTTTTGCCGAAATATCGACGTAAATCATCATATCCACCAATTCGTTTACCATTGATAAAAGTTTGGGGAGTGGTTTTCACGTGATGCTCTTCTTTAAATGCATCTACTTGCTCACGACTAGTCAGCCAATTGTCTTCAACGCTATATCCTTGCGAATTTAGTAGGAACTTCGATTTCAAACCGTAAGGGCATGTGTGTTTAGGCATTACCATTCGATAAAGAGTTGCTTTTTTAGCCATATTGTCCATCTGATACCCTAATGATGTATGTTTTATAATAGAGATTTTATACCGTAAACTTAATAAACTTGTCATCTAAAATGAATAGTCATGAAAGGAAAAATCTCTAACACGAATTTTCTATTGGCAAGAATAACTAAAGGGCATTTTTGGACAGAAGCAAGTTGCTTTTGGTGGCTCTCGATAATGACCAAGTTCTAAATAAGATAACTCAGCACAAGGTCTCACCAATGTAGATGCCCAGAAAAGACAAATTTTATAGGGTAAAAATGTTCTAGGTCGCAAACTTTTCCGCTCAGTTATCATTGAATCGATTTCTAATTCGACTAACCCTCTAGTTATTTTTTGGTTGTAGCAGCTTTATTATCAGCTTTTACTGGAAATATGATCAATGCTGGCATTATCAATACGATAATAATTTTCAGTGTTGGCGTAGATTATTTCCCTTCTTTCAATTTTCTTTTTCTTACAGGCGCAACACTACTCTATCTAGTATTAGTAGAAATTATTAAAAAGAAATTAATGTGGCTATGATTGGAAAAATATCCACAGCAGAAGTATCAGCATCTTAGCCACCTAGACATTTATGTAGCAAAGCAGGCATAATCTATATTCCAAATGAAAATGAAAAAGTTTGGGTAATCTCTATTCGGCAATCCCTTGCTTAAGAATTTAAATAAGTTGAAGACCATTAAGTATGAGACCTCTGGCACGTGGGTATATACATCTAGCAGCATTTTTTATCACCCTTTATGCATGCACTATACTAATCCTTTACAGTAATGGGGTCTACGCCATTTATGCCAGTATAATTTATAGTGGAAGCCTTATTGGGCAGTATGGTGTGAGCGCACTTTATCATACCCGCCTGTGGAGTCGGCAAAAATATTTATTACTAAGACGGATTGATCATGCTGCTATTTTTGTTTTAATCGCAGGAACAGCAACTCCCATTTGTCTACTTAAGTTAAATAAAGCATCAGGATTGCATCTTCTCTCCATACTTTGGCTGGTTGCACTATTTGGAATGTTAATAACGACCCTATGGCCTCACGTACCGAAATGGTTTAGAGCGTTCCTTTATATTATTATGGGTTGGATTGGAGTTCTCTATTTTCCCGAAATTAAATCTTCGCTAGACCCAACCAATATCCAGTTGTTAGTAATAGGAGGGGTTACCTATACTCTAGGTGCTTTGATCTATGCTTTTAAGTGGCCGGATCCCTTTCCTAGAATTTTTGGATATCATGAAGTCTTTCATGTTTTCGTTGTTTTGGGGAGTAGCCTGCATTTTTGGCTTAACTATAATATAGCTACATAACCCAGTTTCTTAGTTTCGTCATCGATTGGCGAGTTCGTCGGAGAAACCCTCGAAGTAGAAAGTTGGGTTTCTCCGAGGCAAATGAACATCTGCTTCCCTAACATTTATTTTCCACAGGCCAGTGAGAAGTCTTATTCATTTACTTTTTAAAAGGATTTTTTCCCTTACCTTCCTGTTCAGCTAATGGATGCTCAGAGTGGATTGGGTGATGCTCAAATGTACTGAGCTGTATATCCGGTAGATTAATCGTTGAGTCATCCGGTATACTCATCTGGTTTAATAAACCAGTTTTTGGTTCTGGCATTCCCATCTTACGCTCTAATTTAGTCATCCTTTTTTTAAGCTTACCTTCCTTTTTATCAGAAACAGCCTTAGTGAGCACCGGCAAATCTTTTGGGCTCTCGTTCGAAATGATGGGTTTTTGTATTGAGATATCCTTCTTACTCTCTGACAGCATTGTTTTGCGCGCGGGTATATTTTTCTTGTTCTCAGGTAAAGCTGTCATAGGAGCAGATCCATCCTGTTTAGGTGTAATCTTCGTTGCTTTTTGTTCCGACTTCACTCTATTCGGTACTGGTGCACGGGTGGATGCAGTTTTATTTTTTGATTTCATCAAAGTATTCTTAGTAGCAGTAATTTTATTTTTATTTGCAGTTTTCTTCTGCGCCGAAGGTTTCACCGTTTTCTTCATTTCAGAGCTAAACTTTCGATTTTTTGACGGCTCAATTCTTGAGCTTTTAATTGATTGAATTGTATTTTCTTTAATTTGTTTAGAATGTGATAAAAGAGCATCCTCTAAAAGTTGAAATGATTGTCCTACATAATCTAGAATCAAATGACTATTTTCAATCATGAGTTGAACCTGTTTATCTAGTAATTCCCCAGGCTGTTTCATAGAGGACATATCTTCAAACGTTAAATATTTTATACCTTGTAATGTTTTAACATTAAGATCCAGCATTTCTTGAAATGGTTTTTGCAGTTCACCTGCCATCCAATTGTGTGAGTGGTCCTGAGTCATGATTATCTCCATATTGTTACAACACATAATTCTAGACTAGCAGATTAATTAATCTATCGCGAATTTATTGAGAGTGTAATACTGATTAAGTGAGATATTTACACTAACTCGAAAATAGGTAGTATGAAGTACCATTGATTTTTAGAGTCACGAAAAAATCTATCGAGTACCTGCGGAGTATCTTAAATATGAAAGATAAAAGCACGCCTCTCCACTAAGGATTACAAAACCCTTTTTGATAGGGGCATATTTTATAGTCGTATCTCAACACTGAACTCTTGGAGCAAGATTAATGAAGGATGGGGCCAAAAACTTTCCAACCTATTATGGCTAATAAAATGAATAACATTATATTGCCACCGACGATACCATAGTTGCCACCAGAAAACTCATTTCGATGCCAATATAATCCGAAAAGTAACCAAATGAGCATCAGAACCCAAAACAAAATTCCAATAGGCATTTTATACTCCTTGTTTGTTAACCAGAAACTGTATTTTCAATTTAATCATTAAACTACAACCACCTTAGTAAATTATAGCTGATTATTGCTCGCATTTAGGTCGGTTGGTGTTATTTATTTACCCATGTTTATCAAAATGAAAGGTGATACTTCCTATAGAGTGTTCTAGATATAGGTGATCCGCTCTCACTATGCTCTAGAAAAATTAGATATTTCGCTGCAATTCGAAGCCCTTTTTTTCTATGAATAGATTATTTTGCCCTATTAGCTTGATTTCCCCCCTCATTATCCATGGCTTGTTTTGCTTCACTCTCTTCCTCCGGTGTTTGTTCAAATTCTTCTGAGTGATAAGAATGAGGTATGTCACAAACTGGACAAGATACGTGTTTTGATGGGCAAACATAACAGCACAGCTTATTAAACAGACATAAAACAACTCCTGCAGCAAATAATGCGACTATGCCAAGACTACTGTGAGTAGATATGGTTAAACCAGTTGCGATAGCTAATAGAATAACGCCTAATACTTCAAAACGAAGCGTCCAGAGACAGGTGATCTTAGAACATTCCATTTTCTTCATTTTATTACTCCTAGTATTAACGATGCATTGATGTTATTAACTTAAACAAGCTTTAATTAATTCTAGACTACTATTTGATTCTTCATATCTTTGCGTGGAGATTAGCCTCATTAGGTAAAACCGATAGTATTTTCCTAAGATCGATCAAACATTGCAGAAGTGAGGGAAATATTACCTGAAGTAGCTTCTAATAAAGTTGAGGCTGAAGATTAACTGATACAGCAAAATCCCCCCCTTCCGCAGCGTTTACTGCCTTTATATGCTACAGTTGATATAAGCATGTAAATTTCAAGGAGAAACAAAATGCTTAGTACAATATTACTTGTGGTTTTAATACTCATTTTAATTGGTGCCTTGCCAACATGGGGGCATAGTAGAGAGTGGGGCTATGCACCCTCAGGTATTATAGGGACTATTTTAATAATTTTTTTAATATTATATTTGCTTGGTCGTGTATAGGTTGGTTTTTATTTTAGAAAAGAATCAATCATGAAAACAATTTTAGATTTAATTGTTGCTCGTTTTTTGTTATCACTGCAGTCTTGAAGTATGGGTGCGGCTGCAGCAAAAACAGGGCTTCATTCATTGATTTGCACAACAAATGTAAGCAATAATTCCAGTAAATTCCGATAAAAAAGCTGATGAAAAATGGCAAAAACTGAAGCATCTGCTCACTGTCGGGATGCACAAAAATTACTTGTGAAGTACAAAGTATATAAATTCTCGTTAACTATTCCCCCGTAGAATAAATAGAATTACAACTATGCGTATATTTTTCTAACATCTCTCACCCTTGCTTTTAAAGCAATGTAAAGAAAGCAGATTTAAGCGAATCAAAGGTTAAACGCAAGAGGTTTGCTTATATGAATTCAGCTCGTCTAGGCCAGTGTATTGAGAATCCATATCATTCCATTAAGGTAGCTCGCAAAAATAAGCCATAAGAAATAAGGAGTCAATAATAGAGCACTCCCTCTTTCCGTATCTTTAATTTTTAAGATAATGATTGCATTCAAACTAATCATTACGAGTATCCATAAAAAACTAAACCCTATCCAATGCAGTTGAAAAAAAATTGGGGTCCATAGCCAATTCATGATGAGTTGTATTATGTATAGAGGCATTACTATTTTAATTTGAGGTTTGCTGCGATTTTGCCATAACTTAAACCCAACAATGGCAAGAAATGCATATAATATGGACCAAACGACGGAAAAAACCCACCCTGGAGGAGTTAGAGTTGATTTATGGAGCCTGTCATACCAAGAATAAATATTTGCTTGGGTTAATAAACCTAAAAAGAAACCTATCAATTCAAAAGATAAAATCCAAATAATCAATTTAATTCCGTTTGTTTTGTTCAAAATTTTTTCTCCATACATTGTTAGTCCTTCACGAAATGAGGGATAGTCAAGAACAATATTATGTTCCTTTTTTATTTTTCAGTAGGCTGATCACACAGAAATTTTTTTTACTAAATCTAAAATAATTTCTATTGACCCTTACCAATTTACTCATAAATTCATAGAAATGAAATGACTGGAGTAACGCCGCAAAAACTGGCGTTACTAAAGAGTTTCAGCTCATTCATTTTTTAGAGTATAGAAGATGTCGCAATTGATTTTTTGAAAGTAACAATCAAATTTGAATCTTTCATTTTTGTGGTCATCGAAGTTGGATCATAACCCTTCGGTAATTGAAATGCTTGACTGTAATTACTCTGAGAATAACTTACACTTTTGCTATTATTTTGTTCACTCGTAATTTTTTGCGTTACATTGGAGCTCACTATCAATTGTCCCTCTTTGACAGAAACATCGACTTTACTATCAGCATCTTTTGGTAATTTTATTTTATAAGTAATCTCATTTTTACTTTCTCTAATTTCAATAGTATTTGTACTACCAAATGGAATTTGATTGGATTGATTCGCCAAGTTATGTTGCATTTGTGAAAATTGACTTTTCATAAATTGATCCATAGCTCGTTGCATTTGCTCCATTTGTTTCAAAATATCATTTGGTGATTGAAAAAAAGGATCATTATCGAAGGGATCCAAAGTTGCTTGTTGATTACTTTTTTGAACTTGATTATTTTGTTTAGCCTCAACAGCTATGGCTCCTGCTGATACCATAGTCATAAGAGGAGCAGAAATTAAAATAGGAAGTAGTTTCTTTTTCATATAAATCTCCTAAATGGATATCAAAAAATGGAAGTTTTTTGGATAAGCAATCATGAACTAATTGTCATGACTAAGGGACATAATATCATTTCTTATTAAAAGCAAATAAATGCAGGATCCAACTCAATTTTACTCATCAAAAAATTTGACCTCGCCAGAGGAAACATCGTATAAACCGCCAATTATTTTAATGGTTCTTTGATCCTTTAGTTCCTTTATAATACTACTTTTATTTAGAATATTTTTAATGCTATTTTTGATATTAATTTTGGCAACTTCATTGACATAAGGGAGGTTACTTCCGTTTCGATTTTCTTTAAATGTTTTTTCCTGGTGGATTGCAGGTTTTATTTTTTCTAAAAGCTGAGTCAAATACCCCAAATTAGCTTCATCACAAGCCCCTTTTATTGCACCACAATTGGTATGGCCTAGTACTACAATTAATTTAGATCCAGCTGCTTTGCATGCAAATTCTAAACTACCAATAATATCATCATTCACAATATTACCAGCAATTCGAATACTAAAAATATCTCCTAGTCCTTGGTCAAAGATTAATTCTGCTGGTGTTCGTGAATCAATACAACTTAAAATTGTGGCGAAAGGGTATTGCCCATCAGCTGTTTCATTAACTTGTTGAAGTAAATTTCGATTAAATCGCAAGTTTTGAATAAACCGTTGATTACCCTTTCGCAGCAAATCAATTGCTTGGTCTGGGGTGATATTATGTTGATCTCTTTTACTAATCGTTTTCATAAATACTCCAATCAAATAATTTATTATCGAGTTTTTTGAATTTCCGTGACGTTATGCTCAATTGTTCTACAATATCATTCAGAGGTAAATGACTCAAAACCTCAGATGTATGCTGACTGATCAAAACTTTTAGTATATCTATAGTAGTCATGATTTTATCATTAATTTGCTTCTGATGATTGAGCAGGGCAAATCATGGGTTTTTTCTTTGGTTTCGAATGCGCTTTTTGCATTAATGCTTTACGAAGAATGATGCCATCTGCTTTAGTAGCCCCAGACCAAAAACCGGTAGCGCAGGTATTTGTATTACAATCACCGCCAAAAGTAACAAACGGTTGAGTCCACTCTATCGTACAGTTACATAAAGCACGTTTTGAATTTTGCGGATCAACTGTGCACAACATATCAACACAATTTGTCCAGGGTGAACCTTCTGGGCAATTCATTGAACTTTTAGTTGCAAATTGCTCAAATGAAAATGTTGAAATGAGTGATGTCACTTTGTATTTATCTTGAACAGGCTTTCTCTCTTTACATGTTTTATAGCCTACACTTTTACCTTTTTCGACTACACAATCGCAAATTGCATTGGTCGAGCTCCCTGGGGTGGGAATACAGCGAGCAGAAGTACATAGCGCATAGTCTTGATCGCATATAATTGGAGTTGCAGAAGTCTGCGCAAAACCATTAGTAACCAACAAAAAAGCGCATATTAATCCAAGCCAATTTCTCAGTATTAAGTCCATTTTGCATTCCTTTATTGAGGCTTTATCAAACTTCTTGATATTTGTAATACTGTTTTACAAATTATAATGACCGAAAAAGTATTAATATCAACCCTACTCCCACAACGAATAATTCCTACCCTTTTTGCACACACACTTAAAATAACCATTTCTTTACCCTACCCACCAAACAGTCTCATCATAATTTGGTTTGATGCATTCTTCGTACCTTCATGAAAAAATTTATAACGTACTTAACCAAGAATAGATTTTTGCGCTAAATATTCTCGGTGCAAGCGGTTCGCAATGGCCGCCAGTACCTTCTTTGTCATTGAAAAGAATGTATTCCTTTGTACATTGTAATTCATCATAAAGTTTTTTTGCCTCGCCTAAGGTAATATATTCTAAGGTATTATCACAAACCAGCATGGGGCATTGGATGTTCTTTACTAATCCATGCAGAGTATAAGCACGAGTTTTATCGAGCATTTCTCCAACTGTTTTAGCAGCAAATCGCCATTTTCGACTTTCTATCATGAATTTTAAATTTTCATCTGTTTTCATAAGTTCCGTTAAAACGTGTTCTAAAGGGGCATCCTTTAAGCCAGGGATTTTTTCCTTAACAGAATTAAATTTAGTTTCGAGGGGACCACTTGCATCAAATATCCCTGGATCTACAATACATGCTGCGATTCGTTTTTCTTTGGTTACAGCGCGAGCAGCAAGATAACCACCAAAGCTTCGACCAATCAAAAAAATCTTTGTGTGATCGATTTCAGGACGTTTAATGACAAAATCAACAACTTTTTCAACAACTCGTTCCCAATCCGGGATAAACGGTATTTTATTAAATCGCAGCATACTACCCTGTCCTGGTCCTTCAAAACTCAAACAATGAAAACCGCGCTTTAATGCTTCTGCTGCCGTACTAAAATATGATTCTTCTTTCGTACTATCACCTCCGCCTGTATCAATGAGGATGGGTTTAGGATGATTTGAAAGAGAATTAAGATATAGATAACCAGGTAATGTAATATTTTCAAAAGGAATTTTTACTTTTTCTACAGGAGTTTCGAAAAATTCAAGGGCTTCATGAAAAGCACTAATACTGTATTGCAATGCTTGTTCTATCCTGGGATCGGAAGGTTCATCTTCAAGGAAAAAAAACGCAGCCCGATAATAAGTACACGCTCTTAGAAAAGCCAATTTCGCATCCAGATGCAACCCCTGCTTACGGTAAGTTTCACCCATACTATAATTGCGATCACCAAAGTCGGCCCAACGGTCATACCAGCTATCCTTACAGCCAGATACTATTTGATTTGCTATCGCAAGACATTCCCCAACTTCGGCACCCTGATAGGTCGTATAGCCTAAATTTCTTATGAATTGAGCATTAAAAAGGGCCGGTTTAATAAAATCTTGCATGAAATATCCTTATTTTAAATACATTATTTAACAGTCTATTTATTCTATATAGCTATTTTTCTCATATTTGTTCAGTTCACTGGGTGATTTTATCTTTTCGAAGCTCTTGGAATACGTGCAAGGATGCTTGCTCAAATCAGCATATTCATTCGTTGTTCACCTAGCTCTATCCACTGGTTTTAAAGCAAACCAAAATAGCCAGTGGATTTTTGAGAGCCGGCATTTTAATCACGAAAGCATGCAATATGAAAAGGGCGAGCTGCGGGCTTACCATTAGGTTCAAAGGTATTTACCCGCATTTGTGATGCATTTTGCATCAAAGAGACGGTAATTAACCCCGGAGATACTGGCTCATCAAGAACGCTACCTATAGTTCCAGAGAAGTTTGTCTTTACTCCCCCACCCTGCAAAGGCAGTTTCCAGGTTATAATATATTCATTGATACCGTTAAATTCACATGTATCAATCATATAACCCCGTGCAATAGTGCCATCCGCCTGAATCACACACGCCAATCTTCCTTCAAATTTTTCCATAGCTGCTCCCTGATAATTATATAAGTAGATGTAACAATAACTAAATTATCTTAATATCTTTAATAATAGATTATTATGGGAAAAAAACTTTCCAAATAAGTGCTAAAGCAATGGGCGTTTACTGCACACATGAAAGTGATGAATCTAAAGTATAAAAAAGAGCCATTTTATTTGCTCTATGTTATCATGCCGCTTACTCTAATGACTAAGCTCTCTCATCACTGTTGGTGGTGCATCAATTTCCTATGTGGTAATGAAGACTTACAATTTATCCGTTATTGATTTAGCCCTTCCCTCTCCTCGCGTGGGAAGTATTGATACCTATTCAGGTTTTGGATTGACCTCCAAACTTGCAGTAAAAGCGCATCAAAATTTTCAACTTCAACAACTAAAGAGACATCCCAATTACACGGCAGAAGTAAGTATATCGCACCTGCTTTCTTATAAACGTTACCGCTTTTACATTTCCGGGCGAATAGATGGCATTTATCATGAAGAAAATCCAAGAATTGAAGAAATTAAAACCGCGTTTGAGCCTCAGAAGTTAATTGATATACTGTCGGAAAACTATTTTACCCACCCTTATTGGCTACAACTGCAAGTCTATGGCTACATTCACTGGTTACAAACAAAAAACACACCCCAACTTAATTTATTAATTCTTTCGTTGCGAAACAAAAAAAACACTTCTCTTGTTTTAGACTTTAATAAAGATGCTTTTGAACAGTGGTTGAATCACCGATTAGATGAATTGATTCGAGAAATCAAAGAATCGAAAAAACGGATAAAACAACGTATAAAGCAGAGCACTAAACTTATTTTTCCATTTGAACAACCTAGGCCGCATCAAAAAGAGTTAATGGAATCAGTAGACTCTTCAATGAAAGCAAAAAAACCTATGTTGATTCAAGCTCCAACGGGCCTTGGTAAATCCATGGCCATTTTATATCCTACTTTGAAAGAATCTTTACATCGAGGACAAAAAACATTTTATCTCACACCTAAAAACTCACAGCATCAAATTGCACTTAATGCAGTTGAACTTCTTCAAGAAAAAGGTGCAGCATTCACCTCATTAATTCTCACTTCCAAAAAAAAGATATGCATGAAAAATGAGCCTGTTTGTACCAGTAAGCAGTGTGAATTTGCAGAAAATCATTTTACAAAATGTACAGAACACAAGTTAATGCAGCAAATTAAAAAACAACAAAACCTAGACTCACTTTTTTTTAAAGAACTCGCAAAAACCTACCAAGCGTGTCCTTATGAGCTGCAAATGGGAAGTATACCCTATGCTGATGTGGTAATTGGTGACTACAATTACGTTTTTTCTTCTACTCATACCCCCGATCGCGTAGTCGGGTTGCAACTAGGCGAAGAAGAAAAGCCGAACCTAGTCATTGATGAAGTGCACAATTTACCCAGCCGGGGTATGGATTATTTTTCACCTGCTCTTGAAGTACAATTTTTTGAGTATTATTTAAATGCATTGGATAGATACCCTCACCCTTTTCAAAAAAAACTTACCGATATCATTAATCAATGCGTCACCATCATTGATGGATGTGCCTTACCAAATGTGTATGAACCCCATATTACTAAAGTACCTGAAGAACTATTTAAACAACAAGAGGAACGACTGAACCAGTTGCTTACTGATTACTTAGAGACGGATTTAATAATCGAAACAGACGACCCTATCTTAAAATTAGTCAATTATTGGTCTGATTTTACTGCAGCACTGGAATTTGTGAACGAAGGACGTGATGAGTTCTTTATTTCGTTTAATCCCAAACGCCATGCATTAAAAATTAGTTGTTGTGATGCATCGAGTTTTTTGAAAGAGCATTACTGTCATTTTCATCAAATCATTGGTTTTTCAGCTACATTAAAACCTTTTGATTATTACAGCCAACTTATTGGATTAAACAAATCATTCTTGCATACTGAAGAGTTTTCTTCTCCTTTTTCATCTACTAAACGTAAACTATTACTCATTCCGCAAGTATCGACTAAATATCGAGACCGAAAATCAAATACTCCTAAAATTATTGAGGTCATCCTTCGCCTTTCAGAATTACAACTTGGCAATTATTTTGTGTTTTTTCCAAGTTTTGAATTTTTAGAGCAAATTTATTCACAAATGCCCACCACTTCGCAATTTACCCTTTTACGTCAGGAACGACGAATGGAGACCAAAGAAACAAAACATCTATTAAAACAATTGCATCACAAGGGTAAAAATCATTTATTTTTCGCCGTACAAGGAGGAATGTTTGCTGAAGGCATTGATTATGTGGGTGATTTAGCCATAGGAGCCTTTATCATAGGTCCTCCTCTTCCCTCCTTTGATTGGGAGCGAGAACAAATGAAGCACTATTATGAGACTCATTATCAAGAAGGCCAAGAATACGCATACACCTATCCTGCAATGGCCAAAGCCATTCAGGCAGCAGGAAGGGTCATACGATCTGAGACCGATAAAGGTTTGATCGTCTTAATGGATAATCGCTTTTTACAACCCACCTATAGTCAGTGCATGCCCAAGGATTGGTATGCGCAAAGTCCGCAAGAGCTCGTCTCAACATCAATTATTAAAGAGGTGCAATCCTTTTGGAGAGATGAAGATATCGGACCGTTAAATCATTCAGGGAAACCATAAGGAACTGTGCGCTGATGACTGAATTATCACAAAAACAAATTCTTATCCTGGATTGCCAGACGACTGGTATGCACCCGAATACCGGTCATCTTTTGCAAATTGGTTGGAGCATTGTAGATCCTCGCTCATTTAATGATCTTCACATTGAAAAATGGACATTAAAGCTTCCACACGAAGCGATCATCCCACCTAAAATTAAAAGGATGCTTCATTTAACTGAGAGCGAACTGCAAGACAGCGCGGAACCCCAGCTGGTGTTTGAATCATTGCAGCGTGTTTTAGGGGAAGTAGGGCCGGAGCCCATCATCATTGCGCATTATGCTCAGTTTGAAAAAAGTTTTTTAAAGCAATTTTATCTAGACCATGGTCAAGCTGAGTTAAATTTTAATTTAATCTGTTCTCAAAAAATTGCAAAACGCCTATTACCACACCTTCCAAGTCATAACTTAAAGGCAGTGGCGGGTTTTTTAAAATGGCCTAATACTCCTAAAAATGAAATTTATTCTCACGTATCCATGACCATTCATGTCTGGCAACATCTTCAATCAAAACTCCTTGCAGCAAATGTAGGTTGTTATGCCAGCTTAGAAGCTTGGCTCAACATGAAACACCCCACTCAAAGTGAATTGCAGTATGAATACAACATCGAACGATTAGAGCGACTTAACCTTTCCACCAAACCTGGTATTTACCACATGCTTGCCCAAGACAAAACAATATTATACATCGGGAAAGCAACCTCTTTAAAAGCACGAGTCAATTCGTACTTTCGTGGCGTTAAAAATAGAGACCGACGCAAACTAGAAATGTTAGCCCAAGTATGGGATATCGAAACGACAGAATGTGACACTGCACTAGAAGCGGCACTACTCGAGTCCGATGAAATAAAAAAATGGGAACCACCCTATAATATTTTATTAAAATCAGACAACCGAAAACTTATTTTTTATAATTACGACTTCACAGCCTTTACAGAAAGTAAAGATAATACGTTCTTTAACGGCCCTTATAAGCCCCATGATTCCTTAATGGTATTAATGGAATTACTTCATGCGCTTAAAACGCAAGCAGCTATAGAATATCGAGAGGAGTACATTAGTCCGGTACAATTAAAAAGCGCCTGGCGAATTTTTTGCGCCATGCACGCTATAAAGAGTAAGGATATGGAACAATTGACAATGAGAACATCTTTTCTTATTGGATATCAACTCTTAAAACAATTTGAGGCCATTCATGGAAAGGGTTCTTTTCAAAAATGGTGGGCTACCGAAAAAAAGAAAAATCTCGAAGATGAGTCAGTATTGGAGGAACGAATCGCTAGAAAAATTGCACGCATCTTAATTCGAGCAGCAGAGACAAAACGCAAAGTCCGTATGCTAACTCGCTTATATAACGCCAGTTTCGTGATTAATTCCACCCAGAAAAAATTAACGGTGATAAATGGAGAACTAGCAAATGAAATCTCTACCCTACCCCTGAATAACAAACTACCTCCATCTTTTGACATACATCATTATGACCGGCTATCCATCTTGTTATCCGCTCTAAATAATAAAACTATTTCTCTTCTTTAAATAATTTTTCCACTGTGGCAATTCTATCTAATTGAGTCTGATCTAAGTTTAATTTAAGTGGTATCTCTTCATGTCAGCTTTTGCTTTAATTTAATTCCTCAACCTAACAATCATATTGGTTAGCCAACCTCATAAAAAAATTGTATACCTCCTATACAATTTATTCATTTTAATTTTAATTTTTAAGTGATTAGGATATGCAATGAAGCTAATCAACATCCAGTACCTTAGCAAATTCAGCTACTTAATTGGCATGTTATTTAAGTTGAACTGTATGAGAGGTTACTCATGATGGTTTAAAGATGAATTAAATTTTTGGAAACTACATATGGCTATGTTTAGAATAGAACTATTAAAAAAGAAAGCAGAAATTGATCGGAGTTTTCTTGCCGAAAGCGAGCGGCAGGAAAAAATATTAGATGAGATGAGAGCAGAACTCAATGTCTACAGGGAGCAGCTATGCCAAAAAAACCAGGATTTAATTGATGAGCTCGTATATTCGGGACGGTTTACAGAGAAACCAGAACTACCCCATTATGTCGTAACAAAGGCAGTAATATACTGCAAGTTCAAGGAAATATCTGATGGGTTAGAACCCTTCATAAATGCTCATCTCCAACTCTTCGGTGATGACCAAACACTATCGAAACAGAAAACAGAGGATATATTAATTAATTTTTTCAGAAACGTGGATGATGCAATTAAATTAATTAATGATAATAGGACAGGATGGGAGCTTGCGGTGGATTTTTTAAAATCAGCCCTTAATCTTGTTGGTTACGTAGTGTCCTTTACCGCCTACCCTGGATTTTTTAGGACAGCAGCCCAGCCATTTTATGAGACCAAATCAAGCATAATAAAACTTATCCATTTGAAAAATGAATTAGCCTTATTATCTCACTCTGATGCGAACTTTGAAGACAATAGACAAGTTTCTTTAAATACATAAAAAATTTTTCTAATTTGAGATAAAAGTGGTCAAAATTTACAGAAAATCTGACTCGCGCCCTTGCAAGTAAACGATAGTATATATGAAAAAGAAAATTGAAAGCCAAAATCCTGGAAAGGAAAAAGAAAAGCAGCAGAGCCCTAGAACCCTCATTACTTCTGATAATATGACTTACTCGGAAGCGATGCTTCTAGCCCGTCTTGATGAAACGGGCTTGTTAGATGACTATATCGGCAGCAAAGAAATTACAAAGCATAGCTTGCAGTGGATTGAATGTTTTTCAGAAGATGAAATGCTGCGTATATTTTCCAGGTTTCCTAACGTATATGAACGTTGTATGGATAAAATGAGTAAAACTCTAGGTTCTTCCGTAAAAGATGTCCTATTATTCAATGAAGTGTTTTGCAATCTGTTTAGAAACATTTTAACAAAAGCTAAAACTATTCACCTTCACTACAGATGGGCATTTGCAGAAAACACCTCCGAATTTCATGAATTTGAATTTGCAGTATTTTTATTTCACACCTTCTTGGAAGAAGACTATCAAGTATCTACTCCCAAAGAGTCGAGCCTCATGAAGGCATTAAATAGATTTGCTGATTCTAATTTTGTTAATTTGAGAAACCTAGGAGCCCCTATATGTTCTCAGCTAAATGAAATTATTGAGCATGGAGCTTGTAGTGCAGGATTCTCTGAACAATTATCTAGAGTTTACACGGCCATGATGCTTGCCCGTGCATTATTATTTTATGGGAATGTGCTCAAACAACACTTAAATGAAAGCACCAGTGAACATAGTGAATCCAAGTTTTGGAATTATTCCCAAGCAGCATCGTTCTTCAAAATAAATAAAGAAATTGAAAAGGAGATGAAAGCTCCGTTATATCACGGCAATATTAATTTGGAAGATGCAAAACGTTTACTTACTAACCCAGGTGACTATCTAGCTAGATATTCAGCTAATCAAAAGAAATATTATTTAACCATATGTTTAGATACCCAGACCAGCCGAAATAAGCTCATACTCAACTTTGTAATACCCAAAGATAAAGTGAAACCCTGGATAAAAAAGCCAATCGAAAATTACGAAGAAATCGAACACTACATTAAAGAGCAACTCACTAAGGAACAGCCAAAAAGCATACAATCTTCGATAACGGATTTTTTGCAAAATGAAAAATATTCCCCTGTGTTTAATCCAATTTGCAATGCGGATATGCTCCATGCATCATTTAAAGCATGATTTAGTTAGTGGCCACTTGTAACTCTCCTAAAACAGTGACCTTCGATTCAATTTTTTATGCTTATAGTGTCAAGTTTTAGGTGATTTTCTAAAACGTCTATTATTTTTGAGTACGACTCTATGACTTGCTTATTGGTTCCACCACTTTCAAGATATTGCTTTAAATTATGTTGAGCTAATTCCAATGCTGTTTGGCCTTCAGGTTCATTGTTTTTATTTTTTATATTTAAATTAGGATTATATTGAAGCAGTAATTCAACTCGCTTGAGATCTGCTTTATCAATAGCGAACATTAAGGGTGTGTATCCAAATCTATCCTGAGCGTTTAGTATTTGCTCCAAATAATTGGGCATATTAAAAAAAAGGGGGTTGCTTGTAGCCTGGTTTTTTACAGAATCAAGATAGTTTGCGATAATGCTTAAGTCTGCCTCTGCAACGAGGATATGAATTAATCTTACGTCATTATAACTAACGTAATTAATGCAATCTTTCCTTGTTGGATCATGAATAGCCTGCCAAACAGGATCTTTTTTAAGGGTTTCCTTTATTACTTCGCCTCGTGTTGTATCCGCAAATAGTGTGGAGGAGAAAGCAATATATTGATCTACATCCTTCCTTACTAAAGCGTTGAAAACCCATTCTGCCAGCTTTTGAGTATTAGTTGTTCCCTCTAATAAGTATTCCTTTTTTATGTCCTCGCTGTTGGATATAAACCATTTTTTGGTTGTTGTTTCATATCCAATACTAATTGAATGCGTAGTAGTCCCCATTAAAAAGGAAACTGCAGGATTAGGTAATTCATCTTCTTGTTTTGGCTTTATTTCTAATACATTATGAAGTTGTTCAAAGTATTTAAAAAATTCTGTTTTACTATAAATACCAACCGAAAACTTTTCGACGCTACACTTTTTATATTCCTTTGGAGTGTACATTAAAGGATAAACCAGTTCAGCTACTTGACCCACGGGCTCTTTGGGAGAACCCTCAAACAAAACAGGAAACGACGCAGGATCATGATAAACCACGAGTTCCTGGGCAAATGAACTTAAATCGTTAAGGATAGGCAGATCATCATTTTTAAAAAAAGAAGATTGTTGGCTGTTGGGCTGTGCTAGAGACGATACAATTTCTTGAATAACTTCCTGCATGTGGTTAGAGGCTGTATTTAAAGAAGTGGTTGAGGAGGCTTGCTTCTTTATCTTAAGTAATTCTCTAATGATTTCAACTCGCCGGTAAAAATCTGTTCTACCCTTCTCTCCCTGACGCATAGCATTCATGAATAAGCTCGAAAATCCATTACAGTGTCCAAAATCTTCCATTTTCTCGGCTAAGTGAGAACCTTCAAACATAGATTCTAAGAACTTTGTAAGTTCCTCATAAGTCAATGCGATATCAGATGTTTCAGTTTCAACCATAATCATTACCAATTCTATCTTTAATCAGTTAATAGCCCATTGATTTTGTGTTCATATGCACACTTAAATATTAGACTAAATTGGCAAATTATTTTACATATCATGCTTTACAAAAGCTTAAATGCACCCGATTATAAGAAAACATATTATGCAGATTGAAATACGGCAAAATAATCTTCAATTAGTAAATACAGCTATCCTAAAGAGTAGGACAAATTTTTTTTCAAATAAAACGCAGCCATTTTACTTAAAATCAATCTTATGTATGTTTAAAAAACTGATTGATATCTGGCTCCGCTTCAACCATATTATCTGAGTTTTTGATGCCTTCCTCTTTATCCTTAACGGTTTCTTTTTCTGAGTTCTTTAAGTTTTTTTCTTCATCCAAAACCTGTTTGGACTTATCTAAAAAAGACCATTTTTTTGGTGCCTCACTAGATTTTTTTGCACCATTCGCTTTTTTCGACATCATGTTAACTCCTTGTGAATAAATTATGACATTAGACTTAGTCAGCTATAGGTAACTTATACTTTAAAAGCCAGAGTTGATTCATCCTTTGGGAACTCCAGTTCAAAACCTTTCTCAATCAATGGACCGAAATATTCCTCAATTGAACGAACTGGCCTTTCTAAATATAAAGATTCCCCTGGTTTTGCTTTAGAATTAATATTTTCTTTCTTAATCCAATTGTACATCATCTCATCATTATAAATAATAATCTCTTTCATACTCATATTAATTGAAGCAAACAGGGTCAACTCTCTTGTAGTACTATTA
This sequence comes from Legionella nigrisilvae, assembly GCF_977063395.2. Taxonomy (NCBI): domain Bacteria; kingdom Pseudomonadati; phylum Pseudomonadota; class Gammaproteobacteria; order Legionellales; family Legionellaceae; genus Legionella; species Legionella nigrisilvae. The sequence continues at coordinate 35,493 of NZ_CDRUGZ020000043.1, forward strand.
TTATCGAACATCGCCACAGATACATTAGAACCAATTAACTCCTCTTGGTTTAATGACTTCATCATTTCCCCAGGAACTGCTTGATGTGATCCGAGAAGACCCTCTGTATGCTCGTATCGTTGAGTGTCTTTGCCACGACCATGTGCTCGTCCGATTGCAGCGGCTACATCAGTGGAAATCGCAACAATATCTACCTCACCATATCGCTGATTCGCTTCTCGGAGTTCATCCGGTTTTAATTTGGTTTGATCATGAAGAAAACAAGGAAATCTTTTTCCTTCCAATTCATTGCTCTTTTTGGCAATAATTTGCATAACTCTTTCTTTAACCAATAAGGCTTCTTCGTAGGTAAATTGAGAGTATCTCAGAGGATCGACTTCTGGTTTTTGCAGAAAAGGCTTAAGTCTATCCGCATTGTGATGTACCAATTGATTCCATTCAATAGGTGGTTCATATTTTTCAATAACTTTTGAAACGAGTTTAAGGCAACTTCCTTTCCCCGAGGCAACTCCTCCAGTTGTAAACAGAGCTATAGCTTGTTCTTTTTTAACATATTCTAAAGGTTCAAAATCACCATGATCACAAAGTTCGTTAATAGCTCCTGTTACCATAGGTTCTATTATAGCTCGGGCTCTCTGAGTATAAATCGATGCCATGGCTCGTTGAATGTAGATCGCCTTAAGTAGTTCTTTATCTTTTTCCCAAGTCTCTTTTCCTGAAATGGACGAATAATAAAATTTTAAATTTTCGAATTCCTCAGGCGAAAAAGGATAAGTTTCTTTTAACTTTCCTTTTATTAAGTCATTGAATAAATTTATAATATCCATCTGAAGATTATCATGCATTAAAGTGATCTTAAAAACAATTCGGTCATACACTTCTCCTGCTATTTCTTTTTGCACTTTGGTGAAGGCGTGTCCGAATGTATCCATTTCGTCATCAACATGTTTATCCAATTTAATGGTTGCTTGTAACTGGGCAAGTATCTCATGCTCAATAAGCCGTCCGGGATGTAAACATACTAAATTTCTGACCATTTCTTTGGGGAAGGCAGCCATTGTTTGTTCTAATAACGAGATAGACTGTTCATCGGTACCTGAACTCGAATAAGCTATTATAGTAAAATCATTTGGGCTTACTTCCTGTTTTGATTTTATTCTTTCTTTTAGTTCAATTGTTGCCACAAAGAATCGACCGTCATACCTTGATAACATTAAACACCCTTTGAATAATTAAAGAGCTTACATAGTACAATATATAAATTAAGTGTATATTAAGAATCCATAACACAAATTTTGATTATCAGAATAGGACTTTATGATTTTACAAATGAATTTATTCTTAAACTTGGATATAAATTAATATTTTCGTACTCTGTACCGTAATAATATTAATAAATTTTTAAACGCTCTTTCTCTATAAACTGCATGATCGCATTTAAAGTAGCTTTTTTATCTTGGCGAATGGGAGAATGCCCTGCGTTAGGAATTTGGATAGGAAGTAAATCCGGTTTAATATCCAGTAATTTTCGAACATCTTCAAGTTCTACTAAACTTCCATGGGCAGAATTACCATACAGTAACAATGTTGGATTTTTTATTTGTTTAAACAAACGTTCTACCTTGTATTGTTTAAAAACCTCATCGAATTGATCAATCATTGCTAAAAGCATTTCAGGATCACAATGTCTTACTTGTTCTGGAATAAATTGATCGATGGGTAATCCTAGTTTGCTTAATCGAAGTGCTTGAATAATAAAATTTATTTGCTCCCTAAAGCCTAGGGTTAATTGACGAAGAGCGCTTAAATTTAAAGGAGGATCCATAAGAACAAGAGCTTTCACAAGAGAGGGTTGGGTTGCGGCAAGCATGCCCCCAATCATTGCACCTAATGAATGTCCAATTATTATGGCAGGTTCTTTTATCACTTCTTGAATAAAAAATTGAATATCCGTCAAATAATCCTCTAAAAAGTAATGACCGGTTATTTTTTGTGATTTGCCATGACCGCGAAAATCCGGAGCGTAGATATGAAAACAAGCACATAGCTCAAGAGTAATGGACGCAAACGCTTGCCACTGACGGGTGGCACCATGTAGCAATAACAAAGGCATACCATTATTAGGTCCTTCTGCATAATTAATTTGACACAAATGGTTATGATGCAAATATTCTTTCATTCGAACCTCTAAAATCCAAACAAATCGGAGTTTGTTCTTATTCTCTGCGTTTAAGTATAGTCAAAACCAATAAAATTTTTGAAAGTTGAACATACCGAGTGAATAATACATGCGTTAGTTGGCGGTCGTGGAGCAGTACTCAGAAGATAATGCACCTCCAGGACGGAATGAGAGTTGAGTCTCCATCAGAGAGTTTTAGCAGAGTGTCGTCGTATTTTAATGAGGATACTTTATTAAAACTAAATGGTATCCTAAAAATCTTAAGTGTGAGTATTAAAAGAGCCCATCAATGAGAGCTAGATTATTTAAATTATTTAAGTCGGTAATTAAGTTTGTCTGCTTAGCTCTTTTAATTTTGCTTGGGTTAAGGATATTCGATTCACAACGGGGACCGGCCCTAGAGTTATGGCATACTTACGTTCCAAAAGAAAAACATGCCCAAGAACTGGATAAACTTAATTGGGCTCAATATATAAGAATAGAAGATGCCCTTTTTGATGCTGTACGGATCGAAGTCACTGAACAATTAAAGAGTAAAGAACGTGTTCCAATAAATCGATATTTCTCTGGAAGCCCAGTTTATCCGAAAAAATTTTCCACTGATTGGAATCACTCCTATATAATTGAACCCCGGGGTACCGCTATTGGAGCAGCTGTATTTTTACATGGACTAACGGACTCACCTTATAGTCTGCGCCATATTGCCAGACGATATGTAGCTCATGGTTATGTTGTTATTGCTATCAGACTACCTGCTCATGGCACAGTACCTGCTGCGCTCACAGATGTTAAATGGGAAGATTGGTTAGCGGCCACCAGGCTAGCCGTACGAGAAGCACGAAGACGCATAGGGTCCTCAAAACCTCTTCATCTCATAGGTTTTTCGAATGGCGGCGCACTGGCTTTAAAGTACGCTCTTGATTCTCTTGAAAACAAACAGCTAACACGACCCGATAAAATTATCCTAATTTCACCTATGATAGGAATCACGCGCTTCGCTCGCTTCGTTGGATTTGCTGCTCTCCCGGCTATCTTACCTCCTTTTGCAAAAGCCGCTTGGCTCAGTATCCTTCCTGAGTTCAATCCATTTAAATACAACTCTTTTCCGGTCAATGGAGCACGCCAGTCTCATCGTCTAACTGCCGCATTACAACAACAAATAGTACGCCTTGCCAAGGAAGATCGACTTATAGAACTTCCACCAGTATTGACGTTCCAGTCTGTAATGGATTTTACCGTGAGTACACATGCAATAATTACTGCTTTTTATGCAAACCTTCCTGCAAATGGTAGTGAATTAGTATTATTTGATTTGAATCGCGCTGCTAAATTAGGTCTGTTATTACGTCCTTCCGCAGATACAGCAGTGATAAAGCTTTTAAATGCGCCTCCACGAAAATTTCGCACTGTAATCATCACCAATGCAAGTTTCGACAGTATTGATGCTGTCGAGCGTGTCACTGAAGCTGGAACAGTACATGAACATGTCTCACCTATAGGATTGGCCTATCCTCCCGATGTTTACTCGTTGTCACATGTTGCCATCCCCTTTCCGGTAACCGACAGTTTATATGGACTTTTTCCAGATTCAAAAAAATATGGCATCCAATTAGGAACAACGGCTTCGCGTGGTGAACGAAATGTCCTCATCATGAGTTTAGATTCCATCCTTCGACTTTCATCCAATCCGTTTTTCCCCTACATGATTAAACGCATAGAAGAGCATATTCCCGATAATAAACAAAAGATCGGTTGGGTTTCTGGCACCACAAATTCATCGTCTCATCATTGTATACAATCGATAGATTCTTGATTCACCATTAGGCTAATTATAAGATTGATATAATATAAACCTGGATATAACCAAAAATGAATCAAAAACGACCACTCTATTTTATTGGCGAGGCGTTTGCGCCACAAACAACTCGTTCAACACGTAGAGTGCTTAGTAATGAAATTTAATGTATATATTAAAATTTTGACCGCGTTCTTTGGAATTTTTTTAATTTTTGCTTTAGCTTTTTTTAAATATTTAAAGTCAGTTGAGACAGATATTGTTATTAATGCCGGAAAAACAATGTCACAAGGACTTTTAACTAGTTTGGAATATGAACTTATTAATACCCCAGAATCAAACTGGGATGGGATAATAAAGAACAAGACTGATAATCATGTTCACCTTATACCAATCGACCGTCTAAAACTTACCTCTAACCAGAAAAACCAATTAAATCGAGGTCAGATAATTTACTTATCCGGTACAACGTATCAATTTCTCAACCTGGTTCTTGTTCAACATACAGCATTAAAAAAAATTGGTAATACATCCTATGCATTATCTTATTACTTTTCAGATCCAGCCCAAGTTATTTTTCATTACATGAGCCCTACTTTAAAACAAATCGTGGAATATTTATTATTAAAACCCAAAAATAACTGGGATCAAGAACTATTAAAATTAGAAAAGATATATGGCTTTCCACTCCATGTTTATCAACCCAATAGTAACCTCTTGCCCAGCACCCTAAATAATTCTTTATCAACAGAGCGTCTTGTATTTGAAACATCTCAAAACTCCTCACAAATTAGTATTTTTTATTATGGTTTTAATGGTGGAATCCTCAAAATTGGCCCACTTAGCTATCTGCCAGTTACAACGAGAATTAGTGATGTAATGTACTATTTTATATGGGCTTTCTTTTTCTTTTCCCTTTGTCTTATTACATTTTTCTCTCTGCTTTTTGTGAAAAATATGAAAAAGGTATATCAGATTACAAAGCAATTTAGTGAAGGAAATTTCGACTTTCATCAGAAAATAGGAGCTACCTCTGTTTTGTATGGTCTTTATATAAATATCATACATATGGGTGAGCGATTAAAGGATCTGATTGAATCACACAAACAAATGTGTCGATTTGTCGCGCATGAAATTAGAACACCATTATCAACCATACAGATGGCAACTGATAGTATCAAAAGAAAAAACACAGAGGATGTATTACTCAATAAACAGGTGCATAGCATCCAGGAAGATATTGCAAATATGAACCGCATCGTCAGCACCTTCTTGATCTACTCAAAAATGCATTCCAGCGAATTAAAATTAAAACCATCTAGCACAAATATGATAGTCTGGTTAAGAGAGTTATTAGAACCTTATTCTTTATCCAGATTTAAAATTACATTACATACTAATGAGTTAAATTATTTAGAAGCATGTATCGATAAAAATATTTTAAAACATGCGGTTACTAATTTGATTACAAACGCCATGAAATTTGCAGTACAAAATATTTCTGTGACCCTCTCGCAGGATAATAATCATATTTATATTCACATAGATGATGATGGTCCTGGCTTATCAAATGAGAGCATGAATGACATTTTTTCTGAATACAACATTGCTGAAAACATCGAAATTGGCGATAAACATATTGGTTTAGGATTAGCTATTGTAAAAAAAATTCTTACTCTTCATTCAGGAAAAGTCTTCGCTACACACTCTCCTATACTAAAAGGCGCTCGATTTACAATTGAGCTACCAAGACGAAACGTTTAATCATTAGAAATGAATGCAGGATTAGGGACTTTAGAATCAGTTCCTATCAGCTAAATTTTTAGTACGCTACCTTCTTGCCTCTTATATCATAAATAAAATTGGGATTTTGTTTCTGCGCTGAGATAACCAGGCTGAGATTCTCTCAATTGTTGCATTTCCTCCTTATAGGTCAATAGAGATTTTGGTGAAGCCTTTTTGGATAAACATTTATCCAACCCCCCGTGCACGTAACTAATGCTCATTTTTTCTCCATCAAATCTTATTTTGAACGTTTGGTCCTTTTCTGGCAAAAAATCAGTCTCAGTTATTCGTATCAATTTAATCTCCTCATCAAATTGCTTGAAGATCAAACTCCCCTCTCGTATGGACATTTCCACATCATCGTTATAACGATTCTCATAGTTTCCAACAAAAGCCTTCAAGGAGGTAGTAAATTCTTTTTCTAATGGAAGATCATGTATCGCATTAAACCATTGTAGACGTCGTAATTTGGTTTCGTCTGTGGGTGCAACCTCAGCGGCCCTTTCAAAATAACCTCTCGCCTCTTCAAATTTACCATCAACTTCAGCAATTTTTCCTAAAATTGTTTCCTGCCACCCAGGTTCGTCGCTTTGAGCATAATGTAAGTGTTTATAAAGCTCTTGCAGGGTGCCAATTCGTACTAAAGCTTGGGAATTGAACACCTGATTTGCAATACTCATTCCATTTTCTGAATTGGTAAAAAAAACGGCTCCCTTTTTAGTGGTTACATTGATCGCAATAAAAGCTCGCGTATTAGGGTTTTCACCAAATTGATAGGCTACTAGTTCGTCTTTTTGTCTATATAGATGCCAGCCCAAGCCACAAGTCATTAGATCCTCCGTACTCCTGGGTTCAAATGCCTGCTTTAGGATGGGATCATCTATATTCTCTAACCAGCCAGCGATGAATTTCGAAAAATCTTCACCCGTGGTCAATAACGATCCAGCGGCGTTAACAGAAGGGTCGCCCACATAAATTGGAACCGGTTTTCCTAGCTCAGTATGAACACTTACCACATTGGTGTCGGATTTAAGGGGGGGTATAAATGTAGAACGCTCCATTTCTAAGGGATCAAAAACATATTCTTTAGCCAACATCTCTAAATCTTTACCCATTTTGGTTTCTATGACTTTTTGCAAGTACAGAAAAGCCTCGCCTGAATAAGAGTATCCCTTACCTAACTCTGATTTAGGGTCAAAAATAAGGGTGGAAGATAAACTTCCTCCAAAATTGGGCAAACCTGTAGTATGCGATAATACATGTCGAGCCGTTAATTCCTTCGCTTTTGTGGGGTACTCTCCAGCCACTAAGAATCGCTTATATTGGAGTATATTATATAATGGTTCGTCCAAATCGATGTGTTTATCCTTGACCAACTGCAACACTAAATAAGTAAAAACAATTTTACTAAGCGAAGATCCTGGAAACCTAGTTTTATCATCTACATCCATTCCAGAGTCGGTAGATTTTTTGCCAACAGATATTGAGGTTCTTATAAACTCATGCTCATCGTGATTTGAAGTTTCAACACAACCATAACTAACAGATGGAACATGACCAATTTGAGCGATCAGCTGTAGTGCAATCATTAAAGGAGGAGTAGCCATATTGTCGAATTCCGCTTAAAAATAAATTTGATGTTTTAATCTTATCAAGAATTCTTGAGCGAAGTGTATATAAATTGTACAGCTGTTGTTTTTACTGCAATTAACCCTCTATACCCAAGCTTCTGATACAAAAACATATCCTTTTTTATGAATTGTTTTTATACGATAAGGCTTGTTACTATTATCATTTAATGCTTTTCTTAAACGTGATATTTTTAAATCAATACTTCTGTCAACCCCATCATATTCGTGCCCAGAAAGAGCATACATAATACTATCTCTACTAAGCAGCCTATCATGATTCTTTACCAACAAAGCAAGAACTTCAAAGTCAGTTGTACTTATTGAAATTTCTTTTCCAAAGAGAGATACACTTTTAGTACTAAAATTGATAGAAAAATTTCCAAATTGAAATTGATTTTGATTATTAACTAAATTAGGTCTACGTAACAAAGCTTCTATCCTTGCTTTTAAAACTTCGTCTGCAAAAGGTTTGGTTAAATAGTCATCTGCTCCAAGGTTTAAAGAGGATACTTCGCTTTCAATATCATGAACTGCTGTTAACATGAGTATTTTTCCTAAATATTCTTCTCTAATGGTGTGGCATACTTGATCCCCATTCATTCCAGGTAGCATGATATCTAATAGTACTAAAGCAGGTTGCTCACGGATAATGCGATAGACCGCTTTATCTCCACGTTTTTCGATAGAGACATCATAACCGGCTTCTTGTAAGCTTTCTTTAAGGTAATTGGCGAGCTTAATATTATCTTCCACAAGCAATATTGATTTATCTTTCATTGGTTTTGTCTCAGCCTCTATAAAACAAATTGAAACGAATTTTTGAAATCTTTTCTTTGGTAAGTTTTACATAGATATACGGAGGGAAGCAAACAAACCAATATCGAATGTACATTTTATATACAATTGATTTTTATTAAATCGGTATACTAACAAATAAATAATCAATATTTATTCAGATTATCATTATGAACGTGTACCGGAGTATTCTCATGAAAAAAACTAACCAAATATATCAACCTGTTGCTGAATCCATAATAGCCAATGAACCTAAAACATCATCTATAGCATTCGCTTTACAACAATTTAGAAAAGAAGCAGAAAAAAAAGAAGCTGCTGAGGAAGCAGCAAAGGTACGTTGTCGGGTTTGTTTTAAAGAAATAGCACCAAAGCGCGTTTGCTCGGGTCATGGAGCTAACCGTGATAGCAGTGAGAATAGTGATGCTACTTCTATTAAGGCATCTGAAAAAAAAGCAAATCCTGGTGAAGATAACTTTTTAACTAAACCACGTAAATTAGTTATCACTACTGATGAATTGATAGGCAATTCTGATTTAGAACCTTTAGATGAACAACGTTTTGACTCGAAAATAATTGAGGAATTAATCATTCAAGGTCGATTGTTGGTTGACAATGATCGCGAATCAAAAACGCTAACTATTAAGTTGCTTTGTGAGTATAATTCATTAACTGAAGAACAAAGAAGAGAATTAAAAAAATTCCTCGAAGTGATTATAAAAGACTTCCATAAGTTTACAGAAGAACATCATCTTGCAGAGGCCTGTGCACAGGTTTCTCTAGACAAAGAAGGTACTATAACTTCTCTTCGTATTACTATGCCAACATTGGCCATATACGATGAATTTATTAGAGGATTAGCGAATAATTTACTACCTAAAGTACAGGTAAAGGACAAACTTAAGAACGATCAGAGCGCTGTCCCTAATCCGCGCTCAATGGAACTTAAACCGTTCCCCTCTACAGGAGAGGAGTATGAAATGAATGAGAAGGAACAAAAAATTTTCACTCCATCTCCTTTCAAAATGCAGCCTTGGTAAGTAGCCTTAGAGACAATGCAAAGATGACTGTCTTAAACGAGTTGTTCCAAGACAGTCGTTAAACTACTCAGCTCTATAAAAGCTATACTCTAAGAATATACGGAATCACTTATGGAGTTCTGTCATGGATACCAAATATGATAAACTCATTTACATCAATTTGACTCAAGATCAAATTACGGCAAATATTGATACACTTATCATTCATGAAAGCCCGACAATACTCGTGAAACTACCAGATGGGTGTGATCTTAAAACGTTGCAGAATCCTGATTTCTTTCCTAGACCGATTACAAACCGTAGTAAAATATATTTTTCGGCTCATGGGAGAGAAGAATTAGTCGATATGGTTCTTGATAAACAACAAGGCGATGCAAAAATATATGATTTAAATGATGTTGCTATCTATTTTGGAAAACTCCTAACAAATCCAGATTTTAAAAATCCAAATGTAATACCCCGGTTGACACTGGTAATGAGTATATGCGAAGGATTAGGATTTGCTAAAAAATTACAAAAAAAGCTACTTGATGACCATGGGTTATATATTGATGTGATTGCCAATAAAAATGTAGTACATGAGCAATTTATAAAACCTAGCCATGAAAGAAATGCATATCTAACGCACAAAGAAACATCCATCAAAGGAGTGGGTAGAGAGCACCAACGAGTACATAGTAAGATCTTACTGACTATTGATAGAGCGGGTGCACAACAGGAAATTGACGCCTATGAATTTAAATGGATAGAAAAGGTCCTCAATGGGGCTCATCAACAAGTAAGAACATTTAGTAAATGGGCGGATTTTGATAAGCAAGGAAATATTAGTATATTAGAAGGACTCAATGCCTTTTGTAAGGATGTGACAACGCTCGTCTCGTTAACTATCGAGCAAGATATTCATTTGACTGCTAATAACCTCCTGGCATTGTTACAAAGTTGTCAGAATATTGCTGCCGATCCACTGTATCGACAAGCAATGAACTATGAAATGTTTCAATTCACGACAAAAAATCTTATTAATGAAGGAGTAAAATATATTAATCCCAGCATAGAGATGCAAGAATATTTTCAGGCTCTTAAAGCGCTTGAGTCAAAAAAGAGCAAAATGATTCGAGATGAAGTTGCCACCAATCTATTTAAGGCAAAAAAAGCAGTTTTCTCTGGATTAATCTTTGAGGCTTCAGAATATGGTATAGAGTCGGTATTAGATAAACTTGAAACAGCAATGCAAGACCTATCCCCGGGGATTGATCTCTCTAAGACGTACTCTTAATCAAGTATAAACCAATCCAGATTTATTTAGATAAAAGGAATGTAGCGTCTTATTTATTTCTATCCAACCAAAATTAAAGCAGTTTGCCTCCATATTGATCGCTACAATCTAGAAAATTAATATAAAATGATAAGAGTTTAGCACCAGACTTAATATTTTAACCATGCATCGATTTTTTTTAGATAATACCTACGAGCAATTAAGTGCAAAAAGTACATTAGATCGAGTACAAGAAGGAATAAGGGATGGAAAACTCAAAAAACATTATTGTAAGGATCTGGCACGTGAGCTGATAAATTATCTATGTGGAAAACAAAAAGGATTTGAAAAGCCAGAGCAATTCACAAGTTTATATTTTATTCAACAGGTAATGCAAGAACGACTTATAAACAATCAACGCGACGATAGGTTATTTCTACTCCAAATAGGCAAGGACTACCATACGTTTGTTATTGAAAAATTACTTAATGAAGAATCAGTAACATTTATCATTTACCAATCTTGGTATAGTACCTTTTCCTTAGATTGGTGGTTGGGAAATGATGGAGCGCCGCATCAAATTTCTGAAGAGCAACTAGCATTAAGGGAACAGTACGGTAAAGGGAAAGAGTAAAATATCAATGAGTTGGCAAACTTTATTTATAGTGTTACTCAATCTAAAGAGCTACGTTGCTCAAAAAAAATAGGTATAGTGGGTTCTTATAAAATTTATGAATATGATGTTGAAACCAGTAAGCTACAATTTACCTAATGCCAAATAATCACTGAGCCATTGCTTCTTCGCAAGCAGTGTCACATTATTCATCTTTAACAACCCATTATCTGCCATCAACATGAATATAAGTAGGGAACAATAGACAAAATAAAGCTCATTAGGGCTATAATTGCGAAAAATAATTCAAAATGATTTATGCAAAACGAACTGAATATAGATTTCACTTATAATTACAAGCAACCTGACGAATATCATTTCAGTCTTGATTCAATTTATCTTGCCAAATTTGTCGCAGCACAATTGAAATCTCATACCGATATTGATTCGCTACGAGTATTAGATCTCTGTGCAGGATGCGGTGTCATTGGGTTCGAATTATCATGGCATCTACCTGCAATCCGGCAGATTGATTTTATTGAGATTCAGGATGTTTATACCGAATACTTTTTTTATAACTTGGCCCACATTAATCGACCCGAATTGAAATTTCGTTGGCAACTTTTAAATTATGATGAGTTATGTGAAAAGAAATGGGAAGAAAAATTTGATTTGATCGTCAGCAATCCCCCCTATTTCCACCCAGAACACGGAGTTCTCTCTCCTTCCCAATTTAAAAATCGTTGTAGATTTTATTTAGATAGTTCTTTTCAGAGTTTTATTAGAGCACTGGAAAATTCGCTCGCTGACAAAGGGAAGGCATATTTTTTATTACGCTCATTAAAACATCATGGGCTGGATTTATTTTCTGAGATACAAAGCATACTCCAGCAAACATCAGTTAGCGTAAAAAAAATATCACAAATCCGTGGCACTGATATTATTTTATTAGAAAAATTGAAATAAATTGGATGCTAATTATAGAGTTTATTATTGCCTGTCCAAACACGCCTGTTTTTTATTGCGACAGCATCTCCTTCCGAACCAATCTGTATTACAATAGGCTCTTATATTCACTCCCAAGCATCCAGACCTAGATTAAGACTCAAATATGCTTTACAGAGCTTCAAAAGGCTCAAATGAAACAGCGACTCGAAAAAGCTCTTAATCTGATTTTTATAAGTGCTCGTGCATACAAGGAATATCATGTGTACTCAACAACTAGCTTAGCTCGTTCAATGCTTGGGATTATTATTCTCCTCTACCCCAGGATTCGTTGTCTCGTGCGCTTCTTTATTTATTTGAGATAGATGCAATCCATCGCTAAAATCCAAGTACTCAGCAATTTGCTTAGCCAAATCTTTTGGTAGCGCATATTGTTTAAACAACCCCATAAGCGCATTGGGTGTTAAATTATTTACTTTTTCTTCTTCTTTGGTTAAAAAATCTTTTATTTCCTGATGTGATGCTAAATCAATCGGTTTCGCGGTGTAGCCTTGGGTAAAATCTCGTTCAGCTGAGTTTAATTTAATGTAAAAAGGAAGTTTTAACAGTGCCCTTTTTTGAATCTTAGACAAGGTTCCAAAAAGTTGCTTTATTTGATCTAAATCACCTGTTTCAGTTGAATGAATATAACTTTGAATTGTTGTTTTCTTAAGTTTAAAGGGCTCTGTAAAGATGGGTAAACTTATAAGTTCGCCTTTAGCAGAATTATAAGTGACTTCATCTACAAAGTATTTGCCTGCATTTAAGCTGATGATTTCATCTAGTGACTTTGGAATTTCAATTATAGATTTGTTTCCCAAGGGATCCAGAAGTGGTTTTTCACAGAAACCATTTTTTTTAATATAAATACCAAAATCAAGATAAGTAAACGTACTGATTTTTAAACTCATAACCCAAGGATATTCGCCATTTTCTTTCCCCAGTGAGAAAACAAATGTTCCAATTTTTTTATCCTTTAAGGCATTTTTAATTTGCTCTTCATTAAGCTCCAATTGCTTCCAATTTAGCGATAGTAGCGAACATCCAGGTAATTTATCTCTTCCCTTTACCGCTTCAATTTGATTAAAAGGAATCCAATGTCGAACTAGAAGTCTATTTACCATTGTGGTCAGATCTTTGTAAGAACCCTGGTGATTTTGCAATATAAGGGTATTGTCCTCTGGATTTTTGTTCACTAAAAAATGGGTGACCTTGATTTGATTATCTCGCCCTCTGACAACGATACTCATTGCCGCAATTGCATCTTTTTGACTACTTGGACGTAATACGAACGTTCTAAACGGCATATTTTTAAGCCGTTTTTCAGCTTCTGTTCGATCAATTTGATAATAACAGGAAGGATAAACTAAATCCGATTTCTCTTGCATATAAGATACCTGAGGTATTTGTTTTAATTAGTATATTATCTGTCCATTTATAAATCAAATTGGAAATAAAAATTCAAAATTAGTAGTGGATCTGGAAAACATAAATTTCAACAATACTTCAAAGTCGAACTCAGCTCGGCAACCAACTCCTAAATCTCTAAAATTATAGTTTGGTAAACTAAGTCACATTTCGACTATTTGCTCGCAGACGCACAATTTTTATAAATAGGTGCTACATTGAAAAGTAACCCCTTTGAGATTCTCCTTAAAGGTTACTCGTTTATTTGGACTAAAAAAAAGCTCCATCAGTTTGTTCTGATGGAGCTTTTTTAATGATACAGGCTATATTACGCCATAGCTGCAGCTTTCTTTTCCTTCTCTTTAGCAATAACTGCTTCAGCTACGTTGTTTGGACAAGCAGCATAATGAGAGAATTCCATTGAGAATTGGCCACGACCAGAGGTCAGAGTACGCAATGTACTAATGTAACCAAACATTTCTGAAAGAGGAACATCAGCCTTAATGCGGACGCCAGCTGCACTCGGTTCTTGGCCTGAGATCATACCTCGACGACGGTTCAAGTCACCAATCACGTTACCCACATCGTCTTCCGTACTATAAACATCAACCTTCATGATTGGCTCAAGTAATTGTGGAGCAGCTTTGGGTATTGATTGTCGAAATGCACCTTTTGCCGCGATCTCAAATGCAATTGCCGAAGAGTCAACGGCATGGTAAGCACCATCAGTCAGGTCCACTACAACATCTAATACAGGGAAACCTGCTAAAGTACCTGAGTCCATCATTGAGCGGAACCCTTTCTCAATTGCAGGGAAGAATTCTTTGGGAACGTTTCCACCCACAACAGATGTGATAAAAGTAAATCCAGTGTTGGGCTCGCCTGGACTAATTGTGTAGTCGATTTTACCGTATTGACCCGCACCACCTGATTGTTTTTTATGGGTATAGCTGTCTTGAACTGCTTTAGTAATGGTTTCGCGGTAAGCAACCTGGGGTTGACCAACTATCAATTCAACGTCGTAGGTACGTTTGAGAATATCCACCTTAATATCAAGATGTAATTCACCCATGCCACGGAGAATGGTTTCACCGGAATCTTGATCAGTTTCCACTCTAAATGTGGGATCTTCTGCAACCATCTTACCAATAGCAATAGACATTTTTTCAGTAGCGCCTTTATCTTTTGGCGTGACTGCAATAGAAATAACGGGCTCAGGGAAAACCATCGCTTCCAGTGTACACTCGTGATTTGGATCGCAAAGAGTATGACCGGTTCGAACGTTTTTCATCCCCACAATCGCTATAATGTCCCCTGCTTCAGCGCTTTGCAATTCAATACGCTCATCAGCTTGCATTTCAACCATACGGCCAACACGTTCCGTTTTACCGGTGAAGGAATTAAGAATCGTGTCCCCTTTATTCAATTTTCCTGAATAAATACGTACGAACGTTAAAGCACCAAAACGATCATCCATAATTTTAAATGCTAAGGCGCGGAATGGCTCATCTGGAGAGACGATAGCGAATTGGCCATTTGGTTTACCTTCAGCATCAGTCAAAGGTTGTGGATTAACTTCATGTGGAGCTGGTAAATAGTCAACTACTGCATCCAATAATAGTTGCATTCCTTTATTTTTAAAGGCCGAACCGCAATAAGTTGGGAAGAATGTTAATTCCAGAGTACCTTTACGGATACAACGTTTAATTTCTTCAATTGAGGGTTCCTCTCCTTCCAGATAAGCCATTAACAGTTCGTCATCCATTTCAAGCGCTGTTTCAATTAATTGCGCGCGATACATTTCAACATCGTCCTGCATATCGGCTGGTATGTCAGTAACTTTGTAGTTTTCAGGCTGACCAGATTCATCCCAAACATAGGCTTGACGAGTTAATAAATCGACAACACCTACGAAACTGTCTTCGAAGCCAATAGGCAATGTCATAATTAGTGGATGGGCACCTAATACTTTTTTAATTTGCTCGGTTACCTTCAAGAAGTTGGCGCCAATTCGGTCCAGCTTGTTTACGAAAATCAAACGAGATACTTTTGAATTGTTCGCATAACGCCAATTGGTTTCAGACTGAGGTTCCACGCCGCCAGAACCACAGAATACCCCGATACCACCATCGAGAACTTTTAGTGAACGATATACTTCTACTGTGAAGTCCACGTGTCCTGGGGTATCGATAATATTGAAGCGATGACCTTTCCAGAAGCAACTGACTGCAGCTGATTGGATGGTAATACCCCGCTCCGCTTCCTGTACCATAAAATCGGTTGTTGATTCACCATCATGAACTTCACCAATCTTGTGGATTTTACCAGTGAGCTTAAGGATACGTTCTGTCGTAGTGGTTTTTCCGGCATCCACGTGGGCGAAGATACCAATATTTCTATAAAGGTTTAAATCAGTCATAGCGCTCTTATTAAAGTTAATGGATAAAAATTAGTCATATATTGTACAGTATTTTATCCAGATTTGCAGCAAAAAAATGTTCCATTCATCATTTTTATGATTTTTTTTCCTATCGACACAGCGCAAAAATAGCGAACAGTCACTAAAAATTAAGACGGAAGAATGCAAAATGGAAGTCGTACTACTAACTTAATGCATCTATCTACCCTATAGGATGATTTAATAGTGTGCAGTTTTATAGTCAGTCAGCTTAAATAATAAAGAGAAAGTTCATAATCAAATTAATAATCAGCCGGTTATAGAAAATAATGTATGTTTATGTTATTACCTGCTTTAAAAAACAAAGTTTTTAATTTTAGAAGCATAAATCATCGATAGAAACATCGATCATAGACTTTATGGATTCGACCAAATAAAAACATTAGTTTTTTAATAATTGAAGGAAGAATCAAAAATGAAAGCGAAATTATTTAACCCGAAAAATACAAATACATGTCCCTATTCCCAAAATACAGCAACATCTCCGCATGAAGCATTGGCCGAAATATCCGAGGCAGAGACATCTTCTAAAGCGTTACCCCAACACCAACAAGGGTGGCGTAACTTAGGGCGTTTATTTGATCAGGGAGCTTCGCCTTTCTTTTATGAGATGGCCGCACGTACAAAACAAAAGTTTTTCAAAATTTACATTGGAACCCAATGCGTATATATGGTAACTGATGGCAAAATTGCAAAAGAACTACTGACAAAACATCCAGAGCTTGGCCGGGGAGATATCCTTGAACCTTTTACTCATATGGTAGGAAGGGTTTTTTTCGCGGAAGATGGAGTGGCGGCTTCTGAACCGCGCAAAGTTTTTTTGAACACCATTGCTCGTGGATCCATAAATTTCAAAAAAATCGCAGAAGTAAACAATCGTACCTTTGACTCGATGCAACTGGCATCCAATGGAGGCTTTGAAGACCTTTATGCCTGTGTGGCATGGCATACAATAGGTTGCATTGCCGCATGTTTTGTAGGCACCCATGATCTGTCAGCTTTACCACCAGATACTCACAAAATTTTCATGGATGCAACCCGTCTAATTACAAAAGCAAGTATGGATCCCTTAAGCCGCTTAGCCCATCCAAGTTTACGAGCTGACTTTCGGGTAACAAGCAGAGCGATGGCTGATATTGCCCAAAAACTTCTTTTTGCAAATATTGAAAACATTTGCAAAGGGAATAATTACATATGGGATTTGGGGATATTTCGTGCCGAACAATTACATCCGGAGATGAATTTTGATGAATGTACCCACTTTGATGAACACAATCCACAAGCAAAGATTGTGAGGGATCTTATCGAAAAGGATCGATTTATACGAGAACACGGGCCTCTTACAATTTTCGCCTCCTCGAATATAGGTGCGACGATGTTTTACATGTTGGATATACTCAGTCAAAGACCTGATGTGGCAGATAAGATGTATGAGGAAATCACTCGGGTTTTGGGGACAGAACCATTCACATACAAACACATGACAAAGTTACCCTATGTGCGCGCAGTCGTTCAGGAAGCATTATGGCAAGCAACTCCTATTCCCAATTTTCCTCGAGCGGTACTCAAACCTTTTCAAGTTAATATTAACGGAGAAACTGTATCATTTCAAAAAGGTGAAATGTTGATGTTCCTTTTTCGACCTATGCAGGGACCAAATCGATCGTTTTCACCCGAAAGATGGCTTGAAGGCGATGAGGATTTATTCTCATTCGGCGCAGGGCCAAGACATTGTCCGGCCAATCCCTTCGCAAAACAAGTGTTGACTCAATTCTTGGTCGACATGAATCTTCATGGATTGCGAATCATGCCAACGAGAAAAGCCACTTACACCACGCGCAACGGTTTGTTAGGACCAGATTATCACCCCGTAGAACCCCTGTCCGCAGAGGTGGAGTATCTTGAAGAAGAGGGATATCCGAGAGAAAATGCAAAATTATGACAATAGCTTGTTAGGAACTGTCCGGAGATAAATTAAAGACAGTTCCTGCTGTAGTTAAAACAATTGTAGGATTTAATCAGTCTTGACTGATGAGATTCATCTGAATCTATCTTTGCCCAAAAATAATTTCCAAATCCTAGGCGTATTTTGTATTTTGATAATTTGCGCGTATTATGCGCTATAGTATATACAACCTTATTTGATAGAGACTATTATGGGAAACGTTGTTAATCTTAATAAAAAGAGAAAAACCAAAATTCGTTTGGAAAAAGAAAAAACAGCCTCTGAAAATCGCGTTAAATTCGGAAGGACAAAAAAAGATAAGCAGATTGCGAGACAAGAAAATGAGCGCGCGGAACGACATCTAGATGGTCACAAGTTGGATAAAAGCGAAGAGTAATAACAAATATCTTTTGATGATATAAAAAGTCTTATAAGGTCTACTTGAATAGAACTAAGACCTAAAATAGAACGCTTCTATCAACTTAATGCAAAACACCCAAACCTAAAATGCCAGCAATAATCAGATAAATAGCTACAATGTAATTTAATAATCGTGGTATAAGCAGAATTAAAATTCCAGCAACCAATGAAATAATAGGTGTAAGATTACCAGTAAACATATTATACCCTCCTCCGTGAGCTCAATATGATTATTATAGCAGTAAAAATAATCCTTAAAAAACACTATCCACTGTCTCTATCTAGGTTGGAGGAGGCTTAAAAATCGAATTCCCCTCTTCTTTTGTTTTATGCCACTCTAAATAATGTCCCTTTACTTCCTGAAATAAAGTAAAAGCTTCTTTGAAAATGCCAGCCTCCTCAGCACTTAAGCGGGATAAAATCTCTACTGTATCTACATTAGGACTTACCATCTCATGACTTGAAATATAGTCTGGAACATCTAATATTTTTTCCATTTCCTTCTCTGCTCGTAAATATTCTTCTACGAGCTCTCTAACGGAGTGACCTGGAATTATATTGGAATTAAGAATTAAGACTGGCAAAAAATTTTCCCGCATTAATAAATCTTGTAATAGAAGCATGGAATAGGTACGTCCGACCCCATCTTGAAAAGGATGATGTAGCACATCATGCTTTAAATAAGTAAATATGGCAGTCAGTTTACCCTGTTTTGAGTCAAAGTGTTTTAATGCTTCTTCTAATTCTAGAATATGGTCTGAACATACTGAATGTAAAAACTTACTGGAATCTAAAGCTGTTTTTTCTCGAGAATTATAGTAAATAATAGCCCCATCTTTTAGCTGGTTCCATATTCTAGTAGCTAGCAAATGAGTATCTTCAGTAAGAAAACTTGAAATGTTTTCATTCCCATCTTTACTTAGTATAGAAATATCTAAACCCGCGATTCCCATTTTTTTCTCAACTGATTTTAGATAATCAATGGTCTCGGTTAATCCTTCAAGTGAGTCCAATTTAGAATCCATTTGCCATGAGGCTCCATAACTACGAAACTCACCTGATTTTTGCTCGAGCATATTTTTCACTTCCTGAGTACTGGTTTTATGGAGCTCTTTAATGAACTCTAATGTTAAAGGTTCATTAGACATTACATGTTGAACAACAAGGCAGAATCCTTTTGTTACATTAAGTAAATAGCCTGGTTCATTATCCTCAAACCCCAGCCATGCTTGATGTTGGTTAAAAAGTGAGGTAATTCGCTCACTTTTTCTATTTTGCGCATGAAATAAATTGTTTAGAGCGGTTAAAGCCTCATGATCATTCAATTTATCTGCAAGCTCATATACTTGTCCAACAGTGATATCTTTTACACACTCTTCAATTTCAGAAACTGGAATTATTTTTGCACTTTCTTCTGATACCCCATTCATTTTAGCAAACAATTTTCGATACAATTCAGTTCTAAAATCATATCTACTGCGTTCCACAAAAAATCGCCAGAATTCTTTTTCGGGAAAATAATTAAAAAATCGTTTTAGAGTATTTTCTTTAGATGCCGTTAAATCGTACATCTTAAAAAATTTTTGGTCCATAAGGTTAAGAATTTAAATGAAGTTAGTATTATTATAGGACAAATTAATCTCGTTCTGTTCATTATTAATTCAATTATGCAGGAGAATTTAACTGTTAATAGTGAGCCTTAAATTGATCAAAAATCGATCATCAGTTATTCATAAACTATAATTACTAAAAGATATTAACAATCGAACCACGATAAATGGGGCGGAAAATTATGAGTTTTAGCAAAGATCCAAATGTGCACACACAACCTGAGCAGTTAAGAGCTCAGATTGGGGATTATAGACCTATCTCAAAAAATTCTAATGTAGAGCAAAAAGAGCCAGATAATGTTGATCAAAAAGCAATAGACAGTCATTTTGTAAGTGAACGCTTATCAAAAGGAGGTGCAGGCAACTTATATAAAGGAGTTGTTGAATATAACTTACAGTATGAAGACAAAGTTCAAAAATATGCAGCAAAACATGGAAATAGTACAGATTTAATCGATAAAACATTCAATGATAGAACATTTTTTAGAACTAAATTAATAGAACTGGTTGCCAAAAAAAATGCTTCACCAGAAGGCAACTATCATGGCGATCTAGCGCTTCGGGAAACAAATCCTGAAAAGGCAACTATTTCAATGGAGCGTTTTCTTGGTAAAGAAGGTGCTGAATTGTACAAACTAGCCTTAGAAGAAGAAATGAATAGCCATGCATATATGAATGCAGTTTTTCGAGCTTCTACAACACACTTTAAAGGGGAGAAATGGATACAACGTCCCGTTGTTATTGTGTCAGGACCTTCCGGAAGCGGAAAATCATTTGCTGCTAAAGCAGCTGTAGAGAAAGCAACTGAACTTCTTCCTAAGCAAGAAGGTGATACATCGGGAAATGATGTGGTATCAGTTGACGGTGGAGTGATTCGCGAAGTCTCTCAAATGAGAAAATTAGTCATTCAGGCTGCCAATAATAAGGGGTATACGGGAATTTCAGATTTACACTCAAAAAGCAGTATTTTAGAAGATGTAAAAGATAGAATGCGCGAGGCTGTTTTCGCTCCCACAGAATCCGATGAGAAAGTACCATTACTTGGGGTAGTCATTCCCGAAACGTTCTCATCTAATCTCAATCCAGCAAAAGGTCCCAAATTACTTAAAGATATTGAAAAATTACCTGATACAAAGCCAATATTCTGTCGGGTAGATGGTGAAGACTCCTCTTTATTCCGTAAAGTGGTTGCTTATATGGGGAGTAGAAGAGCCTGGAAAACTTCAAATTTTCCCGAAGGAGATATGTCACGCTCCCTTAATTTGAATAACACTGATATTCCTGAATCCAAAGCCTATGGTAAAAAAGGATTTACTTTCGGGCAATGGGGCTCAAAATTCGCAGAAAAATGGTTCAAAAATCATAGCCGAGACAATTTGAGGATGGTTATTACTAATGATCTAGTACTCAAAAAAGAAGATCCTCCAGGATCACACAACTGGATTGATGCCAAGCCGGATGATAAAGGGGCTGTTTTAGTTTCACAACGAGTGTTTGATACGTGGGAAAAGGCACAATTACTCTTAACGGAAGCGCAAAGGAAAGCGCAAACCACAACATTTCATGATTTTATTGAACAATTTAAGTTTGGCTCCCTTATAAATTCTTCGGCGGAGACAGATTTAGCCATAGCTAAACAAGAAATAAACCGACAACAGTTGATAACTGCACAGGATCTGAAAAAAGCCGAAAGCAAATATGGGAAAGAGCACAGTGGCGTAAAAAAATTAGAAGAAAAAAAAGAGCATTTAAAGATTATTTTTCAGAATATTACGATTGTCGATACCAAAAATAAACAGGATATAGATACGTTGCGAATGCAAATAATACGAACAATTGATGAAATGAAAAAAAATCATGAGTTTGGCATTTTTAGCAAAACGAAAAAAGCTTTAAAGCAAACAGTTAAAGCATTAGATAAATTATCTGAAGAATTGAAAGATACTGAGAATAAGAGCCAATACCAACAAAATCTCAGAGGGGAACTTCAGGATCTTAGATCGTCATCCGCTCCTGAGGTGAAAGAAAACGTTACAGCCGGCCCCACTATTCCTCAAGGACCGTAATACGGGGCTTACATGTGAAATCTCTTTCCAACATTTAACTAACTTTCCTTAGATAAAGCAGCGCTATTGTAATTATCTTTCTTCTTTTCCTCCACAAAGCTTGCTTTAATTTGGTACCTCGTGCTCCGGCCTCCTCCGGGTAATTTTTCAATACACCCTTTTTCAAGCAAATCAGCAAGATGTCTTGTCGCGGTAGCCTTACTTACTTTAGTTATTTTCTTATATTGTGCTGCGCTTATTCCATGTTCGAATGTTTCATCCCCATTATCAAACATCAGATTAATAATCTTTATTTGCTCTTTGGAGAGTTCACACTCTTGGAAAACTTGCCAAAAACGACTTTTAGCAAGCGTTTGATCAATCTTATCAATTGCAGTTTGGATGCTATTTTCTAAAGTTTTTAAAAACCAAGACAACCATAAGGTTATGTCTGTAGTTTGCCGCTGACTTTGTTCCAAAATTTGATAATAATCATTTCGGTGGGCAAGAATGGTTGCCGACATAGCGTATAAGCGGATGCTCTGCTTATCCTCCTGTGCTAAAGCCAAGTCAGTTAGAGCACGTGTGATGCGGCCGTTACCATCTTCGAATGGATGGATTGTTATAAACCAGAAATGGGTAATCGCTGCCCGTAATAAAGGATCAAGTGTTGTGTCCTTTAAGCTTTGGTTAAACCAATCAATAAACCTGTTCAATTCATGCTCCAATCGAGCTTTTGGCGGCGCTTCATAATGCACCGTTGGATTGTCAATTCGCCCAGAAACAACTTGCATGGGCTCGTCACCCCGTAATTGGCCAGCTTGAATTGGATATAACATGGACTGTGTATTATTGGGAAATAACCATTTATGCCATTGCATCAAGCGCTCTAGGGATAAAGGGGATTTTAAATTATAAATGGCATCCAACATCATTTGTGCTAAACCTTCCGAACGCTCAGTGGTTGGATAAGGTTGCTTTAAATGCAATCCAATGCGTTTTGCAAGTGAAGAGCGAACGGATTGTACATTCAATTGTTCCCCTTCAATTGCTGAAGAGGCAATTATATTTTGTAATAAAGTATCCAGGGCCGATTCTAAAGAGATATCTGCTGCTATAGCTCCAGTTTTACCTATAAGAATCCCTTGCTTTAATCGTACTTCGCGCAGTAAAGGTTGTATGAGTTGATCTTGCCAATGAAATTTTGGCCAATCTAGCAATTGCCAGATCCATTCGATATTGGTGTTATTCATTTTATCCTCTTGTGAGCCAATTAATCATCTTATTCGGCTCATTATATGAGTTTAATAATAGACATATTCGGCTCATCATTCAAGCCAATAAAAATATTTATTCGGCTCAAGATTCAAATGTCATCTTCAAGTTTTACTTAAATGCCTTAAGCATAGTTTAATAATAGGCTGCTATCTTAGAGACTAATTAATTCAATATCTCTACCAGAGGAGCAATATCATGCAAAGCAATTTAGAAATTAACATGAGTTATGAAGTTTGGAAAAAACAATATATAAAAAAGCTGGAAGAAGATCGTTCAGGACGCCATGCATTCCAAAATAAATTTTATGGAATCTTACTCATTGAGACTTTAGAAAATAATTGTCCGGAGCATCTATCTATTAAAGTAAACCAAGACTTTATAACACTTGTTAACAAATATCACTTTGAGCTAAGAGCTGCCTATGGTTATGAATGGGAAAAATCCAAACTCGAAGCGTCAAAACATCCTAAATTTGTGGAATTTATGGAGGAATTGAAAAAAAAAGGTTGCCTCTTGAAACCAGAAATAAAGAAATTTGCACCCCTTCTTGCCCAAGCCCAACGCACTTCAAGTAGTTTTTTTGGAAAATTACCGTCAGATTTGCTTAATCTAATAGCAAATTTTCTTGAGCCGCAACTCTCTTTTGTGGATGCCTCTAAAAAATTAAACGAGGAATTGCAAAAAGCTCAAACTTTTTTTGATCAAATTCGATTTTTTACGTTTGATGTAAATAATATCGTCTTTTCCCAAAACACAGGGACACATGTGCCATTAACAGTCTACGAGCCTTTTCAGAACTGGTTTTCTGAACTTCCGATACGAGAACATATTCCTCTTAACACGGATTATGGAATGTATAAAATCAATGAAAATACTTTAGCTATAAATACCGGACCCCACACTCCAGGGATCCAAATTCAAAAAAAAGGAGATGGGTTTATAGTCTGTAATAACTTAACTGCAGATCAATCTCAGAGCAATATAAGTCCAGAGCAATTAAAATCAACACGAGAAAACAATCTGTTAAAAATCTTAGTTTTGCTTAAACAACAGTTACAAGCAGAACCTAAACAGGATAAAACACTAGAACAAGAAAAAGAATCTCAAAAAAATTGTTCCATACAATAACTGGGTTTCAGGTAGGTTGGGATCATTTGAATAAGAGAATGAAATACTCACTCTAATTGAGACCAACCGAATTTTTAGAATAGAGTGTTAAAAATAACGCCGGTACAACTTTAAATAAGTGCCATCATTTTCTAATTCAATAAGATATTTGTTAATTGTATCAATGAGCGCCTCATGATTCTTATTAGCCATAATTCCATAACCAGCACCCATTGGGGCACCGACCACCCTAAGCTGACCACTGCTATTAGCAAGCCAAAATTCAACTACCCCCTTATCGAACATAACTACATCAACCTCCTCGTTGTTTAGCGCCTGTAATGCCTCATTCAAAGTATTATATTCCTGTATTTGAGCTGCATCACCAAATTGTGAGGCGATCCAGGCTTTGAAAATGGTTCCCCTTTCTATTCCCACGATTTTACCCACAATGTCATTAATTTCTTTTACTGCGCTCGATGATTTAGTTGCATATTGGCCTCCACCAATAAGATAAGGTAGACTGAAGATAAACTTTTTTTCTCTCTCTGGGGTAATCACAATCGAACCTATGGCTAGATCAATTTGCCCCTGTTCTAATTGATTAAATAAATCCTTGAAAGGGATGCTCGTAAAATGACAGTCTAGTTGAGCACGTTGGCAGATCTCACCCATAAGATCAATTTCAAAACCATAAAAGTGGGCCTTATCTTTCAATAACATTTTAAATGGTGGACCAGAGTCTGAGGTCCCAATAAGAACGGATTGCGCAAACAAATGCATAGAGCATAAGAGGCAAGCTAGAAATGCTTTTATGTGCATGTAACTTCCTTATCCATTTACTTTTCATTTTAGCCTAATTTTATGCTCTTAAATTGAACAAACTGGATTGTTTCATTCTGAGTAATAAGCCGGCCATTTTTATTAAATTTGAGTGTTAATCGATGCAATGTCTATTAAGTGCTCATTTAATAAGTAATAAGCTCTTTGGCTCAGGGAGTATTCTAGCTAATTGAAGTAAACACCAATTTTATTAGACTATAATTTGATCAAAGAGTAGAGAGATTACTATGCTGCAATTTTCTAAAATGAAAATGTATACCGGTTGGCTTGACCAGGTCTACCAACATATTTTCGATGAATCCCCAATTTGTAATTGGGGGTACATGTATTATGACTTAAATGGTAACTATTTCCAGCTTATGTCGGAGCAGTATTTATTAAGTGACTTTTTTCATGATGAACTCTATGCAGAGCAAATACTCAGTGATATTGAAATATTAGATCATGAATATTATGTCTCAAGTATTGTCGGGGATAATTTATTAGATGATAAACTGAAAGGAGTTGTAACTAATCGCGGTTATACTTTTTTTTATGACTTTATAAAAAGAAATCATACTCCAAATACCTTCTCTACTGAAATAATTACTCTGGCTTCGACTTCTGATCCAATTAAATCCAATAATTTTATATTAAATAATTTAGGTATATTAGATAAAGTGTGTGAAGACATAGCAAATAAATGTCGTAAGCTCTTGAATAAAGAAAATTTATTAATATTACCCAAAGAACTCACAATAAAAGTGAATGAAATTTTTGCTAATAAAAAAAACCCTACCCCAACGTTCCACAATAAAATTTTAAATTACGCGAATAAATCACAAACAGTAGCTGAATTTTTTGATAAAACCTTTGATTTTACACAGTTGCCATTTAGCTTTTTGGCATGTAAAAAACTTACTCATAAAGAGAAAGAAATCATTTATTTATATTATTATGGCTTCAGTTTGCCTCGAATCGCCAGCATTCTCGAAGTTTCAAAACGGACGGTGGATAAGAATTTTGAACATATAAGAAAAAAACTTCAATGTGAAAATAGCAGTCAAATTATTCCTGCTTTATTAAGATTTGATAAATCGATTATGTTATGCAGAAAGAATCCCGCCGTGTAATTTCTTGCTAAAATACCTTTTATTTAGTTCCTCTTGATTGGAGCCAAAGAAATAAAATTAACGTTCCAACATTAAATAAATATAAAAAAGCATCTTATTTTCATTCATCTAGCTATACTTTTATTATTGGAGCACATTCCACAGCTATGGAGATATGATGAAAATTTCCCGGCATATGATGAATAAAGCCATTGAAGCTAATATTATCACAGAAAAACAAGCAAATGATTTAATTGAATTCATAAAAAACCTCCCCGAACAAAGCGCAGGATTTAATTTAACGAACGTTCTTTATTATTTTGGTGGCCTTATAGCTATAGGGGCCATGACATTGTTCATGAACTTAGGTTGGGAAATGTATGGAGGCTGGGGGATCTTATTTCTCTCCTTGTGCTATTCCATTTTAGGTATAGCGCTTACTCATAGGTTAGATGATACGGGTCATAAAATACCCGCAGGAATATGCGCGACCTTTGTCATCTGTCTTACTCCGCTTGCTATCTATGGTTTACAACAAGGCATGGGTTGGTGGCCACCAGATAATACGGTGTATCAGGACTATCATATCTACGTTAAATGGAACTGGATCTTTATGGAGCTTGGAACTCTTATCGTAGGAATTATAATGGCATGGCTGTACCGCTATCCCTTTATGATTATGCCCATTGCAGTCACTCTTTGGTACATGTCTATGGATCTTACATACATGATTGAACCAGATACGTATACCTATGAGTTAAGTGCTATGGTTTCTATGTATTTTGGAATAATTACCGTATTAATTGCATTCTGGGTTGATGTTCGCTCAAGTCAATCAGCAGACTATGCATTTTGGCTTTATATATTCGGAGTTATGACCTTTTGGGGAGGACTGAGTGCGCAACATTCAGATAGTGAACTTTCTAAATTTATTTATCTGTGCATTAATCTTTTACTGATATTAGTTGGAGTTATTTTAAATAGAAAAGTATTTGTACTATTTGGCGCTTTAGGAACGTGTTTTTACCTAGGATATTTAGCATTTCGAGTATTTAATTTCAGTTACTTATTCCCGGTCGTTTTGACCGCTATTGGCTTTGCTATTATTTATTTAGGTATTATTTGGCAAAGAAATGAGGCAAAGATAACATATAAGATGCGTTCGATATTACCTCAACCAATACAAGATTTGTTACAATCTAGGGATCAAATGGAATAATATTGGATGATAGAAAACTTCCAGGGTGTTTTCTATTTTATTTTAAATCCAAATAATGTCTATAATTAATACATGTGTCATCAAACATACACACTCTACTTTAATCAATTTCGATTTTTTGAAGTATTCTATGTATTTGGATGGTTGGTATGAGTATTGGAAAACAATTCCTTGGTTTCTTTAAAACCAAATCCCAGGTTATTAGTAAATTAGCCTCAACCATAGACCATGACGTCCCCTATTATAGAATTCACGATACTTTCCCGGATAATGGTTTGCCGATGAGAGGTAATTTTGATAGGGTCACTATTGAGGCACTTGCAAAATACATCTCAGAACACAAGCCCCTTATTACTTATGGAGGGACCGTTGTTCTCGATGTTTTATTCACTAGTTTTTTAAAAGACAAAGAAGTTGAAAATGGAACGAATGGTCTTGTTGTTGGAGTAGCAGAACGAGTTATAGAGTTATCTTCTTTGTATGAGCCTCTAGTGGATCATTTGACCGATTTAAATCCTGAAGAATCACCTAAAAAAGTTTCTCATTTTGTAAAAAAACATGAAGCCATTATCGAGGGTTTACCTGAAGAACGTATTATTGCTTATATAACGGATCTAAAAGACTTTTTACAAGGAGAGGTTGTAAAAAATCATTTTGCAGAAGTTAATTCTCTTCTGCCCCCAGCTGTTACAATCCATGAGTTACAAGATTCAGACTTTATTCGTGATCTATGGAGCGATGTAATGGCTTCTAAAGATACAATAAAAAATGAATATTGAATATTCGGTAAGACAAAAACCATTTTAATCGTACATTAAGCGGAAATATCTTTTTGTGCCCTTTCTACAGATAAATACACACTGACTATAGTAATCACAGCCATAATAATCAGATAGATCGATACAGGCCAAGTATATCCATGAGCCCATTCTACGAGACCAGTAGCAATTAAAGGAGCTAATCCACCAGAGAATGCAGCAGATAAATGATAAGCGATTGCAGTTCCACTATAACGAATTCGTGTTTTGAAAAGCTCTGAATAGAAGGCTCCTTGAGCACCATGCATCATGGCATGAGGGATACACATCCCGAAAATTACAGCCAAAAAAATCAATGCTGTATTTTTTGTTTGCAATAACCAAAAGAATGGAAATGCAAATAAAGCCATTAATAAAGCCCCAGTAATATAAACCGGACGCCTACCAATTCTATCCGAAAGCGAACCAAAATAAGGAATCAATAAAGTTTCAAAAATTGCCCCTACCATCACAGCATAAAGGAGAATTGTTTTTGAAATATGCAATTCAAAAGTTCCATAACTTAAGATAAACACAGTGAGAACATAAAATGATGCACTTTCAATTAGACGAGCGCCTATTGCCAACAGAAAATTTCTAAAGTGAGAATGAAGCATTTCCAAAGCCGGCCTTTTTGATGGACGTTTGTTTTTTGTTGCTTCAACAAAAATCTTACTTTCCATAATCT
Source organism: Legionella nigrisilvae (assembly GCF_977063395.2). Lineage (NCBI taxonomy): Bacteria > Pseudomonadati > Pseudomonadota > Gammaproteobacteria > Legionellales > Legionellaceae > Legionella > Legionella nigrisilvae. The sequence continues at coordinate 64,478 of NZ_CDRUGZ020000043.1, forward strand.
GCAAACGAATATACAGACCAACAAGCACAACGAAGAAACTCAGTAAAAAAGGAATACGCCATCCCCAGGATAAAAATTGTTCTTGAGGGAGTGCGGAAAATACGAGAAATATTGCGATGGAAATTACTAAGCCAAAAGGAGCACCTGAATTTGGCCAGCTTGAATAAAAACCTCTTTCTTTTTCTCGACTCACCTCAGCAGACATCACAACTGCTCCAGCCCACTCACCTCCAACTGCTATTCCTTGAATACAACGTAAAATCACTAGTAAAAGCGGTGCAAATACTCCAATTTGTTCATAAGTGGGTAGTAATCCAATTAAGAATGTAGACCCTCCCATCAAACATAGAGTGAAAATAAGCATTTTTTTTCTACTTACCCTGTCTCCAAAGTGACCAAAGATAAGCCCTCCAAGTGGTCTCGCAAAAAAACCGACTGCATAAGTCGCATAAGCCGCCATGATTCCAGCAATAGGACTAATTTTAGGGAAAAAAAGAATATTAAAAAATAAAGCCGAGGCAGTTCCAAAAAGATAAAAATCATACCATTCAATTGTGGTTCCCACAAAACTAGCAAGAGATATTCTTCTAGAAGCTTTTGACTTGGGGTCTTGTCGTATTTTTGTCATAATTCCATATATAACAATAGATTAACTCATTTTAATCCTATATTAATTATAAAAAGAGAGCGAGAAAATTAAGCTCCTGAAGAAGGTGTAGACTTATCGTTTCGCCCCCTGTACTGTACTGAATCAATTAAAAAGCATAAAATCTTCTTTTATAATCTCCATATTCTGCTGTTTAAACATTTGGATATTCTGAAATGAGCTCCTTCTTAGATCTTTCCCTGCTTAAAACAAATCGTGATTTCAGGTTACTGTATTTGGGGCAATTCATTTCGTTTATCGGTACGATGATAAGCAATGTTGCACTGCCCTATCAGATTTATCAAATTACACAATCGACTTTCGCTGTTGGATTATTAAGTTTAGCTCAGTTATTACCTCTATTAATCACCGCATTAATTGGTGGGGTATTTGCTGATCGCTACAATCGCCGAGGGTTATTGATTATCAGTGAGTTACTTCTTGCAATAGGATGCTGCATGCTGGCCCTTAACTCCTATCAAACCTCTCCTTCGCTGAGCCTCATTTTTATTGTTTCAGCTTCTATGTCCGCAATCACCGGCTTACATCGTCCTGCATATGATAGTGTTATGCAACAAATCGTTAACCCGAAGGATTACAAAAAAGTAGGAGCACTCGCTACATTTAAATTCAGTTTTTGTATGATTATTGCCCCGGCTATTTCCGGAGTTATTATCGCTCACTACGGCATTGTGATCACGTTCTTAATAGACTTAATGACATTTTTTTTATCATTAATTGCTTTAATCCTAATTCATAACATACCTAAACCTCTCGTGGAGAAACACCCTTCCATTCTATCTTCTCTAAAACAAGGAATTTTCTTTGCTTTTAATCGGCAAGAACTAATGGGAAGCTACATTATCGATTTTATTGCGATGGTTTTTGCCTGGCCTAATTCCTTGCTTCCTGCCATAGCTCAATCTCTAGGGGGGGCAAAAACTTTAGGTTTACTTTATTCTGCTCCAGCTGTAGGGGCATTGATTATTTCATTTTTCAGTGGCTGGACGTCGAAAATAAATCATGATGGTAGAGCCATTGCGATTGCCGCAGCATTGTGGGGCGCTGCCATCATCGGATTTGGTTTATCATATTCACTTTGGTTGGTTTTGTTTTTCTTAGCACTCTCAGGAGCTTTTGATGCGATAAGTGGAATATTTCGAACTACCTTATGGAATAACACTATTCCCACAGAATATCGGGGCCGGTTAGCAGGAATTGAAATGATCAGTTATTTAAGCGGGCCTAAATTGGGTGATACGCGCGCAGGATTTATCGCTTCGAGTTTTAGCATTCCCGCTGCATTAATATCAGGTGGAATATTATGTGTTATAGGAGTAGCCACTTGTTGTTTAGCTTTTCCAAAATTTTGGCACTATCGCTCACATCAATCAGATACCAAAGATGTGTAGTTTGGATCTTAACTTTAAAACACAGAGATTTCCCATTTTTTTCAATGAGCTATTTTCTTATTGAAGGTTCGCGTGGCTCACACCTCTATTTTCCAATCACAAAAATAGTTATAATGCTTAAGTAAAATTACTAAAACTTTGACGCAATAGGGACATTCATGAAACGAATTACATTATTAATATTTTTATCTACCTTGTTATTTGGATGTCAGACGCAACAAACCGAAGAAGCTGCTCATACCAAACCGACAGGATTTGGGGGCATTGGGGGTGCAGGCGGAACCGGCGGCACTGGGGGACCTGGTGGCGGTCATTAAGTAACCCACTATCAGGATGACGTTTGAAATAAAACTTACGAGTGTTATTTGAACTTCATTCTGAAATTTTAATAAATTGAAACTTCTTAAATTTCATCTTACAAACTCAATAAAAAGTTGATTGATACAATATTAGTTAGAAAGTTGGGAACCCCGAAACGGCGAATGTATTGATTCATATAGCCAATTTCCGTAGTAGCTTTAGGATTTAATTTATAGCCCAAACCTATAAAAAATCGATTTTGATCAAAACCCCTACTGTTTGTACCCACAAAATTATTCTTATGAAGAAACAGTTCATCGCTTGTGACGAAACTAAAATTTGGATATTGTTTGAGCGGAGCCGAAATTTTAATAAGTTGTCTTAATCGGTAAGCAGTTTTAGGGTTATTTTCTAAAAATCGTTGTTCTGTGCGCGTTCGACTGGTCAAAGTCAAATGTTGATAGGTTTTGGTCCATAAAAGTTGTTGCCAAATTCGATCTTCTTCAAATGGATTAGGGGTAAACGGTATACCGGTATATACCCAAGCATAGCCAAGCCATATACTAAGATTATCGGTTAATGCAAAACCTAATCCTGGACGAAACAATGTCTGTGTGAAACGGCTACTGTCATCACCAAAACGCTGTTGTCCTTCTAACCAATATCGTACACGTCCTATTATTTTATCATCACTATAAGTTTTTCCAATAGCTGTGATATTAAACCAAGATTGAAAATCACGCTCGAGCGCACATTCTGCATTTCTAGGCCAAATAAATATTCCTACTAAAAAAAAGAATAATAGAGCTATTCTTTGCATGATTATTGTTTTCTTAATTATAAAACGATCTATATTAGTAGGTGTTTCGCGGATTGAAAAGTATCTTAGTAAGGAAAATGGTTTTAAAAGTCTAAAAGTTAAATCAAATTCTAACAGATCCCTGTAAGTTCCCGGGATCTGTATCTAGGGGTTTCGACTAAATTTAAGTGGGATACTTCAGCCAAATGGGCATCACTTTATTTAGGTAGACCATAAATTTCCATAAACCGACTTGAGACTCTACGTTCCCGTACATGTCAGCTCTAGTTTCTGGATATGCAATACCAAGACCAAATAACCCTGGCCCAATAATTCCAACATAAGGATTATGACGAGAATATTCATAATCACCGATAACAATGCTTTTACGTTGTTCAAACCCTACTGCATAAACGACTTGGTCACATTCAGATAAAAAACGTACAATGTTTGGTTCACTGACATTATAACGAACTAAATTAGGTGGTAAAACACCATCGATGTGTTCTCGAGCCCATGCAGCGCTCTGTCCTTTTAATCCAGTGTTATCAAAAAGAATCCAATCATTAATTTCAATCGCATAACAGCAAGGTGAGCGGTAAAAATTAATGATTTTTTTAACATCAAGCTCTACGAGATGTTTTAGAATAATAATTGCAGAATGAGAGGAGCCAAATACACCATAAGTCTCATCTCGTTGAACTACTGAAGCAAGTTTTTCCTTATCAATGGCTACCTCAAAAGGAATTACATTAACGCCAGGATAATTTAATGCAGAAGGCAAGGCTCCGGTAGCCAATATTACATTTTTAGCTTGGTAGGTTTCTGAATCTGAACATAAAGACCATACACGCTTCGATAAAAACATATTATGGATGGTTGTTTTTACTGCTTGGACTTTTTGCAAAAAATGATCTGTAATCCACTGGAGAGGCTCAGCCATGTAACTCAAAGTACATGTTTCTCCGATGGGTAGATGATTTAAGGGAAAGTCTGGAGCCTCTTGATATCGAAAGGATTGGACAGCCGATAAAAAATCTTTAAAGAATTTTACTTTGGTATTACTCGAAACATTTCGCCAGTACAGACCAAAATCTCCAACTTTAAAATGAGGATCACACCATAAAATATGATCTGGCAAAATTCCACTGTCTAATAATTTTCCCACTGCGGCGATCCCCGAAGGACCTCCTCCTATTACTGCCCATTGATATGTTTTTTTATTCATACTTTATTCTTGATCACATGTATTCACTAACGTACAAGTACCTGTACTACAATTATCTATAGTTTGACACGAAGGATCATAATACCCTCCATCAGGCACCCCGATAACCTCATCAGTATTATCATCCAAACTATCATCATACCAAACACCATCCCCCGAAGTGTTTACATTTACACTTCCACCGTACCATTCATTATTATGATAGTTATTATAATTTCCATTATCGTGATATCCAGGATTCGGTGGAGGAGCACTATGATAGCCTCCTACTCCATGGCCTTCAAATGTAAAGGCAGAAGTACTTATCAGGAAACTTAAAGCAGACATAAAAGTACACGCATTGAGTTTCATTTTCTTTCCTTGAGCGTTAAGCACTAGATTTTAATAAAGTATAGTACTCGAAATGAAAGTAAGCGCAATAAAATTTCTGACATAGAAATAGGATTTTTGAATGTTTATGATACACTCCAGTGATTATTTACGCTTTTGGAGATGCTATGATTTATATAACAATTCCCCCTGGAATGGTTTTTAAAAGAGTGACCCTTGAAAAAAATGATCTTAATGGGGTGGAAAAACTAAGCGATTGTTTTGCAAATCAAGAAACTATAATAGATTTGTAAAATCTAGTTAAAGAAGCCTTACGCACCAATACAGGGCGTAAAAATTGTATCAAATTAAAAGATATTACTATCTATTTAAATACTCCTCCAGATACGAGTGAATCCTTATTAGCATATACCCCGGGTAGCGATATACCCAGGGGTTGATACATGTCTATTTAGAGAACGAAAATTGCTCGTCTTTGCTTAATTTCAGCGAAGTAATAAAGTTAGCATCCAAATCAAGTTTAGGAGTCGTTAAAAGTTCAAATAGAGCCCTTTTTTCGTCCTGATCAAATTCATTTATTAATTCTACTAATGCTCCTCTTCCCATTTTTTCTTCATATTTACTATTATATTTAAAATACTCGTTTCTGAAAAAATCAGAATAGTGGTGGATTAAAAGAGCAGCTTTATCAAAAGCTCTATTAGCAAGACAATATAAGAAAATATCCTGATTATTTTTATCTATATAGTTTAAAATTTCTTCAGGAGTGAATTGCTGTTGATCGATGATATGAGTCATTAGTACTTTAAAATCATTTAAAGATAGAGTTTTAATTGCTTTATGCAAAAAAGTTCTATCTTCCCGGTCATGAACTAAAATGTTTGCTTGCGAGTCAACAAGAAGACACAAGGCATCCAAATAGGACAGTCGTTGTTTTTTTGTCTCAGAGTCCGCATAACCTGCTAGTGCAAAAAATAAAGCACAATTTCCAGAGTGATTTTGTTGTTGATCTACGTTGGCATGATTCTTAACAAGCCATCTGATATTTGCAACTTGCCCTAAATAACTGGCTAACATCAAGGCATTAAATGAATCCGCCTGATTAAAGTCCAGAACCGACCCTTTTAAATTTGCTTTAAGAAAAGGAAGATTGATTTCATCGAGGTTAACCTTGTGGGAGTTGTGTGATAATAATTTTCCAGAAAAAATCAATTCTCCAATTTTTGTGAGATATATCCTTTCTTTTTCACTTAAATTTAGCAGCTTAAAATCGGTTTCCATAACATGGAGTTGATACCCTCCTGAATTTGAGTCAAGCACTTCCTGTGAGGATAGCCAATTATCTTCTGGACTAAGAAAAAAATATTCTTTAGAAGCCCGTTCATCGTAGCAATTATAATCAACCAGTAACTGTTTCCCTTTTGGAACATCTTTTGTAGTCACTACAATGACACATTTTAAACCATTTACTTCAGTTTCTCGAAACTCAACATTGGCTTGACTATCAGAGAAATTAATATATCGGGTAAAGTTTCCTTTATCTTTCCCATCGATAACGGTATGCCCCAGAGTCATTGCATAACTCCAATCCGCACCTGGGATTTTCTTTACATATTTTTTAAATGAAGTTACTGTCGGGTACAGTTCACCGGTATATGCTCCCAAACAAGTGTGAGCTGGAATATTGGCATGAGTATATAAACCCAGGCCTCCAAACTCCTTTAACAAATTAACAGGCATAACTTGAACTAATTGCGGTTTGTCCACAGTAGATGGTATATAATTTTGGGCTTCCATATTTTCGATACCAATACTTTCAATTAATTTCTTTATCTTTTTCAATCGATTGGCTTCTTTTTTAGAATCTTTTGAAAAAAATGAATTCGGCTGTACTTGATTTGACTTTAACTTGACTGAAAGTGAAGCATCCCTTCGTTCTTCTTGTTTTTTTACAAGGGTTGCTTTTGATTTTTTGGGCATACACAGGTTCCGATTAAAAAATCAAAGAGTATACATTGTGGCCATATTAAATTCTACTTAAACTAAATTAATACTTATTTGATCAATAAAGTCATATCTATGAATTCTAGAATTCCATAAAAGTGGCTCTAATTAGGATTCGATGACATACATCATCGGTTATGCTAATATGACGTTCGTTCCAAATCGTTCGATACGTATAACATTGTTTAGCCTACACTATATATATTGGAACAAAAAATATTGAACAATCAAATAACACTTTTGGATTCGCACTCTATGGCAGTTACTATAAAGACCCCTGATGAAATCGAAAAAATGCGCATTGCTGGCAAACTCGCTGCAGAAGTTCTTGAAATGATTGGTCCACATGTACAAGAAGGTATCACTACCGATGAACTTAATACCATTTGTCATGATTACATTGTGAACACACAAAAAGCAATTCCTGCTCCTTTGAATTATAATGGCTTCCCTAAGTCAATTTGTACTTCAGTCAACCATGTAGTATGTCACGGAATCCCAGGTAAAAAAGTTTTAAAAGATGGGGATATTATTAATATTGACGTTACTGTAATTAAAAACGAGTATCATGGCGATACCAGCAAAATGTTCATTATTGGTTCCCCCTCAGTCAAGGCAAAACATGTAGTACAAGTAGCGCATGAGTGTTTGTTTATTGGAATTGAAATGGTAAAACCAGGAGTTCATTTAGGTGATATTGGTCACGCTATCCAACAGCATGCTGAAAAAAATCGTTGCTCTGTGGTGCGTGATTATTGCGGTCATGGGATAGGTCGTATTTTCCATGAAGATCCGCAAGTATTGCACTATGGGTTACCTGGAACAGGAATGAAGTTAGAACCAGGTATGACCTTCACCATAGAGCCAATGATTAATGTTGGAAAATATCATACTCGATTATTGCCCGATCAATGGACTGTAGTCACCAAAGATCATAGTCTTTCAGCCCAATGGGAACATACCTTGTTGGTAACCGATAACGGTGTAGAAATTTTGACTTTGCGCGATGAAGAACGAAAATAAACACTTAAAGACTCATCCCTTTTCGCAAGCACTGGATGCAGAGAAACAAGGGATGACTCCAGAATTACACGACCTTAAAAATAACCTAAAACAATTTAAAGAAAAACTACGCGAAGAATTCGATTATAAAACAAATATCACCACCATCATTCGTAAATTAGTAACCTTTGTCGATGAGCTGGTTATTAATTTATTTATTAAAAATCAGCTGGATCATGACGTTTTTTGTCTTCTTGCACTGGGTAGTTATGGACGAAGAGAACTAATACTCTATTCTGATGTAGATATATTGCTCTTACATTCTGATAAAGTTTCTAAAGCCCAATTAAACCATGCCCAAAATTTTATCCAAGATTGTTGGGATGTTGGTTTAAATCTCAGCCATCAAATCACCAGCGTTTCTTCATGTGCCGAACTTGCGAGTCAAGATGTCACGGTTATTTCCAGTCTCCTGGATATGTTTCTATTATGCGGTCGCGGTCCGCTAATGGAGGAGTTAATCTATCAGATTCATCCACTACATATGTGGATTAGCCAGGATTTCTTTTTAGCTAAACTTCAAGAGCAAAAAAAACGTGATGCTAAATATGGGGAAACAGCTTATAACCTGGAGCCTAATGTCAAATATGGCCCTGGTGGCCTGCGTGATTTGCAGATTCTGCTCAGCATTGGAAAACGACATTTCAACATTAAAAAACTGGCAGATGGCATCAATTATGGTTTCATTACTGATAAAGAATACGAAAAGCTTACATATTGCCAACATTTTCTTTGGCGGGTGCGTTTTGCCTTACATGTATTAGCTGAAAAAGCGGAAGAACGCTTGTCCTTTGATTATCAAATTAAATTAGCTCAGTTTCTTGGCTATAAAGATAAACCTCATTCATTAGCCATAGAACAATTCATGAAAGATTACTTCAAAGTAATTAAACGAAACAGGGAACTCAATGAGATGCTATTACAATGGTTTGATGAAACCATTGCTCATTCTCCTAAGCAAAAGTTGTATCCCCTAGATAATGAATTTCAATTATCCAATAATTACATTGAAGTAAAAAACACTCGCGTGTTCATTCATCATCCACAAGCACTACTAAAATTATTCCTTTGGATAGCTAAGCGCCCAGATATTGAAGGAGTGAGGGCAAATACTATCCGATTAATTAGAGAATCACTTTATCTGATGAATAAACGTTTTAAAGCATCCTCAGAAACAGCAGAGTTGTTTATGAGTATTCTTAAAGTCGAAGATGGACCCTACGAAGCATTGCATCGAATGAGTCGATACGGTGTTCTGGCTCATTATCTGGAATGTTTTGCTTTGGTCACCGGACAAATGCAATATGATTTATTCCATGTCTATACAGTAGATCAACACACATTATTCGTCATTCGAAATCTATCCCGCTTCAAAGAAAAAAGCTATTCAGAACAATTTCCTCTCTGCGTACAAATTATGCCCAATTTAAACAAACCCGAACTGCTCTACCTAAGCGCCTTATTTCACGATATTGCTAAAGGACGCGGCGGTGATCATTCAGAGTTAGGCGCAATCGAAGCATCTAATTTTGCAAAAAATCATGCGCTTGATCAAGATGACTGTGATTTATTGGTTTGGCTTGTACGCAACCATCTACTTATGTCACAAACAGCGCAACGACAAGATATTTATGATCCCAATACTATAAAGAATTTCTGCAAACTCTTACCCCAGCCACACTATTTAGATTATCTCTATTTGTTAACTGTCGCAGATATTTGTGGGACTAACCCTACTTTGTGGAACTCATGGAAAGACTCTCTGCTTAAAGAGTTGTATCGTGCTGCAAAACATATGTTACATCGAGAACAAGAATTAATGGATGAAACTGCGCTTATTAAAGCCAGAAAGCAATACGCTTTATCAATACTACTTACAGAAGGTGTAGCAGAAAAAACTGTTGACGATTTATGGAAACAATTCAAAGACAGATATTTTTTACATGAATCACCCGAAGTGATCGCACGCCATACCAAAGCGATTCTTGCTTGCACCAAATTCCCCTTAGTCATGATTATGCCTCATCATAGCCAGGGTGGAACCGAAGTTTTTATTTATATGCCTCACCGGGACGATCGCTTTGCTATTGCTACTACAGTCTTGAGTAATCATAACGTTACGATTCAAGAAGCCATGATTCTTACCTGCGATAATCAGTATGATTTAGACACCTATATCATTTTAGATGAGCAAAATCGGGCATTTTTTGATAAACAACGCTCTTTAGATATTCAACACGATTTATGCACCCATCTTGCCAAAACGAATCAACTACCTGTCGTTGTTCGAAAAAGACTTTCTCGAGCTTTAGCTCATTTTACAGTCAAAACTCAAATCCATTATTACGATGAACGATCTTATAATCAGACTCGATTATTTTTAGTGACCGGAGATAGACCTGGTTTACTTGCAACAATAGGCAGAGTATTTTCCATGTTGAATATTCATTTGCATAACGCAAAAATTGTAACTGCTGGGGAACGTGCAGAAGATACTTTTTATATTACAAACCAACAAAATCAATCACTAGATAATGATGAAAAGGAAGTTTTAAAACAAAAACTAATCCATGAATTACTAGCCAGTTCAAAGTAACATCTCAAGAAATTAAGATCATATACAAGAAATGAATAAACACTGCTGTTCATTTTATTTGCATACCGGCCTTAATTTGACTATATTAAAAAAAAATAATCAATTTTGATATTTTATGAAAAAAAGACAGGTGGCTTCGCTTTTACGAACCTATAAGAACTCAAATATTGATGAAATTGAAGAGTTGAAAAAAAGCTATAGTACATTGTCCCATCTTGGTGATGAAGAAGAAGTTCCGGATGAAATTGAAGAAGAATACCATCATGTTTTAGAAGTAATAACCAATCCCTCTGAGCCCCATTATCCCTTTTATTTGAAAGAATTTATTCCAGCAGTTCTAGAAGAAGACTTAGATATACTATTAGATGGGTTTGAGGAGGGAGATCTCGTTTATGGAATTAGCGGTTCACGTATTAGTCTATTTTATTTTTTGAGAGGACAAGGGAAAGATGTCTTTGCTACCCGAGTTGATGAACTATTCAATGCAACTATTGATCCACTTCTTGAACCTCACCTTGATCCCAGTTTTGCTAAACCAACCAATCCCTTTTATGTACCTGCACAAGATTTTAAATCCTATGCGAGTCTGTTAGACAATGAAATTGCACAACTTTCGCCCTTAACACAGCAACCTCACAAGATGCCATTCATAAAAAAAATGTCAAAAATGGGAGTTTTTTGGACGCTTAATAATGAGCATAAGTTACATTTTGTTTTAAACAAAATCGACTATAAAATGTGTTTTGAAAAAAAATTCGACAAGATAACTTTTGCCGAACTTCGTTTTCTTTATCGATATTGGGAGCAATTTAAACCTCATTATGAACGAGGGCAAATCAATTTTTACTTTTTAAACGAAAATGACCAATTAAAAAAAGTTGAAGCTCCTTGGGAGTCAAATCCGGAAATTGTTAGGAGTTATAAGCCCAAAAATAATCCCCATAGCGGATACCATGCATTTTTTAATAGTTTTGTAATTGATCTACTCAAAAAAGAAATAAAAAATGGGGTATGGAAAACGGGTTTTTTTGGATTAGGAGGAGGCAAGACAATTATCATTGATGGACAGGAGAAAACTGTTCCTCATCGTGTTGCCCGTATTTATAAAATTGCAACTGACCCCACTTTAAGTTCGGTCGCTAAATATATAAAAATCCAAACAGTTGCAGAGGAAGCAATTCTTAGCCCCAAAAAGTTACAAAAGCCAGAAACTACCCAATTTTATCAAGCCATCCTGGACTTTGATAAAAAAATGGAACCTGTTGAAAAAGATAGATTAAGATTTTTCAAGGGGGAGACGCAAGTGGAAAAACACCAGGTACAGGAAAAAGACCAACCTAAACTGGGGTAAATTTTATTATCTGAAATAGAAAAAACTTTAAATAAATCTATCGCAATATTTGAAAAAAATCGGTAAGCAATAAAGAACATTCCGCTTGCATAATTCCCTCATCAATCTGAACTTTATGATTTAAAGGGTATCCCTGTAATAAGTTATAAACCGAGCCTGCAGCCCCTGCTTTAAAATCTCGGGTTGCAAAAACTAACCGACTAATACGTGCATGCACAATTAGTCCTGCACACATGGAGCAGGGTTCAAGGGTCACATAAAGCGTTGTATCTAATAATCGATGATTTTTTAACTGTTGTGACGCATGCCTGATTGCACATACCTCTGCATGCTGCGAGGGATCGTGACTTTTTTGGATGCAATTTCGTCCTGAGCTTATTAATTGATCGTCTTTACTTACTAATACAGCACCTACAGGAACCTCTCCATCAGCTTGGGCGAGAATTGCCTGTTCGTAGGCTTTTTGCATCCAATAGTGATCGTTCATTATAGAAAAAATGTTAATTATATGGTTAGGACGTAGAGATTTAGTGCTAATTCCACTACTCTAAATTACTCCCATTCAATAGTAGCTGGTGGTTTTCCTGAAATATCATAGGTTACACGAGATACACCCTCCACCTCATTGATAATTCGATTGGAAACATGGCCTAAGAAATCCCAAGGTAATTGCGACCAATGTGCTGTCATAAAATCAACCGTCTCTACAGCACGAAGACAAATCACATAATCATATTTACGTCCATCACCCATTACGCCAACACTTTTTACAGGTAAAAATACAGCAAAAGCCTGGCTAACTTTATGGTAAAGATCTGCTTTTCTTAGCTCCTCAATAAAAATAGCATCAGCTTGACGCAAAATATCTGCATATTCCTTCTTGATTTCTGCTAAAATTCGCACACCCAAACCTGGTCCAGGAAATGGATGGCGATAGACCATATCATGAGGCAAACCTAACTCAAGGCCCACATTACGAACCTCGTCCTTAAATAATTCGCGAATAGGTTCTAATAATTTTAAATTCAATGTCTCTGGCAAACCACCTACATTATGATGAGATTTAATTACCACAGAGGCACCATTTGTGCTCGTTGCAGCTGATTCAATCACATCAGGATAAATCGTTCCTTGTGCCAACCAAGCAACACCCGAAATTTTTAGTGCTTCTTCATCAAATACTTCAATAAAGGTACGTCCAATAATTTTTCTTTTTTCTTCAGGACAGGTAACCCCTTTTAAAGCGGTAAAAAATTTCTCTTCCGCATGGACTGAAATAACTTCCACACCCATGTGCCTTCCGAACATCTCCATAACCTCGCTTGCTTCATTAAAACGCAACAAGCCCGTATCTACAAAAACACAAACCAATTGTTTGCCAATTGCCTTATGTAATAAAGCAGCAACCACAGAAGAATCTACCCCACCCGATAAGCCGAGCAAAACCCGTTCCGAACCTACTTGCTCACGAATTGCATGAATTGTTTCTTCAATAATGAGTGTGGATGTCCAATTAGTCGCAGCCTTGCAAATATCTACCACAAAACGATGTAAGATACGCATTCCTTGTAGTGTATGCGTTACCTCTGGATGAAATTGAACTCCATACATATGGCGATTTTCATCAGCCATTCCAGCAATTGGAGCGTTTTTGGTTTCGCAAATTACCTTAAAACCAAGCGGTAACTTAGTGACTTTATCCCCATGACTCATCCAGACATCTAATAATGCATTACCATCAGTATTCAATCGGTCTTCAATTTGTGAAAACAATTTACTGTGACCATGCAACTTCAACTCTGCGTAGCCAAACTCTCTCAGAGAGGAAGACTGTACTTCACCGCCTAATTGTACCGCCATGGTTTGCATTCCATAGCAAATCCCTAAAATTGGCAAACCCGCAGTAAATAACCACTGAGGTGCTCGAGGGTTTTCATGGTGAGTTACAGTGGATGGGCCACCGGATAAAATAACGCCACAAGGATTGAGCGCAGTAAATTGTTCTTTTGTTAGATTGAAGGGATGAATTTCACAATAAACACCTAACTCCCGCACTCTGCGTGCGATTAATTGGGTGTATTGTGAACCAAAATCAAGAATCAGCAAAGGATGTTGTTTTAAATCACTCATTATTAATTATCTACCTGGTAGTTTGGTGCCTGTTTTGTAATACTGACATCATGAACATGCGACTCCCTCATTCCTGCGTTAGTCACTTGTACAAATTCTGCCTTAGTATGTAGTTGTTCGATATTTTCACATCCTGTATATCCCATGCAAGAACGCAAACCACCTAACAATTGATGAATAATTGTTTGCGCTGATCCTTTATAAGGAACCCGTCCTTCAATTCCTTCTGGAACTAACTTTTCAGAACCTAATGAGGCATCTTGGAAATAACGATCGCTAGAACCTTGTGACGAAGCCATAGCCCCAATTGACCCCATCCCTCGATAACTTTTATAAGTTCTACCTTGATATAACTCGATTTCACCTGGTGATTCTTCTGTTCCTGCAAACATACTTCCAAGCATTACTGTATCGGCACCCGCAGCAAGGGCTTTACCCACATCACCAGAAAAACGAATTCCACCATCAGCGATTATTGGAATTTTACCTTTAAGTTCTTGTGCCACATTTGCAATGGCTGTAATTTGTGGTACACCGACACCAGTTACAATTCGTGTTGTACAAATTGAGCCAGGTCCTATACCCACTTTTACAGCGTCAGCACCTGCAGTGTATAAATCACGAGCAGCAGCAGCTGTAGCAATATTTCCTCCAATTACCTGTACATCTGGATGGTGTTTTTTAATCCATTTAACGCGATCTAGTACACCTTGTGAGTGCCCGTGCGCTGTATCAACAACAAGCACATCAACTCCCGCTTCAATTAATGACTCAATGCGTTCATCAGTACCCTCACCCACGCCAACAGCTGCACCTACACGTAACTGTTCTGCAGCATCTTTACATGCAAAAGGATTTTCCTTTGCTTTTTGTATATCCTTCACAGTAATCAATCCGCGTAATTGGAAGGCATCATTAACTACTAGCAATTTTTCAATACGGTGTTTATGCAATAAGCTACGCACCTCTTCTCGACTTGCACCTTCTTTAACGGTTACCAATTTTGACTTAGGAGTCATCACTTGTTCTACGCTCAAGGATAGATTAGTTTCGAAACGAATATCACGACTGGTTACGATGCCTACTAAATTTTCACCGTTCACAACCGGGACACCAGAAAAATTATATTTGGTCATTACATCTAGTAATTCTTTAACGGTGATATTAGGAGTTACTGTTATCGGATCCCGAACCATACCGCTTTCAAATTTTTTCACTTTTCGGACTTCATCAGCCTGTGCCATGATCGTCATATTTTTATGAATAATACCTATACCGCCCTCTTGTGCCAGAGCAATGGCTAAACGAGCTTCTGTTACAGTATCCATGGCTGAGGAGACGAGCGGAATATTTAGGCTAATAGCGCGAGTTAATTTTGTTGTTAAAGACACATCTTTAGGAAGAATTAAAGAGTGTGCAGGAACAAGGAGAACATCATCGAAGGTTAATGATTGCTGCACAATAGAAAGAGTCATTTCATTCTCACTAGAGGAGTTAAATTAACCGAATAGTTTACTATAAATTGTGGACAAATTAAACAGATAATTTACAATAACCCAACATTTTATCGTATAATTATAGACTTATTATATTTTTGTTTTTTTCTTAAAACTTCTTATGTTATGATTCACATTACTCCTATCATTATAATCTCCGACTCTAAAAAAATAAAATATCAATAATTGTTACAAACCATCAAAAATACCACGATCTTCATTATTGTTGGAAAATGTTTTTCCAAAGATCCCTGTTGCACCACTTGAATTATTAATCAATAAACGTGTACACTGTTGGTTAAATATTGTGTTGAATCAAAAATAATAGGAAGGGTTCAGCGTTGGCTAAAATAATCGTGATTACATCGGGTAAAGGCGGAGTGGGCAAAACTACTTCTTCTGCAGCTATTTCTTCGGGCCTTGCTTTATTAGGGCATAAAACTGTCGTTATTGACTTCGATATTGGTTTAAGAAACCTCGATATTATCATGGGTTGTGAACGTCGAGTTGTTTATGATTTTATTAACGTTATAAATGGCGAAGCCAATCTTAACCAAGCTTTAATTAAAGATAAACGAATTGCAAATCTTGCTATACTTCCTGCATCACAAACTCGCGACAAAGATGCATTGACTCTCGAAGGGGTAGAAAGGATACTTAATGATCTTGCCAAAGAATTCGATTTTATTATTTGTGACTCCCCTGCTGGAATTGAAACTGGCGCGTTAATGGCTATGTATTTCGCGGATCATGCAATTGTAGTCACTAATCCAGAAGTTTCCTCTGTACGTGATTCTGATCGAATACTCGGAATACTTGCGAGCAAGACTAAAAGAGCCATTGAGAATAAAACACCAATTCAAGAACATCTATTGTTAACACGTTATGACCCAGAGCGCGTTGAGCGTGGTGATATGCTTTCGGTTACTGACGTAAAAGAAATATTAGCTATTCCATTAATAGGCGTTATTCCCGAATCAAAATCAGTACTTAAAGCTTCAAATACAGGTACACCAGTAGTTCTTGACGAAACAAGTGATGCCGGTATTGCTTATCAAGATGCAATTGCTCGCTTTCTCGGTGAAGAAAGACCAATGCGCTTCATAAGTAATGATCGTAAAGGATTATTGCGTCGCTTATTCAGCAAAAACAAGGAGGAAGTGACAGTATGAGTATTTTCAATTACTTACGTAGAAGAAGTGCTACCGCATCTGTTGCTAAAGAACGCTTGCAAATAATAATTTCTCACGAACGCTCTCAACGTAATACTCCGGACTATCTACCTAAACTTCAGGAAGAAATCCTCGCTGTTATTGCTAAATACGTGCATGTCACGCGTGATCAAGTAAGTGTGAACCTTGAACGTATGGGAGATAATTCGGTGCTTGAACTAAATATCACTATGCCAGATGATGTAAAGGAAAACGCTTAGACTTTTTTTTGAAACTTATATTGGAATAAAGGATATTACGCGAAATCAATTTGCCAAGTCGCCTATTTTAAGAGTATTTTTAATAAAAACCTTTAAATTCCCCTGGTATTTTCAAAGAGCTAAATATTTTAATCATTTCTTTTCATAGCTCATGCGTTGACAATTTCTAAGGTTCTATTTAAGTTAAATTCTGATTTTACAAATCATTTGAGAAAATTCTCGATATTCCTTGTGCTCTCTGAACCCCTAACTTCATTGAATATCGAGTTCTCACTTCCAAATGCGATCAATTCAAGGCCCCTCACTCTTTTGAAAGTTTTATTCAATGTTGATTGATGCAATTTCTATGGCTTCTCCAATGGCTGATTTTGCATTCCTGGATTTGTAGAACCCTTAGGTTTCGGGTGAACAACTGGCGCAGGTGGAGCGCTTACCGCGGGTTGTATTTGAATTTTTGGTCCAGATTGAACCTTTGGTCCAGGTTGAACATTAGAATTTGGATACACTTTTTGAAAAGTTGGACCCGGTTGGATATTAGGGCCTGGTTGTACCTTCGGTCCTGGCTGTACATTAGGATACGGATGTACTTTTTTAGTCTGAGGAATAACTGGATTAGGCTGGACATTAGACCCGGGTTGCACATTCGGTCCTGGCTGTACATTAGGATACGGACGTACTTTTTTAGTCTGAGGAATAACTGGATTAGGCTGGACATTAGACCCGGGTTGCACATTCGGTCCTGGCTGTACATTAGGATATGGATGCACTTTTTTACCAGGATGAATAATTGTTCCAGGTTGTACATTTGTACCTGGTTTTACTTTGGGGCCGGATTGTATATTCGTACCTGGTTGAACATTAGGGTATGGATGAATTTTTTTGCCATGATGAAGAATTGTCCCAGGTTGTACATTCGTCCCTGGCTGTCCTCCTGGAGTTTGATAAGCTCCAGGAACTGGATGAACCAATACGGGTGGTGATTGCTTAATAATAGCTGGTTTACCCGGGGCTGATGGTTGAACAGCTTGGAAATTTTTCCCGGGCTTTATATTCTGAATCTCAGCTGGAGTAAGGGGTTTACCTTTATTTTTCAAAAGCAGAGGTCGAACTTTTGAGAAAGGAGGTGGGGCCGAAGAAGGTTGGGTTTTAACTATAATTGGCCTTGATAGTACTTGGGCAGGAGGTATTGCCTTACTCAAGCCTTTGCCTCCATAGATACTATTAGGTTGCGGTACTACAGGAGGAACATTTAATTTTTTTGCATTAAAAAGTAGTTGATGAGGAATACGTGAACGAAGATTATTCACCATCCTGGAATCGATGAAATCTTTAGTGGGTACAACAGTAACTGCATTAGCAATCTTTGCATTTTTGTAATTGATTTTCATATGTTGATTTCTATAAATATTATTGATGTAAGCAATATTAATTACTGTATTACTCAGATTGATCTGATTAAAATAATTTTGACTAACATAATAAGGAGGAATGTAAGGCTCTCCTGGTGCTAGAGGAAACCAACCAATGCCATATCCACCATCCAGCATAAATTCTGAGTTATTACCCCCAATAAATACAGTCAAGGCAGGTGCATAGATAGGACGAGCCCCTATTGGTCCTGGAACCCAGCACCATCTATTTTCAATAAAGGCCCAACGGCCGTAATGAAATGGCGCAAATCCCCAAGGTTGATTATCTACCCAAGTCCATCCCCAAGAACTTAACCATATCCACTGCCCTTCTTGATAAGGAGCCCAATTTTCTTCTATATTATTTGGATACCAAACTGGTCCATACTGTTTATCTTCAGTCCAAGATCCATAATTACCCAAGTCTTCATATCCAATGGTGTCTGGAGAAATGTATTGAGTTGATACTGTACCTGTCATTTTATCACGCTCTAAACTCCAACGCTCAAAATCATCGGCTTCTGCAAGCGTAGTGCACTGAAAATTTTCTAGATCAGTTCCTGTTGCACTGCATGAGGAACCAACGCCTACCGTGTTAGATGCATTTTCTCCATATGCTACACCTTGCCCCATTCTCACACTCACTGTAGTCGTATCATCTTCTGTGGTCACATCGAAAAGATAATATCCAGGTTCTGTAATGACGAAGGCTAAATTTGGAGTATCAACTTCATAAGTTTGATTTCCATTGATACGTCTGATGCTTAAAACAAGAGTCCCTTGGGTAATCTGAAATTGTGCTGTTTCATCATCTAGATTCAAAATCTTTAAATTCGTTTGACTCCCCATCCGTACAGCAGCTCCTGGCAATTGCATTTCAACAAGAGCTCCAGTATCTGACCATATCTGATCGTTTGTGATAAGGGGTCTATTAAGGGCGGCCTCAACCCACTCGGTTTCCCCAGCAGGGACAAAACTCACAGCTCCATTGATATAGCTTAATCGAGCGACTTGATTTGGAGGATCTGCAAAGGTCAACGTGGATATTAATAACATAAATAAACCCACTAGCCAGGCTACCATGAGATTGTCATCCATCGACCCTAGTTTCATGCTACCTCCGTACTTTATATTATCCCTAATACTTAAGGAGTTTAGCTTGCAGACAAGCATATTTATGATGCATAAATAGCCTTTTCTAAGTATAGTCTATGTTTATAATTAAAAGAGTAGGAGGTCTTTAGCATATTCTATAAAAAAAGAGGAGCCACTAAGGCCCCCACAAGGAATAGGTATGAATTACAGCAATTAATTTACTCGCTCATCGTAGAAATTAGGAATCAATCATCTCGGATTCTATATCGTCTTTATTAACTATAGTTTTTTTGCCTTTGATAGATTTTATTGGGTGAGGTCGACGCAGATCCTCATCATTGAAATCATCTACCTTAATTACATCTTGTCGGGCCAACTCGGCTTCTTTTAATTGCTTTGCCTCTACCTCAGTTAATAATCCACAAGATAACGCTTCGTTGATTTGATCAAGCAAGGTCAGCGATTTTAAAACATTATCTTTGACAGCTCGCATTACTTTTCTTTCTAATTCCTCCACAGCACAGATTTTATGGAATGCCTCCTCCATACGTCCTAAAGGACAATTGTCTCCAGCCTTACTATAAACCAAACGAGTTAAACGCGTACGGGTCTCTCCAGGTTCGATTAGAATTCGAGCCAATTTATGACCTAATTGGTCGTTGGGTTTGTTTCTTAAATTACCGAGAGGTTTGATAATTAAGCGTAAAAAGATTCGTGCCCAACCCGATGGAAAATTCACAATGACACCGTGCATTGCTGTCTCACATTCGTACAATAATTGCTGACAACTCCATTCAACTAAGGGTAAATCTACTTTTGGCTCTCCATCTTCATGAAAACGCTTCAAAACTCCTGAAACCAAATATAAGGCACTCAACATATCCCCTAGTCGTGAAGATAATTTCTCTTTTCGCTTTAAGTCACCACCTAGAACAGTCATTGAAAAATCAGCAAGAAATGCTAAATTAGCGCTGTATTTATGAACGAGTTGGTAATAACGCTTCACACTACTCACAGGGGCTTTGGATAGGTGCGCGTCTGTCCATGCAAAAATGACTGATTTGGTAAAATTAGCAAGAATAAATCCAGCATGAGCAAAAAACGCATTATCAAATTCGACCAAATCATTATGTCTAATACTTTCAAGTTCTTTAAATACATAAGGGTGGCAGCGAATTGCTCCCTGACCAAAAATGATTAAACTACGAGTTAATATATTCGCCCCTTCAACGGTAATTGCGATGGGCGATCCTTGATAACCTCTACCTAAATAATTATTAGGGCCAAGACAAATACCCTTCCCGCCATGGATATCCATAGAATCACAGGAGACTTGTCTTGCACGCTCAGTGGTATGGTATTTTAATATAGCACCCACTACAGAGGGTTTGGCTCCATTGTCAATAGCAGCTGCAGCCATTGTTAAAGCCGCATCAATAATATAAGTATTCGCTGCAATTCTGGCCAAAGGTTCTTCAATCCCTTCAAACTTACCGATTGGTTGATTGAATTGTTTGCGAATGCGAGCATAAGCGCCAGATGCTAGAGCAGCAGCTTGGGCACCCCCGTTCGCGCTCGAAGGTAAAGATATGGCTCTACCAGCACTTAAACACTCCATCAACATGCGCCAGCCACATCCAGCCATGGCGACTCCCCCGATGAGATAGTCCATAGGAATAAATACATCTTTACCTTGAGTTGGACCATTCAAAAATCCAGTATTTAATGGAAAATGGCGACGCCCTTTTTTAACTCCTGGGGTATTGGCGGGAATCAACGCACAACTAATTCCAACATCTTCACCCTTACCTAATAAGTTGTCTGGATCAAATAATCTGAAGGCCAATCCAATTACTGTTGCTGCAGGACATAAAGTAATATAACGTTTATCCCAATTTAAGCGGATGCCTAATACTTTTTCACCATTTATTTCTTGATGACATACTACCCCTTTATCTGGGATAGATGCTGCATCAGAGCCTGCATTAGGTCCAGTCAAAGCAAAGCATGGAATTTCTCGGCCATCGGCCAATCGTGGCAAATAATAATTTTTTTGGTCTTCGGTTCCATATTTAAGCAATAGCTCCCCTGGGCCTAATGAATTAGGTACAGAAATTGTTGTGGCCGCCGTTATGGAACGCCCATAGATTTTTACTAAAATCGACATTTGAGCTGTAGCAGAAAACTCAAGACCGCCATAGCGCTTCGGAATAATCATACCTAAGAATCGATTTTCTTTGATAAATTGCCAGATTTCTGGAGGCAAATCAGTAAGGTTATGAGTTACATCCCAGTCATCGATCATGGAGCATAAAGTATTTACAGGGCCGTCAAGAAAAGCTTGCTCTTCATCGGTCAATCGAACTGTAGGAGCATTTCTTAATATTGAAAAATCTGGTGCGCCACTGAATAAATCCCCTTCCCAACTTACAGTACCTGCTTCCAGAGCCTCTCGCTCCGTTGCAGACATAGCGGGCATCGCTTTACTTACTGTTTTAAAAAAATGTTTGGATAATAATATTCGTCTTAGAGGCTTTATTGCACCAGCAATTAAAATCAACTCAATCAAAACAAGTATTATTTGAGTCACCAACCCTGGAGAACCATAAGTAAAGACAAGAGCAGTAAATAGAGCAAAGCTAATAGCCCACACTGAAATTGCGGCTTGCCTGGTGAGCAATATCCCTGCAGCTCCAATGACCATGAGCGTTAAAATAGCATTTAGCACATTATTCTCCTTAATTATTTTAGGTCTTCTGACCTCTAGTACTATTTCAGTTTAAACCAGACACAATTTTTATAATCTGTTTTGCCACGACATACGGGTGTTCCATGGGAAATAAATGGGTCCCTTTGGTTTTCATACTTGTTACATTAAAGTATTTTTTCATGTAGCGCACATCCATTTTACCAACCACAGTACTTTTGTCACCATAAATTAATGCTGCGGGGATTAATAACTTACCTTCAAAATTTGGAATGACATGTGGAATGGTGCGATAAATTTGATATTCAATATGTCGATCAAAGCGTAAATAATAACCATCATCTTTATATTCTAGACCATAATTAATGTAATCATTTAAACACTCATCCGTAAAGGTCTTAAATAAATCGCGAGTCTTTAAATAGTCCATTAATTGATCATGATCTTTCCAATACATTCTACGACCCCGGGTTCTAAATGCCGGGGTAATTCGATCAATAATACCTAGCGCTTTCGCCAAGCGAACCATACTCGATTTAAACGTACCAATTAAAGGGGAGTCCAGCATAATAACTGCTTTAAATAATTCAGGTTGTTCGATTGCCGCCAACAGGCTTAAAACACCACCTAAAGAGTGTCCAACAGCAATAACCGGACGATTGGCCTGTCTTTTAATACTGCTTAATACCTCAGAGATCAGATTGTGCCAGTTTTCACAAACGGGAAATAAAGGGTCATGACCAATTCGGTCAATGTAACAATAATCAAATTCTTTCTCGAGATGATTTAGCATTTGCTTATAACATAAAGCGGGAAAGCCATTTCCATGTGCAAAATGAATCAACTCTTTCATAATGTCCTCAATTCGCCTTACAAACTATTGTTACTCTCATACACGAGCCATTCTTCGGCTTTCTGCTCGTAACGAATACAGCGAGAAGCTGTAATATATGACAAGTAATGCCGATAAAATGAATCCAGAACCAGGGAAAAGAAAATTAAAAATTAACAAAATGAACAAGAAACATAGCATAGGGGTTGAGGCAACAGCTAAAAGTCTACATGATTGCGCAAAGGTTACATTAAAAGAAAAGAATACATTTGAAAAAACTTGTCCTAGAAATCCTAAGACAAGGTAAATAACCAAAAACATGGAAAAAAACATTGCAACAACCATCGGGTAAATCAATAGTTCTGAAAAAAATTTCAATTTTTGTACTGAGCTATTTTCAGCGTATTTTTTACCATCAAAAACGGCATTTGTTCCTTTATCAAAGGATTGAACGATTGGAGCCCCCCTGCTAGGCTTGGATTCGGGCATATTAAACAACGTCAAGCTCGGCACCTTCAAAGAAATTTTATTTTTGTTGATCAAAATCGTAAGGTAAGGATAATCCGTAGTAAAATCATTGATTTTGTCTGTAGTATCAATAATCACAACGACTTCACCTTTATCGTTCTTAACAAAATAAGGCATAGGCTTATTAAGAAATACTTCGCCATTTTGTATATAAAAAACTGGGATTTTTGACAAAGGATTAGTAATCTGTTCTCTAAACGATTGATCTAAACTGAAACTCAGTCTTAAAGAGAATGGAATAGAAAATACAGCGATGGCTAACAAGAAATAAATTATACCAAGTCCCTTCCATCGTTTTCCAACATCGACGTAAAGAAGTCGTGAATAGAAGGACATATACAATGCAGACCAATAGCGGTAAATTCGAGTATCAATTGGTTTTAGTTTGTTTTTTTCTTTACTCACTCCATTCTCCAATACGTTTTCCCGATTTACTATGAAAAAGATGTAACTTAATTTTAGGTAGTTCTATCCAGAGTTGTCCACTTGAGATCGATTGATCTGCTGAAATGCGCAAATTTAATGATGGAGCGTTTTTAATACATTTTGCGCGCACGAGCTTATCTGCCCCCATATCATCTACAAATTCAATCTCAATAGGAATGGCTTGTGAATTACTTTCAGAACTAAGCAAAACATGCTCCGCTCGAATCGCCAAAACTAATTCATCCTTATCTTCAAGAATTTGCTTTAGCTGTGGAACAGGATAACGAACTCCGTACTCTGTATCTACAGTGTGGCTCGATTTATTGTAGATCCCTGATATTAAGTTCATAGGATATTGTCCTGTAAATCCTGCCACAAATAAAGTAGCTGGTTTTTGATATAACTCCTGGGGTGTTCCGATCTGTTCAACAATACCTTGATTAAGGACCATAACCCGCTCCGCCATAGTCATTGCTTCCGTTTGATCATGGGTTACATATAAACTGGTAGTATTTAGTTGTTGGTGTAGGCGGCGAATTTCATGGCGCATTTCTGTACGCAATTTTGCATCAAGGTTCGATAAGGGTTCATCGAATAAGAAAACAGCCGGGGAGCGTACCATAGCCCTTCCCATAGAAACTCGTTGCTTTTGCCCTCCCGAAAGAGCTTGAGGTTTTCGCTCTAAATAAGGAGTTAAATGCAATAATTGGGCTGCTTCGTGTACTCGACGTTTAATGTCTGCTTTTTTAAAACGCCTCATTTTTAATCCATAAGCCATATTATCAAATACAGTCATATGAGGATAAAGGGCATAGTTTTGAAAAACCATAGCCATATCTCTTTTTGCTGGAGGTATCTCATTAACGCATTGATTGTTAATTAGAATAGATCCAGAACTTATATCATCTAGCCCTGCAATTAAACGTAATAAGGTGGTTTTTCCGCATCCCGACGGACCAACAATTACCATAAACTCACCTTTTTTAATGCTCACGTTTATGTTATCAAGAATCGTGGTTGATCCAACATTCTTCGAAACTTCAATGAGACTGACTGTTGCCATGCTTATTTTAACCCTTTTTCAAACCAGCGCTGCATTAACATCACCACCATACAAGGTGGAATCAAAGCGATCAATGCAACAGCCATAATGTAATGCCATTGTGGAACTTGATCCGCCACTCCTGCTAAATATCGAATGCCCATAACTACTGTAGCCATTTTTGTTTCTGTAGTAATCACTAATGGCCAAAGGTACTGATTCCAACCGTACACGAACAAAATAACAAATAATGATGCAATTTGAGTTTTGGATAATGGTAAAACAATATGAAAGAAAAAACGAACAGCCCCTGCTCCATCTAATTTAGCTGCATCCACAAGTTCAGGGGGTATGGTTTTAAAAAATTGACGGAACAAAAAAGTTCCTGTGGCCGATACGAATAGAGGTAATGTCAAGCCGGTAAAAGAGTTTAATAATCCAAAAGAAGCAACCACCTGAAATGTAGGCACGATCCTAACTTCTATAGGCAACATCATAGTAGTAAAGATCAAAGCAAAACATAATTTTTTAAAAGGAAAGTCGAAATAAACTAATGCAAAAGCCGAACCTAGGGCAAAAACAATCTTTCCCAAAGCAATAGCCATGGCCATAAAAAAACTGTTTAATAACATGGAGGTAATAGGTTCCCCACCGGTAACTGACAAACCCTCAGTCATCACTGCCTTTAAATTTTTAAATAGCAATGGACCTGGAACTATAGGTATTTGAGATTGCATCATAACACTGCCTTCATTACTGGCAGCGACCAATGCCAAATACACAGGCAACAACATCAAAAAAACAAAAAAACATAAAAATCCATGTGATAAAATACGAGCTACATATGATTTCATGCGTAATGAACCTTTTTTTCGAGGTATTTAAATTGCACTAAAGAAACAAGGATGACAATAAGCATTAGTAATACAGATTGGGCTGACGAACTTCCCAAATCCATTCCTTCAAACCCATCCTGATAGACTTTATAAATTAGGTTAGTTGTACTATTACCAGGCCCGCCATGCGTCATCACTTGAATAATGCCAAAAGTATCAAAAAAACCATACATTAAATTCATAATGAGTAAGAAAAAAGTTGTGGGTGATAGAAGTGGAACAATAATTTGCCAAAAACGTTGCCAACCCGAAGCCCCATCGATAATTGCTGCATCAATTAAAGACGAAGGAATTGCTTTAAGTGCAGCGAGATAAAATAAAAAATTATAACTGAATTGCTGCCAACTGGCTGTGAGAATAACCACTCCAAATGCCTGGTTTACATTATTAACATAATCAAAATTGATACCAACAGATTGCAAAATATGAGTCAACCATCCTAAAGTTGGATGGCATAAAAAGCGCCATAAAATTGCTGCTACTGCAGGCGCTACAGCATAAGGCCAAATTAATAAAGATTTATAAAACCCTTGCGTCCTACCTCTATTATTCACTAATATGGCCATAAAGAGGCCTAAACTCATCGTGAAAAAAGTCACACTAAAGGCGATAATAAAAGTTACCCCTATTGCTTTGCTGTAACCTGGATCGAGAAAGAGATCCACAAAGTTGGAAAATCCTGCGAATTTTTTATGGAGGCCAAAAGCATCCGTATAAAAAAAAGACTGCAATAATGCATTACATGCAGGCCAAATAAAAAACATCAGAGTAACAACAAGTTGTGGAATTATAAAAAGCCAAGCAGAAAGACGTTGGTGATTGAATTTAGCCATTGCCCAATATATAAGAGGGTCTGTATAAGCATTATATAGGTATGGATGTTTAAGTAAAGTAGTAAAAATAGCCTAGGTAGAGGGCACGGTAATTAAGGTATGCTTGTTACTGAAATTCCTTAGTTCCATTCCGCCGGACCAAGCTCCAATTAATTCTTGATTAAGGAATATATTTTGCGCTACGTACATATTGAAAATCCAGGACCACACAATCGATTGATTATTGAAAACGGCCCTACACCTGAATACAGTAAGTCGCAAATTTTAGTGCATGTGAAAGCAACTGCACTCAATCGCGCTGATATTATGCAACGATATGGTAAATATCCACCACCACCCGGAGAGTCTGAAGTTCTTGGCCTAGAAGTTTCAGGAGACATCGTCGAGGTGGGTGCGAATGTAACCCAATTTAAACCTGGTGATAAGGTTTATGGATTAGTGGGTAGTGGTGCCTACGCTGAATTTTGTCCTGTAGAAGCTTCACTAGCTCAGCACATCCCAGATACTTGGAATTATGCACTCGCTGCAGCACTTCCTGAATCCTTAACCACCGTGTATGCCACTCTGTTTGATCTAGGGAGGCTTAAACCAGGCCAAACCTTACTGATTCATGGTGCAGGAAGTGGAATCTCCTCCTTGGCAATTCAAATGGCAAAATTAAGCCAGGCACACGTGATCACTACAGTAGGAACTGATGATAAATTGGAAAAAGCGCGAAAGCTCGGTGCAGATCAAGTCATCCATTATCGTAAGCAAGATTTTGAAGACTTAATTGAAGATCATAGTGTTGATTTAATTATAGATTTTGTGGGTGGAGATTATTTCAATAAACATCTGCATTTATTAAAACCTCAAGGTAAACTCATCCAGATTGCCTGCCTCAAAGGAAGCAGCGTGGAATGCAACCTCGCTCTGATTATGCGTAAACGATTGCAAATTATTGGCTTTGTGCTGCGCTCTCAAGCTCTTGAAGAGAAAAACAAGTTGTGGACCGAAGTGCATAAAGCATGGATTGAAGACCTTAGGACAAAAAAATTAACTCCTATTATCGATTCGGAGTTTAAACTGGAACAAATTGAAGCGGCGCACCAGCATATGGAATCAGGCACTCATTTCGGTAAAATTGTTGTGCATGTCGATTGATTTTCCTCCCCCTCATCCAGAGGGGGATAGTTTAAGCTGCGCATGGCAAAGATCATGGGACCATTATTTCTTGGATTTAACTTTCTCAGCATCCAAACGAAGAGCACGATTTAATAATTGCTCGTAGATCGGCGCATTCGGAGTAAGCTGTAGCACTATTGTTGCAGTAATACAGGCCATCATTACAGGAAAAATTAAATAATAATTATGCGTCATTTCCACAACCAATACTGCTCCAGTTATTGGAGAACGAGTGGATGAAGCAAACAACGCAGCCATTCCGGCCACTGCGAACATTCCTGGCTGAGTTAAGAAATCAATATGCAACATTTCTAAAACATGGAATATAGCCAAACCAAGAAGTGTCCCTATCGAAAGAATTGGAGCAAAAATTCCTCCAGGTACAGATGTCCCGTAGCACGCCATCGTTCCTATGAATCGAACAATTAGAAGAAAACATAAAAAGCTAAAACCAGGTGATAAGGTTAAGGCCTGGTGGATAATGTGCATTCCCCCCCCTACTGCGGACGGATGGTATACAGCCAAAAAACCAATCAGAAAACCTACGATTAAAACATAATAGGATTTCTGTCTTGAATTAAACTTATCCAGGAGGGCTAGGGTTTTCATTAGAGAAAGATTAAATAAAAGGCCTACAAAACCTACCACGATGCCAAATAAAGCAAACAACCATAAAGAATCGAGATGAGGAAACTCAAATACATCCATGGGTATCGTGGGTTGTGGACCAATGATCAAATCGAGAATAACGGTAGCTGTAAGGCAACAAATTACTACCATACTAAAACTAGTAAAAGAATAATTGAACTGATTGCGCATTTCTTCCATGACAAAAATAACCCCTGCTAAAGGGGCATTAAATGCAACCGCCAATCCTGCAGCAGCTCCTGAAGCAATCAAACTGTCCTTTCTACGGCGAGTTAGGTTAAATAAACTCCCGAGCATTTCCCCCAAACTACCACCTATGTGAATTGTGGGGCCCTCTCGACCCAAAATCATCTGGGCAGAAAGAGCTAAAATTCCAAAGAAGTATTTTACAGGTAATAATCGATGCCAAACTATGGTTTTTAAATGAAGTAAAGTACCCTCAATTTCAGGAACCCCGCTGCCCGATGCTTGAGGAGCATAATGCTTTACAGCAAAATAAGCAGCATAAACCATAACCATAGAGACCAATCCTGAAATCAAACCGGATGGCCATCCATGGATACTAAGCAACCGAAAAAAATTATTCAACAGATTAACAAGTACATCGATTGATAATCGAAATGTTGATCCTACAAGACCAACTACAATACCCAAAACAAAAGATACAGCATATAGCGTCAATATCTTATTGCGCATTGTCTTAAACCATCCTCATTAAATTATTAATAATTTTTAGCCCCGCTTGATTCACTAGAGATAATATGGTTTCGGGATGAAATTGAACCGCATGAATGGGTAGTTGTTGATGCGAAATGGCCATAACAATACCGTCATCACTTAGAGCAGTAACCTTTAATTCTTTTGGCACCGCATTGAGTCGTGCATGAAGTGAATGATATCTTCCTGCTTTAAAATTGGCTTCCAAACCAGAAAATAGTTCCGGATTGTCTACCACTTTGATGATTGATGGTTTCCCGTGCATGGGATAATTTAGAATATCCAAAATTCCACCAAAATGCTCCACAATACCCTGCAAGCCCAAACACACTCCAAACAAAGGAATACCCAGAGAGATAACCGTTGCGATTGTTTGGGATAAATTGAAATCACTTGGTTTGCCTGGGCCTGGAGATAAAACTACAAGATCATATTTTTGATTCTGTAAATATTGTAGGGCTTTATCAAAACGAACTGTACTTACTTCGGCGCCGGTTTGTCGAAGGTAATTAGCCAAAGTATGTACAAAAGAATCCTGGTGATCGATAAGTAATACGTGCTTTCCTTTTCCTGTTAATGGCAATTGTAATATTTTGCGTTGAGGGTTAGGGTCCCGTTTTTGCAACATATCTAAAAAAGCAGAGGCTTTTAAGCGTGTCTCTTGTTCCTCAGATTCAGGAACTGAATCATAAAGCAAGGTGGCTCCAACTCGAATTTCGGCAACGCCTTTTTCAATACGTACAGTTCTTAAAACCAAACCAGTATTTAAATTTCCATCAAAACCAAACCAACCTACAGCCCCGGCATACCACTTTCGTGGGGATTTTTCATGTTCTTCAATAAAGTTAAGAGCCCAAATTTTAGGAGCTCCGGTGACTGTAACGACCCACATATGAGTTAAAAAAGCATCTACAGCATCAAAATGTTCTCTTAAAAGGCCTTCAACATGGTCTACGGTATGAATCACTCGTGAATACATTTCAATTTGTCTGCGACCTATTACCTTTACAGAGCCTGCTTCACAAATCCGCGATTTATCATTCCTATCCACATCAGTACACATGGTCAATTCAGATTCTTCTTTTTTTGAATCTAATAAAATCTGAATGTTCTCCGCATCCTCAATCGCATCGGCACCTCGCTTAATAGTTCCGGAAATTGGACAAGTTTCTACTCTTTTTCCTTGGACCCGTACGTACATTTCTGGAGAGGCCCCAACCAAATATTCTCCATCGCCTAAGTTAATAAAAAAACCATAGGGCGATGGATTTAATTGACGCATTTGTTTGAATAAAGCAGAAGGACGATCCTCATAATGGGTGTAAAAAGTCTGACTTGGAACCACTTCAAACAAATCACCACACGCAAAACGCTCCTTAGCTTTATTTACAACCTGAGCATATTCCCCGGGTAAATGATCACATACTATTTCAGGTTTATTAAGCGATTGGTATTCTGCAGATACACCTTCTCTGGTAAATGATTTCGTTGATTGACCTTGAAAATCAAAATCATAACGGCGAAGAAATGCTTCTTCTTTGCGATGGTTCACTACATAGATTTCGTCAGGTAAATAAAGAACCATATCCCGTTGTGACAGTTCTCTTTTTTTATGTTTCGGTAAATCTTCAAATTGAAAAATCAAATCAAAACCAAAAGCGCCATATAGTCCCAAATAAGACTCATCATCTAATTTAAAAAAAGCCAGTATCAGACGAATCACTGTGAATACAGAGGGTTGATGGCTACGCTCTTCTTCACTAAAAATTTCACGAGAAGTTTTAATTTTAATTTGCAGCAATGCATCACTTTGCGACACAACTTCTAAAAACTGTTCATCTTCCAATAATGGAATAATGAACGTTAAGAGGATTTTTCCACGTTGGTTTAAAGCATCAATTTGAACTAGATTCTGCTTACAAATAAAAGCCAAAGGCGGATTATAAAAACCTATATCCCAACATGTATAACGTCCTGGATATTCAAAACTTGATGCAAATAAGGCTCCTCTTTGTGAATCTAAATGCTCGAGAAGATTCTCTATGCCTTGTTGATAATCTAGAGTAATTTGAGAACACTCAATTTCAACGCCCCCTTGGGTTGTGTAATGCAACATGAATAACTAACTCAATAGAATAATTAAGATGTCCTCCATTCTACTTTAAAAATGGT
The DNA here is from genome assembly GCF_977063395.2 of Legionella nigrisilvae. Classification (NCBI taxonomy): domain Bacteria; kingdom Pseudomonadati; phylum Pseudomonadota; class Gammaproteobacteria; order Legionellales; family Legionellaceae; genus Legionella; species Legionella nigrisilvae. Next base: position 95,733 of record NZ_CDRUGZ020000043.1, read on the forward strand.
GTTCTGCAAGAATCTCGTTTCTCTGGTAGCAATAGGATGAAGGAAGTGGAACCCGGGAATAATAGGCCATAGCTCCCGGGACGCTTCGCTGCCACCAAGGCAAAATTATTCATGTTTCCTTTTCATAATCTCATCAAGAGGACAATTTTGATCAATGGCGGCCTGCACCCATAAACCAACCTGATGATGCGCATCCCTAAAAGGCATTCCTTGCAATACCAAAGATTCCAATATGGCTGTAGCGTTCAAATAGCCCCCATTGGCTTTTTGTTCCATTACCTTTGTATTGAATTGCACGCTCTCCAAAAAAGGAGTGATAATTTCCAAACAAACGGACAATGTATTTACGGTATCAAATAAGCATTCTTTGTCTTCTTGCATGTCTTTGTTGTAAGCAAGGGGTAGCGCTTTCATTACTGTTAGAATCCCCATTAAATGTCCAAAAACGCGACCGCTCTTACCTCTAATTAACTCCAAAACATCAGGATTTTTCTTATTAGGCATCAAAGATGAACCTGTTGCAAAAGAATCATCGAGAGTAATAAAACCAAACTCCTGGGTAGCCCAAAGAATTAAATCCTCAGCTAAACGTGATAAATGCATCATAATGATTGATGCCGCAGCACAAAATTCAATGATAAAATCGCGATCACTTACTGCGTCAAGAGTATTTTCAATTACTCCAGTAAAACCGAGAGTTTCTGCCACCCACTTACGATCCAATGGCAAGGCACTTCCTGCTAATGCCCCGGCACCCAAAGGAGAACGATTCATTCGCACTTGCCAATCATACAACCGTTCTAAGTCACGCTGGAACATTGCTAAATAAGCACCAAAAAATTGCCCTAAATAAATAGGTTGAGCTTGTTGCAAATGAGTGTACCCTGGAATTTTATCATCGGCATGAAGTTTAGACAGCTTTTCTAATACCTGATTTAAATTGTGTAAAAGTGTATTAATATGCAAACCAGCATCACGGGAATATAATCTTAAGTCCAGGGCAACTTGATCATTACGACTGCGTCCTGTATGCAGTTTTTTACCGACTTCACCAATTTTAGCAATCAATAATTGTTCCACAAACATATGAATATCTTCACAAGACGCATCAAACTCATGGACACCTTGTTCGATTTCTAAGTTTAGTTCTTCTAATCCTTTACAAATCAAACTCGCTTCACTCTCAGAAATCAGCCCTTGCCGAGCAAGCATTTTTGCATGCGCTTGACTGCCCACTATATCATGAACATAGAGCACTCTATCAAAAGCCAAAGAAGCATTAAAATGCATGACTCTAGGGTCGAGTTCTTTTTTAAACCGCCCTCCCCAGGTTTTATGCGCCATTATTTCTCTCCTTTATGTACCTTGCCATAAACTTGTGCTGATAATGAAAATAAATTGATAAATCCTTCAGCATCCTTTTGATTATAAACTCCATCTTCTTCAAAGGTAGCCAAAGCAGGATCATGTAAACTGAATGGCGAATGCATTCCATGAGGGATTATGTTCCCTTTATATAACTGAACTGTGACAGTTCCAGTCATATGCTCTTGGGTCACATCAATCAAAGCATCCAATGCATTCTTTGCTTGAGAAAACCATCGCCCCTCATATACAAGATTGGCATATGTTTGTTGTAAGGACTGTTTTAGATGCAATGTTGCTCGATCAAGGCATAAACTTTCAAGCATCTGATGTGTTTTATAAAGCACTGCAGCAGCAGGAGCTTCATATACACCTCTAATTTTCATTCCCACTAATCGGTTTTCAACAATATCAGCCACGCCAATTCCATGAGAGCCAGCTATCTTATTGAGTTCTGTAAGTAACTCTACTGAGCTCATTTTTTTTGCATTCAGCCCAACAGGAACACCCTTCTCAAACTCAATACTCACTAATTCTGAATGGTTTGGCGAGTGTTCCAAGGAGGTAGTCATCAGCAATAAATCATCGGGTTGCGGTTGTGTTGGATCTTCTAAAACCCCTCCTTCATGTGAAATATACCAAAGATTATGATCTCGAGAATAAGGTGATTTAGGTGTCACTGGTACTTCGATTCCATGCAATTTCGCATATTCAATTGCCTCTTGTCTGGACTTAATCTTCCAGGATCTCCAGGGTGCGATAATTTTAAGTTCAGGCGCTAAAGCTTTTATTGTGTATTCAAAACGAACCTGATCATTACCTTTTCCGGTAGCTCCATGAGCAATAGCATCAGCCTCTTCCAGTATGGCAATTTCAACCAATTTTTTAGCGATTAAAGGTCGCGAAATAGTACCTAAAACATATTGATTTTCATAAAGCGCTCCGGCTTTGACTAATCGCCATAAATAATCATCAACAAATTCATCTTGAACATTCATCACATATGCTTTTGAGGCACCACTTTTTAATGCTTTTTCTTTAATGGCCTCCAAATCCTCATCTTGTCCTAAATCACACACCATGGCGACGATTTCTGCATGCTGGTAATGTTCTTTAAGCCATGGAATCATTACTGAAGTATCCAGGCCACCGGAATAGGCTAGCACAATTTTTTTAATCGATTCAGTCATGGGTTACTCCTGATAGTATTGTTTTAAATGTAAAATGGGTTCCGCTAATTCCTTAGGTATCACGTCTGCGACTAACTGGCCCCCTTTGAGAACAACCAAGCGATCTGAGACTCTACTGAGAAAATCTAGATCATGGGACGCAATAACCATTGTAACGCCTAAAGATTTAACTGAATTTAATAAACTAATCACTTCATCAATTGTTGCCAGATCAAGGCCTGACGTAGGTTCATCACACAGTAATAAATTTGGTTTCATCATTAAACTTCGCGCTAAAGCGACGCGTTGTTTTTGTCCACCAGATAACTGATGAGGATAAGCAGATGCTTTATCACTAATTCCTAAACTTAGCAGTAAAGTTTGTGCTTGCTCTTCATAATTTACTGTTTTATTTTGTAAACGAGGTGCATAAACCAAATTTTGCATCACAGTCATGTGTGGAAAAAGCTGAAAATCCTGAAACATAAAACCACTGTGACCGACTACCTGAATCGTGCCTGAATCTAATGTTTCGAGTTGTTGTATGCAACGCAACAACGTCGATTTTCCGCCTCCCGATGGTCCAGCTAAACCCAGCACCGTATGGGCTTGTACCGTTATGCTGACATTATTTAATACCGATAGCGAACCGAAGTATTTACTGGCTTGGTTAATTACTAACATAAAGCCTCCTTTGTTCCAATTTTTTGCCCAGGTACTCAATCAAGAGAACCATGCCGTAGTAAAAACAACCTGCAATACATAAAGGAACAAAATAGGTAAACTGTTCTGCTGCAACCGATTGTGCCCTGCGCATCAAATCCATTCCCCCTATGGTCGCGATCAATGCAGTTTCTTTCAGTAATGCAATCATTTCATTAATAAACGCAGGGAAAATATTTTTAATTACTTGTGGCAATACAATATCTTTCCACAAATAAAAACTAGGAATTTGTAACGTTTTTGCTGCTTCAAACTGGCCTTTGGGCAGATGCTCTATTCCTGATCTTAGGATTTCTGCAATATAGGCTGAGCTATTCAATCCAAAAGTTAAAAGTCCTGCCACTAAAATATTTGCTTTGACCCCGATTAAGGCTGGGACAGCAAAATATATGAAGCTAAGCTGCAAAATTACTGGGGTTCCTCGCATCACCGAAATAAATCCATTTATCATAGGATTCATAATTCCTTGGTATCTTAGTAAGGCCATTAGAGTTCCTAGTAAAGTCCCTATCAATAAACCACCAAGTAATAATGTCAAAGTCACTAAAGTACCTTCACCTATGTACAGTACATTTTGTTTTAACTCTTCCATTTTGTGCCCTCCAGCCACTTCTTCTTAAGTGCTGATAACTCACCATTTTGTTCCAATTCGTTTAAAACCTGGTTTATTTTTTGAGTTAACTTAGAACCTTTTTTCAGTGCCAAACCATAACCATCTGCGGATTTAGCAATCACAGCAAAGGATAACCCAGGATTTTTTTCACTAAATACTGCACCTTGAACGCCATCAACTAGAACTAAATCAACATGGCCGGCTTTTAGAGCAGCGATTGTTTGATTATTATTATCCATAACCAGAAGATTGACATTTGGGATATTCTTTTTTAACCAAATTTCCATCGTACTCCCGAGTTGCACCGCAATTTTTTTATCAGCTAATTGCGTCACATCGTTAATGGGCTTAGCCTCAGGGAAAACAGCCGCCATACTTTCGAAATAATAGGGATTAGTAAAATCAAAATTCTTTTTTCTCTGTTCGGTAATGGTAATCGTAGAAATCGCTGCATCAACTTGTCCCGAACTTAAAGCCGGTAAAATACTGCTAAACTGCATGGTGTCAAAAAATGCGTCCTTTCCAAGTTTTTTTGCAATTAACCGCGCTAGGTCTACATCAAAACCTTTGATTTCCCCATGATCATTATATTCAAATGGTGGATATTCTGCCGCTACAGCAAAATGAATATATTGAATGTTTTCATTAGACACCTTGGCATAACAAAGAGAAACCAACAGAGCTAGACTTGCTAAAAAAATATAAAAAATATGTTTCATTTGAATATACATCCAGTTTTTATGCGTTTATTAAATTTAACAATCTCAACTTGCCCTGTCAAGATATTTTGAATATAATTTCACTTGAAGTGGTTTTGTATTCACTTAATCATAAAATAAGCGGAGGTAGGCATGAGTCAAGATGCTGCTCTAGATGGGCATATATTAAACATTGTGCAAACAGAGAACATTGCAGAACAAGTTGATTTACAAAATAGCTTGAAAGAACGAGGTTATACCATTCCCCAAGCCACTCTATCGCGAAGATTAAAAAAACTAAAAATTGCCAAAATTGGCGGTACGTACCAAGTTGTGGATTTCAGTATGCCCAATCTACCTTTAGTATTGAACATGCAAATTTCAGATTATGGACTTATTGTACTTCATACCCACCCTGGAAATGCGAATAGTCTCGCGTTTTTTATTGACCGTAAATTTGTCTCTTACTCGCCTCAGGGCACACAAAACTCAGGCATTTTAGGCACAATTGCTGGCGATGATACTGTACTTCTTATCGTAAAAAGTAAGGAGCAATTATTTAATGTAGTTCAACTCTTAAATGATGAATTTCCTTATTTAAAGAAGTAATTAAGTTAGAAACCTTAACCTCCCAGATTTTTTCTGGGTTCGGTTCTTTTTTACTCCCTAAAAACGGCACATCTTATCTAAAACAGCCCTGTTTTTTTCTTATAGATTTCTTCAAACGGCAAACCTTGAAAACAATAAAAGGCGCTGAATATATTTTTCTCACTTTGTATATTTTAGCGCAAGCCATTGTAACTATTGAAATTTCCTTTTTTGTTAATAAATCCTTAATAAATCAGTAATTTTTCCTTAATAAATACCCTTTATAGTGGAGTCTGAAGTCTTATTTATCTTGGACTAATTTAGCATGAAAACAAAATCTGAAACGGTCACCGTAACAAAAAACTCCAATTCAAAAATCCTTAAATTGAGAGCCGAATTTCTATCAGTAAAAATGAAGGAGTTAAGCGATTATAATGAGGCGATTCTTCAAAAAATAAAAAAACGATGCTGGGTAAAGGGCGAATATGATTCAGAAAAAGTAAAAGAACTGGTTTTAGAGGTTTATGAAGGTCTTAAATACGAAGAATCCCAAACCAATTTGTTAAATCTTTTAAAAAACAAAGATAGAACCGTTGAAAATTTAATAATGGAATTAATAAAAATTATTTCAAGCGAAACGTTTGAATATTCTACGTTCTCATCCACAATGCCTGACTTTTTTAAAATAATAGACACTGACGAACAGTTGAATGCATTTTTAAGCAATCCACAAAAATACATTAACGATAACAATAGAAAATTATCTTCTTTTGAATTACAAGTTCTGGAAATAGTGATCAATGATCCAGCTTTTAGTCAATTGCCTTCAATTAACCGCCAACACAACCCAAGCGTTTTTATTTCTTCGCCCTTAACTACTCAATTATGGCAATTAAATATTAGCCAATATGGTTCCCTGGATGCAGCTCGATTTGATCAATGCATTGAACCATCTGCAAGAGAATTTGTTTTGGCAAAATCAAGACAAAACATAAAGGGTCCACCTGTTATTGGATTAGCAGGGGCCCTTGTAAGTTATGATCGAAGCTCCATTGCTAAAACAGCCGAGATGGTAAAACATATGGGTATGGGAGCTTGTCATACATTTGCTCAGTTGGCAGCAGATCATTTATTAGTTGCAATAGAAAAAGGATTATTACCTCCAGCACATATTAAGATGGTAAGTCATCAAAACGATTTAGGTTCTCATACCTATCTTCTTCTCGATCATAATTCTGATGACTTAACCGATTTATCTCAATGCACCATTGTTGATCTTTGGGCTGTGGTTATGGGTTATACCAAGCAAGGTTATGGTGCATTTTTAATGAGTAATTACCCATACCCCGATATGACAACTAATTTGGTTTGTTGTTATGACTCGCAGCAAGTCAACGTCAACAAATCCGAAGAAACCGCTACTTCGAGTCTTTCATTTATTCAGCAACTGGCTAAAGCATCTTCTACCAAAGGAAATTTCTTTTCCACTTCGCACACAAATCAAAATGAAAAACTGAATCGAAAACAACAAGTAGCTGTCACATTTTTAGATTATGCAAAAGAATTTATAAAAACTACTTCAAAAAACCATTTAAAACTCGATTTAATTGATCTATTGACTACTCAAGTAAAACAAAACGAGATTACTCCTGAAATAGCAATGAAAGTAGCGACTCAATCAATGTTTGCACGCTCTATTGAGCGAAATACCAACAACTTCCTCTGGAAAGGTGTTGTATTCAATAAAAGTGAGCAATCCTTATCTTCTCTATTACCTGCATTTGATAAATCCATAGGATTTTGGACCTCTTATTTAAAAAAACATGGTGTTATGAGCTCTAATGAGACCCTCAATACAATTGACGTGGATTTTTTGAAAAAAATTGTTGATTTTTTAGACGGAAATGAGGAACATTCATTTTCTGCAGATAGCCAAAAAACTTATAAAATTTAGCTTTGAATATGGCATACCTGTAACAAAATATTTGGAGTAAATTTTATGGGTATACCTAGTTTAAATGTAAATCTATTGCAGTACATGGACATCATGACTCTTCCAAGGGAAATTTTATTTCAAATTCTTGATCAACTCACATTAGTTGACATACTAAAACTAAAAAATGTGTCAAAAGCCTTTAGCAATTTGGCCTCAAATTATTTAAACGATGAATTAACCGTAAAAGAAATAAGTTGTGGTCAAGACTTCACTCTGGTTCTTTTAAGTCGAGGACGTGTTTTAGCTGTAGGAGATAATTCACGGGGACAACTTGGGCTTGGTTTAGAAATAAAACAAGCCTCTGTATTAACCGAGATTCCTCTTAATGAACGTATTAATCATATTTCATGTGGATTCTCACACTCACTGCTATTAAGTAGATCGGGTAAAGTTTTTGCTATGGGTAGAAATGACGAACAGCAAATAAAACCTGACTCTAATACCTCAAGTTTTAACATACCCATGCCAATAGAAGTGCAATCAACAGTAAAAAATATTTTTGCTGTAAATCATACAAGCGCTTTAATTTATAGTGATTCATCCGTTAAACCTCAAATAATGGGGAATCAATTAAAATGTTATCAATTTGGATGCACCATAAGTTTTTTACCTGAATGGACTCCCATTCCTCCGACTGAATTGGACGTTGCACAAATTTCAGTAGCTGGTAACCATGCACTTCTTTTAACTACTCAAGGAGAGGTCTATGTATGCGGAGATAATGAATCCGGATTATTGGAATTACCCCCTGAAAATTTATTTATTAATACTTGGACTAAATTGCCAGATGTTAGAGCAATACAAGTTAAAGCCACTACTTTAGGTTGTTTGATACTGACCCATGATAATTCATTAATTGCTTGTGGTTTAAACACGAAAGGACAATTAGGTCCCAATAAAACCAGCAAAGGATTTACTCGCATTGCTTCCGAGGTGAGTTTTTTCGATGCGGCAGATCATCATACTGTTTATGTCGGTAACAAAAATGAATTGTTTCATTTTGGAGCAATGCAGATCAACGATCGCGAGTTAAGAACGGTTAAAGATGGAATTCTTCCTATAAAGGGGCATGGGTTTCTTGTAAAATCACCTACCTCGCCTACTCCACTGGTCAAAGCTTTAGTGAGTGATTTTTTTAAAGCCAAAACTCACGCTAAAAAAGAGTCCCTTGATCAATGCAAAAATATTTTTCCTAGTAAATAATTACCATGAGATGAGGAGTATTGCTCCAATAGAATCTATTTATATTTATACTTCAGTTATAATTTATATTTTTTAGTTATCACATCCTCGGTATAATAAAAATGTTAACACTTTGAGGTAGCTTTTATGACCATCTCGGTAAAAGATTTAGAGAAGATTTCTCAACTAGCCTATCTAGATTTAGAACACTCTCCACAACTCATTAAAGATATTAATGCAATAATGGATTTTGTCGATCAGCTGGGCTCGGTTAATACTCAAGATGTTGAACCACTTTTTCACCCGCTTGAATTAAGTCAACGCTTAAGAACTGATGTGGTTACTGAAGGAACATATCTTTCGGAACTAGAAATTCTTGCACCAAAATTTGAACAGGATCTTTATTTAGTACCTCAAGTTATAGACCAGAGTAAGTGACATGGAAAATTTATCCTTAAAACAATTATCGCAGGCTTTACATCAGGGCAAACTTTCAAGTGTGGAATTAACCCAACATTATCTAATGCAAATCCAAAAGTATAATGATTTAAATGCATTCATCAGTTTAGATGAAGAACATGCTCTTCTTGAAGCGCAACAAGCCGATCAAGAATTAAAAAAAGGGCATGGAAAAACGTTTACTGGGATACCTATGGCGTTGAAAGATTTATTTTGTACCAAACGTATGCCTACGACCTGTGCTTCAAAAATATTGGAGCATTTCCAATCCCCGTATGAAGCAACCTTAGTGGGTAAATTACGCGAGCATGGATCCATTCTGATTGGTAAAACCAATATGGACGAATTTGCAATGGGCTCCTCCAATGAGAATAGTTACTTTGGTCCTGTAAAAAATCCATGGGATAGAACACGGGTTCCAGGTGGTTCGTCTGGAGGGTCAGCAGCTGCTGTAGCGGCTGGTCTAGTTCCTTTCGCTATAGGTTCTGACACGGGTGGTTCAATTCGACAACCTGCTGCCTTATGTGGGATTAGTGGAATTAAACCCACTTATGGCCTCATTTCTCGCTACGGCATGATTGCTTATGCCTCCAGCTTGGATCAAGCGGGACCATTAGCTCGAAGCGCTGAAGATCTTGCTTTAGTACTGCAAGCTATTGCGGGTTTTGATTCCCAAGACTCTACCTCTGTGGAGACATCAATTCCGGATTATTATGGGGACCTGAATAAACCTTTGTCTAAAATAAAAATTGGTTTGCCTTCGTGCTTTTTTCAACCTGAGGTAGAGCAAGAAATACAGGAAGCGATTCGGGAAGCAGTCACAGTTTTTGAACATATGGGAGCTGAAATTATTCATTTAAATTTGGAGCTCCAGCCTTTATGGGTACCATGTTACTATGTAGTTGCGTGCGCTGAAGCCTCCTCCAACTTATCACGTTATGATGGCATACGTTTTGGCTATCGTAGTGATAATGCAACCACATTAACCGAACTGATTCGTAATTCACGCAGTGAAGGTTTTGGGATCGAAGTAAAACGCCGAATTTTGACAGGAACTCACGTACTTTCATCGGGTTATTTTGATGCATATTATTTGCAAGCACAAAAGATTCGTCGACTTATTCAAGAAGAGTTAGTTACTACACTGAAATCCGTTGATGTTATTCTCGGACCAACAACCCCAACCTGTGCGTTTAAATTGGATGAGAAAGTTACTGATCCAATTCAAAATTACTTGGCTGACGTTTTTACGGTTGCTGCTAATCTTGCTGGACTTCCGGCAATTTCCATACCCGCAGGCTTTGCTAAAGGGTTACCTATAGGTATGCAACTCATGGGCAAACATTTTGGTGAAAGTCGTTTACTCCAGATTGCCCATCAATATCAACAACAGACCAACTGGCATTTAGCCAGTCCAAAGCAATAAAGGTGAATTATGGAATGGGATACAGTCATTGGCCTTGAGGTACATGCTCAGCTAAAAACAAAATCAAAGCTCTTTTCTGGCGCATCTACTGCGTTCGGTTCTGATCCTAATTCTCAAACCTGCTTTATCGATGCAGGATTTCCTGGTGTTTTGCCGGTGTTGAATCAGGAAGCAGTGCTTATGGCAATTCAGTTTGGTTTGGCTATTCAAGCTGACATTAATGATCAATCTGTTTTTGAGCGCAAAAATTATTTTTATCCGGATTTACCCAAAGGATATCAAATCAGCCAATTTCAAAAACCTATAGTGAGTAATGGTAAATTAACAATTACTTTGAATGACGACAGTGAAAAAGAGATTTTGATCGTACGCGCCCATTTGGAAGAAGATGCCGGTAAATCATTACATGGAATACATTCTGGCTTTAGTGGAATTGATCTTAACCGTGCAGGAACACCTCTTTTGGAAATAGTTACCGCTCCTTGTTTGTTTTCGAGCCATGAAGCAGTAAGTTACCTTAAAAAATTGCATCAATTAGTCCAATTCCTAGGTATCTGTGATGGTAATATGCAAGAAGGTAGTTTCCGTTGTGATGTGAATCTATCCTTAAAGCCCAAAGGTTCTTCTGTTTTAGGCACACGGACTGAATTGAAAAATTTAAATTCATTCCGTTTTATCGAAAAAGCTATAGCATATGAACAAGCACGACATCAGGATATCCTTGAAAGAGGGCAGCAAATAGTCCAAGAAACACGACTTTATAACCCTGACACGCATACAACACAGCCGATGCGCAGTAAAGAAAATGAAAACGATTACCGATACTTTCCGGATCCGGATTTATTACCCATACAAATTACCCGATTCTTCATTGCTGAAGTAAAGAATAAGTTACCAGACTTACCGGATAAGATTCATGCTGAGTTGAAAAACATACCTTCTCTCAATGAAGGAGACATTCATTTTATTCTTTCTTCTCCAGCAACTTATCAGTTTTTTAAATCAATTAAAGCTCAATGTCGCGCTTCTGAGAAAATGATTATTAATTGGTTAAAAGGTCAATATGCTGCCGCTTTAAATGAAGAGGGTTTAACGTTTGAGACTCCACGTGTATCCGCAGAGCTCATGGCTGATCTTCTTAATAAATTACATGACTCAGTGATTTCTTTAAATAACGCACGATCTATTTTCGCTTTATTATGGACTGGAGAAAAAGATATTGAAGCCATAATAGCACGTGAAGGATACGGACAAGTAGATGATAGCGCTCTTTGGGAAGACATGATTATTCAATTAATTCAACAATATCCTGAACAAACCGCTGATTACAGGGCAGGAAAAGAGAAATTGCTCGCATTCTTCGTAGGGCAGATCATGAAGCAAACCAAAGGACAAGCTAATCCTGAACAAATCAATTCCCTACTAAAAAAACATCTAGCAGGAAATGGATAATTTACATTAGAAGGATTTTAGTTACTATTCAGGAACCCTCGTCAACCCATGTACAAGGTGGGATATCCACGTTATAGCACCGTGTTAGGATAGAGAAATCTCTTGTTGTACTCGAGATAACGGCAAGCAACCCGGATTATAGCTACGACTTCATCCAGGATCCACATTGTGAAAATAATTTTTGCTAATCTCGGTGAATAGCCCTAGAGCTATGCTTTAGGCATTAACAATTGCTCATGAGTTTAAATAAAATTAAGGACTCGATTGTTTCTTACTAGTGACTTCAGAAGGAAACGTTTTATTTTTTAGATCTTGAAATTCTTTATCATTCTTATTATTTGCTGCCCGATAGAATTCATTTACGATCTCTTGTGCTTTCTCACCCACTACACCGGATTTTTTAAGCCCATGATAATCATCTCCAAATATTTTGGAATGTCCTTTCTTCCAGGCCTCATCAATACCCAAAAGTCGTTGTAAGCTAAGCATGCGACTTGTACCCAAATAACTACCGCCTTTGGTGACTTCCACCTTAGCCTTATCGTTCATATGGGTGAGCACACTATCATGCGCCTTATTAATAATATCGTGTACCGTACGTTTACCATCAATGTTTCTAATTTCTGATTTAAGTTTATCTTCTAATTTCTGGCAATAGTCAAGCTTCGCTTGATTGCGTAATTTATAGAAAAATAGGAACGAACATTTTTGCTGTTCCTCAGAGAGTGTGTTTTTATATATTTGTATCAATGAGATTGCTTCACGCAGTTTACTTGTTAGTCTCTCTTTTTTGTCCTCTGCGAGTTTGTCTTCTTCACTTTTTTTCTCTTCTTCTCTATTGGAGCCTTGGTCTGGAGGATTTGTTCCCCTATTTTGCTGCGCTTCACCTTCGGGCTTACTTGGTTCATCCTGAGCCTTTTTTTTCTCCTTGTTATCACCGGAATCATTACCAGAGTAATCTTCAATTTTAGGTTGAGATTCAATGTTTTTCATTTTAATTTGCTGTAAACGAAACTCGGCTTCTACTTGTTTTTGCATAAAGGTCTCTTCGAGTCGCTCAATAGCATGAACAGTTTGTTGATGCATTTTTGACTTGCCATCAATAGCTTTTTTAATCTCATGAAGTTTTTCTTTCTTTTCAGCAATAAATTGAATAAAAGCTTGAAGATTATCAGCATTATCAGTAATTAGCTCGCCCTCTTTTTTATTTACGTCTTGTGCAATAATTTTTATTTTTTCAAGAAGTCTCCTTAAGCTCTTTAGATCCTGTGCTTGCTCCTTAATCGATTCAACATTGTCTTGTAGGCCTTTAAGTTCGTTTAGCTCCTTTTTAATCTCTTTTACATCAGAGGTTTCACAACCCTCCAAGATTTCCTTCAGGGCCCATTTTTCATTAAAAATCATGTTCAATGTTGAAATAGATTTATCGTCAAACCAAGAATCAAAATTCCGATCGAACTCGTTAAATTTTTCTTGTGAATAGTCCGGAACTTCCAGCAGATTAGAGTAAATTTTTCGTATTAAATCGAATTGTCTTTGATTAGCATCTAAATTTTCATGTGCTGATTTTACTATAGACTTTGCTTTCAGAACCAATTGTTGATTTCGAACTAAATCTTGTTGCAAAGACTCTGCTTGTTTTTTTTTGTCCCCAATGGATTGCTCTATTTTCTCAATTACCAGGAGCGTTTGCGTATGAGTTTTGGAAGTACCATTAACCTCTTGCTTTAAAAGCACTATTTCCTCTTCTTTTTCTGAAATAAACTTAAGCAACTCTTGAAGTTTATCCGCATCTGAAGGGATTAGTAACTCTTCAGCTTTTTCTATGACCAAAGCCTCAATAGTTTGTATTTTTTTAAGCAGTGTCGTTAATCTCATTAATTCTTCTGCTTGTTTCTTAATCGATTCAAAATTTATTTCTTGCTCCGATAGCTCCTTCTGAATTTTTTCTATCGTAGGGCTGACTCCATGTTTTTTTATGATTTCATCCATGCTACGTTTTTTTTCCTCAAGTTGTGCGGGTACGGAGGAAAGCTTATCAAACCAAAGCTGAAGATTCTCATCAAACTCAGCAATTGAATTAAGAGAATAGTTCGAATCAGTAATCAACTGAACATAAAGGTTTTGTTTGTCAACGATATCCTTCTTCGCCCATGAGACTAGAGACTTGGCTTCGAGGAGAAGCTTTTGACTTATTAGCACCTGTTGAAATGCGTCCACTCGTTTGATAACGTTTCTACCAAGCTCCGAATCGTCTATGGGATCAATTTTCTTAAATCTGTTTTTAGCTCCGCCTTGTCTCGATAAGAATAAAATATCATCACGTTTCTGACGGATAATCACGGTATTGATATCTTTTTTAGCTAATGACAAGGCTCTAATAAGGTCATTCAGAAAATTCCAATGATTTTCAGTATATTCTGAATCTTCAGAATTGAGATCCATGTATAAGAGAAGATTATTTTCATTCGATTTAATGAATGTTTCAAATTTTTTATTAAACCCTATTTCAGAGAATTCCTTAATTTGTCTCAAAAGCGGTTGCTTAGGAGATATTTTACTAGGTTCAGTATAAATGGCTCGTAGTTGGGTTGTCATATTAGCATCATAGATAAAGCAATATGATTATATTATAAACTAATGTGTCAATAATTTATACAGCATTTAATCTGAATGGGTGTTTATTTACCACTAAAATTAATAAAAGATCATCCCGCTAAATAAGCTACTATGGGTACGCTAAAGCTGCGGGTTGTGAAAATTGATTAAAAGAAAAGATGAAATTTCGGATTAAAGATTAGATAAAGAAGAGGTAAAAGAGTCAGTCGATAAGCCGGGTTCTGTCACGGACAATCATTCATCTGGGACATGCGTCACCGCATACCTCAAGCGACCTACCCGAGTCCCGTGCGGGTCACACGTCATGACTTTTCAGTCAAATGGACTCCTATTTGGTCTTGCTCCGAGTGGGGTTTTCCCTGCCACGTCTGTTACCAAACGCGCGGTGCGCTCTTACCGCACCATTTCACCCTTACCTCTAAGAGGCGGTATATTTTCTGTGGCACTTTCCGTAGGTTCACACCTCCCAGGCGTTACCTGGCACTCTACCCTTTGGAGCCCGGACTTTCCTCCCTTTGTAAAACAAAGAGCGATTGTCTGACCAACTCTGTTATCAATAGTAGCAGAGTGCCTAGTCAAAGACCACTATATTGAGAATTTAATATGAAAAACAGTGAAAAAAGATTGCTTTTATCAATTAGAAATCACGAGTTCCTATAAATTCGTCATCGAAATAACGCTTTAGTTTAGTACGTAAAGTACCACGACTTACACCAAGAACACGTGCAGCTTTTGATTGGTTGTAACGAGTTAACTCCATTACTGTACGAAATAACGGCGCTTCAACTTCTTCAACGATTAATTGATATAAGTTTAAGTTAGAATCTTTATTATTGACACTGCTTAAATAACCCTTAACAGCATGAATTACTTGATGAGTAAGTGCTTCGCTGCTTTGCACCATTGTATCTGTGCTCATTTAAGTCTCCTAGTACAAATAAATTAAATAAAATTATGCCCAGTACTTACACTCACCGAACACTATGGCCTATATAGTATCAAACATCTCAAAGAGTGTAAATATTGTTTTAATGATATTCATTTCTTAAGGAAATATTAAGAAAAAAAATTTTACCACTTTACAAGTTATATCGACAAGGCGATTTTATTAATTAATTGGCTTATCTCAGCAGTTTCTTGACTGTATGACTAAAATATTCTCGAAATTTGTGTATTTTTTCCTGTAAAAGTTGTAATTTTCTTTTGCTTTAGAATGATTCGAAAGACAGGATTTGATTATTAAGGGCAAAATATGACAAATAAACATACAGGTGACTTACATTGTCATCTTAATGGTAGTTTTAGTTTGGCTTTTCTAGAACATATAGCCAAAAAAAATAATTGCGTTGAACTCTATGAAGAATTAATTCGTGTACGCTCAGAATACCTAAAAAATACCATTCAACAGCCAGAAAGTGGTTATTCTAATGAGTTAATCGCCGTCATTTGGAAACAATTTGGTCTCGTTCATAAAATTATCCAGACACTTGCTGATATTTCTGATGGTGTAGTTGATGTAGTAAGGAGCTCAAAAGCTAAGTACCTAGAAATAAGAACAACACCCAAAGAAATGGAACATCAAACACGAGATAAATATATCGATGCATTCGTCTCGGGGCTAACTCAAGCAAACCAACAGATAACTCATAAAAAAGCAGTTGGATTATTGAGTCTGGACAGAACCATTCATACTCTAGAGGATGCAAATTACTTTATCGATCGTATATTAAAAAGTCCTAATAAAGTATTAGTAGGCTTGGATGTTTCAGGAAACCCCGTAGCCAATAGAACGCTCGCAGGCGAAGATCTAACTAAGTTGGTTCATCTGGCTTTAGATAAAGGAATTGCTATTGCCATCCATGTAGGGGAATCTGATAGTGCTCGAGAGCGGCAAGACACCGATGCAGTTTTAACTGCGTTAGAACAGTGGAAATCTCTGCATTCTATTGAAGACAAGAATCCATTGCATGGTAAAGTACGCTTAGGTCATTGTATTTTTCTTACCCAGGAACAAAAAGATCGTATCAAAAAGCTGGGAATACCTATTGAAGTATGTCCCAGCTGCCACAGCAAACTGAATTGGCATCTCGAAAAAGAGCCTCATCCGGCTACATCGATTTATCAAGATCTAAGCGAGCCAATAGTTCTGGGGACGGATGATGAGCTAATTTTTGATGGTTCTGTCAAAGATGAATTTAATCGATTACTCAGTTTTTTTGCAAATAAGGAGCAATTAAGTAGAAAGCAACTTAAAGAACACCAGTCCAGCTTTCGTTTTTCTAATAATTGACGCTCTCCTCCAGAACGTTGCAAGGGATGATCAGTCAATTATATGGGTTCCCGGTTTCACTTCGACCGGGGTTACATCCTAATCTACTGTAAAACTTTCTCCACATCCACATTGTCCGGTTTGATTGGGATTATTGAAAATAAATTTATAATTTAATCCCTGTTTTACATAATCAACATTCATATTTTTTAAGAAAGGATAACTGGATTTATCAATGCATACCTTATAGTTATCCGTCAAAGCGAGCACTAAATCACCTTCCTGAGGAGCCAGCACATAATCCACTACATAAGATAAACCCGAACATCCAGTTTTCTTTACTGATAAACGAATCCCAGTATACTCAGAATTTTTCTGCAAATAAGACACCAAGTGTTTTATTGCTGCTTCTGTAAAATTGATTTCAGGCACTGTACCTTCTACATGATGCACTACTACACTCATTTGTTACCTCTCAATTCGATTTATCTTCTTCAATAAAAGCAATACTTCTCTATAGACATCAACAATCCTTAATGCTATAGGATACTGGGCGACAGGGATATCTAATTCTTTCACAATGAACTGATAATCAATTTGTGGTGCAGCATCAATAGTCTTACCTTCCAGCTGTCTGCATAACCATTCCAGGCTAGCTATTACATAAGGATTACCATTAGTTTTAAAACAAGCTCGAACCATTGTACCATCTGGAATATACTGCATATAGAGCTCAATAATCCCCTGACCTTTTTGATTGTTTTTAACACCTACTGCAAAATGATCATTTAAGTCGAGTACCCCCACATGTTTCGGAGAAAAGAAATATTCTCGTACAATTTTATTATACATCATGGTGATATTTCATGCAGCCGAGTTACTTGGGTACAAATAACACTTATCGCATGCTCCACTTCTGCTTCCTTAGTAAAACGCCCAAGGGATAATCTAATGGTGCTTTGTGCTAATTCGTCACTTAATCCTAAAGCTTTTAATACGTAAGAGGGTTGGATACTAGCTGAACTGCAGGCCGACGTAGTAGATACAGCTAAATCACTTAGTGCCAGCAGTAATGAGTCCCCATCTAAACCGGCAAAGCTTATATTCAGATTACCCGCGATGCGTTTTTGTTCGTCTCCGTTAATCTGTATCCCAGGCAAATGCTTAATGCCATTCCATAAACGCTGGCGGTACATTAAAAGTCGTGCTTGCTCCTCTTCTCGCAAAAGTTCAGCTAATGCAAAGGCTTCGCCCATTCCCACAATTTGATGAGTTGGCAATGTTCCCGAGCGTAAACCTCCTTCATGTCCTCCGCCAAAGCTTTGAGGTTGAAGACGGATGCGGGGTTTATGCCTCACATAAAGTGCACCCATACCCTTGGGGCCATAGTTTTTATGTGCTGATAATGCCATTAAATCTACAGAAAGACGAGTGAGGTCAATAGGAATTTTTCCAGCACTTTGCGCTGCGTCAACATGAAAAATAATTCCTTTATCACGTAATAAAGTACCAATGCTTTCAATATCCTGGATTACTCCAATTTCATTGTTCACATGCATGACGGATACCAAAATAGTATCGGGTCTTAATGCTAGGTTTAGTTTTTCAATATCAAGCAAACCATTTGCTTCAGGGGGTAAATAAGTTATTTCGAAGCCATCTTTTTCCAAGCGGCTAAAACTATCGAGCACAGCCTTATGTTCTGTGCTCATAGTAATTACATGCTTCCCTTTATTTTTATAAAAGTGAGCGGCGCCTATTATTGCTAAATTATTCGCTTCTGTAGCTCCTGAAGTAAATACGATATCTTGAGTCGAGGCATGAATTGAATCTGCAATTTGCAAACGGGCATGCTCTACTGCAAGAGCTGCAACTCGACCGTATTCGTGAGTTACTGAAGAAGGATTACCGTAGTCCCCATCTGGGCCCAAGTAACGAATCATGTGATCTACTACACGCGGATCTACCGGTGTAGTCGCCATATAATCAAAATAGATTGGTATTTTAATTATCTCGCTCACTCCCGCCCCTTTTGCTTGCCCATTCCAGTGATTTCTGTACCTGGCTTAACATCCCACGTAATAAATTAACTTCCATTTTTTCCAAATTTACGCGATTAAATAATCGTCGTACGCGTTGCATTAAACGACGAGGATTTGACGCTTTTAAAAATTGAATCTCAATAAAAACATCTCTTAGATGTTCATAAAATTGCTCAATCTCATCTGCCGTAGCATATTCATCCTGGCGTAATGAAACTTCTGCTTTGGGCGCTAATAATTTCATTCGCAATTCATAAGCAACAATCTGTACTGCTTGTGCCAGGTTGAGCGAGCCATATTCAGGGTTGCTAGGAATATGGATATGATAATGACATTTTAGCAGCTCTTCATTAGTAAGACCTGCATGTTCTCGCCCAAAAACGATTGCAATTTGTGTATCTTCTGTTTGCTGACTTATCAAATCGGCACAGGAGGCAGGAATTAAGCCAGGCAAAGACAGACCTCTAGGTCTCGCGCTCGTTCCTAAAATTAGCTGACAACCGATCAAGGCTTCATCTAAAGTCTCTGTTACCACCGCACGCTCTAAAAGATCATCGGCACCAGCCGCCATTTCTTTTGCTTTATAATCAGGAAACGATTTGGGATTGACCAGATAAAGTGAATTTAATCCCATCGTTTTCATCGCTCTTGCTGTAGAACCTATATTCCCGGGATGAGATGTTGCAACTAATATAATGCGAATTGAACTTAACTTCATATACAAAACTTTCATTAATACATTGAGATCTCTATATCATATCATTGAACTTCGTTTTTTACGATTTTTGCTTTTTTCATATTTAACTCTATTTGCACAAAAAAAATATGATAGAATCACCGGTTTTGTAGATTAAAGAGTATATTCATGGAACCACTTTTAAATATAGCAGTTAACGCAGCACGGCAAGCCGGTGAGATAATAATTCGACATATGGAGCAAGTGGACCGACTCAAAATTACAGCTAAAAATAACCATGAATATTTTAGCGAAGTGGACATCAAGGCCGAACAAACTATTATTCATGCAATTCATAAAGCGTACCCAGATCATGGAATCCTCGCCGAAGAAAGTGGTCTTCAAGAAGGTGATAATGAGTCGATTTGGATTATTGATCCCTTGGACGGGACCTCAAACTATTTACATGGCTTTCCTTTCTTTTCCGTTTCAATCGCAGTGAAAGTTAAAGGAAGAATAGAACATGGTGTTATCTATGATCCATTACGCCATGAGTGTTTTGCTGCAAGCCGAGGACGCGGAGCGCGTTTGAATGATCGAAGAATACGTGTTTCCAAACAAACCCAACTCGTGTCATCGCTGCTAGGAACTGGTTTTCCATCTCGCGACATCAGTATCGCACAAAAATATTTACCTACCTTCGAAGCATTATTTGGTAAATGTGCAGGAGTCAGAAGAACTGGATCTGCTGCGCTGGATTTAGCTTATGTTGCCAGCGGACGCCTTGATGGATTTTGGGAGTTTGGTTTACGGCCCTGGGATATTGCGGCAGGATCACTATTAATTAGGGAAGCGGGTGGTTTGATTAGTGATTTACACGGTGGCGATGATTTCCTCAAACATGGAGACATCGTTGCTGGAACACCTAAAGTGTTTAAATCATTATTACAAACCATCTCCCCTGTCCTAAAGTAAATTGAAGCGTCTCTATTGAAAAGCCTGGTTGAAGCGCTTCACCCAGGCTACGAGACCGAGGTCTTACTTATTTAAATCCAGGCTTCACTCCAAAACTTAAGGGAAGTTCGTCAGCCAGAGCAGTCCCTAGATTTTTAGTCACGCGATCAAAAAGATTTTGCTTATGGGTATAATCAATCAAATCAGGAATCTTAACTATTTCACGAGCTAACTGCCCACTACTTGCAAATCCATCAATTAAACCCATTGCTAAAGCTTGCTCCCCAGTCCAAAAAAGACCGGAAAATGTATCATTATCAATATGTAAACGCTTTCCTCGACCTTCTTTTACGCGATTAATAAATTGTTCATGAACCTGATCCAGCATAATTTGTAGTTTTTGCTTTGCAAAATCTGTTTCAGGCGTAAAAGGATCCAACAATGACTTATTCACCCCGGAGGTTTGTAATCTTCGGGTGATTCCCACTTTGTTAATTAGATCTACAAAACCAAAACCATTATACAAAACACCTATTGAGCCAACCATACTTGCCGGACTGGCATAAATATTTTCTGCAGCAACAGCAACATAATAAGCGGCAGAAGCACATGCATCCACACAAACAGCATAAATTTTTATATCAGGGTATTTTTTTTGATAAAACTTGATCAGGTTATACATGTATTCAGCCTGCACAGGGCTACCCCCAGGACTATTAATACGTACAATTACAGCTTTTAATCCAGAGTTTTTGTAAGCTGAATCTAAGCCCTTGGCGAAATCATCAGAATTGGCTTTGGATTCTGCCATTTCACCTGTGATATCGACGATACCAACATGAGGTTTGATGTTAGTGCCTAGGTCTTCATTGGTATTTATAAACACTTGATATACTATATAGACAAGGATAAGTAAATAAATAATCCGCATGAACCACTTCCATCTGCGTTTCCTTTTTTCTTCCTTCATATAATCAATAATGATTTGATTCAGCAAAGCTTGAGAATCCGAAGTAGAATTAGGAGAATGGTTGTTTGTCATAATCATCACTTGAAATTATTAAAATAGGCCTCATTTTACGGTAGATACAATAAAATTAACACCCATTAACCCATTAGAAGGTTATATATCATGAGAATGGATAAGCTAACATCAAAGTTTCAAATAGCCTTGGCAGATGCTCAGTCTCTCGCTTTAGGGAGAGATAATGGTTTTATCGAACCAGAGCACTTAATGAAAGCGCTTTTGGATCAACAAGGAGGCAGTTGTAGACCTCTACTGAGTAAAGCGGGTGTCAATATCCCTTTATTAAGGACTCTTTTAGACCAAGCATTAGACAAACTTCCCAAAGTATCTGGAATGGGTGGTGATATTCATATTTCCAATGGATTAAATCGTCTCTTAAACCTTACTGATAAACTGGCTCAACAGAAAAAGGATAATTTCATTTCGAGCGAGCTTTTTGTTCTAGCAGCAATAAACGAGGAAGGTAGCCTTTCTCGAATGCTTAAACAAGCTGGCGGTGAAGCCAAAGCAATAGAAAACGCAATTAGTGAGTTGCGTGGCGGTGAAAGCATTAATGACGCTAATGCCGAAGAACAACGCCAAGCTTTAGAAAAGTATACTCTTGATTTAACCGCCCGAGCAGAACAAGGGAAACTGGATCCGGTAATTGGTCGCGATGATGAAATTCGAAGAACCATTCAGGTATTACAAAGACGTACAAAAAACAACCCTGTTTTGATTGGTGAGCCGGGAGTAGGTAAAACTGCAATTGTTGAGGGATTAGCCCAACGCATTATTAATGGCGAAGTTCCTGAAGGCCTAAAAAATAAACGCTTGCTCTCTTTGGATATGGGTGCATTGATTGCGGGAGCAAAATATCGCGGGGAATTTGAAGAGCGGCTCAAAGCAGTTCTTAATGATTTAGCAAAACAGGAAGGTCAAATCATTCTCTTTATTGACGAACTTCATACCATGGTGGGTGCTGGAAAAGCTGAGGGTGCTATGGATGCAGGAAACATGTTAAAACCTGCTTTAGCCCGGGGTGAACTCCATTGCATCGGTGCCACTACTCTAGATGAATACCGACAATATATCGAGAAAGATGCCGCTCTAGAACGACGTTTTCAAAAAGTTTTGGTTGATGAACCGACTGTGGAAGACACCATTGCTATTCTTCGTGGTTTAAAAGAGCGCTATGAAGTACATCATGGAGTTGAAATTACGGATCCTGCAATCGTTGCAGCAGCTACTTTATCACACCGGTATATTACGGACCGACAATTACCTGATAAAGCAATTGACTTAATTGATGAAGCAGGAAGTTTGATTCGTATGGAAATAGATTCAAAACCCGAAAGCATGGATAAATTAGAGCGACGTTTGATTCAATTGAAAATTGAACGTGAGGCACTAAAAAAAGAACATGATGAAGCCTCTAAAAAACGCCTTGAAGATCTGCAGCATTCAATTGATGAATTAGAAAAGAACTATTCTGACTTAGAAGAAGTATGGAAAGCTGAAAAAGCAACCATGCATGGGGCTACACAAATCAAAGAAGCCCTGGAACAAGCAAAACTTGAAATGGAAACTGCACGTCGAGCTGGAGATTTGAGTCGAATGTCGGAATTACAATACGGCCGCATTCCAGAGCTTGAAAAACGTTTATCCCAAGTAGCTGAAGTTGAATCGCATGAGAACAAATTAGTCCGTAATAAAGTGACCGAAGATGAGGTTGCAGAAGTCGTATCGAAATGGACAGGTATCCCTGTAGCCAAAATGATGGAAGGTGAAAAAGAAAAATTACTTCGTATGGAAGAAGTCCTTCATCATCGCCTCATAGGTCAAAATGAAGCAATCAATGCTGTATCTAATGCCATTCGTCGTTCCCGTGCCGGTTTATCCGACCCTAACCGCCCTATTGGTTCATTTTTGTTCCTTGGTCCTACAGGCGTGGGTAAGACGGAATTATGTAAAGCCTTGGCTTCATTCCTCTTTGATACAGAAGAAGCGATGGTACGTATCGACATGTCTGAATTTATGGAAAAACATTCTGTGGCTCGTCTGATTGGTGCTCCTCCTGGATACGTAGGCTATGAGGAAGGCGGATATCTAACAGAGGCAGTCCGGCGCAGACCCTATTCCGTAGTTTTACTTGATGAAGTAGAAAAAGCCCATACCGATGTGTTCAATATACTTCTGCAAGTTATGGATGATGGGCGCTTGACTGATGGCCAGGGGCGTACCGTTGATTTTCGTAATGCCATTATTGTCATGACTTCGAATCTTGGCTCCAATTTGATTCAAGAAATGGGCAATAAATTTAAATACGAGCAAATTAAAGATGCGGTTATGGAAATGGTACGCCAACACTTCCGTCCTGAATTTATTAACCGTATCGATGATACAGTGGTCTTCCACGCTCTTGCTCAAGATCAAATTGCAAAAATTGCAGGAATTCAAATTAGTTACTTGCAAAAACGCTTGAATCAACAAGATATCCATCTCAATGTAACGCAGGATGCCTTATCTCACTTAGCAGAAGCAGGTTTTGATCCAGTATATGGAGCAAGACCGTTAAAACGCACCATTCAGCAGCAACTGGAAAATCCTTTGGCACAAGATATATTGACTGGGAAATTCAAAGCAGGTGATACAATTAAAGTCACTTATAAAAACGGGGAAATCAAGTTCTCTTAGCATTAATTGTAAAAATACCTATTCATGTTTTGCGATATAAAACATCCAGCCTGGCGACTAAAAACCGCCAGGCACTTATCAATCATTCAACTAAAATCATTCAAACAAACTTGCTAACTCGTAAATCGGGACGTTAGAACCCTCCCCCAAACAAAGCCTCAGTACATTCGATTTTTAACTATACTTATTTGTACTATTTATCAATTAAGAGATCCCATGGGAAAGTATTTCTTTGTGTTGGGCCAAAAATCTTTAGAAGATGAAGAGGAAGAAGAATATCCTTTAGAACGAGGGGATGAATACTACATAAGTTCAAATAATCAACACGAATCTTTGGACCCTCTCCTCGCAGCTGAATATGCAGTCTTTTCAGGTAATTTACTACGCCATATTTTAGGCCCTGAACATCCGGAGTACCATCTTTTAAGAAATAAAACCAATACGAATTATTATCGAGCTGCAAAACTATTAAAAAACTACCGTGATTGGGATGAGGTAATTAAAATATCACCAGATGGCTCTATATATTTCCAATATGCAGAAGAACCGCCTACAAATATTCTAGAACTTAATATAGTCGGATTAATCGACTTATTTGTAGTATGTCATTTTTTAGGAGAAATCGATTGGGAAGGTGGAAATTTTGGGTTTATCAAGAATAATGATACTTTTTTGGGAATCCGATTAGACCCTGGATGTAGTTTTAATTCATTTATTATTGAAAATAATAATATTAATTTAGAAAAATATATTAATAATTTTGTACTTAATTATCTTACCAATGAAATCACAAGTAACTCGGAGGATGATAAGTATTTAACTGAAATTTTAGATCACGAGCATAAGAAATTTAAAAGTCCTGTTGCTGAAATCTTATTCTCAGATAGAGAAAGAATAATATCAACAATGATAAAAATAGCAAAACTTTCAGAAAAAGATTTACATTCAGTAAAAAGGAAATCTTTTACTGCATTTCATTTCTCTATAGCGGAAAAATTGATAGAAAAATTACTTGCTCGTAGAGAACTATATAAAACATTTATTAATCATCTCGAAACAAATGTTTTTGATGAAACTGAAGCAGACGAGCATGATGAATCAAATCCTATAGGCCCCCCAAAAAAACGTAAACAATCAATAAAATTTTTTAATCCAAGTAGTGCTGATAATCCACATCAAAGCGAACTAGATTGTGATAGCAATATTCCAGATGACGATACAAAAAGTGCTAAAAACAAGCGTATACGTATAACCCCAAGTACTAAGGGCCCATAACAACACTATAAAACCTAAAGCAGCTCCTTCATTAACATTCTACACGTTTTAATCGTTCTACTAACTTCTTTTTCACTTCAGGCCACTCTTCAGCAAGGATACTATATAAAACCGTATCTGTGACCTGTCCATTGTGATGAATCATATGTTGACGCAGAATACCCTCTTTTGTAGCGCCTAATTTGTTTAATGTATTGTAGTTTTTCACATTACGAGGATCTGTTGCGATTTGAACCCGATTAAGGCTCCACGCTTCAAATGCATTTTGAAATAACAAAAATAACGACTCATGATTGTACTGCTTACCCCATACTGATGGCGTCAGCCAGCCATAGCCCACTTCCAATTTTTTATGTTGCAAGTCGATCTCATAATAAGCTCGGCTTCCAATTAACTCGTTATCTTTAAATCTTCTTATCACATACGTGAATTGTAAACCCTGCACTTGCTTTAACAAACAATCTTGAAACCAGGAATCATAAAACTCACCATTCGCTTTATTTGGCATGTAAGTCCAAATACGGGCATCATTAGCCGGATAACGCAAATTGGCATAATGATTTATAGTAAGTGGCTCCATTTGAATGGATTGTCCAATAAGCGTCTCAAGCGTAATCGTACTGACTTTAGCTTTATTTTTAGGCATAATAAGGGCGTCAGTCATTATCGTTTCTCAATATATAAAACCATGATCAATAAATTATTTCAGCGAATAAAACAACTGTTTCAGACCTCTACAGGTAAAATTATTTCAAATGCATATCGGATTATTTCAGTTGACGAGAACTATCTTAATACAGCTAAAGTTTACGTTAAAGTCCAAGTTACTGGTGGGGCAGTCACTTTTGATAAGCCTATAAGTGAACTGTACCATAAAAAATGGTTGGATAATTTTTCGCATGAAGATGTAGCACATATCGCAGCTTTATATTCGGCCGAACAAACAAATAACCTGGATCTAATTAAAAGGTTCCCTAAACATACATCCGCCAACAAATCCAGTGTCATTAGTGTAGGAATTTTGTTTACAACTTTTTTAATTTTATCGAATTTAGCAGCCTTTAAAATTGCTGCTTTTGGTTCAATTAGTTTTGCTGCGGGTTTGATTTTTTTTCCTTTAACCTATGTTTTTGATGACATTTTGACTGAAGTATATGGATTTAAAGTGAGTCGACGGATTATTTGGATGGCATTACTGGCGAATACTATCGTTTTTTTGGGCACCTGGCTTACCATTTATCTGACTCCTTCACCCTTTTGGTCTCATCAAGAAGCTTATGCAACTGTATATCAAGGAACATTAAGGGTGTTCACAGCCTCTGTCATTAGTTATTTTTTTGGTGAATTTGCCAATTCAATTATTCTGGCCAAACTGAAAGTGTTAACATCTGGTGAGCGGCTTTGGTTGCGAGCAATTACAAGCACAATGATCGGTGTAGGTATCGATACCTTACTTTTTACTCATATTGCTTTTTTATTCATGATTCCCTATGCGGCGATTTGGCAAATTATTGGAACGATGTATTTATTCAAAGTATTGTATGAAATATGTGCATTACCCATTACTTATCATGTTTCCAATTATTTAAAGCGAAAGGATAATGTAGATCATTATGATGTGAAAACCGATTTTAATCCGTTTTCATTAGCGCTTTGATTATTCATAAAACAACAAATATCTCTGGGAATAGAAAATTGTTTCCGTTCCTTGTTTATTTCTTGGATGTATTTAAGTGCACCTCATCCTTTATTTTCTTCTTTAATCCGATCATTATTAACTCCAGCTTACAAATGGAGCCAAATTTGGACTAATACGAACCACATATGTTAGGAATGGTATTCATTTCAAAGTACTGGAAGAAAGTAGAAAGAGTGCACTTACCTCTGTAGATAATATAGAGGAGCACAGCAAATTCTTAATAAGAATTTATCTAAGAAAAGGTCTGTGAACCTATATTGAAGGTGCTTTACGTAAGAAATTCTGATAATTCAGATCTCTCTTGGAGAAATTCTGACCCAACTCAATCTTCTTGGGCTAGATCAAGTTCTCCAAGTTAATCGACAGGACTCTTCTGCCCAAGACTTCACCCAATTTACCACCAATAACTGCTATAAGATAATTTATACTGTCGACTTGTATATAAATAATCCAAATAAGATACTTTTTCAATAAAATTTAAACAGTAAGTATCACCACTTCGTCTTTTTTCTGCTCTTCCTGATAGGTGAGCTCTTTCTCAGCTCTTGCGATGGCCGTAAGCATTTTAACTTTTCCATTGAAAAATGTGCAATCCAAGACAGCGCCAGGCTCTGTTTCAAGGAATTGTTTGAGAAACTTCACCCCATTGAGCATATCGTCTTGAGTTAATTCATCCAGATTTTTTTCCAAACCTAAAGCTTGCTGAAGCGTAAAGAGTAGATCCGTATCTAGCGTTTTTGACTGTTGTAATAGCAATACATAGCCACCAAAAAGCATATAGCTGCATGTTGAATCATAACAACCTTTCATTTTGGTTAAAAAGGAGCTGTGCTCTGTGGACTCAAGGTTGTCTTGTATTAATGGAGTATAAAATAAACTAAAAATTATATTTCTGGATGTTTCTGATTCCACATATTTACTTAGGCTTGCATTTATTGCCTCATCATCTAAATTTTTAAAGACCTTAAAATCTTTATAATCTTTGGCTACCCCTTTACACCATTTTTCTATATCTTTCTCCAGCTGTTGCCGTTCATTTTCAATTTGTTCTGCTAAAGTTTTAATGAATTCAATTGCTGCAAACTGATTTAGAATAGCTGCTCCTCTTCGCGCATGTTCATCGATAATGTCCTGTAAGTAAGGTTTGAAATTTTTATCTTCAGCAAAGTGCGGGTATTTCATAAATCGAGCAACATGTTCTTTATCTTCAAGCAGCATGTTATTACGAAAAACCTCTAGTGCTTTGACAATAGTTACAACATCAAGAATTTTTAAATCATCTACTCTAAAAGTCTTTTTTACTTCGTCTAATTCTTTAAATTGCAATGCTCTTCTTATCGCTTGAAATAACCTGCAATCAGTTACATTACATTTACCCCATATCGTCCAAGAGGCATAATAATTATGATTGTCATACTCCTTAATCAATCGAAAATAACGATGAATTAAGGCCCCTAATAAAAACATTGTTCCTTGCTCTGTATCCTTTTTGTTTTCTTTCGGAATTTGGCGTAATTCATTAACCAATTGATTAAACACTTCAATTTGAGGAGTTCGATCTGATTTACATTTAATTACTTCATTTGTTCTAGCTATTAATACATCCAGTGCAGAGGATCCCTCACTGACCTGACTATCCACTACTGTATACCTTCCCAATATAGTGGAATATTTAGTTTCTAAGTTCAGCGTATTGACTCTAAGTTTTGCAAACGTTGGCGGAATAAAAGTCATACATCCTCCTTAATACATACTCATTCCCAAAGAATTCATAATTCCTCTATAAAGCCCAAATAAAGCTGAAGAATTCTTGCTAGACGAAAAATATTTTGCTTCATGAATGTCCTTTTGAATTGTTGCTCCTAATCGCTTATTTAGTTCCCGGTATGTTTCTTCTTCGCGCCGTTCATATACAAAAGTGCAATAATAACTGAACTCGCTCAAACATGAATTAAAAAAATCCTTATCCATTTCATCAAGAGATTGGATTTCTAAATGACTACGAAATAATTCAATCAAAGATTGGTAAAGATAATTACTGACTGAAGAATTATATTGGGTCCACTTGACCAAATATATTCCAATAATAACCTTACTTTTAAATTCATTGAAATCATCTAGAGTTAGCGTAAGATCTCTCTTAACAACTTTAACATATTGGATTAGTTCATAGGTCTCATCTAAACTGTGAGCCAGCATGCTTATTGTAGCCGCATCATCGATAGCAACATGATTAGGAACGAATAAAGAAAAAAAATTCAAACATCCCACATGGTGTCCATAAGATCGCGCCAAACACGTTGCTAGTTTTTTCGCTTTTTGCTGAAATTCGGCAAACTCTGTCATTGCGTCCCTCCTGCAAATCTGACCCGCAATAACTGCAACGCGTCATTGTCCAAAAATGTAAACGCCTTCATTTTTTATAGCAACCTATAAAAAATATTGCAACTATTAATTTAACTAATTGAACATAAAAAGAATTAAACGTCTTTTTTCTAGTTTTTTTATGCCCAATAAGTTCGAGGATAACTCAGCAAGTCAGATATGAAGAAATGTTTAAACTTAGATTTAGCATGGGTGCAGAGGAACCCGGGGATCTCTTGCAATCATCCTGAGTGCAACAAGGGATCTCTCATCGTAATCCTCTGTCCTGAGTCCCAAATCTATCTTGAAAACCGCTCGTCTATAGAATTGATTAACTTTTGATGAATTCCATTAAAACCTCGGTTACTCATAACCAAAACAGCATCTCCTGCTTGTACTGTATGGGTTATTTCTTTAATTATTTCGTCATGATTTTTACAAATCTTATAGGGACACGTCCAGTTGCTTATTGTTTCATGCAAATTGAAATCCTGTGGTTCTAAAACATACGCTCCATGAACGGGTTGCAAGGCATGCGCCATTTCATCCGCATGAACCCCTGTTCGCATGGTGTAGGATGCAAACTCTAACACTGCAAAAATACGTTGATGTCTATTGCTTCGTTTTAAAGCATCAACCGTTCGCATAATGGCTGTAGGATGATGTGCAAAATCATCATAAACCGTTATGTCATGTTTATTTGAGCGAACCTCTAATCGACGTTTTACAGGCGTAAACCGTTCTAAAGCCTCAGCTGCAACTTTAGGCTCGATCCCAGCGTTTACACTCGCAGCAAGAGCTGCTAGGCCATTTTCAACATTAAAACGCCCTATTAATGGCCATTTCACCTCAGCGACTTCTTTTCCATGATGTAATACTTTAAAGGCAGAGCCATTTTCCTCAATTAATTGGGCTGACCATTGAGCGTTCCCTTCCAAAGCCAACTCTTCAATGCGTGAATATTGTCCACGCTCAATAACTTCATTAAGTGCTTTATCATCTCGAGGTTTTATGGCAACACCGCTGGCAGGGATAGTTCGCAACAGATAATGAAATTGCAATTGAATCGCTGCTAAATCAGGATAAATATCAGCATGATCAAATTCCAGATTGTTCAAAATAGCAATTCTTGGGCGATAATGCATGAATTTAGGACGTTTATCAAAAAAAGCACTATCATATTCATCTGCTTCGATCACAAACCATTTACCTGTTCCGAGACAAGCACTCGTCTTAAAATCAGAAGATACGCCACCAATTAAAAAGCCAGGATTCAATCCTGCTTGATGTAAAATCCATGCAATCATTGATGTAGTAGTCGTTTTACCATGTGTCCCAGCAACAGCGATTACTCGATATTTGGATAAAATATTTTCCGCAAGCCACTGTGGTCCAGAAGTGTACTGCTTACCTGATTCAATGACCGCTTCGAGTACAGGCATCCCTCTTTTCATCGCATTCCCCACAATAACGAGATCTGCTTGCAAGGCTAAAGTAGGATCATCATACCCTTCAGTCCAGATTATCCCTTTTGCAGTAAGCAAATCGCTCACGGGTGGATAACAATTCGCATCACTACCAGTAACTTTATGACCGGCATCCCGTGCTAATAAAGCTAGAGCGCTCATAAAAGTTCCGCTTATACCTAAAATATGTAAATGCATGATAATCCTATCTCATTGTAAAAAAGAAACAGTTAATATATTAACCGCTATTAAACCAAATGCGGCTAAGACCGATTGAATTGCTGTTGTGTTTAACGCGAACTTAAATATATGGGCTATGATAACAAACTGCCAAACTGATAATCCTAAACTGAAAAACAAATAAAGAATGCCTACAAATATTAATAAGGGATTTTTTAGATTAGGAAGAGACAAGTAAGGTGCTAAAATCAATAACGGTACCACTAATATATGGATGATAATGTTGATACAGTATAACGATGTAACTGTTTGCACCAAGCGTGAAGTTAATCCTTTTAAATACAAAGCCAGATAGGTATAAATGATATAAGAAATCACCAAGTATATTGAAGTAGCGACATTATTAACGAGATCTTCGGAAGAATTAAAATAAGAATAATCCCATTCAATCGTGATCAGTAAAATCAGTAAAATACTACTTAATACCATTAGAGAAATGGAATATGGTGTATTTTCTGGACTTTCTTTTAATAAACAAATATCCCAATAACGATCAAATATAAGATGTAACATTAAGCTAAATCCATAAGATTAGGACTCTTCCTTTCTCATTATTTTCTTTACAATATCGAGCTGTTGTACAACAGGTTCATCCCAAGGTCCTGAAATTTTATAACTATACGCAGAAATTTTCTGCATACTTTGATTAATAATTTTATTGGCCACCCAGGCTGCAACACCAGCTACAGGCCCACCAGCAATAGTTGCAACAACAGGCAAACTGGCTGTTATATGAGGGGATATTTTCAAGTTTAGATCATAAGTATGTTTAACCAAATCAAGATCGCCTTTCATGCTTGCATAAGCGACAGGACCATCAAGATAGCTGTCTTGTGTGCCCATAATTCCCTTATTTACAATAAAATTTCCCTGAAAAATATCGAAGCTATACCCTTGATGTGCCAAATCACTAAAATCTAATTGTAAACGGCGCGGAATGGTTTGCAAGCTTAGGATACTTAATAATTTACCGAGACCTAACTTTTCTTCTGTCTCCTTACTTAAATGCGTAATCCTTCCGTTTTTAAGTTGCAAATACATAGTCCCTTTTAACGATGCAAGAGAGAATTGATATAAACTCTTATTCCAACCGCCATGAAACTCCATATATCCTTTTTTTGCATGGACCGTGGGAGTGACATTCCAACGTTCCAGAGTTTTAGCTAGATTGGCGATACTCAGTTTGAGGTCAAAATTTGTCTGATCTCTATTCTCCTTTTGAATCCATTCGCCCTGAATATTAAATTGATATACGGGTGAAGTAATTTGGCAATAATCCATTTTCCACTTTTCAGCTGTGGATTGACTTTTTAAAGTTACATCCCCCACTTGCACTTTGCCTACGGATAAATTATCAATCCGCAAGTTAAGATTGGGTATTTGTTTTGGATGTACTTGGGTGCTCTCGGCAAGATCGCCACCTACTGTATCAATCTTCTCTAAATTTAAATGATAGACATGACCACTTAATTCATTTCCAGGTGCTCGATAGATTAAATCCGCTGCAATATTTTTCTGTTGCAAATTAAAAGACCAATCCTTATTCGGCAAAATTTTTGCTTTCACTTTCATTTTATTAAATTGCTGTTTCAAAAAACCCAATTTATCTATAGTTACATTGATAATTCGCAAATTGTTAAATAAGGATGCGCCTGTTTTTGGTGATGAAAATTGATTGTATACATCCTTCCATGCGTGTAAATCAAATCCTTTTAATACACCTACAATTGAAAGCCCAGGCAATTTTTGATTTACAGCATTAGCACTACCTAAACGTACTTGTCCTGAATCAAAAACATAAGCTTCTTTCGCATTTTTAAAAAGAAGATCCGCACTTAAACGATTGTCGTAATTTCCATTCAAACGCATCATTTTCTTTGCATTAAGGTCAAGATTTAACTGAAGAGGCGCCTTTGTATCTGATTTTTTACCTAAAGGCTCAGGTAAATTAACTTCCAATCCTTCCAAAGTACTATTAAAACTGATGCTATCAGCCTCAGAAGGTTTATCACTCAACTTCAAAACTGCATTCATATCAAATGAGCCATCAACTACAGAAAGAAGTGGCAATTTAAATTGGTTTTTCAAAGAATCAACGGTACATTTTCCAGTAATTGCAATTGTTGTAGCGGGTTTGGGGTCTTTAACGGATTGAATTTTGATGTTCATTGGATGACCCAAGATATTGGCGAACAGGTAACTGTCGATTATTCCAGTTTCATTAAACATCAAACCCCCTGAAACATTTCGTACAGCAAATTGGCCTAATTCATGATTGACAGTTATCGTATTATTTTTAAAGGCCACATTTCCTTTAGCAAGGACCTCATCATTCTCTGGATATAAAGGAACCTGTACACTTAAATCAAGTAAAGCGGAGCCTTTGACGGACAACATTTTTAAAAGCGACAGTTTTTTCTTTAAAGGTGACGCCATCACATAATTCATCATTTTTTGTACTGATGCATCAATTTTCCCAGTCACCAGTAAATTCTCTTTATTTTTTCCAATGTCATAAATTCGCAAAAACATTTGCTTAGCCGGTACACCCTGAAAATTAGCATGGACTATATCAATATTGAGATTACGATTTTTTAGATGAATGTATCCATCAATCTCTTTGACAACCGGCCATTTTGAGTTAATGGCAAGCTCTCCTCCGCTTGCATAACTTTCTAAAGTGAATTCACCAGTATTGTTATCGAAAGGAAATTCTTTTGCCAAACCATTAACAATTATCCTTCCACTCGCGACTGCAATACGTTTTACATCATTTTTCAGCCAGAGATATAATTTGGGTTTCATGTACTTTTTAGGTAAAAACGCCACCCATTTTTGCCAATTCTTTCCAGAAAACTCAATGCCGAGACGAATAGTACCTACAGACTCTCGAGTCACCTGATCGATTGCGCCTCGCATACTTAATGTGAGTTCGGGCTGATTTATTACCAGTCGTTCCATACTTACTCGCAAACCATCACTTAACTCTTTCCATTCAAAAGCTCCATTGAGTAATGTTAAGATTTGTTCTGGATATCCTTTAACTTTTACCGAGGTATTTTCAGAATCTAGTTCTAAACGTCCTTGTTCCGGCTGCCAATTTATAACACCTGAGAGATTTCTTACTTGAGGAATTGTTCCTTTGCCATTCCATTCTAACTCCTCAAAACGTGTTAAAACATAATTTATTGAATAGTCACTAATGGAAAAATCATTTTTTCTTATTAGTAATGGATCAGTAATATTCTGAGAGGTACTAAGAGAGGACGATGATTTTGACGTTGACTGTTCATTTACAGTAAAGGTGTTAAAAACGGGAACGGGTGGAATAACTGACACATTAGTATTTAAAGCGACAAGAAGTTGAGTATCTTTTAGGACTCCTTTAGGCTTCATGCTCAATATATCTTGGATACTTTTAGGCCAGTTAATCGCATTAGAAAACAATGATTCAATAATGATTGACTTTACAAATAATTGGTAACTTTGTTGCTCTTTATTGTATTTAAGCAATAATTTATTCTCGGGCCATGTCACACCACCTATTCGCAATCTAATTGGATCGGCTTGAAACTGCCAACCCAAACTATTGGGTTTCCAAGAAAGATTGGCAAAAAATGATTGGATGAGTTGGCTCTGTTGATTGTTCAATAATCTCCAAGCGAGTCGCTTAAAAGTTATCTGCGCTTGTATGGAAGAGATGGCACCATGATGCACATCAAGCCATAAATTTATATAACCTTTACCGCCTTCCAAATGTTCTGTGGCTTTAGGAAATAAACTTTGCCATTGAGCAGGCACAACATTTTTGGCTGAGAAATAAAATTTTCCTTCAATGTCCTCGAAATGTTCCGGATCAAAATATCCATCACCTAACAGCTGAAAATTAGTGCTACTGGTTTGTGCAAGTCGTGCTTCGCCCTTAAATTTATAATGTCCCCCTCGATTTACTACCGATACATTTAAACCATTAACAGGAATCAATCCCCCGTCGCTAAAATGAAAATACGCTGAAACCTGTTTGATAATTAAATGTTCTTGTTGCGATAGCCAGATTAATATTTGCTTAGTTTTCTCGGGAGTCATATCGCTGCTATTGAGCGAGTCAGTTGCAACACCATCAATAGTCCAGTGATGATCTTTTTCTCTCAAATTGAGATGCATGTCATCAATATAGAGGACTCCGGGTTGAATCTGCCAACTCCATAATGATTTAAATAAGTTAATACCAACTAACAATTTGTTGATACGAAAGGTATGGTCTGAATCATTGCCCAATGTAACCTGATGTAATTTAAGTACTGGTTGAAACCAATACCATCCTGTCTCCATCGTTTGTATCGTTACCGGTTGCCCTATGAGAACTGAAAGATGCTGTTCGACTTCCCCCTTATATTCTTTTGCCCAAGGAGTCAACGATCGAAATATACTGGATAAAACAGCCATAAAGATAATAAAGATAGCTAAAAGCATCCATATTCTTTTTACTACTTTCCTAACGCTTAGTGTTCGATTACTCATTGATTTTTTTACTATACCATTGCTTTTGCGCATACTCATCATTTTCTTTTTGTTCTATGCGCTGGATTTTGAGTTGTTCGCTCTTGTTAACCCGGTCAATCAAATGATTGACTCCTTCTTCAGAAATTTTAGCTTGCTTGTAATTAAGTTCGGCTTTAGACCTTACCTTTCCTAAATATGCTAAATGCGTATTCAATTGTATTAAAGCTGTATCCAAATGGCTAATAAAATCGATACGATTACGTAGTCGAGCCACTACAGTTCCTTGTTCACCAATTTTTTCAACTTGCTTTAAATAATCCTGTCGATAAGATACTAATTGCTCATGCTTTAACTTATTATGTTTGAATTGCTCCTGGGCTTTTAAAAGATCCTGGTATGCGGCATAGGTCGCTTCTTTTTTCATCTGCAACAGTTGTTTTAAACGCTCTAATCGCTGACTCATCAATTAGCTCCAAAAGATGATACTAATTGGGATAACATCCCTACACTTTGTTTATAAACAACTCGTTCGTTGATTCCTTGTTCCATATATTCCCTAATTTTATCTCGAGCTTGAATCGCTTTATCAAGATTAGGATCGCTTCCTTTAACATAAGCGCCAAGAAGTATGAAATCTTTGTTTTTCTCATACAGGGATAAATATTTTTTGAATAATAGCATATCATTCATTTGTTGTTCAGGTACTATAGTTTGCATTACTCGACTTATCGAAGCTTCCAAATCAATAGCAGGATATTGTCCTTCTTCCGCAATCGATCGACTTAGAACAATATGCCCATCCAAAATAGCCCGTGCTGCATCAGCAATCGGATCTTGCAAATCATCCCCCTCAGTTAAAACGGTATAAAATGCAGTAATCGAACCGCTACCTGGTTCTCCATTACCAGCCCGCTCAACAAGCTTTGGTAATTTGGCAAAAACTGAAGGAGGATAACCTTTCGTTGCTGGGGCTTCTCCAATAGATAGAGCAATCTCTCGTTGAGCCTGAGCAAAACGAGTTAATGAATCCATTAAGAGAAGCACATGTTTACCCTGATCACGAAAATACTCAGCGATACTAGTCGCTACTTTAGCACCGTGCAAACGCATTAGTGGACTTTCATCTGCGGGTGCAGCTACAACAATCGCGCGTTTTAAACCTTCTTCACCTAAATTCGATTCAATAAATTCTTTAACCTCTCTACCGCGCTCACCAATCAATCCAACTACCACCACATCCGCTTGGGTAAAACGAGTCATCATTCCTAATAACACAGATTTTCCTACACCGGATCCCGCAAATAAACCGATCCTCTGTCCGCGCCCCACAGTGAGTAAACCATTAATTGCACGAATGCCTACATCCAAGGGTGTATCGATGATTGCTCTTTTTAAAGGATTAACTGCTGGGCTAATTAAAGGATAGGAATCCTTCATCTCAAGAGGTGGGCCATCATCAATAAGAACCCCCGCTCCATTAACAATTCGTCCAAGTAATTGAGCTCCCACTCCCACCTGAGCGACCCGTCCAGTTGGGGTAATGATCATACCAGGGGCGAGTCCTTGGATCGCTCCTATAGACATCAAATAAACGCAATTTTGGCTAAAACCAACTACTTCGGCTTCAATCGTACGTGATCCATCAATATTAATAAAACAACGTGCACCAATAGGTTGGTGAAATCCTTTGGCTTCTAAAGTAAGACCTACTGCACGACTTACTCGGCCGCAATGCAATAGTCCTGAATGTTCTTTTTCGCGAATTTCAGACAATACCTCAACCAGATGAGACTCATAAATTTTCATTGGTTACCCTGATCTTTTAAGGGTGGAATCAAGTTATCCTGGTTAATATATTTTGTAAACAAAGTTGCGAAACGAGTAAATATTCGGCCATCTAACTCGCTGTATTCACCTTTTAAATAGAAATCTCCACGGCTCAATAAAGGATCTGCTACCAAAATCTCTTGTAAACCAGGTATTTCTTTTTCACCAAATTCATTTTTAACCCAATTTACATCTTCTGGATGCATAGCAAGTATTTTATTAGTTTGTAAAGAAGGTAACTCTAATTTGATGATATTGAATAAGTTTTTTAATTGCTCTGGATTAACGGATAACTCGACCCCAATACAATGCTTGCTGAGCCAAATTATGGTTTGAATGATTTCTTGGGTAACGTGTTCATCTAGAAGTTTTACTGGATTTTGTAATAAATCAAACCAACGTATGAACTGCTCTCTTTTGTCATTAATTTCGGCCATGGCTTGCTGCATTCCCTCCGTATAGCCCTTCTTTATAGCTTCTTGCTTCAAGCGTTCACATTCCGCAAGAAATAGTTCCTCCTCATTAATTTCTGCTTTTGCTTCATTATTTATAATTGATTCATAATCCCAAGCACTAAACCCACTATTACTTTCTTTTTTGTTAAGGTAAGGCTTAAATTCATTCGACATATGCTTATCCTGCAAATCATATCCAATCAGAAATCGAGTTGGTTGCCTCCCAACCCACTAAATCATATCATCGCCACCCTTAGAGCCCAGAGCAATCTTACCGTCTTCAGCAAGGTTTTTTGCTATACCTAAAATATCACGTTGAGCACGCTCTACATCAACAACTTTTACAGGTCCTTGTAGTTCAATATCCTCACGCAATAAATCCGCAGCTCGTTTAGACATATTGGAGAATATTTTTTCTTTAGTAGGCTCGGTAGTCCCCTTTAAAGCCAGTTTTAATTGTTCAGGCGTCACATCACGCAATAACGTTTGCATACTTCGATCATCCATATCTACCAAGTTCTCAAAGACAAACATTTTGTCTCTGATTTTTTCGCTTAACTCTTCATCCCAATCTTTTATTTTATTCAATACCTCTTCTTCCATAGCACCATCGAAATAGTTGATTACATCAGCAACACTCTTAATTCCTCCTACAGAGGCGGTTTTACTCACTTTCTGACCACTTAGTTGTTTCTCTATAACCTGTCCTAGCTCGGAGATGGCTTCTGGTTTTACGGTATCAATATTGCACATACGCAATAAGACTTCCGATCGTTTATCAACACTAAAATAGCGTACTACTTCAGCTGCTTGCTCACTATCCAAATGAATTAATATGGTGGCAATAATTTGTGGGTGCTCGTTGCGAATTACATCAGCAATTAATCGACCATCCAACCATTTTAAACGGTTAAGTCCACTGTCTTTATCAGAGACCAAAATTCGGTCAATAAATGGAGTTGCCTTCTCCAAGCCTAAAGCTTCAATGAGCACTGTGCGTAAATAATGCTCAGTGTCGACGGTTAGGCTCGTTTGATCTCCTATAGCATGGGTAAATTCCACCAGGACATTTTCCATTTTTGCCTTAGTAACATTACTCAATGTCGACATCGCAACACCAACCTTTTGAACTTGTCTCGGTTCCAAATGTCTTAATACTTCAGCAGCATTTTTCTCACCCATGCTTAATAGCAAGATGGCCGCACGCTCTATTCCATCCATAGTTACCCCCGATCAACCCAATTTTTAACTACCTGTGCCACACGTTTGGGTTCCTTATCCACAACCTGCCGTAATAAATTTAACTGTGACTCATAATCATTAGCGTCTTTAATGGAGATGGTTCCATCGTAAGTTAAATCTCCTATAGGGGGCTCATCACTTACAATACTACTAACAGTTCGATTAGTGGCAAGGGTTTTGAGCATAGGCCTTAGTACGCCAAAGATTAGTGCCAGAACAAATATCGCAGCTCCTGCCTGCTTCACTATCGACCAGAAGATATCTTTCTGCCAAAAACGTTCCTCAGGAATAGCTGCAACAGGGTCAGGTTTAACAAATCCCGTATTAATTACATTCAGACTATCACCACGCTGTACATTTAACCCAATTGCATCTGCAACCAGTAATTTGATTTGATCAATTTCCTTTGGAGTCAAAGGAGCTTTAGTCATTTTTTTAGTTTTCTCATCCATTACGGCTCGATTATCTACTAATACAGCAACTGAAAGTCGTTTAATCGTCCCAGGCTGATTTTTGGTATGACTAACCGTTTTATCCAACTCAAAATTTTTGGTACTTTGCGTACGTATATCGGTGGACTGATTTGTATCCGATGCTGTTTGCTGCTGTGGGGGGGGCGGCCCATTTTTAGGCGGTACATTCTTGGCAGCAAGAGCAGGATTCGTTTGCGGTGTATTGGATAAAGTGCCTGGAACTCCAACAGCATCACTTGACGCACTGCGTTTTTCTTCCATGGTTTGCTCGCTACGCAAAGAAGGGAGTTCAGGATTAAACAGTTCTTGTGTTTGTTCATAACTTGTAAAATCAATATCCGCAGAAACTTTCGCCCTTACTCGCCCATAACCCAATATTGGCGTCAAAATATCTTGAATTTTTTGAGCATATTGATGCTCTAAATTTTGTCTATAATCTAAAAATCGTTCCGTCTCAGTAAAAAAGGTTTGTCCCCCACCTTCATTTAGCAATTGCCCATCCTGATCGACAACGGTCACCCGAGATGCAGATAAATTTGGGATACTTGATGCAACTAAGTTCACAATGGCTGCAATTGTATGTTTTTTAAGTTCTAAACCAGAATAGACATCCAGGAACACTGAAGCACTGGGTTCGTGAGCATCACGAACAAAAGCTGATTCGCGTGGAATTGCTAAATGGACTCGAGCTGATTTAATATCATTGAACTTACTTATAGTACGGGCCAATTCAGCTTCCAAAGCTTGCTTATAACGTGCATTTTCCATAAATTGGCTACTATTAAATGCATTAGCATTGGAAAAAAGTTCTTCTGAACCCACTGGATCACGAGGCAATCCTTCCATAGCCAATTTAAGCCGCGCACTTTGCAGATTATCCGCCGCAACCAAAATCATACTGTTGTTATTATCAATCTTAAAATCAACACCGTTACGTTCTAGAGCAGATACTATCTCAGCAGCATCACGCGCATTCATTTGCGTATATAATGGAACATAATTCGGATCACGAGACCATAAAACAACAGCCAAGCCAATCGCAATACTTGCAGCCACACCTATTAATAAACCAATTTGTCGAGCAATAGAGAGATTTGCAAATTTTGCAGCAACTGTTGATGCACTATCAGCCAATGCCATACTAAGCTCCTAATTATACTGGCATATTCATAATGTCTTGGTACACTTGTACCACTTTGTTACGAACTCGAACAGTAGCTTCAAGCCCCAAATTGGATTTTTGGGCTGCTATCATCACTTCCCCAAGACTTACATTAGGATCCCCCATTTCAAAACGGGTTTTTAATGCATCCGCAGATTGATGTAAGTCATTGACTTGATTCATAGCGTGTTGAAATACAGAGCCAAAAGGAGATTGATTTGCTTCTGCCTCAAGAATTTTTCCTTCAGCTTTAGCAGACATTGTTTTGATCTGATTTAGTATATTAGCTGTATTAATTTCACTCATATCCCTATTAACCTCATTGTATTTGATGTTACATCCTTTTTTATCTGCTTCAAGTAAACCGGTTAATCCACAGTGATGGCTTTATCTTCATTCAGGTCCTCAAAGCACCGGCCACTAAAATTTTTATACTGTATAACCTTCTTCGCGCATTTTTGCTAATTTATAGCGTAACGTACGCTCACTTACACCCAATAAAGCAGCTACTTTTTGTCTATTTCCCTCATTCTCCAATAATGTTTTTTCAATCAATTCAAATTCATGGATTTGTAAGTTTTTACTATTAGCACCTGGAGCAGTATCGGGAACTAAGGTAGCAGTTAATGACAATTGTAAATGCTCTGCTTCTATAATGCCTTGAGTTTGTAGAACTAAAGCGCGTTGAATCACATTATCCAACTCACGCGCATTTCCTGGCCAAGGATATGCCAACATCAATTTTTGAGCCGCTGGACATATCACAGGAACCACTGGTTGTTTATGTTGACAATGTTTACGAATCAGATAATTAGCCAAGGGAATGATATCATTCTTCCTTTCACGTAAAGGATGCCACTGCAAAGGGAACACGTTTAACCGATAAAACAAATCTTCCCTAAATCGGCCCGCCTTGACTTCATCTTTGAGTTGTCGGTTCGTAGTAGCTAAAATCCGAACGTCTAAACTAATTGTTTTATTAGCACCAATTCGCTCTACTTCTTTCTCCTGTAAAACGCGGAGTAATTTAGCTTGTAGGCTTAAAGGCATTTCGCTCACTTCATCAAGAAGTAAAGTTCCTCCCTGCGCTTGTTCGAATTTTCCAGGGGTTGATTTATACGCCCCAGTAAATGAACCCTTTTCATAACCGAATAATGTCGCTTCAAGCATTTGCTCAGGAATTGCCGCACAATTAATTGCAATAAAGGGTTGCTTTTTTCGAGAGGAATGATCATGAATAAAATGGGCTAAGACTTCTTTTCCTGTTCCACTTTCACCACTAATCATAACGCCAACATCTGATTGAGCGACTTTTAAAGCCATCGTTAATAAAGCCTGGCTTTTTGGATCTTTAGCGATGGGCTCTCCAGTATCTTCATCAAACTCAACTTTAATGTATTGATTGATTTTTTCAGTCAGTACTTGAGCGCTGAATGGTTTTTGTAAATAATCTACCGCACCATGATGAAGCGCATTCACGGCATCTTGCACTGACCCATAAGCGGTCATCAAAATCACCGGTAATCCAAGTCTTCTCTTTTGGATTTCCGCGAGTAATTGATTTCCATCTAGTTCATCCATACGAATGTCCGTTAATACCACTGATGGATTATGGATTTCTAAAAGAGCCAAAGCCTCCTTGCCATCTTTAGCGGTAATATATGTATGGCCAGCAATAGTCATTGTTTCAGCCAGCGCTTCCCTTAATACTGGATCATCTTCAACGATTAAAACATGACTCATAGAAAGTCCTTTTTCTAAGTGTTATAAAAAGGATATCATCCTAAGCTTGGTTAAGCACTTCAAGAATTTAACCTAAGTTAAATCAGAGCACTTTGCCATGTTCAGGATGACCACTCAACATATTTACGGCAAAAACAAATTAACCTGTGTACCAACTCCTTCCGTAGATTCTAGACTCAATCGACCACCATGTGCTTTAACTACTGCGTAAACGACTGCTAATCCCAAACCATTGCCTTGGGCTTTTGTAGTATAAAAAGGGGAAAAAGCCTGGTTCTTCACCTCTTCTGTCATTCCTTTACCATTGTCCTCTACTGATATTTGTATACCTGAATTATCTATAGATGCAAGTGTTAAATTAATTTCTGTCGCATCTGATTGCAAGGAATTGATCACCAAGTTTAAAACAGCACCAATTAATGACTCTGCATGAATTAATGATTCACGAGTATACAGCTTATTATTTACATTGAAGCTGACATTATTAGCTAAGACATATGGCTGTGCACGTTGCACGAGTAAGGAACACCAATAATTCATATCCATGCGGGTGGGTTCGATTGTAGTACCTCGTGCAAACAGTAACAAGTCCTGGATTTGTTGTTCAATACTGGTATGGCATTCTTGTAATCGATGAATCCAATTTTGAGTACGAAATTCTAAATCAGGAAGGTTGTTTAAATGTTCTGTATACAACATTGCCGAAGCTAATGGTGTCCTGATTTGATGCGCGAGTTGTGCAGTCATTGTACCGATTGAGACCAAACGTTTTTCATTTTCTTTGGCTTTTTCATAATCCCGTGTAGCAGTTATATCCGTTAAACTAACTAATATACCTGGCAAGCTATCCAAGGTGGCGATTGCTACGTGAACCCGACGCCCATCTGCCAGAGAAACTTCATGCCCATCGTCAGCACGAGGTACAAAAGCACGTAGAATCACATCCAACCATAGGGAATCAAGTAATCCATAGCCTAGCATAGCTTCGGCCGGTGGATTTAACCACACAATTCGTCCTTGAGAATTGATAATTACCAAAGCAGTTGGCAAACTAGATAAGATATCCCACTCAGAAAGAGGTATTTGTGGTCTTACAGCACATGTTTGGTAATTAGAATAATGCATACTTGATGAAATTATTATAATTAATTAGATGACTGTAGCAAATTTAT
Organism: Legionella nigrisilvae; assembly: GCF_977063395.2. Lineage (NCBI taxonomy): Bacteria > Pseudomonadati > Pseudomonadota > Gammaproteobacteria > Legionellales > Legionellaceae > Legionella > Legionella nigrisilvae. The sequence goes on from NZ_CDRUGZ020000043.1 coordinate 139,288, forward strand.
AATAAAATGAAAATACATTTAAAATCATGTAATTAATTGCTTACCCACGACATGACTTTTTTATTGACATTCAAGAGTAAACATGATAAATATATTGTTATTAAATTATTCAAACATAGTAATTTTATGACAATAATGCGTCCAAATATGAATATGTGCATGAGTAACCTGAACATTGTTTTTCAGGTTGAGTATGTACAGTTGGATTTGGCGCTATAACTTCTCCACAAACTCAATACCAATGTTCAGGATACAATCTCTAAAAAGCGCCCCTACTAAAATTAGAGGGCTTACCCATGAGCATATGCATTCTAAAAGGAATCAATAGCGAATCAATTGAAGAGATTAATTACCCGATCATTAAACAATGTTATCAGCAATTAATTGATGCTTTAGTTAAAAAAGGTTTTCCACGGGAACATATTAAAATTTATTTTGATGATGAACAACGACAAATTTACTTTGACTATTATCCCGATGAATTAGAGGTTCTAATCACCTATACTGATTTTGATGAAAAACTACAACTTCATCTAACTGAAAAACCTTTTGCTTCCACTTGGGAGAGTAACCGCTATCGTCTTTGGCATAATAAACCCGTGGATGAATATATATCTGAAATTAAATCATTATGCCAACTATCCATAAATTTGGCCCAAAAAACAAATTACTCTCATTCTGGCTGGAGTTTTTCACAAGCATCACATTCTTACTTCTCAGTACCACAAAGAAAAGAGGCATTAAAAAAATCATTTGAGGAACTAAAAAATAATAAAACACTTCCTAATGGAATCTTCTTAGGCGAAATTCATCATCACAAATTTCCCAAAAAATTTCTTATTGGAAATTTAGAATACTTTAAGCAATTAGGCATAAAAACTTTATTTTTTGAATTTCTTTTTTATGATCGCCATCAACAATTGCTCGATGCCTATTTTCATAGCACGAGTGACGAGCTTCCACCCGAACTAGCTGCCTATTTATACTTCAAAGATCTGGCAAGTGGATGCGGATTTTCGGGGTATACGGATATAGTAAAAGCAGCCAAAAAAGCCGGGATTCGTATCGTGGCGCTCGATTCTTATCCTGCAATCTTATCCTGTATTAAAAGTTTCCAAATGAAATACTTAGATGGAGATGAACAGTTCAGAATTCATAGTTTCAATGGTAACGCAGCAAAAATTATTGAAAAGGAAAATAATAAGGAACCTTACCTGGCTTTCTTGGGTTTTGATCACAGTTACATTGGTGAAAATTCTCGATATAAAAACATTAAAAGTGTAGCGGAACTCTTACCCAATACATGTTCTGTATTTCTTACCGATGGACAAGTATCTTATAAAAATTTTTATGCACCCTTTTTTAGTTACGATAAGCCCTTGATATTTAATTATAGCAAACAGCACGAAGCTGGCGCCAATATCATTGAGTCCAGTTGGAATCTTCCAGATTGTAAATTATGAGAGTAGTTGGAACCTAAAGTACTTTTATAGGTATTGTAGCTTAGATCCCAGCGCAGCATTTAGACATGCAGCCAAACCTGGGATCTATTGGGCCTGTCAATCGGGGGGTGACGAGGGGCTCTCCCATCGCAACACGATGTTACAGCGTGAAGATCCCTTGTTGCACTCAGGATAAGGAGTGGTTTGCTGTGTTCAAAACTAAGATTTTGGTTCGTTTTCATCCAGTGATTTTAGAAACGCAAGTTTCTCTGCAATTTTTATTTCCAGACCACGAGGAACAGGGTTATACCAACCAGGCTCCTGCATGCCTTCAGGTAAATAATGTTCTCCAGCAGCGTAAGCATGTGGTTCATCATGAGCGTAACGATACTCTTTTCCATGTCCTAGTTTTTTCATTAAATGCGTTGGTGCATTGCGCAAATGAATAGGGACTTCTCGCGATTTATCTTTTTTTACAAAATCCCTCGCTTGGTTAAAAGCCACATAGGCCGCATTACTTTTTGCTGCAATTGATAAATATATGACCGCTTCTCCCAGAGCGAGTTCGCCTTCAGGAGAACCTAGTCTTTCGTAAGTTAGTGCGGCATCATTCGCAATTTGAATGGCACGCGGGTCAGCTAAACCGATATCCTCCCAAGCCATCCTCACTATACGCCGTGCCAAATAACGTGGATCGGCTCCTCCATCGAGCATACGGCATAACCAATATAAAGCCGCATCAGGATTAGAGCCACGAACGGATTTATGTAAGGCAGAAATTTGATCGTAAAAGTTATCTCCACTTTTATCAAAACGCCTGACCTGCTCTGCCAATGAATTCACCACAAATTCTTTTGTTACATGTGTATTATTCATTGCAGCACAGGCCGTTTGTAATTGTTCAAGACTATTTAATAACCGTCTTGCATCCCCATCGGCAAATGCAATAAGCATATCTATCGCATCGTCATCAAATTGAATAGAGGATAAAACAGCCTGGTACGCTTTTTGAAATAACTGTTTCAACTCCTCATCAGTCAAGGACTTTAAAACATAAACTTGAGCTCGTGATAACAAAGCAGAGTTCACTTCAAAAGAAGGATTTTCTGTAGTAGCACCTATGAAAGTGACCAAACCTGATTCTGTGAAGGGCAATAATGCATCTTGTTGGGCTTTGTTAAAACGATGAATTTCATCAATAAACAAGATGGTATGTGTACCCAAAGTTAGATTTTCTTGTGCTTTTTCAACTGCGGCCCGAATATCTTTAACTCCAGAAAATACTGCTGAAAGTGCTATCCATTCGCAATCAAAAGCTTCAGCAGTAATTCGAGCAATTGTGGTCTTCCCGACCCCGGGTGGCCCCCATAGGATCATTGAATGAAGTTTTTTAGCAGCAAAACTGAGCCGTAAGGATTTCCCCTCACCTAATAAATGACTCTGACCAATCACTTCATCGAGGCTTCGAGGTCTTAAAAGCTCAGCGAGTGGCGGCGTAGGCGTGGTTTCAAATAAACTCATTGCTGAACCACATCAACCCCTTTTGGCGTTTTGAATTGAAACAAATTAGTAGCCAATTTAGGATTTAATTTAATTTGGGATAATTGGACCGTAGTTACTTGGCCTAATTGATCGTATAACTCTAATCCTGTTAAATTGTTTTGCCGAAAGACGAGTTTTATGCGTTGGAAATTGGCTTTAGGTGATTTTGATTTCAAATCAAAAACGATTTCATTTCCCATGTTGCTCTGAGTCACATTAAAGTCTCGTGTCACAGTATTGTCATAACCACTTAAGAACAAAGCCGCAGTTCCTCCTAAGCCTTTTCTTTGTGTTTTAACAGTGACTTGTTCTAAGTCTTTATCATAAACCCAAATTTTCTGGCCATCAGCTACCATTAATTGCGCCATAGGCTGCAAAGTTTGCCATCGGAATCGACCAGGTCTTTGTAATGCCATAGTTCCTGATGAACGAGATACTACACGATGTTTTGCTTTTACAGATTGCTTAAAAACTGCGGTCATTGAGCGAATACTATTTAATTTATTCTGTAACAATACATCTGGGGTTTCACTAAAAACTGCAGTAGAAACGCTTAAAAGTAATGCTATTAATATTTTTTTCATAACTAATCCTCCGTTACAGATGATACTAAGACATCTCGATAACCACCATCTAATGGCCCCACAATCCCAGTTCGCTCCATTTCCTCAACCATTCGCGCTGCCCGGTTGTACCCTATCTTTAACCGTCGTTGAACTGCAGAAATACTTGCCTTACGTGTTTGAATAACAAACTCTACTGCTTGATCATAAAGAGGATCATCATCTTCTGCAGATTGACCATCTTCATCCGAACCACCTTCATTGCCATCGTTCGTTAATTTTAAAATATCCTCAATATAATTAGGCTCTCCACGTGCGCGCCAGTCATCAGCAATACGATGTACCTCTTTATCATCAACAAAAGCGCCATGAACTCGTAAGGGTGCGCCACTTCCGGGAGCCAAAAACAGCATATCCCCGTGCCCTAATAACTGTTCCGCACCTTGTTGATCTAATATAGTACGAGAATCAATTTTTGACGAAACTTGAAACGATATTCGTGTAGGAATATTTGATTTAATTAATCCAGTTAATACATCTACTGAAGGCCTTTGAGTAGCAAGAATCATGTGAATTCCTGCTGCCCGTGCTTTTTGGGCAATACGTGCAATTAATTGTTCTACTTTTTTACCCACGACCATCATCATATCCGCAAGCTCATCAATCATGACAACAATATAAGGCAAGGGTTCTAACTCTGGAGCGGATTCATCCATTGAGTCAACAGGTTTCCATAAAGGGTTAACTAACGGTTGGCCATTAGCGATTCCTTCAGCGATCTTACTATTGAATCCAGCTAAATTTCGTACTCCCATTGCCGCCATTAATCGATAACGTCGCTCCATCTCCTCAACACACCAACGCAGAGCACTAGCAGCTTCTTTCATATCTGTAACAACAGGAGTTAACAGATGAGGGATACCATCATAAACAGACAACTCCAACATCTTAGGATCCACCATAATCAAACGTACCTGCTCCGGAGTTGCCTTAAATAAGATACTTAGAATCATGGCATTGATGCCCACTGATTTTCCAGAGCCCGTCGTTCCAGCGACCAAGAGATGAGGCATTTTTGCTAAATCAACAACGACAGGATGCCCTGCTATATCCACACCTAAAGATAAAGAAATGGGTGAGTGAGCCTGTTGGTATACATCCGCTAATAAAACATCTGATAAACGAACCATTTCTCGTGAATGATTGGGTAATTCCAATCCAACCACAGTTTTACCTGGAATTACTTCGACTACACGGACTGAAGTTACCGATAAAGAGCGAGCTAAATCTTTAGCCAAGGCCGTAAGCTTACTTACTTTAACACCTGCAGCCAATTGCAACTCAAAACGAGTCACGACAGGTCCTGGGTGAACCGCAACCACACCCGCCTGAATACCAAAATCTAACAAATGTTGCTCTACTTCTCGCGATAAATTCTCTAACTCGTGATGAGTATACCCACCCATAGGCTTACCTGGCTCACCTTTATCCAATAAACTTAAAGAAGGCAATTCGCCTGAAGTACTAACCTTGGGAAGACGAATTTCTTTTACTTCTTTAATAGGCTTAACAATTTCGGGTCTATTAATTTCAGGTTTATTACTTTCGTTTCTAACCATTTCAGGTTTTATTTCATTACTCAGTAGAACAGGAGGAATAACCACCTCTTTTTCTTTCTCTACCTTAGGCTTAAATAATTTTGGAGCAGGTTTTTCACGAGGTATTTTGGTGGATTCTTTTGACGGGGTTCGTGCAAACTGATTCTTAAAAAAAAGTACTGCTTTTTGTACCGTTTTAGAAATATAATTTGCAGTGAATAAAGTATATAAACCAATAAGCTCGATGGCTTTTATCCAGGATAAACCGGTTAACCAAGTAGTTCCTACTAAAAGCATGGCCAATAAAACCAAGCTCGCTCCGTGTAAGTTCAGCATTTGATACCAACCACCACCCACAGTTTGCCCTATTAATCCTCCGGGGCCATGGATGAAGCTTAATCGACTCATTTCCGCTTCAAGACTTAATAAGCCACACCCTCCAGCAAACATAAGCATCAGACCAATAGAGCGAAGCAATAAAACTCGTTTATCAAGAATTTTTAAGGTATGAACATCATGCAATAAAGCCCATGAAATATAAGCAAAAGCGATAGGTACCAAATAAGCAAAATACCCAAATGTAAAATAAAGAGCATCAGCAATGTATGCACCTACTTGTCCGCCTGAGTTTGCAACAGCAGCTCCAGCACGCGAAGCATGGAAAAACCCTGGATCACTGTTTTTATAAGAGAGCAAAGACAAGAGCACAAAAAAAGCACTCGTTAAAATTAATATAAAACTACCTTCGCTAAGTCGTTTCACAACATAGCTAGGCATGTGTTTTTTAGAAAGACCAGATTTTTTTCCCGAATGTTGTTTTTCCATAGGTATTTTCATATCTTTGTTTTTGTCATAATATTCGCCATCTTAACACAAAATATCAAAATATTAAGGAAGGCAGAGAGAATGAGCTCAAGCAATCATCACCGCTTAATTATATTAGGTTCAGGACCAGCAGGTTACACCGCTGCAGTCTACGCTGCAAGAGCCAATCTTCATCCCGTTTTAATCACTGGCATGCAGCCAGGAGGTCAATTAACGACCACAACAGATGTAGATAACTGGCCCGGCGATGTTGAGGGATTACAAGGCCCTGCCCTGATGGACCGCATGCAAAAACATGCTGAACGCTTTGAAACTCAAATTATTTTTGATCATATTGTTAAAGCAAATTTAGCACAAGCACCTTTTATACTTCATGGTGATAGTGATACGTACACGTGTGATGCTCTTATCATCGCTACAGGAGCTTCCGCTCGTTATTTAGGACTCGAATCAGAATCAGCCTATCAAGGTCGAGGGGTTTCTGCCTGCGCGACTTGCGATGGGTTTTTTTATCGCAATAAAACCGTGTGTGTTATTGGTGGAGGAAATACGGCAGTTGAAGAAGCACTGTATTTATCTAACCTAGCTTCTTCAGTAACTTTGATCCATCGACGTGACAGTCTACGTGCTGAAAAAATACTTCAGGATAAACTTTTCGAAAAAACGCGTACAGGCAATATTAAAATAATATGGAACTCCACCCTTGATGAAGTCATCGGAGATGGTAAAAAAGTCACTGGCGCCTTAATTCGCAATTTACAAACCGATTCACAGGAATTATTAAACGTGGACGGGGTATTTATTGCTATAGGGCATACACCTAATACGGACTTATTTAAAGATCAACTTCTTATGAATAATGGTTATATTGTTATTAAATCGGGATTGGAAGGTATGGCTACCAGCACATCCATTCCTGGAGTATTTGCTTGTGGTGATGTGGCTGACCATGTGTACCGACAAGCCATTACCTCTGCGGGAGTGGGATGTATGGCAGCTCTGGATGCAGAACAATATTTGGATTTAAATTTAAAAAATTAGTGTTGGAAATGGGTGCAGTGAAGTTGTTCTTAATATTACCTGCTTCGCTGCAACTAAAGAATATCACCCTAATTTCTTTGTTGTTCTGTTTGATTGAGCATTTTCAATATAATATCTTTCCCCATTGCCTCTACCATTCTCATAAATAATGAAGGTTTGTTTTCTTGTAAACGATGTAAGTCAGAATAATTCCAGTATAAATAATCTACAGGATCCTTTGCATATATGGTAGTGCTAGCTTTTCCATCTCTAAAATAACTCATCTCTCCAATAAAATGATACGGTCCTACTTCTATAATCTCTTCCTCTAACTCAATGTATACCGATCCTTTAGTAATCAACATTAAATATTCTACTGGCTCACCTTTAGTTAATATTTTTTCATTTCTTGAATTACCTTGATTACTTAGTTTAATTAGACGAATAAAGTCACTTGTTTGCATGCTTAAAAAAAATAGATCCTTTATCTGTTGTAAATCATAAGGCAAATCTCTCGGCATCAGATCTCTTAACAAAAAAACAATCTGTACAAAATTAATAATTAACGATGCGATTGCCCAATAAGCAACCGGTGGCACATTAGCTAATACACCATAAAGTAAAAATGATAAATCAGATAATATGAAGATGGTGCGAAGAAAGAGCACTTTTCTGAAACAAAGGCTGAGGAGCATTAAAATATTGCCCAAACTATAGAGATGGTCCAATTACTTCCTCCCATTTTCGCTTATAATAAGTGTAGAATAAAAAAAGATTTATAAGGATAAATTTCCTGTTAATTGAGGAGTTTGCGTTGAATTATGATGAAATCCACTTGTTTCCAAATCCGGAAACAAGTGATGATCAAGGCTTATTATTCATTGGGGGTGATTTATCACCACAACGTATCCTTCAAGCTTATAGACAAGGAATTTTTCCCTGGTATGAACCCGGAACACCTATTCTCTGGTGGTCTCCAAATCCAAGACTCATATTGATTCCTACTGAATTTAAATTATCTCGTAGTTTGCAAAAATCATTAAAAAAACCGTTCAAATTCACCATAGATACTGCATTTAAACAAGTGATCTCAGAATGTGCTTCATGTGTTGATCGAATCAATAATACTTGGATAACTACGGAAATGATGGAAGCCTATACTCAATTACACATCATGGGTTATGCCCATTCCTTTGAAATATGGTATGAAAACAAACTGGTCGGGGGCTTATATGGACTCAGTTTAGGTCATGCTTTTTTTGGGGAATCCATGTTCCATAAAATGACAGATACCTCAAAAATTGCCTTTTACTATCTATGCAAAACGATGAGCGATTGGAACTATGATTTTATTGATTGCCAGATTCCAACGAAGCATTTGCAAAGTTTAGGTGCCAAAATTATTGATCGAAGAGAATTTCTTCATATGCTTTATAAATCTTTAGAACATCTTACAAAAAAAGGTCCCTGGGAAAGCACTGAATATTTCAAATAGCAAGAACATTGTACTATTATTATACCATATAGACAGACTATTACCATTTCATCTCGTTATGGCTTCAATAATTGATCATTTGTTTTATTAAAGAACTTCGGAGTATTGACCTATGAAGTCAAAACAAAGTAATGAACCAGAATCTAAAATTCCTGTTATTTTTCGACCGCTTAGCAGTAATAAATTACATGATATTTTGGAACATCATGGTGCTACCAAAAAAGAAACTAAGGCTGTTTTTTTAATAAGGGATAATTCAGGGGGATTAATAACAGTTTCATACTACTCTCAAGAACATGAAATGGTAAAAGATCTTCGATTTGGCTTAACCCATGATGGCTGGAAAACAGTACCTAAACCTCCCAAAGAACCTGCATTCACAGAGACACTTGAGGTAAAGACAAGATATGCACACGATAAGGCAAAATTCGATGCGGAAATACAGAGCTTTGTAAATACAGCAAAACAATTATTTGAACAAAATTGTCCGCCTGAATTGATTAAAGCACTATGTTCTGAATTACAAAAAAACGAGTTTAGCCTGCATGGGCTTATTAGACCCAGTCGGGAGGAAGCCAGCAAAGAAAGACACTATGTTAATTACGTAGGTGATGTATTTATAGTTAATAACACCCTTAACGCAGCAATAAAGTAAGCAAGCTTAATTTATCTTGATATGAGTTCCCCTCAGAGTGAGGTCTTAAGCCGTCTATGAAGTGATAAATAGTTAAATTTTGCTGGGCTTTGATTGCCATTTTCCTCATTTTAGTGCAGTATACACGCTGTAAGTATATAATCACACATAATAAACTTTGGTACATCACTGAGAGTCCTATGGCAAAAGAAGATCATATAGAAATGGCTGGTACGGTTATTGATACCTTACCCAACACTATGTTTCGTGTTGAATTAGAAAATGGACATGTTATCACTGCCCACATTTCGGGTCGTATGCGTAAAAATTACATAAGAATTTTAACTGGCGATAAAGTTAAGGTCGAATTAACTCCCTACGACTTAACTAAAGGCCGCATTATATTCCGCGATAAAAATTAAATAGTACCTTATTAAACTCTTTTCCATCACAGTGGCCTGAGTCACGATAAACCGTTACTCGGGTTTTTGCATTGCACTCATTTAAGATGGTATGCAAATTTTAGCCTAGGTGAAGCAGCAAGCCCGTCTTCACGAGTTGAACGAGGGCTCTCTCATCATCTTACAGCGTGGAGCTCCCGGGTTGTATTCGGGATGACTAAATGAACCTTCGGCTTGCTCCTTTACCCAGACTACAATACTCAGAGGCTATAAAGCTTCAAATATTGCCGCAGCCCCCATGCCTGTTCCGATACACATGGTTACCATTCCATATCGTCCTTTAGTTCTTCTTAATCCATGCAATAAAGTAGCCGTTCTTATTGCACCTGTGGCACCTAAAGGATGACCTAATGCAATAGCTCCTCCTAAAGGATTCACCTTGGTTCGAGGTAGATCAAGTTCTTTAATTACTGCCAAAGCTTGAGCGGCAAACGCCTCATTGAGCTCTATCCAATCCAGTTGATCTAAAGTAATACCAGCTCGTTTTAAAGCAATAGGAATCGCTTCGATAGGACCTATTCCCATAATTTCAGGAGGAACACCCGCTACAGCATAACTCAGTAATCGTCCCATGGGCTTTAAATCATATTGATGCAAAGCCTGTTCGCTAGCTAAAAGAGCAATGCCGGCCCCATCACTAGTTTGGGAGCTGTTTCCTGCAGTAACTGTTCCTTTTGCGGCAAAAACCGGTTTCAATTTAGAAATGACTTCATAAGAAGTATCAGCTCGTGGTCCTTCATCGTCATTGACCCATCTCTTCTTTACTATTGCTGTACCATTTCCTAAATCCGCCTGTCGTATGGTAATTTCTACGGGACTGATCTCTGCTTTAAAGTCGCCACGTTGCTGTGCAGCAACCGCTTTCTTATGACTTTCAGCAGCAAATTCATCCTGTTGCTCACGAGTAATTTGCCAGCGTTTTGCAACATTTTCCGCTGTAATGCCCATCCCATATGCTATTGCAACATCTTCATTATTGAAGATAACCGGATTTGCTGTATATTTATTGCCGCCTAAAGGCACCATAGACATGCTTTCAACGCCACCACCAAGGGCCAGGTGCATATCCCCACTCCGTATAGACTCTGCAACTGTGGCAATACTTTGTACCCCTGAAGAGCAAAAGCGATTAATTGTCATCGCAGGAACAGATTGCGGTAAATCAGCCAGTAATGACGCGATACGAGCCACGTTCATACCTTGTTCAGCCTCAGGCATAGCACACCCTATTACAACATCCCCAATCTTTTGATGATCCACAGAGGGATTGCGTTTCATTAAATCTCTCATTACGTGAGCCAATAAATCATCTGGTAATGTATTTTTAAATACACCACGGGGTGCTTTACCTACTGGAGTACGTAATGCATCAACGATATATACATTAGTCATTTCAATTCTCCCTTAGTTGCGTAACGGCTTGCCAGTTTCTAGTAAATGACTAATCCGTGCTTGGGTTAATGGTGTTGCAGCAAGCGTTATAAATGCTTCTCGCTCTAACTTAAGCATCCAATTCTCGTCCACCAACGTATTTTGATTGAGGTTGCCACCGCAGAGTACAGTTGCTAACTCCGTAGCAATGAAATAATCATGCTGAGAAATAAATCCGCCTTCTAACCAATTAACCAAACCTGCTTGCAATCGTGCCTTACCTTCAATACCAGCAATTGGAAACTGTTTCTTTAAAGGAGATTGGTAATTTTCTGCATGCATACAATTAATCTTAGCTAGAGCAACATAGAGTACTTCGTCAGCATTCATCACGTAGCTATCAGTACTTCGCAAATATCCCATTTGCATTGCATCAGCCGCGGAACCTGCAACTTGCGCCGTAGCAATTTGTTGATAGTAATTTTGAATTACTGTCATTAATTCCCCTTTTGGAGCGAGGTGGGCAGCACGTATTGCCATCTCTTTACATCCACCCCCTGCAGGTATTACCCCAACACCAAATTCAACCAGACCAGGATAGGATTCAAATGCTGCAGCTACGGCATCACAATGCATCATCAACTCACACCCACCCCCAAGAGCACGCCCTCTTACTGCGGCAACAGTGGGAATCGCACTGTATTTTAAGCGTAAAGCAACACGTTGAAATTGAGCGATCATCTCGTCTAAAGCCTGCATTTTGTTTTCCTTAATTAAATTAAGGACACCCCGCAAATCAGCACCAGAACAGAAATTAGTCGCATCGTGTTGATAAATAATTAGTCCACGACATTGTTTCTCTGCAGTTTCTACAGCAGCCTCCAACCCATCAAGAACGGATTGTCCAACCGTATTCGCTTTGCTTTTAAAATTCACTACCGCTACATCATCTTGTAAATGCCACAAACGAACACCCTCATTTTCATAAATCACAGGTGTAGGGTGAACGGATTCCTTGATGACCCGGTCAGTAAAAAATTGACGTTTATAAACGGGCAATTGACGTCGAGGTTGGTATTCATTCATGTGAGGAGAATAAGCACCTTTTTCAGTATAAAAGGCATCGATTTCAAAAAGCCATCCAGGTAGAGGAGCCGTACTAAGAGATGATTTTTCTTTTATTGCTTCATTAATGTACTGTGTCATTGTTGCAAAATTAGCGAGTTGCCATGTTTCAAATGGCCCTTGTATCCAACCAAAGCCCCAACGAATTGCCAAATCAACGTCTCTGACATTTTCTGCAATTTCCTCGAGATGATAGGCACAGTAGTGAAATAAATCCCTAAAACAAGCAGTTAAAAATTGTGCTTGCTTGTTTTTTGAAGTCATCAGATTTTGCATGCGCACAGCAGGATCAGGATTACCCATAATCGTTTTTAACTCATCACTCACGACCGGTTGAGCTGGACGATAATGTGCTGACTTAACATCATATACCTCAATAAGCTTACCATTTTTTCTATAAATGCCTTGGCCTGTTTTTTGTCCTAAATGCCCCTCCTTTATTAGGTTAAGGAGCCATTCAGGTAATTTAAAACTGTGATGCCAAGGATCATCTTGTAACTGTTGCTGCATTGTATGGATTACATGCTGCATGGTATCGAGACCCACCACATCCATAGTACGAAAAGTGGCAGATTTTGGTCTTCCTAGCAAAGGGCCTGTTAATGCATCGACTTCATCCAATCCCATATCCATGGCAAAAGCATGATGCAATGTTGTTAAGAGAGAAAATACCCCAATGCGGTTTCCAATAAAATTTGGTGTGTCTTTGGCACGCACAACTCCTTTACCTAAATAACGAGTTAGCCAAGTCTCCAGATTATCCACTAATTCTTTATTGGTCGTTTTTGCAGGAATAAGTTCAGCAAGATGCATATAACGAGGAGGATTAAAAAAATGGACGCCACAAAAATTGGCTCTATGTACTTCGGGTAAAACAGAACAAAGAGCATTAATACTCAAACCGGAGGTATTACTCACTAAAATTGCATCTTTAGTTAAGAATGGAGAAATACGCTTGTATAAGTCTTCCTTCCAGTCCAAGCGTTCAGCAATTGCCTCAATAACTAAATCACAAGAGGATAAATCAGCAAGATGTTGCTCATAATTTCGCGCTTGCAACAATGTTGCGGTTTGGGGTGTAGCAAGTGGAGCGGGTTTTAGTTTCCCTAAATTAGCGATTGCTTTATCAATCAACGCATTCGCATCTCCTTCTTTAGATGCCAAATCATAGAGTAGCGTTTCTATACCAGCGTTAACACAGTGCGCTGCAATTTGTGCACCCATTACACCAGATCCCAGAACTGCGACTTTTTTTATAAAAAAAGATCCCTGCATTCTTTTTTCCTCGTTAAAGTAGCCTGGGTGAAGCGAAGCATAACCCGGGTTCATGGAACATAGAATTACCTGGGTCATGCTTCGCTTCACCCAGGCTACATTTGCTACTTAAATCAAGACAAATCAAATCGAATACCTTGAGCTAACGGTAATTCATTTCCCCAATTTATAGTATTGGTCTGTCGACGCATATACGCCTTCCAAGAATCAGAACCAGACTCACGCCCGCCACCTGTTTCTTTTTCCCCACCAAATGCTCCACCAATTTCAGCACCTGAAGTACCAATATTAATATTAGCGATACCGCAATCACTTCCCCAAGCACTTAAAAAGTGTTCTGCGTTTTTTAAATCTTGAGTAAAGAGCGCAGAAGACAATCCTTGAGGAACATGATTTTGTAAAGCAATTGCTTCATCAATTGTCTGAAAAGACATAACGTATAAAATCGGAGCAAATGTTTCCTCTTGAACAATTTCCCAATGATTTTTTACATCACAGACTAAAGTCGGTTCAACAAAGAAGCCCGGGCCATGGGCTGGCTCACCACCAAAAATAATACGGCCACCAGCCTCTTTAATACGAGCTATTGCCCGATTAAATTGCTCAACAGCTTGCTTATCAATCAGTGGCCCCATTAAATTTTTCTTATCTAAAGGATCACCAATTGTTATTTGCTCGTAAGCAAAACGTAAACGCTCAATAACATAATCGTATTTAGAATGATGGACAAATAAACGTCGAGTAGAGGTACATCGTTGACCCGCAGTACCAACAGCACCAAATACAATAGCTGGGATTGCTAAATGTAAATCAGCTGACTCATCGAGAATAATTGCGTTATTACCGCCTAATTCTAGAATTGTCTTACCCAATCGGGCAGCAACCTTGGCAGCGACCTCTTTTCCAACTGCTGTGGAACCAGTAAAAGAAATTAGTGGTATTCGTTTGTCATTCACCATTTCTTCAACCACATCGTGGCTCTCAGGAATAACCAAACTGAATATTTCCGGACAACCATTAGCCTTTAATACATCATTGCAAATATGCTGAACAGCTACAGCACATAACGGAGTCTTTGCTGAGGGTTTCCACAATGTCACATTCCCACAGATGGCCGCAAGAAAAGCATTCCAAGACCAAACTGCAACAGGGAAGTTAAAAGCGGAAATAACACCCACAATACCATAGGGGTGCCACTGCTCATACATTCTATGTTGTGGACGCTCGGAATGCATGGTATTACCATATAACATTCGGGATTGACCTACTGCGAAATCAGCTATATCAATCATTTCCTGAACTTCACCGTCTCCTTCTTGCTTGGATTTACCCATTTCCAAGGAAACTAAACTACCTAGCGCATCTTTATGTTCGCGCAATGCTTGCCCAATCTGCCTGATGATTTCCCCTCTTTTAGGAGCAGGGACTTTTCTCCATTCATGAGCAGCATATTGAGCACGAGTCATTATCTCTTCGTAATCACTCATAGTGCAGGTTGCTATTTCTGCAAGCTTCTCACCATTTGCTGGATTATTAGAGATTAACTTGTGCTCATGAATTCCACTTTGCCAACCTTGACCACTATAGGCTCCAGGATTAACAGCATGAATTTTCAAGCGTTTTAATATATCCATTAATTATCTCCGTAGTAACCCGGGTACAATGAAACAGACCCGGGGACACATCACTATAATATTCTTAGTTATGCGTAATAGCGACCAAAACGATTTTCCAGCACAGCAGACAAATGGAATTTTTCTTGCAACACTAACCCTTTATATTCATTTTCTTGTCCGAGCACTAAATCAACTACTGAACAAACACCAGAAGCGGTACTTATTTGAATTGCAGACCACTCCAAGCCACAAATTTCTTCAGGGTAAATCTTCTTCACATAATTTTTTTCTGTAAGTTCACCTTGTTTCATGCCCTCCACAGAAACATATACAATGACTAGATCTTGGTATGTCTTAGGAATTGCATTTTCTAGAATACGCTTTAGCGTAGGTCTATCTTGGTTTAAGCGCAAATCATTCATCAATAAACGCATCTTTGAGCAATGGCCAGGATAACGCATTGTTTTATAATTCATGGTTTGTACTTTACCCGCGTGCATCTCTGCCAAACTGCCGAGTCCACCAGAGGTATTAAAGGCTTCATACTCGCATCCATCGATTTGAATGGTTTCTAATCCTTCTAAAGGTGCCAAGGTTACCGCTTTTCCATATTTAATTGCATAACAGGGATTGCCATATTCATTGATGACTCCATCAGTGGACCAAGTTAATGAATATTGAAGTGCATTGTTTGCATTTTGTGGAAGAGCTCCTACACGTAATTTTACATGATGACACTCTTCAAACTCCTGCATGAGACTATTTGCAGCGATGCTGATAAACCCTGGAGCTAATCCACATTGAGGAACGAAAGCAGTTTCTGCGTCAAGCGCGATTGCTTTTACAGCTTCAGTGACTGCGGTATCTTCTGTAAGATCAAAATAATGCGCTTTTGCTGCTTTTGCTGCTTCCGCAACATAAGTATTTAAAAAATATGGAAGACTTGAAATAACAGCCACGATACTATTTTTTTCCATATATGCTTGCGTGGACTGTTGGTCTTGAACATCTAAGGCTACTGTTTTAATTTTGGGTACTGCTTCCAAAAGCCTTTTTACATCGGATCCATTAAAATCAATATCAACCAAATGGACCTGGTAAGAACCGCTTTCTGATAATAAACAAGCGATTAAGCTACCAATTTTCCCTGCACCAGTAATCATTACATTATACATTTAATCCCTCTCCATTATAAAACGCAATCATCCTACACAAAATCTTTGGAATTGAATAGTATTCTCTAAACTATGTGCATACAAAATAACAATTTTTAAAAATCGAGTTATTCCATTTTTTGATGCATAATGTTGAAAAGGACGATATTAAAGATTCTTGAAATTCGCAAAGGGATGGGTATGAATAAATCAAAAAAGAAACCACCAAAATCAACCGAAAAATCGATAGACTCCTTATTAACCGGATCAGAAAAAGACGACTATGAAGGAATAAGTTTCGATAAATTATTCCACGCTACAATCAGTCAATTATGCAATTGGATATCACCAGGCACACTCATTATGTCTTTTGCAGACTGGTTAATTTATTTGCTTTTTTCACCCGCGCAACGAGCTGATTTAAACAAAGATGCACTCAAAAAATTGGGAGAATTGTTATTATACATTCAGCAACAAAACCAAGGTAAATGCGAGCCTTGTGTCGAAGTCCGCCAAAGCGATCATCGTTTCCAAAATGAATTATGGTCTCAATTTCCATTTAATCTATACAGCCAATCGTTTTTATTAACTGAAGAATGGTGGGATAACGCAACCACTCACCTACGAGGGGTTTCCAAGCACCATGAAGCGATTGTTAATTTTGTAACACGCCAAATTTTGGACATTTTTGCTCCATCAAATGTTCCGGGAATGAATCCTGAAGTCATAGCTACCACAATGAACGAAGGAGGTATGAATTTCATAAAAGGTTGGTATAATTTTAATGATGACCTCATCAGGTACCTTAATAATAAACCGCCGGTAGGTAGTGAGCAATATAAAGTAGGATCGAATGTAGCAATAACTCCTGGTAAAGTGATTTATAGAAATCGTTTAATTGAGCTGATCCAATATGCACCAACAACATCCACCGTATATCCTGAACCAATCTTAATCATTCCAGCTTGGATCATGAAGTATTACATTTTGGATCTTTCCCCTAATAACTCTATGGTGAAATTTTTAGTAGATAAAGGTCATACTGTATTTATGATTTCCTGGAATAATCCAACTTCTAAAGATAGAGACTTGGATTTTTCTGATTATGCACTCCGCGGAGTAATGGATGCATTAAATACAATCAATCAAATTATTCCTAAAGAGAAAATTCATACGGTTGGTTATTGTATCGGGGGAACTTTATTGACCATGGTTGCCGCAAAGATGGCAGCGAATAATGATAAGCGCTTAAAAACAATGAGTTTGTTTGCTGCCCAAACCGATTTTCAGGATGCAGGCGAGCTGCAATTATTTATTGACGAAAACCAACTCACTTATATTGAAGATATTATGTGGGAGAAAGGTTATTTGGAAGGCTCCCAGATGGCTGGAGCATTTAGTATGTTACGATCTATAGATCTCATTTGGTCTCGTGTAGTTTATGACTATTTACTAGGTAAAAGACAGAAAATAAGTGACTTAATGGCCTGGGATTACGATACTACGAGAATGCCCTATAAAATGCATAGCGAGTATTTGCGCAAACTCTTTTTAGATAATGACCTAGTAGAAGGCCGTTTTAAAATTCTTGATGAGAGTATTAATCTAGCCGACATTACAGTACCCATTTTTTCAGTAAGCACAATAAAAGATCATATAGCCCCTTGGAAATCTGTTTACAAAATTCATTACTTTACTGATAGTGATATTACCTTTGTATTGACTAATGCAGGACATAACACAGGGATTGTTAATGAGCCAGGAGGGACAGGCCGAAGTTATCAAATGCTTACCCATAAATTAACAGATAAACATTTAGCACCTGAAGTTTGGTTAGAACGAGCTCCTCAGTTCGAAGATTCTTGGTGGCCAGCTTGGGAAAAATGGCTTACAGATTATTCCGGTGCAAAAAAGAAACCACCTACTCTAGGCAATCCGGAAAAAGATTTAAGACCAATTTGTGATGCACCAGGAACTTATGTTTTGAAAAAATAAATGGTACCTTAGTGAAGCGCAAGGGAGCAAGGCTATGAAAGCGACAGGATTATAAAATATTTCACTAATTCTTGACCTGAATAGAGGACTCAATTATCTTATCATTTTATAATTTTTTAACAGCCATGAAGCAAACCGCTTTAGCCAATTCAATTCCACTAAATTCTTCAATTCGTCTTGGCTATGTTAAATACTTCTTTGTATTTATAGCAGGCCTGCTTGCGCCTTTTGGTTTTGCTCCTTTTCATATCCCAGGATTAACCTTATTAAGTTTGGCATTTCTCTATTCGAGTCTCCAGAATTGCTCCATAAAACAATGCTTTTACCTAGGTTTTTTTTATGGATTAGGTTATTTTGGTTTCGGAGTTTCCTGGGTCATAGTCAGTATTCATGATTATGGACAAATGAATTATTTCTTCTCAGGTTTAGTTACTCTAATATTCATTGCCTATCTTTCGCTATTCCCTGCCCTCGTTGCTTATTTATATAAATCACTTGAACTCAACAATCGTAAACTACTGTCCTTAACTTTATTCTGTGTCTTATGGTGTTTGAGTGAATACTGCCGTGCTACTTTATTTACTGGATTTCCCTGGTTATTAGTAGGCACTATCCTCATTGATACTCCGATTAAATATATCGCACCTGTTTTAGGCATATATGGGCTAAGTTTAGTGTGCATCTTTCTCTCAACCTTTCTTACTTTAGCTGTTTCACAAAATTCTCCAAAACGCTATTCCTACCTCATCGTAATTGTCTTAGTTATTATCAGTCCCATGCTATGCAAAAACATTACATGGTCGCATGTCAGTAAAGAACCAGTCAGTATTGGTGCTGTACAGGCTAATTTATCGATGCGTGATAAATGGGATGAAGCATTATTTTGGAATTTATTAAAGTATTATGAAGATGCAATTAATAAGCTCTTAGGGAAACAATTGATTATTTTACCGGAGTCAGCTATACCACTCCCAGCAAGTTATTTAGATAAATATTTACAAAAATTAAACAACAAAGCGCTGAAAGCGAAAAGCGCACTTATGGTTGGCATTTTACAACCAACAAATGATAGTGAAACAAATTATTACAATTCAGTTATTACCCTTGGGCTGGCCAAAGGAAAAAAACTGAAGCGTCAACTCGTTCCCTTCGGAGAGTACATTCCCAAACCGCTTGTTGCAATTAATCATTGGCTAAATTTACCCGAGCCTAATTTGTTGCCTGGAAGGAGAAAGCAGTCGCTGATTCGCATTGAAAATCATCCAATAGCAAGTCTTATTTGTTATGAAATTGCGTATCCCCATATTTTGCGGGAACAAATGCCTAAAGCTCAATGGATCGTTTCAATAAGCGATAATGGATGGTTCGGTCATTCATTGGCGAGTTATCAACAATTGCAAATGGCTCAAATACTTTCTTTACTTACCGGCCGATATCAAGTAGTCGTCAATAACGATGGTTTATCGTCAGTAATTGATTCAAATGGAGATATAGTTGAAAGTCTCCCTCCATTTAGTTCTGGTATCTTAGAAAGTAATATATTCCCAGCAGAAGGTTTCACTCCTTGGATTATTTGGCATGAGTATCCAACTCTAATTTTTTGCTCAATTTTTCTTATTTTTATACTATTTATTCAACTTCGTCGCGTATTCCAACAATAATCTATTGCTGGCAGACACAAGAGGAGTTATCCTTAGCGATTTAGAGTCACTTAAAAAATCGGACTATGGATAATACCTATATACCACAAGAAGTTGAGGAACAAGCTCAACAGTATTGGCATAAAAAACAATCATTTAATGTTTCAGAAGATTTAAACAGAGAGAAATTTTATTGTTTATCCATGTTCCCTTACCCGAGTGGAACATTGCACATGGGGCATGTTCGTAACTATACTATTGGTGACGTTATTGCTCGTTATCAGCGTGCTTTGGGTAAAAATGTCTTGCAACCGATAGGTTGGGATGCATTTGGTCTACCTGCTGAAAACGCAGCCATCAAAAACGGAATCCCCCCGGCTGAATGGACTAGAAAAAATATAGAGTCTATGAAAAAGCAGTTTTTACGTCTTGGCAATGCCTATGATTGGCGACGTGAAATTTGTACTTGCACACCCGAATATTATCGTTGGGAGCAATGGTTTTTTATTCGCCTATTTGAAAAGGGTTTAGTTTACAAGAAGAACGCCGTTGTAAATTGGGATCCAGTAGATCAAACCGTTTTAGCAAATGAACAAGTTATTGATGGACGCGGTTGGCGCTCTGGTGCCCTTGTTGAACGAAAAGAAATTTCTCAATGGTTTATTAAAATTACCGCTTATGCTGATGAACTCCTGAGTTCACTCGATACATTAGATGAATGGCCTGCACAAGTGAAACAAATGCAACGCAATTGGATAGGTCGCTCTACCGGTACCGAAATTTATTTTAATGTCAATAATTATCCAAAGCGCTTAAAAATTTATACCACTCGTCCTGATACTTTAATGGGAGCGACATATCTTGCAGTGGCAACAGATCACCCTATCGCTAAAGAAGCAGCAAGTACTCGTAAGGAAGTAAAGGAATTCATTGACAGCTGTCAAGGCACTAAAATGGCTGAAGCTGAACTTGCTACTATGGAGAAACGAGGGGTAGCCACAGGAATGTCTGCTATCCATCCCATAACAGGCGAAGAATTACCTATATGGGTGGCAAATTTTGTACTTATGCAGTATGGCTCTGGGGCTGTAATGTCCGTTCCTGCCCATGATCAAAGAGATTGGGAGTTTGCACAAAAATATCAATTACCTATAAAAGAAGTGATAAAGCCTACCAACGGAACAAAACATGATCTGAACCAATCTGCCTACACTGGGGAAGGTACATTGATTCATTCAGGTCAGTTTGATGGATTAAGTTCCTCTCAAGCAGTGGAAACCATAACTACGTTCCTTGAAGAACATGATACAGGAAAAGCCACAATCAATTATAGATTGCGTGATTGGGGCGTATCAAGACAAAGATACTGGGGTACCCCTATACCCATGATTTTATGTGAGCAATGCGGTACTGTTCCAGTTCCAGATGAAGATCTCCCCGTGGTCTTACCAGAAAATGTCACATTTACTGGCACAGGTTCTCCCCTTGCGCAATGTCCTGAATTTGTAAATGTAAGTTGCCCTAAATGTGGTCAAGATGCTTCTCGTGAAACAGATACTTTTGATACGTTTGTCGAGTCTTCTTGGTATTATGCTCGTTTTGCGTGTAAAGGCCAGGAAAATGCCATGCTTGATGACCGGGCGAAATATTGGACTCCTGTAGATCAATATGTAGGTGGTATTGAGCATGCAGTAATGCATCTGCTTTATGCACGTTTTTTCCACAAATTAATGCGAGATGAAGGTTTAGTCAATTCCGATGAGCCATTTAAAGCCCTGTTAACTCAAGGTATGGTTTTAAAAGATGGACATAAAATGTCTAAATCCGTGGGCAATGTCGTCGATCCTAACCATCTAATTAATACCTTTGGGGCTGATACAGCACGATTGTTTGTTATGTTTGCCGCGCCTCCAGAACAATCTCTGGAATGGTCTGATGCTGCTGTAGAAGGTGCACACCGTTTTCTAAAACGAATTTGGACTTTTGCCTATCAGCATCAAAATATGTTTATTGAAGTCAATGATATCATCCTAAGTGGCAATGGACATGTCAACTGGCAACAAGCTGAAAGTCGTTTAAAAAAATCACGCCATGTTGTGCATCAAATACTCGCCCAAGCAACTCATGATTATGATCGTAATCAATTCAATACCGTCGTTTCAGGTTGTATGAAGTTATTTAATGAACTATCCAGTTACTCCATAGAAACTGAAGAAGATAAGTTTTTTATTCATTCCAGTATGAGTATTCTGTTGCGATTGTTGGCTCCTATTACACCTCATATTACACATCATATATGGCAGCAATTAGGTTTTGAAAAAGCAATTATTGATGCCAATTGGCCAAGAGTGGATAAAGGTGCCCTCAAAACCGACGAGGTGGATTACGTCGTTCAGGTTAATGGAAAGCTCCGAGCTCAATTTACTGCGAGTGTAGATGCGGCAGAAGAAGTATTAATAGACACAGCAAAAGAACATGTAAAAGACTTTCTGGCTGACAAAACAGTAAAAAAAGCCATTGTAGTGGCACACCGGCAATTAATTAATTTGGTTGTTAGCTAATGAAATCAAGTTGCACTAAGATGTCTAATGTCTCGCATCTGCCCCACAACCAATCAGCGGGACATTCACCACATCAATTTGCAACGTTACGTGGTATAGTGCCTTTGCTGCTGGTGTTGTTACTCTCAGCATGTGGTTTCCATCTACGTGGCATGAGTAATGTACCTAGCTGGCTTAGTAATGTGGCCATTATTTCTGAAAATAATGACAAACAGTTTGTTTCTATATTGCAATCTCGGCTTGAGAGCTCGAAAATTGATGTCAATCCGGAGCCTTCTCAAGCTAAATATTGGCTCATAATTGACGAGGTGGACTTACATCAACAAATTATTAGTATTGGTGCAAGTACCAACCCCAGACAATATACTCTTACTTTGAATGTAGCATTTGTACTGAAAGCTCGCTCAGGTCAAATAATAGATACTCCTGGTAAAATAAGCGTTTCTAGAGAACTTACATTAAATAATGACAGAATTTTAGGCTCTAAAGATGAAGAAAGTATTTTAATCGGTGAAATGAAGCAAGATGCAGTTACCCAAATAATTTATCGACTTAGCCACGTACACAATCCCCAACTTTAGCTAAGAATATGAGTAGTTTGAGTAAAGAAAACAACATACCCAACTCACGCTAAAATTATCATGCAAATCAAACAACAAATGCTCGCTCAGCAAGTACAAAAAAAAATTGCCCCGCTCTATATGATAATCGGGCAAGATAATTACTTGTTGGAAGATTCTTTAGTGACCATAAAATCAGCCATTAAAACCCTATATAATTTTGATGAAAAAGTTATCTCCATTCAGTCTGCAGAAGATTGGAATGAAGTCAAAGAAGAAGCAAATAGTTATTCTTTGTTTTCGGATATTGTGTTCTTAAATATTTTTTATGATAAGAAGTCCGTAGATGC
Organism: Legionella nigrisilvae; assembly: GCF_977063395.2. Lineage (NCBI taxonomy): Bacteria > Pseudomonadati > Pseudomonadota > Gammaproteobacteria > Legionellales > Legionellaceae > Legionella > Legionella nigrisilvae. The sequence goes on from NZ_CDRUGZ020000043.1 coordinate 162,515, forward strand.
TACCGGAAAAAAAATTTTAACCGAATACCTCAACTCGATTAATTCACGTTGCTTTATTGTTATCCGAGCACCTAATGTACCCGCGAAACAGTTGCAATGGTTATCCTCTAATGAATCTGTCATGCTTGTTCTTGCTTATCCACTTAATTCAGAAGCAGTAAAAAGTTGGATAGCCATGCAGTTAAAGAAAAACTCCCTGAGTTATGCCCCCCAAGTTCTCGATTTAATTCATCAATACACCCAGGGAAATATGTTGGCTTGTTCCCAGGTCATTGAAAAAATAGCATTATCAAATATACCGGATAGCAAAATTGAGATACAACAGGTATTAGAACACTTATCATATCAATGTGACCACGATCTGTTTGAATTAGTAGATGCATGCTTACTTGGTAACGGTGATAAAGCAATTCAGATTTTACGGCATGCCGCAAATAATAAGACCGAAGCAACTTTAGTCTTATGGTTACTCAGTCAAGAAATAAGATTAATCATGCAGCTATCTAATTTAATAGAACAAAAAATTGACATTCAAAGTGCTTGTAGCCAATTAAAAATTTGGCCTCAACGTATTAATCTTTATAAGTCTTGCTGTAATCGAATCAATAAAACCATGTTGCAACAACTCCATCGATACTGCTATTCAATCGATGAGCGAATTAAATCGAGCAACCACTATACTCAGGTATGGAACTTCCTAGAAAACGCTACACTTTCACTTTGTTTGGGTAAATTAATAGGTGACGCATGCATAGCATAGCTATTTTTGGTGGTACCTTTGATCCTATACATAATGGCCACTTGCAAGCCAGTATATCCATCCAAGCCTATTTTAAATTTGATTCCTATTTTTTTCTTCCTTGTAGAGTACCGCCTCTAAAACCTCCATCTCAAGCAAGTAATTCCCAAAGAATAGAGATGATAAAACTGGCAATCCAAGAGATACCAGACTTTAAACTGGATTTACGCGAGATTGAACGGGATGGCCCATCCTATATGGTTGAAACTTTAAAGAGTTTCAGGTTGGAATATCCTAATTCATCCATAACATTAATTATCGGGTATGATGCCTTTCTTTCATTGCCTAAGTGGTATCAATGGCAAAAAATCATTACTCTGGCTAATTTGGTAATCATCAATAGAATGGAGTTTGCGGATCTGGTTCCGCCAGAAGTTATGCAAAAATTTTTGAAAGAATATCAAACCATAAACAAAGATGAACTTCTAAATGCTCCATCGGGAAACATATTTCTATTTGATGCGGGTAATTATGAAATTTCTTCTACTTCACTTCGGGAAGCAATAAAAAAAGGAGCTGATGTCCAAAACAAGCTCCCTTATAGAATCTATGAGTACATTAAGTCTCAGGAATTATATCAATAAGTTTAAAAGACTCATTTGCTGATACCGTTTGTTTTGCTTTATTAATAAGCCCAGGTAAGTATCCAGAAACCCAACTTATAACCGGTAAAAGTTGATTATAAACTCTAGAACCTTGGACATATTGCTGATAAGGCATCGAAGTCATACTGAGCACCGCGAAAACAAGCGAAAGGATGAAGACTCCACGGGCAAAGCCGAATCCCCCACCTAAAACTTTGTCCATAGCACCTAGACCACTTCCCCTTAAGAACAAACCAAGGATCGCATTAGCGATGCCTCCGGTAATTAAAACTCCCAGAACAACAATAATAAAACCAATTATTGATCGAATTGATTGATCTTGTATATAAGGTTGCAACCAAGGATTGAGACTACTTGAATAGTTGTAACCGGCCCAAACAGCTAATATCCATACTCCTAAAGCAATAAATTCTTTAATGAATCCTCTTAATAAGCCAGTAATGGTAGATAAACCAATAACTATTATTAAAATTATATCAACCCATTGAAATTGCATCATTAGCTAACTCCGGTATTGACTATAAAACCATTCAGCTGCATAGCACTTGCTAATTGAAGTTTCAATTTCATTACATCATTTCTAACAGGTGAGTGTCCGGCATAAACTTTGTAGATGGGCCCTTGTCTTCCAGTAGTTTTAATGTAATTTGCCTTATAACCCTTGGCATGCAATTTATTAACCAAAGCTTGAGCATTAGCGAGCTGGGAAAATGAAGCCAATTGAACAGCATAAATACTCTGTTTACTCGGAGCAGGTCTGTTATTTACTTTAGCAACCGCTGGTTTTTTAATTGGTGCGACATTTGCTTTCGCAATCGGTTTAACAGGTTTGGTTGCAGTTGCTGGGTTTATTTGTTTTTTAACAACATTTTTTGCAGCATTACTTAAAGCGATTTCAATTGGTTTAGCTACTGCATCGACCTTAGGTACAGACTCCGATTTAGCAACAGAAACAGCCGCATCATCAGCTCCTTGAATGGATTGGATGAAGTCTTCTTTACCCAGATCGGATCCTTTATGTTCGGTGGCGGCAGGAATTTCCACCTTAGCCACTTTAATAGTTTCGAACATTTCCTTTTCGTCGGTCATCACTACATTAGGGCTAGTGGGTTTAGGAGGTAGCTGTACATTTACACTAAAATTATTTTCAAGGCGCTGACTTGATTTTTTCATCATTGCGGGCAAAAAAATTGCTCCTAATGATAAAACAACAGCCACACCAACCAACCGATGTTTTAGCTTCTCATCAATTACTAATTTCATTGAATCTCCTATTAGCCATTACATGACTCACAGTAAAAAAAGACCCATAAACAACAATTAAGTCACCAGGTTTTGCTTGTTTCAATGCAGTTTCAAACGCTACAAGCGGATTATTATAACAAATTTCTACAGGAATTTCTGCATTCTTAAAAAAAGTGAGCAATAAGTCCTCACTGGCCGCGCGTTTGTTCTGCAATTGTGCCGGATACCAATGATCAATACAATCCTTTAATGGCATAATAAGACCTAAAATATCTTTATCTTTCAAGGCTGAAAATACGGCATGAACTTTTGCTTTTTTCATCGTGCGTAACTTATTCGCGAGTAGCCTTGCCGATTGAGGATTATGAGAAACATCAAATAAAGTGCTCACTATATCCTCATGAACTTGCAATCGACCAGGAATAAAAACACGTTGCATAGCAATTTGAAAATGGTGATGCATGACTGGCAAATCATTTGCCAATAAAAGACATGCTGTAATTGCTGCAGCAGCCGATTTTAACTGAATTGAAGGTTTTGGTAACCCATACAATGAAGGAAACTCAAGTTCGTTGTAATGGAGATCCCAGGTAGAATCTTGCTCGTGAATAGAAAACTCTTGCCCCCAAAAATAAGCAGGAACACCAAGTTGTGTTGCTACATCGGTGACTGTGGTGGGTGGATCGGTATCAGCGTAAATGAATGGTTTCCCTGGACGAAGTATACCCGCTTTTTCATAACCTATTGCATCAAGGGTATCCCCCAGATAATCCTGGTGGTCGAAATCTATTGTAGTAATGATAGATAGAGCTGCATCAACGATGTTCGTAGCATCTAAACGACCACCTAATCCTACTTCAAGGATAATAATATCTAACTTCATTTTTTTGAAAAACCACAATGCTGCTAAGGTAGTCATTTCAAAATAAGTTAATATGGAATCTCCACAAGCTTCATCAATTATGCTGAAAGCCTCGCACAGCTCCTCATCGGCAATAGGAGTTAAATTGACACGGATACGTTCGTTAAACTGGATAAGATGGGGTGAGGTAAATGCACCTACTTTATAACCGGCAACGTGATAAATTGTTTCAAGTGCAGTTACTGTTGAGCCTTTTCCATTAGTTCCTCCCACAGTAATAACGGGACAATTAGGAAGTTGCAAAGATGTTTTTTTTGCAACCTCCATGATACGGGTTAAACCAAGTTGTATTTCTTGAGTAGTTCTTGTTTCTAGATAGTGGAGCCACTCATCAACAGATCTCTTGGGAAACGCTACTGTAGGTGAATGTTCCATCGATCCTCAGATCCTATTATGCCTGCACACGCTTCGATTTTGTGCAATGAGTTTAGTTGCACTTCTCTTTTTGGCATGTTTCGCAAGTAGTCTAATACGATACTGCTTTGGTAACTAAATCCCCTGTACTTTTACGGGTTAGTTTAGCTATCAATTCAGCAACAACTGGACGAATATCTTTTCGTTCCAGAATCATGTCAATATGTCCATGTTCTAACAAAAACTCGCTCCGTTGAAATCCTTCGGGTAAGGTTTGTCTTACAGTTTGCTCAATAACTCTTGGACCAGCAAAGCCAATTAATGCATTGGGTTCAGCAATAATTAGATCACCAAGACTTCCAAAACTAGCAGAAACCCCGCCCATGGTCGGATCAGTTAGAACTACAATAAAAGGCAAACCCATTTCAGCGAATTGGGCAAGAGCAGCTGAAGTTTTAGCCATTTGCATTAAGGAAAAAAGTCCTTCTTGCATACGTGCCCCACCACTGGCAGTGAAACAAATATAAGGTCTTTGTTCTTTCATTGCTACTTGAATTGCACGGACAAATTTCTCTCCGACTGTAGCCCCCATGGATCCACCCATGAAGTTGAACTCAAAGGAGCCAACCACTACTGGTTGCTGTAATAGCGTCCCTTTAACAATGATTAGAGCCTCTTTCTCACCAGTTGCTTTTTGAGCTTGTGCGATTCGATCTTTGTATTTTTTTGAATCTCTGAACTTTAATCGATCTTGGGGCTCCAAAGAGGCAGCAATTTCTTCCTGGCCACCTTCATCGAGAAATTGCTTAATTCGAACACGTGCTGATATCCTGTGATGAAAGTTACAAGATGGGCAAACCATTAAATTTCTTTCTAATTCTGTACTATAAAGTACTTCACTACAGCCTGAACATTTCAGCCATAGACCTTCAGGAACTCCTTTTTTTTGGGAGGAGTCTGTATTAACTCTTGAGGGCAACAGTTTTTTAAACCAACTCATAATTGGAACCTAAGATTATAAATCGTAACATTATACACGGAAAAAAATATTCTGAAATGCACATTGAGTCGTAGTGGGATTTTTCGTGAACTTAAATTATGGGATCTGTAACCTAGATGAAGCAAAGTCCTAGCGAACAAACTGCACAAAAAATATAACACGTTCATTTTAATAAATAAATCTCCCATTTTTTTGAAAAAAAACAGGCATTAACCTAAAGTTTTTTGCGGTGCGTCCGATAACTTTTGTGCGTACGGTAAATTCGCCATTAAAAAGGAATTTACCAATTTTCAATGTCCCAAACCAGGGATTTAGGTCTGAGGAGACTATAATATGGCTCAAATTATTAATACTAACGTACCGTCGCTAGTTGCTCAACGTAACTTGTCTAAATCAAGTAACGCTATGGCGACTGCAATCCAAAGATTATCATCTGGTCTAAAAATTAATAGCGCTAAAGATGATGCTGCAGGGTTAGCAATTGCTACAAATATGACATCTCAAATTCGTGGTATGGACCAAGCTGTAAAAAATGCGAATGACGGGATTTCATTGGCCCAGGTTGCTGAAGGTGCAATGCAAGAATCAACGAACCTTTTACAACGTATGAGAGAGTTGGCACTGCAATCTGCAAACGGAACCTATAGCCAATCTAACCGTCAATCATTACAAAATGAAGTAAATAACCTTCTAAGTGAAATGGACCATATCGCTTTAAGTACGCAATTTAATGGTCAAAGCATTTTGAATGGTTCTTATACCAACGCTTCTCTGCAAATTGGTTCAAATGCGGGTGAAACTCTTTCGTTTTCAATCAATAGTATAGGCTCTTCAACAATAGGTAGCATTGCTTATCAACAAGGAAGTACAGTTACGGCCAACGCCGCTGCAGATATTACCGTTGCTCTAGGCACTAACTCTGCAATCAGCATTAGCTCTTCCGCAAACTTTGTGGGTACGGCAAGCGGTCAAGACAGCTCCTCTGCATATGCCAAAGCAGCAGCAATTAATGCAGCAGGTGTTCCCGGTTTAACTGTAACTGCATCCACTGCCGGTACTGCAACTGTTGGAACTATAGGGGGAACTGCGGGGGATACTTATAACTTGAATATTAATGGTGTGGACATTTTTACCAACCAAGACGTCGCCACTGCCCTCACCAATACCAACCTTATGGATGCAATCAACGCTGTAAGTAGCCAGACTGGAGTGGTAGCTTCTCTCAACGGTGGTAGCATGACTTTAACTGCAGCTGATGGAAGAAATATAGCAGTAACTGAAAGCGGTACTGGTTTTACTGCAGGCACTGACGGACTGACCGTTACAGGCGGTTCATTTGCCGCTACCTTACGTGGAAATCTCACTATGAGTGCTGCACAAGCCATTACTTTAGGTGGGACTGTGGCTGATATTGGTTTATCAAGCACGATAAGTCTGGATACTAATGGAGTTAATAGTATTGACATTACAACTCAATCTGGAGCAGAACAGGCTATACTGAGAATTAGTTCTGCTTTAGATAGCGTTACTAACAACCGAGCTGCATTGGGTGCTTTGCAAAACCGACTTGATGCTACAGTAGCTAACCTGCAAAACGTATCTGATAACATGTCTGCTGCACGCAGCCGTATTCAAGATACAGATTATGCAGCTGAAATGGCATCTTTAACTAAGAACCAAATCCTGCAACAAGCAGGAACAGCAATGTTGGCCCAAGCAAATGCAATGCCACAATCTGTTCTTTCCTTGTTAGGATAGATGCTATAGAAGTAACGGTAACAAACCGAAATGCGGCACTTGCCGCTTTTCGGCTTATTTATCCCAATGATTAAGCATTCAAATCAAGGGAAAGGAGTTAGAAAATGACTATGGAATCGATACCTCCAGCAAATAATAAATTGCTACAAACAGATTCAGTCAAACTAAAAGATAAAAACATTAAACCTGTGACAAAATGTGCCACATCCGATCTAAATCTAGATACAGACTCAAAACAGGCCATAGATCACGCCACAGGTCTATTGCAAACTATAGTTACCGATAAAATCTCAGACAAAGTAATTCGCAAAATACCCTCCGATGAGTATTTGCATTTACTGAACTTGCTTGATGGGATAATTAGTGGTTCTATAGACAAACATGTTTAACGCAATTTATGGATACATGTAATTTCTATTGAAATTACTAAAATAGATAAGGGAATATTATGGGCCTATCAACTCCAGGCATTGGATCAGGTTTGGATATTAAAGCAATGGTCGAAAGCATGGTAAAAGCCGATCTCATGCCTTTACAGTTGCGACATGACAAAAAGCTTAATTCCGTCACAACCGAACTGTCTGCTTTTGGACAACTAAAAAGTGCCATGTCCAGCTTTCAAACAACACTCGATACCCTATCTCACGCTAGTGAATTTAATAAAATGAATTGCTTACTTAGCGAAACTGGATATATATCTGCCTCTCTTACAGGACAAGCAATTGAAGGCATATATCAAATTAAAGTAAATCAATTAGCCCAGTCACAAAGTCTTGTAAGTGGCTATTTCACTAATAATAATTCTTCAATAGGTAGTGGTAGCATAACGATAAATTTTGGTACCTACAGCAATAATAATTCCACGTTTACATTAAATACTGAGGTATCACCAATAACAATTAACATCAATTCTGGAAATGATAGCCTTACTGAAGTATGTGATGCAATTAATGCTGCAAATGCAGGAGTTACAGCATCAATTGTACAAGATGCTACCGGCTCAAGATTGACCCTCACCTCATCTCAAACAGGTGAAAAATATGCAATGCAAATTACAGGTAGTTTGAGTGCTTTGAATTATGATCCAACAACGAGCAATGCCTCATTAAGTCAAACCATGGCTGCCCAAAATAGCCAAGTCCAAATTAATGGTTTGCTTCTTAGTGAAAGCAGTAATCAATTTAAGAATGCAATTACGGGGATCACTCTCGACTTACAAAAGGCTGATCCAGGTACCACAGTGTCCTTGACGGTAAAAAAAGATGTCGAACATCTTAAAGGTTTAATTAATGATTTCGTAAAAAAATATAATGATTTCATTAACTTCCTCACAACCTTAACCGGTTTCGATATGGAAACTAGAAAAAGAGGCGTTCTACAAGGCGATGATAAATTAAGAGAATTAAAAACAAACTTATATAACTTAGCTACTAACCCATTAACTACAGTTGGCTCAATTAAAAGTCTTGGAGACTTGGGAATCACAAGTGATAAAAATGGTTTATTAGAAATTGATTCTGAAAGATTGGATGAGGTAATCAATAAAAATTATCAAGACATTAGTCAATTATTTGCAAAAAAAATAACCGCCACCGATCCAGGTATTAAAATTAATTCTGTGGATACTAAAGTTGTTGCCGGAACCTATGATGTTATTTTAAACGAATATACTCCTGGAGTTAGTATGGCTGGAACTATAGGAGGTATTTTAGCAACTTCAACAGATGGAATTACTCTTAATGGCACAGGTGACTTCAATTCCTTATCAGTTGATGTACTTTCTGGACTCACAGGGAACAGGGGGCAAATAATTGTCAGTGATGGTTTAGCCTCATTGATTGATGGCTATTTAGAATCCCTGGTAGATGAAAATGGTGAAATTGCAGAAAGAATAGATCGCTTAAACACCCAAGCAAAACAATTAGACGAAATGCAAGAGCGCATTAATGATCGCAGCATAACTCTTGAAAAAAGATACTACAAACAATGGAATGCGGTAGATCTCTTAATCTCCCAGATGCAAAACACCAGCAATACGCTCACCCAAATCTTGTCGAATCTACCCAAATTCAAAAGCAAATAATGGAGCAAATTGATGAAAAATTCTAATCAACAAGTTATAAATCAATATAAGACTATTGAATTACAAACTCGTATTGATGCAGCCTCCCCTCATGAATTAATTAATTTATTATTACAAGGAGCACGAACACATATTGCGACTGCTCAAGGTAATATTGATCGTAGTGAAGTTCAACAAAAGGGGGAACATATTAGTAAAGCACTCAGTATTATTGAAGGTTTAAAAACTAGTCTAAATCATGAACACGGCGGTGAAATAGCAGAGAACTTACTCCAAATATACATGCATATTGAATACTTGCTCTTAAAAGCCAATCTTAATAATGACAAGGAACTATTATCTCAATCCAATTCATTGCTGGCTCAAGTGCACGAAGCTTGGCAAAAAGTTTCTCCTGGCCATCCAGAGTCCGAGGAGTAAACCTCTTAATTTTATATTCTTGTACTTTATTATATTTCTAATAGAGTAACCCAGGAATTTATTCTCATGTGGTACCTTTATTAGTAACTCATATAATTTTAAAGTTATTTTTTAAAGTGTCGCTATAGAGAGTACAACAGCTTAAATTGAGATCATTTATGAAACTTATGATATCAATGACAGTATCTATTTGTTTATGGTCAATGAGTCAACTTGCTCTCGCCTATACGCGATACGGTGAAACTTTATGTAACTCACCTGATTATTTTTGTATGAAAGTTAAAAATGGAGAGGACTGGGAGAAGTTGTTTCCTAATGCTGAAGAACGAGATATGGTACGGCGAATCAATCGTATGAATGTCTCATTACGTCCAGGTATGACTATTGCTGTGCCCAAAAATATCGATCGATTAACTATCTATGATGTTTCCCCCTTCCCTAGGTATATTGACTCCGAAGGAGAAAAAACAATTTATGTAAGTCAAAAAAAATTAGCCTGGGCTGCCTATGATCAAGATGGGGAACTACTCTGGTGGGGGCCTATTTCCGCAGGAATAGGAAAGTGCACCGGGGTTATAGGGGGATGTAGTACTCCCACAGGTTCTTTTCGTGTTATTCGCAAACAAGACATAGACTGTGTTTCCACTGTTTTTCCTAGAAGATCTGACGGGAATGATGGTGGAGCATTAATGCCTTATTGTATGCATTTCTTCAGAGGCTATGCACTCCATGGTAGTTATGAAGTCCCTGGATACAGAGCCAGCCATGGTTGTGTCAGAATGTTTATTGAGGACGCACGTTGGCTTAACGAAGAATTTGTGGATCTTCCCGGTGATGGTATGAAAGGAACTCGAGTAGTTGTAGACTCCGCTGATTAATCAAACGACAAATAGACAAATACTGAACAAAATGTTAATATTTTACATGGTGAAATTTGCATATTTCTGTGATAACGTTGCCGGTTGACTTTTTGATTTAAAAAACTGTTTTATATGCGAAGTGAGATTTAACAATCTGATCTACGAAGTATTTTCCAGTTTTTATTCAAAATAAACACATACTTCATATGTTCGTGCAGTGAAGTTTAGGTGGATATTAGTCTAAAAAGAAGTTCCGTTGTAAAAAGGACTACAACGAGAATTAATTGAAGAATGCCAGGATGGCTGGTCAACATGATACTGATATCTTATGGCCCCAAGAGAACATAAAGTCAACTTCGTATAGATAAATCTGGAGAATGATAAAAGAATGGCACACTACAATACACGGTCCGCATCAGTAGCAAATTTTGGGATACAATCAATAATGCCTTGGATGGTATGGGGCTTAGGTTGCTTATTTTATTTTTACGAATGCCTTTTACAAGTTTCACCTAGCGTTATGAGTAACGAATTAATGAGAGATTTCTCAGTTACTAGCCAAACATTAGGAATTTTATCCGGTGTCTATTTTTATTCTTATGCGGCCATGCAATTACCGGGCGGGGTATTAATGGATTATTTTGGGCCCCATCGGTTGCTTACTTTGGCAACAGTTGTATGTGCGGTAAGTACTATTGCATTTGGAATGACGGATAATTTTTTTATGGCCTGTGTGGCTCGTTTGATGATAGGCTTTGGCTCCGCATTTGCCGCGGTAGGCACTATGAAACTTGCAGCGAATTGGTTTCCAGCTCAACGTTTTGCCTTACTTACTGGTCTCATGGTCACAATAGGGATGCTCGGAGCTATTGGTGGAGAAGCGCCTCTTGCTTTATTAATTGAGAATTTTGGATGGCGCCACAGTATGCTCATTATGGGTACTATTGGACTTATTCTTGCAGTCTTACTTATTGTTATAGCCAAAGATACTCCTAAAAATCACGAAATAGTTCACTCACATCATCCTATTGAAGAAGAACATCTCATTCCCAGCCTATTAGCACTGATGAAGAATAAACAACTTTGGTTAGTGGCATGCTATGGCGGTCTGATGTATATGGCAACTCCAGTTTTTTGTGGCCTCTGGGGAGTCCCTTTTTTGATGAATAAAATGATGATTACTAAGACGACTGCGGCAAACTATATTTCGCTAGTTTTCATTGGCTGGGCAATTGCTAGCCCCTTATGGGGATTACTTTCCAATCGTATTGGATTGCGCAAACCACCTATGTACATTGGATGTATTGGCGCACTTATATGCTCTCTACTCTTTATTTTTGTTCCAATTAGTACCGCAATTTATATGGAACTTTTATTATTTGCATTTGGTATTTTTTCAGCGGGGTTTCTACCTGCATTTACCGTGGCCAAAGAATTATGTAATAAAAAATATGTTGCTACAGGTTTAAGCTTTATGAACATGATGAACATGGTAGGTATAGCAATTGCACAACCGCTCATTGGTTATATTCTTGACAAGATGTGGGAAGGTGAAATGAATGGAAATGTTAGAGTTTATCCCTTGGAGGCTTATCATACAGGACTAGCGATTCTCCCGCTAGGAATGCTCGTTGCCTTAATTATTTTACCGAAAATTAAAGAAACTTATTGCCAAAGTGTACATTAATGAAATAATACGGAACTTCCTAGAATATAGTAGCCTGGGTGCAGCAATGGAACCCGCGTCCCCTGTCACGGATTGCGCCCCTCACTCAGGCACGTTTTTAAAGTAGATTTGATATGGCTAAAAAATTATACATCAAAACCAACGGCTGCCAGATGAATGAATATGATTCAACTAAAATGGCAGAAGTTTTGTTGCAATCACATGGCTTAGTCAAAACTGAACGTGTTGAAGAAGCCGATGTAATATTGCTCAACACCTGTTCTATTCGTGAAAAAGCACAAGAGAAGGTCTTTTCTCAATTAGGTCAATGGCGAGAATATAAAGCTAAAAATCCCCATGTGGTTATAGGTGTAGGTGGTTGTGTTGCTAGCCAAGAAGGTGAAGATATTATTAAACGCGCACCTTTTGTTGATATCGTGTTTGGTCCACAAACCTTACATCGACTTCCAGCATTACTAAACCAACGAATGGAAAAGAAAAAGCCTGTTGTTGATATCAGTTTCCCTGAAATCGAAAAGTTTGATCATTTACCAGCACCCAAAGCTGAAGGACCAACTGCATTTGTTTCGATAATGGAAGGCTGTAGCAAATACTGTAGTTTCTGTGTTGTACCCTATACACGTGGTACGGAGATTAGCCGTCCATTCGATGATGTGCTTGCTGAGTGTTATCAATTAGCAACTCAAGGCGTCAGAGAAATCAATTTATTAGGACAAAACGTTAACGATTATCGTGGGAAAATGGAACAGGGTGATATCGCCGATTTGGCCCTTTTAATTCATTATCTTGCTGCCATAGAAGGAATAGGTAGAATCCGTTTTACAACATCGCACCCTTTGGCATTCTCAGATAATTTAATTAATGCCTATGCAGAAGTACCTGAATTAGCAAATCATCTACATTTACCGGTACAAAGCGGTTCTGACCGTATTTTAGGTCTAATGAAACGAGGGTATACGGCATTAGAATTCAAATCCAAGATTAGAAAACTGCGTAAAGTACGCCCAGATATTCGTTTATCTACGGATATTATTGTTGGTTTTCCAGGTGAAACAGATAAAGATTTTCAGGACACCATGGATTTAGTTCATGAAATAGGGTTTGATACCTCATTTAGTTTTATTTACAGTCCAAGACCAGGTACCCCTGCAGCGAATTTACCCGATGACACCCCTCTCGAGGTAAAAAAACAAAGATTACAGATCTTACAAAATAGACTGCTATTACAAGCATCTCGTTACAGTCAATCAATGACTGGCAGCATCCAGAAAATATTAGTTACCGGTCATGCTAAAAAAGACTCTCAACAACTTTCGGGTCGTACCGAATGCAATCGAGTGGTAAATTTTGACGGTCCAGCTCATTTAATAGGGCAATTTGTTGATGTCCAAATCAGTGAGGCATTACCTAACTCCTTACGAGGTCGTCTCACCGCAGTTGAGACTGAAACGATTTGATGATAGAACATATTCATAAACAATTAACTGTACCTCGCGAGTATCACAATCAAAGAATTGACAGTGTGCTCGCGCATCTACTTCCAGATTACTCTCGTTCGCAACTCAGTAATTGGATTAAAAGCGGAACAATAATACTCAATCAAAGACCATGCAAACCCAAAGACAAGGTTTTAGATGGCGATGTGATTGAAATTAACGTTGATTTTACCTTTACAGAGCAGGATTTTAATCAATGTGCGGCCGAAGAAATTCCTTTAAACATAGTTTATGAGGACGAAGAGATTTTAGTACTCAATAAACCAGAGAATATGGTAGTTCATCCTGGAGCTGGGAATAGAGAGCATACCTTAGTGAATGCTCTGCTGCATCATGCCCCCTCCTTACACCATTTACCGAGGGCGGGCATTATTCATCGATTAGATAAAGATACAACAGGTTTATTGGTCGTAGCAAAAACTTTACCAGCACATACCTCTTTAATACGACAAATGCAAGCTCGCGAAATTCAGCGTCATTATGTTACTTTAGTCCAAGGTCATATTATTTCTGGCGGGACAATTGATACTGGTTTTGGACGACACCCAAGAAATCGATTAAAAATGGCTGTTCAGGAGCAAGGACGACAAGCAATCACCCATTATTCGGTAAAAAAACAATATCAGGATTTTACTTTATTAGACGTCAATTTAATGACTGGGCGAACCCATCAAATAAGAGTTCATTTAGCTTACATCCACCACCCCGTAGTCGGTGATCCATTGTATGGTGGTCGCATGCGATTTCCAACTCATGCCACCGAAGAGTTACGTACCCTACTCCAAGATTTTAAAAGACAAGCCCTGCATGCCGCCACACTCTCATTTTATCATCCCAAAACGGAAAATGAGTTGACGTTTAAGGCTCCCCTGCCTGATGATTTTACCCTTCTTCTTAACACATTGGACGCGCATTATGAAGACTAACTTAGCAAATTGGCCAGCGCCAAAAAATGTCATGGCTTTGAGTACAACACGTTTATCAGGATATAGCCAAGCTCCTTATGACAGCAATAACATGGGATTGGGTGTGGGGGATCGTGAGGAACATGTGCTAAAAAATAGACAACAACTTGTGGAGATGTTACATCTTCCAGGTGAACCTCAGTGGTTATCCCAAACTCATAGCACTCGCTGTGTTATTGTTGAAGACGACTCCAATAGAAATGTAGATGCCTCCATAACTCGTTCAGCAAAATTCCCTTTAGTGATCCTTACTGCCGATTGCCTTCCTATTATGCTTTGTAATGTGCAAGGCACTGAGATTGCAGCAATTCATGCAGGCTGGAAAGGCCTGGCTCAAGGTATTGTTGAAAATACACTTGATAAAATGAAGAGCACTCCATCTGATGTATTGGCTTGGATAGGGCCATCAATTTGTCAAAAGTGTTATGAAATTGGAGAGGAGGTATACCAAACATTTACCAACCATTACCCTTTAAGTAAGCAAGCTTTTAAACCTGCTAACGGAAAATGGCTGGCTAATTTACCTCTAATTGCTGAAATTGTTCTGATCTCTAAAGGGATTAAAGCGGTTTATCAGTCTGGTTTATGTACTTTTGAGTTAAAAAATGAGTTGTATTCCTATCGAAGAACGTCACAAACAGGTAGAATAGCTACCTTAATCTGGTTTAATGATCAACCTCAGGACTAATAATATGATTAAACATATCAAATTCATTATAAGTACCCTGCTTCTTTTGACAGCCACATTCACCTATGCGGCTAACGAAGCAGCTCCCGCTCCTATACCGAGTTTAGCTCCGGTCTTAAAAAATATTATGCCCGCAATAGTCAATGTTGCGGTACAGGGTTATTTACCCCCTAATGCTACGTCACCCGGTTCTGCTGGCAATGATGAGGAAGCGCAGAATAGTAGACAGCCTAATCAAACTGCTCCTGAAAAAGGGCGTAAATTTGAAAGTATAGGCTCTGGTGTTATCGTAGACGCGCAAAACGGAATTATTATTACTAACGATCATGTAATTCGCAATGCGAACCTTGTTACCATTACGCTACAAGATGGTCGACGTTTAAAAGCGAAGCTGATTGGTAGTGATAGCGAAACAGACTTAGCTATCTTAAAAATCAGCGCAACAAACTTAAAATCATTGCCTATAGGGGATTCAGATCAATTACAAGTAGGTGATTTTGTAGTTGCTATTGGTAACCCTTTCGGCTTAAACAGTTTTGGTAACAGTCAGTCTGCGACCTTTGGTATTGTTAGTGCATTAAAACGTAGTGACCTAAATATCGAGGGAGTAGAAAACTTTATTCAAACTGATGCAGCAATTAATCCAGGTAACTCTGGGGGTGCATTGGTTAATACAAAAGGAGAATTGATTGGAATTAATACTGCAATTCTTTCTCCTTATGGCGGTAATGTCGGAATTGGTTTTGCTATACCCATTAATATGGCAAAAGATGTAGCGCAACAAATTATTAAGTTCGGCTCAATTCATCGGGGCTTAATGGGTATATTTGTTCAACATTTGACACCTGAACTTGCCCATTCTTTAGGATATCCCGAAGATTTCCAAGGTGCATTGGTATCACAAGTTAATCCAAATTCACCCGCAGAACGAGCTGGGTTGAAATCAGGTGATATTATTACTCAAATTAACAATACAAAAATAACCCAAGCAACTCAGGTAAAAACAACCATTAGCCTCTTACGTGTCGGTTCTAATGTTAAAATGGTTGTTCTACGTGACGGCAAAACAATCTCCCTTGATGCAGTGGTAACTGACATTAAATCACACGAACAAAAACTCCAATCAGAAAACCCTTTTCTTTATGGGCTTGCATTAAGAAACTTTGAGCAAGAAACACCACCTCATGGTAATGTCATTGGTGTACAAGTCGTGGGGGCTTCAGAAACAAGTGCTGGATGGCGTGCTGGTTTAAGACCCGGAGACATCATTATCTCTGCAAATAAGTCACCTATTAAAGACGTTAAATCACTACAGCAAGTTGCTCAACAGAAAAAGCAAGAATTGTTAGTTCAAATATTACGTGGACCCGGAGCCATGTATTTATTGATTATTTAAACCTTCTGCACATTAGCCTGGGTGAATGTGATACACCCAGGCTCTTCCAATATCCTCCTCTCCTCGAGTAACCTTCTTAAGAATTTAATGCCGTCTTTCTTAGATTCTAGTAACGAGATTCTAATTATTGAAGAACTAAAATGAGCAAAAAGGAAATATTAAATATATTATGGATTATGTAAATTAATGCTTTTTTTGCTGCATCTTTTAGCAACCTAGGTATTCTCCTCTTAAGAGTTTGAAAAAATCTTTATTGGAATTGCATAAGGCATCAGAATTAATGAATCCTGATGGGATAGACTATTATGGAATAATGAACTATCTAAATTTAATCTATTAATTAACAAATTAAATTTGGCATAAAATGTGAAGACGAGTTTAATGATTTCAGACGTTAATTTGATAATTTTTCCTCCAATGATGAATTCACCAAACGGTATCAAAAAAACCCTACGTCAAGCTGATGACCAAACGTACAATTAAACTTATCAATTTGAATGCTGAAAGATGTTATGCCACCAGGATGAGTAATTTATTTATCCTGGTAGCATGGTGAATTTAAGGAAGAAATTAACGATGTAATCGTCTAGTCTGAGTATAGTCGCTAGGAAGACCTTTGATGTAATTAACTTTTTCTACATGATCGGTCTTACCGTAGGTTACTTCTACTTGTACATTGCGACCATTTGCAATCCCTTCCAGAGGGGTGCCCGCAACTTCCCATAAACCTAAAGTGAAAACATCAGCTACACCATGTCCAATTGCTCTAGCCGCTTTATTGCCCTTAGAATATCCTTGTACAAAACTGTAAATATCTGTTCTTTTTCCATTATGAATTTGAGTATTCACTGGCTTACCCAACTCTGCAATAACATGAGAACGAGGTGTATGAAGCCGTAAAACAGATAAATCTTTTTTTCCAGGTTGATTAGTCGCCTTTACTACAGCGCAAGATGACAAACTCACTAATACAATTACGCCACACACAAGTTTTAAAATACACTTCTGTAACATTAAATCTCCTTTCTGAATAAAATTTCGGCGCATTATACTCTAGAATACCAGCCAAAGAAACATTTTTTGCGCTAGTTGTTTAAATGTTAGATAACGACCTGCAGAATATTGAAAATATGGTTCACTTATCCCTAAGTTTCAAATTTCGAAATTACAAACACAAGGCAAGTAAAATCATCTATCCATAGAAAAAAAATCAAAAAAAACACGCTACAGACTTGACATCTTTCCCTTAAAAAGACAAAATCACGCGTCTTGTGGCTATGTAGCTCAGCCGGTTAGAGCGCGGCACTCATAATGCTGAGGTCGGTGGTTCGAGTCCACCCATAGCCACCATCAAATCAATAAGTTACAATAAAAAACCAAAAATACTTTTGGACACAAAAATGAATAAAATTTCATTTATGTCCCCAAAAACCTCCTCATGTTGGCTTAAATAATAACTCAAAATGAATCAGACTCAGTCTTTTATCTTTAAACCATTGAGCGAAAATGACCTCACATTGTTATATCACTGGTTCCAAGAACCCCTCATCAATCAGTGGTACGCTCGAGATCAATCCTGGTCATTTGAGAAGATTCAACAAAAATATCTCCCTCGAATTTTAGGCGAAGATAAAGTACCAAGTTTTATTATTTATTCTGGAGATCTTCCTCTTGGCTTTATCCAATATTATTATCTAAGTGATCATCTTCCAGAAGGTGTACATCACAATAATCATCCATTGTTTCATTGTTATTCACCTCATAAATTAGCAGGTATTGACCTCTTTATCGCGTCCAGTAATCAACGTGGAAAAGGATTAGGTAAACAGATTTTAGATTCGTTCGTAACAAAGCTTCCAAATACCATTGATGCCATTCTTGTTGATCCACAAGTGTATAATCATCAAGCAATTCATTGTTATGAAAAAGCAGGTTTTACGCGTACCGATTATAGTGAAGACAACGCTTATTTAATCCTAATTAAACCTCTATCTTAAAAGGTTGAATAGCATGACAGTACATGAACAAAAAATTAATCCCAATGTTTTACAAAAAGCGATTCAAATACTTCAACACCATTTTAAAACGGTTTTAGAAATAAGTTCTCTTCACTTTTTAAGTGAACAAGAACGGCGAAATATAATCGTGCGCATCTTCCTTAGAAGCAACTCGGACTCTGTACCTAAAAGCATCATTCTCAAACAGTCTCTACCTGAAAAATCAGATTGTGATGACGAAAATGCTAACGCCCGATTTGCTCGTGATTGGGCTGGTCTTGAGTTTGCAAATCAAATTCATCAAAGCATGCATAATGTTCCCTACTTTTACGGCGGTAACAAAGAGCACCGATTTATTCTTGTTGAAGATTTAGGAGAATTACATATAAGTTTAGTCGACTCATTGACCAGTTCAAATAAAAAACAAGCGATTGGGGCATTAAGTCGTTTTATGAAGGCATTAGGAAGTTTCCATGCGGCAAGCTTTGGTAAAACGGCTATATATGAAACGATTTTAAAAAAAATTCATAAAAGTGCCGCAACCTTGCAAGAAGATCTAGATTCTACTCAAGCTGATTTACTTGAAAAATTACAATCTGCTAATAAAAAATTAAAACTATCTCTCACAACTGAATGTATTGATGAGGCAATGTTATTAATTCATTCTCTTTTCAAGCCAGGTCCATTTACTGTTCTAACTCATGGTGATATTTGCCCAGATAATGTTTTCGATCATGAAAAAACATTTGAGTTACAACTTATTGATTTTGAGTGGTCTTTTATTCGAAATGCGCTATTGGATGGTACCTATCTGAGGATGAGCATGCCCACGTGTTGGTGCGCCAAGGCCATCCCAGAAGAAGTCATCGATTCTTTAGAAATTATTTATCGAGAAGAACTCAAACTAACCATTCCTGCGGCATCAAATGATTTAGCTTATGCCAAAGCCTATACTGAAGCCTGTGGTTTTTGGTTATTACAACAAACGCTCCCTTTCCTTGATTCAACTTTTGAAAAAGACAGACTAGGTCCTTCAGGTCCTGTTCCAGAGGATTCATTGTGGAAGGCTGAAGAAAATTGGGTACGACCGAGAGTTTTATCGCGTTTACAAGCATTTATTCATATTGCATCCAGAAACAATTTATTGCCTCACTTAAGAAAAATGGCAGAAGACATGCTCTTTGAAATCAAACAACTCTGGACTGATGCAAAACTCTTAGAATTCTACCCTGCCTTTAAAACATCAATTGCAAATCAAAAATTTTATATTAGAGCTTATGAACAGGGAGATGAGGCAGAAATTTATCAACTCTTTTATGATACCGTCCATTATGTCAACTGTAGGGATTATAACAAAGAACAACTCGATGTATGGGCACCAAAAAATCCCGATCTATCCCAATGGAGAAAATCTCTAGCTGAAAACTATACCTTTGTTGCTATTGATAAGAAAAATGGCAAAATCCTTGGATTTTCCGACTTAGAAAAAAACGGTTATCTCAATCGAGGTTATGTGCATAAAGACTATCAAAATCAAGGTATTGGTAAAGCATTGTTAGAAGTTCGCGAACATTTAGCCATAGCATTAGGAATTCCAAAACTCTTCGCTGACGTGAGCATTACCGCCAAAGCATTTTTCGAACATTGTGGGTATTTTACTGAAGCGAAACAAAATAAGGAGTTGTATGGTATTCAATTTAAAAACTATCGTATGATAAAAATATTAACCTTTGAGTAACCAATCGGCACAATGGTTAATGAATGGAGTCTGTGCAAATGATTGATTGAGCAAGACTCAGAGAGCGGTCATTAATTACAATAACCCTAGATACTTTAAATTGATTTTTTGTTATGTTTAGTAGGACAATTACTTAGGGCCCACAATCATAAGATTGCCAGTGCCTTTAAATTTTCTTTTAAATACGAGAATAGAATACTATGGAACGGTTAAAGTCCTATTTTCTCAAAGACACTACCTTGAGAACTGAAATCATTGCGGGAATTACCACTTTTTTAACCATGGTATATATCGCCTTCATTAATCCAAGCATACTTCATGATGCTGGGATGGATCAGGGAGCCGTCTTTACAGCCACTTGTCTGATTACTGCTTTCGCTTGTCTCATTGCAGGAATATTTGCCAACACTCCTATAGGGATTGCGCCTGGTATGGCATTAAATATTTTCTTTTCTTATACGGTAGTTCAAGGCATGGGAATACCTTGGCAACAAGCCTTAGCCATTGTATTTCTTTCAGGTGTCTTATTTTTTATAATGTCACTTACCAGTCTGAGACGTCTTTTAATCGAAGCAATTCCCCATAATTTACAAATTGCTATCTTAATAGGAATCAGTTTATTAATTGCTTTAATTACCTTGCAAAACAATCAAATTATTATTGAGGATCAGCACAATTTAATGCGTCTTGGTGAACTCAATCGTCCGGAAAGCGGCTTATTTTTCTTAGGTTTTTTACTCATATTGATTTTAGATTATTTTCAAATTCCAGGAGCAATAATTCTTGGAATACTCAGTATTTCTCTCTTAAGTTTATTGCTGGGTTTATCGACCTGGCAAGGATTAATTTCCATGCCCCCTTCCATGGAACCTACTTTTTTAAAACTTGATTTTTCTGGCCTAAATACCGCTCTTGCTTTAAAAGCCACATTTACCTTTTTTTTAATTGCTGTGTTCGATGCTACTGGGACGTTGATTGGTTTATTAAATCCATCTGTATTTAAACAACAAGAAAATTATTCAAAACGTCTTAGCAATTGTTTAACTGCAGATGCAGCTGCTTCTGCTGTAGCAGGATTATTAGGCTCTGCGAGTACCTCTCCCTACATCGAGTCTGCTGCAGGAATTGAAGCCGGTGGACGCGGCGGAATAACAGCTATAGTGATTGCTATCGGATTTCTTCTTATGTTGTTTTTCTCACCATTGGCACGGATGATTCCTAACTATGCAGTAGGTCCCGCCCTTTTGTATGTGGCTTGCTGTATGATGAAACATCTCACCGATATGAAGTTGCATGATGTCAGTGAAACCGCTCCATGTATGGTAACGATTATGATGATCCCTTTTACTGCTTCTATTGCTGATGGAATTGGTGGAGGTATTATTCTATATACTTTATTAAAGCTTTTAACACGACAAAAAATTAATCTTTTACTCTTATTATTAAGTATTGTTTTTGTAATATTTTTCCTAGTAAGTTAAGCCTAGATTCAATGACTCAGTTCACAAGTCAAAATTATTTCACAAGGAATTTTCGCATGTCCATGAAGTGCTCCGTATTTATTGCCACAACTGTGGATGGATTTATCGCTCGAGAGAATGGTTCTATTGATTGGCTTAACCACTTTAATTCTCTAGTGCCCCCAGGTGAAGATGGCGGTTATCAATCATTTATTTCTACAGTCGATGGATTGGTTATGGGAAGAAACTCCTTTGAACAGGTCCTATCATTTGATGAATGGCCATATGGGGATCTTCCCGTAGTGGTCCTGAGTAGCAAAACAATAAATATTCCCAGACATTTGCAAAAATGCGTTTCTTTATCTGCTGAAAAACCATCCGTCCTTGTTGAACGCTTGGCAGAAAAAGGAATGAAACATCTTTATATTGATGGAGGAATCACCATTCAAAGATTTATTTCTGAAAATCTTATCGATGAATTAACAATTACATTAATTCCTATACTACTTGGTTCTGGGCGTTCATTATTTGGTCCGCTAAAACAGGATATCGATCTCGAATTGATGGAAACGAAAAATATAGGTTGTGGAATTGTTCAATTGAAATATCAGGTCGTGACTAAAAAAGTTTGAATAATAAAGTAGCACCTCTATAGGATTGTTGACGCAGTAATCGGGTTCGTGTAGAAAAGTTATTGACTGGACTTTTTGCATCAGTCCAATTGATGTTGTATGTAATCACCACAAAACCTATTCATCTGGAGATTATCATGACAAAATTTTTTGATAAGAAAACTAAAACGTTGTTTATTACCGGAGGAAAAACTGCCGTAACGGATCTATCAGACAATCCGTTAATTCAATTACCTGATCCTGAAGAAATGCCTCCAACTCCTCAACTTCACAGACAAAATGCGTCAGCAGGAAAATATTTTCAAAGGCATTATATAAGCGCATTAGGAGAAGAATATCACGGCAATTTTGATTTAAAGCATCCAACTAATAAGGATCTGGAAGAAGTTCAAGATACAATTTATTGCCCTTAATCCCCCAAAAATAAAATTTCTACAAAGCCTTCTGCATAATGAAATCGAATAAAAGTCGAAGGCTACTCTCTGCCATTCCAGTTAAAGGTTCAGGAAAATCATATACATTTACCAAACCATCTGTTTATAATGCGTTAAGATGATATTTAAAATGTACAACTGTGCATTATCATCTAGGACACGAATTAATAAATAAAATCGATTTCTTTTATTTAGCGAGGACGAACATATGAAAAGAACAGGACATCAGCACCACAATCACCAACATAATCATCCAACAACTACCCAGCCGCAAACTGTAGTGGTTGTTACGCCTCCATTGCAAGGTGCACACCCTAATGGGTTCTTTCAACCACATTTTCATGCCCATCCCCCGTACCCACAAGTACAACATTTACATCAGCCACACGTTCATCATCATGATCACGAGACTCAGACAAATACGCATCATCACTTCTAACAAAAATACCCGGATTAACCTCATGGAATCCGGGTCGAAACTACAATGTTTATAATGTAAACCCATCTATTAATTATGTCTAATAGTGGATGCACTTGTTATAGTGAGCGCACTTGTTAATGATTCTTTACCTTGTGATGGTTTTTCAGCCCTAAAAAATGTAAGGTTTGAAGGATTTGTTCTAGCATACACAGGGGCTCGACTTTCTTCCTGTCCTACCACATCTCCTGAAGGAGTATTTTTTAATATAGCTTCCACTTGATCATTAAATTGTTCTAATCCAATGACATTATCGGATGATAACAATGAATCCAGGCTCATTAGCTGCAATCCATCAATCGTTTCATCTTCTTTTCCATATGAAATATTGCTTTCAGCATACTGATCCTGCGAGGCAGTTTGTTCCTTAATTTGCATGCATTGTGGAAGTTCAGATAATGATTCCTCTAAGGATTGCCCGGAGGGTGTATTCTCCTCAGCGATAAAAAGAGAACTATCCTCATCATCAGAGTCCTCAAGTACAAGGGGTTCTATCATTTTGTCTAATGCTTCACCTTTGGTAAATCCAACAATCGAGATACGATGCCATCTTGAATCAGAGGTTCCATTAGTAGGAATCAATTTTGTGTTGCAATGGAAATATTTATCAAAATCCCATAACAATATATCCCCCTCTTTTAAGTCAAAATATATGCCTTCAAAATAAGACTGAGAGTTATTTGCCAAAATACCCTTTACGCCAGGAAAAAAAGTGTATGCCCCTTCATAAGTTCGTTGAGGAGCACCCTGCTCGCCATGATTAGTGGGGTAGATAATAAAGAGTGGATTCAGACTGTGGATAGGAAACTTATTGCTGTCCAAGTGAGCACTGGTTTGTTTGTCATAATTTGCTTCGGCGGACAAAAGATAACTCGAGCCCTTGAGGGTAAAATAAGATGCATAATCCATCATCCGACGGCGGGTTGCATATTCAACTGGAGCACATTCTGCATAGAGCTTTTCAACCATTTTAAAAAGAGGCGCTAGCCCTTCTTCAATTTCAAATTTTGTCTCTGAAAATTGAGTAGGTCTAATTCTTCCCGTTTTTTTTCCTAGCACACCAAACGGAGCTGAACGGATCCTTGCGTGGGTTTTTTCTTTATTTTGCTTTTTTGTAACAGCTTCTTCTGAAGATACAGCGCCCATCCTACTTAACTGTGTTTCGTTTATCGAAGAAAGTTCTTTACGAAATTTATCCGCTATCATCTCGGGTTGAATCGCACCAATACGATATACACCTATTAATCTTCCTTTGTTATCATAAAAATTAGTATCTTGAGTAATTTTCGTGGAATTAGGAAAAGGTTCATCGAACCTATCATTTATTTTAACTGTTTTTAGAGGATTATCGTGCAATACTAATGTAGCAATCTTAGTCCCATCAGGAGTTCTATCCTGAGGTCTTTCCGCAGGAAGTTCAACTTGAAGCATAGGTGTTCGCATAACAAGATTATCAAAAGGCTTCTTGCGTTTAATAAGAGCGTAACTCGAATTGATAGCCGATTTTAATCTTTTTATTTCTGCTTTTTCTAAATTTAAACCCAATTTTTGCAAATGATAAATTAGGATTTCACCTAAATTTTCTCCTGATTTACGTTGTAAATAAATGCTGTACATCAAATGATGCTGATATAAATAAATTAAATTCTGGGCAGCCATTGAGGGAGACGTTTTTATATAGGGAGTAATTTCTTTAGAAACAAATTCTCGTCTTGATTGTTCATTTTGGTAGAGAGCTGATCGTTTCAGGCTATGGTCGCTTTTTTTTACAGTAAAAGGAAAACTGACATGATGGCTATAGATAAATTTATTTCTAAGCTCATCAGGATATTTTGCTTTAATTTCGTTTTTTAAATCCGATCGCCGTCCTATAGACGATATGTGCTTCATTGAAATCTGTTGATTATAACGCTCATTTCTTTGCATCATTTCACGTTGCACTTGATAATATTCTTTAGGATCGCCTTCCGCCATTTGTTTAATATATTCATTTAAAAAAGGTGAAATTAATTTTCGTTCTATTTTAGCTGGCTTTGATTTAATTCGATTTACCGTCATAGCCTGAGGAATTTCTTTTTCTTTTCCTTTTTCTTCTGGAGTATGCTTTTTCTCTGCATGAGGATGTGTCGTTTTAGATCTTTTAATTAAACCAGAAGTGTCTTGTGGTTTCATCGTGGGTTGGGGGATGAACCGCTCTCCATTTCCAATATCTGTTCTGGGATCAACTATTTCGGAGTGCTTTCTTTTTTTCACAGGAATAATATCGATGATAGCTGTCTTTGACGGGGTTATTGTTGAGGTTGCCATTGGTGTATCAGGATCATTAACAGATGTTTGCATCGTATCCATCCTGATAATCTCACTTCCCATAGAAAGCATTTTCTGACATTCCCCAAGACAATGCGCAATAAATGCTGGATCTGCAGTGGCCTTAATATCATCTAGAATGGAATAAAATTTTCCCTGAAGGGAACGAATAAGATTGAAATCCGGCCCATATTTTATTGTATTTTCATCAAATTTTTGTTGCATGTGTTAAGCTCCTTTGTTGTTTAAAATATTTGAATGCTCTAACGGGGCGGAAGTATTATCAAGAAAGACAAAAAAAGTCGAACTATTTTTGCGCTAGTCAGTATAAAATCTGTAAGCAAAGAGAATACGATGCACAATGGAGATTCGTGACAAAAATCAACACATTCTAGATTTTTTTACCAATTAAGATAATCTTGAAGCAGAATTGCAAAATGCTTCAAAATACATTCAGATACTCGCCAAAAAAGCTATGGTAAGTTTATAAATTTAGTTATTATGTTATTTACCTAAGATTTTACGATTTTTTGATGCGCTCGATAGTCATTATAATTTTAACATTTATTTGCTCAGCATTAACTTATGCAAACGAAATTAATATTTCCACGACCACTAAAAATGGGAATACTACTTTTTATCTGCAAGCTGGCGCATTTAATTTGGAAAAAGATGCAAAGCAACGTCAAAAAGAATTATCTGCACTGGTCAGCGAACCTGTTGAAATTAAGAATCTATCCGATAAAAAACTTTATTTGATACAAATAGGACCAATTAGCGATTACCTCACAGCACGAGAATTACAAAATAAGCTATCCCAAAAGATCAGTTCAAAGAAAAATGAGCCCAACGAGAATCAACATCCTTACATAAACCAATCCACTCCGCCTGAAAGCTCCAGCAATCCAATTGAAACTCCGCCAATAAATGGCAAACTATGGAATTTAAGGAATGCTGATATTAGAGCGGTTATCGCTGAGGTGTCACGAGTTACTGGTAAAAATTTTGTCATTGACCCCCGAGTGCAAGGGAAAATATCAATCGTATCGGCAACACCAATGAACAATAACGAGCTTTATCAAGTATTTCTTTCAGTCTTACAAGTCTCAGGCTATGCTGCAATACCCAGTGGTGCAATCATTAAAATTATTCCCAATATTGATGCAAAAACACAATCTCCTGATATTTTAAGCGGCATAAAACAACCTCCTAGAGGCGACGACATGATGGTGGCTGTAGTCCCTGTTCATTATGTTCCATCAGAGCAATTAGTTCCGGTTTTACGCCCCTTAATGCCACAATGGAGTAGCATTTCTGCTTACGCTCCTTCAAATATGCTTATTTTATCAGGAAGAGCAAATAACATTCGTAGTCTTGCAGACATCATAAAGCAAGTGGATAACTCATCTGCAAATGGCATTGATATAGTTCATTTAAGACACTCATTAGCAATGGATATTGCTGCCACCTTAAAAGATCTTGTTAAAACCCAGCCCAACATGGGGGGGACACGCACTCAACTCACTGTAGCGGCAGATGACCGCTCCAATTCTCTATTAGTCAGCGGCTCTAAAACCGACAGAATACGCCTTAGAATGTTGATATTAAAGTTAGATAGGGAAAGTTCCGAAGGCCTTAACTCAAACACGCAGGTAGTCTATCTAAATTACCTTAGAGCTGAAGACTTGGTCCCCATCCTGGCCGGAATTGCCCAGGCAAATTTTAGTGGGAATGTTGGAACAACCATTGGTACCATTACTCGCCCTATTTTGGATAGTACTAATCCCGCTTCCAATCTTGCCAGTAACTCAAATATACAAGGCTCTACCACCACTTCCACTTCTCTTTACTCAACCGGATCAGGTGGCGGTGGGGGTGGTTCTTCATTAACTGCTTCAGGAGCTACTGCAAATACTACGACTACCACGACACAAAATGAAGGAACGACCAAACCCTCAGTACAAATTATTGCTGAACCCAATACGAACTCTATCATCCTTAATGCGCCAGCATCGGTAATCCGTATTCTGAAAAGGGTAATTGCCCAACTGGACATCAAACCAGCCCAATTACTAATTGAAGCGTTAGTTGCCGAAATTAATCAATCGGATGTTAATGACTTAGGTATTGAATGGGGAAGTGATCAACAAACAGGAAGACCTGACACCTTTAGACCAGGATTTGCTATAATTAACAGCAGTACAAGACTTGATGATTTTCAAGCACAAATATATGCTTTAGCAAGAGAAAATAAAGCGAATATTTTATCAACACCTTCAGTTGTAGTTCTTGATAACCGCCAAGCTAAGATATTAGTGGGTAAACAGGTTTCGATAGCGTCCACCACTCAACCTGCAAATGCCGGAGGTACAACAAATAATGGGGTCCCATTTACCACATTTGATCGGGTCAATGTTGCATTACATCTCTATGTCAGACCACAAATTACACGCGGAAATGGAATCCAACTGCAAATTGATCAAGGAAATGACACGTTGGATCCCCCCGTTGTTGCACCAAACTCAACCACACCGACATTTAGAATTAGTAGTATCGTTACCTCGGTTCATGTTGAGAGCGGTGATATAGTTGTTTTAGGAGGTTTGACGCAAGATAGTTTAGGTAATGACAATAATCGTTTACCTGTTTTGGGAGATATACCGGGTGTGGGTCGTTTATTCAAACGAAATATAAATTCTCGGGAAAAACGAGTACTTATGGTCTTCATAAAGCCAATTATTTTGCGTAATGAACGAGAAAATATGCTTATGACCAGTCAAAAATACAATAATGTACGCCAATTCGAACTGGATTGGTTAAAATCGCAAGATGCTTTTGTACAAAGCAATAACGCAACGGTATTACCCGCTTTGAAACGCGCCGAATTACCAAAACCGTTTAATCGTCCACCTTTGTTAGTCACGAAATAAACCATGGACAGCGAAGAAAAATTACTAAAAATCCCCTACAGTTTTGCAAAAAACCATGGGATTGTTGTTGCCAATGAAAAGAGTGACAACCAAGCTCTCGTTTATCATTTACCCAATACTTCATTGCAATCTCTTGCCGAAATAAAACGTTTATTACAATGTGAATTTACTTTAAAACAGGTTGATGAATCAGCGTTTCAACAACATTTAGCTCATGTGTATCAATCAAAATCATCGATACTCGAAGCTGCTGGAGGTATGGAGGAAGATATGGATCTTTCACTACTAGCGAGTCAATTGCCAGTCAGTGAAGACCTATTGGAAAATCAAGATGATGCACCAATAATTCGCTTATTGAATGCATTGTTTACTCAAGCAATTAAACAAAAAGCATCTGATATTCATATTGAAACTTATGAAGATAGAGTACTGGTACGTAATCGAATTGACGGCGTTTTACATGAAGTTTTAGAGATTCAGCGCGCTATCGCTCCTTTAGTTATATCTAGGGTCAAAGTGATGGCTAAACTAGATATCGCAGAAAAACGTATTCCACAAGATGGCCGTATTTCTCTACGTATTGGTGGGCATAATATTGACGTCAGGGTATCAACCCTTCCCTCTAATCATGGTGAGCGCGTGGTGTTAAGGATTTTAGACAAACAAGCGGCTCAATTGGATTTAAACCTGTTGGGAATGCCTAAATCCACAGTCAAAAATATGCGAAAAATGATCGCAGAGCCACATGGCATTATTTTAGTTACTGGGCCCACCGGCTCCGGAAAAACTACTTCCCTATATGCTATGTTAACTGAATTAAATCAAGTCACACGTAATATTCTAACCATTGAAGATCCTATAGAATATGATCTGGAGGGTATTGGTCAGACCCAGGTTAATACCAAAGTTCAAATGACCTTTGCTAAAGGGTTAAGGGCAATTCTAAGGCAAGATCCGGATGTAGTTATGATTGGAGAAATTCGTGACCTGGAAACTGCAGAAATTGCAGTTCAAGCCAGTCTTACAGGACACTTAGTACTATCCACCTTACATACCAATAGCGCACTAGGAGCCCTGACTCGTTTGCGTGATATGGGAGTAGAATCTTTTCTTCTATCCTCAAGTATTGTGGGACTTATTGCCCAGCGTCTCGTTAGAAGATTATGCCCTCAATGCAAAACTCCCCATCAATTACGAGATGATGAAAAGGAACTTATGGGGCTTACAGCAGACACAGATATCTCAAAAGTTTTTGAGCCTAAAGGTTGTGACTTCTGCAATCACTTAGGCTATAAAGGAAGAACAGGAATTTATGAGCTCATTACGGTCGATGAAGTACTTAGAGGAATGATTCATCGACAGGAAAATTCACAGACAATGGAAAATTATTTACGGCCCACCACACCCAGTATTCGAGATGATGGATTTAAAAGAGTTCTTGCCGGTGATACATCCCTTGCAGAAATTCTTCGAGTAACCACTCAAAATTAATCCTTAATAGCGTTATAATTTAAATCACTGCCTAATAGCTCATTACTTCCTAAACCTTTATAGTAAGTACACTCGAGCTATAAAACTTTAGATACTAGAACGAAGTTTGTTAAGTACTAGATATGCTAGGAACTTTCCACCTATAAACACCATAAAATTCCTTTGAAAATCAAACGTTAATGGTTACTATATAAGGTAGCTTAGAAGCCTGCCAACAGCTTATGTTAATACGGAATTAAAGTTTACTTTTAAAGATGTCTTGGAAAATAAAATGGGATTATTATGCGGCTTTGGATCAGAGGATTTATTTTTTTTAGTTTATATCCATTAGTATCCTGTACTATTTCGCTACCGCATCAAAGCCAGATTAAAAATATAAAAACAGTTCCAAGCATGAAGCACTCCATTGAAAAAAGTTTACAAAAAAAAGAAATTTTCTCTAGAGGTAATTGGCCAAATAACCACTGGTGGTTGTCTTATAATACCCCGGAACTCAATGTGCTAGTAACAGAAGCTTTAGCAAATAATCCTTCCATTCATGAAATCAAAAAGCGTATTGAAGTTGCTCAGCAGCAAGCCATCGTTACCCGTTCATTATTATCACCTTTAGTTTTTTTTAATGCCCATGAAAATCGACAATATGTCAGTGAAAACGGTTTATATCGTGCATTCAATCATAACTTTCCTTTAAACGTTAGACTCTTAGATCTTTCGCTTTCGTTTACTTATGAGTTTGATTTTTGGGGAAAAAACCGTAATCTTTTTTATGCTGCATTAGGAGAAGCAAAAGTTCGAGAGGCTGAAGCTGCAGAGGTTGAGTTAATTACTAGCACTGCACTGGCTCAAACTTTTTTTGCCTATAAAACAAATCTAATTAGAAAAAAATTATTTTCCCAACTCATCGAAGTACGACAAAAAATAGCTAAATTACAAAACTTAATGGTACGAAAGGGACTTTCGTCGAAATTGCCCGCCTTAGAAACCTCAGAGAAATTACTCGAATCCCAAAAATTACTTTCAAGTATTACCGATGAATTAACTGCCAACAAACATTTAATCAATATATTAGCTGGCCGTGGACCAGACGAACACCTATCAATTAAACCCACATTACCCTCATTACCTAAAACACTAAATATCCCCCAAATACTCCCATTGGATTTTTTAGCTCGAAGGCCTGATCTAATGGCACAAATATGGCGAGCTAAAGCTTTAGCCTACAGAGCAGGGGCAGCAATGGCAGAATATTATCCTGATATTAACCTCGCTGGTCTGATTGGGCTGGAAAGCACAAGTTGGAGAAAGTTCTTTGATTTATCGAGTGGGACGGCAGCAATTAGACCTGCTTTACAATTACCTATTTTCACGGCAGGTGCAATAAAAGCAAACATCAATTCGACTAAGGCACAATTTGATGCAGCAATCGAAGCATACAATAGTTTACTCTTATTCAGTACCCAAGAAGTACTTGATGTATTGGCTTTCGCTGAGAATATCTATCAACAAAAAATAGAACAAAAACAAGTTGTAGAGTATGCAAAACAACGTTATCAATTAAGTTCCCTGCGTCAAAAAAAGGGCTTGGATAGTTTATTTGATCTTTACTTTTTACAAGAAGAAGTGATTCAAAAAGAACTTGTAGATGTTACTCTACTTTATAACCAGTACTTAGCCTCTATAAAATTAACCAGAGCTTTGGGAGGAGGCTACTATCAAAATACGATTCCGTTGGTGAACAACTCATGAAAGAACGATCCGCCTCTTTTTATTTTACAGTCATTCTTATTGTTCTATTTATTTTCTTTTTTGTGTATTGGCTTATTGTATGGAGCCGGCAAGTTTATACCAATGATGCCTACGTACAAGGGAATCAGGTCTATATCAAATCGTTACGCCCAGGATTTGTTACAGGGATCTATACTGACGATAGTTTTCTGGTAAGAAAAGGACAGCTCCTTGTTACATTAAATGAAACCGATTCACATATCGCTTTGGAAAAAGCGAAAAAGAAACTTGCCAGTACGGTACGTGATATATCCCAGGCATTTCATGATGTGTTTATACTGGCAGCAGACATTGAAATGAGAAAAGCGCAACTTTTAAAAGCACAACAAAACCTTAAACATCGCCGTGATCTCATTGGGGCTAAAGGTGTTTCTTTAGAGGATTATCAAAATGCACAAGATGATCTAAAGGCTTCCATTGCTTCATTAAAAAGCACTCAAAATAAATATCAAAAGATGCTCGCCTTCGTACAAGGCACATCCATAACCGAGCATCCATCGGTGCAGGCAGTGGCGCAAGAAGTACGTGATGCATGGGTCCAATTATATCGAACTAAAATTTATGCGCCCGTAGATGGATTGGTAGCACAAAGAACAATTCAAGTCGGGATGTGGATTTCACCAAAAGAACCACTTATGTCTATTATCCCTCTCGATCAAATATGGGTAAATGCTAATTATAAAGAAACCCAACTGAACAAAGTGCGCATTGGACAAAACGTTAAGATAACTTCTGATCTTTACGGTTCTGGGGTGGTATTTCATGGAAAAATTGTGGGTTTACCAGGAGGGGCAGGTAATGTTTTTTCACTATTACCCCCCGAAAACCTTTCAGGGAACTGGATTAAAATCGTTCAAAGGTTACCTGTTCGGATTGCTCTAGTACAAGATGAATTAATAAAACATCCTCTGCGAATCGGCCTTTCTTTGGAGGTTACGACAGATCTCTCTGATCAAAATGGCCCCTTAGTGCCCACCACAACCTCAGAGTCTCCCCATTATGTTACTGATATTTTCCAAAAAGAAGAGATAGGCAATGAAAAGTTAATCGCTGAAATTATTAAGAGTAATTTGGACCCTAATCTTAAGCACTATGCAAAATCCCCCCTCATCATAAATAAAATCAACCTAAAAGAGATGAATAAATAATGATTCTCTATATCTTACTTTTATCACTTGCCGCAGTAATCTTTAATCTTACTTTACCCATAATGGCAGGTTTATATATTGTGAGTGATCTGGGTGGCAGTTCTTATATGACTTCGTATACAGTCAGTTTTTTCTGCATTGGAAATCTTCTAGGGGTACCTTTAGGAAAACCCGCCGTAACATGCTTAAGTCCTATTCAACTTTTTGTTGTCTGTTTCAGTCTTACTGCATTTTGTTCATGGGGATGTGCGACAGCGGAGGATTTCTTTACGTTTATCTTATTCAGATTTTTAGAAGGGTTTGCTTCAGGACCGATGTTTCTTCTGATCGCATGTACGCTTATCCCTTTGCTCTCCCCTAATAAAGATAAAGTCTATATTGTCTCCTTGGTTTTAATGTGTCTTTCAATAATCCCTGTAATCGGCGCTTCATATGGTGCCTGGATTGCGTACAACTACCATTGGCGATTCCTTTTTTTCTCAAACATTCCTTTATGTATTTTTTTAATTTTGTATGTTGGTTTTGGATATAGAAGATATCATGAGCCTGTAAAAAAGATATATTTTGATAAAATTGGATATTTTTACTATTGCATCAGCATGGTGTTTATTGGAACCGCTTTAACTACTGGCCAAGAGTTAGATTGGTTTCGCTCTTCTTTAATTACTTTTTTATTGATTTTCGGTGTAATCAGTCTTGTATTCTTTATTTTACGCAGCTGGTCAGCTCAGCATCCTGTCATTGATTTGAAATTACTTAAAAATTTTTATTTTTGCTTTGCAATGATTTATATCGCCCTATTTTTCGGACTCTATTTTGGAATGGTTATCTTATTGTCTTTGTGGTTAAAACTTTATGTTAATTATACTCCTGATTGGATCGCGCTGATCATAGGAACAATGGCATTTTGTGGATGGATTCCAGTACTTATTAATAAAAGAAAATATGAACCATTTTATCCTTTATTCATTGCTTTACTGTTCTTTGCCTTATCCTGTTTTTATACTGCCTACTTTAATGTGGATATAAATTTTAATCGCATTGCATTTTCACGAGGTTTAGCAGGTATAGGCCTAGCATTATTTTTATCTCCCCTCTTTCATTTATCAGTAGCCACTTGTCATGAAACAAAGTTCGCTGAATGCCTTTGCTTGTTTCATATTTCACGTTTGCTTGGAAGTGGGCTAGGAGTCTCTTTATTTCTTATTTTATGGCATAGACGCGAAGTTTTTTTTCATCTTCGATTAGGAAGCAGTCTGACTCCATTTTCCCATGAAACTCAAAATTTTTTACAACAAGCAAAACTATTCCATATTTCAGGAAAGCATGCTTTCGCTCAGTTAAATGACTACCTTACACGTAAGTCTATTGCTTTGGCACTTGATGATTGTTTTTATCTTATGGGATATATGGCTCTTTCAATGCTTTTTGTATTGGTTTTCATTTACCTAATGCGTACAAAGAAACTTCGCACTCGTAGAGGCTTTATATTTAATCAGAATAAAGAGGGAATCTAAAACAATTTTGGGACCTATCTTCAAATCGCTTAATCCTTCGGAACAATTAGAAAATTTTGTCCATTAATTACTCTCTTGAATTGATAGTTTATAGTTTTCACAAAATCCACATATTCCTGAAAGCTTAAATTTAATTCCTCCTCAAATAAATATTCATACTCAAAAACAATTGGCATTTTATGTTGCGCTATTGTTTTTACCGCCCCTTGCATTGCAAATAAATCTCCTCCTTGAATATCGATTTTTATAAAGCTAACTGGTTTTTCAAACTCAAGATCATCAATCATTAGGGATTTGACCGGTCGCCCTTTCCCATGGACATAATCTATTCCGTAAGAACCGTAGGTAGAAAATCGCTCAAAATCTTGTACTGGAAAAAATAGAATCTCATCACTACGATTATGGACTGCACCAAAATGACTTATTATATTTTGGGCATTTACTGATATATTTTTAACCAATAAAGCATGAACGAAATCATCTGCTTCAAACGCATGTACCACACCTTCATCACCTACTAATTTAGAAAACAAAACTGCCATTTGACCAAAGTTAGAACCTATATCTAATACGGTAGTCCCTGGTTTAATATAAGACTTTGCCACGTCATAAATAGGCTTATCAAAAATGGTTCCAGCAATGATGGCATTCGCAATAATATCTTCATGCGCATCGGTTGGCAAAAAATAATTTCCGGTAGCAGTGATATGGTAGGTAAGACTATCCGTTTTTTGACTTTTCTTAACAACTGACTTTTTTATTGATTCTATTCTTTTTTGGAACTCACCACAGTGCCAAAATGAATTCAACATTTCAATTAAGGAGTGATACAAGGCATAATGATAATCTAATACTTCCATATTTTCCGGTTCACGTCCTAAAAAAATATGGTACATAGTGCATATATCTTCTTTAGTAAAATCTTTCACTGTCTTTCCCTAGATCAGTGGAGCCCAGATCGTATCCCCGACCAAATTGAGTTAAAATTTGAAATCAATGACCTGGTTTCCGCTCACATGTTTAAAGCTAAAGAGAAGCTAACTCTAACTTGCTCCACTAAAAATATTAGGAATTAATGTTAATTCCTCTGAAAAAAATGGACCGTCCATTAATCTTTCGGGCCATTTAAAAAGCATCACTGTAAGAATATTTCGATGTTCACCAAATATAAAATCTACTGAATTAGTGCGGGCAGGAATCATCTGATGTTGCGGGTTATACACTGTTTCTAAATGCTCCCTTATTTTTTTAATCCCTGGAGAGTCTTTTTTATTTAATAACAATAAACAAACCCCTACTTCAGCAATAACATCATTTTCAGCCCGCTCCATTATTTGTTCCATATTACGCTCAAAATAATCGCTTATCCAGAAAAAGGAATCGTCGTTAACAAAGTTTTGATAATAATGACTCGCCGCAGTTATGAAATGCGTCATTCCATAAAGTTTTGCTTCATATTCCCATTCAGATAGTTGACTATCCATAGAGTCTGGAAAAGTTTGCTGGAAAAGTTTGGTATAGGATTTTCTTAAATCAACAATATTTAAATCATATAAATAATAAACATAATTAACTAATTGAGCCCCATAAATTCTAATATTTTCCTCATTAACGATAAACTCCTCCAAGCGAGGGACTTGAGTTTTTAAAACGTCAATAACTGTATTTGTTTGTGGGAATAACGAAGTATTTTCCAAATGGTATGAAAAAATCTTATTAGTTGTCTCTAATAAATAAAGATAAAAAAACAAATCACCATATTCTGATATCTTTTTGATCCGTAACTTATGCTTATGTGCAAGCTTTTCGTTAGCATCTAATAATAAATTCTTTGATTTTTGGAGAGTGAGCTCCGGTTGGTCAAGACCTGAAAATAGATATTGATATTTGTTGCTTAAAAAATACACATAATCGACAACAGAATTCAAATGCTTTTTGTCGCCTGTTATGCGATACATTCGGATTGAAAAGTGTTCTTGTCTTATTATAGGCAATTTATCTAAATTGGTTTGATAATTATCTAAGATCGAATCAGCAATTTCTGCATAACTTACAGCAGAACAAAATAATATTAAACAAATTAAAAATTTCACAGGTACACTATACAAAAATAAGTTCCAAAAACAGTCATTAAAAATAATCGGGGTGATTATAAAGTAATCAAGAGTTAATTCAAAATAGCAATTGGAAAGAGGTTCCCATCCGTTGAAACTTTATAATTTTGATGAACTATCGTGAAGCGAAACCTGGGAGTTCTATTTCATAACCCCCGGTTTCTCTATTTTGAACTCTAAACCTATTCGACTCGACGCCAGGTGGTCCCGTTAACTCCATCCTCTAGCTCAATGCCACGATGTAGTAAGTCTGCTCTTATCTGGTCAGCACGTTCCCAGTTCCGATCAGCACGTGCTTGAAGCCGCTCAGCAATTAATTGCTCTATTTCTACCCTATCCTCTTCAGCAAATCCAGACTGTAAAAACGAAGCAGGATCGGCCTGTAATAGCCCCATGATCCCAGCTAAATACTTCAATGTGGCCCCTAAAACAGCTGAGTTATTCTTATTTACTTCATGACTAAGTTGAAACAAAACAGATAATGCAACGGGGGTATTAAAGTCATCATTCATTGCCTGGTTAAATTCATTAATCCAATGATTATCTAATTCACCGTCAGCAATATCATGGATGTCTTTTATGGTTTGATACAAACGAGTTAGTGCTTTTTTTGCATTCCCCAAGTTTTCTTCAGAGTAATTCAATGAACTACGATAATGACTACTTAGAAGAAAATAACGGACAACTTCAGGATGATGTTGGGCCAAAACATCAGCTATAGTGAAAAAATTACCCAATGATTTTGACATTTTTTCATTATTAACTTGCAACATTCCTACATGCAACCAGTAATTTGCAAATTGTTTTTCAGTAGCTGCTTCACTCTGAGCGATCTCGTTTTCATGATGAGGAAATTGTAAATCCAATCCTCCTCCATGAATGTCGAATTGCTCGCCTAGTTCACTCATAGCCATTGCAGAGCATTCAACATGCCAGCCTGGACGTCCTTCCCCCCACGGAGATGGCCAGCTAGGCTCACCTTGTTTTGCTTTTTTCCATAAAACAAAATCCAATGGAGAACGTTTTTCTTTCACAATTTCCACCCGCGCTCCAGCGACTAATCCCTCTAAATCCTTGTGGGATAATTTTCCATAGTCAGCGAATGAGTCGACTTGATAACATACATCACCATTATC
This sequence comes from Legionella nigrisilvae, assembly GCF_977063395.2. NCBI lineage: Bacteria > Pseudomonadati > Pseudomonadota > Gammaproteobacteria > Legionellales > Legionellaceae > Legionella > Legionella nigrisilvae. The sequence continues at coordinate 199,960 of NZ_CDRUGZ020000043.1, forward strand.
ACTGAGGTACGCATTTCCTTTCGCAAGCAATCGTTCAATTAATCGAATAATACTGTCTATATGTTCTGTAGCCCGAGGCTCTACATCCGGTGCTAAAATATTTAAAGCTTGTGTATCTTCATTCATTGCAGCAATATATTGAGCAGTCAGTTCATCTATTGGTATTGCACGCTCATGTGCCCGGGCAATAATTTTGTCATCAATGTCGGTAATATTACGCACATACTTCACCTCATACCCTTGAGACCGCAAATAACGAACAATAACGTCAAAAGCTACCATAGAGCGAGCATGACCTATATGGCAATGATCATATACAGTAATGCCACAAACATAGATCCCAATTTTTCCCGGTGAAATGGAAACAAATGGTTCTTTTGTTCTAGTTAAAGAATTATATAAATGCAACATATCTGCCCCTCTAGCTTACCCTAGTTTTCCCCAAGTATCTTTCAAGTCAACGACACGATGAAATGTGCTTACACGTCCATCTTTTAATTCATTAACACCATAGTATCCTAATCGCTCAAACTGAAACACCTCACCTAGTTGCTGGTTTGCTAAAGCGGGTTCACAATAAGCTTGTTTTATTTGCAATGAATTATGGTTTAAAAATTGGAAAAAATCGTCCTCTCGACCTGGGTTTGGATCATTAAATAGACGGTCATATTCCAATACGGTCACAGGGTAAGCATGCGCACACGATACCCAATGGATGACGCCTTTTACTTTCCTATCTTCAGGATTTTTTCCTAAAGTTTTTTCATCATAGGTACAGCGCAATTCAATAATATTACCCTGTTCATCATGAATCACTTCATTACATTTAATTACATAAGCATGACGTAAACGAACTTCAGCTCCGGGAGATAAACGAAAGTATTTTTTAGGCGGCTCTTCCATAAAATCTGAACGTTCAATAAAAAGCTCTCGAGTAAACGGTAAATCACGACGCTCCGAATCAGGATCGTGCTGATTATAAGCGGGTTTTAGTATTTCTACCTTATCTTCAGGATAATTTTCTAAAACTACTTTTATAGGGTCCATTACGCATAAAGCTCTTTTCGCTGTTTTATTTAACTCGTCACGAACACATTCCTCAAGTATGGACATATCAATTACAGAATCACTACGAGATATTCCTATGACTTCACAAAACTGACGAATTGCAGCCGCTGGATAACCCCGTTTTCGCATTCCACGTATAGTAGGCATTCTTGGATCATCCCATCCATTGACAGCCTTTTGTTCAACCAGCTCACGTAATTTTCGCTTGGAAGTAACTGTGTGAGATAAATTTAACCGAGCAAACTCCGTTTGGACTGGTTTTGCAGGTAACGGCAAATTATCAACACACCAATCATATAGCGGTCGGTGATCTTGAAACTCTAAAGTACATAAAGAATGAGTAATTTTTTCTAAAGCATCAGAAATAGGATGTGCATAATCATACATCGGATAAATACACCATTCGTCACCTGTACGTTGATGATGTGCATGTCGGATGCGATAGATGACTGGATCACGCATGTTTAGATTACCGGACTGCATATCAATTTTTGCTCTCAATACATGGGCACCATCAGCAAACTCCCCTGCCTTCATGCGTGCGAATAAATCCAAACTTTCTTCGATGGGTCGATTTCTGTATGGACTTTCCCGCCCAGGCACTTGTAGGGTTCCGCGATAAGCACGAATTTCTTCCATACTTAAACTATCTACATAAGCCAAATCTTTTTTAATGAGTAACACGGCAAAATCATACAACTCATGGTAGTAGTCTGAAGAATGTGTCATGTCATGCCATTCAAATCCTAACCAGCGTACATCATCAATAATAGCGTTGACATACTCTTCCTCTTCTTTAATTGGATTCGTATCATCAAAACGTAGGTAACAGATCCCACCAAACTCTTGTGCCAAACCAAAATTCAAACAAATCGATTTAGCATGCCCTACGTGCAAATATCCATTAGGTTCAGGAGGAAAACGAGTCACTACAGATTTATGTTTGCCACTCGCCAGTTCATCAGTAATCAGTTGTCTTATAAAATGAGCTCGTTTTTCAGTTAATTCTATCATTGGGATTTTTCCGTCACTGTTATTACTAAGTAGCTTCAGTAAAATAAGCTATAACTCGATTAAACTTATATTCCGGTTATGGAACCGGATTCCTAGGGTACGCTTGGAAGTTCATTCAAGCCCACCCCATAATGCATTTTTTTACAACTCAATAAACTGGAACAAATTTAAAGTAGCCTTTTGTTACTATTTTAATTCTTATTCATTGCATGCCGCATAGAGTAAATTAAATCCGCTCCCGCTTCCAACATATCTTTGTTCAGGTTATAAGCTTCCAAAACTCGCGTAATCAGGGCAGCACCCACGATAACCCCATCTGCAAATCTTGCAACTTCTGCAGCCATTTCCGGTGTTTTAATGCCAAAACCTACCATTAATGGAAGCTTAGTTTGTGCTTTTCGGTGTTGATACTGTGCTTGTAACGAGGATAAATCCAACGTATCTGAACCCGTAACACCTTTTAAAGACACATAGTATAAATATCCTTTTGCGAATTGGTTTATTAATGACATTCGCTCATCTGAGGTCGTAGGAGAACAAAGAAAGATACTGTATAAACCATATTTTTGCCAGATTTTAGCTACTTCTCCACTTTCCTCTGGGGGTAAATCTACCAGGATTGTTCCATCCACCCCGGATTCTATTGCTTGTTGCGCAAAACGTTCATAACCAAAATGTTCAATAGGATTTAAATAACCCATTATAACAACGGGCGTCTCTTGATCCTGAAAGCGAAATTCTTTCACCATATTCAATACAGTCTGACAGTGCACGTCCTGAGCAAGCGCTCGTTCCATGGCTCTTTGAATAACTGGTCCTTCCGCCATAGGATCAGAAAAAGGAATACCTAGTTCTAAAATATCAGCCCCGGCTCTAACTAGCTCATGCATAAGTTTCACCGTGATTTCAGGATAAGGATCTCCGGCAGTAATGTACGGGCTAAGCATTTTTTTATCATTAGCATTAAGGCGCATTAATGTTTTGTCGATTCGATTCATACGGTAATCCCATCAATTTGTGCCACAGTGTGCATATCCTTATCACCGCGACCTGATAAATTCACGATGATACTTTGATCCACTGACATCTTCTTGGCAAGTTTCATTGCATAAGCCACTGCATGACTGGACTCAAGAGCAGGAATAATTCCCTCAACCCGTGTTAAAGTACGAAAAGCATTCAATGCCTCATCATCATTAATTGCTTCATAAATTACACGCCCAGTATCTTTTAAATAAGCATGTTCAGGACCTACCCCAGGATAATCAAGACCAGCTGAGACCGAGTGAGTATCTTTAATTTGACCGTATTCATCACAGAGTAAATAAGTCCGGTTACCATGCAACACACCTGGTTTTCCGGCAATCAACGAGGCCGAGTGTTCTCCACTTTCTAAACCTTTTCCTCCTGCTTCAACTCCATAGATAGCAACCGTTGAGTCACTTAGGAAGGGATAAAATAAACCGATTGCATTAGAACCACCCCCTACGCAAGCAACTAAAGCATCGGGTAAACGTCCAGTTTTTTCCATAAATTGAGCTTTTGCTTCAATGCCAATAACCGATTGAAAATCTCTAACCATCTGCGGATAAGGATGAGGCCCGGCAACTGTCCCGATAATATAAAAAGTATCATCCACATGGCTAACCCAATCACGCATCGCTTCATTTAATGCATCTTTTAATGTTTGAGAGCCTGATGTAACTGGGACAACTTCCGCCCCTAACAATTTCATGCGATAAACATTGGATGACTGCCGTTTTATATCCTCAGCCCCCATATAGACCACACATTCCAAACCCAATTTAGCCGCTACTGTAGCAGAAGCCACCCCATGTTGACCGGCGCCTGTTTCGGCAATTACCCGAGTTTTTCCCATACGTGTAGCAAGTAGGGCTTGGCCTACTGTATTATTAATCTTGTGGGCTCCGGTATGGTTTAAATCCTCACGTTTTAAATAGATTTGTGCACCTCCAATTTCCTTACTTAAGCGTTGTGCATGATAAAGTGGATTGGGTCGTCCTACATAATCTTTTAATTCAGCATTCAACTCGGCTAAAAAATTGGGATCTTTCCGATATTTTGCATAAGCTTCTTCTAATTGCTTGAGTGCATACATCAAAGTATCTGCTACAAAAATACCACCATAAGGACCGAAGTGTCCGTGCTCGTCAGGAAGTTCTTTTTTGTTCATGTCTACCTTCATTAACTTCTAAAATATAGCCTGGGTGAAGCGCAGCGTAACCCGAGATCAACGATCCAAATTTCCCAAGTTACGCTGCGCTTCACTCAGGTTACTATACTACCAATGTAACAATTTCTGCATAAATCGGCTCATTTTGTTATGATCTTTAATCCCAGGTGATACCTCAATACCACTGCACAGATCTACGGCATAAGGATGACATGATTTAATTGCTTCGAGTACATTAAACTCATCCAATCCACCCGCCAATATATATGGTTTTTCTACCCTTTGTGGAATAATGTTCCAATCAAACGTACATCCAGTCCCACCCCGCGCATTCTTTGAAGGTGTATCTAACAATAGCGCCTTCGCCATTGCAAAATCTTGTGCGGCCTGATGAATATATGCTTCTGAATTACACTGTATGGCTTTAATAAAAGGCTTATTAAATTGAGCGCAAAACTCAGAAGATTCATCACCATGAAACTGCAATAATTGAATAGGTAATTCTTCTACTATTTGATGGACGAAATCTCGCTCAGGATTCACCAAAACAGCAACAGAGTCTATAAATGCAGGCACATCTTTTAATAAAGCTTTTGCTTTATCTATTGAAATGTGACGTGCACTTTTCGGGTAAAAAATCAAACCTATAGCATCAACCCCTAGATTAATCGCATGTGCGACATCTTGGCTACGCGTCATACCACACATTTTGACTCGTATTCGTGCCAAATTCATTATTTCTCCACAAGAAAAGAAGGCCCCGGATTATTCTGTAATATAGAAAATGTCTGAGGATAAGTCACTTGTACTAAATACAATCCATAAGCAGGTGCTGTTTCAGCACCTAGTCTTCTGTCTTTTGCTTGTAGTACTTCATTTACCCAAGATACAGGATGTTTTCCTGACCCTACTGCTATGAGTACACCAGCAATATTTCGTACCATATGATGTAAAAAAGCATTAGCAGTAATATCTATTATCACTAAATCACCAGAGCGACTAACCTGTAATTTATGGATATTTCGCATAGGCGTATTCGACTGACATTCAACAGAACGGAATGAAGTAAAATCATTCTCGCCTAACAAAACCTGGGCTGCTTGATGCATCAGGCGATGATCTAATTGCCGATATTGCCAAGTTATATTACTTCTAAATAAAGCGGGGCGAATGGCGCCATTATAAATAACATAACGATACCTTCTCGCTGTAGCAGAATATCTTGCATGAAATTCTTCGGTTAATTCTTTTCCCCATTTAACACAAATATCTTTGGGCAAAAAAGAGTTCACACCATGAATCCATGCACGAATACTGCGCACTTTATCACAGTCAAAATGAATAACTTGGTTGGTAGCATGTACTCCAGTATCTGTCCTACCTGCACACACTACAGAAATAGGGCCATCCGCTACCTTTGATAAAGCATGTTCTACGGCTTGTTGCACAGTATGCAAGCCTGTTTGTGCTTGCCAGCCATGATACTGGCTACCATCGTACTCAAGCACTAAGGCGATACGCATGAATATTCCTGATAAAAGGGTCAATTTATAATACAGTATATGTTTTGTCTATACCTTAATATAATTGATTTACAAGTTTATTAAATATTATAGTAATTTCTTTTGTCTCAATTCTGTTTTATTAATTAAAGATGTTGCTTAATATAAATTTACAGCTGTAATCCCTTTTACAAAGTGTGTTCGACTATTTTATTGATTTGATTCATTCAATTATGATACTTTCTCATGCCGCAATTAATTGGCGCCATTAATTTTGCATAACATTATAATCATTAATTGAGACCTATATATGAAAAGGAATTTATTTTACTTTGGCATTACTACTTTATTATTTGTCTGCCAAAGCCCCTCTTTCTCTAAAAATATCGATAATATACAAAATTCCTTACATCACTCCCTTTCCAATGCACAAGGTAGTTGGTTTATATCGCTTGGAGGCGGCGCACAATTTCCTGAATTAAATTCCCATACGAAAGTAAATAATGGATCTGGGTTTCCAGCTCCTTATGGTGCTGATCGTTATTCAATTAGGGATAATAATGGAGGAGTTGTTGCTGTATCTGCTGGCCGGCGTTGGCAAAATGAGAGTATCTGGTTCCCTTCTTATTCATTAAGCATCTTTTGGCAGTATTTTTTTACAACACATATTAGTGGCGAAATTACACAGTATTCTTTACCTCAATTTACAAATTACAAATATAATCTCGACTTTACTTCCAATCTCTTATTAGCCTCGGGAAAAATAAATGTAATGCGATATGGAATATTTTCACCGTTTGTTAACGGAGGAATAGGTAGTTCTTTTAACAATGCTTCTAACTATAATGAATCAGCTTTCGCAGGAGTTAACCCCAGAGTTAGTCCTGAATTTAGAAACTCTAATACAAGTGAGTTCGCATACAATATAGGTGCCGGGGTGGATGTGCAACTCCTTCCACAATTGTTTCTTTCAGTGGGTTATATTTTTCAGGATTTAGGGCCACTCGCCTCTGGTAACGGGGTTAATACTTGGACGGGGGAATCATTAACTCTGGGTTCCTATCGTACAAATGAAGTCCTAATTACAGCCACCTATCTTTTCGGCAAAGAAAAGAACTTTATTAAATGAAGAAATAAAGCATCGTCGCCTGGATTTCCAGGTTACGGCTGTGTATGCAACTAGGCAACCAGTAAATTTAAGATTTTCCTTTGATTTCATCAATTAAGCGTTGTGCTTCTTCTTTTTGAGACTTAGTCCCATGCTCCATAACTTCATTTAATGAATGCAATGCGGATTCTATATCTTCCATTCCTATATAAGTTTTTGCCAGTGCTAAAAGGGTATCTAAAGCCTTTTTATTTTTTAACAGCGAGAGATCATTATTCTCTTCTTTCTTCGGGGTTTGAATTTCATCATCAGAGGATGAAAGAGTAAAATCTAAACCATTGTCTTCATCAATATGTTCTTGAGAATTCTCTTCTTTAGCAGGCGACTTGGATGTAAGTTCATGATGTAAGCCCGATTCAAACTCAAGTAAATTATCCTCTTGCGGTTTATTTTTTGTGCCCTCATCAGTTTGCTTAGATGATTCAAGTTTCTTTTCCGTAGGTATAATTTCCAACAAGTGCTCTTCATCTGTTGCCAATAATTGAGACTTAGTAGCATTCTCTACATTAGGCGAAGTTTTTATCTCTGTTTCAAATTTTAACTCAGGCTCAGGCTTTAACTCAGGCTCAGACTTTAACTCAGACTCAGGCTTTAACTCAGGCTCAGACTTTAACTCAGGCTCAGACTTGAACTCAGGCTCAGGATTTAACTCAGGCTCAGTATTTAACTCAGGCTCAGGATTTAACTCAGGCTCAGGATTTAACTCAGGCTCAGGATTTAACTCAGGCTCAGGATTTAACTCAGGCTCAGGATTTAACTCAGGCTCAGGATTTAAGTCAGGCTCAGCCTTTAACTCAGGCTCAGGATTTAAGTCAGGCTCAGCCTTTAACTCAGGCTCATGATTTAACTCAGGCTCAGACTTTAACTCAGGCTCAGCCTTTAACTCAGGCTCAGACTTTAACTCAGGCTCAGACTTTAACTCAGGCTCAGGCTTTAACTCAGGCTTTAACTCAGACTTTAACTCAGGCTCAGGCTTTAACTCAGGCTCAGCCTTTAATTCAGACTTAGGCTTTAATTTAGGCTCAGGCTTCAATTCTGTCTCAGGCCCAGATTTTAATTGAGATTCAGCTTTAAATTCCTGTAAGGGTTCTTTCGTAATGAGTTGCTCATCTGCACCAATAGTTGGTTGAGTTGGAGTAGAATGTATGATGGGTGGAGTATTAGTGACTGAACTCTTGGCTTTTTTTCCTTGATCACGCCATTTAAAATAAAAATATGCAGCAGCACCACTTGTCCCTCCCGCTACAAACAATAAAAGGAATAACATCCAAAACTCATAGGATGGATCTGAATTGTTCATGGAGCTGCTTTGTCCTGCAATGGCTATCCGCTCTTTCATCATAGTTTGAATTTGATTACGAATTAATTGAAGCTCATGATCCCGTATATCTAATTGTTTTTGTAATTTTTTATTTTGTGTTTGTAATAAACTAAGTTGTTCTGTTAATAGTGCATTAGATTCCCTCAAAGAATCTACTGCAGCAGATGTAATTGATATTTCAGCCTTCAATGTTCTATTCTGCTCGGGACTTACTTGTTTTTTAGTATCCAAGGACGGAATGGAACTGGGCACAGTAAATCGAGACAATGTTTGACTGGGCATCAAAGTTGAAACATCAGAAAACTTTGGCACCGGAGGTATTTGTGAGTACTCAGAGGCTGCACTGGAGGCTTGTCCTGTTATATAAGGCGGAGCTAATACATGATTAATTGATGTTTTTTCGTTCCATGCTTTGTCATGAGCCATTACTTCAACTGTAGCTAAGTCAGCAGGAACTTCCTGAAAATCTTTATCAGAAGGAACTTTAAGGCGAACTCCCGTTTTTAATCCGTTTAAATTTCCATCCGTAAAGGCATCTGGATTTGCACCCACAATTGCAAGAACAATTTGCGGTAAAATAGCATCAGAAGTTTTATATCTTTGTGCAATTTGCCAGACATTTTCATTAGATACTGTCGGGCCATATACTGCTTTTTTCTTCTGTACAACATGACTTACTTCACGATATTTTTTAGTCGAACTCGTTGCATTTTGATGATAACTTGTAAATTTTCTCTGATAGGTTAAACCGCTTTGTGCAGTGGTACTTGCTAGTTTATAGCCAGGTGGATCCAACAATACTGTATAAACTTTATTAATTTGCCCTTTAGACCAGATCAAATCAACCACAAGTTGCATATAAGGGTCCGTCATTCGGTCGGTTGAATGAACCACCACCACGAATTTTCCCTGTTTATTTTTTCTAATATCAAAGAAAAGAGAACCAATTATTTCAGATTGCTCAATACCTAGACTTCGATAGCTTTGTGGATCCGCAAGTCCTACTTTGATACCTGACAAAGAAACATCGTGTACATCAAGTAATTCAATCTCAGCCAGAAAAGGCTGGTCTAACGCTGATTCTACTTTCATTTCACCCAAACCTAAAGTGTACGCACTTATTGGCAAAGTAAGGGAAAATAGAGATGAGAATAAAACCGTTTTTTTCAATCAGAGCTCCATGCCCTTTGGGGTTGAAGACAGGAAATTAGTTTAAAAAAAATTAACATTCTTTACTAATCCATTCAAGTAATTAGCGTTCTTATGAGCATCTTACATAGAATTCTTCCATTTTAAAATATTCTACTTGGCTCACGAAGCAAAGCTCTATTAAAATGCATTATTAATTTGATAACTCTACTTGTAATGCAGACAAGAGTCCATGGCTATCTCTATAAAATTTCTAATAAAATTGAGCTTCCCATCTCAAAAGGAATAATTAATAATAGCATGAATTATTATTAAAAATAGGATAAAAATCATGGAATTCAGCAAAATAAACCCACTTGCTTTAAGTATTTCTATTAGTATTCTATCAGCACTTGCTTCATTTTTTATGGGTTTGGCGGCTTTTGTTTTTTATACAGGTAAACCCTTTGTAGCCATGGTTGGAAGTATATATCTTTCATATACTCCTTCCGTGGCTAATGCGGGTCTAGGTGCAGGCATAGTACTTATGAACACTTTTGTTAGTAGTTATATTGCTGCTTGGGTATATAACTTTTTACTCGATTACATTAGATAAGGGTGGGTTCCTGAGTGTAATCTTGTATCCCATGATAATGGGATGCAGTATAACAGTCTTCAATGGAAATAAAATCAAACCAACAGGTTTGAAGTAGCATTAAAGTCTTGTATCCCATTTCAACATTAGTTTCAATCAATTGATCTATAAGTAACTCTAATTGTTCATGCTGATGCGATGGTTGTTTTGATTTAGGCTTTTCCTTGCACATTTTAGCAAACATAGCCTGGAACCTTTCTTCAACCATTTTAGGTACGGTCGAATTACCATCAAAAATACGATGATCAGCGCTGATTGATACAGGCAACATATCCTTAGGTACAAATGACTCAGTTTCATGTTGCCAAATAGGTCTTCGATCAACTTCCATTATAGTAAAGCGCATGGACTCAGTTTTACGAAGGGGGGCCATAGATTGGGTATAGCCAAAAACGCCAATATTACTTAACGAAATATACGGTGTTCCTGCTAGAGGATAGGGATAAGTGTTATATGCATATTCATAAACCATATCTTTCATAAGTTGCTGTACACGTGGATTTGTTTTTTCTAATTGTTCACGTTTTTTATAGCAATAAACCATCATGCCGACTATGGCGCGAATTTTTGCAGATAACTCATAAAAGCTAAGATTATGACAATTTTCGAAAACAATTGTACCTAAATGATCCCCACATCCCGGTAGCAAGACAACAAGACCGACATAAGCTTCTTTCGTTTGAAAAATTTTTCTAAAACTCAAATAATTTCTAAATGAATCCGATAAAGTCATCCAGGAACTAACTGCCTGCAACATTAAAGTAGTTAATGTCTCTGAGGCAAATTTTTTATTAAAAAAATCAAGACATGAGACATCGATACTAAACTGCCCAGTCATAGTTGGATCGCTAGGATTATCCCACTGCGTCATGAGTGCTTTGCGAATTGGAGTCATCTCAACTTCGCGATTTGACTCAGTATAATTTCGAACTCTGGGCAAAAGTTCATCTGCAAATTCCATGAAATTTTTCCAATTTTCACTGGGTTCAAGATTGACTTTATTTAGCTGCTGAGTATGTTTGTTATTCAATGATTCTTTAAAATGCATCACTCCATCAACACCCAACAAAGCACAAACAGAAGACATATATTTATATTGCATAAAAATATTGGTGATTAATTGTTCTTCCAGATAAGCAATTTTCGGTTTTATTTGCTCAACATCTGGCATGCCAATATCACGATATAAATCTGCTTCACACACATGACGATGCTCATCTTCGAGAATTGTGGTGAACACTTTTGGTGCAACACCATAGCGGTGTAAACTTTCAAAAATTTCCTCAATCCATCCTTCACCAATGAGGTTAAGCAACATAATTGCTACTTTAGGGCAGCTTTCTGCTCGAATAAAGTTGCAAATGATTTCAATATGTGGGCTGTAAGGAGGTGGCGAAGCATATGGAGCACAAAGCATGTAAACGATTTTAGTGAATACTAAGCCATGAAATATTTCGTCAAGCAATTGTTGACGCATACGCTCTCTGTATTCAACGGTTGACATTTTTGATTCAAATTTCAGGGGAATTTGAACTGCCAATACTTCGAGCTGTGCTAAAAGTGAAAACGTGTAAATATAAAATAGCTTGTCAGATTGAAGTTCAAAAGGTAAACCATCGCAAAATAACTCATCTATTCTATTTTTAATGAGTTGTTTCTCATCTGCGGTAATCTTGTTCCATCCTTCTAAAATCCATTTTTCTGCACCCCAAGATGGTCTAAGTAATTCACTAAGTTCTTCCACGATATTTACCTTAAAATCAAAGGGATTTCAGTATAGAGATAGCAAGCTTATGAGTCAATCATGCTCTCTAGCAAAACTTTTAGTAATTTAACCATGGCTTTCCTGAACAAAATATACTCAATTTTTAATCCTTCTTGCATAAAGTAAGATGCTTCACATAACAATCATAATAATGAATAATGGTACGAATTATTTGGAAAATAATAGGTAACTATATGAAATTCGGCAAAATAGATCCAATTGCTTTAGGAGTATCTCTTGGCGCTCTATCGGGAATCTCTACATTCTTCATGGGATTGATGATTTTAATTTTTAATAAAGGCAAACCCTTTACTGGGGTAATGGGGACAGTATACATGACCTATGATCTTTCCTTACTTCAATGCGTTCTTGGTGCAGTCGGAGTATTTATTAGTACATTTATTAGTAGCTTTCTAATCGCTTGGCTCTACAACACGTTAAGGACAAAGGTTTGAACTAGGACCTAAAATATTAAATTAAAAACGGGGTAAGTATCTTTAAAATTCTGGATAATTACTTCAGACATCATTAATCTATTGCATTACCCCTACCTCTAATTCATAATTTATTACCTTGCTTTTCTTATGGGTAACTATGTCAGCATCATTGATTGAAGGAAAGGTTGTCGCCTCTCTTCGTCGAGAAGAACTAAAACACCATGTGCATGATTATGTACAAAGATATCATCGCGCCCCCGGTCTTGCTGTAGTTCTCATTGGCAACGATCCTGCTTCTACTGTCTACGTTGCCAATAAGCGTAAAGCATGTTTGGAAGTAGGTATAATTTCCCATTCCTACGATCTGCCAGAAAAAACAACCCAGAAAGAACTTATCAAACTAATTGATGAATTAAACGGCTCTGATCAAATTGATGGGATCCTCATCCAGCTGCCTTTACCGAAGCATATAAACGAAAGTGTGATTATTGAACATATCAAACCAGAAAAAGATGTTGATGGCTTTCATCCTTATAATTTGGGCCGACTGGCACAACGTAACCCATTATTACGTCCATGTACGCCTCTTGGCATAATGCACCTCTTACAACATTACCAAATTGAAGTGAAAAGGAAACATGCTCTGATTATTGGTGCGTCTAATATTGTCGGACGCCCTATGAGTTTAGAATTACTCCTTGCTGGAGCGACAGTAACTATCGCCCATAAATTCACTCAAGAATTAGAAAAATTTGTGCGTATTGCTGATATTGTCATTATAGCCACAGGAAAAATGGATGTTATTGATTGTGAATGGCTTAGTAAAAAACAGATCATCATTGATGTAGGCATCCATAGACTCGCAGATGGCAGCATTAGAGGTGATATAGATTTTAAAAATGCCGTAAACAAAGTCTCATGGATAACCCCCGTACCAGGTGGCGTAGGACCAATGACCATAGTCACATTACTCGAAAATACCCTAAAAGCAGCCACATTAGTTCATCAATAGACGACTTTTCTTGTGATAATAAGATACACCGCATGTTGTTTCAAAGCGTTTTTCATTTGAGCATCAGTAAGAGAGGCTCAATTACTTATCTAAAATATCCCAGTCAAAATCTCCGCTCAACTCATCGAAATCATCTTTAAATTCCTCTTTTAAACGTTTACGCTCCAATTTCTCCTCAAGCATACGTCTAACATTTTTTCGATGAGCTGTAGATTCGATATCATCATCGTAATTATAATCAGAGAATGATTGGTCATCATAGTCTTCGTGAAGATCCATAGATTTCCCCTTTTATACTCTCTTAAAAAGAGTATAGTAGACAATTATAAAAATGTTTTAGGAACACCATGCTCAGTTATCAACACGGATATCATGCAGGAAATTTTGCGGATGTCATCAAACATATCGTTTTAACCCATCTTTTGGATTACTTAACGCGTAAAGATAAACCTCTATTTTATCTTGAAACTCATTCCGGGAAAGGGTTGTATGATTTAAAGAATAAGCAAGCTGAAAAAACTCAGGAATACAAACAAGGCATTCAATTAATTTGGCATGACCGACAATCCCTGCCCTCTGTTTTTCAAAACTATTTTCAATCGCTCAATCAAATCAACTCTACTCATTCATTGCGATATTATCCGGGTTCACCGTTCCTCGCGATTAACATGCTCCGCATGCAGGACAGGATGTATTTTTGTGAGCTTCATCCTAGAGAGTTCGAAGCTCTAAGTCAGCTTAAGTGCATGAATAAAAAAGTACATTTCAGCAATACTGACGGTATCGCAGCGATGAAAGCACTACTTCCCCCCCCAGAAAAGAGAGGATTAATTTTTATTGATCCTTCATTTGAAATAAAAGAAGAATATAAAGAGATTCCTCTTGCAATTAAACATGCTTATTCTCGTTTTGCTACAGGTGTATTTTGTCTTTGGTATCCATTGGTCGATAAAAAACTAAATGATAGACTTAATAGAGGGATGAAAGAAATCAATCCCACAAATGCGCTACGTATTGAATTCAATCTGACTTCAACACCAATGAACGGTATGGGGGGTTGTGGTCTATGGATAATTAATCCACCCTTCACTTTAGCAGAAGAAATGAAAACAGTCTTAAATACCCTTAAAACTTATTTTAATTCAGGTAGTTCCTCTTTTCTCATTGAGGCTTATTCATGAATATCTACCCTATTCCTGCTTTTTCCGATAATTACATTTGGGCAATTATTGATAAAGCTGCAGGAACATTTGATTGTGTCGATCCTGGTGATGCAGAACCAGTAGTGCAATTTGCTCATACACACCAACTGCAATTGGATTCTATTCTGCTAACTCACCATCATCATGATCATATTGGAGGAGTAAGTCAATTACTCAAAGTCTATCCCTCATGTGTTGTTTATGGTCCAAACGATCCTCGCATTCCGAATGTAAATAATAGGCTATGTGAACATCAATCCCTTCGAATCGGACAATGTTTTTTCACAATTTTATTCAATCCGGGACATACCTCAAGTCATATTAGTTATTATGAGTCAAGTAAGGGATTATTATTTTGTGGGGATACCCTTTTTTCTGCGGGCTGTGGCCGTGTTTTTGACGGAACAATGGAACAATTACATCAATCATTGCATCTTTTCAAAACCTTACCACCTACCACAAAAATATTTTGCGCCCATGAGTACACAGAACAGAATTTACGCTTCGCTCAAACAGTGGAACCTAATAACCAGGTGATTCAACAATACTTAAACAACATACATAATTCACCCCGAGCCTGCACCCTTCCATCGACATTAGAACTCGAATTATTAATTAATCCTTTTTTACGTACCGATGAACCTGAAGTACATAAATATGCACTCGCACATGGAGCAGCATCAAAAAATTCGTTTGAAATATTTAGAATCTTAAGAGAAGAAAAAAACGTATTTTAATAAACTTTGAATGGTTTATCGAGATGACAACGAAGCATGCCCTATCAATTGCTGTACTTGTAATTCTTGATCGATAGATGTGGGAGGTAATTTATTCTCCATTATTCCTTTTTCATTTTTTTGTATTTTTCCTCTAAAAAAACCTAATTTTGCCTCTCCAATACCAGAGAGTGTGCTTTCTTTCACTTCACGTACAATATTATTTGTTTTACCTGTTATTAACTGTGATTTAAGGTCTTCCTTTAAGATAAATGAAGGAACATCTTCCGAAGATAAGGAATTTTCCGATGATTTTACAAGTTCATTTTCTTGTTGTGAAAAATGATTGAGAACGGTGGGAGCGAGTATCCACGCAGCAAGAGCCAAACTTACTAATGCAATGGGAATAGAAAAATATAAAACACTATAACTTATAAATGCTGCTACTGCCAATAGAAAGACCAAGTTCTTCATGTCAAAAGGTTTAGAAGAATCTTTAACCTCTGGCTCTGGCTTTAATCCCCCTGGTTTGAACACAGGCTTCAATTTTTCAAGTTCGTCTTTAAACTTACTAAGTGTTAAATAACTTTTTTTACGTAAATTTAGTATATTTTGCTTATTTTCTTCAGCAATTCGTTCATGATTTCTTTGGTAATCCAGGAGCTCTTGAATCGTTTGTCGAGTCTCATTGGGCAGATCCTCTGGGATGGATTCTAACCATTGGGCCAATTCTACAAAGGTAGTTTTTTCCGGGAGTTTTTCCATTAATATAAAGAAATTGGGATGAGCGGCAATCCTGATTAATTTGATAAAATCAGTAAAAGAAAGGGTACTCATTTGGTTTACAAATCTTGAGTCTAACTGACTTAATCGCTGGAAACTTTCGTGATACGAGCTATTTTTAAGTACTTTTAAAATCAACTTTGAACTTGCGGCCTGTTTTAAAAACAACATTACAGTATTAACTTTCAGCAACTCATCAGGTTTATTGTTTCGATAACGTTCAAACATAGCCAGTACATCCGGAATAGCTTCCAACCATGGAATGTATTGCGGCTTTTCAATAAGCTCCAAATATTTTGATAAAGCCAACAGAAGTGCTTTATTTCTTAACAACGGGCCAAACTTATCTAATAAGAGTCCTACTGTAATATTTTTTTCTTTATCTAAAGTAGTAAGGGCATTAATTGCTTCCGATAAATCATTGCCTATGTCATCGATACCAATAAGTATTTGTGCAACCAGTGATTCTGAATTTGCAAAACTACGTTTAAGCGCTTTTTTTATCCATCCCAATATAGTGGGTATGATAAAACGTTTTATAACAAAAGACATTGGTCCTCCAATTAAAATGGAGCCCACGGAAAGTATTTGACTTACTCCTTGAAACCAATTAGTGATACTAGAAATATCTATGGTCGGAGGACTTATCTCATCCCATTTTTTTTCTCGAATTTGATTTTTAGTTACATCAAGGTACTGCTCCACATATGTTCTGATACTTACGACAGGAACTAATTTACCAATTACAGGAATGGATTGGGCAAACTCCAGCATTTCATCAATACTTTCTTTAATAACAGTAAATTGAGCGTTTATTTTTTCTGTTTCAAGAAGCTCCTTTTGATTCAATGCATGCCCCAGTGCAAACTTAAAGCTACATCTCTTTTTAAAATAAGGCTCAAACAGCTCCGCTAATTCATCCAAACTATCCAAGTGTTGTTTGGTTTGTTTATGTCCATCTAATTTCCATTTGCGGTGAAAAATTTCGGCAAAATTCCGTAATTGCCCCACTGAAGTTTTTTGCAACTTTAGTGAAAGCATTTTCAAGGATTCAAGTGGAATCGATGGTTGGACGAATTGCATCTGACTAAATTGATCTTCTGGAAGCCAATTGTCCAAGACCTGCTGGTAATCATTAATTAGTGTGAAAAGAAATTCATTGGTTGTTTCATCATCTATTTCAGAGTGTTGCTCCAATAACTTTGCATAATGTTTTTCTGCTCTCCGATTCAATGAACTCAAGGAACGCATTAATTGTTGATGATCCGCAATAGAATGCTCTTCCCCAAATTGAGATGCTAATATTTTGTCAGCAGCTTCACGTAGTTTGAGAAGATGACTCACTATACAATAACGAGACTCCTCCAATAAGCGACTTTTTGCACGCATTTTTTGTTGAGATATACTAATATCGAGTTGATGTCTTTTATAAGCAGCCGCCAAAGATTCGGCGGAGTCAGAAGGAGAACCTAGGTTCTGTGCATCAATGATCGAAATGAATTGTCCAGGTTTTCCATTACGAGCAGCTCTTCCTTGAATTTGACGCAATTCGCTCGGTGTTAAATCAGTACATGTATTGATGGCTAATAAACCATACTCATAGTCAGGATCAATATCTGCACCCCGAGCCAGGCTTTGATTTGCAGCAGTGAGAACATCATCTTTTCCAGCTGTATAAATAATGTTTTCTTCTGATTTTCCTGCATCTTCGAGGCCATGATAACTCTGAATTTTCCAGTCCGTTTGAGACATAATAAAATTCTTGAATTGCTCAGTAGCTTGCGGTGAACGCGTAATTAACAAAATAGGTTGAGTGGGATTTTGTTGTTTGTGTTGTTTAATCCATTCGAATGTTTTTTGAAGAAGTGGCTCTTTTCCAAATACCGTTATTAATCCCAAATCTGTAGACCGATCTGGGTAAAAGGAAGGATAACTGTATGCTACTAAACCCTGTTGTTCAAAAAACTCAGCACGTTCTACACAGGCTCCTGCGGTTGCAGTCAAACCAATTATAGGGCCTTCATGTAATCGATAATAGTCAAAAAAATTTTTGGAACTAGTGGCAAGGATCGTTTCTGTATTTGGTTCTATTTTGAATGGATAAGCTGGAGGTGGTTGTTTATTATTGAGTAAGGTATGCAACAACTGTTGAACATAATCAGAATAGTTTACATAGGGAGCTGGTCTTTTAGTGCTGGCAATAATTGGGGCGGCATAGAAGTATTCATTTTTGCTATCCTTCTTTTTAACAATATAATAATCTTCATTTTCTTCCAGCTCCTGAGCTATCATCGCTGATTCAATTAATATCCCTAAAATCTCATCAGAAACTTTTTGGGTAAAATCAAGAAATTCTTTACTAGGATTCTTGGCAATAAAATAATTTTTTAAATTAAGGATATCGTCCGTTTGGCTGCATGGGTTATTTAAATAGATCTCCTTTTCTTTGACAAAATCAAGGACCAATTGATTCATTTGGTGGCAAAATTTCGTATCATTAGATATAAAATCTATTGGTGCTGCCAAACGAAATTGCACTGTTGAAGTTAAGGTTGCATCAATCTCATCCCCAATTAGGGAGGGATTGGTTGGCATTGCTCTTTTCTCCAAAGCCATCCGCATACGAAATAAAGACAAATCAGATGCCGTCGAATAGTTGATCCCATTAGGGATATATTCCGAATGGGTGCTTTGCGCTGATATAATGCTCGTTCCATGAGGTATTCCCAAATACTGATAAAATGGCGCAAATTTCTCCAGAGCATTTTTAGCTAATTGCTCATTTTCGGTGACAATATCAACCGTCCGACCATTCCCACATAATAGAACAGCATGCATTGCAGCAACGATACTCTTCCCTTCTCCAGTTTTAATTTCATGTATGATGTTACCTGGATGGTGAAGATGTTTGAGAAGAGTTAATATTTGAGTATGACGAGGAAACTTGTTTGTAGTTCTATAAAGAGCTTCAGCGCTTAAAGCAATTAAGAGTAATTGGTTACGATGGACATTTAGTCCATTTTTAATTTGTTCTTGGAGTTCCTTAAATAAAAGCTGAAACTCTTTCTCAGTCAACTCATTAATAGTGACTTCTTTATTGGATCCCCGAAAATTAATTTTGATAGTCTTCTTTGCCAGAAAGGACATTAAAAATTGATAGTCATGCCATAACTCTTCTTGTTCCTGATGGCTCAATGGTAAATCGGCATCACTTTCCGGAGATTTTAATTTAATTTGGGCTATGTGTTCTCTTACTCTTTCAGAATGGTAGTCGTATCGCTCGAGATTGTGTTGATATTTTTTACGCAAAAATAATGCAATTCCTTCCTCTAAGGAAGATGTGCTCAATAATTCGACTACTTCTTCTGCATTTGCAGTTTTTAGCTGATAAAGAGATACAATCTTCTTTAAAACCTGTATGGGTTTATTATTTAACTTATGCAATTGAGTCAGTAGCGATTTATCTTTTTTCTGATAAAGGATTTGACCAAGAAGCAATAAGCAACGGATATCTTCCTCATCCTTTTGCTCAAACAATGAAGTCATTCCAGTCAATTCTTTGGAAAGACCCTGTTGAAAAAGCCATTCCAGGGCACTCAAGGCAAGTGCAGTGGATTTCACTTTTTGTGCAAATAGTATTATTTCTTTGAGTTGAGTTGTATTTAAATCAGAGTGAAACTTTAGAAATTTCCTCCCTTCTTCACTAGCAACCATAGGAAGAAGCTTTTTAAAAAGTTGCTGAGCTTCGTCCATCCCTAATGGCAATAAAATTTCCATTAGAGTGAACAGTAATTTAGGGCTTTCTGTAATCTCCATTTTGAAAAAAGTATCCAGGAGAAGACTTATTAAATCCTTTGTTTGTGGGAGTCCTTGGTAAAGTTGTGAACTATTCCTAAGAATCAGTAAGAAACTGTTGGTTAACTTATCTTTTGACGCTGGATTCTGATGTTTCGCCATCTCATTCATTACAAGTTCACTGAGAGAAAAGAAGGCTTCTTTGTTCGGGGTTTTATCAAGAAATTGATCAAAGACAAGATAAATTAAACTTCTCGAGTTCATTTGGTAAACTGAAGTAATGGAATGTAAAAACACAGCAATCTTATCAATATCCCTCAATAAAATTCCCATATCCATCTCTGGATAAAGCGTCATTAGGTAATGCCTAACAATTTTTTTATATTCTGGGGAGCTATTTAATTCATCACACCAAACATTGATGAGTGACCAGGCATTCTCACCAACATCATTTATATCAGGGAGTGACTGAATTAAATTTTCTTTTTGCGTTAATAAAAAATGCTCTATGTTGTTTCTTGAAAATTTCCTTAGGAAAATTTCGGGAATTGGTTTTGTTATCTTATGAGAAAAATTTTGCTGTTCTCGCCAGAGACACCATATGCTGACAGTTCCTTTTAGTTTGTCGGTTGTTGATTGACTTAATGAAAGAAATAAATCGTCTATGAGTGAATAAACTTTCTGAGTTGGAAATAAATGGTATAAATTTTGGTTCTTTAAAAAGAGAATTAATTGGTTTGTGAATTTTTCTTTATCAATATCCCGATAATATCCTTTCCCAGTAAACTGAATAACATAGAAGCTGAATAACAGTTCTGCAATATCCATCTCGTTCGGCTCTATCGCTTTTTGAGTCAGTGACTGGTATAGGTTTCTATAAAAACTAAGATGTTCACGTAAGTTTTGCGTACCCAAATATCGAAAGACAGCTACTTTAAGATCATCCTTCCCTCGTTGATGAGAGGACATAATTTGTAAGAGTTCATCCGGGGAAATTGAATAAGCTTTATTTTCAGGGTTGATTGCTGAGGAATAAATCTGCATTTCAGAAGATACAAGACGAAATCCATTCCATTCACAAGCATAAGGTGCATCCATGGGTAACAGGGAAATCCCTTTAATTTCTTCAATTTGTTCTTCCAACATCTGCTTTGACATGGCATGGTCAAGTAAATATTCTAAACCCGTACAAAATGTGTCGAGTTTACTTACTGGAGCAATGCATAAGCTGTGCTCATCTATTAAATTTAATGTGAGCTGGGATAATAATTTTTGTGCCTCTGTTTCTTTGTTTCCGCTATATGCTAAAAATTTTGCATATAAACGATGCCATAAGTTTTCGACCGTACGTAAATCATTCGCATCAAGTTGGAAATTATTCTGCGCTGCAAATAAACTTAAGTGCAAGCAAAATCGTTCAAAATCAGGCCACGATTCTTTTGATTTTGCTGTAGGAATTCGTGCCGCTAATCTTAAAAAAATAGATCTTAGGGGAGAGTTAAGGAGCTCTTTGAGTACTGAAGTATCAACTGCATACTGGAAATAAATTTTATAAAAATAAGCTAATAACCCTCTATCGTTTAAAAATGATAACAATTTTAATAATGAGTCCAGTCCTTTTTTGTGATTGCAAGTAAGTACATGTAATAGAATTTTTAGATTGTCTTCATTATGGGTGGGAAAACATTTTATAAAATCTTCTATTTGCTCAATTTCCTCATTACGGTTCATACAATAAAAACGTATCAAAACGAGCATTTGCTGTTCAAGAATACGAATCTCATCAGGATTGCAAGGGGGATGCGGTTTGAACAGTTTTAGCAGGGATTCAACACACTCAATGAGCTCTAGTTTTTTTCCGCTCTCTACAGAAGCCAGTTCTTCTTCACTAAGCAATATATTATATGAAAGAGAGGGTACGAAGGGTCTCGCAAGGTGCTCCTCTTGACTTGTTGTAGACATATTCCACAATTGAGAAAGAGCAAGACGGGGTATTATATGGCTTCGGTAAGAGACTAGTGTGTAATTATCAATCGTCTGCCCAAATAGATAGTAATTCTTAACTTCTCGATATTTTTCAAACAGTCCATCTCGTACTGATTCAATATTAGTGATTAACGAATTAGCTACCACAACTTCAATATTATCAACGGCATAATGAGGTAATTTAATTTTAACTAAGGAGGATGAATCATGCTTAGAGACCAATGCGGTACCAAATAATTTAGCAGCCATTTGCAAACGGAAGCCTTTATCATTGGCAAGTTGATTGTAAAATTGACTTCGGCTGTGGTGCTTAAGATAAAACTCTGTAAGACAACCGGCTTGCTTTAATAATTGTTCTTCATCAGTTACTTGCGATAAATATTTTTTGGCACAACTTTCCAATCTTTTACAAAAACTATCTAAATTAACTTTTAAATCCCACGAAGATTTTGAAGTCATTTGGGTAGAAATGGCTACATTTTGCATGGTTTGCTGGTTTAAGGTCTGCTGATGTGTCTCTTGTACTTGTTGATTAACCACTTGGGTCTGCGCAACAGATTGTTGTTGGGTTACTGATAATCGTGCTTTTGACTTGAGTTGGCTAATAGTCATTGTCTTTGATTTGCGTATATTATTGCTCACTTCTTTCGCATAAATATAAGCTCCTGGTTTTTTTTTGGCTCTACCCTCATAAACTTTATCCAACACTCGTAGCTCTTTATCAAACAACTCAGAAGATAATGCTAATGATTGGATGTTTCTGTAGGTCAAAGATAGAAGTTTGCTTGAAGAGAGGTAATATCCCGCATCTTGAGGAAGTGACTCATAGAGTGAGTTTTTTTCCTGGGATTCAGGTTTAAGTGAAAGTAGATTCGCATCGATATCATCTTTTGTTATTAAAAAGAGGTGTATCATTGAAGTACACTTGCTTTCTTTTATTAACTGAGCAATCTCTTCATAAACACTTTGTCGTATGGATTTATCTTTATATTGACTCCCTTTAAGAACAATGGTGAATTCTTGATTACCGTACGCTGTACTATTTTGAAAAAAAGGCAACAGTTCGGTAACCTGCACCGGATATGTCAGTGCAACAACTTTAGAGATGGGACGAGACGCTGATAAGTACTCATAGGAGAGAGGCATTTTGTAAGCAATAAAACAGGCAAAAGCAGAATCAAAGAAATGATAATTTTTCAGAGAGGTGGTGTAATCAATATAAGGTTTATTCCAAGTTGAGCAAAAAGGATTATTGGAGTAATAGTCAATAATGGTTTGATTTACAGAATCTTTTGTACGATCCGAGGAAATGAACGGTTTATAGCGATAAAATATCGCCTTGCCGAGTTGATAAGATAGTCGTCCCGTCATTTCTTTGTATTCGACATGGCTTCTTACACACAGATCGATACCCGGCCGAAAGTGAGAAGGTGGCTCTTCACCCTCCGGCACAAGAAATATTTCACGAAAATTTATACCAATTGTAAAACCTTCTTGGAGATAAAGATTAAATTCATCAAGAAGGATATTGATTAAAAAAGATTTATCCCGCCAATTTCCAATATCATCAAGTTCGGCAATAGTTTCTAAAGAAATATATCCTTTTCTACTTTTCCAAAATTGCTTATTGTCATTTTTTTTTATGGCTTGAGTATCTTTAGGTACTAGAGCAGAAATTTTTTCGGTAAATGGATTTTTATACCAGCTTAAAACACTTTTCAGCAAAGTAAAACTTACATCATTTATTACCCCAGACTCAGAAGAACTCCACATATATTTTGGTTTATCAGAGCCAGAAAAAAAAGAAGTAGGCTGTTTTTTTATGTAAAGAAAAGGAACAACTGAATCATGCATCCACAAATCACTTTTATTTTAATATCTAAATTTGAGTAATTATTCTAATTTGAGTATTTATGCCATGTTATAACAAGAGCTATCAATTCAAGCACTGATTATTCAATGAGCAAGGTGATATTATATTTTTCTTGAGTGTTACACAATAAAGAAGGTATTAAAATTGCAGCGAAACAGGCTCGATTGTTTCATGCATCTAAATAATTATCAAAAGGATTAGTTGCGTTCTCAGTGAAGGGTTTAATCCTGAGGTTTATTTTAGTAAACTCAGTAACCAATTTATTCATCGGTAATTATCATTGATATTTAAGCTTTTCAAAACAAAAGTTTTTTTATTCTGCCTACTCATTTTTTTTGGTATTACTAATGATACTCTAGCGTTTGCAGCGGCTGATTCATGGGAAGTGTTGCGCGCCCAATTTAGCTTAAACCATGAAACATCGCGGCCTGAAGTACAGGAGCAAATCCGTTGGTTTTTAGCTCATCCGGGCTTTCTTACTAAAGTATGTCGTCAATCTGAACCCTATCTTTATCATATTATTTATGAAGTAAAAAAGAGAAATCTCCCTGGAGAGTTGGCCCTGTTACCTATGATTGAAAGTGCTTATGACCCGTTTGCTTATTCTGTTGCAGGTGCCGCTGGACTATGGCAATTAATGCCTCAAACCGGTGCAGGCTTAGGATTAAAACAAGATTGGTGGTTTGATGCGCGACGTAGTGTTAGTTCCTCAACCGATGCTGCGCTCAACTATCTTCTCTATCTTAATAAATTCTTCAATGGTAATTGGGTATTGGCCATAGCAGCTTATGATGCAGGTGAAGGAACTATAGACCGAGCCATAAAAGCTACAGGGGGGCGCGCTTTAAGTTTTTGGGATTTGAGTGTGCCTAGAGAAACTCAAGTTTATGTTCCTCGTCTTCTCGCCTTGGCTGAACTAATTCAAAGTCCAGCACAATATAAATTGACGCTACCTGAGATACCCTACCTCCCTTACTTCGTGGAAGTAAATATTGGAAGTCCAATTGATTTAAACCATGCGGCCAAAATGGCAGGGATCAGCTATAAAGAATTAATCAAATTAAATCCTGGTTTTAACCGTTGGACTACCGATCCAAACAAACCGATTAAATTACTTATCCCTGCGGAAAAAGTGCATCAATTTAATTTTAACTTAGCTAATCTGCCTGCAGAAAAACGGGTTAGCTGGGAAAAACACATAGTACAACCCGGTGACAACTTGGATAATATCGCTGTTCGCTATCATACGACCGTGAATTTAATAAAACAATTGAATCAACTCAGGAGCAATCATGTAGCGCCCAATCAATTCCTTTTAATTCCGAGCACTCGAAACGCTCCTGTTATAGTTAGAAAAGAGCCCTCTACTCCTGTCCAACAAGTGCCGCATCAAATAGCTATGCCGCAAAATCAACGTGTAATTCACATTGTTCAAGAAAATGAGACCTATCAAACCCTGATAAAAGCTTATAACGTCAGTGCTAAAGACATTCAAATTTGGAATAAATTAGCAAACAACCAATCATTGCAAAAAGGCCAACAACTTATAATTTGGAAAAAAGTAGTCCAACCCATTCAGTACATTGTAAAAAAGGGCGATAGCCTCAGCACTATAGCTCAACAACATAGAACCAAAATAGAACGTATTATGGCATTAAACCCTGGCCTCAACCGGAATGAGCCTTTATATAGTGGACAAAAGATATTAGTGGGTTAATTAATTTATAAATTCAAAAGGAATTTATGACTTCTCATCGATATCTGTTCTTGTACTGAACTAATCGTTTTAATCAATACATAATGTCCTTCTGCTAACAATTATTTTGCATTTCTAGTATAAAGCAAGGAGGTGAGCACAAAAACTTGTGTTATACTGAAAGTAACTTATTTTATTGCATTAAATTATATGAAATTACTATTTGATTTTTTTCCTATAGTTTTATTCTTTATAGTATACAAATTTTTTGGTATCTATACTGCGACGGCTATTGCAATGATAGCCTCTGTGAGTCAGGTCGCTTTTTACAGATTAAAATTCCAGCATTATGAAAAAATGCATATTATCAGCCTTGCAATAATTATGATTTTGGGAGGAGCTACTCTCTTTTTCCATAATCCCTGGTTTATTAAGTGGAAGCCAACCGGTATTTATTGGCTCTCAGCTTTAGTCTTTTTTAGTTCAGGTTACATTGGCAGCAAACCATTGATCCAAAAAATGATGGAAGCGAATGTAACGCTACCTGGACGGATCTGGTATAGACTGAATACAGCGTGGGTATTGTTTTTTATTTTAATGGGAGCCGTAAATATTTACGTTGCCTATAATTTTAATACGGATGCCTGGGTGAACTTTAAGTTATTTGGTGGGGTTGGTTTTACTCTGCTTTTTGTACTAATTCAAGCTTTTTATCTAACAAAACACATGGATGAGACTGGCCTTGAAAAACAATAGGAGCAAGAATGAGACTATTGCTAGTAGAAGACGACGAATTACTGGGTGATGCGGTAAAAACCGGATTAACCCAATTTGGTTATATTGTCGATTGGCTTAAAGATGGGGAAGCAGCTCGAGCTGCTTTAAAATCTGAATCATTTGAGCTAATTATTCTAGATTTGGGATTACCCAAGCTATCTGGACTCGCATTATTACAAAGTATACGTCATGATGGCAATCCGACCCCGGTTATTATTTTAACTGCCCGAGAATCAGTTGAAGATCGTGTGAAAGGATTGGATAGCGGAGCAGATGATTACTTAATTAAGCCCTTCGATCTCAATGAACTTAGCGCGAGAATCAGAGCACTGGTCAGACGCTCACAAGGTCGGGCTGACTCCGTTCTGCAATACAGAAATATAACTCTGGATCCCGCAGCACACTCGGTATTCGTTGATGATGTTTTAGTTAATGTCCCACGTAGAGAATTTGCATTACTCCAGAAACTTCTGGAAAACAGCGGTCAGGTTTTATCACGCGAACAGCTCATGCAAAGTATATATGGTTGGGAAGAAGATGTAGATAGTAATGCACTGGAAGTTCATATACATAATTTACGTAAAAAACTTAATGCCAATTTTATTCGAACAATTAGAGGTGTAGGATATATGGCAGAAAAAAATGATGGTATTGCTGTATCGTGAAATCTTCTATAAGAAAGTTTCTTCTAATCAATCTATTGTTGGCCATTACTATAACGACCACATTAACTGCTATAGGTAACTATTATCTTGATCAAAAGGATATTCAAGATCACTTGGATAGTTTAATGGCCGTTTCGGCACTTTCGTATCAAGCATTACTAGGTGATGATCTCCATCAACGCCCTCTCGCGAAAATTCAAGAAGCCCTTGAAACAATTCCTCAAAAGATTGACACCTACTATCAAAAAAGATTTCTAAATGAAGAGCCCCCGGAAAATTATCTGGATAAGTTTAATTTTCAGGTTTGGACCAATGGTGGAAAACTCTTATTGCATTCCTCATCAGCCCCCAAAATTCCTTTAACTTCTGAAATTGACGGCTTTAGTGATAAAAAAATATCCACTCAAGATTGGCGTGTCTTCACTACGTACAATGATAAAGCAGGAATTCGTACGGTTCTAGCTGAGCGCTACGATACACGAAATGAACTAGGTCATAGAATTGCTCAAGATGACCTCTATATTATGCTTTTAACATTCCCATTATCTGGCTTATTAATATGGATTATTATTGGACGAGGCTTGGATAGTCTGGATAAGGTTGCAGAGGAAGTAGCTAACCGCGCCCCCAGCCATCTTGAACCGGTTGATTTGCATGAAGTTCCAGAAGAAATTAAACCCGTAATTGATGAATTAAATAAATTGTTTTTCAGGTTAAAAGAAGGATTTGAACGGGAAAAACGGTTTGCTGCAGATGCAGCGCATGAACTACGTACCCCACTTGCCGCCCTGAAAACACAAGCTCAGGTTGCGTTGCACTCTAATGATATTGAAGAAAAAAATCAGGCACTACAAAAGCTTATTGCAAGTGTTAATCGCAGTACCCACATCGTTCAACAGTTACTTACAATGAGCCGACTTGTACCAGAAGCAGCGCACATGGACGAGAAAGATGAAGTTAACTTAAGCCGATTAACTCGCGAAATACTTGCTATGCTTGCACCAGCTGCAGTAGAAAAACAAATCGATCTTGAATTTGAAAGTGACGCAGAAAATTTAACTGTTTATGGTAATTCCACTGCCTTAGGGATATTAATTCGTAACCTTGTTGATAACGCCATACGCTACTGTAATGCGCATGGAAGAATCATCGTACGTTTGGCAAAATTGAATAATGAAATAATGCTTGAGGTCTGTGATAACGGACCAGGTATTCCAGCTGAATTACAATCACGTGTGTTTGAGCGTTTTTTCCGTGTCTTAGGAAACAAAAGTCCAGGAAGTGGTCTTGGCTTAGCAATAGTCCAGCAAATTTCCGAATTGCATGGGGGAAGACTTATGCTTGACACCCCTAAAGAGGGAACAGGCTTAATTGTAAGATTCTTTATACCTGTCCAAGAAAATAAATAAGGTTTAATCGGGTGCGTATCGCATCAGAATGAATAAAATGTCGTTCCAATTCATGCAATTAGTTAGCGGGCTGCTAAAACTTGCAATGCGTCTCGGATAAGTTGCTCACAACTTTTAGAGCTATCATTGACTTTATTAACTGCTTTTAATGCTTCCTGAGGCTTATAACCCAATGCTTCTAAAGCACACACTGCCTCATCTTGACCACTCATTATAGGAATTGATTTATTTGGGGAAACCGAAGTGGATCCAGAAAACTGCTTCATGCTATCGCGCATTTCAACTACCAAACGCTCCGCGGTTTTTTTGCCTATGCCAGGTAACTTCATCAAAATGGAAGCATTTTCTTGTTGAATGCATTGAACAAACTCATGCGGAGTAATACTGGAAAGAATTGACATAGCAAGTTTTGGACCAATACCATTGACTTTAATTAACGCTCTAAATAGCTCTCTCTCTTGTCTCTCCAAAAAACCATACAAAAGCAAGGCATCTTCACGAACTACAGTGTGTATATGTAACCCGACTGAGCCATTTAAACTATCCAGCTGAAAAAAGGTATTTAATGAGGTTTCGACATCATATCCTACACCATGGACATTAAGAACCAATTTCCCTGGTTGATGTTTATCAATAATTTGTCCATCCAACCAACCAATCATCTCTTTCTTCTCCTTAATCCTCGACGTCCAATTACTGAGGACAAATTATGACGCATATGACTATGGCAAATCGCTATGGCCAATGCATCGGCAGCATCTTTCTGTGGCGCCTTATTAAGGGCAAGCAAATGCACAACCATATGACTTACTTGTGCTTTTTCTGCAGCTCCGTAACCGACCACCATTTGCTTTATTTCTCGAGCCGAATATTCACTCACTTTAACACGATGAGATGCAGCAGCAACCATAGCAACCCCACGTGCATGCCCTAATTTTAGAGCTGAGTTTGGATTTTCATGCATAAATATTTGTTCGATAGCTACTTCAGTAGGCGAGTAATGATCCATTAATTGACAAATACCATTATATATTTGCAATAATTTTTGGCTTAGCTCACCCTCCGGAGTTGTACGGATGCACCCACTATCAACGTACTCGATTTTACGGTCTGATTCTTTTATCAGACCGTAACCCGTAATCCTTGATCCGGGATCTATCCCTAAAATAATAGTCATTAGTTCATGGATTCTAAGAGTTTTGTTGAGAATTCAGCATTACTGTATACTTCTTGAACATCATCTAAGTCTTCCAACATATCGATTAATTTCAAGAGGCTTTCTGCTGATTCATCATCGATAGAAACTAAAGTTTGTGCACGCATGGTTAAATGAGATTGCTCAATATCCACACCTGCTTCTGTTAGCGCATTCAATACACTATGATACGCTTCTACAGGAGTAATTACTTCAATCTGACCCTCATCCACAGAAACATCATTGGCGCCAGCATCTAGAGCAATTTCCATAATCTGTTCTTCAGACTGTCCCGGGGCCATAAGAATCTCTCCTTGATTATTAAAGAGATAAGATACTGAACCATCGGTCCCCAAATTGCCGCCGCACTTAGTGAAAGCATGACGAACTTCGGATACAGTTCGATTTTTATTATCAGATAAACAATCCACGAGGACTGCAACTCCTCCTGGCCCATAGCCTTCATAACGCATAGCCATCATTGTTTCGCCTTCTAGTCCGCCTACACCGCGCTTGATGGCATTATCAATTGTGTCGCGCTTCATATTTGCAGCAAGCGCTTTTTTAACTGCATCCCTTAATCTTGGATTAGAAGACTCCTCTCCTCCCCCCATACGAGCCGCAACGGTAATTTCACGAATTAACTTAGTGAATATTTTTCCACGTTTTGCGTCTTGAACTCCTTTACGGAATTTAATATTTGCCCACTTACTATGACCTGCCATACACTACCTCAAAACCATATTTAATTTTGTATAAATTATACATGCTCTTTTGTTAAAAAGAATAACTTAACTTACATTTGGACTCGACATTTTTAACTTTTTTAGACTATAGTAGCCACCATCATTACGTTTTTAAGCTATCGAAAATAAATGCAGCCTGGGTGAAGCACGTGAACCCTAGGTTAACGCTAGAGTTATGTTTCCCTGGTTTCTGCTGCGCTCCACCAAGGCTACTCAATGAACCATAAATACTAAAGGAGATCACAGTGTATTTGCAGGGATTTGGTAATCATCATCAAACTGAAGCAGTTCCAGGCGCTTTACCCAGTAGCCAAAATTCACCACAACACTGTAGCTTAGGTCTTTATGCGGAACAATTAAGTGGAACTGCCTTTACTCGTCCAAGACAGAATAACTTACATAGCTGGCTTTATCGCATATTACCTTCTGTGGCTCAAGGTACTTATCAAGCCTATGAAATGGAGCTGTTTAAACCCTATTATGCGGAACAATCTCCAAATCCCTTACGGTGGTCCCCAATTGAACTATTTAATGAAGAAGATTTTGATTTTGTTGACGGCATGTTTCATCTTGCCGGAAGCCCACATGTGAATGCATACGTTTATCACTGTACTCGATCTATGCAGAATAAATACTTTGCCAATAATGACGGAGAAATGCTTTTTGTTCCTTATCTTGGGGAAGTAAACCTACACACTGAGTTTGGAAAATTAAATATATGCCCTGGCATGATAGCTGTTATCCCTCGAGGTGTTAAATTCAAAATGGAAGTCATTGGTAGCGAAACAAAGGGATATTTATGCGAAAATAGTGGTAGCCCACTTACTCTGCCGCCGTTAGGAGTTATAGGTGCAAATGGTTTAGCTAATCCACGGCATTTTCAATATCCCGTTGCAGCGTTTGAACAAGGGATTACGCAAGCAACTCTTATTTGCAAATACCAAAATAAATTATGGATAGCTAAATGTGATCACTCCCCTCTTAATGTAGTTGCCTGGCACGGTACTTATGCCCCTTATTGTTATGATCTAAGCTTGTTTAATACTATAAATACAGTAAGTTTTGACCATCCGGATCCTTCCATTTTCACCGTATTAACTTCCGAAAGTGATACACCCGGTGTAGCGAATTTAGACTTTGTCATTTTTCCTCCTCGTTGGATGGTTGCCGAACATACATTTAGACCTCCCTATTACCATCGAAATTATATGAATGAGCTCATGGGTCTTGTCCGTGGTGAATACGATGCTAAAAAGGAAGGGTTCTTGCCCGGCGGAGTAAGTATTCATAATTGCATGACACCCCATGGACCCGACCAAGTAAGTTATGAACAAGCGATAGCACAAAAATTAGAGCCTGAATTGTACTTGAATACCTTGGCTTTTATGTTTGAAACCAGAGATGCATGGAAGGTTACTGAGCTAGCAATGCGTATTCCTCAAATGCAAAAAGATTATACTGATTGCTGGAAAGGACTTAAAGCAAATTTTAAATACCCCTAATTTTGTAGCCTGGGTGAAAGGCCAAAGCCTTAACCCAGGGTAATAGTATAAACAAACTTTCACGAGGCAATTGTTTCTCAACTAAAAACTTTAAATCCTTTATTTAAAGTACAATTAAGCTGATACGTTGCAAGTTGTTTAAAATTCCCAGCGTCCATTACAGTATTTTTTATAGAAATGCTTCCATCTGAATGAATATTATATTTAACAAATTCAAAGATGGGATTACCGCGCGCAATAGGATTATCCAAAGTAAAATGCTTTATTGAAGTAGTAATTCGATCGTTATCAATAATAAGAAAAGAAGCTGGTTGTACTGAGGCGATTACAGAGTTCACTGGCATTTTTTGTGAGCTGCATTCTTGAATATTCATAACTAAAGTAATTTTTTTCCCTTGGGAGATTGTATCAGCGATATCCATAAATGTGGTTAATTGTTCTGCACGAACACTTGATGTTAAAACAACTAAAATCAATAAAATCATTTTCTTCATTACAACTACTCCTTATCTTTTTGTTATGACATAAAAAATTAGCCTGGTAAAAATGAAGCAGTTCCTTCATTTTTACCAGGCTAAAATAGTAGCTTTGAGATTTTTCATTAAAATTTAAAACAAATCTTCCTGCGTTAATCCCATTTTTTCCAATAAGCCACGCAATGTTTTCAATGCTTCAACTTGGATTTGACGAACGCGCTCTCGAGTCAAATCAATTTCTTTACCTACATCTTCAAGCGTGGCTTTTTCAAACCCTCTTAAACCAAATCTTCTTGCAATAACTTGTTGTTGATTTTCAGTCAGCTTATCCAATAAAGATTCTATATGTAAACGTAAATTTTCGTTAGTTAGAAGCTCTGCGGGATTCACGCTGTTTTCATCAGCAATAGTATCCAATAATGATTTATTTTCATCAAAGCCAATGGGTGTATCAACAGAAGTTACTTTATCATTTAAACCCAACAGCTTTTGTACATCTTCCAATGGTTTATCTACCATTTCTGCAATTTCTTCAGGTGAGGGTTCATGATCTAGTTTTTGCGTGAGCTGTCTTGCAGCCCTAAGATATACATTCAATTCTTTTACCACGTGTATGGGTAAACGGATTGTGCGCGTCTGATTCATAATAGCACGCTCAATGGTTTGTCTAATCCACCATGTAGCATAAGTTGAAAATCGAAAACCACGTTTAGGATCAAACTTCTCGACTGATTTCATTAGGCCTAAATTTCCCTCTTCAATTAAATCAAGAAGAGGTAGACCCCGGTTAAGATAGCGACGTGAAATTTTAACTACGAGACGCAAATTGGATTCGATCATCTTTTTACGAGCAGCAACATCTCCTTTTAAAGCAAGAGTTGCATAATGCACCTCTTCTTCGGCGCTGAGCAAAGGAGAAAATCCAATTTCACTTAAATAAAGCTGGGTCGCATCCATCATTTTTTGTGCATTTTTGCCCCGAAATGAAGGGAACGCGATATCATCTGAAAAATCAGGAAACTCGGAGACTTCTTCTTCGCCTTTTTCAATAAGCGAATCAATGTCCTCCTCTATTAAGAGCGATTCATCGTCTGGTTCAGACCAATCTTCATCCTTAAGTTCCGGTTCTTTAATTGACTCATCGTCCTCGTGCATTGTTTTTCACCTATAGTGTTTCGTTATGTTGAAATATTTAATCCATAACTACATTATACTTCATAAAAATATCATTGTTGCTATAACTATAAGTTATCTGTCAACCTTTTGGTAGATAATTCAAAGGATTGACGGGTACACCCGACCTTCTGATTTCAAAATGTACACCTGTATACTTGCGATCTATAACACCCGCTATTGCAATAATTTGTCCTGCTCTTACATGTTGTCCTTCAGAAACCATAATTCGTGAGTTATTACCATACGCAGTTAAATATCCCTGATTATGTTTAATAATAATCAAATTACCATAACCAGCTAAACCACTTCCAGCATAAGCGACCACACCACTCGCCGCAGCAATTACTCGCTCACCTTTTTTACATGCAATATTTATGCCTTTCTTACCTTGCTCAGGAACAAATGATGCAACAACACGTCCGCTCACAGGCCAAATCCAACCCGAAGCAGAGCGAGCATATCGATTTGCGGGAGAATAAATTACAGCAGGCCGTGCTGGTGTTTTGGGTGCAATATAATAGTTTCTCTTTTGAGTTGGCCGACGGGCCATTTGTCTATGTCTTGGAGTAATGCCTCGCAAATTAATGACTTGCCCTACTCTCAAAGAATAAGGGGGATTAATACGATTCAAGCGAGCTAGAGTTATATAATCAGTATCATAGCGAAATGCAATAGAAAACAGGGTGTCTCCCCGTTTCACGACATACACTTTTTGATGGCGCCAATATGGATTCCATCTAGATTCCATAACGGGAGCTAAATTATTTCCGCAACCTACTAAAGTTATAATGAGGAAAAGACATAAAAATCTTTTGCAAAATGTGACTATCATTTATTACCTCAAGCAAATTGAATGTTGATCCCATCGAGCCAGTTAGCTAATTGATCGAACAATTTGTAATTCGTCATATCCAAATGAAGTGGGGTAATTGAAACATACCCTTCGCTTATTGCATAAAAATCAGTTCCAGGTCCGGCATCAGCTTCCGCCCCAGGCAAACCTATCCAATAGATTGGGCGTCCTCTGGGATCCTGATCTTTTACTACAGGCTCAGCGCCATGTCTCGTTCCCAAACGAGTTACTTGCATCCCTTTAATTTTGTCCAAGGGCAGATTAGGAACATTAACATTTAAAATGGTTTGGGAAGGCAAGCGATGTTTACTTAACTTCATCACCAACTGTTTCGCAATTGTCGCTGCCGTATCATAATGCTGGATATTCTCCCCTACCATGGATATCGCCAGGGCAGGCAATCCTAGATAACGACCTTCCATGGCTGCAGCTACTGTGCCTGAATAAAGAATATCATCGCCTAAGTTAGCCCCATCATTAATCCCAGAAACAACCATATCGAACTCAGTATCCAAAAAACCAGTTACTGCTAGGTGCACACAGTCAGTTGGGGTTCCTTCAACACTATAATAGCCATTATCCAATTTTTTGACTTTGATTGGACGTGACAAAGTTAAAGAATTACTCGCGCCACTTCTGTTTCTATCTGGAGCAACTACTTCAATTGATACGAAAGTCGATAGTTCATTGGCTAGTTTATTAATTCCAGGTGCATAAACCCCATCATCATTACTTATTAGTACTTTCATTTTTAACTCGTAGGTGATTCAAACCATCTAACCACTGCTAAATGGTCAGCTAAGTCGCGTTTATTTTGGTTTAAATTGGCTTGTAAATTTGCATTGTTATTTTCAGCTTTTAATTGTGCTTGTTCTTTAATAATCGTCTCTTGTAAGGCCATAATTTTTTTCCCAAAACCCTGGGGACTGAGTTGCAACTGGTATGCTAGTTTATTCATACGATTGGCAAGCACTTCTAATTCTTTACACGTCATACCCTGTGGTTGTCGTTCAGGACAAGCTTTGATCGCTTGTTGCAATTCATTAGGATGTGATTTGTAATAATGTTCATTTTTCGCTGAGCAAGAGGTTAATCCGAAAATGACCCATAGTGCTATCAAACATTTATTCATAAGCAACCTATTGTAAACTACAAAAAACCGATATTATCATTACACAACTGCTAACGCCATCTTATGAGAGACCCATGCTTGATTTTAAATTGCTACGTGATCCCCAAACAGGAGAACAATATATAGAAACTTCTCTTTGCGGCAAACCACTTCTTACCACTCCTCAGTTGAACAAAGGTACGGCGTTCACAAACGAAGAAAGAAAAGAGTTTGGCCTATTAGGAAAGCTACCACATCGGGTTGAAACATTGGATGAACAAGTCAAGCGCGCTTATTTACAATACTCCAGTTATACAACACGTCTACAACAAAATATCTATTTAAATAATTTGCACGATAAGAATCAGATCTTATTCTACAAATTAATCAATCGTCATTTAGGTGAAATGTTACCTACAATATATACCCCTATAGTAGGGACTGCGGTAAAACGATTCAGTCATGAATACCGCCAACCCCGCGGCTTATATATTTCGCATTCAGATAAAAATCAACTCGAAGAAATATTAAAAAATCGTTCTAATCCAGAAATTGATGTGATTGTTGTTACTGATGGCGAAGGAGTTTTGGGTATTGGTGATCAAGGGATCGGAGGGATGGATATTCCAGTTGCCAAACTGATGGTCTACTGTTTATGCGGCGGTATTGAACCAACTCGCACCTTACCGATATTTCTTGATGTAGGTACAAACAACCAAGATCTCCTCAATGACCCTATGTATTTAGGTTGTCGTCATCCTCGCATCAGTCCAGCAGCATATGATGAGTTTATCTCCACTTTCGTTCATGAGATACACAAACAATTTCCCAATGCTTTTTTACACTGGGAGGATTTTGGTCGAGGTAATGCCCGACGCATCTTGGAAAAATTCCAAGATCAATTGT
The DNA here is from genome assembly GCF_977063395.2 of Legionella nigrisilvae. Taxonomy (NCBI): domain Bacteria; kingdom Pseudomonadati; phylum Pseudomonadota; class Gammaproteobacteria; order Legionellales; family Legionellaceae; genus Legionella; species Legionella nigrisilvae. The sequence goes on from NZ_CDRUGZ020000043.1 coordinate 236,091, forward strand.
GTACTTTCAATGATGATATCCAAGGTACTGGTGCTGTAACATTAGCTGCTTTATTAGCTGCCTGTGATGTAACGGGTTCAAAGCTTCATGAGCAGCGTATTGTAGTTTTTGGTGCTGGATCAGCAGGAACTGGTATAAGCGATCAAATTATTGATGCGATGGTACGGGAGGGGATTAGCCCAGATGAAGCCTATAAACGATTTTGGCTAATTGATCGTCAAGGTTTATTGCTCAATACTGATCCCGAGCTTACCGAAGCACAAAAATGCTATGCGCGGGATCCCAAAGAAATAAATAAATGGGCTATTAATGAAAAACAACATCCCTCTCTTACGGATACTGTACGACATGTAAAACCCACAGTACTTATTGGTTGTTCTGCGCAACCAGGAGCGTTCTCGCAAGACATCGTTGAAACTATGTCAGTCAATTGTGAGCGCCCTATTATTTTTCCTTTGTCTAACCCAGATGAAAAATGCGAAGCTAAACCTTCAGACATACTAAACTGGAGTCAAGGTAGAGCTCTAATTGCTACCGGTACAGCTTTTCCTGCAGTTGAATATCATAATCGCATGGTACAAATTGCCCAATGCAATAATGCATTGGTGTTTCCTGGAATAGGATTGGGAGTCCTCGCGGTAAACGCTACAAAACTAACAAAAGAAATGATCCTGGCCGCAGCACATGCTTTATGTAAATTTGCGCCCAGTAAAAAAGAAAGTTATTTACCTTTATTACCCTCTTTAGATGATGCACAAACCGTAGCTAAAGAAATTGCCGTTGCGGTTGCACGTTGCGCTATCGATTCAGGGCTTGCGCAAAAAAATAAGGATGCTGATTTAGAAAAACTTATCGAAGATATGTTTTGGGAACCAAGATATTTACCATTTAAATATAAAAAAGGATAACATTAGTAGGCTGGTGCGGCGCAGAGTAACCCTGGTTTTTATTATGCTAGACCGTGCTGCGCCAGGATATCTAATTCCCATTAGACTTAACAAAATTTACTTGAATACTTTTCAACGTAGCCGTATCCGGTTCCCAAGAACGCGCGTATTTAAGAACAATAACCGTACTTTCGGGATAGCTTTTACCCTTCTGTCGAGTAAAGGTAAAATGCATCTGTCCACCCGCACCAATTAGGTTAGTTTTCGGTCTTTCATAATTGCTACTACGTAGTGTTAATAAATTTTTATCGAAGCGTACAATCGACCATTGAAATCCGGTGGTTGGGTTTGCGGGTAACGTTACTACAAAACTCGGATCATTCACATCAACGTTCATGGACGAGTTATTATCTGCATAAATCAACGTGGAAGAACTAAGAAGCAATAAATAGAGTACGGTTTTCATGAACAACTCCCTTTGGATATTCTACAATCAGTTTAGCCTATTTCGTTGGGTTCTGTTATCTTAAGTTCTTCATTCTGCCCAAAAGATTGTCAAATGCGATTGCGCAGAAACTTATCAAATTGCAACTGCACGAATAAATTTTAACTATTTGACTCTATTAAAAAAATTGGATACTCTGCCCGAAGCTCAATCACCGAGAGGATTTTATGTTAAATTTAATTGGCTGGGATGAAATTTGTGAAATACTGGATTTAAAAAATGAAGCAGGAGATGAAAATTACCTTTCAGGAATTATTGAGCGAACAACAAGTAAATATCGAGAACGTCCTGGTTTTTTTACTCCGTATCAAAATGGCCAGGAGTTTGCGGGAGAATTATTAGCACCGGTTTGGTATCCTTTAATTTCTTCACTGGGTAGTGCACTTATGGCATTTACTGCAGTTGTGGCTGCGTGCTACTTCGTTGGATGCATGTTACTCGCGCTTTTATCAATTATAATGATGAGTGCCGAATACCGTAACACTGCTTTAGAAGGAGCTACAGACAGTCTTGCCCTAACGGGTTTAATGCTTCTTGGGACGGGAGCAGGTGTGTTGGTTGCCCTTCTCAGTATTCCACATAGCATTTTTTCGCTTTTTAGCCGTCCAGTCGCCACAGCAGTTTCAGCAACAACCGATGGTTGTGATGATGGTTATCAATATACTCTTTAACGTATGGTTTAAGCTAGGCTGACGCGTTATGCACACCCTAAAAATGCAATATAAACCATCCCGCATTTTCAATACGCGTCTCCCCACTCCAAAGTACATTAATTTTAAATATAAATCTTGATATTAGCGCATAGAAAAGCGATTATTTTATCTTTTTATAATCACAGTAGGAGCGCGTGTGGAACACGAGACCATGGAATTTGATGTAATCATCGTCGGTGCAGGACCGGCGGGACTATCTGCCGCGATTAAATTAAAACAGCTGGCTTTAGCTGAAAAAAAGGAATTATCTGTTTGTATACTAGAAAAAGGGGCACAAGTTGGGGCTCATATTCTTTCCGGGGCGGTTCTGGAACCGAGAAGCCTAAAAGAATTACTTCCTAATGTCTGGCAAGAGGCACCACTTGATACTCCTGTAAGCGAAGATCTGTTTTATTTTCTAACTCAAAAAAACTACTATAAGCTCCCTACTCCTAAGCCCATGCATAATGATGGCAATTACATCATTAGTCTGGGTGAACTTTGCATGTTTCTTGCCCAACATGCAGAGTCTCTGGGTTGCGAAATTTACCCTGGATTTGCTGCAGTTCAAGCGCTTTACAATGATCACGATCAAGTGATTGGCGTTGCAACTGGGAGTGTAGGTCTCGATAAAAATAAAGAGAAAACAAACAATTATCAACCCGGGATGCATTTACTAGCTAAGCAAACTCTGCTTGCTGAAGGATGTCGTGGACAACTTAGCCAAAGCCTAATGACACGTTACCACCTGAGGGATAAAGCAAATCCCCAGACCTATGGGTTGGGTATTAAGGAAATATGGCAGGTCAAAGCAGAACACCATAAGCCCGGGCAAGTGATTCATACTGTGGGATGGCCAATGGATTATTCAACCTACGGTGGTTCATTTATCTATCACTTATCAAAACAACGTATTGCCCTTGGCTTTGTAGTGGGTTTGGACTATAAAAATCCATGGTTAAATCCATTTGCAGAGCTTCAACGTTTCAAAACCCATCCTTTGGTGCAACCTATTTTAACTGGAGGCGAACGAATCAGTTATGGGGCACGCGCACTTAATGAAGGGGGATGGCAATCTTTACCCAAACTCACCTTCCCGGGAGGAGCATTAATTGGTGATGCAGCAGGATTCCTTAATGTCCCTAAAATTAAAGGGATACATACAGCAATGCAATCAGGAATGCTTGCAGCAGAAGCATGCTTCGAAGCTTTACAACAAGAAAGTAAAGTACAATTTGAATTAACCCGCTATTCAGAAAAAATCAAAAAATCCTGGTTAGAGAAAGAACTCTATTCGGTACGCAATATAAGACCAGGGTTTAAATATGGTTTAATTCCTGGCTTGATCAATGCCGCCTTTGAAACATATATTACCCGTGGACATTCCCCTTGGACACTGACAAATCATGCCGATCACACGACTTTACTTCCAGCAAAAAAAGCAAAGAAAATAGAGTATCCTAAACCTGATGGTGTGCTTACTTTTGATAGGTTGTCCTCTGTTTTTTTATCGAATACTTATCATGAAGAAAATCAACCTTGCCATCTCGTATTGAAAAAACCACAATTGGCAATAGAGATTAATTTAAAGACTTATGCATTTTCAGAGGGCCGATATTGTCCTGCAGGGGTATATGAAATTATTGAGGAAGAGCAAGGCCCAAGATTGCAAATTAATGCTCAAAACTGCATCCACTGTAAAACGTGCGATATCAAAGACCCTCGACAAAATATTGTTTGGCATGCCCCGGAAGGAGGGGGCGGACCCAATTACTCAGGAATGTAACCATCGAAACAGGTTGGGTTTAAAATTCAACCTGAATTTATTCATTTATTGCACACTCTTTCAAAAAAATGCCATTTTTTTAGTGTTTTTTTAATCATTCTCAATCATAATTCGCCACGAAAAATTAATAGTAAAAGCCTCGTGCTGTTTTTTACATTAAAACATATTAAGGTGTACCCATGTCCAGACTTACAAAAATACATAAAAAGATACTTACTAATTTTAACAATTTTGTTTCCGACACAAATCAAATTCAGTTATTAGCTAACAATATTGAACTATTCGAAGCCATACCCAATAAATATCTAGATAAACTCTATAAAACTATCACAACCTTTGAGTTTGCGAAAAACAATGATGCTTTATTAATTATGGCCTACAGCTATATCCATTATGCTTATGAAAATAAAGAAGCAACCAACCTTAATGACGCGCTTATTATGTTAAACAAAGCGAATCATTGTTTTCAAAGAATTATTGATTCCTATTTATTGCTCCACCCTTCTCAATTAAATGAAATACACTCAGAGCACATACTAAAAGCTAATTTTCATCTCCATAAGATTAAATTACTTAAAGCGGAGATGCAGCTCTTTTATATTCAAAAAGAAGAAGTAAATAATATGTCAAATGTTGCTTCAATCAGAAAAGAGCTAACAAATATTATTGATGAATACATTAAGTTTAAAAGAATTTTAGAAAGTAAATATAAAGATAGGACTCACCAAGCTCAACTTTCAATAAACAACCACCTCTACTCATCAATTGAAATGGGACTCCAGCAGGCAAGGGATTTATTAGAGAAACTACCACGAAATCCAACCGCAAAACGTCAGCTTTCTGAAACTGTTTCGGAACCTTCTCAAGAGAAAAGTCCGGTAGTTACACCATTAAGAAAGAAAATGAGGCAAACCGTAGCAAACAAGAATGAATCTAGCCCAGCAGATCAAATTCCATTACAACCGGGTTCAAATAGTGAATACTTCAAGCCTGAATGGGATGGTTTAGCTGCATTAATTGTAGCGGCGTCGAATTCAGCTCCCATGGAAACTCCTCAAAAACCTGAGATGATGATCCCTAGCGCTCCCCAACCTTCCTTACGCTATATTGAAGACAGCAAAACATTCCTGGATAAGTTTCAAGTATGGTCTAAGATGTATTTTGATCGACATGACCATTACTCAAAACTGAAACAAACTGAAAAATCTTTAGAGAAAATCGCTCATTCCTTATTATTAGCAGCTGTTCGATTAAAAAAAGAAAGCCCTGTATTTAAAGACAAACAATTTAATCCAGTGGTTAAGGTGGCAGTGCAGTTTCTTTTATTTATATGTGGAGTAGGAACACAATCAAATTTTGAAGCATTAGAAAAACAAAATTTATTATCAAAAACCTATGCTCCACTTCTGAAACCGTTTATTCGTTCATTTCTTGATGTTCCTCATGAAAGATTGATTGGACATCTAAGAATGCAATTTGCTTCTGAGGCGCCCTCTAATATTTCATTTCGTGGCTTAGAAATTCAAGAAATTATTGAACAATTATTTAAACTATTTGATACCCAATTAAGTTTTGATGATTATCAAAGAGTAACAGAAGATTGTCTCAAGGGTTTAATGCAAGCAAATGAGCGATTAGTTGAACAAAATGAAGTTGAATCTCATTTCACAGTATAGCCATATAACTAATAATGAAATGGGTGAAGCGAAGTTTTAAATTGACTCTCGAGCTAAATTCAATGAGTCACGTCGCTTCACCCGGTTACTAAGGTGTTATCCCTCATCGATATAAATGAGACTGATCAGGAACAAAAACTTTGCATGAACACCATTGACTGTTCAATTGTTTTACATTAAGATGTAAATTTAGTTTAAAAGGCCAATAAAAATTAGGTTTAGAGCGTCATAAACACTACATCTTAAAACGTTCATCCATAGGAGAATGTGAACATAGTCTTTTTTGACTTTTTATTTTACTGCCCTGAAGGGCAAACTTAAGAGTAAATCATAAACTATAAACTGAACTCAACTTCGATGTTTAAGTCTTGTCTATTCTCCTAGATCCGATTTTGAACCCTTTATTTGTAACCTATGTCTATGAATTTGGTTGAACTAATTATCCGTAGTGAAACAGATAAGTCGATACTACTGAACGTTCACTGCGACCGTTGGTATGCTGTGGGAGTTAGCAAATGAACAACACCAATTTACCGAACCATTTAGGATCTTTTATAGGACATTTTTTAAAACCGTATCGTAAAATGGTTGTTTTATTTATCTTCATAGCCATCTTAGCTGGATTTTGGGGTCCATTTAATAGTCTATTGATTAAATCCTTCATTAACGCGTTAGCATCTGAGCAAAGCATTGATACCTCCTATCTTTATTGGATAGCAGGATTATTGGTTTTGAACTTTATCGTGTTTGATAATATCACCTGGAGAACAATTGGTTATCTAAATTACAAGTTTGAAACGCTCATCAAAAATGAAGTTATTAGCCAAACTTTTAATTATGTCTTAGGTTCTTCTCATCAATTTTTTCAAGATAACTTATCAGGGCGAATTACGGATCAAATTACAACACTTGCAGATAATCTTGAAATTATACTTCATAGAGTAACTGTGGATTTCATTCGGGGAGCCTCGTTACTGATCGTTTCGTTTATCACAGCTTATTATGTCAACCCCCTGTTTTTTTATATTTTGTTGATTTGGTTCATTGCCTTTGCATCATTTAGCATTTGGATGTCAACACGACTAGTGCTCTTGTCTGATAAACATGCAAGCAGTGAGTCTCAGCTTTCTGGCCAGTTGGTCGATGCATTAAGTAACCAATCAAATATCCGCATCTTTTCACAAAAGACTTATGAAATAAATCGCATGAACACCTACTCTGAGCGGGTCCAAGAGGCCTTTCAGAAAAAAGAACGTTTCATTATGTTATTAGGAAGTGTTCAAGGCGCCATGATTGCAGTGATGATGGGAGTGGCAGGATTTACATTAATCCATTTATACAGCAAAAAACTAATAAGTATTGGAGATTTTGCTTTAATTATCGGACTATCAATGGAGTTGGGGCATATGATGTGGTACACCATGTTCCAAGTGGATTTATTTAACCAAGCTCAGGGTAAATGTAAGCAAAGTTTAAAATCCTTGGTTATACCTCATGAAATTAAGGATAAAAACAACCCATTGGAATTAATTGTACCTCAGGGGGAAATAAAGTTTTCTAAGGTTAAGTTTCATTATCATGGCACATATTCGCTATTTCAAAATAAGTCAGTGACTATCAAAGCGGGTCAGAAAGTTGGATTAGTTGGATATTCAGGAAGTGGCAAATCAACCTTTATTAATCTGATATTAAGACTTTACGATGTAGTGGATGGTCAAATTCTCATCGATGGCCAGAATATCACAGAGGTCACCCAAGAAAGTTTAAGACGAGCCATTGCTATGATTCCACAAGATCCAACGCTTTTTCATCGAAGCTTGACGGATAACATCCGCTATGGAAAGATTGATGCGACCGAGGCGGAAGTTATTGATGCCGCCCAAAAAGCTCATGCTCATGAGTTTATTAAAAAATTGCCAGAAGGCTACAGTGCATTAGTAGGAGAGCGGGGAATTAAGCTTTCCGGCGGTCAGCGCCAGCGCATTGCAATTGCAAGAGCCATATTAAAAAATGCCCCGATCTTAATGCTTGATGAAGCCACTTCGCAGCTTGACTCCATTACCGAAACGAATATTCAAGATAGTTTATGGCAACTAATGCAAGAAAAAACAACTTTGGTTATTGCCCATCGCTTGTCTACCCTTCTCCACATGGATCGTATTTTAGTATTCGATAACGGACATATTGTTGAAGATGGAACTCACAGTGAACTACTCAAACAAGGTGGTTTGTATAAAACCTTATGGGATGCCCAGGTTGGTGGTTTTTTACCCGAAAACCAGGAGAAACAGTCTGATGAGGTTTTGGAATAGGTATGAATTCAATATTCATCATTTCGTGTAAATTCTTATATTTCAGCAAGGAGCAACTGTCTTGAAGAGAGTTGCTATGCTTGCTGAAGTAAAATATCCCTCAGATTTTTAAAGAAATAGGTTTAACAGCCCAAAACCCGAGACTCAACCTTTTCCTGGTTTTCTTGAGGCTCTAAGGTTGCATTCGCTTCTAACATCTTTTCAGCAATTTTTTGTGCCAATTTTGGCAGATTTTTTGGAACCTCTTTATAGGTCTTTTTAAATCCTTTTGTAAAAGAAGAAATTTCATTCTTTATCGCTGAAAGAAATTCACTATCCTTGCAAATAAAAAAGTCTGTCTCAGAAGAAGAACATGTGGGCTTAGAATCCTTCTGCTTTAAGATCAAACTTATTTGACTTATGAGAAGCCTCCGAAACTCATCATGCTTCGGTAACAAGGAACTAAAGCTAATAAATCCAGGAGGAGTAAATTTATTTTTTATAGCAGAGTCAAAAGTAGCCTCCTTGATTCGTAGCTCCTCCAAATAATCATATACCTGAACTATTGAGTGACCTAATTTCTCTAAGGCATTAACGTATGCTGGCCCATGATAAACATTCACATAATGTGCCAAAAACGGTAAAATTATTGCCAGGGGTTCATTAAATTGTTCTGTTTGCAAGAAATCCAAGGCAGCTGTTTGAATTTCCGCTCTTAATTCATATTCTTTCTTTTGGATTCTCTTCATTGTTATTAAATTACAATCTATCTCTTTAGGAAAAAAATGACGTTTGTCTTTATAAGAAAGACCTTTGACGAATGGGTAATTATCAAATTGTGTGAGCCCCATTACGGTATCGATACGTTCTCTTAAAAAATCACAAAATTTATCGACTTGCCCTGCCTTATCACTTGTCTCTATTAAATACACAGTTAATGCTTTATCAAGTATTTGGCAAAGCTCTTTTATTAGTTTCACCTGCTCACCTTGCGCATGTTGAAGGAGTCTTTGAGCTTTTTCAGTGTGTATAGACTTTAAGCTTGCTGCTGTGTACCACTGGCACTCAGCTAACGATTCGATATAGGCATTGTAATGCTTCGCTAAAACGATACATGCGATCGTTCGACGATATAACTCGGGGTACTTTTCTTCTGAAATTAAATTATCCAGGCTAAGCACACCAAACACAGTTCGATGACTTTCGACTTTTTTTAATACGGGCACCTCTACCTCTTTAGATTCTGAAACCTTAGCCGTTTTTTTCTTACTTTTTATTATTTCACTACTGAGCGCTAAAGGTATCGCTGGTGGAGTATGAGAAGGAGGGGCTTGAGGAGTGACGGAGGGTAAGATTGGGAAGGATGTGGATTTTCCACTTCGAAAGAATTTTAAAGCCTGGGTAATTGATCCTTTACCCGCGGACGTCTCTGAAGACCCATTCTTCTCTTTAATTGATTCGTCAATAAGGGGAGGGTCACCTACTTTTATTTCTCCCTGAGAATCAGGAACATTAATCTCTCGTGGCGAGGAAGGCCGGGATTTGCTTCTGGGGGTTTGGGGAGATTCGTAATTGCGGGGAGATGAGGGTTGCGATTTGCTAACAAAAGTTTGTTTTTTCATAATACTCTTCCTTAAATTAAAAAACAGGCAAATTCTAGTTGAGAATACCCCCTCAGATCAAATAAAAATCAAAATGTTCTTCTAGCACAATTATTAAATTTTTAAACTTAATGTAGCAGGTCACTCACTCAGATTAAGCAATTCACCTAGGTTTTAAGGGGATAAGCGTTGTAAATTCCATTCATTACGCTTTACATACTCCCAAACATCGGATAGTTCGTCTTGTCGGTAAGAATAAAATACCATGCGTTTCGGCTGAATCCGAACACCGCAATATTCAGGACTTAGAGGGATTGCTTTATTTAAAAACGAATCTTCTATCTTCTGGCGCTTGTTTTCTATTATTTGTTTATTCTCAATCAATTGCATTGACGTAGGTGCATAACTTAAAAAGCGAATTTGAGACCATCGCGGATAACTATCCCAATAATGTTTATTCTCCGCATGGTTTAAAAATAGGCTTTTTCCTTCAATTATCACTTCTCGTTGCAAAAGTTCCAGCCAGAATACCAGACTTACCTCAGGATTATTTTTTAACTCGTTTACTTTGCGAGTATTTTTTTGTGTAAAAAATAAAATACCTTCATCTGAAATTTCGCGAATAGCCACGACACGACTATGTGGGACACCCTCTAATGAATTTGACGACAACACGGCGTGGCTTGGATTAGGAGCTCCAGCTTCCCGTTCTCTGGTCAGCCAAAAACTCAGTTCAATAATAGGATTGGTTTGCATTCGCGGCTTTTCCTTTGGACTTAAAACGTCTAAACCATTGTACCTGAATCAGTTGCATATAGGCTATGAAGTGTCAAATCAAGTTTTTTTCAACTACTCATATCAAATAGGCATGCACTATATCATTGTCATCAATGCTTCCGCTTGGTTACTATTAAAAAATATTTGTTTATTATATTCTACACTCCAGTTGGATTGGATCTATAGGGACGTAAAATTAACTACTCTACAGGAGGGTAAATATGTTTAATTCGTTCCACTTACAAGGTGTAGAAGCCCTTAATAAAGGAGACCTTACACAAGCCAAAAAATTCTTACTTCAAGCAATAGAACAAAATCCCGAAGTTCACGAAACCTACTTTTTTTTAGGAAAAACCTGTTTTTTAGCCGATGAAAAAAAGGAAGCCTTATTTTTTTTAAAAAAATTTATCGAATTAACTCAGGATTTAAAAGACGAGCCAAATAAATCGTATGCTTTTGATCTGTTAGGACAATGTTATGCCGCTGACAATGAGGACGAGATAGCCATCACTTGTTACTTAAATGTTATAGAGATTGATCCTTCCTGCGCATCCGTACGACAAAATTTAGGTTTGCTTTATATGAAGCAAGCTCAGGAATACCTTGAGCTCAATTTAGAAAAATGTCTTACTTTATTACGTGATGCTCAAATTGCGCTTAAATCATCTCTGGAATTATGTAGTAATAATCCTATGTTTTTGCATTCTATTGCAAGTTGGTATGAACAGTATATCGAGCTACTGAAGAAATTATCGGAAGAGAACAGTCTAGCAGAAATGATAAACAAACAGTTTAATCATGCAATTCACTATTATCTTGAAGCTCTAGCTCACTGCCATGAAAATGACCAATTACTGCACAGTGCAATCACAGAAAATCTTACTGAATGTTATGCACAATTTGGCCATTATCTGTATCAGAACCAAGAATATGCAAAAGCACAGGAATTATACCTAGCAGCTCTTGAGTTGGACCAAACTCATATCCCCGCACTCAATCAAATGGGTATGTGTTTATTTAAACAAGGTAATTATGCTGAAGCCAGAGCTCCGTTTGCAAAACTAATTGACCTCTCTGAGGACAAACAGGATAAAGCGGATGCATGGTTAAATATAGCCTGTTGTTATCGATTAGAAAAAAATTGGGAAAAAGCAAAAGCATCTCTCAATGTAGCAAAGAGATTAGCACCTCAAGATCCAGAGATAGTTAAAGAAATGGAGAATCTAAAACAATCAAAATCTCAATCTGTGCTTTCATTAACTGACCAAGCTTTCTTTGACCCTCTAGTGAATAACAATTCTTCTTTGATATCCCCAAATACAGAAAGTTTGCAGTTTAAGTAACTGATAATTGTAGTTTAGAAATACCTTCTTAAATCCTGGGTTATGGCATACCCTCACCCAGGTTACCTATTTATTAATTCTTCTGGGCAAGCCACACCGTAGCTCCGCCACAATCTGGATCACTCACTTTATGGACCAATATCTTTAAATGGTTCGCATGCAAAATCCTTCCATATTCTTTAGCATCCAGTGAAGCATGGTATAAATCATGGCCACCATTGTCACTCCAAACCTCTCCAGCGTCAGGACCGGTAGTAAAAAGCAATAGACCGTTGGTTTTGACTAATGAAGAAAATAAATTCAAGGCCTTACGTTGATCAGCTTGTGGTAAATGAAAAAAACTATGCCAGGCAATGACCACATCAAACGGTTCAGCAAATTCCATTGTCCTCATATCCTTTAAGAGCCATCGCGCCTGTGGGAAGTTATGTTTACAACGGTCTATCATTTTTTTGCTGGCATCAACACCGGTTAATTCGAAACCCGATTCTATTAAAAATTTTGCAATAGGTTCTCCTGTGCCACAACCAATATCCAACACACGTCCCCCAGGGGGTGCATATTTTTTTATTTGTTGCAAATAAAATTGCTCCATGATGAGCTCTTTATTGCGATGCGCATCATACCAATCAATTATTTCATCATAAGTTTCATAGACTTTATTTTTATTTGATTTTTTTACCATTGCGTTCTTCAGTTGAAAATTTAAATAAGGGTTTAAATGCCATATGCCTTAGCTCATTGAGCCACTGCTCCCTTGGTTTTCCACCTGGTGCCGTAGATTCATACCAATTATTTTTACACCAAAGATAAATCTCCAAGCTTTTCATTTGGCTAAAATCATTAATTGCATGTAATAAACCAGCATCTATAGGTAAGATCCGCTGGTATCCTTCTATCATCCATGCAAATTTTTCAGCCCATTCAGAATAAGGGGTGCCGCATAAATCTAAAAAAGGTTTAGCAATATCCGCTATAAACCAATGATAAACGGGTTCATCGAAGTCAATAAAATGAATTTGTTTGCCGTCGAACAATACATTCCCTGGACGATGATCCCCATGTGTGAGACCAAAATTAACATTATTTATTGTAAAATTTCTGAAGTGCTCCTCGATCGTTTGGAACAAATCCTGGATAGCTGAGTCTTCATGAGTCAGGTAGCCCGCCGTTTCGCTCCATAAATCCTGCCAATTTCTAAAATGATGGCCATTCGCTTTATAACTCTCTGCAGCGCGATGTAAACGAGCCAATGCTTCCCCCCAATGAACGTATGCATTTTTATCCGGATACCCGAAATGCATGATCGTTCCCGGTACCTCAGAACATACTTGGGTTAAAAAATGGAGTTCCTCCTGTATTACAGTTTCAATATAAGCTCCATTTTTTGAAGGAAGTACTTCACAAATTGGGGCTTCATTCCGAAACAAGTGCTGTTGAAAATCGATCGCAGCTAGTAATTCTTTTTGAGGACGAATTTTTTCATGAGTTATTCTTAAATAGAATCTATTGCCCTCCGCCTCAAAACGATAAACACAATTGATTTGGTTATTAACCAGTTGCAAATTCTCAGGATTTTCTACCCACTGCAAAGCGGCTTTAAAAGCTGTCTCAGTACTGATTCTTTTTAAAGTATTTTCCCAAACCATCACTTTAACCTGATAAGTTCTATTATGCTTAAACTGAGATTATGCTTTTCGTCACACATTTCTTCATCCTCATTTGGGATACCTTCATTATAATCTATGTTACATACAGCAGATATGTGTTTATCCCATGACTAGGCTTATTCGAGTATACTGCTCAATTTGCTGCTTCTTCTGAAACGCAATGATTGCATCTAATATTTGTTCCACCTCACCGGTTTCAGACCAAAAACTCTGAAAAGCTAAAGGATATGTAGCCCTTACATCCTTTTTAGAAATTTCTTGGGAATGTTCTATTTCTTTTGATAGCATTTTTAATAATTCAATCTTATCTTTTATTTTATCATTCCCGGAATTGAATTTTTGCTCCAATAGTTTCAATTTGTTTTGCATCAGCTCTACAAGATAAAGCTTAGCTACTCCTCTATCCATTGTTCGAATGACTGCACTGTAATCACAAGAAGTAAACATTCGGTAATGTTTCGGTTCCTCTACCTTATTTTGCGGATTAATTGCTTCCCTATTCACAATTGCGTCTTGCGTTAGATCAGGTTTGCTCAGGTTAAGCCAACCTTTGATAAGTTGTTTTATAGAATATGGAGCCATACGCCACAATAAATCTACACCAGTAAATAAAACTGCTGTAATTGAAAAAACTGTACCTGCAGCTGGAGCCAGAGGAAAAAGCAATACAAAAACCACTGCACCTAACGCCGCAGCTAAAAAGGCCATTGCAAACGTGTTACTTAAAGCTGCCTGCATATAACGCATGCGTTGAATACTGTCTTTGGGAGATTCAAAAGCCCTATATAAATTGAGTCCAAACATTATGAGCTGATGACTCAATGCTACCATTAAACTACTAAAGAAAAACCAAGGGCCTGCTACGAAGCTAAAATCAAAAATCTTTGATATTGCAGCCCCATAAAGTGAGATACTTGCTAAAACAGCACAAACAGCTGAAACAGCGAAAAGTAACCACCGATCTACATTTTGATTGCTGGCTTTTGCGAGGTGATACCCATTGATTAAGGCACTTACAGTTAGTAAAAAACCAATAAAAGGCAAAATGATATAAAACAAAGGAGAAGCTCTAAATGCTGCGGATAGCCTTGCATCAGCCATCGTAGCAAATAAAGCTATTTCCTGAGTTTCTCTAATGTATGTAATCGCCTTCTGGAAGTGAGTAACAAACATAAGCCACCTGATAAATTATTATTATTCCTTTGCATGGGCTTAACCCAATTAGAGCGCCTAAAAATAGCCTGACTTGAAGAAAGCCATAAAGTGGTTTGTGATAATCACAAAACCTAGATTATGAACCCATCAATAGTCAGGCTATAGTTCTGGCTTATTGCTGTTATTATTGCCGCAAATGTGGGAACAAAATAACATCACGGATTGATTGAGAGTTAGTAAATAACATGACCAAACGATCTATCCCTATACCCTCTCCTGCTGTAGGAGGCAATCCATACTCCAGTGCTTCAATGTAATCGCTATCAAAATGCATGGCTTCTAAATCACCGGCATCTTTTTCTTCAACTTGCTTACGGAAACGCTCGGCCTGATCTTCTGCATCATTCAACTCAGAAAATCCATTGGCAATTTCTCGACCCGCAATAAAAAATTCAAAGCGATCAGTCACATCCGAATCATGATCACTACGACGGGCTAAAGGTGAAATTTCAGTCGGATAACCCGTAATAAACGTGGGCTGAAATAATTGATGTTCCACTGTTTCTTCAAACAATATGATTTGCAGCTTCCCTAAACCATCCGTTGCTTTGAAAGGAAACCCTTTTTTCTGCAAAATCTCACGACAACTAACAATGCTTTCCAGCTGTTGCGGGTTAATTTCTGGATGATAATATAAAATTGCTTCTTTCACTGTCATACGTGTAAATGGTTTATTAAAATCAATAATTTGACCTTGATATTCAATCTGCCGTTTTTCCATCACGGTATCACAGAGATAACGTAATAATTCTTCAGTAAAATTCATCAAGTCTTTATAGTCTGCATAGGCTTGATAAAATTCCACCATAGTAAACTCTGGATTATGACGGGTTGAAATACCCTCATTACGGAAGTTACGGTTAATTTCATAAACACGCTCAAATCCACCCACCACGAGACGTTTTAAATAAAGTTCTGGAGCGATACGTAAATACATAGTCATATCTAAAGTATGATGATGTGTCACAAAAGGACGTGCCAAAGCTCCACCCGGGATAGGATGCATCATGGGTGTTTCTACTTCTAGATAATAGTTTTGATCCATAAACTGTCTAAATGCTTGAATTAATCGCGACCTAGTTAGAAAAGTAAGCCGACTTTCATCATTGGCGATTAAATCTACATACCGTTTACGATATTTAACCTCTTGGTCAGCTAAGCCATGAAATTTATCAGGTAAGGGGCGCAATGATTTAGTTAATAATTCAATATGCTCTGCGTTTACAGTAAGCTCACCTGTATTGGTCTTAAATAATTCACCTTTAACCCCAACAATATCGCCTAAATCCCAATGCTTGAATTCCTCGTACTGCTCAGGGAGATCATTGGCGCGGATATATACTTGGATCCGACCGGAGAAATCTTGAATATGAAAAAAACTCGCCTTGCCCATAATACGTCTCAACACGATACGACCGGCAACTGTTACCTTCACATGCTCTTGCGCTAAGGTTTCTTTATCTAATGAATCATAATGTTTTGTGACTTCTTGAGCTAAATTTTCACGACGAAATTGGTTTGGAAAATTAAAACCTTTTGTCCGTAACTCAGCCAATTTTTGTTTACGAATATAATAAACTTCGCTTTCATCTATATGTTCAATTTGTTCTTCACTCATGCTGCCCTACTCCTGCCTTTAAACTGGCTTCAATAAATTGATCCAACGCCCCATCTAATACAGCTTGTGTATTGCTTGTTTCCACATTGGTTCGTAGATCTTTAATACGAGATTGATCCAATACGTAGGAACGAATTTGGGATCCCCAACCTATATCTGATTTACTGGCTTCTAACACCTGCTGTTCTGCATTTTTCTTTTGTATTTCCAGTTCATATAACTTAGCGCGCAGCTGCTTAAATGCCTGATCTTTATTACGATGCTGGCTTCTATCATTCTGACATTGTACTACAATTCCACTGGGAGCATGAGTAATACGAACTGCAGAATCAGTCCGGTTAACGTGCTGGCCCCCCGCTCCGGAAGCTCGATACGTATCAATACGTAAATCAGCTGGGTTAATTTCTATATCAATATCATCATCAATTTCAGGCGAAACAAATACTGCTGCAAATGAAGTATGTCGTCTATTACCTGAATCAAAAGGAGATTTTCGCACTAACCGGTGCACACCGCTTTCCGTACGCAGCCAGCCAAAAGCATACTCTCCCTTAAAATAAATAGTGGCACTTTTAATACCGGCAACCTCTCCTGGAGAACACTCAATTAGTTCTGTAGTAAATCCATGTTGTTCGCCCCAGCGTAAATACATCCGCAATAACATTTCTGCCCAATCTTGAGCTTCTGTACCCCCAGAACCTGATTGAATATCTAAGTATGCATTTGAATCGTCCATTTTTCCGGAGAACATCCGACGAAACTCTAAATCAGCAACTTTTTTCTCAATGGAAACTAATTCGTCACCAATTTCATTAATGGTTTGTTCGTCCCCTTCCTCACGTGCAATTTCAAACAACTCATTTAAATCAGTTATGGATTGACCTAATTGCGTTAAAGTTGAAACAATTGCTTCCAGTTGGGTTCGTTCACGACCTAAAGCTTGGGCAACTTCCGGATTATCCCAAACATTAGATGACTCCAACTCGCGAACGACTTCTTCTAAACGCTCACTTTTAGCGTCAAAGTCAAAGATACCCCCTAAGCGCTTCTATTCGCTTAAGAAGATCCACCAGATTAAGATTAATTTGGTTTACTTCTAACATAGTGTCTCTTTAAAAAATATTAATTGGATCAATACCTTATCATAAGATAGCCTGCGTGCGGCGAAGCATGCCCTGGCATTCTGCCATCACCCCGAGTGAGGCGAAGGGATCGCCCATCGTAGCCTGGTACTAAAGCGTGGTGATACCTCGCAGCACTTGGGGGATGACGAGAGCTCCGCTTCGCGGCATCCAGCTACATTACTGGGCTCCATGATGATTTAGTATGACTCGTAAAAATAAGTTTGAGATTTTACCGTGAAAGTAGGCAAAAAAACAGCTATGAAGTCTTCATTGCTGTTCGATATGCTTGCAAATTCATTAATAAATCTGCTTCTGCCAGTGATAAATGACAACTTTCGACAATTTCATCGCGATTACCCCCCATTTCCAAAATACGCAAAGCATGACGATACCCGCCATCATTAGCTCTTTTATTTTCCAAATCCTGAATTTGGTTATCCATACTAATCATTTGGGTATTTATCTCTTTTAATTGTTTTGAGAATAACAAATCAGCATGGATTAACATGGGATGATCTTTGTTAATTTGATCAATTAGCTTTTGTTGCATATCCAATCGTCCTTGAAAATCAATTAATTTCTTCCGCTGGCTAAATAAGTAATTCAGTACGAATAGAAAAATAACCCCATTTAAACTTAAAAGAAAATTAATCATTTTGTATCCTTATTGCCGATAACTACACGATGAGCTGCTGGATGACTTAATGCTGGATTTAATAGGCGGGGAACATTTCGGTCCAAAGCAATGATAATAATCACTCTACGATTTGCAGCCCGTCCTTGCTCTGTAACATTATCAGCAACTGGATATTGTTCTCCATATCCCGTTACTAAAAGGCGTTGGGTTGCAATCCCAAATGAGTTTAGAATTCGGCCAACAACTGCTGCGCGCATAGCTGAAAGCTCCCAATTTGAGGGGAACTGTGGGGTTTCTATAGGAATATTGTCTGTATATCCCTCTATGGCAACAATAGAAGACGATTTTTTAATTTTACTGGCTAATCGCATCAATTTAACAAAAGCTTCTGGTTTTAAATCGGATTCGCCCGAGTCAAATAAAGCCCCAGATTTAATATCCAACTCAACCCAACCTTCTTGTCGATTGATTTTATAATTTCCATCTTCCAATTCTGCTAGTGATTGATTTAATTCATCAAGTCCATCATTAAAGGGACTTTGAAATGGTGTCGTTTGTGGTCCATCTTTTATACTCTTCGTTGATTTAAGTGCCCGAGCTTCATCTTTTTTATTGAACGCTGATTTCATCCCCTCAGAAAGAGAGCGATACTTTGAAATATTTACAGAGGAAATAGCATACATCACTACAAAGAATGCAAATAGCAAGGTAATAAAATCAGCATAGGAGACAACCCAACGGTGATTATCGTTATGTTGCTCATTTCTTTTTTTTCTTTGTTTCATCTTTCTTCTGTTGGCCAAAATTATTGAGTTTTAACAGCAAAATTCCTGGACTTTCTCCGGAAGCTATGGCAACTAACCCTTCTACAATCATTTCATCGTAGTGAACCTGGCGCGCAATATAACTTTTTAATTTATTTGCCACGGGTAGAAAAATTAAATTAGCCATTCCTACTCCATAAATCGTAGCTACGAACGCTACTGCAATACCTAATCCCAATTCGCTCGGTTCCGATAAATGGCGCATCACTTGAATCAATCCCAATACAGCACCCAAAATTCCTATGGTTGGACTATACCCCCCCATACTTTCAAAAACTTGTGCTGCGTGCGAATCATGTGTCTCCACACGATCTATCTCTTCCTCTAGAACTTGTCTTATGGTGAATTTATCTACGCCAATAACCAACAACTCTAATCCTTTACTGATGAGTGGATTTTTTTCAACTTCTAAATGCTCCTCCAAGGAAAGCAAACCCAGCTGACGGGCTTTACGTGCCAAATCAAACATCTTATTACGGCAGTGTTCAAAATCGAGTTTTGGTGGTGTGATAACCCAGGGCAAGATTTTAAAGGCTCGTTTAAAGGTACTCAGTGGTGTTTGCACCATCACCGCACCAATTGTTCCTCCCAGAACAATTAACAACGCAGAAAAGTTGAGTAGGGCTTGCATGTTTCCACCTTCCAAAACTTGCCCTAGTGTAATCGCTAAAAAACTGACTAACATCCCAATTAAAGTTAACGCATCCATTCTTTTTTATTCCGGTAATCTTGATTTTATACGATGTGTTGCTTGGCTAAGGATCTGTGAGACACGTGACTCACTAACGCCAATAACCTCACCAATTTCTTTTAAATTTAAATCTTGTTCATAGTATAAAGAGAGTACCATTCGTTCTTTTTGAGGTAAGCCGCGAATCACCTCAGATAAACGTCGCATTAAATCACTATGAAATACATTGACATGAGGTTCGGTAGAGGCGTGCCCATCTTCAGCCTGTAGGGCATCATCAGTCACACCCAAATCTTCAAAACCATACAAATGGCTGCTCACTGAGTCTTGTAACATTTCATGATATTCATTCAGGGCTATTCCAAGTTCAGTCGCTATTTCTGAATCTTTGGCCTCTCTTCCTAATCGATGTTCAACTGCTTTCACTGCTTCAGAAATCATTCTTGCATTACGATACACTGAACGTGGAACCCAATCATTACGTCTTACTTCATCAAGCATGTATCCTCGGATACGTATTCCCGCATAGGTTTCAAATGATGCTCCTTTGGAAGAATCATAATGTCTTGTTGCTTCCAGCAAACCAAGCATTCCCGCTTGTATTAAGTCATCCAGTTGTACACTTTGCGGCAAACGCCCCAATAAATGATGTGCTATGCGCTTCACCAACAAGGCATGAGTTTTTACCAGCGTTTCCTGAATTTGCTGGTTCACTTTGCTATAGGCAGCCAAAGCATCCACATTAATCTCCTTAAAATTCACCCGCAACTAAACGTTCTAAAAAGAAACTGGTATTACCCCCCAACAAAGAGCAAGGTGGCCATTCAGATACTTCGTCTGCTAATTGCCTCATCGCTAAAGCAGCGGCAGAATCTGGATAAGCAATTAATACGGGTTTTTGCATTTTCACTGCCCTGTGTATGTGTTCATCAAAAGGAACTGCTCCTAAATAGTCTAGCTGAACCTCAAGAAATTGCTCGGAAACTTTGAATAATTTATTAAATAATTCACGTCCGTCCCGCTCATTTCTCACCATATTGGCGAGAATATGAAATCGTGTCCATTCATACCGCTTACTCATTACTTTAATTAAAGCATATGCATCGGTTAATGACGTAGGCTCATCGCATACAACGACAATTAATTCTTGCGATGACCGGGTAAAACTTAAAACGGTGTCTGATATACCCGCCGCAGTATCAATAATCATGTAGTCCAAATCATCAGTAAGCTCATTAAACGCATCAATAATTCCAGCTAACTCAGGTGGAGAGAGTTGGGTCATAAATTCTGTTCCAGAAGCGGCAGGAATAACACTAATACCATTAGGTCCAGGTAAAATAATGTCACTTAAATGGCAAATTCCCTGAATTACATGCGATAGATTATATTTAGTATGCAGCCCTAACATGATATCGATGTTTGCCAACCCCAAATCAGCATCAAGCAACATTACTTTTTTATGAAGTTGAGCCAATCCAACCGCCAAGTTAACAGAAACGTTGCTCTTGCCGACTCCACCCTTTCCAGCAGAAACTGCAATTACTTTAATTGGCTTCGCACGCGATAGACTCCTCAGCCCCGAAGCTTGATCACTTATATTTCGTCTCACTTTAGACATGATATTCTCTCCCAGCACTCTGATGTGCTTTCTTAACATTATCTGCCAGAAACAGTTGTGTTTCCTGTTCAGCAAATAACTCAACGAGCTGATGGCGTGTTGCCATTTTAATGTCTTCGGGTACACGTTGTCCGTGTGTCAAATAGCTCACACCCAAACCCGATTCAATAAGTGCACTTAATGCTCCGCCCACAGCTAACGATTCATCCAGTTTAGTCAAAATACACTGATCAATTTGATTCGCTTCATAACGTCTAATAGCATCAATTAATACTTGATAATGACTTGTTGCCGGTAAAACTAGAACCTTAGAAACAGACTGTAAATATGTGCCTAACACTTGCATTTGTTTAACCACTCGCTCATCTGCAGGGTTCATTCCGGCTGTATCTATCAAAATGAGTTTCTTATCACTTAATTGCCGTAACACTCGGGCCAAAGAAACCTCATCTTGAGCAACACACACCTTAACTCCTAAGATTTTTCCATACATCATAAGTTGCTCTTGTGCCGCGATTCGATAAGTATCCATAGTGACTAGACCTAACTTATCTGCTCCAAATCTTAAAGTAAATCGCGCTGCAATTTTAGCGAGTGTTGTTGTTTTCCCAACACCAGTTGGTCCAACAAAAGCATAAACACCCCCCTCTTCTATTCTACGTGTGTCACAAATGCTTAATTGATCCGTAATAATATTTAGTACAGATTCCCACCCTCTCTGTTGGTTTAAATCAGATCGCACGGAGCATGCCCAAGTCGCAGCAGTTGTATGACTTACTCCCAGATACAAAAGTTTTTGGAGTAAAATAGTATGCAAGGGCTCATAGACACCCACATTCCCTCTTAATTGTGCCTCAAGCATCCCTCTTAATGTTTGAATCTCTTGACGCATATCATCAAGCGGAGTTTGCATTTGAAATTTTGGTGTTTGGCTGATCGGTTCAGCACAAGCTACTGCTGCTGAAGTTGATAGAATGGTTTCATCAAAATCAATCGCAGCAACAACCTCCACACCTGCATCAACATGATGGCTGGATAAAATGACAGCATCGGCACCAAGTGTCTCTTTAATTTGTTTCATAGCGCTGCGTGTATCGGCCGCAACAAAACGTTTTAATTTCATAAAGCCTCCTGCTTATGAAGAAATTTGTCACTATTCACGCAATGCCTCTTTAGAAATTGTAGCCTGCTTGTAAGAAAACTGAGAAGTTTGTAACTTGTATTGCTTATTACATTATATTCCACATCTACAGTTCTTCATTTTTATCCTACTGTGCCTACTATTCTTATTTGTTTATTATCAGGGATCTCCTGATAAGACAAAACATGAAAGTCATAGGATATATTACGCACAAATCGTGCCAACACTGCGCGTATCCCGGGCTGTACCACTAATACAGAGCTCTCTTGTTTTGCCTGTTGTTGCATTGCTAATTGAGTCAGTGAATGTTGTATTTTATCTGCCATTCCTGGCTCGAAATTTACACCTCCAGATCCACTACTCTGAATAATGTTTTGCAATAATTGTTCCAACTCAGGTTTTAACGTAATAATAGGTAACTCTTCATGAACACCACTGATTTTTTGAGTAATTAATCGAGATAAAGCAATACGTACTTGACTGATTAAATACTCAGTATCCTTAGATTTTGGCGCTAATTCCGCCAAAGTTTCGACTATGGTGCGAATATCTGTTAAAGGAATATGCTCTATTAATAAACCTTGTAAGACTTTACTCACCATTCCTAAGGACAAGCCATCAGGTACTAATTCTTTCACGAGTTTGGGTGAGCTCACTGCAAGTTTATCTAAAAGTTGTTGGGTTTCTTCATAACCTAATAATTGTTGGCTATTCTGCTCCAATATTTGGCTTAAGTGTGTAGCAACGACTGTTGAAGAGTCGACTACAGTATACCCTAACGTGTGGGCTTGCTCTCTTTGGCTTTCATTTATCCAAACCGCTTCCATACCAAAAGCGGGATCACGAGTTTTTATCCCTTCTATTTCGCCAAAAATTTGTCCAGGGTTTATCGCCAAGCAACGATCAAGATGAATCGCCGCTTCTCCCATTATTACTCCCGCCAAACTAATTCGATAATGGTTAGGTTTTAGATCCAAATTATCACGTACATGTACTGAAGGAATCAAAAAACCCAACTCTTGTGATATTTTCTTCCGTACCCCTTTAATTCGAGAAAGTAAAATCCCTCCTTGTGCTTGATCCACTAAAGGTATTAAGCGATATCCTACTTCAAGACTTATCACATCAACAGGATTCACATCATCCCAAGACAATTCCGTAGAGAGATTTGAATTTGGAACAGCAAGAGATTCATTTTCCTGGGTAAGCTGCTCCTTTTGTTTTGCTTTGTCTTGCTTGAGAAATAGATAAGCAATTCCTGCCAAACCTGCAGAAAGAAGAATAAATGCAACATGAGGCATCCCAGGAATAACACCAATTAATCCAATGATACCCGATGCAATAATCAATGAGCGTGGGTTAGCTAATAACTGAGAAATTACCGCATGCCCCATATTTTGTGCACTGGAAACACGAGTCACTATGATGGCGGCTGCAGTGGATAAAACAAGCGAAGGCACTTGCGCCACTAAACCATCCCCAATAGTTAGTAGAATATAATTATGCAAGGCATCCGAAACACTCATTCCATGCTGAAAAACTCCAATAATCAATCCGCCGATAATGTTAACAACTAGAATTAAAATCCCGGCAATTGCATCGCCACGGACAAATTTACTAGCACCATCCATGGAACCATAAAAATCGGCTTCCTGCGCAACTTCCAATCGACGTTTTACCGCTTGTTCCTGATTAATTAATCCCGCATTCAAATCTGCATCGATAGCCATTTGTTTTCCAGGTAAAGAATCCAAAGTAAAACGTGCACTTACTTCTGATACCCGACCAGCACCTTTAGTCACCACCACAAAATTGATGACTACTAAAATTATAAAAACAACTAAACCTACAGCATAGTTTCCTCCAATAACAACCTCACCAAATGATTGAATTACATGACCAGCTGCATCAGTACCTTTATAGCCATTTAATAAAACCACTCGCGTTGAGGCAACATTTAGCGACAAACGTAATAAAGTTGCGAGTAAAATAACCGTTGGAAATACAGCAAAATCTAAAGGTCTTTCGCTATAAATCACGGCTAACAAGACTACAAGTGACAAAGCAATATTAAAAGTAAAAAACACATCCAATAAAAATGGAGGCAAAGGTAACATCATCATGCCAAGCATTGTGATTAGGACCAAGGGTGTACCCAACCCTTGATGCATCCAATATTGCATATACTGTAATGCCTTATTCATTATCAGCCTCCTCTGCATCACGGACTAACTCTGTTGGAATAGGAACATTCTGTAGTACAGTAGGTTTATAGTCATAACGTTCCTTGTCCCGCAATTGAAATACATAAGCCAAAACCTGAGCTACAGCAACATAAAGTCCTCTTGGTATTTCTGCATTTAATTTTGTAGAAAAGTAAAGCGCTCGAGCCAAAGGTGGTACTGAAATAATGGGAATTTTATGTGATGTTGCAATTTTGTTGATTTGAAAAGCAATCAAATCTTTGCCTTTTGCTACGACTATTGGTGCTTTATGGCTTTTTTCTTTATAACAGATTGCTACCGCGTAATGGGTAGGGTTTGTTAACACCACATTTGCTTTAGCAATTTCATTCATCATACGTCGTCTTGATATCTCTTGCTGCGCACGACGAATAGCGCTTTTTATTTCGGGCTTACCTTCTATTTCTTTGTATTCATCTCGCAATTCCTGCATGGTCATTTTCATATTTTTTTGATGTTCATACAATTGGAAAGGTACATCAAAGACAGCGATCAAAATCAAACTAGCAGAAATCAATACAAATGATTTCACTACGATTAAGCTACCGCTGCCAATTGCTGTCTCTATAGGAACATGAGCTAAATGGAGTAATGCAGGAATTTGTATTTTAAGCACTGCTATGGCAACCACTGCGACTAAAAGAAATTTAAAGAATGATTTGGACATCTCGACAAAACCTTTCAACGAAACCATGCGTTTGAGTCCTTGAAATAAATTGAGTCGAGAAAATTTGGGTTGTACTACTTGTGCACTAAAAACCCACCCCCCCATTAGCAAAGGGGCGGCTAAGGTAATGAGAAAAATAACTAGCAATAGGGGCATTAAAGACCAAAATCCCATTTTAGCTAAAAAAAACAAGCGCTCCGCACTTACCACAGAAGTCTGCGTAACTTGCGTATTAAATTCAAATGCATCTCGCATCAGGACTGCTAATTGCATGGCTAATTGTTTTCCGAAAATTAAAAATCCTAAGGCAGTAAAAAGTAAGGTTACTGTAGTATTGAAATCCCTCGAGCGTGCAACTTGCCCCTTTTTACGGGCATCTTTCAGTCGCTTGGCCGAGGGTTGTTCTGTTTTTTCTTGTGTTTGCTCTTGATCACTCATCAGGGTACCATCCCCACCATAAAACGCATCCCTTCTTTGATCAGATCTGCCATCTGTATTGCAATACTCGACAAACCTACCTTAATCACCACCATTCCCATAATTAAGGTAATGGGAAATCCTAAAGAAAAAATATTTAATTGAGGCGCTGCTCGCGACATAATTCCGAATGCTAGACTCACAATAAGCAAAGACAGCAATGCAGGAATTGAGATGAGTAGCGCCTGTTTAAACATCCATCCCGAAAATAACACAACATTCCACACCATCGATGGGGTTACAGATAACTGCCCTATAGACATTACTCTAAAACTATCTAACAAGGTTTCGAAAACGGTTAAATGACCATTAAGTGACAAAAATATTAGGGTCATCATCATAGAATAAAACTGACTTACTAAGGGAACACTTGCTCGGCTTGATGGATCCACCATCAAAGCAAAACTGAGACCTGCCTGCATCGCAATAATTTGTCCACCCAAAACAAAAACCTGAAAAACAAGCTGTAAGACAAAGCCCATTAACAATCCAAACAGAACTTCTTGGATAATATAAGCTAAAAAAAGTCCATTGAAATTAAGGAAAGAAAGCTCTTTAGGAACCATAAACGCACAGACACAACTTAAAACAAAAAGTAAAATAATTTTAATGCGAGTGGGTACCAAGATAGAAGAAAACACAGGCACAGTAAGCAGTAATCCACCAATGCGCCCCATTGGCCAAATCACCTGGCTTATCATATCTATTATTGTTGGATAATCCAGCTTCATCTTTAGTTAACCGATTAAATAAGGAATATTGGTAATTAAAGAATCGGTGTAATTCACCATAGTCTTCAATAACCAAGGACCGGCAAATACAAGCATTAAAAAAGTAATAAATAATTTGGGTATAAAGCTTAGGCTTGTTTCATTTATTTGTGTTGCTGCCTGAAACATAGAAACGATCACACCAACAATCAAACCAGGAAGAATGAGTACCATGATCAATAACAGCATCAAATACACACCTTCACTGAATATAGAAACTACAGAGTCTGGAGTCATATTATTTCCCTATAATTTTTATTTCCTTTGATTCATGATCTGAAAGCGAAAAGTTTTTAGCTCATAGCAAAACTCGACGCCAGCGATCCCAAAATAAGGGTCCACCCATCGACCATAACAAACAGCATGATCTTGAAGGGTAATGAGATAATCAAAGGTGATAGCATCATCATACCCATAGCCATTAGAACACTAGACACCACCATATCAATAATTAAAAAGGGTAGAAACAAAATGAAGCCAATCTGGAATGCTGTTTTTAATTCACTAGTAATGAATGCAGGAATCACTACACTCATTGGCACCTCGTTAAGGTTGGCTGGATTTTTTTGCGCAAATTTTTCAAATAAAGATAAATCATTTTTACGCGTTTGATTTAACATAAACTCACGCAAAGGAGCCTGTGCATTGGCTAAAGCTTGAGGGAATTTCATCGTCTCTGCGAGATAAGGCTGCACTGCCGTATCATTGATTTTATTAAAAACCGGAGACATCACAAAATAAGTCATGAATAACGCAATACCAATTAAGATTTGGTTTGTAGGCGTCTGCGCCATACCTATAGCTTGACGTAATATAGACAATACGATGATGATCCTTGTAAAAGCCGTCATTGCCATCAACATCCCTGGCAAAACAGTTAACAAGGTCATAAAAATCAAAATTTGCAGATTAACACTATAAGTTTGTTCCCCGTTTGCTCCAGGTTGAACCGTCATTGCCGGTAAGGATAAAGGGGCAGCCTGTAAGACTAAGGGGAAAAAACAAAATAGCATAAGAAATAATGTAGTCTGGGTGCAGCGCAGCGGAATTCGGGATTTAAATTCTCTATCTCCCTCTGCTATTAATCTTGTTATTCCCGTGCAAACAGAAATCCATTTGTGAATTAGCATCGATTTTCGATTGGAAAATGATAACCCTTTTTGTCCATATACATTCATCGTCATTTTATGATTTCTTAACTGATTTAAGGAGATCGGCAAACGAAGCTTTATTTATGGACTCAAATCCTGTAGGTAATTGTTCACCAAAATCATGAAGCATGGTGACATATCCTGAACCCGATCCAATCAACAAATAACGCGTTCCCACTTTTAACAAGGTAATTTTTTCCTTAGGACCTAAAATCATACTCGCTACGGATTGAAATCCTTTGGCCGAGCCCATTTGCATACCATGTAACCTCTTCACCACCCAAGACAATATAAGAATGATCAATAAAACCAACAATAAACCCATGAGAACCCGGATGAGTTCCCCATGATTGAGTGTAGAGTCCATCATCTTAATCGCTTAATACGTTCTGCTTTACTGACGATATCGGTTAATCGAACTCCAAATTTATCATTAACCACAACCACTTCCCCATGAGCAACTAAAGTCCCATTGACTAGGACATCAAGCGGATCCCCTGCCAAACGATCCAGTGCTACAATTCCTCCTTGGTTTAGTTGGAGTAAATTACGAATAGTCATTTTAGTGCGGCCGATTTCTACGGTCACTGAGACTGGGATATCCAAAATCAAATCCATTTTTTCACTGTCTGCTTCCTGGGGAAGAGTATTCGATGGTTTGGGTTGTTCAATTGCTTCTTGAGACATTACTTATCTCCTAATAACTAATATTTTTTATTATTTTCACAGCACGCTTGTCATTTGCAGTACCTTGAGTTGCTGTAAATCCTGGGGTCCCTTCAATATCTAAAGTAACTATTTCTTTCATTTCCATAGGTATAAAATCTCCTACTTGCCATGACATTACCGCTCCGAGAGAGCTTTTTGTTTCAGCCATTATCGAACTTACAGTTAATTCAACATCCATTAATTCTTCTTTGAGTGATTTGACCCAGTTCGGATCAATTTCGTCATCTGGACGAGAAGCACCAAGCTCTAGTTGCTCTTTAATTGGCTCAACCATGGAGTAAGGCAAAATAAAATAGAAAATACCTACTTCCTTACCAAAATCCATAGAAAAACGTGCCACCAATAGCATTTCTTCAGGTTCTGCTATATTGACTAATTGTGGGTTTGTTTCATCATTAAATTTAGTGATATCAAGCTGAATAATAGGCTTCCAGGCTTGGCTCAGATTGGCAATAAGCTTTTTCGTTATCACATCCATTACACGCAGCTCGGTAGCAGTAAAATCAGTTCTGTCTTTTTGGGCAAAGAATTGAGAGCTGCCCCCAAAATAATAGTCGACAAGATCATAGACAAAAGTACTATCAAAAAGAATTATCCCTTTGCCTCGTAATGGTTTAAATTTAAAAATACTCATTAAACTTGGGTTGGGCAAACTCTCCATAAAATCGCGATGTTTTATAATAAGTAATGAATCTTGCTTGATCTCAAAATCCTTGGCTGTGACATTGTAGATATCTGATGCAAATAAGCGCACCGCCCGATCATAAATTCTATCTAATACAGGCAACTTACCTTTGACGATACGTTCTTGAGCAGTAAAATTAAGTGTTTTAACATCATTCTCTTTTTTTATTTCAATAGGCTCAAATGCAGAACTTGCGACATCATTTTTATCCGCTTTTGCTTTTTTATCCGATTTTTCCTTAGTACCTGCTGCACTTTCTAATTCTAGATGTTCCTCTTCAGAAGACTCCCCCACTGTTTTTAGTAATGCATCTATTTCTTCTTGTGATAAAACGTTTTTATCAGCCATATAAGCTATCCATACTAATTTTTTTACTTGAATTCACTAAGGGAATTCAAGTAATCCACATGATTTTTTATTGAATACCATTATGCAAACTATATGCCATTTATAAAATGAGCTGGATAATTATAGCCAGTGTGAGGCGTCCATCTTTACCCGGGCTACAGACTCTTGAAAAGATAAGGTATAAGCCACCTTATGGACTCATGATTTGACAGGTTATAAAATCACCGCCAATCATTTGACAATCAAACCAAATGGTTGAAACCATTCAAAAAATCCTACTCATTAATATCTTGCTGACATTTTGACTTTGCCATCTTTCGACAATTTTCCTGACAATCAATCTCATTTGAATTCAGACATTGCGAGTTGATACAATCTTGGCTTGCGTTGTGGAAACACTGGGTCCTGTCATATTTTTGTGCACCCAAATAATCTTGCGGAATATCGGCTGCATAAAGCGAAAGGGAAAAGAGAAAGCCAAAAACGATTAAAATAGTTTTCATCATCATAATTCCTTTTGATATATCTCTAAATGAATTATAGTCTTAAATATTGGAAATAATGAAACAACACATACAATGCACAGCAAAACCAAAATATTCACCAATTTTAGCCGTGCGCACTTTAGCCAGTCGTTCTGTTTACGTCCAGATAGCGAAGAACAACTTGTTGAATACCTTTCTTACAATCATCAGAACAACATTCTCGTACGTGGTTCAGGACTATGTTACAACGACAGTTGTTTTAATACGGATGGTTTTATTATTGATAGCGAACGCCTGAATCATTTTATCGATTTTAACCCTGAAACGGGCATTGTAGTGTGCCAGGGGGGCGTGCCGCTTAAAGATTTATTTTTAGTGCATCCCGATTTTATTCCTCCTGTTCTCCCTGGCACTGTCCATGCTACAGTCGCAGGTGGAATTGCTCATGATGTCCATGGTAAAAATAATCATCACGAGGGTAGTTTTGGACATCATCTCATTGAATTCGATTTATTGATCGGAAGTAAGAAAGTTCATTGCAGCCGTAAAGAAAATAGTGATTTATTTCATGCCACCATTGCCGGATTTGGTCTTACAGGAATTATTACCCGGGCGGCACTCCGTCTAAAAAAGGCTCCTCGTTTTGTGCAAACCACACATAAACAATTTGAATCGCTGCAAACACTTGTGGAATGTATGGGAACAGAGGGTATTCATCATGATTATCAAGTCGCCTGGCTTGATCTTCTTCATCCTATTCCCCGTGCTGTTTTTTCTGTGGCAGATTATTGTGAACCGTTCGAGGATAAGAAATTAAAGATCCACACAGTACCAAAAACTCCATTTTCTTTAATCAAGCCGTGGGGTATCAAATTATTTAATCAGTATTTTTTTAATCATAAAAAAGGGCAAGAAAAACTAGCTCTTGAGCAATTTAATAATCCACTAGATAAACTCCTGCATTGGAACCGACTTTATGGTCCCAAAGGATTAGTTCAATTTCAGGCAGTTTTTAATACAGAGCATGCCTCAGAAATTTTAGATCGATTAGTTCAATTGATGCGGCTTCATAAAGCCACACCCACTCTTGCCGTACTCAAGTTGTTTACCCAATCAGGAGAAGGTTTGCTTTCCTTTTGCAAACCTGGATTTACCCTAGCGGTGGATTTTATTCATGATCTACACTCGAAACAGGCAATTTATGCAATGAATCAATTAATCAGTGAACTTAATGGTCGAGTGTATCTAGCTAAAGATTTCCTTTTAACCGAAGACCAGTTTAAAACGATGTATGATCAACATGAGCAATTCTCTCAAACTCTTGAACGTCATGCATGCCCTATGAACTCTGACATGGCACTACGGTTAGGAATTAAAAAATGATACCAAGGACGTGGGTTATACTAGGTGCAACTTCAATCATTGCGGAAAAATTGGCTCACATTGCTGCCCAATCAGGACACCCATTAATTCTTGTAGGACGTCAGCCAAATCAGCTCCAACTCATTGCAAATGATATCAAACTTCGATATCACGTGAGTTGTGATGTACTTGTTTTGGATTTGGTCGAGCAAGTTAATGATCTGATCGAGTTTTTTAAAAATAATCAGCACGAACTCGATTTATTGATCGCACACAGTGACTTCACCGATAACGATCATTTGAATATCGAAACAATTTCTCACCTCATCAAAGTAAATATTTTGGCTACTACTTTGTTGATCCACACCTACTTAAATCGTCAGCAAAAAGAATATAATTTATTGTTTTTAAGTTCTGTTGCTGCATGTCGTGGACGCGCCAAAAACAGTCTTTATGGAGCAAGTAAAGCATGTATTGAAGTTTATCTGCAAGGGCTGCAACAAACAGCTCAAAGTAATTTAAACATCACCATTGCTCGCTTGGGTTTTATTGACACCAAACAAACCTATGGCATGCCCGGAATTTTTTATGCAGCCCCACCGAACTCTTGTGCAAAAGCCTGTTGGAACGCACTGCGAACTAGAAAAAGACTATTTTATTATCCTTTTTTTTGGCGCTTTATTATGGCAATTATTACCCGATTGCCATTCTTTCTTTATAAGAAAATGGGAAAGATGTAATACCCCTTAATTACCAAAGTACGCTATGGCCAAGTGCATTGTTTTCTAAATTTCTTTGGCGCATCCCACTCGTTTACTTCATAATTTTAATCATGGGTAATATTGTTTTTATGAGCCCAAAAAATTGTAAAATATAGATAACCAAAATAATAAGAACTAGCACATTCAGTAAGCTTTTAATTGAAGGCGGCATAGGTATAAACCTATCTATCAGCCATAAAACCACCCCGAAGACAACAATTATAGCAATTAAATTCAAGAGCTCGTTCATAACTGTCCTTATTTATTATGATTTTCTGTTTTAAATTATAGCAGATTTACAAAGACTTAGGAGTTTGATACTGGAGACAGGGATAATGAAGGACAAGATTACAGAAAATCATTCGTTTTTTACATTTTTTTCTTTCAACAGATCGCGAATTTCAATTAATAATCTTTCTTCTCTAGTGAGTTTTTCTTTCTTTTCTTCTTTTTTTCTTAATAAGGAAAGTGCTTTAATTGCGATAAAAATTGAAAATGAAATGATAGTAAAGTCAATTACTGCCTGAAGAAACTCACCCCACTTTACAATTGCATCTCCTACAGTAAACGTTTTCTTTGCGACATTCACCCCACCTAATAATAAACCAATTAATGGCATAAGAATGCCGCTAACTAATGAACTAATGATTTTGCCAAATGCCGCCCCGATAACAACAGCCACTGAAAGATCAATTACATTTCCTTTGATCGCAAATTCTTTGAATTCATTTATAAATCTCATGCCATTTCCTTATGCAATGATTATTCTACAAATAGTAGCCGGGAGAAGAAAATCCAGGCTACACAAATACCATTTATGAATGACGCACCATCTCCCTAATTTCCTCTATCTTTTTCTCCAAATCAGCCGGAACCTCTCCTCCTCCTTGAGCCATATCATCTCGACCGCCACCTTTTCCACAGAGATGTCTTACCAATGTAGCTGCAGTGGGAGCTTTCCCTAAAATGCTCTTGCTTACACCGGCAATTACATTCATTTTGTTTTGATCCACTGTAAATAAAACGATTACAGCTGAATCAAGTCTAGATTTTAATTGATCCAGAGTAGTTCGCATGGTTTGGCTGTCAACACCCTCCAATTGTTTAACCAGCAAACTAATTCCATTGATTTGTTCTACTTCATTAGCCAGATCTGCCCCTGACTTTTGTGCTTTTTCACTTTGCAGTTTGGCAATTTCTTTTTCTAAACTTTTACTTTCGGCAATAAGTTGCTCTAATTTATCCGGTAAGTTATTCGGGGTGGTTTTTAATAATGAAGCCAACTCACTTAAAAGCGATTGTTGTTCATTAACCCAGCCTAATGCATAACGACCTGTTACCATTTCGATACGTCGTACCCCACTTGCAATTCCGTATTCAGCAACAATTTTAAACAACCCAATATCACCTGTTCGTCGTGCATGGGTTCCGCCACAAAGTTCTTTAGAAAACTCACCCATAGATAATACACGCACCTCATCGGTATATTTTTCTCCAAAAAGAGCGACTGCACCACTTTTTTTGGCAGACTCAATATCCATAACCCGGGTAACTACTTCGTTATTGGCTCGAATTTGATTGTTAACTAATATTTCAATTTCTTTTATTTGTTCTGTAGTCAATGATTCAAAATGGGAAAAGTCAAAACGGGCGCGTTCAGCATCAACCAAGGATCCCTTTTGTTGGACTTGTGGTCCGACTACTGTTTTTAATGCAGCATGTAATAAATGAGTTGCTGTATGATTTAAACGGATTGCTTCTCTACGCTCGTTATCTATTTCAGCTCTCACCAATTGATCTAAAGTTGCAGAACCTTCCACAACTTCACCATAATGCACTATGGCTAAACCTTTTTTTTGTGTGTCATCCACACGAAACCGTAAACCTGTACTTG
Organism: Legionella nigrisilvae; assembly: GCF_977063395.2. Taxonomy (NCBI): domain Bacteria; kingdom Pseudomonadati; phylum Pseudomonadota; class Gammaproteobacteria; order Legionellales; family Legionellaceae; genus Legionella; species Legionella nigrisilvae. The sequence goes on from NZ_CDRUGZ020000043.1 coordinate 269,762, forward strand.
TTAATATTCCCTTATCCCCTACTTGCCCACCACTTTCTGCATAAAAAGGTGTATGATCTAAAACTACAGCTCCTTTTGCACCTTTACTCAAGACTTCGACTTCATTTCCATCTCGAAGCAATGCAATAATTTTTGCTTCGGTCTCTTTTTGCTCATACCCATGAAAATTGGATTGATAATCCAATTGGGCATTGTTGCTATAATCCACGCTGAACTGACTTGCTGCTTGAGATTGCTCTCTTTGCTGTCGCATCAATTGATTGAAACCATCCATATCTACATAGAGCCCTTGTTCTCGAGCTATATCCGCGGTTAAATCCACTGGAAATCCGTAGGTATCATATAGTTTAAATGCGATTTCCCCTGATATTTCGTGCCCTCCAAGAGAATGCATCTGGTCTTGCAGCAGACGTAACCCCTGATCAAGGGTGCGGGCAAACTGATTTTCTTCTTGGCTAAGAATTTTTTCTATATGCGCTTTAGCTTTTATCAATTCCGGGTATGCATCACCCATTACCGTAATTAAAGGATCTACTAATTGTGAAAAGAATGGCGTCGGTAAACCTAACTTATTCCCGTGCCTTATAGCCCTTCTTATTATTCTTCTTAGCACATAGCCTCGTCCCTCATTTCCAGGGATTACTCCATCAGCAATTAAAAATGCACAAGAACGAATATGGTCAGCAATTACTTTCAAAGAAGTGTGATTTAGATCGGTAACAGATCCAAGTTTCGCTGTTGCTTGAATCAAATACTGGAATATATCCGTTTCATAATTACTATGTACGCCTTGAACAACTGCAGCAAGGCGTTCAAGTCCCATTCCTGTATCCACAGAGGGTTTGGGTAATGGATGCAGATTTCCATCTTTATCCCTATTAAATTGCATGAACACCAGGTTCCAGATTTCAATATATCGATCCCCATCCTCATCCGGGCTGCCTGGAGGACCTCCTGGAATTTCAGGGCCATGATCATAAAAAATTTCAGTGCATGGACCACAAGGACCTGTATCCCCCATAGACCAAAAATTATCCTTTTCACCACAACGAGAGAAACGTGCAGCCGAAACATTCATTTCTTTTAACCAAATATCTTCTGCTTCCTGATCTTCTTTATAAACAGTTACCCACAACCGCTCTTCAGGCAAATGCAGCACTTGAGTTAAAAATTCCCAAGCAAATTTTATTGCTTCTCTCTTGAAATAATCACCGAAACTAAAATTACCCAACATTTCAAAAAATGTATGGTGTCTTGCTGTATATCCTACATTTTCCAAATCATTATGTTTACCACCTGCACGAACACAGCGCTGTGCCGTAACCGCTCGCTGATACGAGCGTGTTTCAAGTCCCAAAAATAAATCCTTAAATTGCACCATCCCCGCATTAGTAAACAATAAAGTCGGATCATTAGCAGGAATTAAGGAGCTGGATTCCACGAGTTGATGACCACGTTGTGTGAAATAATCAAAAAATGCTTCTCTAATTTCAGAACTTTTCATTTCGAATCAACACCAATTTGAGTTAATTTTAATTTCGGTCGTACTATGCAAATGCGCAGCACAATCACTACACATCGCCCAGGCTACAAGCACCTAGGCTACGATTTCATTTTTATTTTTTTAATTCTTTTTTCACTTGAGCAATGGTATCCATACCAAATCCACGGTAAAGCAAAAAACGCTGATGTTTTTGAAGTTCATCAAACGATAAATCACATTGACCTTTAGTTTTTTTCTGCCATACATCTAAAGCATAAGTCAGCCAATTATCTTCTTCCTGCTGTAAGAATTGATTAATTAATTCCTTATCAATCCCTTTACTACTCAATTCCTGGCTTATTTTTAAAGGTCCATAACCTTGACGTATTCGTAAGCGACAACATAGTTCTACAAAGCGTCGATCACTTTGTATATCCAAGCGTTGGCATTCATCCAATGCTTTTTTTGCTTCTATCGCACTATATCCTTTTTGCTTTAATTTATCACAAAGCTCTAAGGCACTGTGCTCGCGCCTGGACAACAGACGCACAGCACAATCAAATGCTTTAGTCATCAACGGCCTCAAATTCTTCCGCACTAGCTGACGCAAGCATAGGGAGTTTTTTCTCTAAAAGCTCCGTACGAATTTGATGTTCAAGAGTTGCTGCAATTTGAGGATTCTCTTTTAAGTATAAGCGAACATTATCTTTCCCCTGGCCAATTTTCTCACCTTTATAGCTGTACCAAGCTCCAGATTTTTCAATCAGATTGAGTTGGACACCTAAGTTGATAATTTCACTTTCACGAGAAATACCTTCGTTATACAGTATATCAAATTCGGTCATCTTAAATGGCGGAGCCACTTTATTCTTAACCACTTTAACTCGTGTTTCACTACCCAAGATTTCCTCGCCTTTTTTAATTGATCCAATACGACGAATATCCAGGCGCACAGAAGCGTAGAATTTTAATGCATTACCTCCAGTGGTGGTTTCGGGACTACCAAACATTACGCCAATTTTCATACGAATCTGGTTAATAAAAATGACCAGCGTATTGGAACGTTTAATATTAGCAGTCAATTTCCGTAACGCTTGGGACATCAGTCGAGCTTGTAAACCCACATGTGAATCTCCCATTTCTCCTTCAATTTCTGCTTTCGGGGTTAAGGCAGCAACAGAGTCCACGATAATGACATCAACTGCAGCGGAACGTACCAGCATATCGGTAATTTCTAAAGCTTGCTCCCCGGTATCAGGTTGAGAGACCAATAGCTCATCCACATTTACACCCAGTTTTTGCGCATAGCTTGGGTCCAAAGCGTGTTCTGCGTCAATAAATGCGGCAGTGCCTCCTATTTTTTGACATTCGGCAATAACTTGTAATGTTAAAGTGGTTTTACCAGAAGACTCTGGGCCATAAATTTCAACGATACGTCCTTTGGGCAAACCGCCAATTCCCAATGCAATGTCTAATCCTAAAGACCCTGTTGAAATGGCCTCTATATCTCGAGAGACAGTACTGTCACCCATACGCATCACTGATCCCTTGCCAAACTGACGTTCAATTTGCGAGAGGGCTGCGGATAATGCTTTTTGTTTATTTTCTTCCATAATAGTTCCAGATAGTTATATGCAAGGGTAAAATTATCACACAGATAGGAATAAGCAGCAATTGATTCACCCTATTTAAGGAGTTTTTTGCCTCAAACTCAAATGAAGTAAAAATAAACTATTGCATTCAGGCCAAAAACCAGCGCGCTACTGAAAAATCGACAGGCATTGAACAAACATTAATCATTTGGTAAAATTTAAGAACATATTTTTTTGAGGTTGAGATCATGCAAAGTAAAAGCGAGGAACTGAGTTCTAAGGTAGCAGCGAATTCATTATATGCAGCACGCCTAGCAATAAATATTTCTAATGCAGCCAAACATATATTTTTTCAGACACCCGAGGAAGCTAATGTACCCTTTAAAGATCGTATGCAAGTTCAATTTGAACGAAAAGCACTCCCAATAGCTGAAGATTTGACCTCCATAACCATAGGAAAATAAATAAATGCACTAGAGGTTTTAACTAGAGTAAATATCAAATTTACATAGATCGGAATTACTATGGGCTAAGATATTCCTGTCTAGATTACCTTATCGTCGTAATATTTATCGGTTTTTGATATAAGAAAGAATACCAGATAACGCCTCTTCGCATGCAGCCAAACGTATATCGTTCCGACTTCCAGTGAATTGCTTTCTTAATATTTTGGGTTTCATGTCCCTAGCTACCCAACCAAAACACACCGTTCCTACAGGTTTCTCAGAGCTGCCCCCATCAGGTCCAGCAATACCCGTAACCGATACAGCTACATGCCCTACACTATGTTGTAACGCACCAGTCGCCATCGCCAGGGCAACAGGTTCACTGACCGCACCGTATTCTTCAATCAATTGCTTAGGCACTGAAAGTAACTCTTCTTTCGCGAGATTGCTGTACGTAACAAATCCACGCTCAAACCAGACTGAACTTCCAGGAACTTCAGTGAGATAACTTGCAATGAGCCCGCCAGTACATGATTCAGCCGTAACTAATTGCCAATTCATTTTTTTAAGAATTGCTGATATTTGTTTGATAAGTTTCTCAAAAGAACTCATGACAGGTCGTAATTTTCCTGGGTTACGGCCTAAGCCTTCACCCAGGTTAAAGATTTACTGGTTTTGAGTTTGATTTCCACCAGCAGGTTGTTGTGCTGGAGCTGGTTGTTGTTGTGTTGTAGTAGTTTCAGTAGTAGTGGTAGCAGTAGGTTGTTTGTTACTTGACTCACCACATGCAGTTAGCGTTAACGCTAAAAAACCAGTTGCAGCGATTAAAGCGATACGATTCATTTAATTTCTCCCTATAAGTTTAATATTTTTTTTAAATCCCTTTAGATTCTAGCAAATAAATTTGACTTCAACCATGACCTATTGATATTTCAGTAAAAAAGTATGCCATTATCTTATTTAGATATTCAAAAAATTAACAACCCACTTAGCAAATACCCTGTCATCACAGTGTTGCTGCAGCGATTTTAATCCCTGCGCAGCTACTTCTTGGCTTAAATTATTTTTGCGAAGTTCAATTAAGGCCCGGGAATAACTTTTGCTGTATTCAGGGTGACCTTGTACAGTAAGTAGGTTGTCGCGAATCTGCACCATGTAAAATGGACAAAAGTCACTCGCTGCCAAAACCTCTGCTCCCTCCGGAAGGAGTACCACTTGATCCTGATGGCTAACGATTAGATTTAAAATTCCGAGAGATGGCGACATCCATGGCTTGAGTTGCGTAATTTTATTTACGGACACTCCAATACCCCACCCTTGATGAGCTTTTATAACCTTTCCTCCTAATGCCTTTGCAATAAGTTGATGACCAAAACAAATCCCTATGATTTTTTTCCTTGCCGCATGAAGGCATCGAACAAATTCTTCAAGCGCTCTAATCCAAGATAAATCCTCATTAACGCCATAGCGACTTCCAGTAATAATATAAGCATCCACGACATCCATATTGCTAGGTAATTCACCAAAACGAACATCAAAAACAGTGAACTTTAAATTGGGTTCTTCTACTTGTAGGAGCTGGATATACATTTCAAGATAGGTTCCATGTACAGCAATTAACCTTGAGTCTACTTGGTCACATTGCAATATTCCAATTTTCATGGCAGTCCTTAAGGTGCTTCTGCCAATCGCTTCATTATTGTCTGTGAAGGATGGGGATAATTGCCGCGGATTGCTCCCAACAGAATGCGTTCATATTGTTCTGTATCGAAGAGAATGGGATTGCTCTGGGCAGAAGGATCTTCTGTGGCCATATTTGCAATACGTTTCACTTGTCGTTCATCAATACCAATTTCAATTAAACAGTGCTCGATACCTAACTCACGTCGCAACTGGATTATCCACTCAAGAAATCCATCAAACCCACTTTCAATCTCTAAATAGGTTGCTAACCTACTTATCTTATATTCAATTTCAGATCGATTCGCGAGTAGCACATACGGCATGAGAATGGCATTTAATCGTCCGTGATGTGCGTCATAAATTGCTCCCAAAGGATGAGCAAGTGCATGCATAGCCCCTAACCCACGTTGAAAAGCCGTTGCCCCCATCGAAGAAGCTACGAGCATTTGGGTCCGCGAATTGATATCAGTACCATTTTGCATTACTCGGGGTAAATGTTCTTTTATTAGACGAATCCCTTCCAGAGCAATTCCTTCGGCAAGCGGGTGATAACTAGGAGCACAATAAGCTTCCAAACAGTGAGACAGTGCATCCATCCCAGTTGCTGCCGTAATGTTCGGTGGTAAAGCAACAGTCAACCCCGGATCTAAAATAACCATAACTGGCATCATTTTTGGATGAAAAATAATCTTTTTGCGTTGCTCTTGGGTATCGGTAATTACCGAAGCACGTCCCACCTCTGAACCAGTACCTGCTGTAGTGGGTACAGCGATTATGGGCGCTACGCCTGCAGCATTCACCCGGCGCCAATTATCTCCTATGTCTTCAAAATCCCATAGTGGACGATCTTGTCCAACCATCAAGGCAATGGCTTTACCGGCATCAAGCGCAGAGCCTCCACCCAAAGCAATAATCCCATCATGGTTCCCCTTTTGATACGCATCTACACCGGCCATAACATGTTCTCCCGATGGATTGGCTTTAACATCGGCGAATACAGAACAAAACAACCCCGCATCTTGGCAATGTGCCAGGATGGACTCAACCACCGGCAATTTTGCGAAATTACTATCGGTGACTAGGAGAGGCGCATTCATTTCTAAGGTATGACATACTTCGACAAGTTCACGAATACGTCCTGCTCCTACCTTTATCGAAGTAGGATAATTCCAATTAGCCGTCAGTGAGGTACTCATTATGATAGATTCCTTTCTAAATTAACCGTTTTTAAATGATACGATTTGGGTCTAGTCAATACGTCATATCCTATAGAAGAAAGCGTACATCCACGCCCAGAATTTTTAATTCCAGTCCAAGCCAAGGCAGGATCTAGATAATCACAACGGTTGATAAAAAATGTTCCTGTATGAAGTTGTTCACCAAGAGCCACTCCTTGGGGTATATCTTGAGTAAAAACAGCAGCGGTTAATCCATACTGGCTGTCATTCATCAATGTAATCGCTTCTTCATCATTATCAACAGCCATGATACCGACCACTGGCCCAAAAGTCTCTTCTGTCATTATCCGCATGTTGTGATTTACTTGCGTTAAAATTTGGGGCGCCATATAAGCAGTTCCAGGTTGATCCATCAAAAAATCTCGACTATCAATATGTGCTATAGCCCCTTGCGCCAATGCTTCGTGAATCTGTGCCTGCACAAAAGCGACAGAAGAAGGACGAACAAGGGGTCCCAAGGTTGTTTCCGGATCATCGGGACGCCCAAGTTTATATTGTTTAACCAAGGCTACTGCCTTATTAACAAATTGTTCGTAAATACTCTTGTGAACGTAAATACGTTCAATACCGCAACAGGATTGACCGGAGTTAAAGAAGGCCCCATCCATCAGTGTATCTACGGCATTATCAATATCCGCATCACAACGAACATAAGCGGGATCTTTCCCTCCAAGTTCCAAGCCAATACTCAAAAAACGCCCGGCGGTTACTCGTTCAATCATTGTCCCACCCGCAACCGAACCTGTAAAAGCGACATTGTTTATAGACGAATCACGCAAAATTTTTTCAGTATCTGAATGAGTCAGATGTAAATACTGAAACACTCCTCGAGGAAGATTTGCTTCTCTAAAAGCTTGATCAAATCGCTCCGCTACAAGTGGTGTTTGCGCTGAATGTTTGAGTAAGACCACATTTCCAGCCATTATAGCTGGGATGATGGCATTGACGGCAGTGAGGTAAGGATAGTTCCAAGGAGCAATAACAAATGTCAGCCCTAATGGTTCACGTTTGATGTAACGAATAAAGCCCGTTTTTTCAGGTAATGAGATAGGCCCAAGTGCATCGCGTGCAGCAGCGATCATATAACGAGCTCGCTCCTCAAAACCATTTATTTCCCCAGCAGCATAACGAATTGGTCTCCCCATTTGCCAACAAATTTCTTTGGCTATCTCATCCTTTTTAGCTACCAAAGCCTCTACTGCTGCAATACAGTAACTCTCACGTTCGGATAAGGTAGTGGCTGCCCATTGTTTTTTTGCACTTAATGCGCTATCCAAAGCAAATTGAATCTCATTGTCTTTGGCAAATGCACGCTCTACATATAGAGAATTATCTATAGGCGAATAGGTTTTCAAAGTGTCGTTCATAATCGAGCAAACCCTGGTTAAATAATTTCAAAGTAACGATCCAATTCCCAATCTGTAATATGACGACGAAATTCGCGCTCTTCCCATTCACGAGAACCGGCAAAATGTTCAACAAATGAATCGCCAAATAAAGAACGAGCGACCTTTGACTCTCTAAGACGAGTCGCTGCTTCCCAAAGAGTTCGTGGTAAAGCAAGCTCAACTTCGTGTTGTTGTGTATAAGAATTGCCTTTAATTTCAGGATAGGGTTCTAGTTTTTGCTCAATTCCATACAAACCAGAGCCCAAAGCGGCAGCCAGAGCTAAATATGGATTCGAATCTGCAGAACCCAAACGATATTCAACTCGTTGGGATGTGTCACTTCCGGGTATAACTCGTATAGCCGTGGTACGATTTTCTACACCCCAGGTTGCATCAGTTGGAGCCCAGAATCCTGGAACCAAGCGAGAGAAACTGTTCACAGTGGGTGAAACCATTGCCAAGAACTCGGGCATGAGTCTCTGTTGGCCTGCGACAAAATGCCGTTGAATTTCACTCATATTATAAGGCATAGAAGGTTCATAAAATGCACTAGCTCCCTCCTCTTTATGACGTAAAGAAAGATGAATATGCCCGCTTTGACCAGGATAATGCGGCGACCATTTAGCCATAAAAGTTGCCATCATATTGTTGCGCTGCGCTAAAATCTTCATAAACGTTTTAAACAAGGCAGCCTTATCCCCGGCTTCAATGGCCTTATCTACAGCAATCGCTGCTTCGATCACCCCAGGCCCTGTTTCCGCATGCAAACCCTCAATAGGGAAATCCATAATCTCACTCATATTAAGGATCTGATGATATAAATCCGCATGAACGGTATTGCGAATCATAGAATAACCAAAGAAATCAGGTGTTATAGGTTTTAAATTGCGGAAACTTTTAGAACGCACACTGTCAGGTGTTTCATCAAACATAAAGAATTCATATTCTAATGCTGCATAGACGGCAAACCCCATTGAATCTGCTTTATTAACAACCCGACGCAGCAACGCTCGAGGACATATGGTTTCAGCCTCTCCAGCAAATTCAGCCATAAATAACAACTGATTTTCTTCAAAAACGAGATCGCGACACGTTTCGGGAAGAATACGCACTAAAGTATCAGGGTAACCCGTGTGCCAACCGGTATATTTTCCATTATCGTAAAGTTTATCTTTGGAGTCCCACCCCAAGATCACATCACAAAAAGAAAAACCATTATCCAGAGCCGAGAAGAACTTTTTACGGCTCATGTACTTTCCAAGCATTACCCCATCGATATCAAATAAACCAACTTTGACGTGGGTTAGATTACGCTCCTCAACAATTTTTCTTGCTGCTTCAACGGTCTTTACATCCTTTGGATTTAACATAGCATTTCCTTTGCCTGTTCATGATGAATCGTTAAATTAGTCTATTTGATAATATCCAGATTCTGTTCTTGGATCCAGGAGTATTTATTGATGTTTAAGATGGCATAAATGTAAAAATTGCACCCATTTTATCTCTACAACTCGTATTAACGCATCTTCTCATCAGTCACTTCAAATTGAGTCTACTCTACCTTATGTGATTTTGTTAAAATCCCCGAAACTTCAACTTGAGTGTAACCATTCATGACTACTTCCCATACCCCGATGATGCAACAGTATTTACGCATAAAATCAGAATATCCTGATATGCTTCTGCTCTATCGTATGGGTGACTTTTATGAATTATTCTTTGATGATGCCAAACGTGCATCACAATTATTAGATCTTACCTTAACCCATCGTGGCCAATCTGCTGACAAACCCATTCCCATGGCTGGTGTTCCTTATCATGCTGTAGAAAATTATTTGGCTCGATTGATTAAAAAAGGGGAATCAGTAGCTATTTGTGAACAAATAGGAGATCCTGCAACGAGCAAGGGACCTGTAGAACGAAAAGTTACCCGTATTATTACTCCGGGAACTGTGACTGATGAAGCGCTTTTGGAAGCTAAAAAGGATAATTTACTTTTAGCTGTTCACCACCAAAAGCAAAAAATCGGTCTTGCATGGGTTGAATTAAGTAGTGGCCGTTTTCATTTACTGGAATTCGCAGAAGTTAACCAGCTGAGCGCAGAGCTTACGAGGTTACAACCGGCTGAACTCCTCTTAAAAGAATCCTCCTTTCTAGAAGAATATTGCCAAAATTTTCCCATAAAACAAAGACCAGGTTGGGAGTTTTGCTTCGACAATGCCAAAAAACTTTTATGCGAACAATTTTCAGTACATGATCTTACTGCATTTGGGGAAAATGAATATACCACCGCGTTGGTCGCTGCCGGTGCTTTATTGGCTTATTTACACACCACACAAAAACAAGCGCTGCCTCATTTAACTACTATAACCCTCGAAAATACGAAGGATTACTTGCAACTCGATGCTGCAACCCAAAAACACCTAGAATTATTTGATAATATAAGTGGTAATTATGAAAACAGCTTGTTATCTCTTTTGGATAAAACCGCCTGCTCCATGGGGAGTCGTTTACTCAAACGCTGGTTAGGTAGACCACTTAAACATCGTGACCAGATCATCGCCCGTCAGGATGCAGTCATGGAAATAATGCATTTACAAAACGATGCATCCATCCATGAGTTATTGAGACAAACCTGTGATGTGGAACGAATTATTTCACGCATTGCTCTAAAATCAGCTCGACCACGTGATTTAGTAGCTTTAAGTCATACTTTAGCCCTTCTTCCCCAATTGAATGCTGTATTAGTACACAACAAAAGCGAGCTCACGTTACACTTAAAAAATCATCTTAAACCAGTACCAGTACTCCAGGAATTGCTTCAAATCGCAATCATCGAAAACCCACCCGTATTAATTCGTGATGGCGGGGTTATCGCTCCGGGTTTTGATGAAGAGCTTGATGAACTAAGAATGCTCAGCACACGTGCCAACGATAAACTGATGCAACTGGAGTTGGAAGAAAAACAAAGAACGGGACTTTCCTCTCTTAAATTTGGCTTCAATAACGTACAAGGCTATTTTATTGAACTGTCCAAAATGCAATCAGAAAAAGCTCCTCCTCATTACCATAGAAAACAAACTTTAAAAAATGTAGAACGTTATATCACTCCAGAATTGAAGCAATTTGAGGAAAAGGTATTATCGGCACAAGTAAAAGCCTTAGCACGCGAAAAATGGTTGTATGAGAATTTACTGGTAGAAATCCAGAAAAATATAAGGGAATTAACACAGATAGCCCAGGCTCTAGCACAACTGGATGTGATAACCACTCTAGCGGAGCGTGCACAAAGTCTCCATTGGTGTTGTCCAAATCTCGTGACGGAGCCCCAAATAATCATTGAGGCTGGTCGCCATCCAGTCATTGAACATTTGCTACAAGAACGATTTATCGCCAATGACCTCCACCTGAAACCCTCGCAAAATATCTTACTCATCACCGGTCCAAATATGGGCGGTAAATCCACATACATGCGCCAAACTGCGTTAATTGTACTTCTCGCTCATATAGGCAGTTTTGTACCTGCTAAATCAGTAACTTTAGGACCTATTGATAGAATTTTTACTCGTATTGGTGCTAGTGATGATTTGGCCTCGGGACGTTCAACTTTCATGGTAGAAATGACTGAAACAGCACAAATTTTAAGACAAGCCACCCATGAAAGTTTGGTTTTAATAGACGAAATCGGTCGTGGCACCAGTACGTACGATGGAATGGCGTTGGCTTATGCTGCCTGCACTTATTTGGCAACAACCATCAAAGCCTATACATTATTTTCCACTCACTACTTTGAATTAACCAAGCTTCCCCAACAATGGTCCTGTATTCGGAATGTCCATCTACAAGCCTCATTAGATACTGGCCGCATCATCTTTTTATATCGAGTGGAGCCAGGAAGTGCAAGTCGAAGCTATGGGCTTGAAGTCGCTGAGCTGGCCGGGATACCAGCTGAAGTTTTAAAAATTGCTCATACGCACTTAAATCAAATACAAAATCAGACCCCTTCAATAGTTCAAGAACAAGCAATAGTCCAGGTAAATCCTAAATCACCTATTTTACGTGAGTTGAGGCAAATTGATCCCGATCAATTGACGGCAAGAGAAGCTCTCGATTTGATTTATAAACTTAAAGAGATGGAAACCGCGGATGTGTAATAAAAGCATAAACTCATCGAAACCCCGGGAGCAGAATTTTATTTAATTTCAGAAATCGTGAGTTTCGCTGCGCTACATTATAATGCGGCTAAGTTTTATTCTAGCTCTGTATTTCGATTAAGTGTATATTCGTAAAAGCGTTTTATACGCTGAACAAGAGGATATTTCTGGTGAAACGAGTACTGAGACTATCATGAAAAAATTAATTTATATGATACTTCTCATTACCTGTTTTACCTTATTTGCTAAAAGTAATAACCTAGCATCCATTACAATTCATGGAGTCGCTGGGAAAGTAGAAGCAAACGTTGAAAAACGATTGAGTGAATTACAAAAATTAAAACCCCTCTCTCAATTTAGTTTGGAAGAATTGAAGGAACAAGTAATCCAAGCAGTGCAACCTTTTGGCTATTTTAAAGCAGAAGCAATACTTCAAAGACCTAACACGCAGCAGTTGATTATTTCCATCCATCCTGGCCCTCAAATAATGATTTCACAGCTCAAAATGGAAGTCATTGGCGAAGGCTCACATAATCCAATCTTACGTGATGCAATAAAAAATGTACCGCTAAAACAAGGAAATCCCCTTTTCACGGAACAATATGAACAGACTAAATTAAAGCTTCTAGATAGCGCAGAAACGCAGGGTTACATGCGTGCAGGATTTCAGAAAAGTGAAATTTTAATCGATGAAGATAACTATACAGCAGAAATCACAATCATTCTTGACACTGGACCTCTTTATTATTTTGGACAAATACAATTTAATCCTACCTACATTAATCCCAAATTACTGCATCGTTTTGTCCCTTTTCATCCAGGACAAGTCTATTCCGGAGATAAGATACTCAAATTAAATAATGATTTATCAAACAGCGGCTACTTTAGTTCCGTTCTGGTTAAACCACAAATTACAGAAAACCCCACAACTCCTGTGCAAATCTATACTGAACCCGTATCCAAGTACTCCTATACCCTTGGTGCAGGTTATGGAACCGATACAGGGCCTCGTGGCCGAGCTGCTTTGCATGTAATACCTGTCAATAGGCAAGGACATAAATTCAATCTTATGGCGCAAGGTTCTTTTGTCCAAAATGCCTTGCAAGCCCAGTATGTTGTTCCAGGAAAAAATCCTGTAAATGATCAATACACTCTAACCGGAAATTTCTCGAATTTAAGCTACAGTGCAGGCTATAGTAATTCTTTTCTTATTTCATTGGCGCAACAGCATCGTGTAACTAATTATCAACGTACTTTATCAGTAAATACCTTATATGAGGGCTTTCATTATGCGTTACAGCAAAATACAAAACAATTTTTACTCTACCCTAAAGCAAGTTTAACGTTTAGCAAAACACAAGATCTGCTTTTTTCACCATCAGGATATAACATCACCCTAAATGCGCTTGCTGCAAACCAAGCTCTTTTGTCCACGATTAATTTTGCTCAAGCTTCAGTAGATATGAAAGCGGCGATGCGAATAGAACCCATCCGTTTACGGCTCTACGGACATGCAATTCAAGGGGCTACTGCCATCAATAACATCAATGAACAACCCTTGTCACTTGCATTACTTTTAGGAGGAGCAGATAATTTAAAAGCATTTAGTTTTAATTCAATAGGTCCAGGCAGAGTAATTAGTTATGCTGGATTTGAAATTCAAAAAGAAACGAAAAAAAATTGGTACCTCGTTGCATTTTATGATGCAGGAGCTGTGTACAATCCTTCTCCTTTAGCTAGTTATTACGATGCAGGCGGTGGATTAATGTGGGTTTCACCAATAGGCCCAATTAAAGTAGGATTGGCTCAAGAAATTAATAAACGTTGGCAGCGAAATAGCAGCAGTCCACGATTGGTGATCAGAATGGGACCAGACTTATGAACCGGATTCTGGTTAGAACGCTGCAAGTGTTAGTCAAAGTACTTTATATTAGCTTGATATTCCTTATTCTATTGGGGGGTATTGCTTTATTTTTATTAGGAACCAAGTCAGGACTCCATACTGTAATTCAATTCAGCCGCTTATATCTTCCCGGAAGTATAAAAGTTCAACAAATTGAGGGAAGTTTATTAAATCACTTCACTGTGAGCGGAATCGAATATCAAAATAAATCACTTACTCTAAAAATTGAACAATTGAATGTCGAATGGCATCCTCATTATCTACGAGAAAGTCAGTTAATAACGGCTCAGTGGCAAGGTTTGCAATGGAATACTGCGGAAGATAAAATCATCGATAGCAAAAGCGGAACGATTACAGCAACCGGGGTCTTTCCTAATCTACAAATTGCTATACGCTCCCAAATACTCACTGCCCCTGAGGACCATTGGCTTATAAAAGCAAAAATTCACGGAAGATTACCTTGGCAATGGACTTTTGATGCCAGCCTAAGTCCTCAGAATCTCCCCCCAAAAAATGCTCGTTTGTATACCAATTTATCAGCGCAAGGTGAGATCACTGCTAAGGATCAGGGGGTTTTATCACTTACAATACGCCCTGGTTTTTATCGTGAACCTAGTAATGACATTCTCCCGGTTCTTCAATTCAAAGGGGGTTCTTTAAAGATTCTCCTCTCACCTCAATCTCTTAAAGGAACAGGTCTTTTGACAATTGATGAACATAAAGATTTAAAATTGGAGTTTCAATTACCTAAATTTGCACTGGATACCGGTCTGAAGGAGGAACAATTAATTAACAGTGAAGTAGTATTGGAAATAAATTCTATGGATTTTTTACAAAAAATTAGTCCTGAAATTAACAAACTCAAAGGGCAATTAATTGCTTCATTAAAAGTAAGTGGTACTTTGAATAAACGCAAAATCGAAAGTCAAATAAAACTGATTAATACCAGTTTTGAATTACCTAGATTAGGACTTAATATAAATGCTTTGGAAATGAATGTGCACGGAAAAGAACGCTCTTGGGAAATGGCCGGCTCAATCAAATCCTCAGATAAACACTTATCACTGACTGGGAAAGGGACTCTTACCTCCCGATATACAGGTGATATCCTACTAGAAGGCAATGATTTTCCACTGGTGCAAACCCGCGAATACAAAATTGACATTTCACCAAAACTCAATCTACATTTTACACCAAAGATACAATCCATTTCAGGTACTATCTTGGTTCCTTATGCTGAAATAAAACCCCGCTCCTTCCATAACAGTGTATCCTTGCCCGATGATGTGGTTTTTAAACGTAAAGATAAATCATCCCCTTCTTTTAGCCTGTTTAACAGTATGGATATTGATCTGGAGATGGGAAAAGAAGTTACAGTCAATATCAAAGGATTAAAGGGTTATTTGGATGGAATACTCCATTTAAAACAATCGCAACAAAGCTCAATCAATGCCTATGGTGAGTTATCAGTAAGACAGGGTATTTATAAAGCTTATGGGCAAGATTTAGCCATACAACAAGGACAATTAATTTTCACAGGTGGCCCCATTAGTAACCCGGGAATTAACCTTCGAGCTGCGAAAAAAATTACAACCACCTCAACCTCCTTCTCCAGTTCAAGTCAACTTTTAGACTTTAATAGTAGCAATCTACAAAATATGAATTATGGGGAAACCATGATTTTAGGCGTAGAAGCCACAGGGCGATTAACTCGTCCCAAAATACAATTATTTTCTGATCCAGCAACGCTTCCTCAAGCAGAAATTCTTTCCTGGCTTGTTTTAGGTCGTCCAGCAAATCAAGCAGACAAAGCTGGAGGACAACTACTTTTAGCAGCGATTTCTTCAATGAATCTTGGTAGTAATACGAACGGTCTTCAACTTTTAGAGCAACTCAAGCAGACTGCGGGTATTGATTTTAATGTACAAACGAATACCAATTACAATCAACTCACCAATACTTCAAGCGACACGACTTCTTTTATAGTAGGTAAATCTATTTCAAAGCGGCTTTATTTAAGTTATAACATCGGGCTGTCACAAACCGATACGAATATGTTGACACTGAGGTACTTACTCAATCGATTTTTTAGTATTCAAATAAGCAACAGTGATACCAGTAGCGCTATTGATTTTTTATATACTTCCAATAAGAAAATAAAACGACGAAAACCTAAAAATAAGCTGGTTAAGAATTCGTAAAAGTACCCCAGCGTTTACGGATTTACGCGCCTCCACTCAGATCGCTACGAGTTGTGTTAAAATATCCACAATTTGAGGCTCTACGATCTTTAAGACACAGAGTGAACTATATGATTAGGATGAATTCCATGACCAATTATCAGATGCCATTAAGATTAACTCGTTTAAGAAGTAATGCAATGTCTCGAGCTTTAGTTAAAGAAACACGCTTACATCCGCAGCAATTTATTGCTCCTCTATTTATCAGTGAACTACTCAATGAACCTCAAGAAATAAATGCAATGCCTGGTCAGTTTCAATTGAGTCTTGGGTGCATCCCTAAGGAAATTGAATTGCTGAGTTCCCTAGGGATTCCTGCAGTACTTCTATTTGGCATTCCTAAACATAAAGATGCTTATGGAAGTGAATCATTTAGTAACGAAGGAATTATTCAAAAAGCGATAAAAGAAATTCGTGCTGTAAATAAAGACATCCTCATTATTACCGATCTTTGCTTTTGTGAGTACACAGACCATGGTCATTGTGGTGTGCTTGATGGAGAATGCATTGATACTGAAAAAACCTTAGCATTCCTCGCAAAACAAGCCATAAGTCATGCGCAAGCCGGTGCTGATTGGGTTGCACCGAGCGGAATGACTGATGGAATGGTATATGCAATTCGCGAAGCCTTGGACACTCAAGGATATCAACATATTCCTGTTTTAAGTTACAGTGCTAAATATTGTTCTTGCCTATATGGCCCTTTTAGAGAAGCAGCCCAAGGAGCGCCAAAATTTGGTGATCGCAAGGCCTATCAGATGGATCCTGCAAATGGAGCTGAGGCATTAAGAGAAACAGCCCTTGATCTTGAAGAAGGTGCCGACATGATTATGGTAAAACCTGCTGGATTTTATTTGGATGTTATCGCAAAACTAAAACAAAACTTCCCTGAAGTGCCCCTTTGTGCTTATCAGGTAAGTGGCGAATATTCAATGATTAAAATAGCCGCTCAAAACAAACTTATCAATGAAGAACACGCTATTATAGAAAGCTTGACTGCAATAAAACGTGCGGGAGCAGATTTTATTATTTCTTATTTTGCTAAAGATATTGCCCGTATGTTAAGTCAAAATAATGCATCCCTCTAAGACTCCCATGCGACATTTATTCTTACAACAAAAACCCACCCAGAGAGTGTTTACGAAAAGCTTATGGTGATAGACACTTAGTTATTTTCCGATATACTCTTGATGGGTTTTAGATGTAGAACAGCCGATTGGTGCGAATATTTGACTGTCCACTAGTCATAGTGGACACGATAACAACTAACCAATCAATTATAATTAAACGGAGAAAAAGATATAATGAATTTAATATTTAAAGGTTTTTCAGCAGTAGCTTTAAGCATTAGTGCTTTAACAGCTTTTGCAAGTCCAACTTATTTGATCACTCATAATAATACTTCTGAAGAATCAAACGCTTATATAGCAGGCGTACCTTCTGCATACCCAACTCCCGCCAATTCAACTCAACGAGTTTATTGGAATCTAGTAAAATTGGCCTGCTACGGACACACAACTGGTAGACAATGTTCTGCAGTAATTAAAATGGCCACTAATACATCCAATCCTATAGAGGTTGGCGAGGTTCATATGGATCTTGATACTGGAGATATCACTCCAAAGTTTTTATCTAAAAACGGATATACACTTACGGTAAATGGCCTCGGCGAAGCAACCATAACTAAAAAATAATTTATTTTATTTTAATGAGTTTAGGGAACAAAACTCGTCTCCAATTGAACTCATATGTACTCAGTAAATAAAAAAGCCACTTTTAGTGGCTTTTTATTTATATCTAATAAATAGTTATTTTGTAGGCGCTGGTGGGGCTTTATCAATGATCCATGTCAATTGAGCACCGACCAAATCTGCACCAAAATTACCGTCATCCACGTCCACATTATATACAGAAGTTTGTGAGAGAGCCTGTTCAGAATGAACGTTTGGTTTGTTCCCAGCAAACAAATGGGTGTAGCCCACATCAACACCAACATTTGGACGCCATTGGTAATGAGCACCTACAGCCACGGCCCAACGATCTACGTCAGGTAAACGAACATTTCGATCCGTATCATTTGTTGGAGTCTCATCATAACCGCCACCTACACGAAGCATTAGCTTGGGATTTACATGATAATTTGCACCAAGCGCAACACGCCAAGAATCATGGTAATTTTGGGGTACATTGCTATTAATATTTGCCTGAGTCACAGGAAAAATTGGTGCATGTCCGATATTGGGTACAGCCACATTATTTAATTGGATTTCTTTAAAAACACCCCATCCGGTATAAACAACAGATCCCAATAAAGCGAGTCGCTCATTAATATCTTGATAAGCACTTAGAGTAAGTACATCTGGAAATTCTTGTGGGTCACTGAATAAATCATTATTTGTTCGAGATGTTGAAGGAGGTAATACAGGGAAAACCAGATTAAAATTATTATTGGCTAAAATTCCAGAAAAACGACTATGCCCATAGAACACATGTCTTACTCTGGATTGATAGTTAAGACCTATACGTGTGTGATTGTCATTAAATATTCCCATCACCCCAACATGAAATCCAACACCCCAAGAAGCCGCTTTGTTGTAACTTAAAGAATCAACGGTAGCAGGATTTTCTCCAAGAATTTGAAATAAAGTTGGTGCACCAATCATTTGATTGAATTTAGCACGAGACCATTGCAAATCAAGACCAGCTCCCAATGCAAAATTTTCTGTTAAGCGAGTGCCTAATTCTGGCGAAAAATTAGTAGTTAAAATTTCAGTGTAGGTCGCAGAATAACGTACAGGAGAATCAGGAGCCCAATCTGTAGACAAACCAAATGGAGCAGTAACACTAAAACCGAAGGTAGTACGCTCACCTAAAGGAAGCGCATAATGGAATGAAGGAACAAAACCATTATAACTGCCATCTACTCCTTCAAACTCTTGTACATATTGAACTGCTGAGGGGAACGGAGGAGGAAGACCTGTAGAAGTAGTAAAGGTACTTGTACCATCCAGCTTAAGAGTAGGAAATATGCCAACACCGCTAAAAACTACTTGTTGCTCACGAAGTAAAGCTAAACCAGCGGGATTATACCAACCTGTTGATGCATCAGCTGCTTCTGCGGCAGAACCAGCTGCATAGTTACCCACTGTATAACCGGTAGCTTCTCCATATAAAGAAAATCCAGCTGCATGAACTCCACCACTAGCCAGAACACTAAGAACAGCTGCATTAACCAGTGTTCTTAAAGGTTTGTACATATTTTTCACTCCTGTTACTCCTCAGATATCATACTTCAAAAATTGAATAAAATACGTCCGCTAAAAAACGAGTTTACCCTGTTTTCAAATCATTAAAAATACCTTTTTCTTATTTATATTCAACAGGTAATGAAAATTAATTCAGAGTGAATTAATTAAATCCATCGTGGGCAATTAATGAGTAAAAATGGCGCTAGATCAGTAATTCAAGTTATAAGAACTTGTGTACCCACTCCTGTCCATGATAATGTGTATTAATTTTGTGCGGAAATGAATCATGCAACAAATAGTAACTAAATTTGGTGGTACCAGCGTTTCAACTCGCAACAATTGGAATAATATTGTTTCCATTACTAAAAAACATATGAGTTCTGGAGTACAGCCTGTTATTGTATGCTCCGCACTAACCCAAATTTCTAACAAACTCGAAAAGGCTATTGAAGCGGCTTTAATCAATGAACATCAGAGTATTCTTATTGATATTCGTAATGGGCATCTTAATCTTGCTGAACAGCTGGAAGTTGATCCTGAATTAATAGCAAAAGAATTACTTCAACTCGAGCAATGGCTTACTGGAATTGCCTTACTAAAGCAAGCTCCTGCAAAAACGCATGCGGAAATTCTAAGTATGGGTGAATTAATGATGACCCGCTTAGGACATGCATTTCTCGAAAAACAAGGAATTCATTGTACTTGGTATGATGCTCGTGAACTCTTAATCAGTACACCCTTTCCTGAAGGTGGCTCGGCAAATTACCTTTCTGCTCGCTGTGAAAGTGAATATGCTCCCGAGTTAGTTGAAAAATTTCTTAACAGTGGTGCTCAAGCCATTATTACTCAAGGATTTTTTGCTGCCAATCCTCAAGGGGAGACGGTTTTATTGGGTCGCGGAGGTTCAGATACATCCGCTGCATTACTTGCAGGCAAACTTCAAGCTGCATCATGTGAAATCTGGACTGATGTTCCTGGAATTTATACGGCCAATCCTCATCAACTGCCTCAAGCGCGTTTATTGAAAAAATTAAATTATGATGAAGCTCAGGAAATTGCCACCATGGGAGCGAAGGTATTACACCCAAACTGTATTCCTCCGGTCCGACGCGCCAATATTCCAATGTCAGTCAAATTTACTCAAATGCCGGAACATTCAGGAACATTGATTACTAAGGATATTGATGAAACGGCCCCTTTAATAAAATCCATACAGATTAAAAACAGTATTTTATTGATCTCTATAGATACCTTGCACATGTGGCAACAAGTAGGATTTTTATCTGATGTATTTACAGCCTTCAAACATCATGGCTTCTCAGTAGACTTACTCTCCTCCTCCGAGTTTAATGTTACTTTATCCCTGGATATTAATAGTAAAATACATGATCGTCCTGCAATTAATGCCTTACTTGCAGAGCTAAATCAATTTGGTCGAGCAAAACTCATTGAACCCTGTAGTGCAGTGAGTCTCGTTGGTCATCATATCAGAACTGTATTGCCACAACTTGGCCCAGCATTAGAAGTATTTGAAGCGAAACAAGTCTACTTAATGTCACTGGCATCCAATGACTTAAACCTCACATTTGTGGTGGATGAGTCACAAGCAAATCAATTATGCCAAAAACTACACCACTTACTTATAGAAAATAACCCTCAAATTTTTTACTACTCAAAAAGCTGGCATGAAGAGTTTGGCAAACCTTCGGCGCGCACTATTCCATGGTGGGAAAAAGAGCGCGATCATTTATTAACTATAGCCTCAGTTAATTCGCCTTGTTATGTTTATCACAGTCAAACACAAGTGGAGCGAGCGAAGCAACTACTGGCCTTAAAGTCCATAGACACCTTATTTTATGCAATCAAAGCCAATCCTCATCCATCGATTTTAAAAACAATGGAACACGAAGGGATCGGTTTTGAATGTGTCTCCATTCAAGAGTTAACCAGAGTACTGGAACTCTTTCCTAATATAGACCGAAAACGAATTTTGTTTACTCCTAATTTTGCGCCTAGAGCAGAATATGAATATGCTCTAAATATAGGCTGTTATGTTACTATAGATAGTTTATATCCATTGGAACATTGGCCCGATATATTTAAAAATCGTGAAGTTATTATTCGTATTGATCCAGGTACTGGTGCGGGGCATCACAAACATGTTTCAACTGGGGGAAATGAATCAAAATTTGGCATTACGCAAAATGATATTGATCAAGTTGTCACATTAACCAAGAAATATAAAATCCAGGTAGTCGGTTTGCATGCACACTCAGGTAGTGGCATTCTCACCTCAGAATTATGGCAACAAACCGCTTTAATGCTCGCCTCGCTGACAGAGCAATTTCCACTGGTCAAATCCATTAATCTTGGTGGTGGACTGGGTATAGTAGAGAAGCCCGGCCAACAACCATTAGATTTTTCAAGTATGGATGCTTCGCTAATGGCGGTTAAATCACGTTATCCTCAAATTCAAATCTGGCTTGAACCGGGTCGTTTTTTTGTAGCGGAAAGTGGTGTAATCCTCGCCAAAGTTACCCAATGCAAAGAAAAAGGAAAGGTAAAATTTGTGGGTATAGAAACCGGTATGAACTCATTAATCCGACCCTCGTTATACGGTGCTTATCATGAAATCGTAAACCTAAGTCGATTACATGAAGAAAAAGCGGGTTTTTCTCATATCGTAGGCCCGATTTGTGAATCTGGAGATACCTTGGGCTATGACCGATTATTACCCGTAACAGAAGAAGGCGATGTATTGTTAATTGCTAATGCCGGAGCTTATGGTCGTTGTATGAGTTCCCATTACAATTTGCGTCCACCTGCACAAGAAATTGTTATTGACTAACCTCCCTTCTCCCTACGGGGAGAAGGTGTTCTCCAGGGGTTGAGAGGCATTCGTAAGACTAAATTAATCTCCTTCCCCCTAAGTTTTTTCAATCATGTTTATACAGGGATATAAAAATAATGCTAGTCGACAGTGATCAACGAAGTCAAGCTACTGATCCTTCATTATCATTTATCGTACAAGCCCCTGCAGGATCGGGTAAAACTGAAATTCTGACTCAGCGTTATTTACGATTGTTAAGCACCGTAACATCACCAGAACAGATAGTCGCCTTAACCTTTACCCGTAAAGCTGCGAGTGAAATGCGTGAGCGTATCGTTTTAGCGCTTCAACAGGCTGCTCGCAATAATAAAGCAAATAGCCCGCATCAACAAAAGACGCTTGATTTTGCCCATGCAGCACTTCAACGTGATGCTTCCTATGAATGGAATTTGTTACAGCAGCCTAATCGGCTAAGAATCATTACAATAGATTCCTTATGTCAAAGCATTAATCAGTCAATTCCGCTTTTAGAAAAGCAAATTTCCTATTCACAAATTACTGAAAAAGCGGAACATCATTATTTAAACGCCAGTCGATGCTGTATTCAGTTTGCTCTGACATCCCCGGAATATAAGAATGCTATAAAAACTCTGTTGTTGCATGTGGATAATCGCCAGGATCGATTGCTTGAATTGTTCACTGGATTGCTGGCTAAAAGAGATCAATGGATAGCTCCTTTATTTCAAGCCCGAACTCAGGAAAAATCAGCATTTGAACATGCATTACTTCTTATAGAGCAGCATGAGTTAAAACGCTTTACCCAAAGTTTGCCCTCATATTTGGCTCAAGAGTTAACGCAATGCGCCCGGGAATTGGCCATTATAGAAAATAATTCCAATTCACCACGATATCTACTCAAAAATTGGTATGATTTCCAACAAACCACTCAAGAGATAGCAACCGCTCTAAGTAAACTCTTACTTACAGGGGATGCCCAATTCCGGAAAAGCTTTGATCATCACGTAGGTTTGCTTAGTACCTCTTGCGCTCCCGATGAATACAAGAGACTTAAAAATGCCAGCAAAGAATTACTCAACGAACTCAATGAATATCCTGATTTTCTAGAGGCGTTAATCCAAGTAAGTAATTTACCTAAACCTGAATATGATTTGGAACAATGGGAGGTCTTACAAGCGCTCTTTTTGTTGCTTCCCCTTCTTGTAAGCCATCTACACGTTTTGTTTAGCGGGCAAAATGAAGTGGATTTCACTGCTATATCACAGCAAGCATTGAATGCATTGGGCGATGCAGAAAATCCTACTGATTTAGCTTTATATCTAGATCATACGCTTCATCACATTCTAGTCGATGAGTTTCAGGATACATCAATTACTCAATTTGAATTATTAACAAAACTTGTTCTAGGTTGGCAAGAACAGGATGGGAAAACTCTATTTATAGTCGGAGATCCCATGCAATCGATTTATCGATTCAGGCAAGCTGAAGTAGGTTTATTTTTTCGTGCTAAAGAAGAAGGCATTGGACCAGTTAAATTGAAATCACTGGAATTAAGCTGCAACTTCCGCTCGACCCAAACTATTGTTAATTGGGTCAATCATCAATTTGCCAATATTTTTCCAAAACAAGTGGATATAGAGTCTGGGGCCGTTTCATTTCATTCCAGTGTCAATGTCATTCAAGATGAACACGGCAGTACCATTCACTCTTTACAATTTAAAAATCGGGAACAAGAAGCAAAAAAACTCATCGAAATTGTTCAAAACGAATTACAAACTTTTCCTGATCAAACGATTGCGATTCTGGTACGCTCAAGAACGCAACTTGGTGAAATCATCCAGCTCTTGCGCCAACATCAAATTCCCTATCAAGGCACAGATATTACTCTGTTAGCCAATCTAGGTCATATACGGGATGCGTGGTCCTTGACCCAGGCTTTGTTGACGCCAGCAAATCGTCTTTCCTGGCTTGCGGCACTTCACAGTCCCTATTGCGGTTTGGCTTTAAGTGACATTCATGCCATAGCTGAGTTTAATAAGAGAAAATCGATTTACTTTGCCTTATTAAATTTAAATAAAATTCCCAGACTAAGTGAAGAAGGTAGGATTCGTGCCGATTTTTTTATACGCGTCATGCATAAAGCTTTAACTCAAAGATATGAAAGCAAGCTTTCAGTTTGGGTAATCCAAACTTTAAAAGAATTACATATGGATAATATTCTCAAGACTGCTCAACTCAACGATTTGGAGCAATTTTGGAGCTTACTGGATCGTTATGAACAAGATGGTCGTATACCTGATCTAAAGGAATTTCTATCAGAATTAAACAAGCTTTACTCACAGCAAGCGAATCCCTCTCGTTTACAAATAATGACTATTCATAAATCCAAAGGGCTTGAGTTTGATGCGGTACTTTTACCAGGTTTGGGTATGCAACCCAATCGCGGCGATAATCCTATGTTACGTTGGCTTAATTTACCGACTCAAAAACATGGCAATTTGCTACTCATGTCTCCAATACAAGGGGCACACCAAGAACATTGTGCTTTATATGATTATTTAAGTCGTTTAGATGGTGTTAAAAGTCATTATGAAGCACAACGATTGCTCTATGTAGCCGTAACAAGGGCAAAATCACGTCTGTATTTAATGGATCACTCTGAACGTACTTCCAAAGCTTCATTCAGATATCTTCTTAAAGATTTAGAATTTTCTGAAGACAATACTATGTCCCTAATTGAAGAAATCAACGGGTCTTTACCCAAACTCGGACGTTTACCACTTGCTTTTTACCAAAATAAAGAATCTGAATCTTTTGATGTGCGTCTTAGCCTCAAAACTACTCCATCTACTTTCTCAACAACTATCCCTCGATTAGCAGGCATCGTAACGCATCAACTATTGCAGTGGATATGTGATCATCATCCAGAAAGCATAGCTGATGTTCCTTGGAACCTTGTACACTATGAGTTACGAAAATTAGGATTCGATGAAAATATGCAACATGAGACTCTGGCAAGTATCCAAGAGCAAATTACTCGAATGTTTGAAGATCAAATAGGACTCTGGATTATTAGTCAACATAACCAGGAGCAAAATGAATATGAGTTATTGGTAAAACAGCAAGATAGACCGATTACTCGTATCATTGACCGCACTTTTGAGGACCAAAGCAAACGCTGGATTATCGATTTCAAGACAGGAAAAGAAGATGAAGCATCCATGATGAAACATCGACAACAATTAGACGAATATGCTTCCTATCTTAGCATTCATACGTCGCTTCCTATTTATTGTGGCCTTTATTACCTCTCTACTAATCACTGGGTTAGTTGGGAATATGAGCCGGCTGAAGTCACTTTTTAATCTGGAAAACTAATCCTATGAAATAAAACTGCTCTGCGCTATTATTTATCTTTTGTGTTAAAAGGCCAACCAATGACCACTGAACAGACTGTAATCCATTTGCTGAGTACTATAAAAGATCCGTTTCTTGATCTGACCGGTAAGGAAATGAATTTGCAGTGCAGCCTCGAAATGACCGACAAAGAACTGCTCCTTAACTTAACTGCCGGATTTCCTTGTAACTCCTTAGAAGAACAATATAAACCTTTATTATGCGCAGAGCTACAATCTGCATTCCCCAATCAAGATATAATCATTCAAATCACCCAACGAATAAAACCGCACAAGACACAACTTGCTGGGAAAGGATTGCGCGGCGTTAAGAATACGATTGCAGTCGCCTCAGGGAAAGGAGGGGTAGGAAAGTCTACTGTAACTGTAAACTTGGCAACAGCATTAGCACGGTTAGGAGCGCGGGTAGGTATTCTGGATGCGGATATATATGGACCAAGCATGCCTTTAATGCTTGGAAAAACCGAACCAGTAGCCCTCAGCGGCGAGCACTATCTTCCGGCAAAAGCCCATGGAATCCAGACCATGTCTATTGGTTATTTAACAAACAGTGAGCAGGCACTCATCTGGAGAGGTCCTATGCTTGCTAAGTCGCTTATCCAAATGCTGGATATTACCCTTTGGGATGATCTGGATTATTTATTCATTGATTTACCACCAGGAACCGGTGATATCCAGTTGACTTTAGTCCAAAAAATCCCTTTAACCGCAGCCATAGTAGTAACGACTCCACAAAACGTAGCAACTCTTGATGCACAAAAAGCGATTACCATGTTTGCTAAAACAAGCATTGATGTCTTGGGTATTATAGAAAACATGTCCACCCATATTTGCACTAAATGTGGGCATCAAGAGGCCATTTTTGGTGCAGGTGGTGCTGAAACTCTTTGTGCGGCACACCATACCACATTACTAGGACAACTTCCTTTGGATGGACGCATAAGACAAAACTGTGATGAGGGAAACCCTACTGCTACTCAAAACCGTAATGAGCTAACGGATACATTACTTAAAACAGCCATGAAGAGTGCTATAGAGTTAGCTAAAAAACCAATTAATTATGCAGATAAGTTTCCCAAAATTGTTGTTGAGTGAATTCCATAGAGGCAGCTATAATCGCATTATAAAACATTGCTGAGAAAGACATATATTTTTTAAACTAGAAGCAGAGTGACTGTGATGCGATAGGTTAAAACCAATTAATAATAACAATAGATAAGCCATGGAACGATTAATAATAATAACTCTAAGCCTGCTTTATTCAGCCCTGACTTTAGCAAAGTCTTCTTATCAAATTGATTTAATTATATTTGCTCAGCCAAATCAAAACAAAACATTCTCTGTTGATGTGCCGCTTATCCCAACGAACCCGAATGCAATATCCTTGAAATTAGATTCAGAAAAATCGGGAAAACCTTATCACTTATTATCCCCTTCATCTTCAAGCCTACGCGATGAATACTATCTCCTGACTCGAAAATCCCGTTATCAAGTCTTGGGATATTATTCATGGAAGCAACCTGGGAATAATCAAAGTTCTGTTGCCCTACCTTTCGCGGATCATAACGGTTGGCAAATGCAAGGTACTTTAAACATAAAGCAAAGCAATTATTATTCTTTTGATGCCGAACTTCAGATATCACCACCTGATAACCCACAAACATCATTCAGTGTTTCACAAAAGCAACGCTTAAAAGATAATGTAGTTTATTATCTCGACAATGCTCAGATTGGCATGTTAGTTAAAATTCATAAAGTAGGTTAAATAATTATAGTCAGGATTTAACGAACCCAGGGGTTTCTTTGTAGATTCCCAGAGTTCGATTACTCACATTCTCTACCAGCTCATTTGTAATCGTTCAAGTATATTCTTGAGTCCTGGAGGACAATTTCACTCATTTTTTCCCCGGAGGAAAAATCTGATCAAACACCGAGGCCCCACCCTCCATAACCTGTTTGATGGTAGTATCTAAATCGGAATCTCTAGGATTGGTTTTATTTGAAAAAAAACTCCAAAAGCCATTTACCGATTGTTTGTTCCTGCCTACTTCATGCAGTCCAAATAACGCAGCTGCGGTTAAAGTTAGTGAAGCAAAGGGACCTAATCTCGTATAAAAAGGTGACATAAATAAATTTCCGAAACTGATTAATGCTCCAGTTTTTAGAACTTTTTCAGGACTTACTTGATCTCGGGGCATACTACACTTCCTTGAGTAATTATTTTAGATGCTAAAATATTATGGATGACTTTTTTTATCACTGGGCATAATTTCGTCAAACATAGCCGCACCGCCAACAACGATATTTGCAAAAGCATTTTCAACTTCAGTACTTTTGTCCCCTGTATTCCCACCAAAAAAAGAATTTAAGTTATTTACCCCATTTTGAATCGGTCTTCTTTTCTTGCCTATTTCATGTGCCCCATATAAAAATACACCAGTCCCAATAATGGCTGTAGTTAACCCCAATTTCGCATCTACCCAATACAAAGGTGCTAATATTGTATTTCCCAGAGCAATTAAAGTCCCCGTCTTTCCTGCATCATCCATATTTATTTTATCTTGAGCCATATCAATATTCCTTATTAATTATTTTTAATACAGACTAAGTGAGCCTCAATAAAATTGCAAGCATAAATGAATACATCATATTGACCAATATTACAGCAGACCCAAAGTGAATTGAATTAGACCAATTAGTAAATTATACTCTCATATGATGCAATCAAATCATGAGCTCATAAATGACCCAAAATAGCCGAATTATTGATGCGCTCACTCTATGTATCAAACAAAAGTCCGACAAGGATTTTAAATTGAATAAATCAGCAGCCTATGCCGGATTAGTTGATTTATATCTACATTATTCCCTCGAAAATAAAACCGATCAATTTTTTGAAGGATTCGAACAATTATGCATGATATCCAATGATTATTTTCTTGGAGATAATCCAATTTTGGATAGTTTTATTATTCAATTTGAAAAAGTTTTTCATCCTCAAAAAACTGAAAAACGAATTAAACGCCCTACCCCATGGTGGGAAATCGAGCGTAATCGTCTGCTTGCAATTGGAGCACAAGACACCCCCTGCTATGTATATCACACCCCAACACAAGTTTCTCGGGCTAAACAGTTACTTAAATTACAATCAATTGATACTCTATTTTATGCTATCAAAGCCAATCCCCATCCCTCTATCCTAAAAACATTGGAACAACAGGGAGTTGGATTTGAATGTGTTTCCATTCAAGAGTTAAAGCGAGTAATCGATTTGTTCCCTCATATAAATAAAACAAGAATTTTATTCACGCCGAATTTTGCACCCAAGATAGAATATAAATTTGCCATGGATTTAGGCTGTTATGTCACAATAGATAATTTATACCCTTTGGCAAACTGGCCTGAGCTATTTAAAAATCGCGAGATAATCGTTCGTTTCGATCCAGGCGCAGGCGCTGGTCATCACAAACATGTAGTTACTGGCGGTAATGAATCAAAGTTTGGCATTGATCAAAATGACATAGAACAACTTAGAATTTTAACTCAGAAGTATAATACCGAAGTTATTGGCCTGCACTCACATTCGGGGAGCGGAATTCTTACACCAGAACTTTGGGAACAAACTGCTTTAATGCTCTCCTTACTCACCGAGAAATTTCCTAAAACCCAATTCATTAATTTAGGTGGTGGTTTGGGAATTGTTGAAAGGCCAGGACAAAAACCCTTAAATCTGAAAAAACTTGATTCACGACTATTAAAAGTAAAAGCAAAATACCCCCATTTAAAATTCTGGTTGGAGCCTGGGCGCTATTTCGTCGCAGAAAGTGGGGTTCTCTTAGCAAAAGTAACTCAATGTAAAGAAAAAGGAACAATACAATTTATAGGCATTGAAACGGGAATGAATTCATTAATC
This sequence comes from Legionella nigrisilvae, assembly GCF_977063395.2. Taxonomy (NCBI): domain Bacteria; kingdom Pseudomonadati; phylum Pseudomonadota; class Gammaproteobacteria; order Legionellales; family Legionellaceae; genus Legionella; species Legionella nigrisilvae. The sequence goes on from NZ_CDRUGZ020000043.1 coordinate 299,314, forward strand.
AGACCTTCTTTATATGGTGCTTATCATGAAATTGTCAATCTAAGTCAACTGCACTCGAAAAAATCCGGTTTTTCACATCTGGTAGGCCCAATTTGCGAATCCGGGGATACTTTGGGATATGATCGTTTACTGCCGAGAACTCGAGAAAAAGATATCATTTTAATTGCAAATGCTGGAGCATATGGATATTGTATGAGCTCCCATTATAATTTAAGGCCCCCCGCAGCAGAGGTTATTTTAGAAGAATACCCTTAACTTTGCCTACTTTTTAGTACAATCCTCTCTCGAAAGTGACCAAATATAATTCAATATGAATTGTATTAAATTAATACGTCAATTATAATTGCAACACTTAAAAAAAGGGGGATCACTGTGGCAAATCAAGGCAAAATTATTAATGTAGTAAATTTTTGTCTAAAACAAAAAGGCAATATTGACTTTACTTTAAATAAAAAAGGAATTTGCGCTGGACTCGCTGCTCTATATATTAAATATGCTACAAAAAATACCAAAGAAAGTTTAGAGACTAAAACTGCACCGTTTTTTGATTTGCTCACCCAATTGGCGAACCTACCCAGCACTTATTGTATTGGTGATAATCCCACCATTGACAACTTCATAATCAAAATTGAAAAAACATTCCGTGCCGATGAATATAGTTATTATGAGGTTTTGCAAACCGACGTCGAAAAAATATTAGATATTGAAAATAAGCCATTAAGAAACGAAATAAATTTAGGACTTGTAACAACTGAAGCAAAATGGAAAGAACTGTTCAAACAGATTACTCGCAATAACCGATCTTATTCCATTTTTAGCAACAACCATGCTATCACTTTATCTGTCGAAAATGGAAAATACGTTGTTTACGATCCAAATTACACCAGAAAAACAAAACAGTTTGAAACCATTGATGACTTAATCAAGGAAATTAAAGATTGCTTTGATTACAAAGACGATTCTTTTGGTCTAGCTATTCGTGGTTTTGCTTCTCCCTCAGCAGCACCCGAACAGTACCCTTCGCACAATGAATTGCATAAAATTGCTTTTGCGAATCAAGTCGACGCCAAGTCAAGTTTCTTTGCTGCTGTTGCAAATGACACCGCCACCCTCGAATACTTATTTCAACAAGATAAAATTAGTTTTGACCAGTTGACAAAAGAATATTTCCGTCCTGAATTCAATAATCTTCTCATTAAACAACCTGTCTCCCCCGTTATTAAAAAAGCTGTTTTGCGAGGGATTCGATGTAATCTGTATGTTGGAAACCTCCACGAAGCCGAAAAACTGATTGAGCACTATCTCAAGACCTATACTGTGCTTGGTGATCAAGAAGAATTAAAAATTGAGTTGCAGTTACTACTTGATGAACCCATAAAGCAGCTTCAACTGCTCATGAGAAGAGAAGTCGATCACACTAGGGTGTTAAAATTACTTGATCAATTGAATCTTACAGTAAGACCCAAAAATCAAACGATTTATAATCATTTGCAACTTTTAACATTTATTAAAAAAGAGGTGGACTCTCCGACCATAGATCTTTTTTTAAACAAATTGACACCAGAACAGATAGTGACACAAGTTCAATATGCGGCTATTGCTAATCAACATCATGTTTTGCATTTATTATTTCAACATATAGAAAAAGCCAAAATCACCCCACAATCATACCCTTCCATTTTTAACCAAGAGCTTATTGAAGAGATCAATGTGACAACTCTTGAAAAACTTCTCAAAAATGGATTCCTGGTAAATATTCAAGATCCTGACTTGCTGACGCAATGCATGCAACGAAATGATAAAACCATTTTTGAAACATATGCCCAAGCATGGCTTACCCAATCAAATTCTACGCTTTGGGAACATGTTGAGAAACGAGAATATGATTTAATTGATCTAACGAAACCACTTGGGTCAATAACTCTACTCAATGCCCTTATTTTCCTACGAAAAAATGAGCATGTGAAAAGAGCATGGAACGCTAATATTCCTGTAGAAATGATTAAAAGCGCTCTCACAATTGCCATATTGAATGGGAATAAAGATATGAGTCTGTTTCTGCAAGAGAAATTGCAATCCCAAAAGGCAAATATTGAACCCGATACCTTGGAGTTTCTCTACGAAAAAGGATTGGAAGAATCAAACTTATCAATTCTAGATACACTTACTTATTTAAATTTCAATGTATTGCATAAAACGAAGGACATACGAGCTCTTTTCATACTGTGTTCTGATTATGACGATTATTCCGTCATCAAAACTTGTCTTGCATCTGCAAGCCCCGAAATGAAGAAACTCATATTAGAATCCAGCTTAAATTGGAATATTGCACCAGTTATAGAAATATGCGCAGAAAAAGCACCCGAACTTTTTAATGATTACCTTAATACTAACGCTACAAATACGAGAAATTTGGCCAAGCTCCAACGAGCTATCCCCAGTATTCCCCGAGTGCCTTTTTCATGGAATACAAATCCACAAGAACAAAAAAAGCGAATTAAGGATTTGTTCAAGAATAAGCTACCCGCTCTCGCGAAAACACTATTTAGAACCGTCCAATGGGAAACCGACGAACTGAAGGAATTCTTAGAAGAGTTAATCCAGGACAAAAATGAAAATGGGATTAAATTACTATTGCTACTCAAGCCTGAATTAAAACAAGAACAAAATTTGATTGCTCGACTTGCAAAATGTAACTTTTTAATACCTCTGGAATCTCTGTTCCAGAACGAAACAATTATAATTAATGAAGAAATAACGGAACAAGTTTCTGTTTTAGCAAAAAACGAGGAAAGCTTATTAGCCAAATTTTTTAAACAAAAAGCTATAGTTGATAAAACTCCTAAAGAAGGACTACCCTCCCAACCCCCTACAGAAGAAGTAACTCCTCAAACTCCTGAAGAACTCATTGAATTACTCAAAAAGGCCATAAAAGAAGGGCAAGAATTTGTTTTAAAACCCTTTATATTTATTATTAATCAAGTTTTAGCAGAGGAAATTTTTACCTCTGCTTTAGCCAATAACAATAAACGCTTAGTTGCCCAATTCCTGGAGCAAAAAATAATAACCCCACATACCCCTTTAAAACAACCGCTAGTAAAATTACTTAAAGAGGCAATAGAAAAAGGTCATGACGCTGTTTTAACACCCTTTATAGAATCTAATCTTGATTTCGGTTTAGATTATAAAGAATTGTTCCTTTTTAGTTGTGAGAAAAAGCAAACAAGAATAGCCAATCAACTCCTTTCTAAACAATTTTATCTAATGCGGTCTGAAAGAGAATATGCCCTTAAGCAATTATTTGGTGAGAACATATTTGAAGATAAAAACCCTACAGTTTTATTTGAAACTCTTTATAAAGAAGGCTACGGAAGACTTTATCAACTTGTACTAAAATCAAACGTCCATAATCCCAGGGCCCAGTTACTGAGTTCTCTTAAAAGTCCATTGGAAGACCCCTCCATCCAAAAAAACACAGTGTGTTTAAAAATTTTAAAAAGAGCGGTGGCGGAAAAAAACGAAGACAAATTTAACACTTTATATGCTCAAAGCAACTTTCCCAATGCTCCAGATAAAGTTATTTTAGATGCGTTGAAAGACCCGATCCTTTTTGAAAAAGTTTTTCCCTTATTTGAAAGAAAATACACACTGAGTAAACTCTTAGTTGAAGCTTTGCACCAAGAAGCCTGGGAAACAGTAGCAAATCTTATTGAACATAAAAAATTGACCGATGTTGACTTAGAGCTTCAAAAAGTTATACAGGATCATGCTCAAGATATCGTCCTAGCTCATTTGCAAAATCTTGAGGCCTATTATGACAAACTTGATGTCCGCCCTCGCCTTTTCCAACTCCTTAATAGAGATAATCCTTATTTACTCAAGGAACTGGCATTCCCATATCAAGCAAAAATTTATGAAGCTTTACAGCGTATTGAGCTTAAGATGTTGGAAAAACAGCTCGATCTAAATAATCACATTTATCGTTATACTTTTGACTATATCTCATTAGATCAAGCCCTTGAAGAACTTGCTAAAATATTTGAAGAATGTCAGAAAATCATTAGCGAACAGAAGATTGATTTGGATCAACCCATTGAAAATCCGGAAATAGTAAATCATCTAGCACAAATAAAAATCGTTATGGCTGGAAAAGATGTCTCTCCGGATTACTTAAGTGAAAGCCATTATCAGCTATTAGAACAATTGCTAGAAAACCCTCGATTTAAAGAGGTTTGTCGATTGGAATTTAAACTTCACTGTCTTCTCCGACAATTTCAAAAACCGCTGTTGGAACAAAATGAAAAAGTTTCTAAAGAATTCCATGAAACAATTAAATTACTTCGCGAACGTTTAGTTCAAGCAAACTTACCCGAACATTTTGTTTTGCCTGCAATTCAACATTTTTTTCCGTCTCAAACCAACGTGGTTTCATTACACTCAAACCTTGTATCACCCGAACCCGAAATGAAAGATAACCCCTCTGTACCCTCAAAACCAGCATCACCAGAATCAGAAATGAAAGTTACAGTATCTGTTTCAGGGGAACACGAAAAGGAGAAAGTATCTTTACCTGCTAAAACGGTTGCGAAAAAATCCAATTTGAAAAAGTCGAACTTAGATCAATTAAAAAGAGAATGTACTGAGGCTATGGATTATTATCTAAAACATCGCGATCAAACTTTAAGTTATTTCTCTTATTTTTTTGATTATTATTGCGGGCAAATTCGCGCAAAGCATTATCTTGAATTAATTAAATCAGCTCAAACCGAACGACAATTAGATATCCTTAAATATGCCATTCTAGTTAATGATGATACTACTCATCTGAAAAATGATTTGATGTTTAAACTTAAACTTCAAGATGGGAATGCAGCCAAAAAAAACCTCAAGGTGATGATTAGAAACTCTTTTGGTAAGGATGAGTTACCTCATATAGATGCTCTAATTGAGTCAATCAACCAAAAAGCCAATGGAAGTGATGATCAAGCCACTTCGATCTTGTTTCAAGAGGAATTGGATTATTTAAAACACTTAGGTAAGCCTCGATCTCAAGGACCCATGAAGAGTTATTCTTTCTTTAATACCCAGCATCCACTTGTAGGATTTTTACAATGGGTTGTAAGTTGGCTTAGTGGCACCATAAACCCCAGTAATGAACATAAATTATCCTCAGGAAAATGAAAATCTCATTGCGCTATGAGTCCGGTTCAAAGCGCAAAAAGTTCGGGGTAGCGCATCTACCCCTACTTAAAAAACCTGAATTAAGCGCCACTTACTCAAACTATTTTTTATTTTGGAAAATATTCTACATCGATCAATTATGCTAGGATGGAGCCTTCTTTACTATTTCTCAGAAATATGATGCATGACGCACTAAAAAAGATCTTTCAAAAATATCCCCCCACAGAAGCTCCTTTTATGCATGAACAACTTGCAGAATGGAGTACTACACGCCCTTTGGCTGGATTAAGAGTAGCTCATCATGTTCCGGTAGTAACAAATACCTTATTAAAAATAACCTGCTTACTCGCAGCAGGTGCTGATGTGACAGTAACCAATCCTACGAACTTCTGTCGTGCTCATCCCCAAGCGGTATCCTCTTTGAATGAAGCCACAATCCGATATATAGAAGATCCAGGGGAACTTGCTGGAGAAACATTTGATCTATATTTCGATTGTGGTGCGCAGCTTTATCAATTCCTGGGAAAACCTAAAATAGGTGCGATTGAATTGACTGCTTCTGGAGATCAATTTTACCGACAACTTTCACTTAATTTTCCTGTGATTAGTGTGGATCGTACGAAGACAAAACAGCTCGAGACAGTTTTTGGATGTGCTGAAAGCAGTCATATGGCTCTGGCACAACTGACAGGAATTAATCCCGCTGAAACCTCCTGGGTTATTTTTGGATTTGGAAAAATTGGTCGTGGGCTTGCCTTTTTCTGCACTCAGAATAAAGTTCCAGTTGTAGTGGTTGATCCGAATGAAAACCAGCGAAATTTAGCCCAAAACTTAGGTATGAAAGCAATTGCTCCTGATGATTTCAGTGTGTTAGAGCGTGTATTAATGGAAGCAAATGTGGTTGTGACCGCAACTGGTGAAAAAGCTGTGATGAGCAATTATCCCCACTCCTGGTTTAGCGGAAAAATTCTCGCCAACTTAGGAATCTATGATGAATTTGGTCCTCACTTTAGTGACGATGAGGTTTTAAATCATAAAATGCCAATTAATTTTGTACTTAATGACCCCACACCGATGAAATATATTGATCCCGAATTTTACCTTCATAACCTTGCTGCAATAGGACTTCTTACAAAACAATTAACTCATGAGGTCCATGGAATATCTTCCACATTAGATAAAAATATTATTGCGCGTTGGTGCACCTACCATTCATTTTCCTTAGATACGATCAAAACCTGGTTGTATTTATAGGGTGGGTTATCCCATTGCTTGGGGAATTAATTTTTAACTTAAATACGAAGCTAACTGCACTGCATCCAGACTAAAGTTTAATTACACCCATAAAAGTGCTCTCATTTTTTAAAATAAATTTACACTTTCTCCATGATGCTATATATTTCGCCTTTTTTCTTAAACAGAATTAATGAATTCATTGGCCTCAACACCTACAAACAGCTCAAAAAGAACCACTATATGGTTGGTCAGTGTATTTTTTCTCTTATTTCAATTTTTCTTGCAATTATCTTCAGGAATTATTATTGGCGCTATAATGCAGGAAAAACAACTCACTGCATTCACTGCTGGACTATTAAGTAGCGCTTTTTATTATGTGTATACCACAATGCAAATTCCCGTAGGCCTGCTTTTTGATCGATACAATACGCGAACTTTATTGTCTTTAAACGCCTTATTATGTGCCGTAGGTTGTTTGTTATTTTCTACAGGATATAACTTATTTGTACTCTTTCTTGGACGGCTCATTATCGGTGGCGGTTCTGCTTTTGCTTTTGTAGGTATGACTCGTGTACTGCGCCAACATTACCCCCTAAGACTATATGCATTTATGATTGGTCTTACAGAAACTCTAGGATTTACTGTTACCGTAGTCTGCATGATTGGAATGGGTTCACAGATATCTCGGATTAGCTGGCATTATTTTCTTGCAGGAAGTGGTATCATCGGCCTTTTAATTGCTTTTTTATGCTCAAATTTCATTCCAAGTAATCAACCCGTTATTACTAATTCTCAACAGTATAAAAACCATTTGCTCCTTATGTTAAAAAATAAATTAGTATGGATTAACGGATTATTTGTGGGTCTGGAGTTTTCTGTTATCACTGTTTTTGCTGCAATGTGGGCCGTACCTTTCCTCCAATTAAAATTAAATTGTTCTCTAGAAACTGCCAGTATACTTACATCCATGATTTTATTAGGAGCGGGTTTAAGTTGCCCTATTTACGGCTGGCTTTCCATTCATCTACCTAAACGCAAACCCCTAATTCATATTTCATGTTTATCTACTGCCATTCTATTTATTTTTGTTCTTTTCATACCCACACACTCCATTTTCCTTCTTGGAGTACTTTTGTTTGCAATTGGGCTTTGTTGCGGCGCGTATATGCTTGCATTTACTATTGCGAATGAACTATCCCCACCAGAGTCGCTCTCTGCTTGTACAGGGTTTACCAACACCTTAGCAATGGCTTCAGCCCCTCTTTTGCAACCTTTGGTAGGCTATTTGCTGGATTTCTCTAAAGGCGACACAAATCTTCATACCCTAGCCGATTATCAACTGACTCTATTAATTATTCCCTCTGCGTTAATTATTGCAAGTGTGCTGTCGCAATTTCTTCCCGAAAAAGAAATGTAAGCGACAAAATATTTCTTTTTCTCCTTTTCTTTATTTTTAGAAGCCCACTCTATTCAGTAATTCTTACTTGATTAATAAAACCTTAATAATTTATCTATAAAATTACAAATATTGCCCAGTATGTTGATATTTTATATGGCGACTCCTAAAGAATTAATTAAATCCCTTGAGTCTTCTCCAAAAGAAATAAGTTACTTTGTCGTATTTGGCGATAGCCTTTCTGACGGTAAAAATATGGGTGAAAAGTTCTCTTCACTGGGATCCTTAGTGAGTGAACTGTGGCGCAAAACATTAAAACTCGATCAGTCTCCTAAAGAACGTTTTACCAATGGTTATACTTGGGCAGATGTGCTGCGAGCAACGCTCATTAGTAAATTTATTAATGACGACAAAATAAAGAAAGATACTGAACATCGGTTTGGAAAATATAACCTTGATAATGCAGATATCAGTGATGATGTTCTTTCTCAATCACATTTCCAGCGAAAGAAATACACTTTGGATGCAGTTACCGCTGAATCCAATGAAGTGAAACGGAAAAAGCAAGCAAAGGATAGAGAAATAGCCCATTTATTCAGGGCAAAGCGAGAAAACATCGCAGAAACCGAAAAAAAACCCCGATATGCACTTGATAATGCAGATTTAGCTGATGCTGCCCTCGCCAGTCGATACAAAAAAGATGTACTAAAACATCGGAGAGAAAAGCTACTCACTAAGGCTTCATTGCTAGAATCTTCAGATGATATATCAGATAAATTAATATCGGATTCTAGTTATAGGCAATATGTTCAAGACTATTACTCACTCGATAATGGGCGCACAGCTCAATTTAACGGCCGGAATTTCTTTGCAAATTACAGCCAAGGTGGTGCCACTTCTCATGATTACAGCTGGGAATTTACCCTACTTTCAATATTTTCCCCGCTCACCGCGATAAAACTTTTTTTCACTCGCTTGCTTATCTCCAGCTTGTCAAAGGAGGTAAAAGAATTTTTAGTAGATAATGAAAAACAGGAAGTTACTAGTGAGCAAAAGAAAAAAACACTAGTCACCTTGTTTTCTGGAGCAAATGATTTAATTACGGCTAATTCGGACATGACAAAAAGAGCCGCTGATCTTGCTGTTCAAAGTACTATAGAAAATATTAAGACATTAATGGCAAATGGCTATACCAATTTTGTTTTATGTAACTTGCCCGATTTATCCCTTACCCCACGTTTCAAAGGTACGGATAAAGAAGCTGAAGCTCACACAATTTCAGAATATTTTAATAGTGAACTAAATAAAAAATTTGAACAATTAAAACAAGAGAATCCTAAATGTTCAATGGATCTTTTTAATATAAATGCTGTCTTTACTAAAGTTTACGAAGATGTCCGAGATAACGAAAATTCTATATATTCTGGCTACTTCAAGAAAGATAAACTACAAGAACCTTACCTGGAATATGCAAAGTCACACAATATTACCATAAAACCTGGCGGTGTTTCCCCAGGCGAAGGACACATGTTTTGGGATGACGTACATCCAACTGCTACTATGCATGCTTTATTGATGTCTGAATACTACAAAAGTCCGGAAGGTTTGGGTAAATATAAACTCTCAGCACCTCCAGAACAAAGTGCTAAACTATTATGCAAACAATTTGCACAAAAGTACCATGAAAAATTAAACCATGGTTGGTTTAGTTTCTTGAATTTAAATGCCAAACTTCCAATTGAGTATAAGAATCCAGAAAAAGCACTCATGACGATACTAAGCTATGCACTTGATGAAGAAAACGATGATGCAGATTTCGTACGTGCAGCCATGAGTGATTTAGGTTGGTGGGTTAATGATAAGCCGAATATGTGTATCCCCGCACTATCGGATGCTATGTGGATTGTAGATCCCAAACATGCACGCGAACTAGAAGAGCAATCAGACCCTCATCTGGCAAAACATGATTCATCTGGAATGATGCTAGGGGCATTGAATACTCCCGAAGTGGATAAAAAACCTCTTCCCAAAAGAGTTTTCCCTGAACTGGCTCCTGACGTAAAAGAACGATTGAAAAAGCTGCAAACTCAATGGGATAAAGACAAAGAACAGACTTTACAAAAACAAGAGCCTTCAATACCCACAATGTAGCCTGATTGTAGCTCAGCGATATCTCGGGATATGAAGTTCTTTATGCCAAGAACACGCTAAAAGCATCGAGGCTACAGAGTAAATAGCTCAAGCCGTAATCTTATCTTGATTCACACTGGCTTCATTCGGTTGGTTTTTTAAAAAAGATTGTTGTGTTACAAAACAAAAACCCTCTCGACCCTCTTTAGAGAACCCTGCAACTGTATGTAGTGCTGGATCGTTCGTCTTGAGGGTATTAATTAGAGTGAGGTGCAATTTAGGTAGACCAATACTAAGCATGCACTGATCATCTTTTAAAGGCTTTAAAGCAACAAATTGGGACATTTTTACTTTATTACCTAATGGATCAAGCCAACCTGCAACAGCTGCACTGGTTGCATCCTTTTCTTTAAGGTTTGCCGAGTAAAACCCGTTATCATCGTTTAAGCGGCAAAAAGTTGTGCTGATATCATGGGTGTCTTTCTGCACATCATTTAATACTAATTTACCAAACCAGGCTTTATTCCCGGTAACAAATTGCTCTTTTTCATCAATACGGACATGTCCGTTGAGCTGACTGGTCTGTAACACTTGAAGTTTAACCCCAGGACGCAATATCGATTCATTGGCATTATTTGCTTGCTTTAACATATCCACCTTGAAATTAAAGCCTTTCTTATCTGCTGCTTTAACACCAAAAACCCAGCTGTCATTGATGGGGTTGTGACGAATAAAGGAATAACCAATATGCCAATCAAGCGATGTAGATTGTTCTATTTTCTCCTGGCCTTCATAAAAAAAGACCAATTGATTTGTTTGCCCATCAATTAAGGCCGCTTTAGTATGAAAATCTGAGCCTTGGCGCTGCATTTCAAAAAAATAGCCATAATGATCGCCGCTCTCATTTTTTACCATACCTGAAAATGTCCAGCTTCCTACCGTAGGATCAAGAGCTTGTATCATTTGCGGCACTGGTTCTATTTCAAATGCAAACAGCCCTGTACTTATGGGGAACATGATTAATAATAAAAAACAGCGAATCCAAGCAAACATAATCAGCAATAACCTTTTAACTGTTGATGTAACCACAATGCGTCCCAAAATGCATCATCCAATACAGCCTCTACGGGTAAATAATGCATATTATCCGAACAGAATGCTCGGCACTTCACTGCATCTTTTTCCGTCATAATAATAAGTGATTTCGAATAATTCAAATCATCTGACTTAAACTGATAATGATCAGGATAAGAACAGGTATCGAATTCTATCCCTAATTGCAACAAAGTGGAATAAAAACGTTGGGGATTACCTATCGCAGCAATCGCTTCCCATTTTTCATTTTGAGGTGGTTCAATTTCCTCATCTGTGCTTAATTTTCTAATTTTTCCAGGTTTTAATACCATTGAATAGGTATTAGAACTCTTTTGAAACGATCTTGAAGAGGATTTTTTCGCAGATAAGGTCTTTGAGTCTTCATGCCATTTGCCTTCATTAACTACAATAAAATCTACCTGTTCCAGACGTGCCGCAGACTCTCTCAGTGGACCCGCAGGCAAACAAAGGCCATTGCCTAAGCCTCGCGTCCCATCAATGACGGCAATTTCAATAGCTCTTCCCATCCGATAGTGTTGTAACCCGTCATCGCTAATAATAATTTGACTTTGATGTTTTTCTAAAAGATACCGTACAGCCTCGGTGCGTTTGGGCGCAATTACTACAGGGCATTGGGTCTTTTGGGCTAATAGTAACGGTTCGTCTCCAACTTTTAGAGCCGAATCATTAATATGTACTTCGTAGGGGAAATTTTTGGTCGCTGCCCCATAACCACGGCTAACGATACCAACTCGTAACCCTTTTCGCTGTATTCTCTTGGTCAATTCAATAACTAAAGGGGTTTTACCTACTCCCCCTACCGTTATATTACCTACAACTATCAGAGGAACCGGACAGTCTATTTGACTAAAACGTTGCAAAAAAAAACGTCGCGCTGAAACTACGGCGGAGTATCCCCAAGACAAGGGACGCAAGATCCAACGAAGTGGATGTTCGTCACCATACCATAATCTATTTAGGAAAATAGACATCAGGCTACCACGTCCTCACGAAACATATCTATGTGCTGCATTCCTTGAAGTTGTGCATAATAGCCTTGTAAATCAAGCAGCTCCTGATGAGTACCTTGTTCTATAATACGGCCGTGTTGCATTACTATGATTTTATCCGCATGCTTGATTGTCGATAAACGATGCGCAATAACCAGAGTAGTGCGATTTTTCATCACTTCATCCAAGGCGATTTGGATATATCGCTCTGACTCACTATCCAAAGCAGATGTTGCTTCGTCCAGAATTAAAATAGGGGCATCTTTTAGAATGGCACGTGCAATTGCTATTCTCTGTCGTTGGCCACCAGAGAGTAATACACCATTTTCACCTATCCGCGTATCATAACCCTCGGGAAAACGGATAATAAATTCATCAGCAAAAGCCATTTTGGCAGCATGAATAATTTGTTGACGACTTACGTCCGAACGACCATATGCGATGTTATTGGCTAAAGTGTCATTAAATAAAGTCACATTCTGACTCACTAAAGCCATTTGCTCACGCAAACTGGGCAAACTTATCTGATTAATAGGAGTCTTATCCAACGTGATAACGCCTTGAGTTACTTCGTAAAAACGAGGTAATAAACTGGCGATCGTTGTTTTACCGCTTCCAGAATGACCAACTAATGCAACCGTTTGACCTGCTTCCACAGTGAAACTTACATCATGTAATATTTGTTCACCTTTTCTATATGCATAAGATACATGCTTAAATTCAAGAGTGCCCTTGGATCTCCGGGATAAAACGATACCTTGTTCTTCTTCAATAGGCAGATCCAACATGGTGAATACGCTTTCAGCACCGGCCAAACCTTTTTGTATTACAGCGTTTAATGTAGTTAGGGTTTTCATCGGTTTAATGAGTTGTATCATTGCAGCAATAATTGCTAAAAATGAACCTGCAGAAATAATCACTACTGTAGATAATTGAATTGCTGCTGCAATAATTGCTGCGATGCCTACCGCGATAACAATTTGTACCCCAGACACATTCAGCGCCTTACTTGCAGCAACTTTCATATCATTTTGGCGTGAATGTTCTATAGCTTTACAAAATTTTCCAGACTCATAAGTAGCCCCTCCGAAGATACGCACTACTTTATAGCCCTCAATTGCTTCACTGGCAATTTCAGTAACCTCCCCCATGGTTTTTTGTACTTTATGACTTATTCGGCGTACACGTTTATTGGTGTAGTTCACAATAATGCCTACAAAGGGAATAGTTAACAAAAACATGAGGGATAATTGCCAGCAAATTACCATCATAACGGTGAGAAAACCTATAATTAAACAAATATTTTGTACAATATCCGTCAAAGCATCGGCGCTAACCTGCGCAACTTGTTCCACGTCATACAGAATTTTGGAAAGCATTTGTCCGGAAGTGGCCTCGTCATAAAAATCAGCAGGTAAGTGAAGAATATGATTAAAAACCTTTTCTCTTAATACTTTAACTACCGAGCGGGCAACCCAGGTCATACAATAACTACCCAATGAACTGACAAGCCCTCTCAAAGTAATTCCTATTAAAACGATGTAAGGAATTTTCTTAATGAAATCCATGTCGACATTAATAAAGCTTTTATCGAAAAAAGGACGCATCATGTATGTAAAACCAGCGTCAATCAGGGAGTACAAAATGTTAGCGAAAATACCTAACGCCAGAATGGGCCAAAAGGGTTTCACATAAGCTAATAAACGTTTGTATAAAATGCTGGTTTTAACAGTAAGTTTCTTTTTCATGACTCAAGTAACTCAATCGAAACATGGGTTATTGTAACTGTTATTACATGGAAGTGCTAATATTCCTTAAAATACAAAAATGTACCCTAGTGGTTCCGCATATGGAATTCGATTATAAGTGAGTTATGTCCATCCAAATTTATTAGGTTAAACTAAGGGTTTCAAAAATTGATGGAGATCAACTGTCATTCTAAGGTCATTTTGATCCGTGTATAAGCACAATGAAAACCTATCTTTTGCACGTTACAATCAGAAACACTTCCCGGCTCTGTAGTAACTGTTGCCCAAGACACGCCTTGTTGTTTTGCATGATTCAATCGAGCCTTAAGTAATTTTTTTTGTAAACCTTTCTCTCGATAAGCGGGCAAAGTGCTGGTCACCCCTAAATCACAAAAATCCCCGTGAATAGCTATCGTAGCGCCTGCAACAATGACCTCCTGATCGTAAACTGCATAAGCACTGACCCCTTTAGATTGAACATAACGAGAAAATTGATCTTCTGCCTCAGGAGCATCAAAACCCAAGGCAACCTTTTTAGCCCATTCATTCAATTCATGAGGTTTTATTTCTTTAATAATTAAAGGCTCGGCAACCCAGTCAAAAGGCTGATATATATTTAAATCTAATATTGAGACATTGTTTAATTCGCTGATGCAATAACCACGCTGGCTTAAAAAAACTGTAAGGTCGTTTCCCACAAAAGGACATAATTCAATATCTACACGAGTATGGTTCAATGCTTTATAAAAGAGCTCTATACGCTCTATTTCCGAACGAAAATTCGTGGGTTTGGTATTAAATCCCCACCCCACTACTTGTGATAAATAAGAGTCAGTTCCTGAAAAACAAGCAGCGCCTCCGTTAAGTTCCAATATCTTTCCTTCGGAATACTGCTTGGTTACTTCTATATGGGTTTGCTTGATGCAAGACTCCATTTGTCTTGCCAAATTTTTAGTAATGCATTTCATCTAAATATTTATCCTCAGTGCATCGTGATAAAGATCAGGATTCCGTAGGTCAAATTATTACCATTTTAATTCTTTTGATAGCTCATATATCAAACCAGGTCCTTTGTAAATCAAACTCGTATACACCTGGATTAATGAAGCACCAGCATCCAATTTAGCCTGAGCACTATCACAATTATCGATACCTCCGACTCCTATCAAGCTAACATCATTTCCCACATATTGTTTGAGCAAACTCAAACACTGGGTAGATAACCCCCATAAAGGTTTACCACTTAACCCCCCAGTTTCCTTAGCATCTGATAAATGAGCTACCCCTTCTCGAGAACAGGTTGTATTCGTCGCAATAATTCCTTCAATGCCATACTGTAGAATTACTTCAGTCATCTGTTTTAATGTTTCTGAATCTTCGTCTGGGGAAACCTTAACCACTAAAGGTACATGGCGTTGAAATTTATCGGACAATTTAGTTTGTTCAGCCTGAATTTGCGACAATAAATTGGCAAAATATTCTTTTTGCTGCAATTGACGTAAATCGGGGGTATTGGGTGAAGAGATATTAATGGTCACATAGGACGCATACTCATATACTTTACCCAAACAATGAATGTAATCATTTGCAGCATCTTCCAAAGGTGTATCTTTATTTTTGCCAATATTAATACCCAAAATTCCTTTATAACGTGCTCTTTTTACATGGTCCACCATCGCATCCACACCTTGATTATTGAACCCCATACGGTTAATAATCGCCTGAGCCTCGGTCAAACGAAACAATCGTGGTTGAGGATTACCAATTTGGGGTCTTGGGGTGATCGTACCTATTTCAATAAAGGAAAAACCTAGTTTAGCTAATGCATCTAAATGTTCGCCGTTTTTATCCAACCCGGCAGCCAAACCAACAACATGGGGAAATTGTAATCCCATGGCTTCAATAGGTTTAGGCTTTATCTTTTTGAAACAAAACTTAGGTATATAATGCAAAGCAGACAAACTAAGAGTATGCGCCCTTTCGGGATCCATACTAAAAAGTACAGGACGTAACATCGAATACATAAAAAACCTTTTGGCCCTAGGTGAAGCGAAGCGAAACCCAGGTTTGAGTTGATTCTTCCCTGGGTTTCGCTTCGCTTCACCCAGGGTGTATTTAATTAAATATCACATTTCTGTGCCCAAACACGCAACATAGCGCTTTCGGATTTATGCAAATGATAATCAACTTCTCTAATTTCTACACCATAGCCCTGTTTTTGGAGTTCCAATAATACAGGACCTAAGAACTCAGAAGTTTTTCCCTCCATATCATTTAAGGGAAAGATTCTTACATCCTTAGCTACTCTGGCTAGTTCACGAATTACATTTAAATGAAATTCAACAGTTTGATCTTCTAAGTCTGCAAATAAGTAATTCGTACTTAATGCAAAATCAAAAGAAAAATCGGGATAAGGCAAATGATAATCTGCTGCACCATAATATCGTCCCTCTGCCTTACCTTGCTCATAATCAGCAAAAAATTTTTTCATTCCATTACGTCGATGCTCAAGCAATTGTTCTAAACTTCCAAAGCGACTGAAGTCGAATTGTTCTTGGTGATTACCTACTTCATCGGCCATTTGTGCAAAAATCATAACTGCTTTGGAGGATAAGGTATCTTTATCCAAAACAAACAAGGGATCACAACTTACAGCTTGATGCGCTTCTTGGAATTGTTGAGCGTTTACTGCACTGGGACCACATCCATATTCCAATATCTTTGAATTCATATCCTCTTGAGACAAATCAAACATCTCACGATACTCATCAACACTATGTCCCCAGAGTACTAATTTACGCATGTATGACTCTCCTAAATAGATAAAACTAAACGCATAAACTTGGTTGTAACTACCTCAAAAATCTCAGCAGTTTTTCCATTGGCTTAAGATTAGGCGATTTTTCAAATCAGGTAAAGGAGCATTTATAAAACACTTATTACTCTATAAATTGAATAGTAAAAATAAATAATTATTTAACCCTGCCTATTTAACTTAAACAAAGCCCGTCAATCCCCAAAAAGCTGATTTCATCAAGGCTTATTTCAATGGGTTCATCAAATCATTTCTTTAACTTGTTCCATTGCAAAAAAGATATGAGAAATTCTATTTGCATCTTCAACTTGATTGGGTATAGTCTAACACATTTATAAAAATCAACAGACTACCCACTCTGCATTAACAGACGAATTTTTTTGTGTTCGTTAAAATCTAGTGCAGAGAGGTAGTTACAACAACAGGAAGTCAGCTATGTACATAGGCCCGAACTACCAACTCGGCGAAACTTACGACATGTTGCGCGACAGTGTCTACCAATTTGCTCGTGCTGAAATTGCCCCACTTGCTGCTCAAATTGACGAAAGTAACACTTTTCCAAATCATTTATGGCGAAAATTAGGGGATATGGGGTTACTAGGAATTACTGCCAGTGAAGAATATGGTGGTGCCAATATGGGATATCTTGCACATGTCATCGCTATGGAAGAAATTTCTCGAGCATCTGCTTCCATAGGCCTAAGCTACGGGGCTCATTCCAATTTATGCGTCAATCAAATTAATTTAAATGGTAATCATTCGCAAAAGCAAAAATATCTGCCTAAACTTATTAGTGGAGAATATGTTGGGGCACTGGCTATGAGTGAATCCAACTCAGGTTCCGATGTAGTCAGTATGCAATTACATGCTCGTCCAGCAGGCGATAAATATATTCTCAACGGCACAAAAATGTGGATCACCAATGGGCCTGATGCCGATGTTCTGGTTGTTTATGCCAAAACCGATAAACAGGCTGCGAGTAAAGGTATCACTGCGTTTCTGATTGAAAAAGGAATGCCCGGATTTAAAACAGCTCAAAAACTCGACAAGCTAGGAATGCGTGGTTCAAATACCTGTGAATTGGTATTTGAACAATGTGAAATCCCTGCGGAACAGGTTTTAGGTGAAGTGAATCAAGGTGTAAAAGTATTAATGAGTGGACTTGATTATGAGCGTACTGTTTTGGCCGCAGGCCCAGTAGGGATTATGCAAGCTTGTATGGATGTTGTTTTACCTTATATACATGAACGTAAACAGTTTGAACAACCTATAGGCGAATTTCAGTTCATTCAAGGGAAATTAGCCGATATGTACACCGACCTGGGTGCCTCAAGAGCATATTTATATGCCATTGCACGTGCTTGTGATCAAGGTAAGGTTAGTCGTAAAGATGCTGCAAGCGTGATTTTATACACTGCTGAAAAAGCAACCCAAATGGCATTACAAGCAATACAAATCCTTGGTGGTAATGGATATATCAATGAGTATCCTACAGGACGCCTACTGCGTGATGCAAAATTGTATGAAATAGGGGCTGGTACTTCTGAAATCAGAAGAATGCTTATTGGACGAGAACTTTTTAAAGAAACAGCATAAGGAAGAATGAAAATGGAACAGAATGACATAGTAATCGTTGCAGCAAAAAGAACACCTATGGGGGGCATGTTAGGCAATTTATCAGGTCTTTCAGCTCCAGAATTAGGAGCAATTGCACATGCGGCTGCCCTATCTCAAGCAGGAGTTAGCCCAGCTGAAATAGATGAAGTAATTAGTGGTTGTGTTTTACAAGCTGGAATTGGTCAAGCTCCTGCGCGACAAGCTGCAATTAAAGCAGGTTTACCCAATTCTTCAGGAGCAACTACAATCAACAAAATGTGTGGCTCAGGAATGAAAGCCGTGATGCTCGCTCATGATTTAATCCGTGCAGGAACTACAAATATTGTTCTTGCAAGTGGGATGGAAAGTATGAGTAATGCACCTTATCTCTTGAGTAAAGCACGTTCAGGATACAGATTAGGACATGGTGAATTAAAAGATCATATGTTCTTGGATGGATTAGAAGATGCGTATGATAGAGGGAAATTAATGGGTGTTTTTGCCGAAGCAACAGCAAGTCACTTTAATTTTAGCAGAGAGCAACAAGACGAATTTGCTACTCGTTCCATGAACAGAGCGTTACAAGCAATCGAAAACGGTGCCTTTAAAGAAGAGATTGTCCCAGTAACTATTAATACTCGTAAGGGTGACATCACTGTGTCTGTAGATGAAGGTCCTGATGCCACAAAAATGTCAAAGATACCTCAATTAAAACCCGCTTTTAAATCCGACGGAACCGTTACCGCAGCCAATTCAAGCTCCATCTCTGATGGTGCAGCAAGTCTAATTTTAATGAGTGCTGGACAAGCAGAAAAACGCGGGATCAAGCCCATTGCTCGCATTGTTGCCCATGCCAGCCATTCGCAAGCCCCTGAGTGGTTTACTACAGCACCTGTAGATGCGATTCGTAAGGTCATGAATAAAGCCTCTTGGAAACAAAATGATGTAGATCTTTATGAAATAAATGAAGCATTTGCAGTAGTAACAATGGCCGCTATGACACAACTTGAATTAAATCCAGAACAGGTTAATATTCATGGCGGAGCTTGTGCATTGGGTCACCCTATCGGGGCATCCGGCGCGCGTATTTTAGTAACATTAATTCACGCATTAAAACATCAAGGGAAAAAACGTGGTGTCGCTTCATTATGTATTGGTGGTGGTGAAGCAACCGCAATGGCAATTGAATTAATTTAAAATGAAAACATCCCCTATCTGTGAGATGGGGGATCTTTAATAAAAAGGATGTTCATGATACGACACAGTCTTATCTACCTATTAATGAGTATTTTAGTAGTCCTTTTTGCTAAATACGCTCACCTCATTATTGTCTACATTGATGTATTTTTTACCTATATTAATTTGAAATTAACCCCTATATTCAGCCAAACGGGTTGGGGACTGGTGATTCGCAAAATTCTCGTTCTTATCCTATTGCCTCTGATCATTACTGCCATTCCGGCGCTTGCTTATAGGCTTATAAAAGGTGGGGATATGCCTCACTTTATTGCGATTACCTGGATTATTTGGACAATCATCGTTTTAAGCGATATTTTGGTACGATGAGGATAGGCATGGCAAAATTAATCAGTCAAATCAATACAAGCAGTCAAGAGTTCAAGACCAATCAGGCGGCCATGCAAGCTTTAGTAGATGAATTACAAAATCGAATTCAGCACATTGCTTTAGGCGGCGACGAAAAAGCACGAGCTCGTCATTTAAAACATGGTAAATTATTACCAAGAGAACGGTTACAACAACTTCTTGATCCTGGCAGTCCTTTTCTTGAACTTTCCCAGCTTGCAGCATATCAAGTTTATGATGATGCGGTTCCCGCTGCAGGGATAATTACAGGAATTGGCTGGGTTTCAGGCATTGAATGTGTCATTGTGGTCAATGATGCCACTGTAAAAGGCGGCACTTATTATCCATTAACGGTAAAAAAACATCTAAGAGCGCAAGAAATCGCTTTAATAAATCATTTACCTTGCATTTACCTAGTAGATTCAGGAGGCGCTTATCTGCCTCATCAGGATGAAGTATTCCCTGACCGTGATCATTTTGGGCGGATATTTTTCAATCAGGCACAAATGTCGGCGCAAAATATTCCTCAAATTGCAGTAGTAATGGGTTCTTGTACTGCTGGGGGTGCGTATGTTCCAGCCATGGCAGATGAATCTATTATGGTGAAGAATCAAGCCACGATTTTTCTTGGCGGCCCTCCTCTAGTCAAAGCAGCGACAGGCGAAGTCATCAGTGCAGAAGAATTAGGTGGTGCAGAAGTCCATTGCCGGCACTCAGGTGTAGCAGATCATTATGCAGAAGATGATGCCCATGCGCTTCATCTGGCACGTGTCGCTATAAGTCATTTGAACCGCAAAAAACCGCAACAATTAAAGCGTATTGAGACCGTTGAACCACTCTATGACAGTAAGGATCTTAACGGCATCATCCCTGCTGACCCAAGAAAACCTTTTGAGATTCGTGAAATTATTGCACGGATTGTAGATGGTTCAGAGTTTGATGAGTTCAAAGCCCTCTTTGGTACCACTCTAGTTTGTGGCTTCGCACATTTATATGGTTATCCTATAGGAATAATTGCCAACAACGGTATTTTGTTTAGTGAAAGTGCCCTGAAAGGAACTCACTTTATCGAACTCTGTTGCCAACGTAAAATTCCTTTACTCTTTCTGCAAAATATTACCGGCTTTATGGTTGGTTCTAAATATGAAGCCTCGGGTATTGCAAAACATGGTGCCAAAATGGTGACCGCAGTGGCCAATGCAAATGTTCCAAAATTTACGGTAATTGTTGGCGGTAGTTTTGGAGCGGGTAATTATGCCATGTGTGGGCGTGCCTATAATCCTAATTTTATGTGGTCTTGGCCTAACTCACGTATTTCAGTAATGGGTGGAGAACAAGCAGCTAATGTTTTAGCACAAGTAAATCGAGATAAATTAGCCAAGCAAGGGAGCGATTGGCCTCGGGCTGAGGAAGAGCGCTTTAAAGAACAATTGCGTTCTCAATATGAAATGCAAGGAAATCCATATTATGCCAGTGCTCGGTTGTGGGATGATGGAGTCATTGCGCCACAGGATACACGCAAAGTATTAGGTTTAGGTTTATCAGCAGCATTAAATAATCCTATCGAGCCAACCCGATTTGGCGTATTTCGCATGTAAGGAGCATACTCATGAGCGATTTGTTGTACGAAATTCATGATCGCTTATGTTTACTCACCCTAAATCGAGTGAGCAAACATAACGCTTTTGATAATAAACTTTTAAGTGAAATGCAACACCAACTTGATGCAGCAATTGTCAATTCCAATGTCCGAGTTATTGTCCTTAAGGCAAATGGAAAACATTTTTCTGCAGGCGCTGATTTAGGTTGGATGCAAAACATGGCTCAGTATAATGAAGAAGAAAATTTACGAGACGCCATGGTACTTGGTAAGCTAATGTTCACATTAAATCAAAGTCCCAAACCGACCTTAGCCATGGTCCACGGATCAGCTTTTGGTGGTGGCGCAGGACTTGCTGCAGCATGTGACATTACTATTGCCTCTGAATCAGCACGTTTTTGTTTTTCGGAAGTGAAATTAGGTTTGATACCCGCAGTAATTAGTCCTTACGTAGTTCAAGCTATCGGTGAGCGCAGCGCTAAAGCGTTATTCATGAGCGCGGAAATTTTCGATGCAGTTAAAGCATTGTCGTTGCATTTAGTACAACATTGTGTTCCCGAAGACAAATTGCTGGAGTTCACGCTTAATTACGCAAAACAAATCAGCAGTAATGCTCCTGAAGCAGTCAAAGCATCCAAACTACTAACAAGTTATGTAGCACATAAAAAAATAAATGAAGAGCTTGTCTCTTACACTGCATCTTTGATTGCTAAAAAAAGAGTATCCAGTGAAGGACAACAAGGGCTTAATGCATTCTTAAAGAAAGAAACGCCTAATTGGGGCTAAAATCGTAGTATGTTAATGTAGGGCTTAGTGAAGGTGCAGTGAAACCCTGGATTGGTGACCTATTATTCCCGGGTTCCGCTTCGCTGCACCAAGCTACAAAGCATTCGGACTACGTTAGATAATGATGAGAGCATATAAAAGTTAAATTAATGAGGCACTATGTTTAATAAAATTCTTATTGCCAACCGCGGTGAAATTGCGTGCAGAATTATCAAAACTGCTCGTTCTATGGGCATTCAAACAGTGGCTATTTATTCCTCGGTTGATAAAGACAGTTTGCATGTACGCAGTGCTGACAGTGCTTATTTTGTGGGTGATGCACCTGCTAAAGACAGCTATCTCAATATCACTAATATAATTCAGATTGCCAAGGAATCTGGTGCACAAGCCATTCACCCTGGTTATGGATTTTTATCTGAAAATCCTGAGTTTGCCAAAGCATGTAGGGAGGCGGGTATTATATTTATTGGCCCTTCTATTGAAGCTATGGAAGCGATGGCATCCAAACAATTAGCCAAACAATTACTGGAACGAACCAAAGTGCCCTTAACCCCTGGCTATCATGGCAGTGAACAGGCCGAAGACAAATTGCTGGCTGAGGCAAAAAAAATAGGATTTCCTGTCTTAATTAAAGCGGCAAATGGTGGTGGCGGGAAAGGAATGCGGGCGGTTCACCAGGAATCGGAGTTTAGTGCTGCCTTAGCGGGAGCCAAACGTGAGTCCATGGCAAGTTTTGCTGATGACACCATGATTATTGAAAAACTAGTTCTTCATCCTCGACATGTTGAATTGCAAATCATGGCTGATAATCATGGCAATGTAGTTCATTTATTCGAACGCGATTGTTCCATTCAACGTCGACATCAAAAAATTATTGAAGAAGCCCCTGCACCCAATTTATCTTCAACATTACGCCAAAAACTTGCTGAGGCCGCTTGCGAAGTAGCACGCTCTATCAAATACAGTGGTGCAGGTACCGTTGAGTTTTTAGTAGATGGCTCAGAACAATTCTATTTTATGGAAATGAATACTCGATTGCAGGTAGAACATCCAGTAACGGAAATGATTACGGGACTTGATTTAGTGGCCTGGCAATTAAAAATTGCTGCTAATGAACCTTTACCTTTGTCACAGGATAAAATTCAAGCACAGGGTCATGCAATAGAATGCCGCATCTACGCTGAAGATCCGCATCACGATTTCATCCCTTCAATAGGGCAAATACATTTTTTGCAAGAATCTTCAGGGGATGGCATACGCATAGATACTGGAGTACAAATCTCCTCGCAAATTACTATGTACTATGATCCCATGATCGCTAAGCTTATTGTGTGGGGAACTGATCGTGATGAAGCATTATCTCGATTAGAACAGGCTCTATCCCAATATTTTATTGGTGGGGTAAAAACAAATATTCCATTTTTACAAGCTATTTGCCAACACCCTAAATTTAAACAGGCAGAACTCAGTACTGATTTTTTAAGTAAAGAAGAAATAAAACTCCCAATACCAAACAAAGAAACTGCCCTACTCATGGCTGTAGGCTTTGATTATTTGCACAATATAAGTTCTTTACAAGATCCCTTATTGGCAGAAACGTTTTCTTGGCAATCTCAATTAACAAGTCATTGGATATGGCGCTATAAAGATAGGGATGAGCTGATTGAAGCTTTTATTACTCCAATTAATAAGAGTCAGTTTAAAGTGCAATTCAAAACGTACGAACATGTGATCCATGCACATTTAGTCGGGAATAAACTTCATATTGAAACAAAAAAACAATATTTTCACGCTACAATTGAGAATAAAAAAGAATCCCTAACCTTGTATACGAATCAAGGGCAAATTACTATTGAACGATTTAATTGGGAAACCCTAGGTACCCAAACCACTGCTCATAAAGGGCAACTTACTGCGCCCATGCCAGCTACGGTGGTCGCCATTTTAAAAAATATTGGTGAAAAGGTGAAAGCTGGTGATCGCTTGATTGTATTAGAAGCTATGAAAATGGAGCATACCATTCATGCCCCCACCGACGGAATTTTACTGGATATATTTTATACTGTAGGCGCTCAAGTGAATGAAGGAGAGGAATTACTGGCATTAAGTGAGGCAGATTCTTAAACTAAGTTTGAACAGTAGATTAAGCTGGCTGAAGCCAAAATACTCCAGGTTCGCGTGGATTATAGTTCGTCCACCAGCACGTAAAACCGCCTCGGGAATATTAAAAGAGATAATTATGGACTATCCGCAAAATGTAACCATTATAGAAGTAGGCCCTCGAGATGGGTTGCAAAATGAATCTTCTTTTGTGTCGAGCAAACACAAAATTGAATTAATCAATTTATTAAGTAAATCCGGCCTGCAATATATCGAGGTGACCAGCTTTGTATCTGCGAAGGCAATTCCACAATTGGCGGACCATAATGAAGTATTCCGGGCTGTAGAAAAAGTATCATCCCTTCACTATTCGGCACTGGTTCCTAATGAACAGGGAATGCTCAAAGCACTAGAAGCAGGTGTTAAAGAAATTGCAGTATTTACCGCAGCAAGCGAACAGTTTAACCAACGAAACATTAATTGTTCTATCGAAGAAAGCATTATTCGTTTTAAACCTGTTCTCGCCTTAGCTAAAGAAAATAACATCCGAGTACGAGGCTATATTTCCTGTGTTCTTGGCTGTCCATATGAAGGAAGTGTAGCGCCACAAAAAGTCGTTGAGGTAACTAAACGGTTGTTAGACCTAGATGTCGATGAAATCTCATTAGGAGATACGATTGGCGTGGGAACACCCCATCAAACCCATCTTTTGCTTGATCACGTCTTAAAAATAGTACCCTTGCACCAGCTAGCAATGCATTTTCATGACACGTATGGGCAAGCCATAGCTAATATTTATTCCTCATTACAACATGGAGTTCACCGTTTTGATAGTTCCGTTGCTGGACTGGGCGGTTGTCCCTATGCACGCGGAGCAAGCGGCAATGTAGCCACTGAAGACGTTTTATACTTAATGCATGGTTTAGGAATTAACACTGGGGTTGATATATTTAAAATTGTGACAGCTGGCGACATGATCTGTAAAATTTTAGGACGTAAAAATCAATCTAAAGTTGCAAATGCAATGTTAGCAAATCCTTGTACTTAAGACATTATCCTAGTTACAACTCACTCCGTTGAGACTATCTAATTGCATCGAGTTGACCGATATGAAGTGTAAAAATTAGCATAGAATCGTTTCAATAATTAAGAGAGAATGAAACATGAATGAAACCGTATGGAAGCCAAAACACCCTAAAGACAGTAGGATGTGGCATTTTATGGAATTCGCGGCCAAAAAAAACGCCCAAATTTTTGAAAATTACCAAGATATGCATACCTGGTCTACTAAACATCCAGACTCATTTTGGCCCACACTTTGCGATTTTTTTCATGTTAAGTTCGATACAGTACCATACCAGATTTTGAATCACGGTAAAAATAATCAAATGCTCAACTCGCATTGGTTCGCGGGGGCTCAATTTAATTTTGCTGAAAAACTATTATCACGTACAGACAAACATCCAGCCTTGATTAGTCTTAATGAAGATAACGATAAAAAAGTAATTAGCTATGAGCAACTTTATGCACTGGTTGCACAATGTGCAGCAGGTTTAAAAGCAGCAGGGGTTAAGGTTGGTGATAGAATAGCTGCTTTAATGCCCAATACATCGCAAACCATTATTGCTATGCTTGCCACTACTTCATTAGGAGCAATTTGGTCGTCTTGCTCACCTGATTTTGGCGCACAAGCGGCAATTGATCGGTTGGGTCAAATTGAGCCTAAAATATTGTTTATATGTGATGGACATCAATACCAAGGTAAAAAACACAGTGGGTTGGAAAAAATCAAACAACTAAACGATGCTATTCCTTCGCTCAAGCAAATCGTTATCTGTCCCAATATAAATGAATCTATAGATAGTTCTGGATTGCCCAAAGCACAATATTGGAATGATTTTCTTCGTCCAGCAAGTCACTGCGAATTTGTTTCTTTACCTTTCGAACATCCAGTTTATATTATGTTCTCATCAGGAACGACTGGCAAACCTAAGTGCATTATCCATGGAGCAGGCGGCACCCTATTGCAACACATTAAAGAATTAGGGTTACATACAGATTTGCATCCTAACGACAACTTATGCTTTTATACTACTTGCGGATGGATGATGTGGAACTGGACCGTTTCTGCGCTTGCCTTAGGAACAACGCTAACCTTATATGAAGGCTCGCCGACCTATCCCGAAAGTAATCGTTTATTTAAGCTCCTTGCTGAAGAACAAGTAACTGTTTTTGGTACCAGCGCCAAATTCATCTCTTCCATAGAAAAAGCAGGAGTAAAACCGAAAGATGAATTTGATTTAACCCATTTACGATGCATTCTTTCCACAGGATCACCCCTTCTCCCCAAAAATTATGATTACGTTTATGAACAAATTAAAAATGATGTCCAGCTTTGTTCCATTTCAGGTGGAACGGATATCATTTCTTGCTTTGCCTTAGGTAATCCCATACTCCCTATTTACCGAGGTGAATTACAATGTTTTGGGCTTGGGATGGCTGTTGAAGTTTATAATGAACAAGGCCAGCCGGTTCACGAAGAGCGAGGGGAATTAGTTTGTACCGCACCCTTTCCATCCATGCCTGTAGGTTTTTGGAATGATCCTGACAGAACCGCTTACCAACATGCCTACTTTGAACGCTTTCCTGGAGTATGGGCCCATGGTGATTTTGCAGAAATTACCGCCCACAATGGATTGATTATTTATGGACGATCCGATGCTGTTTTAAATCCTGGCGGAGTCCGTATTGGTACTGCAGAGATTTATCGCCAAGTAGAAAAAATAGATGAAGTAATTGATAGCATTGTGATTGGCCAAGATTGGCAAGATGATGTGCGAGTTGTTTTATTTGTTAAATTACGAGACAAAATGGAACTCACAGAAGAATTGATGAATAAAATTCGTTTAACGATTCGTCAAAATGCTTCACCAAGGCACGTGCCAGCAAAAATAGTGCAAGTAGCGGATATCCCACGCACGATCAGCGGCAAGATTGTTGAAATAGCAGTTAGACAAGTTGTTCATGGTTTACCAGTGAATAATTTACAATCTCTGGCAAATCCAGAAGCCTTAGATTATTTTAAGAATCGCGAAGAGCTACAAGAATAAAGATAAAATGGAGCTTTGTTACGTAGCGAAACCCGGGATCCCATCGCAACCCTCACCGGATTTCGCTCCGCACCCCAGTAAATTTTAAAAACCGTTCTATCAAGATTCCGATTTCCTTCAAAGCCCATAAATAAGGAACTTTACGTTGTTTATGCTCACAATTTATGTATAATATTGCATGGCGTCGATTTGAATTTCAGCTTGCGGACGCTCAAAAAAGAATTCTTTTTTGAAAATACGGCTAAAGCGGATATGTTTGCATTCCTCTGAGCTCCCGCCCGCAGCATAATCTCAGGTTATAATAAATGATTGAATTAAGCGGATTATTCAAATCCTTTTCGGGTAAACCTGTCCTACGTGGCATTAACCTGTTTATCCAAGAAGGTGAAATTTTCGGAATTATTGGTAAAAGTGGAGCAGGAAAATCAACTCTATTAAGATGTATTAATCTTCTTGAACGACCCGATGAAGGACATGTCATCCTAGATGGTCAAGATTTGACAAGTCTTTCAAGAAAGAATTTAGCTTTAGCTCGCCACAAAATGGCAATGATTTTTCAACAATTCAATTTACTCAACTCCAAAAATGTGTACGACAATATTGCGCTTCCTATGCGCATTCAGGGTATAGATGAAGAGACCATTCGTAATAAAATTGAAGAATTACTACCTCTTGTCGAGTTAACCGATAAAAAATTCTCCTATCCAGCACAGCTAAGTGGCGGTCAAAAGCAAAGAGTTGCTATTGCCCGTGCCTTAAGTTGCTCCCCTAAAATTCTACTTTGCGATGAAGCGACCTCTGCCTTGGATCCTGAGACAACCGACTCTATTTTAGCATTACTGAAAAAAATTAATGCACTTTATGGCATCACTATAGTGCTCATTACGCATGAAATGGATGTAGTGAAACGTATCTGTAACCGATTAGCAGTGATGGTCGAGGGCGAATTGGCTGAAACTACTGCCCTAGCCAATGTATTTAATAACAAAGATAGCTTAGCACGAAGTATGCTCTACGCTCAGCTGAGTCCACAATTGCCTGAGTGCCTCACCAAAAGACTTGCTGACTATGTGACCGAAAAACCGTTACTACGTCTATTTTTCCAGGGGGAAGAAGCAACGGTACCTTTTATTAGTAGGACAAGTCGTGAGTTAAATCTTGATATTAACATCTTACTCGCCAATATTGATCGTTATGATACAGTAACCTGCGGCGTTTTAGTTGTTGAATTAACTGCACATCAATTTTTACTGCAAGCATTCATTGAACGCTGCGAACAAGCCAAATTAACTGTGGAGGTTTTAGGTTATGTCCTTCCCAATGGCATATGATTTATTCATTGCAACAACTGAAACATTATACATGGTATCAATCAGTACCTTATTTGCTGTAGTTCTTGGCTTACCTTTAGGGACTTGGCTCTACTCATCACGCCACATCAAGCCCCGACCGAAGTTACATAAAGCATTATCGGGCCTAATTAATATGGCACGGTCTATACCTTTTATTATTTTATTGGTAGCGATCATTCCATTCACTCGGCTCATCGTAGGAACCTCAATCGGAATGAATGCGGCAATAGTACCTCTTACCCTAGGTGCAACACCTTTTTTTGCTCGACTGGTAGATAATGTTTATCGGAGTTTACCATCGGGTCTTATCGAAACGGGTTATGCAATGGGGGCAAGCACCAGGCAGATTATTTTGCATATTTTATTGCCAGAGGCCAAACCTGCTTTAATTCATGCCATTACTGTGACCGCGATTACTTTAGTTAATTATTCCGCAATGGCAGGAACCGTTGGTGCTGGTGGTTTGGGTACTTTAGCCATTAATTACGGGTATCAACGTTTTGATGCTGGAGTCATGATTTCCACAGTAATTATTTTAATTGTCATGGTCCAACTAACGCAAATGGTTGGGGATTATCTGGCGAAACGTTTTTTACATAATTGATTTGAATCACTTTTTGGAGTTTTAAATGCGGATTTTAGCTTATTGCGTTTTATTATTAAGTCTTGTTGGATGCAACAAACCTTCACCAAATACCCTGGTGATAGGAACCATTGCCGGACCAGAAACTGAACTGGTTGAGACGGCACAAGAAGTCGCAAAAAATAAATATGGCTTAAACATAAAAATTGTAACTTTCAATGATTACAATTTACCCAACGAAGCATTACAAGACGGTAGCCTGGATGCTAATGTCTATCAACATTTACCTTATCTTAATGCCGCAGTTAAAGCTCATGGATATACGCTTGAGGCAATAGGTAGAACCTTTGTTTATCCTATGGGAATTTATTCAAAAAAATACAAGACATTAACCCAATTGCCAGAAAAAGCGCTCATTGCCCTGCCTAATGATCCCAGCAATGAAATGCGAGCCTTACAATTATTGGAAAAAGCTCAACTCATTACATTGAAAACAACTCAAAATGCTGGTTTAAAAGATATTGCAACAAATCCACATAATTTACAGTTCAAAGAGATGGATGCAGCACAATTACCCAGAGTCTTACCTGATGTAGATGCAGCCGTTATTAATACTACTTTTGCTTTACCTGCAGGCTTGAATCCCTCGCATGATGCTCTATTTAGTGAAGACAAGGATTCACCCTACGCCAACATCATTGTTATTCGTAAGGACTCACCCAAAAAAGCACAATTGGAGCTTTTTGTTAAAGCTTTAAACTCAGAAGAAGTTAAAGAAAAAGCTAAAACATTATTTGGAGACTCGGCTATTTCAGCTTGGTAGTATTTTATAGTGCTGTGCGGCGAAGAAAAACTCGAGATGACAAGGGTTTTGTTTCGCTGCATCAGGCTATCATTTAGAATTTTTTACCATGATTCTAAATCAAAACCTAGACCAAATCTTAATTCTATCTTAATGAAAAAGTGTTATACTTTATAAGAACTACAAGCTCTTGAGGTACACTATGCCTTCACATAGACAAGCATTTTTTAACTTGCTCAACTCTCAACATAGGAAAGGTCAGTTCTCACCTGAAAAACTAGAGGAAATTTTTCAAAAGTATCGAGATGACATCAATTTGACTCAGGATCTTACTTTTGGCTTAGGGGCTTTTGAACAACATGCCAGTAAACGAGTCAAAGATCATAAAGGTTTCAAAACAAAAATTGGTCCAGAAGAAGACGATACCCTTGAGAAAGCCCTCAAAGGAAACGATCCTGAGAAGAATAAAGTTATAGCAGACCTTAATAAGGTATTTACACCTGAATCTTTTTTTGTCCCCGCCCAAGAGAAGTATCAAGAATCCGTAGAATCCTTTAAAAAACGAGTTAATCAAGTTCCTGGATACTCCGTTGAAGTGCTTCGAGGGGAGCTTGAACGAATTGCGAAGGATGCAAAAGATGCAATAAAAGCCCAACAGAAAATTGAACTCCAAAGACTCAAAGATACTTTTGATGATACAAAGAATGCTGGGTTTATGGGTCGACTCCAAACTGTTTTAGATAAAGACGCTGATGAAGTAGAGAAAATAAAAAAAGATTTAATTGCTGAATTAGAAACAAAACATAACGAACAACTCAGCGCATTTGATACGGTTACTCGTGAAAATCTAACGATACTCGACAAAGCATCTGCTCTTGAACGCAAACAAATCCTTTTCTCTGGACAACTGGAGGGTTGGGCTCATCAACTTAGTGCAAAACAAAGAGATGAGATGCTGCAAGAAATGGAGCTGGCAAGGGAAGAGAATCGTAAAAGACGAAATTTAACTAGCCCCACAGGGTTTACATCTGCTGAAATCGATGTTGATAAAAAAACCATTTCGACTATAAATCCTGAAGACTTAAATTTCATCATTTCTTTATCAGGATCTAAGTTAACCCATATTAAGAAGAAAGATGATCAGCCAAGTACTTGGAGAGTACAATTGTCACCCCGAATACTTTCTCCTTTTTATTATTTAAGCCGCCAAGAGAATCCCAAGGTCGATATGTTAACTATGGCGCAAGCAGCGCGAGCCTCAGGATTTGATACAGTTACCGCCGTTATTAACATTGATGATCCAAAAACTCAAAAACAAAGAGCCAGACAAGCCTATGAAGCATTACTTGAAAGTGGTTTTGATCCTGGACCCCTACCTGGAGAAGAATCAAAAGGTGAAAAAGCACTAAAAGGAATTGTACTCAAAGATGGAAATGGAAAAGAAATTGATCCAAAAACACTCTACACACCCAGTGAATTACAAATACTTCATGAGCATGCAAGTGCACGACGTGAAAAACTGGCAAAATTACTCGATAAGGCCCCTACAACACCCGTGCCCGAGGAAACTGTTAAAAAATTCCGCGCTGAATTAGACGAGGGTAGAAATCGAATAAGAGCTACTAAAGGTAAAGAGGCCTTTAAACAAGAGGAAGAAACAGTACACGCAGAAAAAGTACAAAATGTTCTTAATGCTCCTTAAAACAACCTGATCTTTCTGATGTTACACAACAGAAAGATTAGGTATCTATCTTTGTAGTGATTACAAAGATGCTCAAAAAATTCCACTGTCCCTTCAATACAATTTCTGTTATTTTATTAAGTTCACTACGGGTTATGCTAAGGAGATAGCTATGAATACTCGTGAATTTGATGAAGATGCAAACGATACAGAGGAGTTTAGTGTCGATACGATTCTGACCCCTGAAACAAGCCCTTCAACAAAATTGGAACGACGAAGACGGATAGAGGATTTGTTTGAAGAAAAACGCCTCCGAGATGAACTCGCAGAATTTGGTTAATTAAATATAAAAAGTAGCTTCTGTAACATGGGTGAAGCGCAGCGAACCCGGGATTGTGGCATACTTTTTTCCCGGGGTTCGCTTCCATCATCCAGGCGACCCTACTTATTTACCTTAGATTAGAAAAATAAATATCAAACCGAACTGTTTTCCCTTCTATCGAGGCATCTGCGGGTAATAAAGGTTTTGCTTTTTGGGGCCATTTTACAACGACCTTTTGTTTGCTACGCGTTATTGCCAATTGAATTAACTCCAACGCATCCTTATCTACACCGATTATTTGTTGTAACGCTTGCATTTCTTTTTTTACCAATGCGGATTTACTCCGTTCAGGATGCATGGGATCAATATAAATAATGTCAGGGTAATGGTTTGGTGCTAAGGAACTTAAATAAGTATGAGCATTTTCAGAATGAAGCATTAGATGTAATTGTTGTTGATCCGACTTCGTTTGGCGCGCTAAGGCATCCGATAATAACGCTGCCATAACAGGATGGCGTTCGAGCATTATCACTTCCGCACCGAAACTGGCTAGAATAGCCGCATCACGTCCCCAACCCGCTGTTGCATCCAAAACCGTAAGTCCAGGAGATGGCTTACAAGCGCGAACTAATCCTTGCTTTTTTCCCTCAGATTTTCTTTTATTCCAAAATTCAGCACTAAATTCAGCAAAAATTGGGGAAAATCCCGGCATTTTTAATGAAAGCTTATCTTCGGTAACAAAAAGGCAAGGATCAGCGTTTTTGTCTAAGTTAAAATTCAGTTCATCTGCGACTGCCTTTGCTTTGTTATATAGGTTGTCCTGCTCATAACCTACTACTGAAATATTGATCATATTTGCTAACCGTAAGATTGATTTCCAGTGGAGCTGGGTGTTGCCTTTCTGCCATTATTTAAGAGTTTTATATACCCTGCGAAGGAGGAATTGTATTCTTAAAATGGCACTGTAACTTGATAGAAATAGATTCCCGCCTTCGCGGGAATGAAAATTTTGCTTATAATGGTAGTGATCCAGAACTCACATCCAAGATAACGTATTACCCCATTTGCAACAATGAAATATCTGCGACACCCTGCAATAAATCTTGCAGACGTGCTAAAAGGGCTAAACGGTTTACCTTTATTGCCTTATCCTCCACCATGACCATGACTTTATCAAAAAACAAATCTACCGGTTCTTTAAGGCTGGCCAATAATTTCAATAATGGGCCATAATCGGCACTACGGTATAAAGGCTCAACAGCTCGTGCAACTTGATTAATGTGGATAAATAAAAATCGCTCCGGTTCCTCGGTAAACAGTTCTTCATTCACAGCGGATAAAGTTTGTCGTCCTGCCTGTGTAAGTAAATTATTCACACGTTTACACGCGGCAGAAAGAGAAGCTGCTTCAGGTAGTTTTACAAATAACTGTAGAGCACTCAAGCGCTTGTCCAAATCATACAACCAATCATCCTGACGAGCTCTAACAGCATGAACTAAATCAACACTTAATCCTTGAGCTTGATAATGAGATTGTAAGCGTTCAAGAATAAATGATTTCAATTCATCCAATAAATTAGGTTCCATAGATAATTGGGTTCCATAATGAATTATGGCTTGCTCAATTAGTGTACTTAAGTTGAGTTGTGCTGATGTGGCAATGAGTAATCGAACCACAGCTAAAGCATGACGGCGTAATTTAAATGGATCCTTTACCCCCGAAGGTTTTTGTCCTATGGCAAAAATGCCAACTAAAGTATCAATTCTATCTGCAAGCGATAGAGCCAACCCTAAATCAGATTCCGGTAAACTGTCTGCAGCGAAACGTGGCATATATTGTTCATTTAAAGCTTGGGCAACACCTTGATCTTCTCCATCGTTTAGCGCGTAATAATATCCCATTAATCCCTGTAATTCAGGGAATTCGCCCACCATTCCGGTCAGCAAATCGCATTTGCTTAACTGTGCTGCACGTTGTGCCTGATGTAAACTTAAATGTAAAGCAGAGCTTAAATAGGTCATTAGTGCTTCAATTCGTAATGCTTTATCCTTTAAACTACCTAATTTTGCTTGGAAAATGACGTGTTCGGTACCCGCTATATGTTGACTTAAAGGTGATTTTTTATCTTGTCTGAAAAAGAATGCAGCATCGCTCAAACGTGCTCGCATCACTTTTTCATTCCCTAAAATAACTTGTTTGGGATTGGTACTCGCGATATTTGATACAGTAATGAAATGGGGCAATAACTTTCCCTGCTTATCCTTTAAAGCAAAACATTTTTGATGCGATTGCATCGATGCAATTAAGGATTCAGCAGGAACCTCAAGAAATTCTTTTTCAAAATTCGCCATCAGAGCTTGAGGCCACTCAACAATTGAAGTTACTTCATCCAGCAAATCTTCAGGCATAATTGCTGTAGCTTGGATGGATTCAGCCAATTCCTCTACTTGTTTTTTAACCATGTGTTTTCGAGCGGAAAAATCAGCAAGAACAAAAGCCTCTTTCATTTGCAATTCATAGCTTTGTGCGGAGTTAATAGCAATGGGTTGGGGATGATGAAAACGATGCCCCCTACTCTCACGGCCACTTTTAATTCCCAATACCGTATGTTCTATTACCTTGTCCCCATAGAGCATTACTGCCCAATGCACAGGCCGAGCGAATTCTTCATCCCCAGCCCCCCAACGCATGGGTTTTGCAATGGACAAAGCAGCCAGAGATTGATTAATTAAAACTGGCAACAAATCTTTGGTTTTATT
The DNA here is from genome assembly GCF_977063395.2 of Legionella nigrisilvae. NCBI lineage: Bacteria > Pseudomonadati > Pseudomonadota > Gammaproteobacteria > Legionellales > Legionellaceae > Legionella > Legionella nigrisilvae. Next base: position 334,200 of record NZ_CDRUGZ020000043.1, read on the forward strand.
TCCTTGGCTCTCTGCTTCGAAAGCAATCCAATCCCCTTTTTCTGTTTCAATCCGAGAGAGTTGCTCTACTTCAACACCACACGATTTAGCAAAACCTAGTAAGGCTTGGGTAGGTTTTCCTTCCTTGTCGTACGCAGCAGCTAAAGCAGGGCCACGCCGGGTCACGCTTTGACTTTTTTGTTCTTCTTGTAAATCAGAGATAACAATTGCGATACGTCGTGGCGTAGCAAAACGCTTCACTTGCCCATAACCTAATTGTGCCTTGTCCAATGCAGCCAATAAATGGTTAGCAAATTCATCAGCAAGAGGCCATACTGAACCAGAAGGTAACTCTTCGCAACCTAATTCAAATATAAAATCATTGACCATCACACACCTTTTGGTTAAGCATAGGAAAACCCAAAGCTTCGCGTGCTTGATAATAAGCTTGCGCTACTGCTCTTGATAAATGTCTTACCCGTAAGATAAAACGCTGCCTTTCAGTAACAGATATTGCTTTGCGTGCATCAAGTAAGTTAAATGAGTGCGATGCTTTAATTACCATTTCATAAGCAGGAAGTGGTAATTGTAATTCTATTAACTTTTGCGCTTCACGTTCATAATAATCAAATTGTTTAAATAACTCTTCTACATTAGCATGTTCAAAATTATAAGCAGACATCTCCACTTCATTTTGATGAAACACGTTACCATAAGTTATGATACCATTTGCAGTATTACTCCAAGGTAGATCAAATAAGTTATCCACCCCCAATATATACATAGCTAAACGTTCCAAGCCGTAAGTCAACTCGCCTGTTACAGGTTTACACGCCAATCCACCTGCTTGTTGGAAATAAGTAAATTGGGATACTTCCATGCCATTTTGCCAGACTTCCCAACCTAGTCCCCAAGCACCTAAAGTAGGCGATTCCCAATTGTCTTCAACAAAACGAATATCATCCGCCAAAGGATCAACTCCTAGGGCGCGCAATGAATCTAAATATTTATCTTGTATATCTAAAGGAGAAGGCTTGAGAACCACTTGGAATTGGTAATAATGTTGTACACGATTTGGATTATCTCCATAGCGACCATCCGTAGGCCTTCGGGAAGGCTGTACGTAGGCTGCCGACCAAGGTTCGGGACCTATTGCTCTTAAGAACGTTGCTGGATGGAAAGTACCCGCGCCAACTTCCATATCAAAAGGTTGCAATATAACACATCCTTGAGCAGCCCAATATTGCTGCAGGGTAAGTATAATATCCTGAAATGTAGATGGTTTTGTCATGAAAATCTCGATATAGCCTTGGTAAAGCAAAACTGAATCCTGGGAAACCCGGGCTCCGCTCCGCTTCACCCAGGTTTACTTGTACTTATGCGATGACTTAGGAATTACCTGCTGCTTTTTTGATTAACTCTTGCAACGATTCTTCACTGGCAGCACCAGGTATGAATGAAGGTTCAGAACCTGCTTTAAACTGACCATTTGGAGTTGAAGCGATTATAAACGCAGGAGTTCCCATCAAGTGTAACTTTTCTGCTAATTCACGGTTTGCATCCAAAGCAGCAGTTACGTCTTTGCTTTGCATATCAGTTTTTAACTTCTTCATATCCAAACCTAACGACTTAGCAGTAGCCATAACAATTTGGTCGTTTAAACGCTTATCAATGGAAATTAATGCATTATGCATTTCTTGATATTTGCCTTGCATACCAGCAGCTAAAGCGGCTCTAGAAGCCAATTCAGAACTCTTACCAAAAATTGGGAATTCTTTATAAATAATTCTCAAGTCACTGTCTTTCTTGACTAAACTATTAATAATTGGTGACATTTTTTTGCAATGAATGCATTGATAATCAAAAAACTCAACAATGGTCACATTACCTTTTGGATTACCTACAACCGTTGTTTTACCCTGGAACAATTGGTCTGTGTTTTCTTTAATTGCAGATTGAGCTTGTTGTTGCATACTTTGCTGTTGTTTTTGTTGCAACGCTTGAGAAGCTTCCAAAAGTACTTCTGGATTAGTAACTAAATAGTCGTGTATAACTTTTTCAATTTCTTTTTTTTGGGTATCAGACATAGGAGTTGTATTATTGGTATCTGCTGCCATAATTGCAGGTGATACTAAAGATGCGGTCAGCGCTCCTACTGTTAATAAATTTGTAAATTTCACACAGTTCCCCTTATTTAATAGTTTACATAATACCAACAACTTTCCAACCGGCACCCTAGCATCCACTTGAAGAAAATTCAATAGGGCCTGTTTACAATTCTACTATCTCAAGCAAAATTACTTATATTTCTACGGCTAAATTAGCATAAGCCAAGACCAGCCACTTCACACCATGTTCACTAAACTTCACCTGAACGCGGGTATGTGCCCCACTACCCTCAACTGCTAATACGATGCCCGATCCAAATTTTGCATGAGTTACATTTTGGCCTAAAGATAAGCCTGCAGTTTCTTGTACCACTGAAGGTTTATTTCGCGAAATAACGGGTGCTTGAAACTTCGCCTTGACACGAACCTCATCAAGCAATTCTTGAGGTAACTCCCTTAAAAATCGTGAAGGCCGGTGATATTCTTCTCGCCCATATTGTCGTCGGATTTCAGCATAGGATAAAACCAGTTTGCGCATCGCACGCGTCATTCCCACGTAACATAACCGACGCTCTTCCTCTAATCGTCCAGGCTCTTCCAAAGATTGTTTCCCAGGGAACACTCCTTCTTCCATCCCCACTAAAAATACCATTGGAAATTCAAGCCCTTTAGCAGCATGTAAGGTCATCAAATGGACATAACGTTCGTGCTCTTCTGCCTGCATTTCTCCGGCCTCCAAAGAGGCATGTGCTAGGAATGCATTCACTAGGGGAATTTCTTCTTCCTCTTCTTGTTCATAACGGAATTGTTTTGCCGCATTGATTAATTCTTGTAAGTTATCAAGACGAGACTCAGATTTGTCGCCTTTGATTTTGCTAAAATGCGCATACAATCCACTCTGCTGAATTACTACGGATAACTGCTCATCCAGCTCCATTGCTGCGGTATTTTGTTGCAATTGTTCAATTAACTCAATGAATTTTGCAAGAGAAGAACCCGCCCGTTGAGCCATTTCACCTGATTGTAATAAGGTTTTGGCCGCGCGCCATAAAGAACACTGTTCGGATTTGGCATAATGACGCAGATCTTCAAGCGTTTTTTCACCGATACCACGAGTGGGAAAATTAACGATTCGCTCAAAAGCATTATCATCATCAGGATTCACCAATAAACGCAAATAAGCTAAAGCATCTTTTACTTCTGCTCGATCGAAGAAGCGCAATCCCCCATAAATACGATAAGCAATTCCAGCACGTAATAAGGCTTCCTCTAAAACCCTCGATTGAGCATTCGAGCGATATAGAATAGCAATTTCATCAGCACTTACGCCCTGATTTATTTCCATCATAATTCGTTCACAAACAAAGCGTGCCTCTTCCAGCTCATTAAAAGCACTATAGACTATAATTTTTTCTCCAGTGGCGCCCTCTGTCCATAAGTCTTTTCCCATTCGAGAATTATTATGTGTGATTAGAGCATTGGCTGCATCGAGTATCGTCGCGGTTGAACGATAATTTTGCTCTAAACGAATAATCTGTGTGTTTTTAAAATCTTGGGAAAACTGCTGGATATTCTCAACTTTAGCGCCACGCCATCCATAAATAGATTGATCATCATCGCCAACCGCCAAGACAGCGGCATGTTCACCAGCAAGCAGACGTATCCAGGCATATTGAATTGTATTAGTATCCTGGAACTCATCCACTAATATGGCTTGAAATCGTTGACGGTAATGATTAAGAATCTCTGGGTTATCACGTAACAACTCATGAGTTCGCAATAACAATTCCGCAAAATCGATTACTCCTGCTGTCTGACAAGCTTGTTCATAGGCACTATAAATATTGAGTAACGTTTTACCAGGCCCATAAGACAATGTATGGACGTGCTGAGGTCGAAGTCCCTCATCTTTACGTCCATTTATGAATGATTGAGCTTGTTTTACGGGCCATTGTTCTGAATCAAGATTTAATGAACTAATCACTCGCTTGATTAATCGTGCTTGATCTTCAGAATCTAAAATATGAAACAGTTCAGGCAAACGAGCTTCTTGATAATGTCGACGGAGCAAACGATGACACAACCCATGAAAAGTTCCTACCCATAACCCCAATACAGGCGTACTCAACATATGATTTAAGCGCGTCCTCATTTCACCAGCCGCTTTATTAGTAAACGTTACGGCTAGAATTCCATGTGGGGAAATATGTTTCTCCTCTATAAGCCATGCAATGCGACTAACCAAAACTTTTGTTTTTCCACTTCCTGCCCCAGCAAGAACTAGCGTATTACCCAGCGGAGAAGTAACTGCTTCGCGTTGTCGCTCGTTCAGTCCTTTAAGAATTGCAGCAAGAGTCATAAATAAATTCCAGGAAAAAATGATGGTGTATTCTATTAATAGATCCCACTATCCCGCAAGGGAAAGAAAATAGAAGCTATACTAATTATAATTATACGCGTGTTTTTTTAAGCTATAGTGATTACGTATTGCTTTAAAATGCTTCCCAGCGCAAAATAACCCAATATGGCAAAACAAAATTCCCAAAGGACTAAAATGCACTCACTCTATCCGTCAATTAAACCTTATGCGCAACACGAATTAAAAGTCAGTGAACTGCATACGCTTTATATTGAAGAAACCGGCAATCCTGATGGATTACCGGTTATTGTATTACATCCAGGCCCTGGTGCTTCTTCGGGAGATGGTTACCTTAGACGTTTTTTTGATCCACAACACTATCGTATCGTACTTTTTGATCAACGCGGGTGTGGACGCTCTACTCCTCACCTGGAAGTTCGTGAAAATACGACCAATTTATTATTAGATGATATCGATGCCATCAGAGACTTTTTAGGATTGTCCGAATTTGTATTGTCTGGGGGCGGCTGGGGCTCTTTACTTGCTTTACTCTACGCGCAAAAATTTCCCCAACAGATTAAGGCACTACAACTGCATCAAGTTTTTTTGGGAAGACAGCAAGATTTTGATTGGTTTTATAAACAAGGTGCTAACCTGGTTTATCCTGATTACTGGCAAGAATTTATTAGCAGTGTGCCTGAAAACATGCTAGATAAAATTCCCCAATATTATGCCAACTGTTTGCAAGGACCCAATGAACTGGCACGGATGAGTGCAGCAAAGTCATGGGCATTGTGGGAGGCTCGTTGCAGTAGCTTACATCCTCATTTATATGTCATTGATCAATTCAGCGACCCTCATTTTGCGCTGGCTCTTGCAACGTTAGAATCTCACTACATTAATAACCATTTTTTCATTGAAGAAAATCAGGTAATGGACAATGTTCATAAAATCAGACATATCCCAACATACATTGTACACGGCCGTTTTGATTTAATTTCGCCTCTGGCTGGCGCCTTTGAACTTCATCAAGCAATCCCGGCATCCAATTTAAGAATAGTTCGTGATGCAGGACATTCAGATAGAGAATCAGGAATCATTGACGCCCTGATTTATGCGAGTAAAGAAATTTCCAAACAAGGGCCTGATGCATGCTGATTGTAATTCAAAGGGTAAATCAAGCCCGAGTAGATATTGATGGTGAAACCGTTGGAACAATAGGCCAAGGACTTCTGATACTCTGTGGTTTTGAACATGAGGACACAGAACAAAATATCAAAAAAATGTTAGATAAATGTCTTAATTATCGTATTTTTAATGACAATCAAGGAAAAATGAATTTAAGCCTTAAAGAGGTTCAAGGTGGGTTATTATTAGTTCCTCAATTTACGTTGATGGCCGAAACCCAAAAAGGATTGCGTCCCAGTTTTTCAAATGCAGCTCCACCTGAGCTGGGTCGTCAATTATTTGATAATCTCTTAACACAAGCCGCTCAGTTATATCCTCATACACAAAGTGGATGTTTTGGTGCGGACATGCAAGTTCATTTGTGCAACGATGGTCCTGTGACCTTTTTATTAAAATTCTAAGGCAGGTCGTATATCAAGTGTAAAATCTCAACAAAACACTATGGTCGTGGATGATTGTTTGCAAGAACATCAAACTCGTGTAACATCGTTCTCTAAATCAAATAATTAAAAAAATCATGCGATTAACTTTAAGAATCATTAGCTTTACTGGTGCTCTAGCTTTAACAGGATGTGCTTGCAAGGGAACGAACCCAGCCGATCCTTTTGAACCCTTTAACCGCAAGGTATATAAATTCAATTCTGCCTTAGATAATGCCATTTTAAAGCCGACTGCAAAAGCATATCGGGCTGTTTTACCTGCTCCTGTCCGTAAAAGTATAAATAATTTTTACAACAATCTTGATCTTATCCCATCTGTAGGAAACGATCTTCTGCAAGCTGAGGGAAAATGGGCAATTCGTGACTCGTGGCGATTCATTATAAACTCCTCTCTTGGTGTGGGTGGCTTATTTGACGTAGCTAAAACCTTTGGCTTACCTCCCCATTCAAATGATTTAGGTCTTACTTTAGCTAAATGGGGCGATAAAAATTCTCCCTTCCTAATGCTTCCTCTATTAGGTCCAAGTACCCTTAGAGATGGAGCAGGATGGTTATTCCAATTTGCTTTATACAGCCCCTATGTTTATATAAATGAAGATGCTGTAGTCTATAGTCTATTAGCTCTTCGTACAGTGGATTTGCGCTCACAACTATTAGATACTGAACAAATAATGGATGAAGCTTTGGATAAATATGCCTTTATGAGAGATGCGTATTTACAATATCGAAATCATCTAATCACCGGCGCTCATTCAGACACAGGTTCTCTTTATGTTGATGATAAAAAAGCCGATCAGGAAGCAGCTGCTGAAACTGGTAGTGATTATGTAGATGAATAATTTTAGTACTCCAATACTTTGTGGCCTGGGTGAAGCGTAGCGAAACCCAGGTTTCAGGATATAGATAAATTTCTCAACTCCAGGTTTCGCTACGCTTCATCCAAGCTTCTCTTACAAGTTTTAATTAAGCCCTACATATCTTCTCAAGGCAACGCAAAAAATCACCAGCGATATCAAGTTTTGTTTCTGCTTCTATTTCTCTTAAACAGGTTGGGCTTGTAACATTAATTTCTGTTAAATAATCACCAATCACATCGAGACCAACAAAATACAACCCCTTGGCCTTGAGAGTGGGAGCCACTTGTCCACAAATCCATCTGTCTCGATCTGTAATAGGTACGACCTCCCCGCGTGCACCCGCAGCTAAATTTCCGCGTAAATCTCCTTGCGCGGGAATACGCGCCAAAGCAAAAGGAACAGGCTCACCATTGATTAATAAAATGCGTTTATCACCAGTGTGTTTTATTTCATGGATATAACGTTGGGCAATAATTGTTTGTGTTTGATTTTTAGTCAGGACTTCTAAAATAACTGCTAAATTATTTCCTTGCTCCTCAACATGGAAAACGGAATTACCTCCCATGCCTTCCAAGGGTTTAAAAATAACTTGTTTGTGCTCCTCCCAAAATGATTTCAATTGCTTCATATTTCGCGAAACCAGGGTAGTCGGACAACACTGAGGAAAATTTAAAGTAAAAAACTTCTCATTTGCATCACGCAAGCTTTGAGGTTTGTTGGCAACAAGAACCCCTTCGTGTTCGGCCAGCTCCAAACAATACGTTGTGTAAATGTATTCTGTATTAAAAGGAGGATCTTTTCTCATGAGGATGATATCGAACTCACCCAAAGACGTTTCATATGAAGCATTAATGGTGGCCCAATCTCTGCTATTCAAATCTCCGATACTTAAATCATAAACGTGTGCGAAAGCCCGTCCATCCTTACAAAATAAATCCTCTTGGGTAAAAACAACACAAGACCAACCCATTTCTTGAGCTTTCTTGATCATAGCTAGAGTGGTATCTTTATAAGGTTTTAATTGATTTAGAGGATCTAGTAAAACAGCAAGTTTCATTATTCATCTCCTATTGCTGCTATTTCTCTTGCTGCAGCAAGTGCAGCTAAGCGAGCAATAACTCCATATACATAAAACCGGTTCGATTCATCTACCTCAGTTAAATCATCGCAAGGCATGTTACAGGCTTGGGCAAAAGCTAGAGGTTCAAAATGCATTCCGGGTGCATTCAGATTTTCATCAATGCCACGTTCTTTGTGAACTCGGTAAAATCCACCCACTACAAACTGACCAATCATATACACAACAGGTTCGGCAACGGAGCCATTTGGCATGGTTTCAAAGGTATAGACACCCTCTTGAATAATAACCCGATCCACTTTGCGACCTCCTTTACTGGTCGACATTCGAGTGCGCTGTTTTCGATTTAATTTACGTACTTCTTCTGCCTCATGCACCATCATCACGCTCATGCCATAAGTGCCATTATCCGCTTTAATTACTACAAATGGTTTTTCTTTTATCCCATAAGTTGCATATTTATCATTCATTAAAGTGAGAATTTTCTCCACTTCAATAGCTAATTTATCTATACCTTCCTGGGCCATGAAATCAAGACCTTCTAAAGCACTAAAATAAGGATTAATTAACCAAGGATCCATCCCTACCAATTCGGAAAACTCCATCGCGACCTTGTCATAAAAATTAAAATGACTCGATTTCAAGCGTGAAGACCAACCTAACTGTGCTGTAGGTCTTATTTTTTGTTTTATACCTTGTAAAATTTCAGGAATCCCCTGAGAGAGATCATTATTTAACATAAGAAAACAGGGATTATAATTAGCGAGGCCCACTCTATCACCATCGCGCTGAATAGGCTCTAACAGTAGCGATTCCCCCCCATCAAGAAGCACCTCTGTAGGTTCTTTAATCTCAGGATCTAAACTACCTATGCGAACCACAAATCCCGCTTTTATAAAAATAGTTCTTAAAACATTAAGACTTTTTAAATAAAACATATTGCGTGTATGACTTTCTGGAATCAATAAGATGCGTGTGCAATCTGGAATATAGTCAACTAAAACAGACTGTGTTGCCTGAATACATAGGGGAAGGAATTCCGGATTCAAATTATTAAACCCAGCTGGAAATAGATTAGTATCTACTGGCGCCAGTTTGAATCCCGCATGACGTAAGTCAACTGATGAGGTTAAAGGAGGGGGAGTTTCCTTCCATTGATGCCTAAACCAAGCCTCAATAGCTGCGATTTGATTTAAAACAATTTTTTCAACATGAAACAATGGTCCAGAATGTGCGGTGGTTAAATGAGGAACAGGGATTTCATGTGCATTCATGCTTTCTCTCTTACTATTTTTTTTGATGATGTTACCGGGGTTATCACAGAAATAAAAGATTTTATTGATTTTCTGTTATTATATTGCAAGTTCGATTTTTATACCTAACATAATCCGTTAATTTCATGATCGTACTAAAAAAGATTTTTGTTTGGGTTTAAAGTCCACTACATTGATTAACAACTAAAGGAACCTTATTCATGATCAATGCGCTGATACAACAATTTTCCACGCAAATACAGACTTTTCTATATATCATGATGATCATCAATGGTATTTTACATTTGATTTTTGCTGGTGCTGTAGCTCACGATGCAGGGAATATGAATCGAACCGGACAAAAACCAGTCTTGGTTTCTGCTGCTACCTGGGCATTCGCTACATTAATAGGCGGTGTCTTCACTGCAACGATTTATTGGTTGCTTCACCACTCTACAATTACTAGACCGACCATAAGAGAGATTCGTTATGACCAAGCCTAATATTAAAACCATTGATGTGCATCAACTAAAAAAAATGATGGATCATGATCCCGATCTTTGTTTAATTGATGTTAGGGAATTGGAAGAATGGCAAGAATTCCATATCGCTAGAGCGCTTCATATTCCTAAAGATCTTATTCCATCCTCTATTGCTGTCCAATTCCCAAATAAAAATCAACCCATTTATTTACATTGTAAAGGTGGAGTTCGATCTTTATTTGCTGCTCAATGCTTAATGGATTTAGGATATCAAGAAGTTTATTCAGTAGATGGTGGTATTATTGATTGGGCTAAATCGGGTTACCCAATAGAACAACAGAAAGAACGACTAGAGCCACAATTATAATTCTAAATTCTAAGCACAACTCGATGCAGCAAAGGAGTTCCTACAATTTTTGACCGAAAAATAGGGGCTACTTCGCTGCATTTGACTGGAGTTGTAAGACATTCAATTAAAGGGCATTATTTGTAAACAGAGTATAGACGATCGGCTCCATAGAATCTTCGCTGCCAGGAGACTCCAGAGTTGGAGGAATTCCCTTGTCTGTAAAGAGTCTTGCACGATTTTTTACATCAGATTCTTTAACTATCTGTTGTACCCTAGTCAAATCAATCTCTTTTGTTCTGAAATTCGCTACTTTTTTTAGTAAATCTTGGAGTACATCTTCTACTTTATAATCCTTGATTTTCCTTTTTGAAAAAGGCTGTTCGCTGGGTGCTAAATAACCTTTTCTGGGATCCGAGTCGACATACACATGTGCGTGCATAAAATTGCTCAACGCATCATACATATCTATCAAATCTTTAGAATCTGGGAAATTGTCCCAAGTAAGATTGAGTGAAGTGGTTAATGCATTATATAGAGTGCTGTTTTCTGGAGATAAAAAATAAGGAGTTACAGTACCTTGATAACTTTTAAAAATTTGATCACGAATATAAAATGCCGCCGCATTAAGTACAATTTTTTTATTTGGACTTTCAGATTGTTCAAGACAGTTAAGGACCGCACATAAATACTTACACTGAATCGCGCGTTCTGGATGACTAATGGTGAGAATCTTTAATGACTTTGGAATGTTTTTTTCATCTAATTTATGGCTTTTTAATTCAGTTGCAATACTCTCCCTAATGTATTTTGCTAATTTATCATATTCGACATACTGAAAACCCATTTCTGCTCTCCTTAAACTCCATGAATCGGGATTAGTAAAATTTACTCCAACGCGAAGTTTAAACTAATTCAGAAAGTCAGTCATGCATTTTCCTTTTACTGCTTAATTAATTTTTAATCTTTAAAAGTCAATAACATAGGTTCGATGATTTTGAGGATGTCCCTTATGAAAACAATTCTTTTGGTTGCCTTCTCCTCCAGGTCAAAAGAGTTTAAACAGGAAATTAACCTATTTATTTGCTTTTTTCCGCTGTGTTGATTAATTTACCTCTTTAAGTTCGCATCAGGAATGGTTATGAAAAAATACCTATGCTCCCTTTTTCTTGTTCTAATTAGCCTCAATGCATTTGCACAAATAAATCAACCCAAATTGGTTGTTCAACTGGTAATTGATCAATTACGTGGTGATTTAATCTTTCAACATCAGCAACAATTTGGTAATGGCGGATTTAATTATCTATTAAGTCATGCCATAGATTACCATAATACGCATCATCCGCATGCCAATACTACTACTTGTGCAGGTCATGCTACAGTTGCAACAGGAAGCTTCCCCGCACTACATGGCGTTGTAAATAATGAATGGTATGACCGAAAATCACAGCAAATGGTCTATTGCATGGAGGATTTAAAAACTAATGTACTGCGAACACCTCATACCCGTATTGTGATTCCAGGGCGCTCTCCTAAAAATTTGTATACCTCGACATTAAGCGATGAAGTGATACTCTCCCAAAAAGGACGTGTCTTTGGTGTGTCTTTAAAAGATCGTTCAGCTATAACCCTAGCTGGACATGCGGGTAAAGCGTTTTGGTTTGATACAACTAATGGTGGTTTTGTTACCAGTACCTACTACTATACCCAATATCCTCAGTGGGTTAAAAATTGGAATAAAAACTATTCTCCTCAAGACTACGCCTGGCATCTGAGTCGCTCTAAAACTGAATATCAAAATTCTAACTCGCCTATTTTTTACCATGAAGATGAGCTTTTTGGTCAAACTTTTCCGCACCACATAACTCAAGCACCAAGCCCCGAATACTTTAAGTCTCTATCGCGTTCCCCCAAAGCGGACCAACTCACTGCAGATTTTGCCGAACATCTTTTAACTGAAGAACGATTGGGACAATCTTCTGGAAAAACTGATTATTTAGGTATTAGCTTTTCTGGCGTTGATGCAATTGGCCACCAATTTGGTCCCCATAGCCTGGAGTCAGAGGATAATTTATTAGAACTAGATAAGACTCTCGCACATCTTTTATCAGTTATTGACAAACAGGTAGGCCTCAACAATACGCTTATTGTGCTTACTGCCGATCATGGTGTAAATGATGGACCAACTTATCTCAAAGCACATCGTATGCATGAAATTAATCCCATTGACGTCCCTAAAATGGAGCAATACATTCGTAGATTATTAAAGAAACAATATACGCTCCCAGAAGAAACATTAATGTCCGTCACTCCGCCTTATATCTATCTCAATCATAAAGTGATAAGTCAGCATAAAATAAAACTGAGCGAGGTGAAGCGTTATCTTGCACGGGCTTTAACGCTACAGCCTGGAATTTTCAAAGCTTATGCATTGCCACTTACGGATAGTGAAAAAGATTGGCTTAGTGCTAAAGTGGATAAAATGTATTTCCCAGACCGGTCTGGAGATCTGTACCTGGTTCAACCTCCAAATCAATCCAATGGTACTAAGGGTATAGACCGTGTAGCTCATGGAAGTCCATGGCAATATGACAGTTATGTTCCGCTCCTGTTCGTCCATCCTGATTTTAAACCACAACGTATCTTTCGTTCCACTTACACGACGGATATTGCTCCTACTTTATCCGCGATACTTATGATAAAAAATCCATCTGGAGCTGTGGGACATCCTTTGCTGGAAGTGGTATCGGCTTTTAATTAAAAATAGACCCTGGGTTTTCTAACAGCCCAGGGCACTATTTTAACTATAGAAATCAGCTAAACTTATATTAAAGAATTGGTATGTTTTGAAGCTTTAAAAAACAGTACTATAACAAGCAAACCCTAATTAAAGATTGAATTTAACGCAAAAAACCTTTAGTATTTGCACGAAATTTCTAACGATATCATCATGAACAAACAAGCGATAATTATTGGGATTTCAGGCCCTTCTGCATCAGGTAAAAGTCTTTTAGCGAATACAATTGTCAATGAGCTTGGCTCGGAACAAGTAGTAGTTATTTCTGAAGACGCCTACTATAAAGATAATGGTCATTTACCGTTCCCTGAAAGAGAAAAAATAAACTACGATCACCCTGATTCTTTTGATCATGCATTACTTTGTGACCATTTACGACAATTAAGAGATGGTAGACCGGTTGAAATTCCAATTTATTCTCACTCAAAACACATGCGCTTGCCTGAAACCAGAACAGTCGGGCAACACGCAATTATTATCCTTGAAGGTATCTTACTCTTTAGCGATAAAGAATTACGTGAAATAATGGATATTCGAATTTTCATGTCCACTCCGCTCGATGTGTGTTTAACCCGGCGTTTAAAAAGAGATGTGGTTGAACGGCATAGAACTTTTGAATCTGTGGTACACCAATATGAAACCACGGTACGTCCCATGTACCTGCAGTTTATAGAACCATCTAGTCGCTATGCAGATATTATTATTCCTCGCGGAGGAGAAAACAGGATTGCTATTGAAATGATTCAAGCTAAGATGCGGGAATTATTAGCATTGCATACTAATTAATGTGGGTTCGAAATGGAAAAAAAGAATTTTATTTTTTCATATCGAACTTAATTATTTAAAACTAGAGCCGCTTATAAATGCGAGCATTTTACGGGATAACATTCGTTTAGCGATAAAAGTCATCAAATGCCTTTTATATCGAACTCATGTTAATTAATTGAGGAGAGAATGGTGGGATTTTTAACAGGAAAAAAAGCACTTATTATTGGTCTAGCTAGCAATCGCTCGATTGCTTATGGCATTGCCAAAGCATTTCATGAGCAAGGGGCTGAGTTAGCTTTTACCTATCAAAATGAGCGTTTACAAGATCGTGTTGAAACAATGGCAGCTGAATTCAATTCATCCCTAACCTTTCCTTGTGATGTAGCTCATGATGAAGAAATCCAAGCTCTGTTTTCAAATCTTCGCAAGCATTGGGATCATTTGGATATCTTAATTCATTCAGTAGCTTATGCTCCAGCGGATCAAATTAGTGGAGATTTTGTAACATCTTGCACACGTGAAGGCTTTCGAATTGCTCATGATATCAGTGCCTACAGTCTAATAGGGCTAGCACAAGCCGCTTTACCTATGATGGAAGGTACTGAAGGTTCTCTTTTAACCTTAAGTTACTATGGTGCTGAAAAAGCAGTACCTAACTATAATGTTATGGGAGTCGCAAAGGCTAGTCTTGAAGCTTCAGTACGTTATTTAGCTTCAAGCTTAGGTTCCAAAGGCATCCGCATTAATGCTATATCAGCAGGACCAATCAAAACACTTGCTGCGGCTGGAATTAAAGATTTCCGTAAAATTCAAACTGCCTATGCTAATATTACCCCGCTCCATAGAAACGTTACTATTGAAGAAGTCGGAAATACAGCTGCATTTTTGTGCTCTAACTTGGCTTCAGGGATTACTGGCGAAGTAGTTCACGTTGATGCCGGTTATCATGCGGTATCCACTATGAGCGATATCAGCTAATTTTTTACCTTTCCTATAATCCGGAGAGGTTTCTAGCGCAAGTAAATTTTATTCCAAAACCCAAAATTTGGCTCGAACCAGGAGCCAAATTTTAACGAAATATAATTACACCTTATCTCCCCCTCCCCAAAGTTCATAATCAAGGTTTCTCCAAAAGATTAGTTCGTGGACTAAGAGTCAAAACTTTAACGAATTGATATTTATAAGCTATTCTTTATACACCAATCCTTAAAAAGAGCCATCATGCATCAAACCCTCAGTTCGATTCCATTTATTTGGACCTTCGTTATGATGAGTTCTTTAGCACAGGGAGCTCCATTTTCTTTAGACAATATGATCAAGGTCACTCCAGAAAATGACACTCAGTGCGTGCAATACTACCTGTATAAAGGTGTCCTTTATTGTAATTCAACAACAGACTCTAACCCCATAGATTCTCAAATAAGAAACTATGAGCAATTAAAAATTTCATTTGATGAGCGTCCTTGGAAAATGGCTTGGGGCAACAAAAATTCAATTGGCACAACAATCGAATACGTTCCCGCAGGCGATGATATAAATCATTGGCTTGAATTAGTTACAAGTCAGTATTTTCCCGGCTTACAGAAAAAAACATCATTAAAACAATTTGCTAACACCTTAATAAAAAATCTAACCGATTTGGGTTATCAACCCATCATTACTTTCCATGAAGATACAGAAAACCGGGTGTTATTAGAAATAAGAATAGAAAAACCAGAAAACCAAATTCGAGATGAGCTGGAAATGTTAATTAAAGACAACAATGGAATCTATCTTTTGCAGTATGTCATTAAGAAAAGTGACATGGGCAATGAAAATAGACAAAGATGGATAAACAATTTAAAAAATAGTGTGAAATTAAAGGAGGCAGGTCCTCAGAACACTATGCAATGATTAGCTAAGTTTTGGAGCATCAGGTTCCAGATCTTCAGTCTCCGCAGGCGTATCATTCGAATCTAAAGGGTTTTGCTGATTCATGAGCTGTGCAGGGAGACGTGTCTCACCCACGCGAGTATTCGTAAGAACATCCATTTCACCTTGGGTGTCATTTGGATCATAATTAATTTTCCTGCTCTGTTCTAATTCTATTTTAGTATCGATAGGATCATAATTAATTTTATCCTTAGTCAGTTCTTCTTTATCCTCATGCTTTAATTTAATCTCATGCCATTTAGAATTTTTCATAATATGCTCAATAAAAGTATTTAAGTATATTATAGCATGATGCCCATAGCATGAGATTAAGGGGAAGAATTGATTACTCAATTTCCCCTGTATTTTTATATACTGCATCCAACGCCTTTAAGGATTCCAACAAAGGTTTCATTTTCTCTAAAGGCCAACTGTTAGGACCATCACTCAACGCCTTATCGGGATCAGGGTGAGTTTCCATGAACAATCCTGAAATACCTGCAGCTACTGCAGCACGAGCAAGAACAGGAACGAATTCGCGTTGCCCCCCAGAAACCCCATTATTTCCTCCAGGCAATTGCACTGAATGCGTTGCATCATAAACGACAGGAC
Source organism: Legionella nigrisilvae (assembly GCF_977063395.2). Classification (NCBI taxonomy): domain Bacteria; kingdom Pseudomonadati; phylum Pseudomonadota; class Gammaproteobacteria; order Legionellales; family Legionellaceae; genus Legionella; species Legionella nigrisilvae. The sequence continues at coordinate 350,378 of NZ_CDRUGZ020000043.1, forward strand.
AACCCGTTTCACGCATAATGGCTAAAGAGCGCATATCAGAAACCAAATTATTGTATCCAAAACTTACGCCGCGCTCACAGGCCATAATCTGCTCATTACCACATGCCTTTGCTTTATCAATCACGTGCTTCATTTCCCATGGAGCTAAAAATTGACCTTTTTTGATATTAACAGGCTTATTCATCGAAGCCACTTTCTGAATAAAATTAGTCTGTCTGCATAAAAATGCGGGAGTTTGTAACACGTCTACCACGCTCGATACCTCCAATAATGGAGTATCTTCGTGGACATCCGTTAAAATAGGTACACCCACTTGATTTTTTACTTTTTCTAAAATGGATAAGCCCTTTTCAAAGCCTGGTCCTCTGTAGCTGGATATAGAAGAACGATTTGCTTTGTCAAATGAAGATTTATATATAAAAGGAATCTGCAATTGATTACATAGTTCCTTTAAATAACCCGCGGTTTCCAAAGCCAGTTCTTCACTTTCAATGACACAGGGTCCAGCAATTAAAAATAAGGGCTTATCTAAACCTACTTCAAATCCACATAATTTCATTCTTAATTTTTTCCTTGATGTTTTTTGCGAGCAGCAAGTACGAATTGTTTAAACAATGGATGACTTGCTCTTGGAGTCGATGTAAATTCCGGATGAAATTGGCATGCCAAAAACCAGGGATGATCGGATAATTCTATCATTTCCACTAAAGAATTATCTGCTGAGCGGCCGGAGATAATCAACCCATGTTCAACCAGGCTTTCTACATATTTGTTATTCACTTCATAACGGTGTCGATGACGTTCTATTATTTGTGGTTTTCCATAGACACTATATGCCAATGTACCTTCTACTAATTGACACATTTGTGCCCCTAATCGCATGGTACCACCCAAATCACCATCTTCATCGCGAAGTTGTTTGGACCCATCAGCATCCATCCACTCATTGATTAAGCCCAGCACAGGATACGAGGTATTTTTATTAAATTCAGTCGAATTTGCATCTTTTAAACCAACAACATTTCGGGCAAATTCAATAACGGCTGTTTGCATTCCCAAACAAATCCCTAAGAAAGGAATTTTATGCTCTCGAGCATATTGGATTGCTTTGATTTTACCTTCAACACCACGCTCTCCAAAACCTCCTGGGACAAGAATTCCATCAATACTTTCTATAAGCGAAGCACCATGAGTTTCAATTAACTCCGCATCCAAATAAACAATTTCGACTTTCGTTTGGGTATGAAGCCCAGCATGCAGTAAGGCCTCATTAATGGATTTATACGCATCATTTAACTCAATATATTTCCCGACCATGGCAATTTTCACTGTTGCGGTTTGAACGGCTCTCATAGCCACAACCCGATCCCATTCACTTAAGTCAGCTGGTTTTACGTCAAGACCCAATTTTTTTACTACAATGTCATCGAGCCCATGCTCATGCAAGATTCTTGGAATTTGATAAATACTTGGCGCATCTTCTAGAGAAATAACTCCTTCTTTCTCCACATTAGTAAATAAGGCAATTTTTGCCCTATCAGACATGGGTAATGCTTTTTCTGAACGACAAATCAAAATATCAGGTTGAATACCTATAGATCGCAATTCCTTTACCGAATGCTGCGTTGGTTTTGTTTTCGTTTCACCTGAAGTAGCGATATAGGGCACCAAAGTCAGATGAAGGAATAACGTTCTTTGCACACCCAATTCAATTCGCATTTGACGAATGGCCTCAAGGAAAGGTAATGACTCGATGTCACCTACAGTTCCACCAATTTCAACCATTGCCACATCAAAACCGTCGGCACCTAATTTAATGCAGCGTTTGATCTCATTAGTAATATGGGGGATTACCTGAACCGTTCCCCCTAAATAATCCCCTCTTCTTTCTTTTTTAATGACATTTTCATAAATTTTCCCTGAGGTAAAATTATTACGTTTTGTCATAACGGTATTTACGAAACGCTCATAATGGCCCAAATCGAGATCTGTTTCAGCACCATCATTGGTCACAAAAACTTCGCCATGCTGGAATGGACTCATCGTTCCAGGATCAACATTTATATAGGGATCAAGCTTAATCAGTGTTACTTTAAGACCACGCGCTTCGAGAACCGCCGCGAGCGACGCAGCTGCAATACCCTTTCCTAAGGAAGATACTACTCCACCTGTAATAAAAATAAAATTTGTCATAATTGACCTTGTATCCTGCTAATTAAGTACTGTTTAGTAGAGAATATAGAGTTCGGATTCCATATAGCCTGGGAGATTGAAGCGAAATCTTGGATTTTCGCTTCCAAATTCTCCGGGTTTCGCTTCGCTTTACCCAGGGCTATACAAACATAAAAGAATCGAAACTAACTAACTAATAGCCAATAAATGCCCCATTTTCTCTTTCTTAGTTTTTAAATATCGGTGACTTTCCTTAGTAGGTTCTATTTCTAAAGGCACTCTCTCCATAACCTTTACACCATAATGATCAACCGCAGCAATTTTTGATGGATTATTAGTTAATAATCTTATTGCATCAATACCAAAATATTTAAGTATTTGATAAGCAATGGCATAATTTCTGCTGTCCGCAGGAAGACCTAGTTGATGATTCGCATCAACGGTATCCCAACCTTCTTCCTGCAAGGCATAAGCTTTAAGTTTGTTTGCTAAACCAATTCCACGGCCTTCCTGGCGTAAATAGATTAAAACACCCCCTTCAGCCGCAATTAGAGACAAAGATTGCTCCAATTGTTTGCCACAATCGCATTTACACGAGCCCAAAATATCACCTGTAATACATTCTGAGTGAATACGTACTAGAGGTACTCGATTAGCAAATATAGGTGGCTTCACCAAAGCGAAATGTTCTGCACCATCCAGTTCATTTGCAAAAACAGTCATATTAAAATCACCTTTGTCTTGCAAAGGAATACGTGTTGAAGCAGCCGCATTGACTAATCTTTCATGGCGAATTCGATATTCTATCAAATCTTTAATCGTTACCAGAGGAATATTATGTTGTTCGGAAAATGTAACCAATTCATCACGTCGACTCATGGTGCCATCTTCGTTAATAATTTCACAAATTACAGCAGCAGGAGTTAAACCAGCAAGTTTTGCCAAGTCCACACTACCTTCCGTTTGTCCAGGACGTTCTAAAACGCCTTTTTTCTTGGCACGCAAAGGAAAAACATGGCCTGGAGAAATAACATCCGCAGGACCACTCTCAGAAGAAATCGCAACTTTAATTGTCCGAGCCCTATCTTTAGCGGAAATACCTGTAGATACACCTTCTGCTGCCTCTATGGATACCGTAAATGCAGTACCATAAGGAGACCTATTATTTTGCGCCATCATCGGTAATTGCAATTTATCAATGAGTTCATCAGCCATAGACAAGCAGATCAAACCACAACCATAGCGAGACATAAAATTAATTGCCTCTGGTGTAGCATATTCCGCAGCCACGACCAAATCGCCTTCATTTTCCCTATCTTCATCATCCATTAAAATAACCATTTTACCGGCTTTGAGTGTTTCCACTGCGTGTTCTATTGTAGCTAATGAATACTTCATAACGCGACCTCATTTGATCCAGTGTTCATTTAATCCTCCAGCCAATCCAGACATGCTATCATATTGTCGCCCATAGCATGCCAAGAAATAGTATGCGCTCGGTCAAATATCCCACTCTGCTGGTATGCTGAAATTGCATCGTGTTCCAAAATACTTGGAACAATATATAAATAAGTTCGATGAACTAACCCTTGTTGGTGCAACGCACTAAAAAGTGCACCACCGGCTTCTACCCAAACATCATGATACCCAAGCTCCCCCAGATGGCTCATCATAACATTTAAATCCATTACTCCATTTTTCATGGGCATTAAATGCAAAGTACTGTTAGGATAAGAAACCTCTCGTTCATTGCAATGATACACATGACAATGAGCGGCGGTTGAAAAAATTATAGACTGCTGCCCCAGGTTCAACTCTCTATCGATAATTGCAACAGGCTTTGCCTGTTCTTCCTGGCCTAAACGCACGTTCATTTTGGGATTATCCCTACGGATTGTTTGGGCAGTAGTGAGAATCACATCTGCGGCAGCGCGCATTTTATGCGTAAATTCCCCACATAAAGCATTAGATAAAATTACCCGCTCTCCTACGGAACGACCAATTTTACCGTTTAGTGTTTGTGCTATTTTCACGGTTACTCTTGGCTTTTTAGTTTGAGTCCAGTAGGAATAACTTTTATAAAATTCAGTAATTTCATCTACAGGATAATGCGTCACCTTAATTCCATGGGCTCTTAATTTTTCTGAGGAATTATTTTTAGCAACTACTGGATTAGGATCCAAATAAGCAAAAACAACTTCTTCCACTCCATGATTGATAATCGCATCGACACAAGGTGGCGTTCTTCCCCAATGATTACATGGCTCAAGAGAAATATATAGACAAACCCCTGGCATTTGAGGAGGAATTTGTGTTAACAATAATTGTTCTGCATGCGGAGTTCCTGCCCCTCCATGACTTGCTTGTGCTATAATAATTCCATTTTGCACAGCAACCGCGCCAACACAGGGATTGGGGGCGCAATGACCTTGTCCAATACGGGCCTGTTCAAGTGCTGCGAGCAAAAACTTTTTGTGCATTATTTAAGTACCTTTCTATGATGCATGGTAGCTGCTCAACGCTAAATAGACGTGATCCCAAGGACAAACCGCGGGATGACGAGAAAGGATGAGTAGTTACGATGCGTGAATGATAACAAATTATTCAATTTTTGAGTAGCCTAATGATTAAATTGAACATTAAGAAAAACATTTTTTGGATACTGTTAGCGAGTTTTCTTGTCCGACCCTCATTTGCCGAGGGTCTGTCTCCATACTCCACCAGCGAACTGGAACAGTTAGAAAAAGAATTCGTACAGCAAATTAATCAATCAGAAAGCGTGGAGCGAAATCCATTAGCAAGCCAATATATTAATCGCATCGGAAAAAGCCTAGCGCATGCAGGGCATATTAAAACTCCTGATTTTTTTATAGTAAAATCGAATGAAATCAATGCATTTGCCGGTCCAGGGGGACATATAGGTATTAACTCGCAACTTATTTTAACAACGAGTACTGAAAGTGAGCTGGCGGGAGTCATGGCCCATGAAATTGCACACGTACGGTTGCACCATCTCTACAGGATGATCGAACATCAAAAACAAATGCGCGTTCCCATGCTTGCATCCATATTGGCATCTGCTGCTCTAGGAGTAATTAATCCCACAGTAGGAATGGCTGGAATGATGGGTGCTTTAACAGGATTCTCACAAGACAATATCAATTTTACACGATCCAAAGAAAAAGAGGCGGATAGGATTGGGATTGATATGTTGACTAAAGCAGGATACAACCCCCAAGGGATGGCGGCTTTTTTTAAAAAAATGCAGGAAAATTCGCGGTATTACTATACGGCAAACGTACCTGCTATTCTACGTACTCACCCTCTGGATGGAGACAGGGTAGCAGAAGCAGAAAACCGTATCGCGCAATCTTCACACAAACACCATGTAGATTCTCCGGAATATCCTTTGGTTAAAGAATTAATCCGCACATCAGTCGCTCAAGATCCTAAAACGCTATTTGATTATTATGAGCATCAATGCAACAAAAAAACCCCTGCTTATGCCTGCCAATATGGGCATGCCCTTACTTTAATCAATAATAACAATTATGCAAAAGCAGCCACTGTCTTAACTCCTTTATTGACAGAAAATAATAATCTCTATTTTCAAATTGCTATGGCACAAGCTGAAACAGGAATGTCCCAACATAAAGCAGCCCTCTCCCGATTAGAAGAAATACAAAAAAATTACCCTGATAATTACGCCGCTCTTATGGCGTATGCCCAAGGTTTGTTGGCTGCGAATCAAAATGAGAAGGCTACCAGTATTCTACTTAAAGGAAGTAGAAAATATAAACATGATCTACCTTTGTGTCGCGAGTTAGCTCGAGCCCAAGCGCAATCACATCAAAAAGATTATGCTTATTTTACTCAAGCCCAATGTCTACTACTTGAAGGACAAAAAAGAGCTGCGGTAGCTCAACTAAAGGTGGCCCAAAGCCTGGCAAAAAAAGATCCTTATTTATCAGCAAGAATCTCTGCCAAAATTGATGAAATTATGAACTAATCAAAAGAGCTTTTTTCGTACACGCTCCGCTCATGCTCTATCGATAGATACACCCTATCTTATGATAGAGCGAGACGCCAACACACTGTTCGTTCATAAAACTTTAAGACGAAATAAATAACGCTAGCTCAATTCTTACTCACGAATCAAATTGATGAATTATCATACAGTACTATACTAGAAAAATATGTCTCACGTTTCATACGATAATCGGTAAGGTTTCTTCATGATTATGTCTAAAATGTTACGAGGTATAATTTATTCCGCATTTCAGTCACAAATTAAGGCGGATAGTGTGACTTGGCACACTGAGTTAGATCAGTTTGTTCTCAATGAAAAGGATATGGATTTCTTAAATGAAGAGGCTTTAATTTTCTTCAATCAAGTCTTGATTAAGAAATTACGTAAAGAAGCATTACATCGCTTAGATTTTCATTAACAACTAGGACATACTTGTATTCTTGTGAGTGGCGGGGACATTTATCTCAAACATTCTGCTGATCATTATCAGTTCGATCAGTTGATTTGCACAGAGTTAATATACTGGTCGCATGAAAAAAGAGTACTGTCTTGGAAAATATAAGCTGGAAAATTTAAAAAAAGATACAGCACCAGGAATAGTTATATTTTATATGCATATGGGGATAGCCCAAGCAACTTAGCTTTGCTTAATTATGCAGACTATGCTTTTTATAAATGTTTCCAATAAAAGAAACAGAAGCAGCAATAAAATGCGGAGGGATCTCTATGAACGATTCAACAGTATCATCGATTACCAATTTTTTAATACAAAATGACTTTGATAACCCCTCACTAACCCAAATCTCGCAAAATCTACAAAGCTCCTTATATTTTGCGAAAGTGGGAACGCGCGAAATAACCATTAAAGTATTTAATAAAAAGGAGTTGGAAACTCTTTATCAGTTAAATACCCAAAAATTTCTTCGTTTTATGGAGTTTCAAATGGGGTGTATTAATGATTTGACTCAAATTATACCTGCACCCCACTTAATCCGTTTTAATAATTTCTTTGTACAGGAAATGGATAATATACTGTTTTATATTATGGATTATATCCCTGGAGAAACTCGGGATATCTCGGCTATTACTCCAGCTCAGAAACAGGATATTGCCCGAATATTAAGGTTAGTCCATCAAACAGACTTAAGTCATTATGATACTAGTTTTTTTTCTATAAGAATTGATCTTCTTGTCCAATCCTGGCAATTTTTTCTAAACAATCAGGGAATAAGTTTAGTAAAGCAATTAGCTGCTCCTCTTCAAGATAACGCTTTAAATAGTTTTCTTGATCAAATATCCAACGAAGTGACCACTCAAGCCCTCTGGGATGTTAATAATAAGAGTAACTTAGTGATTGCCCATGCAGATATAAAACCTAAGAATGTTATTTGGAATCGTAAGGATGAGTTTTTCATTATTGATTGGGAAGATTTATCTACCATGCGAGCTGAAATTGATTTTATTGATACTATTACCAGTTGGACCCTTAAAAAAGATAATGAGGAATATGTATTAAATAACCATGAATTAAAGCTGTTTCGAGATGCTTATGCTTTGCCTTTGACAATTAAAGAAAGCGATATCCACTTTTCAGCGGCAAAATGGATGTCCTGGATTATGACCTGTTATTCACGATCTAATAATGAAAAGGTACATGATGGAATGATGATGTTGAAGTTGCTTGCAAATAATAAAAGATCTTTACTGGACCTCTAGTATCTATCTTCATTATGCAAAGGAACAATTTTTTAAACTCTGTGTCCGGGGTATATTTTTTACCAAAAAAATAAAATCGCAGTAAGTAAAAGAAACTCCAACAACAATTTATGTCATGGAGTTCCTATTGCAGCTTGCCAAACAATATTTAAAACTAATCTCGAAAATTCTCATACTGCAAGGGCAATTTAATATTTGATTTCTTCAGGAGCGCAATGGTTTCTTGCAGCTCATCTCGCTTTTTTCCTGAAACCCGAATTTTGTCTCCCTGAATTGATGCTTGCACCTTAATTTTGGAATCTTTGATACATTTCACTATATCTTTAGCTGTAGGCTGGTCGATTCCTTGCTTGAAAGTCATATTTAAAGAATAAAATTTTCCGCTGTGTACGGGCTCATCTTCCATATCTACTCCCGAAGCATCAAGATTGCGTTTACTGCAATGATTACGGAATAAATCCTCTAATTGTCTGACTTGAAAGTCTGATTCAGCGCGTAAGGTTACCGTGAGTTCTTTAAGCTCTATGCTTGAGTCCACTCCGCGAAAATCGAAGCGAGTCCCCATTTCACGCAAAGCATTATCAACAGCATTACGTAATTCAACCATGTTTGTTTCAGAGACAATATCAAAAGAAGGCATAAGTTACTCATTCAAATTAAAAAATATAATTTAACAAAAAACAGAATGTTGCACCACATTCCAATTCTCAATTCTTATTGTTGCATATTCACTTAAAGAGTGTTATCAAATTAATTGGCTCAAAAATATTCTATTTAGTTACCAACCGTACAATAACCCTCGGGTTATTCGAATCTCAAGGAGTGAGAAGTATGGCAAAGGAAAAAAAGGAGTATTACACCTCATATCAACCCCAACCCCAGCATTCTCGTTTTTGGCTTCATTCGGAGTCATGTTATACAGATGAAGAATTAGCGCAAAGAGAATGGATTCTTAAAACACGTGCCAACTCAGGAATTCATCCGGATTATTTAGCCAACCCCAGTTCTTGGTTTGCAGATGATTCCCAAGCTTTAATTAACGTTTATGAGCGTTCTTGGTTTTACTCTAATGCATTCAAAACACGTCATGCTTTAACTCGGGATGATTTTCATGTCCAACCCATCGATAGTCAACGTTTGCAATGGACTGCCTTATATCAACTAATGCAAAAAATTGGTGATTATTTATTGTTAAGGAATCAGAACTTACGTCCAGATCATTTAAATCAGCCTATGAATTTTTTCTTATTGGATCTTAATCATATACTGAAAGGAATAAGTCAAAATCCCAATATCAAGCAAACAAGCGAACAATTAGAATTAGTCACTCGTTATGTACGTACTATTGAAAAGAATATATCTCCTTTTATAGGTTCAGATCGATTATTTTTAGCTAATTTTCGCAGTACAATTGACGATGAAATTCATCCCCTGTTAGCCCACAAGATTGAATCGCAACTATTAAGAGATCGCCTAGGTGACGTATCCAAAACAATTGAACAACTATCCACTGAACGTAACCGCGTTTTGCACTTTGCTCTGAATGCAAATCAGGTTAATCCTCATCCCTATACCTTTGCAATCGATAAACCTGCTGATTTAAAAGCCTATCCTACTCAAGCAGTAAAAGAATGCGGGAAAAGTTCAACTGCGGTCGTAGACAGTCCTATTTCTACATTGCAGTTGACAGCGGATCAACTTAAAAACTGCCCGGATTTCCAATTAGTAAATATGCAAGATAATGTATTAGAAAATTATGCTCAAGCCATAACTGATTTAAATGAACTCGACCAGTTTCAAAAAGTCATTACTCAGACAATGGATCTTTTGGGGCAAGCAGGTGAGGTGTTTACCGTTCTTCAATTTAAGGAACAATTATCTTCACTACTGAAACAAATTGACTCCTTTATTGATGAATCTTCCGTTCATATTGAAGCAATTATCCACGCCAATACCAATGCGTATCATAAAGCGATTCAGGAGGAACAAAATTTATCTTTAATTAAAAAATGGATAACTTCTGAACAATCAAAATTGAATACCTTTATCACAAATCAAGATACTCTGGCACAATTTCCCTCTACAACAAGTGATCTTTCGAAAACGAATCAAGTATTAAAACAACAGGTCAATTATGTTATTGCTCATTTAAATGGTCCTAAATTGAAAGATACTGATTTCGTAACATTAGCTGGACAAGCTCAGGAATTAAATGCATTAATGGATTCTATGCATCGTTGGATCTCATTCCAATACTCCATTAAAGGATTGCAGCCCCCTAAAGAACCTGAAAAACTACAGTTAATACCCGAGCCCAGAGCGCAGCAAAAACCTCATTACCAACCTAAACTGCACTCCTCCTTTTTTGAGTCAAATAAAAAGCAAGCTATAGACCATTGCTCTCCTAATTTGAGCTATGAACCACCAACATGCCGTCTTCCCATTGAACAACCACCTGCGATTGCATCAGCCTGTACTGATCAAGATATGACTGTATGTAAGGTGCAAAATGACTCACCCCGTAACGATCTTACAGGGATGTATCTAGGGATGATTATTTTAGTTCCCATTGGCTTTCTAGCACTTTATTTATTGTACCTATCCTTTAATAAATCAGAACCCAAAGTGAAACTGTTAGGAAGCAAAGAGGAGTATGAAGAAATTAAAACTAAATTCGATGACTTTATTATCGAAATCAAAAAAAATGACGACTTGAGCGACTCCCAAATACAGAACAAAATGGAAGATTTCATTGAAACATACAGTGAGTTAAACAAACAAGCTCAAAGAGGAATATATGATGTAGAAGAATTAAAAGAACTTTTTGAAGACGTGAGCGATTTTTATAGCGAGTATACTTCCGAATCAGAATCAAGCACATCATTGATTTATTCGTGAATTCTTTGATTGCCGTGCACTAAGTGAATTGCTAATACCTCTAATGAGTGGCATACAAAATAAAACTGGGGGTGCTCCCCAGTTTATACATTGCATCAACCGAAATACACTTTGTACAGTAAGAATAGACCGATGAGTAATGTAATTACCCCACTTATAATGAATAGTTCCGTCTTAGTTATCATTTTATTCCAAACTTTATATACGGTATCTGGAAAATAGAGCCTAAATAAGCCGCCAATCAGTATTAACCACGCAAAGACGGTTACAATAACAGGCCAACCTAATACCCATACGTTATGACTCAGAACCATTAATAATCCAATTATTAATGTTATTATGCCAACAACCAACATGACCGCTCGTTGCCCCATTAATTCCCTCATCGCGGTAACTACAATTTCACGTCGTACAAGTAAAAGCAAGCTCACAATTACCAGATACCAACCTAGCACTGCTGCTAAAAAATTGGTACCCATAACAATCTCCTGATATAAAACTCTCCTATTTAAATTATAGTAGAATATCCACCTTTATAACGTGGTGAATCAGGCAAAAATAGCTAAACTTATATATATGTTTGGATCAAAGGATTCTTTAAAATGAGCAAGCAATTTACTGCAAATGTTTACTGTAAAGAAGCTATGATTGCGACCCAAACAGGAGATGATCTTGATCAGCTGTACACATGGATGTTGATTCAAGTTAATGGGCACTTTGATGATATCCGCGGTGAAATTATCGATAATACTACAAACAAAACCGTGAGAACATTTCGCAAAGCCCCTATAGAATAAGCTCCGATCAGGTTCTGGAATACCTAAACTATGGGTCAGAATGCGTTCACACAGTAAAAGAATATGTTGACTAAGATAAAGAAGAACTTACAATGGGACCCCTTTATTTTTAAGTTTCATTAAGGACAATCATGAGCGCAACTGGAAAACCATCTTCATTTAATCTGTTTTGGTTGCTCAACTACATCTCCATCGCTTCAGTTTCAGCAGCGATTATTACCCCTGCTCTTCCAAAAATTCAATCTGAATATGCTCTAGGTCCGGGTATTATCGAATGGATAGTTTCTGCTTTTTTAATTGGGTATGTAGTAGGGCAATTGGTCTATGCACCTCTTGCTAATCGCTATGGACGCTTAAAAGCCCTACGTACAGGACTGTTGATTAATTTATTTGGCATTCTCATTTGTTTGTTCGCTTTATTACAAGGAAGTTATTGGTTACTAATCGGGGGACGCCTCATAACGGCTTTAGGTGCGGCAAGCGGACTTGCCTGTACATTCATGTTAATCAATGAATGGTTACCCGAAACTCAAAGAAAAACTGCTATGGCCTATTCTGTGTTGTCTTTTGCTCTTGGCATCGGAATCGCTGTAGTACTTGGTGGATTAATTACAGAATACCTCAATTGGCAAGGATGTTTTTGGATATTACTGGTACATGGCGTAATTATGCTCTGGGGAACGTGCGTGTTTAGTGAAACCTTAACTCATCCCAAATCAATACACGTCTTGGCCATTATCCGTGATTACTATGCTGCATTGACTTCTGCTAAATTAGTAATTTTTTCATTAGTAGTAGGATGTTGCTCTGCAATTTCGTACTGTTTTTCTGCTGCAGGTCCTCAAATAGCTGAAGAAATATTGAAACTCTCAGCAGCAGAGTATGGCTATTGGAATATTCTCAACATCATTGGCATGCTCTGTGGAGGATTATTAGCCAAACAATTACTGGCTCGTTTCTCGGCAAATCGACTCATTGCCATTGGCTTTTTAGGAGTTGCTTTAGGCATATTTAATTTATTGATGATGTGGCACATAAAAAGCGAATCTTCATTGTGGTTCTTCCTAATCACAGGAAGTCTTTATTTATTTAGCAGTTTCTTATTTTCAGGTGGGTCATTTGTTGCTTCAAATGCACTGAGTGACAAAGCCAGCGCTGCAGCAATGATGAGTTTTGTTAACATGTGTTTTGCAACACTGGGTGTGATAGTTATGGGTTATCTGATGGTAAATCCTTTATTAAGTTTTATTATTATTTTAGGTATTATTTGGCTCCTGGTTGTTGGACTCTTGCTGATAAAGGCTTTAAGGGTAAATAATACGTTGCTGTTATCAGGAGATTCAGATTAACCATCGACACTATAGTTCTGCAGAGGGAGGCAGCAATGGGACAGGGTCATATACCACAATCATTACAAAACTTCTTGGATTTGACCCATACAAAGCAAGCTGTCCTTATTCCGGAGGAAGTACGTGATCTTGCTGAAAAAACAGCCGAGGCTTTTGCTCTACCCAAAGTATACGTACCTTTAGTAAGCAATCCTGTATTACGGGTTGCTGATCTTGAGATACCCACACGAATTTATCATCCCGCCCCCCAAAAAAAATTATCCTTAATTATTTATTTCCATGGTGGTGGACATTTATCAGGAAGTCTAGATACCCATGATGCACTTTGTCGACGAATTGCGGTTACCTGTCAAGTTGTAGTCGTTTCTGTGGGATATCGATTAGCTCCGGAATTTCCTTATCCAGCGGGACTGATGGATTGTATTGCTGTTTTTGAGCAAAGAGTTGCATTACTCAAAGAGTTTCAAGTGGATACCCAGCATGTTTTTTTAGCAGGTGACAGTGCTGGTGGGAATTTAGCACTCTCTGTCTGTCATCAAATGAAAGAGCTTGGGGATCAAGCGATTAAAGGATTAGTATTAATTTATCCGTCTGTAGATTTTTCCATGAACTATCAATCGTATCAACGAAATGGAGAAGGATATTTACTTACACGCGACAAAATTAAATGGTATTTTGACAATTATTTCAAAAATGGTGGAGATCGAATTCAAGCATCACCGATGTATTTTAAACATTTGGAATTATTACCGCCTTGCTATATTGCGGCTGCTGAATATGATCCACTATTTGATGAAGCAATTGATTTTGCAAAAAAAATAAAAAACCTAGGAGTTACCGTTGAATTAGAGGAATTTAAAGGGATGATCCATGTTTTTGCGCAACTTGAAATATTTGTACCCGATCAAGTCTCACGATTAATTGAATCCATAGAATATTTTATTAAGGTATACTCTAAGTAACAGGAAAAGCACCGCTCTGCCTCCCAGGTATACCTATGTTTCATTAAAAAGTATCAAATCCTTGATGCTCTTGCCAATTGACTTCTTCGTAAGTACATTCCTCTACAAAAGCAAGTTGGGGACCTTTTTTTAACCATGCATAAAATAATTTTAACTTGTCAGTTGTCCCGCAAGCAAAAACCTCTACGCGCCCATCGTCCAAATTTCGCGCCCATCCTGTGATATCTAACTTAATCGCTTCTCTCTGTGCTGAAGCGCGATACCATACTCCTTGGACTTTTCCCGAGATATAACATCTCATGCATGCTTGATTTGTCATAAAAATTTCTTATTGGTTTTTGGAGAAATAAAGTTTATCTTATTTTAGTGTCTTTTTACATTTTACAAATTTGAGCGTCCTTAAAGGAGATAAAAATGGCTATATGGTTTAAAGAAATTACTCTAGATGCTCTCAATCGGTTCGGAAAAAATACCATGTCTGAATTTCTTGGCATTGAATTTATTGAAATAGGTGATGATTTCTTAAAAGCAACGATGCCAGTAAATGCTCGCACCAGACAACCTATAGGTATTCTTCATGGAGGGGCTAATGTCGCGTTATCCGAAACAGTTGCCAGTACTGCAGCAAATGCAGTTATTGATGTGAATCAATTTTTTTGTGTCGGTTTGGAAATTAATGCCAATCATATTCGTTCGGTTAAAGAAGGAATAGTCACAGCAATTACCTCCCCTTTTCACCTGGGACGTTCTACTCAAGTTTGGGACGTGAAAATTTTTAATGAAGAAGGAAAACTAACATGCATATCGAGAATGACGGCCTCATTAATAAATCGGCCTAATCAATAAGACATCTTCCAGTTTTTCCTCTGTTTCTTTGGGCATTAATGGTACAATAACCAGCATTTATTTTAGTCTCTGCTGTTATGAAACCTAATCTGACTCTTAAAAATCGAGGTGCTCTAAGCAATCCAGACGGTCGATTTGAACCGCAAACCCGTGAACATTTCGCTGATGGCTGGGATATAGAAGAAGAGATCCTTCCTCCTTTAGAAACTTTTTTATTACCCGAACGCGCCAAATCAGTCATTAGTCATAATGACTCTCCTGATATTGGTTTTGAGCAGTCAATTAACCCCTATCGAGGGTGCGAACATGGATGTATTTATTGTTATGCCAGACCCAGTCATTCATATGTTAATTTATCTCCTGGAATCGATTTTGAAACCAAAATCTTTTATAAAGTGGACGCTGCAAAACTTTTGGAAACAGAAATTAATAAAGCAAGTTATCATTGCAAACCTATTGTCTTAGGTGCAAATACAGATCCTTATCAACCTGCAGAAGCAAAGCTTGCTATTACGCGTAGTCTTTTAAACGTATTAGCTGCTCATCGTCATCCTGTGATTATCATTACAAAAAATGCGCTCATAGAACGTGATTTGGATATCCTGTCCTCCATGGCTGCACAAAATCTAGTTCGAGTTGCAGTAAGTATCACCTCTCTATCAAAAGATTTGAAAAGAATTATGGAGCCAAGAACTACTGCACCGGCAGGACGAATCAGAATAATTAAACACTTAACTGACCATGGAATACCCTCGCGTGTCATGATTGCCCCTATCATTCCGATGATCAATGACATGGAATTGGAAAAAATCATGAAGACTGCAGCAGAGAGTGGGGCCAAACATGCCAGTTATGTGTTAATTAGACTACCTTACGAAGTAAAAGAATTATTCAAAGAATGGCTTACCAAACACTTCCCAGAAAGAGCCGAGCATGTAATGAGCCTAATTCGTCAAATGCGCGGTGGAAAAGAATACGATTCCCGATTTGGAATTCGAATGCGAGGAGAGGGGGAATATGCCAATCTATTAAAAACTCGATTCCACCTTGCCTGTAAAAAATTCCACTTAAATATCGAACCCTCTCCAGATTTAGAAATCAGCAAATTTTGCAAAAAAGAAGATTCAACCTACAAACAATTAAGTTTATGGGATGAGTCGTGGTAAGCAATTTTTAAGCATCTCCTTGAATTTAAACTCACTTCAAAAGTATGTTTAAAAAAGATATTTTCAGCGATTTACAATCATATAGAAACTATCAAAGATATTTGCTTAAATTTTATGCAAATTAAAAAATAAACTCTATACTTAAGCTGAGTGAAAAAAAAGATAAACCCAAGGAGGATGTAATGGATACAAGTTTCTATCTTTCAAAAATAGTACGTACAGCAATTATAGTCGGTTCATTATTCTTCGCCCTAGGTTATACGTCTATTGCCAGCGCAGCTCAAGGTTGTGGACATGGATTTCATAGGAATATATATGGCATGTGCGTATACAACAGCCCAGGACCCAATGCAAGACCCGCTCCATACCATCCAGGCTGCTGGAGAAATGTTTGGGGACAATTACGCTGTTATTAATACCGTCAAACAAAGCCTTACCTTAGAAGGTAAGGCTTGTAACAAATTATCTTTACTTTATTCTACTTCTTCTTATTAGAATGGGTCTCTAATTTAGTTTTTTCGTGAGTAGGTTTCATCTTATCAGGATGAGTAGAGTGCTGTTGATCATGGCGACGTGCATCTTGTGACTCTTTTTTAAATTTATCATGTTTTGACATTTATACTCTCCTTGAGATTAAAATTCCTTCAAATTTAAACTTAGTTCGACATGCTTGAAAAAGCAAATCATCCTTTTAAATAGCATCATTCTTTATACTCGTTATGAATTCACTTAATTAAAAAAGTGCGCTAAAGTAATTTTAATTGAACTTGTTGAAGAATGGATTTGTTTCATGACACCCGAAGTAAATGAAGCTTTGAGGAATATCAGACACCAAAAACCTTTTATTTTAAACATTACCAATTATTTTCCAATGGGATATGTAGCAAGTGGAATACGTAGTATTGGTGGTTTCCCATTAATGTGTAGTGCGGAAGAAGAAGTTGAAGAACTATTGGGAATTTCTAAAGCCGTGGTAATCAATATAGGCAAATTAGATAACCCATTTGTTAAATTAAGTAATTACATCTGTACCCTAGCAAACCAGAAGAATATCCCCATCATTTTAGATCCAGTCGGAGCAGGTGCAAGTCGATACCGAACGGATGTTGTATCCAAAATGATAAAGATGCATCAAATTTCAATTATCCGTGGCTATCCTAATGAAATTGTGAGTTTAGGGACTGATGAACTTATAATTCAAGGTAACAATCATCTACTCGAAGAGAAAATGATATTAGATAATGCGAAATCATTATCAAAAAAATATAAATTATCTGTTGTAGTCAGTGGAAAAAGACATCTCGTTGTTAAGGAGAATCAAATCAATCAATTTAATTTTGATTCTGAGTTGGTTCAAAAAGTGGCGGGGATAAGCAATTTACTTTCAGCAATTATCAGTGTTTTTAATTCTGTAATTCCTGATCCATTTTTAGCAGCTAAGAATGCTGTGCATTTTTATGCTGAATGTGTTGGGCCTACTTCCAGTAGTGCTTCAGGCCCTGCTTCATTAATTATTGGAATAATTGATAAAATCTATATGAATGCAATAAAAGCGCAATTGTATACTTAATGTCGAAACGGGTTATGGATAAATTCCTCAGAATCGCTAAGTTCTAAGGAACTCAAAATATTATTTAGAAAAGGCCATAAAAGCAAATATTCCTTTATCTACAAGAACTTGAAAATTACTCCAGGATTGCTGCTGGGCAATTTGAGCGAAGGTGTCAATGGATTCGGGGTAATCATCCGCACGCGGATGTTCCATCCGTGCTATGATTTCGTCATTAGTAATATCAGGGTTACTTTCAACAATACGTGATTTCAAAGCATTCAACCATTCCTCCCGTGTCTGATCCAGTTGAAGAACACCATCAATCAATAACAAATAACCATTGGGATTTAGTTTTTGTTTGCAAGTAGCAATAAAGTTGATTTTATCCTGTAGGGATAAATGATGAACAGCATAACTGGTAAAGATTACATCCACGGGAACCGATAAACGAGGAAGAGCCACCGTCATATTATCCGCAATGAACTCTTTTTTACACGGAAGTAAGGCCAAGGTATTTTCAGCCATTTTTAAAACGTCTGGCGCTGCGTCAATACCTATATATCTTTCTATTGAGGTAGCTGAAAGTACAGAAGCAACCGTACTACTGTCACCACATCCAACATCCACAAAAGAAAAAGAACGATTTCCTATATGAGTCGAGAGAAATCTTTGTAATGCCTGCACCATTTCACGATGATATAAGGTATTATTTTTAATAGTGCTTTGATAGCGTTGCCAATTCTCATTAAAGTATTCACTGACGGTAGTCATAGCCTATTTCCTACAATATTTGATAATGTATAAGCGAATAATAGCAACTCTCAACACTAAGGTATACTGGACTACTATAGGCGAAATAAGATACAGATTGAACAATTTGGAACTAAATGGTACACTTTGACCTATTTGGTAAGTATATGGACCACATATGAATTATTTTTTTTCGCTTTTTCTCACTTTATTTTTCTCTGCAAGTTGTTTCGCTGGTATTACCACCGAAGTAAGTTTACGAGATAAAATTGGTCAAATGCTTCTTATTGGTTTTGATGGGAAACAAATTAATAATCGATCCCCAATAGTAAAAACAATTGAAGATCATAATATCGGTGGTGTTATCTTATTTGACTACAATTTTCGGACAAAAACATTTGACAAGAATATTGAAAATCCAGAACAAGTAAAAAAGCTGAATCATGAGCTCCAATATTTTGCGGAACAAGGTAATTTAAAACATCATCGAGTGCAATTACCTTTATTAATTTCGGTAGATTATGAAGGGGGCCAAGTCAATCGTTTAGGAGAGCAATACGGGTTTCCTCCAACTTTATCTGCAGCCGAAGTGGGTAATAGAAGTGTTAAAGAAGCAGAAACTGCTGCTGCACCTATGGCTCATACTCTAAAAATGGCGGAATTTAACTTAGACTTTGCTCCAGAATTGGATGTAAATGTTAACCCTGATAATCCAATCATTGGAAAAAAAAATCGAAGTTTTTCTAGTGATCCAAAACAAGTGACACGCTATGCAAATATTTATAGCCATCATTTCTTAAATCAGAAAATTCAATGTGCTTACAAACACTTTCCAGGGCATGGCAGCTCAACCCAGGATTCACATCAGGGTTTTGTCGATGTTACAGATACTTGGCGAACTTACGAATTAGAACCCTTTGAACGCGCACTGAATTCACCTGAAGCATGTGGAGTGGTTATGACCGCACATATCGTGAATCGTCAGTTAGATCCCTCAGGATTGCCAGCCACTCTATCTCATAAAATCTTAACCGAGCTTCTACGGAATCAACTCCATTTCCGCGGGGTTATCATCACGGACGATATGCAAATGAAGGCGATTAGCGATAATTATGGGCTTGAGCAAGCTTTAGTATTGGCGATCAATGCAGGTGCAGATATGCTGATATTTGGTAATAATTTATCGGTTCCATCACAAGACCCAATTCAAGTCATCAATATTATTGAAGCCAAAGTTCGCTCTGGAGAAATCAGCCAAGAACGGATAAATGAAGCCTATCAGCACATTGTGACTTTAAAAGAATCATTAAACTAAAGGGCTTATTTCTTCAAATTAAGTCTAGACGCTCGAAGTGAAATTTAGACTCGAAACTTTCTAAATTTCACCTCCCCGCTTCCCAGTTATCTAACTAACTCGTTTAAATTGAATAGCAACATCGACGTCCATGCCAGGTGAAACCGTGAGCTTGCCTTTTGCGCTTCCTGAATTTTGTGAAAAAATACCGTTCAAGTTACCGTATTCTGTCTTAATGGTTACCGTTCCATTCACACAAATTCCACGCAGTTTCGTTGAATGATGTTCTGGACATATAAGACTTCCTGAACGTTTGTCTGCATTGACTTCAATCGCAAAATGACCTGTAGTATCTACAGCTCCAACTGTTCCTGCTCCATTGTAATGACACTCCCCTATCAACCAATTAGAAGCCTTACCTGATCCAGCCCAATTTCCAGGAATATCTTCACATTTATTTGAACCCGAGTAAAAGGTAAAATCAGCATAAGATATGCTTGCAAAAGTCAGAGCGACAGCTGTAAATCCAATGAGCAGTTTTTGTTTCATTTATCATCCTTATAAAATAAGCCATACAAACACAACATGTTTGCGACGGGTGGAATTCAGAATGTATTATTACTTTATAAGACTAGGAGTGCAATCGGAAAAATCTGAACCAAGAAATAAGTTCAGGAGCAGCTCGAGGGCATCCAACTCAAGTATTTATGCTCCTGTTTCCCTGGTTATATTAGGTCTTTGCATTTGAAATTTGGGTACGTGGCGATGAACATTCGTACACAAACAAATATCTTGGCTTAGTTAATTTGTGAATTACTGGGATGATCTTATTGTGAGAAATTGTTGCGACTGATCGGCATTGATTAAAAAATTGTTCAGGACATTGTTTCGTATCTTTAAAATCAAAATAGTAGATTTTAGCAATTTCCCCTTTGGATAATGCTTCTAAAAAGGCTTTATCCCAGTATTGATATTGATTGATATCGTTGCAAGGAATTGCATGAACTGACTCATTGGGCATAAAAAAATTCAACGCTGAAGCATTAGTATAATATCCAGCAGCTATAGGCTGTCCTTTTTTTATGATTTCTGGCTCTTTAATCGCTTTTTGTAATACCGTGTAAAACTTACCTTTTTTCATATATGTTGCGATTGGCCATGAATTAACAACAATCACCATGAGGCTAAAGATTAAAAAAACGGGATAACAGCACTTAAAAAAACGGTGGTAATTATATTTTGTAATGAAATATCCTGTTGCTAAGGCAATATTCATGCCTAGAGGTGTTAGGTAAATAGCACGGGCACTTCCACCCAGAAGGGTTGATATGAACCAAAATAATAAGCCTACAAATAATACTGCATAAGTGAGTTCCAAAACTTGGTTATCGGATGTAGGCTGGGTTTTTCGATACTTATACCATCCAAATGCAGTCAACAAGAGGAAAACTGAAAAATTAACTACTAATGTACTTAAAAGCCTTAAGAGACTATGGGATATGGTAGTATGATTTTGAGTTTGACTGTGGAAATTTAATAAATAAGTAATTGAGATCCAATCATGCTGGATATTCCAATAGATTACAGGAGAAATCATTAAAATAATGATTAGACAGGCTAAGTAAAAATGTCCATTTTTAAAAAGTTGCCGCTGTTTGGAAAAAATAACATAGACCAAAAGCCCCATCACACTTACAACAGCAGTATATTTAGATAAGATCATTGCTGCAATAAATAAAGCACAAAGATACACATCAAGAATGCGTTTGTATAAAATGTAACGCGCAAAAGAATAAAACGACAGAATCGTAAATAAATTCAATGGTGCATCATATAAAACACGAACAAAAACACTTTCGGTGGTAGTAGGCAAAACAACCCATATCAGCGCACTAATTAATCCTGTTTGTTGGTTGTGCAAGAGTGTACCGGTTTTGTATATATAATAAGCACCTACAATCAAGCATAAAAAACCGATAATATTAATGGAAAAAAAAGTATCCCCAAAAATTGCTCGAGAAATATGGAAAAAATAGGCAATCATGGGTGGTCCGTCAAAATAAGACCAAGCTAATTGTTTACCCCAAGCGTAGTAATAAAAACTGGTTATGGTTGGAATGATGAAAAAGGTTGCAAGGAACAACAGACCAATATAAATAATCAGAAAAGGCTTTGTTACTTTTTCATTCCACATAAATCACCACGTTCCTTTACTTTGAATAATTGGAGTCCTATTAGGACATCATGAAAATTGAGCTTTATAATATCATAAGAAACATTTAATATGCATTAATCTGGAGCTGGGGGTAGTTTTCCTCCTTCACCTACCTCAGCAGGGTTAGGTAAAATCTCTACAACATGCGCAAGCCATTTTTTATTATCAGCCCTAAGAATACTGTTGGTGCGTCCATAGATGAAATCATTAAATTTGCAATTAATTAGTGAGGCTAATGCACGGTCACATCTAACCTTATAATACGTTCGATCTTGTGTGACTATTTCCAGATGATACTTGAGGAGCAATTTACCAAAAGGAGTATTCGTATGGAGTATTTCTTCTATCATATTTTTGGGCAGCTCATTAAAGTTCATCGTAATAAATGCTAACTCAACTACAATCACTTCTTTTTTTGTTTGGGCTAACTCAGGTTGATTTCTCTCTTTCTTGCTATCAATAAACATAACTATAGTACGTTGATAAGTATTTTTTTCAGGCCTCTGGGCTGCAAAAATTGTTTTTATAATGGCACTACGTGCATAATATTTTTCTATGCTTTTAGTCATTAGGGGCTGAGTCAATAATTCATTATAGGGACTTGGCAATTGAGAAGGTGCAACTTTTGTCGCTATTTTATTGATTTCTGAAAGTTGATTTATCTGCAGTTGAATCTCTTTCGATTCAGGAGTTCCATTGACCGCAAGGGCTTTAACAAAAAGAAGCATTCCTAGGAAAGGAAAGAACAGGAAAAATTTCATTATAGCCTTTATTAAAAATCTCATTTGTACTCAGTCTTTGTTAGTTCTTCCTTAGACACTATACCAGGTCTAATTTCATCTACCACTGAACTACCCTCAAGATTGGAGAAAACAGATAGGCTTGGAGTGCTGTAAACAATTTCTGTATAAGAAAAACCAGTAACCTCTTGCTGATTATAGCTTCCTGATACTTCGCAATATCCTTCCCAGTAACCATGTTTTTCCTGCTCGGGAAAAGCGGCAACATTCGTAAGGGATAGTCCAATGCTGGGTATATTAATTCTGTATGTAGTGGGATAAAGAATTGATAATAAGGGGTCAAACCAATAATCTTCGCGAAACACTTCCATATCTTGGTAAGAAATAAATCGCTTTTCGCCAGAAGGCAAAATTACGTTTGCTAGCCCGCCAATTACCTTGTTATCATTAAAATTGAAGATAAGGAAGATATTGGCGTCAATACCATTATTCAGGCGCACTCCAAACCACTCCCACCCATTCGAGTCAAGGTTAAAGTCGCCCCATTGATGGTCCATCCAGGCATCACCTGGATTTAGATTGATTTGATACGTCTTATCATTGAGTTTAAGCGTCCCCGTTGTTTTGAAATGAGGTATGGAATAATAATATGAATTGGTATTATCAGCCATTGGCATCAGTCCATTTTCATTGATCAAGAAAAAAGATCCTTTTGGCTCCATAATTAAATTGAATTTTAAGGCAGTGTTATTTTGATGAGCTTCTGCGTTCAACAAATAAACTTCTTTCTCTTTTTCACCCTTTTTTTGTAAACTATAGTCATTTTTTACAATAATATTTAATTTTTCAGTATCAAATTTACCTTCATTAACAAAATAATCTTTACCTACTCCATAGGCTATTTTATTGTCCAAATCAGCAAGTTGCATGTGGAGCATGGGTTGTGTATAGACACGTCCTTTTACATTTATAGCGGCATTAAATAAAGCAACATCAAAACTTAAATGCCTTCCCTCATCAGTAACCAACTTGCCATTGAAGTACCACCATTCAATCATGTGTGTAAATGAGTAGGGTATGTTTTGATGGTGTGCTGCCTCGTCTCGAGGAAAGTCTAAAGGAAAATAAGGTAAGTTGGCGTGAGCCATTGAAGTAAAGAGTGCTATTAACATCCATTGCATACGCATTATTATTAGTTCCTTTTTAAATTTCAGAAGCGCATTTTAGGTGCGATGATATAAGATGTTGGTATGGATTATCAATGCTGGACATTCTAGAGGGGGTAAAAAAACACCTATTTAGATAAGGGACTCCGCAACTTTGGCTGCGGAGTCCGAGTGCTACATTGAAAAGTAGTTATAACCCCAACTTTCGTTATTTTCTTCCTCGCTACTTTCTTCTTCTTTTTGACTTTGTTCTTCGCTTGCTTTTATTGGTCCTTCTTCCGGCTTTTGCTCAGTTTGTGAACCAACTTGTTCTTCCAAGTTCTTTTCTTCATCTAAATCTAGAGCCGTCAATAGTGTAGCGAGAGCTATCATACGCATTAATTCAGGAGAGCCATTTAAGGTCATGAAAATTAGAGTGTTTTCATCAATGGCATCTATAAGGTGTAAATGCCCATGTTGACAGACAAAGACTTGAGGGGCTCGTGGAGCAAAACCAAAGAGCGTATTGGCATTTCTTCTTTCCGCATGATTTTGGGGGGCTGGTGATTCTTCAGTCGGCTCGGTGGTAGGTTGCGAACTCTCTTCAGAAGTTTGCTCATTACCTTCATCTTCGCTTAGTTCGGAGTTCTCTTCATCGCTTTCTTCAAAACTACTTTCCTCAAAACTACTTTCCTCAAAACTGCTTTCATCAAAGCTACTATCCTGGGAACTGTATAAATTTTTTGCTTCTTCAGTTTTTCTTTCAGCATTAGGTGAGGCAGGTGGTGTATGAGGCATGACATGGCTCCTTTAGAATTAATAATTATATCCGATAATAAAAATACCTCTGAAATGACCACGCATTATAACGGTCATGTCTTTTCAGGAAAAAGTTTACAGTTAATTTACAAATTTTGGTAGAGCAAATGTACAAATTTAATTATCATCAGATATTCATTCTCTAGAAAATAGTCTTAAAAACCGTACATAACCAAATGATTTAAAATAAATTTATGTGAATTCGTGCAGTTAATTTTGACTCCACGATCAATTTGGGCTTACATTGTTAGAATAATTCTAAGCTAAATAGATAACGATGCTCTAGGGCTTTAGTTTGACCCTACCCATAAATTTATTGCATCATCTCAATATGTATATTTTTAAGCATGCCTAAATCCAAACAGACTAATGAGAACCCTACATGAATGCATACCAACAGTTAGAACATCATTTTAAAAAGTATTATGATTTTGAAAATCTAGCCGCAATTGTCTCCTGGGATGAAGCATCCATGATGCCACCTGGTGGGGGGAAAGCCCGAGCAGAGGCTTTAGCTACATTAAGTGCTGTTCAGCATGATTGGTTAACTGATAAAAAAGTTGGTGACTTGATAAAACACGCAAAAGATATTGAGGGTTTATCATTATGGCAGCAAAAGAATCTTTATTGGATGGAGAAAGAATACCTACAGGCGACCTGTATTCCCGTGCATTTAGTCGAAGAATTTACTAATGAATCTTTAATTTGTGGTCAAGCATGGCGAGAATTACGCGCAAAAAATGATTGGAAATCGTTTAAACCCTACCTGGAAAAATTATTTCAAAAAGTAAAAACAATTGCTGAAATTAAATCCCAAACATTTAATAAGCCAGTGTTGGATGTATTAATTGATGAATATTCTCCAGATTTGGATTGTAATACAATTACTCCGATTTTTAATTCATTAAAACAAGAACTGGCTCAACTTATTCCCAGTATTATTGAAAATCAAAAGAATAGGCAAATTAAAACACTTACAGGAACTTTTCCGGTAGAAAAACAAAAGCAACTGGGAATGGAAATAATGGCTCGTCTAGGATTTGATTTTAATCATGGGCGACTTGATGTAAGCCATCATCCATTCTGTGGTGGAATATCTAGTGATGTTCGTATCACAACACGTTATAACGATCACGAGTTTTTATCGTCCTTAATGGCAATTACCCATGAAACGGGTCATGCTCTTTATGAACAAGGATTATCAAAAGAATGGAGTACACAACCTGTGGGTCATTCTTTAGGAATGGCTATGCACGAAAGTCAATCCTTGTTTATTGAAATGCAAATTTGCAGAAGCCTGGAATACCTCCGTTTTCTTGAGCCCATAGCACAAAAATATTTCAAAGATGTAGAGCATATCACTGCAGAAAACCTTTTTTTTCAATACACGAAAGTACAACCGAGCCCAATCCGGGTTGATGCGGATGAAGTAACGTATCCTTTACATGTAATACTACGTTATGAAATAGAACAACTATTATTTTCTTCCGAGATTACTGTTGCTGATTTGCCGGAAGTATGGGATACCTCTATGCAAAGGTATTTAGGCTTATCCACCAAAGGCGATGATAAAAATGGCGTGATGCAGGATGTTCATTGGCCATCCGGAATTTTTGGATACTTTCCTGCTTATACATTTGGAGCATTAATTGCTGCTCAATTGTTTTCAGCCGTAAAGAAATCCATTCCGGATCTGAAAGATCAATTGCAGCAAGGTAATTTCAAATCATTGTTAGCTTGGCTGAGGGAACATATACATCAGAAAGGAAGGTTATTAACCTTTCCAGAACTATTGCGTCAAGCAACAGGTGAAACATTAAATCCTGATTATTATTTTGCACATATTAAAGAACGATATTTATAAATCCTAAATGGGATTAAAATCATGAATAAACGCAAGATTCAAAATAGTGCCGTTATTGCTGCAGCTTTAAGTGCTTCGCTCGTGGCTTTATATACCAATACTGATTGGTTGTCTGAAAAAAACCAGACAGAGGAGCTTGAGCGATGTTATGGCGTAGTACGTGCGAGTAAAAATGATTGTGCGACATCGAAACACTCCTGTGCCGCGCAAGCAACGAAGGATGGAGATCCAGAGGAATACATCATGTTACCTAAAGGATTATGTGAGCGCATCGTAGGAGAAAAGAGTGCTTAGTTATAATCAATTACCGCAGCGCATTAGAGATGATATGAAGTCCCAACAGTACCGAAGCGAATTACTGGTTGGCGGGGTGCAATTAGGGGTTATATTTTTGTTGATGATCATAGACTATTTAACTCCTATAGGTTATACCCCTCATGCTCCAGTGCATTCTACCTCTTTGGGCTTATCATTATTTACTATTCTAATATTAACGCGGTTATGGTTTGCTTATACAAATCAGTTAACCCCTAAAGTACTTGGATTATTCGTCATCACCGAAATGTTCTTATTGCTGTTTATTATCTGGACTTATTACCTACAATATGAAACCTCAGCAACCATTAATTTAAAAAATACCCACATCAATTATGTTTATATCCTGATAGCTCTTCGCGCGTTGCGTTTTGAACCAGAATGGGTATTACTTTCAGGCTTTACCGCAGTTATAGGGTGGACTGTTATTGTTTGGCAAACCTTATCCAGCACCGGAATGAGTGTTATTACCTGGGACTATATAACTTATGCTTCCACCCAGAGTGTTTATTTAGGCGCAGTATTCGATATACTTTTATCTATTTTCTTAGTTACAGTGATCTTGGCATTAGTACTCCAACGCGCCCAAAAGACACTGTTCCAAGCAGTAGCGCAAACCAGTGCCGCAAAAGATCTCTCCCGTTTTTTTGACTTAAGCGTTGCCGAAAAAATCATCCACTCTGATTCGATTTTGCAAGCAGGTTATGGAGAAACACGTCATGCAGCAATTTTATTTACCGACATGCGCGGCTTTACCAAAGCATCTAAAACTCTGTCACCAAGTGACTTGATCCAATTACTAGGAGAGTATCAGCGTTTGCTCGTGCCAATCATTCAAAAACATAATGGCACGATTGATAAGTTTATGGGAGATGGCATCATGGCGAGTTTTGGTGCGGTCACCCCTTCAAATACTTATGCAGCAGATGCCTTAAGAGCAGTAGATGAGATTCTTGCAAAGCTGTTAGTATGGAATGAAGCACGTAAAAAAAATGGAGATTTTGTGCTTGATGTGGGTATGGGACTGGCAGTGGGAGAAATCGTTTTTGGAGTTATTGGTAATGCAGACCGACTTGAATATACAGTGATAGGAGAAACTGCGAATTTAGCCGCAAAATTAGAGAAGCACAATAAAGTGGAACATTCAAAAGCATTAACTACTGCATCTACACTAACAGAAGCGCTAAAACAAAACTATGAAAGTGAAGCTCCAAAAATAGAACGAAAATCCCGGAGTGTTGCAGGAGTTGACGATCCTATGGATTTGGTGGTTTTAGCTGAGTAACCATCACTACTGAGTTAGGAGACAAACAAATTGGATACTTCAACTCAAGCATTTCCACAATAAACGATTTTTTAATATAAATTCTAAGCCTGCAACCAAATCAAAATCAGGATTGAATGTGGTTATATGGTCATAGGCATGCATCAAAGGTGTACGATTTTTGAGGCATACGAGCCAATAGAACAGATCTTTAGAAATCCAATGAGTGATTACTTGGCTGTTTTGACGAGCAATCACTGCATAAGAAGGAATGTGACGTAGATCAATTTTTTTTCCATCTGGCCACTCAATGAACTCGATAATTTCTTTTAATGAATACAGTGATGAAAATAAATGCACCGAAGGATTAAAAACCAAACGTAAATCCCCTGAACCTTCCAACTTTTTTTGTAATTTCCCGGGTTTAAGGCTTTTAAAATCTAAGGCACGGTAACTTTTATGTATCAACCATTCTAATTCTGCTATATCTTTCAAATAAACAAGATGTTGAATTGAATTAATTTCTTGTAAAAATCCTGGAAAATTCGCCCCCCAATCATCAAGACAATTTGTTACAGGTAAATTCATTTCTTTTTGGCAAAACATACGGGCAATTTGATGGGCACACTCCTCCCCTATCAGCTTCCAAATAAAGGGATAGGTAATTTCTAGCGCACGACATAAATTCAGCATAATATTGTTTCGATAGATGCTGAGTCTAAACTCAGGATCTACTTGATTTTTGGAGATATGTTCTGTCAGTTCATTATCGTTTTGGTAAAACACTGCTTGGGTAAAATCCTCCTGGATCTGCTTTATTGTTGCTATATTTAACTGACTTTCTTGCTTCATTCAGTAAAACCTCCAAATCAGGTAGATCCGCATCCCATTCAATCAACGCGGGGACATGCCCCATGCGGTTTACAGCATATTGATATAATCCCCACACTTCCTCACATACAGGTCGATCATGGGTATCTAAAAGCAAACTATTTTTTTCATCAAACACCTGAACTGAATGTCCAGCCAAATGAATTTCTTGTACTTTTCCCGAAGGAATAGATTGGATGTATTGATATGGATCCCAGTCATGATTAACAGACGACACAAAAATATTATTCACATCCAATAAAATTTGAGCCCCAGTGCGTTTTACTAACTCCGCTAAAAATTCAGCCTCTGAATAAGTTGAACTTCGATACTCCAAATAAGAAGTTGGATTTTCAATAAGCAAGGTTCTTTGTAAATAGTTTTGCGCTTCATCAATATGATTCGCAATCATTACTAAACTTTCTTCAGTATAAGGAATAGGTAATAAATCAGGAAGATAAGCTCGCCCGTTATTACTCCAAGATAAATGATCTGAAACTAGAACTGGCTCAAAACGCTTAATCAATGTTTTAATTCGTTTTAAATGATTCTTGCTTAGTCCCCAGGCAGAACCTAAAGATAAGCCTACCCCATGAAAACTTATAGGATAGATCTCCCCTATTGAAAATAAGATATCTAATAATGGGCCTCCGTCACTCATAAAGTGTTCTGTATGCACTTCTACCCAATCAATTTCAGGCTTTTTCCTGATGATTTGCGTATAATGTGGAGGTCTTAAACCGATACCTATTTTATCACCACTAATTAGCATTATTTTTTAAATTAGAATGTTTATTTAATTGAGAGAATAATTAATTAAACTTTTTATTTCTAGGTTCCCCTTTTAAGTTTTGTGGAATAAATAGTTTGGATAAGACACTTATCCACCTAAGTTCTCGCTTTGCGTGGGAGAAAAGAATCTCAAATTGAATAATTCTTGGAGTCATTCACCAATTTTATAAATTGCTGCAACTCACAAGTAGTTCCACCACAAGCAGGAATTGCAACTGGATTACCGTTATAAGTGATTTTTACAAGGTAATAATTTGCATCATGTTCATAAAGTGAGAAATTAAGATTTGAAGCATACGGCGGTGCGGTTTGCAAAGGAGATCCCAAAAAACTTAATGCACTTGCAATAGTCCTATCGTGTGCAGATAACAAAACGTATTTAAGCTTGGATTTTTTCTGGCTACCACTATTAAGAAAATTGGCAATATTTGTCATGAGTTTTGAACTGTAAGCAGCTGCTACTGCTTGAGGTTTTTCTTGTGCCATAAAAGCCCAGTTACTGGCATTAATGATTGTTTCTATATCTTGACTACTCAAACCAACGGGCATCGGTGCATTATGGAGTTGATGAATGTATAAAGCATCGCCTAATAATTCAAGATTAGTCAGATTTTTAATTTGAACCCCTGTCAGAGCACTCCAAAGGGGATATTTATCTTTGAGTTCATTATTTTTTTGTTGCCATTCTCTCGTAGAGTACACATATTGTTCCATTAATTTTGCTCGTTCCACGGCACTTAATTGCTGGATGATCACTTCATCATATTTAGAGGGAGCACTAAAAACAGGAATGGGTTGAAATCCATAAGGCAAAGCTGGAAGAGAAGATTCCGTTGTATTTGGTCCTGTCCCTGGCGGGTACAATCCCATTAATAATGACTGTGCACTCATCAATGTGCGTTCATAATCAGTAGAGCGCACATACATTGTTCCATGCTCGTAGCACTCAGGCAATAGATGGTTTTGCTCAATATATTTTTTACGGAACTGGATACCCATTTTATATTCTTGTTGCATACCTTCTGCTGTAAGCTGCCCCGGACCCTCTTGCCATTGATAATTTACAACTGAAAGTGGGACAATCGGAGTCCTATCCCCATGCCGAATGATATCCACTGCAAAAATTAGGGTATCATCTGCAAATAATAACGATGGTAGACTCAGTAGTAAGGCAACGCTTAAACAAAATTTGTAGCCCATTTCATACTCCTTGTTAAGAATATATTTATGTCAAACGGAGGTTTTTTACGTATCACCGGTTTTAGCTCTGCACTATGATGAGTATGCAGGCAAAAAGTCAAGATTTTATTTTCGAGCTCCATTTATCCTTCAGCTGTCATGTAAAAATCCGTAGAAACAAGTAGGTTGATTTTTCCCTGGAAAAATTCCCACATCAATGTAATATAATTTGGCTGTTCAGATCACACATCGATAAATGCCAGGAGTTAAAGTGAACGGATTGAAATATTTTTTTTTATTGATAGGTCTCTGGCTTATAAGTGTAACTGCTTCCAGCGCGAACGCTTCATCATCCAGCACGCTTCATATCACTACTCCGAATAAATCCCTTACCCTGACTCGAACTGAATTGCTATCCCATCCAAATCTAACCCAAGTAACAATTAATAATGACCGCGCTTATCCTGATAAAGTCATGCACCATAAAGCCATCCCTTTATGCAAGTTGCTCGCTCCCTTTCACATAAAAAAACAAGATATCATTGAATTCATAGCGAAAGATAATTTCCATGTCTATGTGCCTGCAGGTAAAGTTATGGACTGTAGTAAAAATGCATCCATAGCAATGTTGGCCATAGAACCCTCATCAAAATGGTCAATAATTGAAAATCACACCGGGCTTACAGCAGGACCTTATGAGATAATTTGGCTTTATCCAGAGCGTTCGTATATATCTCCAGAATTTTGGGCATGGAGTGTTGTTGCGATAAAAATTACTCGAGAACTTAATTACCACCATGTGCTCTCCCCTCCCAAAACAAAAAATACATCGATTGCTAATGGGTACAAAATTTATATTAGTCATTGTGAGGGGTGTCATACCATAAATCATATCGGAAAAAGCGATATCGGTCCGGACTTGAATTGTCCTAAAAATCCTTTGAATTATTATCCTAACATGACTCAATTGAAAAAATTTATTCGGGATCCCAAATCAGTGCGTTCTCTTCCACAGGGCCGAATGACTGGTTCTGATAGACAATCTCTATCCGATAAAGACTTGAATGATTTAATTAAATTTTTCGCTTATATGAAGACCCAAAAACAATGTTAACCCTTCAAAAAAATGCTGGCATTCAGTGACTGCATTGACAACCCTTTTCTAACATCCTAGAGTTTAACTATATAAAATACGGATTTACAACATGAAGCTTATTAAGCAACTTGTTTTTATAATCCTATTAGCAAGCTCTTTCTTTGCTTATAGTAGCCCACTTACTGTTGGGGTTTTGAAATTTGCACCACCTTTCTCATCGACCGACATTGACAATCATTATTTTGGTTTTAGCGTCGACCTTATGGATGAAATATGCAAACGCATTGCTACGGACTGTATCTATAAACCCACAGATTTGGATTCTCAATTTAGAGATCTGAATACAGGTTTTATTGACATTACTTTTTTACCCAGCCCTCTTCCTTCAACTGAACCAACAAATTATGTTTTCAGTCTGCCTTATATAACAAGTAATGGACAATTTATGTCATTAAAAAATTCGAATATCAATTCAATCAACGATATTAAGAACAAAAAAATTGGCGCACTGCAAGCAACATTCATCCAATATAATGTATTACCTAATTATACTTCGAAACAAAATATTAAAGCATATTCTAAAATCACCTCATTAATAGAAGCCCTCAACAATCATGAAATTGATGCCGCATTAGTCAATGAAAATGTTGCTAAATATCTGTTGAATAATACCCTGCAAGGCTTCCAACTCGTAGGAAAACCCATCGTGATAGGAAACGGGTATGGAATCATCGCATTGAGAAAAAATGCTCCTATAATTGATAAAATTAATAAAGCCTTATTAGAAATAGAAACCGATGGCACTTATTTAACCATTTATAATAAGTACTTTGGTGATTAGCCTTATATCTCTCCTTCGATGACTGATATTTCTATTCTAAATACCAAAATATACGTGGAATAAGCGTGTCTTGTGGAGTGATCTTTAACTCTTTGAAAAAATATCTAATTTTATTGATCTGGGATTAGTAATCAACTTAAGATAAACACTAAAATGAATATCCGAAGATGGATTTGAAGATGCAAATATTAAAAACTACTTTGCCTCAGCTTTGTATCGGTGTGTTTGCTATACTATTCCTTACACTTAGCCATGCCAGTAAACCTGTATGGACTTTTACACCAGATCCCAATTATCCCCCCAAAATTTATATAACCCCGATAGGATCCGCGACAATTAAATATACGATAACCAATCAATCCCGTAAAACCCACACTTTATCTATGAAACGTATTGAGGGGATTACCCAGGTTACTTCAACGGGAAATTGCCCAAATCCATTTAAATTAAATTATCATCAATCCTGTACACTTAATTTGTTGGTGAATGGAAGTAAACTATCAGGCAATATTAAGGGTGGTCCTATTGTTTGTGAACAAGGAAATGGACTGGAGTGTTATCGACCTGCCTCAGCTAACATTCTAAATATTACGCAAATTCCTGTAACAAAATATGTAATTACGCCAACAGCGGGTGCACAGGGAACAATTAAACCTAATAAGCCCCAAACTATCATCGCGGGTAGTAATTTGACTTTTACGGCAACGCCAAATGCAGGTTACCAAGTTGATCAATGGTTACTGGACGGAGGTACGGCGCAAAAAGGTGGATCCACGTTCACGCTATTTAATATTGATAGCAATCATACAGTGGAGGTTACATTCACAAGAGCCGGTATAATTTATGCAGGGACTGCTAGCGGTACGGTTTATTTTTCTATTAATAATGGTTTGACTTGGACTCCTACGCCCAAAATACCCTCCTCGAATAATTCAGTGAATGGGATATTCGTAACCCCCACTACCTTATACGTAGGAAGTGGAGATGGTAAAGTGTACTACTCGACTAACAACGGTACTTTTTGGAGCGCTACCACCGCCCCAGGCACTTCAGCCGTAAATAGTGTTTCGGTTACAAAAGCAGCAAACATTTATGTTGGAACACAAGAGGGGAAAGTTTACTACTCAAATGACAAAGGAATTACTTGGGTATCTACCCCAACCAATCCAGGTACAGGAGCGCTCAATAGTATCTTTTTAACTCCCTCTACTATTTATGCAGGAAGCGATGATGGAAATGTTTATTATTCACTAAATAATGGAACTACTTGGAATAAAATCAACGGTCCACAACCAAGTATCCCTGTTCCTATCCAAAATGTTTTTGCTACCAAGAGCCAACTTTATGTTAATACCCGTCAAACCTCATCGAATAGTACCCTACCCCCTGGTACTATCAATTTTGAATATGCCTATTTTACTAACAGCTTAACTAATTCAAATCCGATATGGACTTTTTTATCCCAGATAACGTACACCCTGTTCGTGAATGCAGATGCAACTGTAATCCATGCAGGAACTCAAAATGGTCATGTATTTTCTTTAACCACTGGCGATGATTTGGGATTTATCACATATAGCCCGATTACTAGTCTATTTTTTTTCGGATAACATAGGGAGATAATTCATGTTGAAACTTAAAAAAGTAGTATTTCTTTTATTGTCATGTGGTTTTGTGGCAACCACTCCCTATGCAAATCCAGCAACTAGCTTATCGAGCATACCCAGCCCAGGACTAAATTTACTAAATCAGGCTACTCTGATTCGCCCTCTGGATTCTAATATACATATTTCATTTATAGTGAGATTAAAAATACGAAATGAAACAGAATTAGACAAGCTTGTGCAAGATATTTATGACCCCAATAGTACCCGATACCATCAGTTTTTAACTTATACTCTTTATGAACAAGAATTTGCGCCAAATAAAGAAGCAGAAGAAGTAGTACAACAATTTTTTTCATCTCAAGGAATGCAAGCAAGCATTGTTAATCATAGTATTCATATCACCGGTTCAGTAGCGCAAATTACGCAAGCGCTTCACGTGCAAATGAACTCTTATCAGTATCAAAATAAAATCGTTTATGCTAATGCAAACAAGCCCAAAGTAAATGCAGAGATTGCGCAATATATCGCCGAAATTACGGGACTTAGTACCATTCCTGAATTTCATTCGAATATAGAAAGTATCAAGAACAATACGGATGAAGTCCATGATTTAAATTTTATTTGGAATACTTTTACTCCATTTGCAATTCCCACAGATATTTCATTACAAGGTTTTACAGGTGAACAATTGCAAAAGAGTTATAACCTGAAGAACATTCCTCGTATTAATGGAAAACAACTCGATGGGACAGGCCAGACTCTGGTAATTGTTGATTCTTGCGGCACGAACAGGCCAGATCAGATTTTAAGAGATGCAAATCAATATTTTAAAGCAAACAAAATAAAACCTTTTGTGACTACAGGGCCATTAAAGAATTTTGCGATAATTAATCCTGATGGCACCCCCTTTACACATTGCCCTAATGCAACCTCTTCGAGCAATGAAATCTTCCTGGATATTGAATCATCCCATACAATAGCACCTGGGAATAATACAGTTTTGGTATTGGGTAAAGATCAAAAGACCCTACTAATCGAGGTAATCCACAATCTGATTAAGAATAAAAATAACATTGCAGGTTTTCCTAATGCGTATGTGATTTCTAATAGTTGGGGTGCTGAAGAAACGTTAGATACTTCGCTCGAACAAACATTGAAATTAGCTGCTGCCGCAGGGCTCAGTGTGAATTTTTCTTCCGGAGATTGTGGAGATTTTACCTACAGCACCCAAAAAAAATGTACTGGAACTTGGCCTTCTCCTCCGAAAGTTAATTATCCCGCCAGTTCTGCTTATGCCACTGCAGTTGGAGCGACAGCCTTATTTGTAGATAAAAAATACAATTATGCATTTGAAACCGTATGGGGCTCAGTGAAAGCATCCAAAGGGAGCTATGTGTATGATGGGGGAACTGGTGGAGGCATTAGCAAATTTTATGGTCCAGTTAAATGGCAGAACTCCATTAGAAATTTCACAGCAGGTGGTTATGGAGTTATTAGTAGCTTTGGAAATCGCCGCGCATTACCTGATATTGCAATGCTTGGAGATCCACAAACCGGACTACTGATTATTGCAGATGGAGCACAAATTCAGGACGGAGGCACCAGCTTGGCATGTCCGTTATTTTCCGCCACTTTAATCTTAGTAAATCAAGCTCGTAGTTTACTCAATAAAAAAACACCAATAGGTCAGGCAGCACCTTATTTGTATCAAATGAATCATGTATTACTCGCCAATAGAGCAATCAATCTTATTATTCCTCCAGCTCTTATTATTAGTGGTGCCACACCACCACCATCTACATCGATTCAAGATACCCCTCCTCCAGCTTCAGCTTTTACTATTAAAAATAAAACTTTTGGATGGGATTCCTCACTTACCCTAGAACCGGAAGATCAATTTTGGAATGATGCAGTGGGTATAGGTTCACCTAATATTCCGAATTTTGTTTCAACCATGGCTAAAATGTAGATGATAGAAGTAGGCGCGCAAAATTTGCAGGCAAAATGAAGTGGACCCAGGTTAACTGAGTTTAAGCGCTTTCTGGGTCCTCTACTACGTGATCAGTTATTTGATGTATTTAATAGGCAGAGTGATTTTAAATTCACTTCCTTTTCCTAAAGCACTCTTTATTGAAATGGTTCCGTGATGTTCGTGAATGATACTATAAGAAATAGACAAACCTAAGCCAGTCCCTTTTCCAACGGGTTTGGTCGTAAAAAAGGGCTCAAAAATCTTAGCCATTGTCTCTTTAGTCATACCTACACCTGTATCACGGATACTAATTAAAATATGATTCTTTTTCTTAGAGGTTGTAATAGTAATTTCTCCCTGTTCAGGAATTGCATGTGCTGCATTGGTGATAATATTCATAAATACTTGATTGATTTTTCCCGGAAAACATTCGATCTCAGGAATATCCCCATAGTTTTTATTAATGATAATTCGATCACGAAATTGATTGTGTAATAAAGTTAAGGTGGAATCGATATTCTCATGGATATTTGTTTTTTTCAGATCCCCCTCATCAAGCCGCGAAAAAGTACGTAAATCTTTTACAATACTCGCGGTGCGTCTTGCACCCTCTTCAATACCATCAAGTAAATTATGCGTTTCTTGGAGCGTAAAAGCCAAGTCTATTTCTTTGCTGTATTTTGAAATTTCGAGCAGTTTTTCTTTTATTGGTATTTCAGGGTTAATTTCCTCGTACTTATTTAACAGCTTCATAATATCGTCAATATCATTTTTTAATGGGCCAATATTGGCGGAGATAAAATTAACTGGATTGTTAATTTCATGCGCGATTCCTGCGGTTAATACTCCTAAAGAAGACATTTTTTCTGCTTGAATTAATTGAGTCTCAGCCTGTTTTAACGTTTCTAATGTCTTATTGAGTTGCATATTCTTTTTATTAAGATCCCGTGTACGTTGTTCCACCCGGGATTCGAGCTTGATATTTGCTTGCAGTAATTCTTCTTGCGCTTTTTTTCGTTCGTTAATTACTGCAGACAAGATTAGTGTAGTAAAAAAAATGACTGCAACAAATGCCTGTAAAAATATTAAACTGGTTGAAATGTTCATGAAATTAAATTCTTGATAACCGTGGATCTCCAGCCAGAGTACCGAAATTGAGATTAAAAATGCAGTAATGACTGCCAATCGAAGACTAAAACGCACGGCTGACCATACACAAAAGGGCAGTAAAATATAAGCTAGAGGATAATGCAGCATATAGATCATGCTAATTGCGCCACATAATAGGGTGATTAAGCAAGTATATTCAAGAAATTGCTTCAAATTGAACGTAGGTTTACTATGATACCAAGTCATAATAAGAGGGGTTATAACGATAATGCCTACCACATCCCCTATCCACCAAATAAACCAATTATTAATGATAAAATCAGTTTTAATTAAATCAAATAACACGAGCGATGTAATACCTATAGTGCAACTCGTAAGAGATATAAGAAAATCACCTCCGAATGTAAAAATTAAAACATCTCTGACTGTATAGAATGGTGTTTTGGTGCGAGTGTAGTGTTGAATAAATTGAGCCCCCCAAATTGCTTGTAGTCCCGCTCCAATTCCAATCAAGGTGGATGCAATCCAATTTTGCCAAGAAATCAGATTACCTAATGTCCCAGTGACTATTATTTCAGAAATAACGATTCCGAAGAAAACATTCTTTCCGCACCACAGCACCATAGCCAATGCGGCACCTGATGGAAGCCAAAGAGGGGTAACTAAGGTATTAGGGACCATCCAAATATTACTTATTACCCCTCCTATGGTATAAAGCAAAACTATAATTAGGTTTTGGTACCAGAATTGCCATGTTTTTAGAGTGTCCCAGTTCATTTTTTCTTTCCAAGTACTCTGTAAAGTTTGACTTTTTCTAGTTTGCCTCGGATTACTTGGGGCCCTAATTCTTCAACCAAAATTTCATTAGCAATAGGTCTATAGGTACTTTCACTAATCAATAAAGTATTAGGTTTATTTTTGGTAAGCTCTTCTATTCGCGATGCTGTATTGACCGTGTCGCCAATAACTGTATATTCCATATGTTCACTAGTGCCTACATTCCCTGCGATTACCTCTCCTGTGTTAATGCCAATTCCTATAGCAATTTCTTGGCCAATTGCATCACGGTATTTTTCATTAAATTCACCCAGTGCGTCAATCATTGCTAACCCGGAAAGTACAGCATTTAATTGATTATCAATATGCGAAACAGGTGCACCGAATAAAGCCAATATTCCGTCACCAATTAATTTATTTACGCTGCCATGATGATCGCGAATTTTATGCGTCATTAATTCAAAAAAAGCATTGAGTAGTTCCACAGATTTAACTGGCCCTAATTTATCTGATATAGAAGTAAATTGGCGTATGTCTGCAAACATGGCTGAAACTATACGATATTCACCGCGGATCAGAGATTCTTCTCCCTGAGAATTTAAAATTTCATCAACTATATTTTTAGGCACGTATTTTTGAAATAACTCCATAATTCGTTTTTGATATAATACTTCTTGGTTCAGTTTTTCAACCAAAGACAAACGCTCTTTTTCAAGATTTAACATCTTTAAACCTGTATCGATATTGATCTTTAAATCAACAGGATCCCATGGCTTAGTTATATAACGAAAAACTCGTCCCGTATTAATGGCTTTAATAATTGCTTCAACATCAGTAAAACCCGTTAAAATCATGCGAATTGTATGAGGATACTCAGGAATAATGGACTCTAAAAATTGAACGCCGGTCATTTCGGGCATTCTTTGGTCCGTAATAACAATCTGAATATTATTATGACGCATAATATCCATACCTTCCCGTCCTGAAGTAGCAGTATACACATTAAAATGACGGCGAAATGTCGCGACAAATGCGGTAAGATTATGCGCTTCGTCATCAACATACAGGATATTACATTTTTCATTATCCATAAAAAACTCTTTCGCAACAAATTGAAACCCTATAGATATTTATAGTCCATTGGCTATCACTTTGGCCAGTTTCAATGCTTAGAATAAAAAAGATATTTTTTAATTTTTTTGAACCGTAAACTCGCACTTTTTATTGAATTAATTGGTTTTTTTAAGATAAAAATCCATCCAGTCTTTAAATCGTTGTAAACGATCGATTTGAAAATCGGGTCTATCAAGAGAATGATATTGTTCAGGATATATTATTAATTCGGTGGGTATGTTTTGTGATCTTAATGCCTGATATAACTGTTCCGATCCGATGCATGGCATATTAAAATCCAAACTAGCGCACATAAACAAAGTAGGTGTTTTAATTTTATTGGCCTTCATTAACGGATAACTCAGTTTCATATAAATTTGAGTGTTTAACCAGGGTTTACCTAACTCTGATTCATAATCTAAAGTATATTGGTCTACGCCATAGTTGCCCAAAATATTGCCAGTCCCTGCGCCGCTTACCGCCGCCTTAAAACGGTCAGTGCTGGCAATCACATAATCCGTAAGCATGCCGCCATAGCTCCAGCCTCCCACAGCTAGTTTATGGGGGTCGACAATACCCTTCTCAATTGCATAATCCACTGAAGCAAGAACATCTTTAACATCCAGATTACCCCAATCTGCGTTAATCGCATTAGAAAAATCAAATCCCTTTCCGGAACTACCCCGTGGATTAGGTGCTATGATGGTATAGCCTTGAGCAGCAAGCCACTGCCAGTCAAAATTAAACTCATGACTGAATTGATAAACGGGACCACCATGTAAATTTAAAAGCGCGGGAAATTGTGTCCCAGGTTTATAATTTGCAGGTTTTAGCAATAAACCATCGATCAACGTGCCATCAGCACTTTTAAACTGGATATTTTCTACAGGGCGAAATATAACCTCATCCAAAAGTTTTTGATTATGGTGAGTCAAGGGTCTTAATGAATTTTCTACTGCATAGAGTTCTGGTGGATGTTGATCATCCGAAGAGACAACTACAATATGTTCCTTCGCTACTGAAAATTCACTATCAACTTGTTCTCCTTGAGTTAATGTTTTGACCTTACCTGTAAGCACATCAACCTCACTAAGATGGGTATTTCTGCTTGTTTCAATTAGCGCATAAATTTTTTTACCATCCTCAGACCATTCCGGCTTTGTAAACCATCGATCAAGAGGGGCAATAATTCGTTCTTGATGACTGGTTAATTTAACAACCGCTAGTTGTGTTGGCGCATAGATAGGTGATTTATTATTAAAGCTTAGGTAGGTAATTTGAGAATTATCCGGGCTCCAGGAGGGAATAGATTCCCAATCGGGATCCATGCCAGCTCCAGGAAAACGAGTTAATTGTATCGCCTTACTTCCAGATTTACTACTTATCACATATACATCTGAGTTATAATTCCTATCCGGTTCCATCCCTCTTTTAGAGACAAATGCAATATAGTCTCCATTGGGTGACCAAGCCGGAGCCCATTCATCATATGGTCCCGGAGTTAATAACTCAATTTGTTTACTTTGAAGTGCGATACGATAAAGATGCGTTCTTTTGTCGCCAAGATAACCTTCAGAGTCTTTTTTAAATAAAAACCGTGTAATGATTATAGGTTTGTTTTTAGAAGATTTTTTTTGAGGATCGCTGGCAATAAAAGCGATGCTTTGAGAGTCCGGTGCCCAAGTAAAATCACTTACCTCGTACTGGTTATTAGTTAATCGGATAATTTGCCCACTTTTTCTACTCAATAATCTAAGACTATCATCACTATCCGATAAAAAAGCAATCCATTGGCCATTAGGGCTCCACTTAGGTAGATAATTACTGGCTTTCTTATTATGAGTCAGTTGTTTGGAGACCTTGCCATCGTAAGACACTAACCAGATATTTCTTATTGCGCTTGTTTCGTTGATATTTTCTTCTACTGTATAAACTATCCATTTTCCATCTGGCGACATATCGGGCTCAGCGACAGTTTTTATCCGCATATAATCACTTAAAAGTGGCAATCTTTGTGCAGACCACCCCCTTTCACTCAACATAAAAGCTAACAGCAATAGGACAAGCTGAAAACAGACATGTACTTTTTTCAAAATAATTTCCTTTTAGATATGCATCTCTTATAGTCAGAAATAACAGAGCCAAAACTTCAACCAGCTGGAGATGCGCCAAAGTATCATATCATCGTTGTTTTTATATTAGTTCAAAATTTCATATGTATCGAAAGCTGGAACAAAAAGATCTAAAACTTCGACTTACTAATTTGAATGCTTGTTGTAAGAAACTCTCTCATTATTGAAACTTTATTTGGAATATTTTTATCCAATTAAATTCAAGAGCAGCAAATAAAAAATATTCAAATAAACTACTCACTTTAAAAGCATTTTTACACGAAAGAGCTGATATTTTCACTTCCTGCCAATCAATTCAACAAAAGATTTTTATTGACCAAATAGGACAATATGTGAGATAACCCACACGATATAAAAAGCACAATAATGCAAATTAAGGATCATTATTGATGAATTTATATCAATAAATAACAGGATCTGTCTCCGAAAAACCAGAATGAGACAAAATATCAAGGGAGTTATTTTATGAGAGCATATAGAGAATTACGCCATCTTCCAAATTCCATTCCTTTATCAAAAATAAAGGAAGTTCATTCTTACAGCCGACCCGGCTTTCTTTTAGGAATTTTTTCAGGAAATGGATGGCGTCATAAAAGCATGGAAAAAACAATAGACCACTCGACAGATCCTAAGCTATATAATGAGTTAAAGTCACATGCTGCTGAAAATTTAAAAGCATGGGAAAAAGAAAAAGTAGAGCCTCCCCAAAAAGTTGAAGTGGTTTGCCGAGACTTTGGAGATGCCGCTTTGGAAGCAACTAAAAAGCATGGAAGAATATATCCTATTTTGAATATGGCCAATTCTTTGTTTCCGGGAGGAGCTGCTCTAGAAGGTGGGAGTGCTCAAGAAGAAAATATGTGGCATCGTTCATCTTGTGTCCGTTCATTAGGCTCCCGAGGAATTTATTACGATGAAACTCAAAAATGTTTTCTTTATGATGAACACGCGCGCAGACTCCTAACTGCTGAAGAACAAATGAGCCCAGAAGAACTGGAATCCTTAGGTATAAGACGAGGCATAAAAATACCCCAAGCTTATAAAGTCTTTATGAATGATGAGCCACAGATTTGCTTTCGTGGCCCGGAAATTTTGGTTCCAATAAGTTCTG
Organism: Legionella nigrisilvae; assembly: GCF_977063395.2. Lineage (NCBI taxonomy): Bacteria > Pseudomonadati > Pseudomonadota > Gammaproteobacteria > Legionellales > Legionellaceae > Legionella > Legionella nigrisilvae. The sequence continues at coordinate 392,869 of NZ_CDRUGZ020000043.1, forward strand.
ATGAACTCGCATCAAAAAAACAATTTGTAGCGGACAGTGCATTGAGTTATACCTTCCTTCCAAAAAACAAAATTTTTCCTTTTTATGAATTGCGGTCAGCCGCTCCTGAGCTTGTTGATAGAACGATTGACTTCAAGAATGAAGATTCTGTAAGAGAATATACCCAAGATCTAAGTCGTCGTATCGGTGCCCAATTAGATACCTTAATTCTCAAAGGAAAAACGGACGCCATTATGGGAGCATGGGGATGCGGAAGTTTTAAAAATAATCCAGAGGTTGTTGCCAAAATCTATTCCGAAGAAATTGAAAAACGAGCACAACATTTTCAACATATCATATTCCCAATTATAGATGCTGAACATAGACCTAACTTCGAGGTGTTTAAAAAACATTTAGATGGTATAAAACTGGGAAACTTAGCAACCAAATCAAATACCAAAACACCCGTAGAGCTTAATCCCTATGGTTTGTATGCTCAAGGAACTAAGAAAGTACAGATACCCTCCAAAGAAGAACTTTCGGATCCATGGAAATGTACTATCTTGTAAGTCAAAATCCAATGTTTCTTATTCCCATAGCGCAGCATTTAAAAAGTTGCGCTATTTCTGAAAAATAATGTCCTCTCTCATTTCACATATTGCTTTCCTAAAAGACTCAGATAGGCCTATATCTTATAAATTTCTCGATTGAACATTAATAAACCTCTTTTCTATTCCACTAAACAAAATTTATCTGCTATGATCCTTTTTCATTCGCAGAGCTCATTTAATGACTCTGGTGGCAATTAATTGATCCGCAATAATAGGAGTACTGTGTGCTATCCAAATTAACCCCCATAAATAGATCGATTTTTGTTCAACGCGTATTAAAGTCTTTAACTAAATCAAATTATCCCTTGTTTTCAGACAAACTGGATATCTCGTATGCATCTCTGTCATCAAAAGAAATAAAGATTGGAGCTGAGCAATTACATAATAGCCTTCCATCCGGAAGTGACTTACTTTTCAGAGGAACAGAAGGTACTAAAGAAGTTTTTGAAGCCATGACGAGTAATTATCTTGGGATGTCTTCCGTTCAGAGAAAAAAATCATCCAATCATGATATTGTGAGCTATCTCGTTGATAATGACAGTCGATATTTTTTTTCTGCATCGCCCTGCAAATATACAGCACAGCCCTATGCAGCTGGCATATCAATCATTCCATGTCGCGGTTTCATTTGGGTCACTGGACTGCCTAAAGTATATACGCTTCCGCAAAAACATTTATTTTTAAACGAGGAATTATTTGATAGTTATACAAGAAAAAAAATTAAAGAATTGGACAAGCATGAAAAATTTTATCCTATAAAGGAAACCACTGCGAGCAACAATGAAGTAACGATTGTTATTGGTGCTGCTAAAGACGATAATTGGGCATTAAACGTTTCTGAAGACGTAATGAAAGTAATTCAAGTACGAGGTCCTGGTCGCCTCCTAGGAAAATTTATGGCTTCCAATGAGATAGTGCACGTCCAAGATATAGAAAATCCAGATTTCAAAAAAAGAGTGTGGTCTCTTGAAGTAGTATTCTCAGATGGAATAATGCTTGAAAACTTTGAACGCATGAATAAAAGAGCTCGAGAATTAGGTTTAATAGGAATGCACGAACGTTTGTTAACCATTCATGATGCGGCAAGCGTAGTAGATTCTGAGGAATTAGAAGAATTAAATTCCCGCTACAGCGTCCCAACTACTCTTAGAGTTGCAAAAGTCCATAAAGATATTCCTTTGGGCCTAAAAGAGCCCTTAATTCAATGCATAGCGGCAGAGATTAGAAGTACAAAAGCCTTAGAGGAAACTACACACGTAAACAGCTCTAATACATTATGAATTATTGCGTAGGCTTGGATTGATATAGGCTCTTCTTAAATGAAGAGCCTTTTTAAAAATTAGTGCACAAGAACATAGCGACCATTTTGTAACATATACTTATGGCCATTGTGATCCACATATTGGGGTTGTGCTTTGTAAACTGTATGTCCAGTTACAACTCCAACGCCAGTACCAACTACCCTGCCTACACCATGACCTACAGCTGCACCCGTATTAGCTATAAAACCTACCCCGGTACCTACCACATTAGCACCATATTTTACTCCAGCGCCTACAGTTTGATTACTGTATTGGGCAGCTTGGTTCATCGTATTACAACCCACTAAACTTAAAGACATGAGTAATGCTGTAGATGTAATTATTGCTTTCATTATTTTCTCCTTGAACCCATAAAAATGACTTCTATATGTATTTATAGTTTATAAATTGAACATTTGTTAGGATTTTTTAGAGAAAATATTTGTTGGGCTCAGGATAAAATAAAGAATTTTAATCATAATCTTTCGAAATTTGTTTTAATTTTATAAACAAATCAAAATTGAATTATAGCCATCTGAATTGAAATTTTGCGTCTATTTAATGTAAGAGAAGGGGAGCAAAAGCAACATCTTTTATAGGTAATACATTAAATTCAAGCGATCAATTCAATGCACTACCGCTATTCATCAAACTCTTTTTATTAGAACTCTTCCTGATAAGAATCCGGAAGGTTTCCTTGAAAGTTTCTAAAATTTTCTTCCGCTTCATCCTTTTTTTCAATACTATAACAATCCTTTCGCTCCGCAGGATCTTGTATATCGTCACAAGTGCTATTATTTGGATTTACTGCATTAACAGCAAATGCATTCAACGAACAGAATGCTAAAATCAAAACTAATTTTTTCATAATTGACTCATAAATTTATTTTTCTTGTTCGAGTAATCATACCTAATTCGAGAAATAAAATATATTTAATTTGCTTCAATGATATGGACTCAAAAATAATGGTCTTAGTTATCTAATGATAGGTAACTCAATTGAAGCCCCCTAAATTTTTCGTACATGCAAAGTTAATCTGCATGCACAAATGAAGTCTTAAAAGCATAAAAGCGAGATCGACTAAATAGATAATAATGTGCTTACTTCATCAATTTGCTTGCGTTGTTTTGTTAGTTCGTCTTGTTGGGACTTATCAAACATCAATTGCTCAAGTGCTGTAATCACGGTATAGGGCAAAGGTTTAACTGCTGCAGCATAAAAGCTGCTGTAGTTTTTATTACCAAAAAAGTTCACGTTTTGCGGTAGCTTGCTCATAGTTTCAACTATTTTATTTCCTTGAGATTCTAATTGTTTTGCTTGTGCTTCTGCCTGGGTCACATAATGATAGATACCAAATGTACCTCCAACTACCAGCGACAAACCAATAACCAGAGGCGCTATAGAAGTAACCGAAGCTAAAACCAGCACCAAGCCTGTGGCAACCGCCAATGTGGATAACACAGTATTACAACCACTATCAGCAATAGATAATAATTGCTGATTTAAATCTGAAACTTGTTTAATAAATTCAGCTAACCCCTTCTTATTTTGTTCAAAATTAATGTAATCATAAATGTCTTGATTATGACTTTGATAACCTTGCATCGCGCTGAGATGATTTAACATTTGCTCAATGATATAGGTTAAATCTGTTATTGTCCCTTTACGAATATATACCATTACAATGTTATAAAGTGTCTTCAACCAATGAGGTTCGGTATTCATAAATTCTCGAGAATAAAGATCCAACTTTTGAATAAACTCAACCGACAATTCCTTGCCGATATCCAGATGATTTGTTCTCCAAAAAGCCAATCCACTCGAGTATTTGGGTAAACCGTCAGCAAAACTTTTATTTCTTACTGTTAGAGTATTTAACAAACTGACATACATATAAAATTTACCAAAATGGTCAGTATTTTGATTTTCAATCTGGTGACATAATAACGCTAATTGACTTGATGGCATTCTTAACTCACTGTAAAAAAAAAATGATAATATAATAATGTGAATTATTAGTCACTCGTTTTCCATTGTAAGATTTTTCTTGGTCAGGTCACAGTTTTAAGCCCTATAAAGGCAGCGCAAAGCACTCACCATTCCTTAGATAAGATTGAAATAATGGGCTCTGAGCAGAGCCCATGCATTCTTATTTATATGAAGCATTCACCGGACAAGTGAACGTTTGTCCCTTCGTGGAAAGGGTTGCTTGAGAGGGTAAGCTAATAATACCATTCGCGTTGAAACCAATATTTGGCACATATACCGCATCGTTTAAAGTCATTGCTAAATTTCCATTGGTAAAGGATATAGTTGCATTCCATACTGAGGTCACCGCAGTAATCCCCTTAGCTACTAGACTTAATATCGCAGGATTAGTCATAGGTGACTTGGTGCTGATGTATAGGTTACAAGAACTCCCAGCCCAAGAGTCTTGTGGGGCCCCCCAAGTACTACATTGGGACTTAACACTACAATTATTAGATGCCACCACGGTATAATGAATAGTCTCTTGCTGAGCCGTATTCGCACTGATACTCAAATTTGTATTAAACTGAGCAGAACATAGTGTATTTTGGGGTAACTGAAGCGGTGTAACATTGATTGTGTAGTTACCAACAGGAAGGGAAACATCTTTTGGTGTTGAGCCAAGTAGCTGAACACTACTGGTATTAGAGTTCGAAGAATAAGTTACCGTAAATAGCTGGTCCGCATTGATAGGACAATTGCTATCTCCTGTAATCTGAATATTGAGAGTGCCCTTAGGCTCTTCAACATATTTAACTTTAATATCCGTTTCAGTATTTAAAGAAACAAGAGCCGTGTTTGTATTTTCGGGCACATAATTGATGCCGTCACTATTGGTAATTGAGTTTCCGGTTAACGTATAATTTCCTACAAGGACGTTGTTTAAACAGGTCAATGTATCAAAAGCGGTTAAGTTAAATTGATAACTGTTATTAACCGTTGTAGCTGTGGTCACAGGAAATTTTGTTCCCGTATATACAATTGGCATAGGTACTGTTACGCATAATTTGCCGTATTGTTGCACGGGTAAGAGTGCATTAAAGAGATCATGCAAATCTTGTTCTTTCCATGCAAATAGACTTAGATCAGAGTCACTTGCTCGAAGCCCTACAGGAAAATCAGCATTATTGAAGGTCCAAAAAAATAAATTATAATTTATTTTTTTATTAATCAAATAAGGTGCAACTGAATTTAGAAAAAAATCTTCGCCCCCAGTTGCAGGTATTTGAACGTCATATCCTAATTCACCGATTACAAATGGAAAACCTGAGTTCAATAAAAAGCCAAAGTTCCAATCAAATCGTATAGGACTGTCATTTGCATCGGACTGCCACCCAGCCACCTGAGATCCATATATATGGGGGCAAAAACTAGATGTCCGTTATTCCCATCATTATTAGGCCCCAACAACCAATCTGCGATAACATTTGGATCGGTGTTGCTAAAATTATTCGTTTTAATCGCTTGAATTAATTGGGTTCTAAAAGTGATGCATCAAACCGAGCCACGCCGTTCGCTGACTGCGTTGTATCTAGTAAAGAGCGGAAATTTTCACCCCAATTTGAACCAATATTGGTTACACGCGAGGTATTCGCTGTAGGACAACGACTGTTGTCGTTAGTTAAACTAATGACATTCGGATCATTAATTTTTGTAGAAGAAGGCAAACAAATAGTAGCAGTATAAATCACTTTTACCCATACAACAAAGAATAAACACCCTAAATAAAAGTCCTTGATAGGTTAAACTTTCGAAGCATTGATGAGGGAGCTACCTTTTAATAGGTTAACTGTGAGCTCTTATCATTATACGTAATGGGCATAAACCAAATTGTAAGTTAGAATAAACTTTTAATTAATACGTATGAAATGAACAAAATTTTAAAGCGAATTATAGGCTTATACTGCTTCTCTTTTACTCTTCATGCAGCTACTCAAACCTCAATTAGTTATTCACCGGGGCTTGGGTCGCCGATTACTACGGCGACTGCGGATACCCTGGATAAAGGCCAAATAGGGATCAGTCAACGCGCAGAATATTATCCAAGCATCCCTTTGTCTAGTACTGAACTTTTACAACATCCCTTAGCAGAAAGCCAGAAGTCTACTTTTACGAATTATCTTCAGGGATTTTATGGACTAGAAGATAATATAACCATAGGCATCAGTATCCCTTATGTGGTTAATTCATCCATCTCTGCTGTTAATTTTGATGCGGAAACCAATATAAAAAACATTATTCAATTGGGAAGCCCTTCGGGTATAGGCGACACCAATATCTTTTCTTTGTGGCAATTTTTGAATGGGAACAAAGCTTTTGCTTCACTGGCATTACTCTATGGCATCAATGCCCCGACAGGTAAAACCACAGTAAGAGATAATTATGGTGTACTCTTTTCTGCATCCGATCAACCAGGAAGTGGTGCCTGGACTCCCTTTGCAGGAATTATTATTTCAAAACAATTTAAGAAGTTTTCCTTAAGCGCAAACTTATTATATACACAAAGTACTGAAGGTTCTCAAGAGACAACTCAAGGCTCCATATTCGATTATAATTTTGCGGCTGTCATAGAGATGTACACAAAAAAAAAATTACACGTTGATGGTATTATCGAACTTACTGGCGAATATGCTGAAAAAGATAATATTGCAGGTTTAAGTGATCCAAACAGCGGTGGAAATAGTATTTTTTTATTACCTGGCTTAAGAGTAAATATGAATACCAATTTCTCGTGTTATTTTGGAGTTAATGTTCCCCTAGTCCAAAACTATTACGGAACTCAGGTGAAAAGTGCATACGGGCTCACTGGAGGAATTGATTTCACCATATAATAGTTCCGATTGTTTATCAGTTTAAAATGATCTTGTTACAATTGGTTTCTAATAATTGGCAATTGTAATGCGGTTGTAATTAACTCCCTGCGGCTATGACAGTTGAGTTTATTTTTAGCTGCATTAAGGTGATCTTCAACTGTTCTTGGTGATAGGTTTAATTGTTGACCAATTTGTTTTATTGTCATTCCTTTAACCAAATAATATAAGCATTTAATTTGTTTCGTTGTGAGTTGAGGGTACGAATTTTGATCTGACCGCTGAGAAGGAAGAACATTGAACTCAACAGGGCTGGGCATAGCCAAGGGTAGTGTCTCGTGTATGGCTTTAAACAATGAAGCATCATCATCTATCAAAAAAGATATTCCCACAACCCCCATGATCGTTCCTTGTCGCGTATACAATGGTGCTTTACGACTCAGATAATGCTGAATAGAACCATCCACTTGGACTGTCTCAATAAATGTTTTTGCTTTATTCTGTTGTATTATCTCTGCATCATTTTTTGCGAGTATAGGAGCTTGTTCTTTCCACAATAAGTCCGAATCCCTCATTCCCTTCATATCTTGCATCTTATTTACAAATAACATGTTCTGATTGCAGTCTAGATAACGCCCTTTTTTATCTTTTAAATAGATATTTGCCAGAGTGGTATCTAGAATATTGTCTACATTTGCTGTTTCCGTGTGTATATAGTGATCAATTTTATGCATTACCTAGTACATCGATAATAATTTATTAGGATTATTATACAATAATGAGCAACTTGTGTACAGAATCCCACTGATATCGAATTCCCTTTCTAGCAAGGTTTGACTTACTAAGAGCCCACCTCCACGGAATTAGAAAAATTAACAATAACAGATAACATACGTCCAAGACCCCACATACCTCCAAGACAGATAAATAGAAATAGCATATGTGCAATTGAAGTGGTCCTGAAATAAAAGACTTGAAAAAAAATAGAAAAACACATGAAGACTAATCCGAATAAAATAGTACACAATGATCCTAAATGTTCAACTGGCTTCCCTACAAAAAAGGCTAATAGAAAAATATATATTGAAATTGCAAATAAGATACGGTCGAATTTCTCTCGAATATCATACCAATATATAAGTTCAAAAAATAAGATAACTATACCTAATACCCCGGCCAAAAAAACGAACATGACTAGGGCCTTACCCTGCTCGTTTTTAGAAAATAATTTCATCAATCCATTCATTGGTACGTCTTAATTATTTTATAAGCATCTTCCTAGTTTGTTATGAATTTAATAATTTGGATACCGTATTGATCACGGTGTTTATTAGATCGTCAAATCTTGAAAATAATATTCTATGAACTACCAAAAGCGATGTTGGTTTTCTTTACAAATTTTTAATTCCAAGAGGACTATGAAGCAGAATCAAATGTTTTTTCCTATACTTATTGATGTAATTATTTGAAGTTATGAAATTTATAATTTCTCATTTTAATAGATATTTTTGAACCAGTTCCGTGATGAGTTTGTTTAAGTATCGAATCAAATATTTTTAGGATTGAAATAAACTAACTATTAAGGACAGATACATGTACTTTGATTCTTTTAGTCGTGAGGAATTACAAGATTTTATATTCCAATTTGAACAAGCACTCTACAATCATCACCAATGGTATAATCTAATCATACGTTCCCTTATATGTAGATTACCGCCTGATTTACACGACATGAGTACGAGTGCTCATAAAGAATGTCAATTCGGCCAATGGTATTATGAAACTGCGTCCAAGAGATTAAATCAACATCCAGGATTTATCGCACTGGGAGAAGAGCATCTGCAAATGCATAGAGCAGCCGCTACCCTGTTAGTCGCAATAAGTAAAGGCAATGCTGTATCCCCTCATGATTATGATATTTTTTCAAATACCATGGAAAAATTACATCTCGAAATTTTGGCAATGCAACGAGAATTAAGTGAATTACTTTATAATCGTGATCCATTAACGGGCTCGATCAACCGGAATAATATGTTACCCATCTTACGAGAACAACAGGAATTAGTTAATCGACAAATACAATTATGCAGCTTAGTAATGATTGATTTAGATCATTTTAAAGAAATTAATAATAAATACGGACATGCAGCGGGTGACAGCGTATTAGCTTCCGTATGTCGATTTATTATGGAGAATATGCGCCCTTACGACAAAATTTTTAGAGTTGGCGGCGATCAATTTTTACTGTGTTATCAAAATACTAATACTGATCTCGCTCTTGAGATCACGGAACGTATTCGGATAGGAATTTCTTCACTAAAAATTAATATAGATAACCTTAAAACTATTCATTTAACAGCTTCATTTGGTATATCGCATCTTAAGACAGGTATTACAATTGAAGAATCCATCAAAAACGCTGACCAGGCTCTATATAAAGCAAAAAAAGAAGGACGAAATTGCGTACAAGTTTTTGATTCTTGACAGGTTTCTAGTCTTAAGAAGTGCTATCTTATAACTCAATGTGTGCAGTTAACCCTAGGGAAATCAATGAAAAAAAATTCATGGTTTCATTTCTTCTATACGATTAGGCATCCCATTGCAATTCTTTGTACCCTACTCGGTTTTATTATCATTCAGTACGTGGCAATGCTTTTGTATATAAAGCCCTACCAATCTCTAGGTTTCTTAAAGCTATGTCAGAAGTTATGGCATTCAAGCAATTTGTTTTTACAAATGATTTTGATATTTAATGTATTTATTAAACCACTGTTCATTTATTTTTTTGTGATTTTTTTATTTCATTATTTCAAAAATAGAAACCTATAAATTGCTTACTCCTTTATATTTGGGTTAGCTTCGAATTGGACTTGGCCGGCCCTAAAAATTTAACTCCCACGTACCGCGCATAAAGCACGGTATCTAGAACCCTGATCCCCCTCCGGATGTAATAACAACGGTTCAAGACGGTTGAAACCTTTCGCAAAATTTCAGGTTGGTAATTTTCGAAAGCTCACAGCCATGCGGTTCCAGCTATTAATGGTAATAATAGCCATAGTCAGATCAATGAGCTCCTTTTCATTGAAACAACTTAAAACTTCATTATAGAGTTCGTCAGGAACGTGGGATTCTGATAATAAAGTAACTGATTCACTCCAAGCTAAAGCTGCTCGTTCCCGAGGAGTAAAAAAAGGAGACTCTCTCCATACAACCAATGAATGGAGACGACGCTCAGACTCCCCATCTCTTTTAGCATCCGCACTGTGCATATCAACACAATAGACACAGCCATTAATTTGTGACACACGTAGCCTAACCAATTCAAGAAGAGATCGTTCTATTCCACTATGAACAACATACTGTTCAAGACCTAAAATCGCATTCACTGCGTCAGGAGCAAATTTAGTATAATCAATCCGTGTATGCATTATATTTCTCCCTATATTTTAATCAGATAGATTCTTCCTATAATTTGGAGCATTTCATTGTCCTAAACTCAAAAAACAATTACGTCTAAAGAGCACTAAACTGAGGGCTTAAATTATCGGACATAGATGGGCACCCAAGTTTACCAAACCTAATCCTATTCCCTATTCATTGTTTCTTTTTATTAAATCGTTGTTCTTCATCCTCATCCGAATCAGTTCGTTGGTGTTTTTTATTTTGGTTTGAAATAGGTTCCTTTTCTTTGCTTTTGCTCTGAAAAAATTCCATCCAATCTGTATAAATCCCGGGTTTTTGGGGTGAGGATACTTTTATTCGTACACTAGGTCCCCACATTGATGATATATAGCGATCGTCGGAGAGCATTGTTAATTCATCAAGAGTAAAAGGGGAATTTCCCCCTACATCGCCATAACTTTCTGCCATTGTAGAGAAATATTCCATACAACGCTCATATATTCGTTCATTGGAAATATCAATTTTTGAATAGTGAGACAATCTCTCTGCCTTTGCCATCTTTTCTTTAGAACGTAAGACCATTTCATATGCCGATTTGTAATGACTGTCCAACAAATAGGTTTGAAGATTAGGTAATCCCAACTCCTTACCAAAACATAATAATAGAGAGTTTAAAACAAAAGGGGATCGGCAGCTAAAACTATATTGCTTTGAATCTAATGGAGCATTAGATGAACGCTCAGAATCCTCAACGGAGTCTAGTCCCATTTCCCAGAGACTGAACCCATTTTTTGATTTTACCGAAACTAAGATATGTAATAGTTGAACAAAATTGAGCTTCTTTCCTGATTTAATATTTAAATCGATATCACCCTTTTCTACCGCCTGAGCAAATGCTTCAAGTAAAAGTCGATGTGTATAAGAACCATGTAAAAGGACACGATTAACTTGTTTATTTTCATTAAAAAGTTGACCACTTGAAACGATACGATCCGCTATCATGCTACTGACAAAACCAATAAACTTAACAATAAAACCATTTTTATTTACATCACGCAACTCTTCACGTTTTAATAATAATGTATCCAGAATCCTCCCCTTTTTCAAAGGTTGATAGTCAGGTGGCGGACTACCTGGGATATAATTACCCCTTCCAGCAATCAAATGAGAAGGAAGCGAATTGTGTTCTGGGGGCAGAATTTGATTATCTTGCATTGATTTTCCCAAAACACCATCCAAATCTTTAAGGTGATGGGCAACTTTCAGGGGATCGTAAGCAAAACTTATTATTTGATTCGCAATGTTTACTATTTCATCAGAAGTCAATTCATCTAATAAGAATTCGGGGATATTTAAATCCTCTACTTTGAGCATCGGAGGTGGGGTCTTTGATGCTTGGATTGTGATCTGCTCTTGTTCTACCTTGAAATTTGGTTCTATTGCACATTGATCAAAAAAATCAACGCTTCTATACCTAGGATCTTGAGTTAATTTCTTTACTTGTCTGGTAACAGTAACCCCATTTGAATCAGTTTTCGGCAAATTATTATCATCGCGGTCAAGCATTTATTACCTCAATAATTAATGGCTAGGTTCATCATTAATTATAGGAGATGATTTTGACGGTTGTTCTAAAATCGACCAGATGAAATTTACAAAAATTATTAAAAACTAACTATGCACACCTAATGAGCTATTTAATGATTAATTCTTTACCTAAAATGTGGGGGTTTTAGTTTTAATTACCGTCATATCAGGTACACTTTGAGCTCGCCCCATGAATCCATTAGTACCAAGTTGTTCTGTTTCCTTAGAACAAATCTCCCCTGGTTTATGCCCATGATCATATCTATTGGGAAGGGCTTCAGGCGCTTTCTTTTTTTGCTCTGATGTTCCACCCTTTGGTTCTTTAAGATTTTTGTGGGGTGTCAGTAAACCATCAATATTTTTGAGCACGTTATCCGCACCATGAATGAGGTCTTGTTGTTCTTTATAAACACTGTACTCCAACTTATGAATGGATGCTCGTTGCTCTCCAAAAACCATATAGCCTTGTTTTCTGGATTCATAGTGATAAAAAGCAAGAGCTGCGGCAAGTATTAATCCAACACCTAAAGCAATACCGATGCCCACTGGGCCGGTAGAAACGATAAGAGCCGACAAGCTGACACCGAGAATTTCAGCACCAATTGCCAAACCAAGCCCCATAATACCCAGTGTTCCGGAATACGTACATAGGAAGCTCCCAACCGAACTTAAGCCAACGAGGATTTTATCATTTCGCGTTACATAATCCGCCGCATTTATTTCTGAGCCTTTCACTAGGGTTGTTTTTTGAATGGTTTTGGTTAATTCCACCTTCATCAAGGCCAGTTCTTTCTTATCATCAGCCGTTAATACCCGTTGTGAGAGGAGTTGCGCAACTCTTTTTCTAATTCCCTGCAGAAAAGCCAGTTCCGCTTGTAACTCTTCAAGTTCGCGAATGGCATTTTTTTCAGATTGATTCTTTTTATAATTAGCATAAAGGATGAGGCTAAACCCCAAAATGGAGATAACAGCAAAGGCAATATTCAAGCCCAAAGCCACTGCTGCACTTGCCCCAGCTAATAATCCGGTATATGCAAACGACTCGGTTAATTCTGCTATAGATGCAGAAGGACAAAATGTTTCCAACAATGCAGCCCAAAAACTTTTACTTCGCAAACTTCCAATCTGTTTTTGCCGTAATCTCAAAGCTTCATCGATATGTTTTTTTGCATATCCAGGAGCAGGATCAAGCAGTAGAATTTTTTTATAAATAAGATCATCTTTTAAACTAGCTGCAATAATGAGCGGTATTTCTCCCTTATTATTCGGTACATTCAGAAGAATAAATGCCTGATTCTGAGAATTTTTCAGTGTCTCCAATTTAATGCTACGATCCTTATCCGTCCATTTTGCTTTCTTTTTTCTATCTTTTGCTGCTGGTGAAATTCCCAGCAGTTCATTGACTATATTAAAATAGCCCTTTTCTACTGCAAGGTGTAACACGCTATTCCCTTCATCATTTAGCAATGAGATATCCGCTCCGAGGGCCAGTAAATGTTTTACAAAATATAAAGAACCTTCCTTCACGGCTAGATGAAGTAGCGTATTACCTTGGTCATCAACTTCATTGAGCTGTTCCTTGCTGATTTTCTGCTTAAAAACTTCCTTATTGTTGTTCAAAAGAGCTTTTTTCAATGACTCAATCATGTTGATTTTCCAGATTAAAAAAATGAATGAGCCATTATAACAAGAAATAATTAAGTAAAAATTAGATCCTTACTCGAATTGACCTAATACTGTACACATATCTAGCTAGTATCCATTATGAAAATTACTAGCCATGCTAATACTTGTTCAGAGATGAACCTTCGGAAAGCCATGTCATGAGATAACATTTTCTGCTTTTATGATATAAATGCTTTTGACCTAGTTAAGTAAACAGCACTCCAAAATACTCTAAGAAATCTTTTCTAAAATTTCCTCAATAGGCAAACCCATGACATTGTAATAGGATCCTTTTATTTCCTTAACAAAGGTATCACGTACTGTTTGAATACCATACCCTCCAGCTTTATCAAAAGGATCTCCTGAATCAATATAATCTTGAATTTGTTCGTCTGTTAGGTTGTGGAATGTAATGTGGGTTGTCGCATAGTTAATGCACCATTTTTGTTCGGGTAAAAAAATAAGAGCATAACCAGTATAGACCTCATGGGAATTACCACTAAGCATACGTAACATTCTATAGGCGTCTTCGGCATCCCGGGGTTTTTCTAAAATATGATTCTGATAAGCCACTGTAGTGTCTGCTGCCAAAATGAGATGTGCACTCTCTACTGCAGTTTGTAACAAAATGGTGTGCGCTTTTTCTTCAGCCAAACGAGTGACATAAGCTCTCGCGTCTTCACCTTTTTGCACAATTTCTTCAATATCGGCGGGCATGACTACAGCATTCAACCCATGCTCTTGGAGTATATGGAAGCGTCTAGGAGATGCGCTAGCTAGAATAACTTTTAGTGGATAGTTTGCTTTCATAAAATAAATCGCTCGATGTGTTCGTATATAATTCTAACTTGTTAAACGTGCATAAGAGAATAATCATTCTGATAATTTCAAATTAGGCGATATTAATTATTTAAGTATTTTTTGTATACATCCCCATAGCTAGCAAAATCCAGCCACAGATAAAGCAGGTGCCGCCTATTGGCGTAATCAATCCCAGCGCTTTTACTTGCATCAAACTCATTAAATACAAGCTTCCTGGAAAAAGCAAAATTCCTATAAAAAACAACCATCCAGAAACTCGAATAAATTGATTATTGAGGTGCCAAAGAATAACTCCAATGAATAATAAAGCCAAACTATGTATAAATTGATAAAAAACCCCTGTTTGAAACAGATGCATTTGATATTCACTAAATTGAGTCTTTAGATGATGAGCAGCAAAAGCACCTAAAATTGTGGCAACCATTGCGGAGGAGGCACCAATCGCAATAAAACGCTTGAACATTATTTCCGAACCTGAAGACATTTTACTACCCTAGAATCTTCAAAATGAATTAAAAATGACTATTTTGAATATTATTTTGGACATCTTATGCCTCCTTTCCTAGAATTACAATGATATGGATCGTTTTATAATGCCTTGATAAGGATAATAATTATGTGTCGATTCGTAGCTTATATAGGAAAAGAGGATATTTTATTTGCTGATCTGTTAGTAAAACCTAACAATTCTCTTATAAAACAAAGCCTTTTAGCGCGTGAATCTCGTACCCTGACCAATGGGGATGGGTTTGGCTTGGGATGGTACACTCATTTTGATAAGACGCCCGCTTTATTTACCTCTCTTTTCCCCGCATGGAACGATCTAAATTTTTCTTATTTAGCAAAAAAAACCAGAGCTCCGCTTTTTTTTGCTCATATACGTGCAGCAAGTACCGGTGGTATTTCTCACTTTAATTGTCATCCATTTATATATAAAAACTGGCTGTTTATGCATAATGGATGGATTCCTTACTTCAAAAAAATAAAACGACAAATCCATAATTTATTGGATGATGATATTTATAATTGGATTAAAGGGAGCACAGATTCAGAATTAATTTTTGCCTTATTTTTACAATTAGCAAAAAATAAAAAATTATCTAGCTCTTATGATATATATATAAATTTACAGAAAACATTAAATATAATAAATGAATTAGTTAAAAATCATCATAAACAAGCGGTGTGCTATTTTAATATTTGCCTTACCGATGGAAAACGTATCGTGGCATTCCGTTATTGTACTTCATCACGAATTACACCTGAAACCATGTATTTCTCTCTAGGGGATGATTTTTTATCAAACTCCAGCCAAAAAACCATCTACAAACATGTAATTATTGCTTCCGAAAAATTATCCATTCATGGAGCTAAAACCGCTGATAAATTTAAATGGCAAATTATTCCAGCAAACCATTGCTTTATGATTGAATCGAACTTAAGTATTTCATTACAAAAACTTTAGTCGAACTTAAGGACTAAGCTATGCATATAAAAAAAATGGAAGATTATAAAGTTGATTGTGAGTTATTTGAAAAAAATTTAATTGCTGAAACCCTTCTTTTAGAAGAATGGTTCGCGAAAGACTATTTTAAATATGAAGCCATGAAAGCAGGGGCTGAAATTGAATTTCTTATTTTAGATAAACACTATCAATTAACACCTGATAATCTTTTTTTTACTAAAAAAATTAGAATTCAAGAATTGGTTCAAGAGGCAGGAACATCTCAATTAGAAATTAATGTGCCAGTTCTTCCTTTGAAAGATAATTTCTTATCTAAACTACACCAAAGTATTTTAAATATATGGAATAAATGTTGTGAAACAGCATTTAATTCTCAACATCATTTAGCACTCATAGGTTCAATACCCCAAGTAGACCCTGCTTTTTTTAGTCCTTTATATATTACACCCCAAAATATTTTTATTCTAATGGATGAGTTTGTAGCTAAATATCGAAACGGTGAATCTTTATCCATTCATCTCGAAGGAGAAAAAGAAAATCTCCGTTTATTTCCAGAATCTTTAGCTATAGAAGGTTTAATATGTTCGTTGCAGCTTCATTTAGAAGTGCCTAATCGTCAATCAACTCATTATTTTAACATTATTCAAATATTGTCCGCTCCTTTATTGGCCCTTAGTAGTAATTCACCTTATTTTGCTGGGAAGCGTTTATGGAGCGAAACACGAATTGGCATTTTTGAACAACTTTATACATTTCCACTCCCATTGAAAAAAACCGTTTTTTTTGAACCCAACTATTTCAAAGAAAACCTTTTTCCCATTTTTAAAAATAATTTTAAAAATTTTCCTTATCTCTTACCTCTCGCTTCGTATAAGGACCCTATCAATAATATGTTTCATGCGAGATGTCAAAATAGTTGTATTTTCCGCTGGAACAGGCCTATTTTAGATTTTAATCAACAGCATGAACCTTATCTAAGAATAGAGCACCGTGTCCTATCTTCTGGCCCAACTATAATAGATATGGTAGCCAATGCCGCATTTTTTTATGGCATAACTTTTCATTATGCGAATCACCTACCCTCCCTCAGCTCTTTAATTCCCCAAGAGTCCAGTTTAAAAAATTTTTATGAAGCAGCTCGTTTCGGGTTAGAGGCGAGATTGAATTGGAGTCATGGTAAAATCAAGGCCAGTACTCTATTAAAAGACTTGTTGCCTCTCGCTCTCAAAGGACTTGAAGAGTTGGGAATTAACCACCTGGAGGCACGTTTCTATTTAGATATAATTAAAACCAGGCTTGAGAGAAATCAAAATGGAAGCATATGGCAAGAACAATATCTGGCGAAGCACAATAATAATTTTAAAAGTCTTATTGAACAGTACGTTAAAAATCAATATTCAGAAACCCCAGTTGCTGAATGGAGCGTAGATTAATAGTTTTAGAGAGTACTGGAATTGAAGTGTAGATAATAACCAGAATACAGTGCTGACCTTTTATTTGCTTTCATAATCAATCACTACCACGGACTCAAGACCATTTTCCAACATCGGGACTAATACCTCCGTAGCCATCCTTTTATGCTCTGGATGCTCTAAATAAAGATCTCGTCCTTGTAAATCGTCAAAGGTCATAACGAATGCATGGGTAAATCCTTTATTTAATTGCTCTGGGCTACAATTTGTTCCAAATGAAAAGTCTTTAATAGAGGGAATTATCTCCTGCAAATTTCCTAACTGATTTAGAGCAGAATTAATATCCGACTCTGCCAAATTTAATTTAAATTTTAATACAACCACATGATTAATCATTAATTCTTCCTATATAAATCATCCACATTTTCAATAGTACCTGAATAACATCCCAATTACAGCCCTCCTGTTCTTTTTGGATCGAAAGGAAGTTTGTAGCATATAAATACATCTAACTACCAATCTTAGTAACTAAGATTAAATGAAGGTGTTTCTCAATTAAAATCATCTTATATTTTTGCAAAGATAAGTTTCATGCATTTTAAAATTTATCTGTTAGCGATGGTAACTTACCCTACCAAGGCCTGTTCATTTTTTAATCATACTTGAATATGCTAAAATTAATAGTACATCCTTTGTTAAAGGCCATAACATTAAATTCGACATCGAATGTTTTAGCTTCTTAATTTGAATTTTTGAGCTTTATAATTGAATTACGGAGAATAAAATGGGGATAAAGCCGACTTTTCGATTACAAAATGAATGCTTTTTATTGCTACTCGAAAGCTCTCTAAAAACGATTCCATTCAATGTTTTTTTATCCTCGTTAATAGCAGGTTATTTATTATATCGAGATGCTCCAATAATGCCTGTAGCTCTGTGGTTTTTAACTATGGTCTTATTAAATTCTTGGCGTTGGGTTAATAGCAAAAAAAATATTATCAATCGCGATTATATTGCCAAAAAAAAAGCGACTAAAAATTGGTTTTTAGTGTTAACTTTTTTAACAGGTTCTTTGTGGGGTTCATGCTATATCTTATTTTATCCTTACTTCGTCGATATGCATCAAATTGTTATTACCTTAGTTTTGGGAGGGATGGCATCAGGTGCTCTAGCATCTCTTTCGGTATATCTACCTGCCTATTATGCATATTTATTACCTATGTTTTTACCATTAATTGCTTATAATTATTGGTTGGGGGATATGGATCGTATTATTTTAGCGACTATGTTTACTCTCTTTGCCATTATGCTAATTATTACGGCTCAATTTCCTTCGAAATTATTGCAAGAAACCATACAACTCAATAAAAAGAAAGATGAAGCAATGCGAGAAGTCCAGCGTGTTTCAATTACAGATGCATTAACTGGTCTTTATAACCGTCGTTACTTTGATGAACGGCTTAATGAAGAATTTAAAAAGGCAAAGAAAAACCGTCACTCCATTAATTTAGTATTAATCGATGTAGATGACTTTAAATTAATTAATGACAATTATGGTCATCCTTCAGGTGACTTATTTTTGAAACAGTTAGCAACAGCGATCAAAAATTCAGCACAAAGAGATAAACACAGTGCTTTTCGTATTGGAGGGGATGAATTTGCAGCGATTTTAACGGATACATCGCTCGATGATGCCATTTTACTTTGTAACAATTTACAAAAGAAATTTAAAAAACAAGCAAAAAGAAACGAGACAACAATAAGTATAGGAATAGTCAGCATATCTCCGTTTTTTGCTAATGATGTGGATGATGTGATCTCAGTAGCGGATAAAACTTTATATGAAGCTAAAAAAGCAGGTAAAAATCAAGTACGCTGCCAACACTTTGATTGATCGTTGAAATTTCAGGGGATAACTCCCCATGTTTTATTCCAAATTTATAGGCCCATTAAAGTACCTGGTTGCGAGCTTGCATAAAAGAACGACTTTAGATCAGCCTACTCATTGAATAAAAAACAAAAACTAAGCTATTATGTACATCAGTAAATTATCCCTTTAATTTTTAAGGGAAAACCCTGATTGTTAAAAGAATATCTTGAAATTAACATTTCAAAATCTTATGCCATGGACGCATAAAAATTGGTTCAGCAGTTTATTTACAGGACTTAAATACAATGAAACCAAAGACCTTAATTCACCTTACAGATCAAGAATTTTTAGCAAAAGGACGTCGTTGCTTGGTTTATCGACATCCTCATGATCTCAATTTACTAATAAAGGTCACAAACCCAGAGCTTCATCAAAGAAATGGTTATAAAACCAAGTTAAGCCAGTGTATTCCTCTTTTTTATCAATTTCGTTTTTCGAAGTCTTATGCTAGAGAACTCTTGGAAAATATTTATTTACGTTTCAAGCAAAATTTTCTTTTTCCTCCTTTTCTGCAAACAGTTGTGGGCTTTACTGACACGAACTATGGTTTTGGGCTTATTGTTAAAGCAGAAAAAAGTATTGACGGTACTTGTGCTAAAAATTTAAGAACTATTTTGCGCGACGGATTATTTACCGAGGAAATGCAAAAGAAGTTGGATGCATTCTGTGAATCATTGATTTCATGTGATATATCTGTTCATGATTTACAACCTCGAAATCTCGTTTTCGCTTATGATACATTCCGTGGGGAAGAACATTTTGTCTTAATTGATGGAATTGGAGAGAAAACCCTGATTCCTATTCAAAGGCTCTCTGCTTATTTAAGAAAGCGTTCTCGTTTAAGCCAAATCAAGGCTCTTAAAGAAAGAGTTTTTTATCTTCATAATCAGACAAAAATGAAACAAGCTTAAAACAATTAAGTCACTTCGTAGGCCGGTTGCTTCCACCGGTTTTTTATCCTTGGATAAATCTCCCACTGTGCAAGCAAAATAACAAAATTTTTTCGTGTTTTCATAGAGTAACGTAAAGGTTATTTTAACATAACGTCTGCAACATAAATAAAAACTGAGTTAGAATGCTGTACCTTTAAGTACTGAGTAGAAAGAATGAACCAAGATGTAAAAATTACATTTGCAACACCATCTGACATACCTTTAATTTTGCAATTTATTAAAGAATTAGCGGAGTATGAACAACTGCTTCACGAGGTAGTCGCTACTGAGGAACAATTGTTAGAAACTTTATTTGGTTCTAAATCTTATGCCGAGGTTATCATTGGCTATCTTGATGAAAAACCAGTTAGTTTTGCTTTGTTCTTTCATAATTATTCAACGTTTTTAGGAAAGCCTGGTCTTTATTTAGAAGATTTATATGTTAAACCCGAAGCACGAGGCCATGGAGTAGGACAAATTATGCTAGCTTACTTAGCTAAGTTAGCTAAGAATAGAAATTGCGGGCGTTTTGAATGGTGGGTATTAGATTGGAATGAACCCGCGATTAAATTTTATGAACGAATCGGCGCAAAACCAATGGATGAATGGACCGTATATCGAGTAAGTGGTAAGGCATTGAATGAATTAGCCGATAAATATACTCAATTTAGTTCCCTCAAAGTCTGACTGCCTACTTCTACTAACCCCTGGTTGCAAGCAACCAGGTTTTCCTCTAAATTAATAATCGCCTCGGTAACAAACAAGGATACTCGGTTGCCTTTTAAACCTTCTCCTTAGGTGCAGCTCTTTTGTTGTATTCGCCTATTCGAATTAATCCGGCTTCATACTTTTCTTGAGTTTCGCAAACATTCAGATAACGTTTGTTTGGCTTATCTTCCTCAACACCAACAATCGCATCAAGAAATTCAACTATCCATTGAAATAAATTCCTCATTTGGCACCTTCCATGTAATAAAAATTATCCGTTTAACCATTATAATCACATTTCAAATTCTATTGGCAATAGCAGTTTTGTTTGTTCTAATTACAATCAAGACTGCGCCAAGCATTTTTTAAACAAATTTAATAGAGGTGTTGAGGGCTGAGATCGTTGTACAATCCTTGTCGTCCATAACTCATTACTCTAGGTAGCAGAGGTTTTTATTGATTTTTTTTTAGTTTTTTCAGATTCGGATAACTCTTCTGTTTTCATAAAAATTTGTTGAGGAAGATTAAACCAGAATAAATATACGAGCCTCATGTACTCTAAAAAATTATTCGCGTTTTCCATAAAAACTTTCATTTGTTTTTCCATAAACTCATAGGGAGAGTGAATGTCATTCCATTCTTGGAGGGGGTAAATGCAAAATTAAAAAAAGTGTTTTAGGTACATCGAACGTTTGAGGTACTACAGAGGTTATTTGGCTGTTTGTATCTTCCATACTTATCTCCGTTATTTATCTTTTATCCTTAATTCATTTAGTTTAGCTCAAAAGGGAAGCACACTATAAAACTTTTAGATAAAAATTCGATAACATTTTAGAGCATAAATCGGAGAACATTTAACTTATGGGTTTATTTGGTTAAGGAACGGATTTATAAAAAGAAGAGGGATTGTCTGTCTAAATCCCTCTCGCAGATAAATAGCTCAAATTCTAATTTAAACTTTTTTGAATTTTTTCAGCTTCCTCTAAATGAGCCTTTATATGAGGACGAGTTGGGACGTAATTTAACTAAATGGAATTAAATTAAAATTTATCCTATATAAATAGAAAGAGATTATTCCAGTTTACTTATGACTCTTCGTGCCGCCATAAGATGGCTAACCAAAGGAAAAATGAATAAACCGGTAATTCAATATATGCTTCTTGATGAACAATTAGAGTATTTAATCCGGCCTCAAGAAATAGAAGTAGTCACTTTAAAGAACGATGTCTTTGCAGTATTAGAAAAGATAGAAGAACAATCACAGGATAGTCGCTTAGAAATATACTTTAAATCCGTTAATATACATTATGGTAAACATAGGCAAGATTCTGCTCAATTTCATTTTTTAATTTCGGATTACTTACTGAAAAGAAATTTAAAAAAAACCAATAGTAGAACTGCATATTTTCTTAAAAAAGATGAACTTCGGCTTTTTAAAGATGCCCTTTCTCTTTTAGATATTGATTGTAAAACTCGAGGATGTGCGTACGTTGCCTTTTTGTGGATGATTGCCTTGAAAGCAACCCGTAGCAGAGTTCAATTAGTCGTAAAACAAATTTGGAAAAAGCGTCTTTCCATTCAAAAGATGAATAAAAAACAACAAGCTGATTTTTTGGATTTTTATTCACTCATTAATAGATAAATCCAATTTCGTTATTTAAGACCCTCCAAACTTTTACCTTAGTAAAATGTGTTTTTCTTAAAAATATAGTTAATCGGTTTATCCTAACTAACCCATCTTGCAATTGTTTTTATTCTTATAAAATAAACATAGAAAACATTAAGATTTAAAACTTCTAATATGTTATTTTTGGTCGCAGCAGCCCGCTAAAATGGCTGCATTAGCTCGTTTAATCTGTTCGTAATTGGCTTTTAGGAATCTATCTTATCAGATTGAATGGTTTAAATTCGGATAATAATGGAGATTTAAAAATGTTAGAAAAAAAAGAGTCTACTTCGACTGAGCAACAAGATGGTATGATGGATCTAATCCCTGCTGAACTCTTGGTTCATTTATTTAGTTTTTTCAACAAAAATGAAAAAAAAACGGCTAGGGGTGTTTCTCACTCATTTAAGAATGTCATTGAGACCTTTTTTACCCATAAAACTATACCTCTAACATATTATGCACATAGAGACGGCTATGTCTCTTCCTTTATTTTATTACCAGGTCACCGTATGGTTTTTTCAATTGTACTGGAGACGACAGCTTCTTTATCAAGTTCAGGACTTGTATTTTTTAATTGCGAAGAGAATCAGAGCAAAGAAGTTCTTTTGATTAAGGAATACAAAAAAAATGGAAAACTGGGACATCTTCATGCTTTACCCAATGGCGATTTGGTTGCTTTGCTTGACCAAGCAAACCAGCATGCACCTCCTTATATCCTGGTTTTAGATGGAGCAACAGGAAAAGAGAAAAATAGAATACTATTAACAAACAAACCATGCAAAGAATACCCCAACGTGAAAGAACTACACGTACTCTCTTCAAATCAATGCATCGCTGTATGTAATTCGGAAGACTGTTATTTGATAGATATAGAAAATTCATTGACTCAACAGATAAACCCCGCACATGCCCAAAAGCTAACTAAAAATAAATATAGCTTATTCGGCGACCGCCCCCCCCAGGCATTGAATATTTATAATTTGCCAGATGGTAATAAATTATCGATTAGCCAAAAATTACCTCATGATACTTTAGGCAGTGGAGGCCACTTAACTATTAGTTTAACTGAAGGTTCAAAAAAATTATTTTCAAATGAAGAAGATTTTATAGAGGTTCTTTATAAGAGATGAACCAACATAATTGAAGAAGTAAGCATGAACGATCCAAAGTCCCGATAAATGGATCCCTCCCGCTGGGAGATAGAATAAGTGGAGCACTTCAAAAATGGATTTTTTGATAATGTTCTAAGGAATCGTTGATAGACTGTTTACTGATCCCAATACAGTCTATCAAGGATTCATAATGTTTTTCTTTATCTCAAAATTTTTAAATTAGTGCCTATAATAAATCAATAGGAAATTTTTTATGAATCAAAATGAAATTGAATTCATCCCCCAACATTGAAAAAATAAAACAGCAAGCAAGAGATTCCTTTAAAGACGGTGCCTTAACTAAAATTATTCTCTCGATGTTCAGGAAGCATGCAAATTATTAAATGACGCCCTAGCTAGTGAAGTTGTTTGTTTTTTACGATATCGATTTCACCAAGTTATTGCAAAAAGTATTGACAAGCCACAGGTGGTAACAGAGTTTGAAGAACATGCCCTTGACGAAGAAAAACATATGATGTTAATTGCTGAACGAATTAACCAATTAGGGGGTGAACCAGATTTTAATCCATCAACCCTACTGGCGCGCTCTCCTACTGAATATAAATCTGGGAATAATTTAGTGGAGCTAATCAAAGAAAATCTTATTTCTGAAAGGATAGCCATTATGATGTATCGTGAGCTTATAAATTGGTTTGGTGCAAACGATCCCACTACCAGACGCCTTTTAGAAGATATTCTTAAAGAAGAAGAGGAGCATGCTAATGATTTAGCTGATTTATTGGAATAAATAAATTGAGATGTTCTTTGTCTCACTATTGATTATTGTTATGCTTTTCTGAAATTCGAATAAAATATTAAGGAAGGAACTATGCGAGGGAATTGGGGGTTAATTATCTTAATTATACCGTCCATCGCGCTCGTAATCTTATTGTTTTGGGATATTTTTCAGAAAAAACATACCATACTTCGTACTTATCCCATAATTGGTCATTTACGATATTTTGCTGAATGGCTTGGTATTTATTTGCGACAATTTTTTTATAGTCGTGAACGCGAAGAATTGCCGTTTAATCGATTTGATCGGGCTTGGGTTCATGAGGCATCCAAAGGAATATATCCTATGGAAGGATTTGGATCTTCACGAAATCGAAAACCTTTAGGAACTATATACTTTATAGATTCCCCTTTTCCCCTTTTAGAAAAGGAAGTAAAAATAAGTTCTATAACCATTGGACCACAATGTCCTAATCCCTATACTACAAAATCTTTTGTTAATATTTCGGGTATGAGTTTTGGATCTCTTTCAAAAAATGCCATCATAGCTTTGTCTAAAGGGGCAAAAATGGCAGGATGTTGGCTAAATACTGGTGAAGGTGGATTAACGGAATACCACCTTGCAGGAGAATGTGATTTAGTTGCTCAAATTGGAACGGCTAAATATGGGTTTCGTGATAAAAAAGGACATTTATCCGCAGAAAAATTAAAAAGAGCCAGTGCTTATCCTCAGGTAAAAATGTTTGAAATAAAATTAAGTCAGGGGGCCAAACCCGGTAAAGGTGGATTATTACCTGCAGTTAAAGTCACGCCCGAAATAGCCAAGATTCGTGGAATCCCCGCTTATATAGATTCAGCTAGCCCTAATCGTTTTCCCGAAATTTCTAATTCAAAGCAACTGCTTAAATTTATTCATAAAGTAAGAAAAATAACAGGAAAACCCACAGGCTTCAAAGTTGTATTAGGAGATTACACCTGGTTAGAAGAATTATGCCAAGAAATTATTAATGCAGGTCTCGACTATGCACCTGATTTTATTACCTTAGATGGTGCGGAAGGAGGTACAGGAGCAGCTCCTGCTAATTTAATGGGCTACATGGGATTATCCCTTGAGGAAAGCTTGCCTCAATTAATCGATATCTCATTGAGTATGATTTAAGAGACCGAATAAAAGTAATTGCTTCTGAAAAATTAATCACCCCAGATAAAGTAGCCTGGGCGTTTTGTGTTGGTGCGGATATAGTCAATATTGGCCGGGGGTTTTTATTTTCCTTAGGGTGTATTCAAGCTTTACGATGTCATACAGATACTTGTCCTACGGGAATAGCGACACACAATAAATGGTTAATGAGAGGTTTGGATCCAACTAATAAGGCTGAAAGAGTATTTGCTTATCACAAAAATCTGGAAGAAGGGGTAAAAATGATTTGTCATTCATGTGGGATAGAAGAACCACGCAAATTATCTCGCGCGAATGCCAGAATCGTCTCGGAACATGGAACCTCATTTAGCAGATGTTTTTCCTGATAAAAAAAGAGGGATTAAATTAAAAAATAAAAAGAAATAATAACAATCTATTAGGAACCTAATATGGAACAAAATAGTTCGGAAGAAGTTAAATGTGGCGCGTGTGGTATTCTATTTGACAAAATTAATTCGAAAGAAGTAGAAGTATTACGTATCAAAAAACCTGAAAATGAACAAATCATTCAACTAATCTATCTCTGTCCTCACTGTGCTGAGCATTCAGAAAAATCTAAAAAAAATTAGGAATGATTTTATTTTTAAGCAGTATTTCTCATGTTCTAATCAATTTTTTTAAAGTTTCCAATTGATCGGCCTCATGAGCTGGCTTATCCCATCGAATACGATTTATTCTAGGAAAACGTAAAGCAACACCCGATTTATGTCGATTGGACCAATGAACTGCATCAAAAGCTATTTCTAAAACTAACTCTTTTTCCACTTCTCGCACAGGACCAAAACGATTTAGGGTATGAGAACGTATCCATTTATCCAGTTGATATAATTCCTCATCTGTAAAACCAAAATATGCTTTTCCAATGGGTAGCAATTGATTTAGTTTCCACAAACCAAACGTATAATCTGAATAATAAGAAGAACGTTTACCATGTCCTCTCTGTGCATACATTAATATTGCGTCAATAATATAGGGGTCTTTTTTCCATTTATACCAACACCCTTTGGGTCTTCCTGCAAGATACAAACTACTCTTTTTCTTGAGCATTAATCCCTCAACATGTACGGAGTTTTCCTGCAAAATCTCTTCTCTTAATTGATGCAAAGTTTGAGTATTTTTTAATGAAAGAAGTGGCGATATTAAAAAATTTTCCGGTGCTGAAGTCGAAAACCATTGTTCCAGCCATTCACGACGATTTAAGAAAGGGAGTACACGCAAATCTAGATTATCAATAAAAAGAATATCATATACGATTAAGGCAGCCGATTGTTCTTCCAGCAGTTTTTTGGATAATGTCTTCCTGTTTAAGCGTTGCTGTAAATCATTAAAGCTTCCTATTTTAGAAGCATGTCTTATTACTAATTCTCCATCTAATACCACATTGCCTTCTATTTTAGAGATAATCTCAGGAAAAGAATGACTAATATTTTCTCCTGTTCGCGTATATAAAGCTTTTTCTTTTCCAGATACTGCAAGTTGAACTCTAATGCCATCATATTTTTTTTCAATTGAAAATTCGTTCAAATTTATCGCGATTCGCTCACTTTCATTTAATGGATGGGAAAGCATTACGGGGCGAAAATAAAGAGTATTTGTACTAGGTTTTGAACTCTTTTTTTCTAACCAAGAAAATAATTCTAAATAGGGAGGCACTTGAGAATGCCATATATCTTCTACTTCTTGCACATGTAGCTGTCCATAGTGAGCTAGTGTATTCTTCAGAAATCGAGTAGATACTCCAATCCGCAAATCTCCCGTAATGATCTTTAAGATTGCCCATCGCTCAATAGAATCACTTGAGTTCAACAAGCTTACTAAATAGGGGTACAAATCATTTTCAGGGAGTTTTTCAAAATTAACAATGATTTCTGAAAGCAAGGGTAATTCACTTTGATTTTGTGTATCGGGCCATATTAAAGAAACTGTTTCTGAAAGATCCCCTACGTAATCGTAGGATAAATAAAACAAAGTGGGATCGATGTTTTCACTGATTAAATTTTTTATTAACGATCGTTTAAAGCGGGAAAACTTTAAACTATTCGTCATAATAGCCAAAGCATATCCTCGCTCAGGATCGGGAGTAACTGAAAAGTAATGTTCAATTAAAGTTCTTTTATCCAAACCCCCATAAGTAAAAAAAAGTTGGTTTAGTAATTGAGCAAATTTCTTCATTCCTTAATCCTCTGAATCTTGATTTTCTAAGAAATGCAAAGGTCGCGCTTGATATCCTTGTTCTTTTGTATAATGCAATAAAGCCTCTTCTTGTCCATGAGTAATCCAAATTTCACTTGGATTGATTTCTTGAATTGTATTAATTAACTCATTCCAATCAGCATGATCTGAAATCACCAAAGGCAATTCAATTTTCTTTTGTTTTGCCCGAGCTCTTATTTGCATCCATCCTGAAGCTAATGCAACAACCACATCACCAAAACGTCTACTCCATCTATCATGTAAGCTACTGGGCGGACATAAAATAATTTTGCCTTGCGCACTGTACTTATCCAATGTATTAGCCATTTGGATAATCCCCAACGAACATTCTCTTGCCTCGTAAAAGTCACAAATTTTTTTTAAAGCACTATGAATATAAATGGGTTCTAGATATCCCAGATTACGTAATTCTTTAATTATTCTTTGACATTTGCCTAAGGCATAAACTCCTACTAGATGGCATCGCGTCGGAAATAATGTTAAAGAATCCAATAATCTTTTTAGTTCCATATGAATTGCTGGATGCTTGAAAATAGGAAGTCCAAAAGTTGCCTCGGTAATAAAGACATCACAGGGTTCTACAAAAAATTGTTCGCATGTGGGATCAGGGGTGCGTTTGTAATCACCCGAAAAAATAATACGCGTTCCCTTATATTCAATAACTACTTGTGCACTTCCCAAAATATGTCCAGCAGGTAATAAATAAAGAATCACATCGTTGTGGTTAATTGTTTCAAAGTAATTTAAGGATTTAAATTTAAAAGAGTATTCCTCATTGCGAATTTGCATTAAAGAGATAGTATCTGGATGAGCTATTACGAATTGATGTCCCGATACCGCATGATCTGCATGTGCGTGAGATATAACGGCTGTAGAAACAGGATAAAAAGGATCGATATAAAATTTTCCTGGAAGGAAATACAGTCCTTCTTTCTCCATTGCAAACCATTTTATGGGATCTTCCATTACTAGATCCTCTTATGAGAAGAATGTTTTTATTATAGGACATTGATCCAATTTAAACTTAAAATTCGGCATGAGGAGCAAATGGAATACAGAGAAGAGATTATTTAATAATCTAAAGGAGAACACTTCACATAACCATTCAATAAAAAATAAGATAAACAAGAGATAACACATTTTTTTAGGTGAGAGCCAAGCTCCTCACCTTCCTACCTGTATCCATGTATCTGGAGCTATGAACTGAAGTAGCTCAGATTATATGGTCAAGACAATCAGCCAATTAGTACAAGTTAGCTTCACACATTACTGCGCTTCCACACCTTGCCTATCAACGTTGTAGTCTTCAACG
>NZ_CDRUGZ020000044.1:0-290607 GCF_977063395.2 Legionella nigrisilvae
AAGCACTCAAAGGTTCTTCAAAGTGCCCACACAGTTTGTCTTCTATCTTCTTAATGAACCTGCCCCGAAGGCGTGCTGCGTATTCTACTGATTTCACTCTCAGTGTCAAACACTTTTTTCATTTTTTCTAAAAAAAATGATGACACTCTGTTTATTGTAAATGCAGCTTGGCAATTCTACGTTTACCAACTTGTATTATATAGGTCTTATTTGTTGATAATACAAGCGTGGGATCCTCAATTTTATCTCCATCTATTTTAACTGCACCTTGTTTTACCAGACGAATCGCTTCTGAAGTACTTTGGGTTAAATTCATTTGCTTTAATAATTGAGCTAAAGAAAGCGGCTCTTTGGTGGTTATGGTTTGTTCCTCTAAATCTTCAGGGATAATGCCTTTTTGAAATCGCTCTATAAATTCTTTGTGTGCATGTTCCGCTTGGGATTGGTCGTGGAAACGTGCAACAATTTCTTTAGCAAAATCAATTTTTACATCCCTAGGATTCGCACCATTCAGTACTGAAGTCTTTGAAGCCTGAATTTCCTTACCTGTTTTAAAGCTTAATAAATCTATATAGCGCCACATTAATTCATCCGATATCGACATAATTTTACCGAACATATCGGATGCTGGCTCACTAATACCAATATAATTATCCAGTGACTTAGACATTTTCTTCACCCCATCTAAGCCTTCAATCAATGGAGTCATCATCACAACTTGTGGCTCAAGCCCATAATGCTTTTGCAATTCACGGCCCATTAATAAATTAAATTTCTGATCCGAACCACCCAGCTCAATATCGGCTTTGAGCGCAACAGAATCATATCCCTGAAGTAAAGGATATAAAAACTCATGAATTGCGATGGGCTGACCTGTGGTGTAGCGCTTATTAAAATCATCACGCTCTAACATACGAGCTACTGTATGGGTAGCGGCCAAACGAATTAAATCTGTGGCATTAAATTTTGCAAGCCAATGAGAGTTAAATGCTACTCGTGTTTTATGAGGATCTAAAATTTTAAAAACCTGCTCTTGATAGGTCTTAGCATTATTAAGAACCGTTTCTGGGCTAAGCGGCAAACGAGTTACATTCTTCCCAGTTGGATCGCCAATCATCGCCGTAAAATCACCAATTAAAAAAATGACCTCATGACCATATTGTTGAAATTGCCGTAGTTTATTAAGTAATACAGTATGTCCCAAATGCAAATCAGGTGCAGTGGGATCAAAGCCTGCTTTTATTTTTAAGGGAGTTCCTTTTTGTAATTTTTTTTCCAATTCATGCTGGGGAAGTACCTCTTCACAGCCCCTTACAAGCTCGGAACAAACTGAATCTTCAACTATCATGACATCAAAACCTTTATAAATGATTGACCTATCTTCTCACACCGAGTATCTTAGCCCGGTTGGCAATTTCCTGCCATACCTAATAGGTGATTTAAGATAATTTGTCACCCGAAATTTAATAAATGCAGACAATAGCATGATTCCGGATGGCAATGTATAGGCAAACAATGGATAAAAAACCTTATATATATATCGAAAAAAGAAAAACGAATAAAAATAAAAAATCTAATCCATCTAAGGTATTAATGGGTTTTGCCTTGATTATTGCCTTTTCGCTACCCTATTTCCTTGTAAAAAAGTTTTCCCATAATCCACACCAGATCCCTACAACTCAGTCTATTGCCTTACCCGATCTTGATGAGGATGAAGAGTATCAAGATGAAACTTATTCAGAAAATCCATTTCAGAATGAAGCAGAACAAATTGTTGAAGAGTCAAAGCCCGATCTTACGGAAGAAACCGCTAAAACTGTTGTAGAAAACGCTGTTAAAACGGTTCAGCCCGTTAAAAAGATTACCAAGGACAATGAATGGCAAACCCTCAGGCCTCGATCTGGTGACTCCATGGCCACTATTTTTAAGCGTCTTGGGTTAACTGCCCAAAATCTACAATTAGTTATGCAAAAAAACCCCTATGCTAAAGCTCTAACCGCAATAAAACCCAGTCAAGAATTGAAATTTCTAATTAATAAGAATAAGTTGGAAAAATTAATTATCCCGATGAACACAATACAAACACTTACAGTGTATAGGGATGGAGCCGTTTATAAAACAAAAGTTGATTCCAAAAAAGTAAAAACCCAAGAGCGTTATGTTACAGGTGTAGTCAAAGGTTCCTTATTCGGCACAGCCCAACAGTTAGGGATCCCCAGAAAATTAATTCAGCAAATGACTACAATCTTACGTAAAGAAATAGATTTTTCGCGTTCTGTTCGTAGTGGAGATAAATTTTCTATTGCCTATGAAACGTTATATGTAGAAGAGAAAATGGTGGGTATAGGCGATGTTGTTGCCGTGAGCTATACCAACCAAGGTAAAACCGCTGAGGCTGTACGCCATATTAGTAGAAATGGTACGCGAGACTACTATACTCCTAAAGGAGAAAGCTTTAAAAAAGCATTCTCACGATATCCCATTAAATTTAGCCATATCAGTTCAACTTTTACCACTTCAAGATATCATCCCATATTACACTACAAGAGAGCCCACAAAGGAATCGATCTTGCAGCGCCCATAGGAACTCCTATTCAATCGGTTGGTGATGGGACAATTGTTAATATCGGTAGACATAATGGCTACGGTAATATGATTGAGGTCAAACATGATAAAACATATAGCACGCTTTATGGGCACATGCTTCGATTTGCAAAAGGTCTATCTAAAGGAAGCAGAATAAGACGAGGACAAGTTATTGGCTATGTAGGTCAAACTGGTCTTGCCACCGGGCCTCATTGCCATTATGAACTCCATGTCCATAATCAACCAAGAAACCCAACGACAACCTATTTGCCTACAGCATCCCCTGTTCCTGCGCGGGAAATGGCTCAATTCAAGGCAAAGGTGCGTAATGTGTTTGCTCATATGAAATCAATGGAAAAAACCAAGTATGCCCGCAAAAGCAAAAGTAAAGGCAAGAAAAAAACAAAAATGGGCTAATCTACAGAGCGCATGAGTCGGCGTGCGCCAACTCTTCGAGCTTGCCATTTAGCTCTGCATGGGGTGCTGTCAATGAAAAAACTCTTAGGGTTTCTCATCCGAATAAATAGCGACAAACTACTACTGACGCAATAATTCCGGCCAGATCAGCCAGTAAACCAGCGGGGATAGCATGTCGTGTGCGTCGGATTCCTACAGAGCCAAAATATACGGCAATAACATAAAATGTGGTTTCGGTACTTCCCATCATCGTTGCTGCAATTTTGGCAATGAGTGAATCTCCCCCATGTTGGTGAATCAATTCTGCCATCATCCCTGTTGAAGCACTTCCAGAAAAGGGCCGAATCAAAGCCAAGGGTAATACTTCTGGCGGCATGCCAATCATCGCTAAAAGTGGCGCCAGAAGATTGGCCATTAAACTAAAGAAACCTGAGGCCCTGAGCATACCTATAGCAACTATCATTGCGATCAAATAAGGTACTACGCTTAAAATCGTATCAAAACCTTGTTTCGCACCCACAATAAATGCGTCAAATACGTTAATTTTTTTTACTGCTGCAGCATATAAAGGAATTCCAACAACAAAAACTAAAAGCATCCAATTGGACAATTGATTGGCAAACCCACTCATAAGCTATTTTTCCCTTCAACACGAAACATCGGTAATTTTGCCAATTGTTTTACAGAAATAATGGCAACCAAAGTAGAAATGCTCGTTGCGATCAATGAACTGACTATAACGCTGCTTGGATTCGTACTTCCATTTGTCGCCAAATAGGCAATTGCCGTCGCAGGAATTAATTGTACGCTCGAAGTGTTTATTGCTAAGAAAGTACACATAGAATTTGTCGCAATTTTGGTGTGCTGATTCAGTGTTTGTAGTTCTTTCATTGCTTGAAGTCCAAATGGAGTTGCTGCGTTGGCAAGACCCAGCATATTTGCAGCAATATTCATAGTCATCGCCCCCATTGCGGGATGTTCCGTAGGAATATCTGGGAATAATCGTCTTAAAATCGGTCGAAGTATTTTTCCCAATAAGGAAACCAGGCCGGACTCATTTGCTATAGACATAATCCCCAGCCATAACGACATAATTCCTGCTAGACCAAGAGCGATTTCAAAGCCTATTTTTGCCGATTCTGTGACAGCACGTGCGACCTCATCAATACGTCCTTCAATTACGCCAACAACTACAGAAAGTAGTATCATTCCTAGCCAAATTAAATTGAGCATCCTTGCCTCCACACTTTGGAACGGGTTAAAATGTAGTCTTTACTTGGCTTGAGATAGAAATAACGAATGAAGTACACACTTACTCCCTTAAAACATCTGACAGTTATAGCCTGTTTTTTCATTTCTTTTCCAAGTCATGCTTTTGACTCAGATAGTACTCAAAAACAAGCTAACTCCTCAATAGAAGAACTATATCATAGACTGGGCAGCATGCCGAATAGTTCCATGTCTGACAGAATAGATTGGGTCAGTAGCCAATTTTTAGGCGTACCATATGTCCTTGGCTCCTTAGGGGAAGGACCAGAGGCTCGATACGATCAATACCCACAATACCGTGTTGATGCGTTCGATTGTGATACCTACGTTAACACAGTTGTCTCATTAGCGATGGCCAATTCGCTTACATCGTTTCAACAATGCATAAAAAATATACGCTATAAGAACGGGACTGTTTCTTATCTACAACGTAACCATTTTACCGGCCTGGATTGGAATCATAATAATCAGCGAAATGGAATTCTCAGAGACATTACACTTACTATAAAAGATCAAAATAACCAACCCGTAGCCAAAGTTGCTGATGCACTCGTTAATAAACCCAATTGGTATGCCTATAAAACTGTTGGAACCATCAGATTAGCAAACGGTGATAAGGGGAAAGAAGAGGAACGATTAGTTGAATTAAAAAGGAAGGGAGCCCAATTGGAAACTATTTCCGAAGAAGTTCCTTATCTTCCCCTCACTACTTTATTTTTGGAAAAAAATAAACCCAATATGTATTTATTCGCCCAAATTCCTAATGGTGCCATCATCGAAATCGTAAGACCAAATTGGGATATAAGTCAAAAAATCGGTACTGCATTAAATATTTCGCATTTAGGTTTTGCAATTCGAAATAAGGGTCAATTATATTTTCGACAAGCTTCGTCAGAATACGGAAAAGTAGTTGATGTTCCATTGATTGAATATCTTGAAAAAGTAATAGATAGCCCAACCATTAAAGGAATAAACGTCCAAATTGTTGTACCAGCACAACCATTAAAAGACTGTAAGCTGCCTGTTTGAAATCAAACATAATTTGAGTACACTATCCTCACTTTTTTTGTAGTATTTTTCGAGTTATTATAGGGAACATTTTTATATTAGTGTCATTGCTTATAGTGCCATTCCGCCCTGGCGGGAATAAATCCCACAAATTAATTCCGTACTTTGTTTTATGAGATATTCCCAGCCAGCGCGAAAAATGACACTGTGTTTAAAAAATGACGACAGTTCAGGTAAACTACAATCAAAACGTAGTCTGGGTGAGCGCAGCCCAGGTTAATTAAATTCCCGGGTTGCATTGCGCTTTACCCAGGTATCCAGACATCAGGGATCCATAAAATGAATTACGGATTAACGCAAAAACCAAATTTCTCAAGTAGTGAATGCCTTGTTCTTGGAGTATTTTCTGATGCTGAACTATCTAATCTTGCCCTAAGTAAGGAACATTATGGTTTAGTCAGTAGACTGATTAAAAAAACACCTGAACCGGGTGATATGCTATGGCATCATGATCTGGAGGGTAGTTTATTAATCATTCAATGTGGTGAACAAGCCAAATTTACGCCCTCTCAGCTTAAAAAAAGAGTTACTGAGATTACTGGAGCTTTAATCAAACATCGGGTTCGTTCTGCCACAATATGTTTGCCACAGATACCTCAATATTCAGCAGATTGGCAACTGGAGCAAATGATTATTCAGATCGACAATCAACGCTACCAATTACTCGATTTTAAAAAGAAAAAAGCCAAACCACATCAATTGGAAACAATAACTTTTTATTTGCCAAATGCGAGTGAAGAAGGATTAAAATTAGGTCAATCCATTGCAGCAGGTGTTGAATTAACCCGCCATCTGGCTAATATGCCCGCCAATATATGTACTCCTACCTATTTGGGGGAGCAAGCAATACAATTAGCTAAAGAATTTGCACAAAATATGAACTGCAAAGTGATGGGACCGGATGAAATGCATCAGATGGGTATGGAAACCTTATTAGCAGTAGCACAGGGTTCAGCCCAACCTCCAAGACTCATAGATATCCATTACAAAGGAGCAAATGATGCACCTCCAATAATTCTGGTAGGCAAAGGAATAACTTTTGATTCCGGTGGATTATCCATCAAGCCAGCCAATGCAATGGACGAAATGAAATATGATATGTCTGGCGCTGCCAGTGTGCTAGGTACTTTAAAAGCATGCGCTTTGCTAAAGCTACCTGTTCACGTGATTGGTTTAATTGCCAGCGCGGAAAATATGGTGAGTGGCACTTCCGTTAAATCCGGTGATATTGTTACCAGCATGTCGGGACAGACAGTAGAAATCATTAATACCGATGCAGAGGGTCGTTTGGTTTTGGCCGATGCACTGACTTATGCAGAGCGTTATCACCCGCAATTTGTCATCGATGTGGCAACGCTTACAGGCGGAATTATTGTGGCGTTGGGTACTGTTGCATCAGGTTTTATGACTCAGGATGAAGAGCTAGCAAAATTGATTGAGGATGCTGCTAAGGAAAGTAATGATAGAGTCTGGCGTATGCCTTTAGATGATGAATATCAAGACGCCCTGGATAGCCCTCTAGCTGATATGATCAATGCAGGCTTTGATCGTACTGCAAGTAGCATCACAGCTGCTTGTTTTTTGTCTCGGTTTACAGAAAAGTATCGCTGGGCCCATTTAGATATAGCAGGTACAGCATGGATTTTTGGAAAAAATCGTAATGCCACGGGCAGACCAGTTCCTTTACTAACTCAGATAATACGCCATGCCATCAATTCGCATTGATTTTTATTTATTAGCGAGCGACCAAAATGATCTACGTTGGTCGGTTGCTTGTCGACTTTTGGAAAAAGCTTATGCTAAAGGCCATAAGGTTTACGTATTGTGTAACAACAAACATGATGCAGAACTTCTCGATGAACTCCTGTGGACTTTTAAAGACGACAGCTTTATTCCACATAATTTACAAGGCGAAGGCCCTGAGCCCCCGCCTCCAATTCAGATCGGTTATGAACGCGAACCTCGAGGATTCAACGACATCTTGCTGAATCTTGCGGATTATATTCCAGATTTTTACTCCAAATTCAAACGAGTTATGCAAATTGTTGCCAATGTAGAAACGGAGAAAGAATTAAGTCGCGCACAGTACCGAGAGTATCGAGCTAAAGGATGTGAATTGCATACGCATCAAATTGAATTGAAGTAACGCTATCCTGTCATTCCTAGGGCTGGCGCAAGGGTAGCATCCACAAGTGGTGTCAGTATAATTCTAGTATGAGCATTTAGCCTGAGGTGAAGCGCAGGGACCGGCGGATGAAGAATTTCATCCAAAAAAGCTGGGTCCGCTGCTGAACCAAGGCCACACATAATTCACTTTAATCCCAAAGTACATCTTTATCTTTTTTTATAGCAGCTTGCAGTAAATTTATTAAAGGAACGGCTCGCTTTGACAAACTTATTTCCGGTTCATTTTCATCATCATCTTCGACAACTTTTTTTTCTTTTGTAAGTCCAGTCTGTAACTTTGCCAAAGCTTCAGGAAGATTTTCCGATTTGATAGCCCCAGGAATAGTACCGCTATGTCCCATTAAAGAAAGCAGACGCTTAGCTACCTCTTCAAAATAAGTTATATCTTCATAAGCATCTGTATGAAATGTTATTAACATCAAAATCTCCTTTTAAACTCAACTTTTACGTTATCCATAAACCTTTAGTAAATATTCTGCAACCGTATGTAAGCCCATTGCTTCCCCACCTTCGGGTTTTCCTGGTCGATTACCTAAATTCCATGCCATAATATCAAAATGCATCCAAGGTATAGATTTCCCTACGAAACGTTGCAGAAATAATCCTGCGACAATCGCCCCTGCATAAGGGTGATCACTAGAGTTCGCTAAATCAGCTACATTTGAGCGAAGCAACTCTTCATAAGGTGCAAATAAAGGCAATCGCCAGATGGGATCAACCACTTTATAAGAAGCCTCTGTTACTTCTGCAGCTAAGTGATCGTCATTCGTAAACAGCGCGGCAATCTCCGTACCGACTGAAACACGAGCAGCTCCTGTTAAAGTCGCAAAATCTATCAGTAAATCCGGTTGTTCTTCGCATGCTTTGACTAAAGCATCTGCTAAAACCAACCGTCCTTCCGCATCTGTATTATGTACTTCCACAGTTAAACCGTTACGCATGGTTAAAACGTCACCAGGCCTAAATGCGTCCGGTCCAATAGAGTTTTCTACAGCAGGTATAAACATTTGGAGGCGTATGGGTAAATTCCGCGTCATAATCCATTGCGCAAGACCTATCACATGGGCAGCACCTCCCATATCTTTTTTCATTAATCGCATCCCCGAGGCGGATTTAATATCCAGACCACCGCTATCGAAACAAACCCCTTTACCTACAAGAGTGATACGAGGATTTTTTTCCTCGCCCCAAGTTAATGACAACAAGCGGGGTTCTGATTTAGAGGCACGCCCAACAGCATGAATTGCTGGAAAATTATTCTTAAGTAATTCCTCACCGACCCATTGTGTGAATTGAGCTTTATGTGTTTCAGCTAATTGCTCAACCACCTCAGCTAATTCTTTGGGGCCTAAATCACTTGTGGGTTTGTTAATCAAATCCCTTACTAAAAAATGAGCCTGTGCTAATGCCAAAATTGGATTTAAATCATCTGGATGAACGATTAATCGACGTGGTTGAGTTTCTTGCTTTTTATATGCTTCAAAACGATATTGCGCCAAAGCCCAACTTATTGCTCCTTCTTGGGAACATACCCCTTGTACCTGATAAACATTAGGAGGAACAACTAATGCCGCATTGGCTAAAGCCTGGCTCTGATTCCCATCACCGGTGCCTATATAGACTTTATCAATCAAACCATCTGCATTCTGGATAAAACAAGAATCACATATTTTTCCTTTAAATTGGTACAAGGAAAGGCAATTCTGTATCGCCGGAGGAAGTATACAAAGCTCCTCTTCCCATTGACTTTGTGAAATCAAATAAAGTGGAATAGCTCTTTCAAATTGAGTCTCATAAAATAAGTTTGCTTGCATGTTTTATTCCTTCACTTGACCACGAAAATGGGCAGGTCTAAGCCCTGTTAATCCCAGAACGAACAAATAAATGATTACTGCAGTTACAACATGGGCAGACAGCACGCTTAAACGCATTACAGGCGAAAAACTAAGCCAGTAACTCACTGTACCACTCATTAAAATTAAATAAATGCCAATTGCTATATTAGCAATAAGTAATTGCATACTGTACTTTAACCATCCAGGAGAAGGTTTGAAAACCTCTCGTTTAATCAATAAATATAATAAAGTACCGCAATTAACATAACCTGCCAATGCGGAAGCTAAAGTCAGACCAGCATGGGCAAAATGCCAAATAAA
The DNA here is from genome assembly GCF_977063395.2 of Legionella nigrisilvae. Classification (NCBI taxonomy): domain Bacteria; kingdom Pseudomonadati; phylum Pseudomonadota; class Gammaproteobacteria; order Legionellales; family Legionellaceae; genus Legionella; species Legionella nigrisilvae. Next base: position 9,684 of record NZ_CDRUGZ020000044.1, read on the forward strand.
AATAGAGCATAATACGGTATTTACGATCATAGATATCGCACCTACCTTAACTGGAGTGCTAATGTCTTGTCGGGCATAAAACCCAGAGGCCAATACTTTGACCATCATAAAAGCAGGTACACCGGCTCCCAGGGTAATTAAGCTTTTTTGAGTTTGAATTACGTCATAAGCAGTAAATTTTCCATAGGCAAAGCAACTCGCAATTAATGGCATAGAGAATAAGCACAAACCTAACCCTGCTGGAATTCCTATAAGCAAAATGGAACGCAATCCCCAATCTAAGGCACTTGAATATTGGCTAATACTTTGTTCCGTATGCCTCCGAGATAGATGGGGAAGAATCACAGTTGCAATCGCCACACCAAAGACTCCCAATGGAAAATCGGTAAGGCGGTCGGTGTAATATAACCAGGACACACTTCCAACTTTTAAAAAGGATGCAAAAATACTATCAACCATTAAATTAAGTTGAGCAATAGAAACACCAAACAAAGCAGGAATCATCAACTTAAGCACTTTATTCACTCCAGCATCATTTCTGACTAACTGAGGTTTTACTAATAAACTGCGTTGATGCAAAAATGGAATTTGAAAAAGCAATTGCGCAATGCCAGCAATAAGAACGCCCCAAGCCAAACCTATTACAGGTGTGGGCAAATGAGGACATAAATAGATCGCTGCAAGAATCATACTGATATTCAGTAATACCGGGGTAAATGCAGGGATTGCAAAATAGCCATAAGTATTTAATACCGCACCAGCCATTGCTGTTAGCGAAACGAGCATTAAGAAGGGAAAAGTTATACGCAACATTTCCGTAGCCAATACTGCACGGTCACTGTCATGACTAAAACCAGGAGCAAATAAAAAAATAATCACGGGTGCAGCAAATATCCCGATTAAAGTGACAACACTAAGAATTGTGCCCAAATATCCTGAAATACGCGCTATAAAAATCCGCACATCGGTGGGAGATCGAGTTTTTTGATACTCAGCAAGGACAGGAACAAACGCTTGAGCAAATGCTCCTTCTGCAAAAAGACGACGCATAAAGTTAGGAATGCGGAATGCGACAAAAAAAGCATCCATCCCAGCTTGAGCACCAAAAAAATTGGCGAGCACCATATCACGTACAAAACCTACAATACGTGAAATAAAGGTCATTACTGAAACCAATGTTGTTGAACGTAATAAGCTCTGCCTTTTAGGGACCATAATCTCTGTTTCTGTTGCGGACATAATTTTTTATACTGGGCAAATACCTTATAATATCCTAAATAAATCAACTGTCATAATTCTAAATGGTAAGTTTCGGTCATTAAACTGACTTTCCAGGGATAATTGGAACTTGCTATCGCCGCATTAATTTGAGCATAATTGACACATACCGTCATAGAGTGAATCAATTTATACTTTAGAAACAAAGAAGTCTATTGACAAATTCTAACTCATTGTGCATGATCATCATCTTTTTGTACCATCTGAATGAGTGGAGATTTTTAAGTGGCAAATATTAAATCAGCGATCAAACGTGCTCGCCAAAACGTAAAACTACGTCAACACAACGCCAGTGCACGTTCTATGTTCCGCACTTACATCAAAAATGTAATTAAAGCTGTTGAATCAGGTGATAAAGAAGCCGCGAATGCAGCATTCACCAAAGCGCAACCTATTATTGATAAAGCGGCTTGTAAAGGTTTAATTCATAAAAATAAAGCTGCTCGTATTAAAAGTCGTCTAGTAGCTCGTGTTAAGGCAATGGCTGCTTAATCAATAATCCGAATCTATCGAACTGGTAATTCCGGTTCGATTTCTTTTCCTCCTTCAATAATAGTGCAATCCTAATAGCGTCTCTTTTTATCTTATTCTATGATTTTATAGCAGACATATTTACAACACTGAATTACCCGGGTTATAGCATGCGCCTCACCCAGGGTCGGATCATGCTAATTAATAACAGATAATGTCACCATTTCAGGGGGTTCTTCATTCTGCAAATAAGATCTTCCAATTATCTTGCATAAACTGATTTTATCTTCGGTCGATAAATAAGCAGCTAAGGCTTCCAGCACATTATAATCTTCTGCGTCTTCTATTGTAGACGTCTCAGAAGGATATTCATCATAGATCGACCAATCATCTACTACTGCCATATAAAGAGAATTAAAAAGCAATTTCGCCCTCTTAATTTTATCTTGTAATTTTTTTTCTTCACAACTTCTCGGTAGAGAAAAGAAACTAAGAATTGAGCCTTGCCAACCTGTTGCTTTAGTTTCATTCTTGAGCTGAACAGTAGCAAATGCCTTATAACAGGAAATAATACGCTGGATTAAACTCTCTTGATATTCTTTGTACTTTTCAGGTAAAGATGCATTTCTTATTAACCACTCCAAACGCTGCAACCGACTGACAATGTTTTTCACTTCATCACGATATGTTTCATCTATTTTAAATAGATTTTCAGTATCCTCTGATAATTTATCAAAACATTGTGGGGGTACACTCCAATATAATTTAACTTCTTTATCTTGTTTCTTATCTCGATAAAAAACTTCTTTACCTGATGCTTTTTTATGAGTGTGTAAGGGGCCTTCGCTATGCAAAAGAATAGGTTCTAAACCGGGGATCAATCGTGGCAAAGAGGAGTTTTTAAATGGAGCAAGTTGTTCCTCAGATAATATTCCTTCCAAAAGCGAAACTGCCCTCGTTTTGCAGGTATTGGAATTTTTCAGACTGGGTCCTGCTAAATCAAAGGATAAACGGAAATCAAAAGGCTTGAGCCTAGAAGGACGTCCTTCAATTCTTGCTTTTATCTGTTCGATTTCAAAAATTTGTCTCGAATAGGCCTCTTCTTGATAAACTCTTCCTTTTTTTGAAGGATCTGTTTTAAAATTTTGGCCATCCCCTATTACTTCTTTAATAGCCGCCTCCTGCTCTGCTACAGCCTTTGCACATCTTTTTTGTAACAGTTCAAAATTATCCTGATCCAGCTCAAAAGTATATCCGTGTAATCCATGCCCAAGATCCATGAAACGTACTTCCTCGTTGATTAACATCCCATGATTTCCTTGAAAATCAACATCTAAATGGTATTTGTTTTTGAATTGCTCGAACCAACTACTTTTATCTCCAGTACTGGTAACTCCATAAAAGCCCCAAGCCTCAACAACCTCGAGCAATTGTTTGTTTTCATCCAGCATCGATAGAAAAAAAGAGCCATGCCAAAAAGGATTCCCGCCTACAGTATGATCAAATACGCAAAAAGTTATCGTATATTTCATGGTGACACTCCTGTCAATTGTTAGACTTTCTATTAAAAACTAGATAAATCAAAAGCTATTTTGAGTAAAATTTATAAAATTTGCAAGATTTTATCCCAAGGAAAGTAGAGTAAATTAAAGGGGCTTTTCTATTGAGAATAACGAGACAGTGTGTTCATAGACGATAAATAAAACTTCCCGGGTCATGGTAACGGCCCGGGAATTTAAGAATAGATTAACCATAAATACTGACTAATTTTGCCTGGTTCAACCGCTCAAAAGCTCGTTTTGCCGGTACAAAATTAGGATATTGAGTCACTAAACGTTGTAAAATCATTCGGGATAAAATCTCATCCCCCTGATTCCATTCATTTAATGCTTGCAGATACATAAAATCTGCATTTTGCTCCATAATTAAAGGAGCTTTATTCATTACCACAGGTTCAATAAAGCTTACACGAGCCTGATTTTGGGCTTCCATTCTTTGTAAAACTTTACGTGCCTGTACGCTGCCATTATCACTGGCTTGTTGTAATAATTCCTTGCCCTTAGCCAGAGAACGCTCACCAGCAGTACCTTCCAAATAATAAGTACCCAATTGATATTGCGCATAAGCGTTTTGACGTGCAGCCAGTTTTTCATAAAAACTTGCAGCCATTTTGGGGTTTTTCTCAACACCCACCCCGTAATGATACATCCTTGCTAAAGCCAACATTGCCTTCTCATTCCCTTTATCTGCAGATTGTTGGTAATAGTTAATCGCATCATTAAAATCAAGCTTGGTAATAACTCCTGTTTCTGATAACAAGCCCAACTGGTAAAGAGCATTGTCATTTCCTAAAGCCGCTGCTTTTTTATACCAGGCTAAAGCTTGTTGTGTATCACGAGACTGCCCGAGGCCATTGAAATAAATTGCCCCTAATTGATTCATTGCTTCATGAACTTGATGAGTTGAGGCTTCAACAAACAAATCCCTAGCTTTTTGATAGTTGACTGGCGTTCCTTTACCGTATAAGTACATTAACGCCAAATCATATATCCCTAAAGCATCTCCTTTTGCAGCCGCTTGCTGATAAGACTTTATAGCCTGGGAATAATTATCATTGACTGTTTCATCAATAAAACCTAACGCAACGGAAGCTTCAGGTAAGACTGAAGCAGCTTTCTCATACCACTGCTTCGCCAAATTATAATCTGGCTCACCATTTTCACCCAGCTGATAAAACTGCCCTAACTGATACTGAGCAAGAGAATTTCCTTGTTCTGCAGATGCAGTATACCAGCGTTGTGCCTCTGCTAGATTAGGTTCAGAGCCCAAACCTTTTTCGAGCATAAAAGCCAATTTCAATTGGGCATACTGGTCTCCTTTTTCAGCTAAACCGGTATAAATTTGTTTTGCTTCTTCCATTTTCTCTGGATCAGAATTTTCAGCCAAATAGAAATCTGCCAAAACGATTCCAGCATGACTATTTCCTAACTTATAAGATCGTATTAGATTAGGTAAGAAATCTTGTCCATTTTCTTTTTGCAAAACAGCCATATTAAAATCTGCATAAGAAAATTTGTCATCAACGGATTTTTGTAATAGTTCCATTCCCTTGGTCTTGTCTTGCGCAATACCCTTCCCTTCTGCAGTGTATGTCCCTAAGATAAAATCGCTCACTGAGTTTTGCCCCGCTTGCTGATACCAGGCGATCGCTTGTCCAGGATCCGCTTTTACCCCGACGCCTCGATCATAAAGTAATCCTAGCAATAATGCGGCGTTTTCATCACCAGAGGCTGCCTGATCCTTCGCAATCAGAAAAGCTTCGGCTTGTCTTGCTTTATCCTTATCCATAGCATTATAAAATGCAAGGGGCAACAATGCTTGAGAAATACCTCTATCTGCTGCTCCTTGATATAATTGTCGAATCATTGCTATTTTGTGCGCCCTAACGTTGACACTTAAACCGTTATCCTTTTGACGCGCCAAACTATCAGCGAGTTCATATTCTGCAGGGCCATAATTATTGGCCGCAGCTAGATATAACATAGAGGTTGCTTGTTCTGGATTAGGTTGGATGTATACGGTACCATCAGAACCCGTTATCCCCTGAGATAGGATTCTTGCCAAAACATACTGAGACTTTTTATTTCCTTTAAATGCTGCATCCGTTAAATCATTTAATGCGAGCTGATAATCATTTTTATCCTTTGCGTGTTGCAAATATAAAAGTCCCAAGTTGTATTCAGCGCCTAAATGTTGCTGTTGTGCCGCGTTTTGATAAAAAATAATGGCGGAAGAATCACTTTGTGCTACACCTATGCCATATTGGAACATTTGTCCTATTTGAAACTGCGATTGAGCATCACCTAATATAGCTCTGAAATATAAATGATTAAACATACACATATAGTTAAGTTGAGCTTGCCAACCCTGAGTCCACAAATCCATGAGGTTTGCCTGTGAGTGATCATCATAATCATAATAATTAGCATCTATATAAGGCACGGGTAAATTCAACTGGGCAAATATGGGTGAATTCGCCCGTTCTAATGCAGAAAGTTGTGGGTCTAAAGGATAAATAGGATAGGTCCATTGATTTGCCTGGAAGGTTGGGATTTTACTCAAGAGTGCATCGTAATAACTGGTGATTGGAACATCATTAGGTTGAACTAATTCAAATTGGGGCTGAAAAATAGACTGACGCAATATTTTTTTCAGTTGAGGTGCTTGATTATAAGCAAAATCGCCTAAAACTGCAGGATTGTTCCAAGCACTGAGTATTCCTTTCATTTGAAAATCAGTTTGTTCCAATTTATCGGTTGTACCGTTGCTTAACCACAAGGCGGCTTGCGCTAAAGCGGCCTCCTGATTTTTTGAACTTTCATCTTGATTCGCCTGAGCCAACCATTGTTTTGCCAAATTTTGATCCGCCTCAACGCCTATTCCTTTTTGATACATTTCGCCTAATTCACGTTTCGCTTGTGGCAACCCATCTTGAGCTGCTTTCAAAGTCCACATAAATGCAGTTTTCGGATCATAAATTGGACTTTTTTGCTGTAAATAAAGATGGGCCAAGTCCAAGTATGCTTCATCACTTGATTGATTACCGGCTTTATTAAACCACTGTAACGCTTGTTCTTTTTGATTTTGATCTAAAGCTAATTTCCCTAAAGCGACCATTGCAGGTGCAAAACCTTGAGCTGCAGCTTGATTTAATAGTTCTTCGCCTTTCTTCTCATCTTTATCGACTAGCTGTCCTTCAAGATAAAGCTCGCCCAATCGAGTTATGGCTTGAGGATTGCCATTAGCAGCTGCCTTATTTAACCAAATAAGACCTAATTTACGATTTGAGGAATTACGACTATCAATAAAATTCTTTGCTAAGGTAAATTGTGCCAGGGAATTACCACTTTTTGCCGCATTAATATAATATCGAGTTGCTGTATCGACATTTTTCTTAACTCCAACTCCATACATGTAAGCGGCTGCCGTAAACATTTGGGCATCTACATCCCCTGCATCGGCTGCTTTTTTAAACCAAGTAAAAGCTTGCTGGGGATCCTTTTCATGCAATAAGGTATATTTCGCCATCAGTTGGATTGCGGGGAGATATCCCTTTTGTGCGGATTGGGTAAAATAACGTATTGCTAACAAACTATTTTTTAACTGCCCATATCCATAGAGATAAATCCGTCCTAAGTAGTAATCAGCTACTGCATTTTTCCCTGATTGACTCATTAAAGGCTCTATCGCATTATTATAATTCCCTAATCGATAAGCACTGAAATCATCAGCAAAAGTATTTTGGCTAGCTGATGCAACGAATAAACATACCCAAGGTACTAGCGATTTCATGAAAATTCTCCCTCTTTGCATGGCAATTTAACCTGATTTTTATCATTATATTTTCAGATTTATACCCCAGGTATTATGCCATAATGCACGACTTCATTAACGGCCCCATTTCTCGTTGTGCCATCGACTATCCAAAAATTACCTTTATTATTCAAACCAAATTTAACATTAACGTATTCACAAACTTTGATTGTATCCGCGCAATCAATAATTTTGCCATAGGAAGTTTTACCATCTCCTGCAGTACAAATAAATTTGACTAAGGGTTCTCCTGTAGCTAATGCCGCCCATTGCCGACCACCTATTGAATGATTATATCGTGTTGTGTACTGGCTATTTTCATCACGCATTTGGTATAAACTGACCGTTTGTGGTGATTTGTTAAAGAAAAAATACAAAGATTGTAAAGCCCCTTCTTTCCCCGGATAAAGAGATAATACTTTTAAACTTTCTTTATATCCTACTGGTCTACATCCTATGGGAAATCGCGCCTCCTCTTTTTCCGCTTTGGCTTGCGCCTCTTGAGGATCATTTTTTTTGGGTTTGGCAGCTGCTTCAAGTTGTGCAGACATGAGTCCTAAAAAAAGCATCAATGAAATTGAAGTGATTTTATTTATTGTATTCATTATATTTCTCACTCACTGTCATTTATTGGGCGTACAATAATTGTTGTACCCATAAAATTATTTCGTTCACTTGATAATTCTACAAAGCTTTGATTTAACCATTTAGCATCTTGGGTGAACATTCGCACACATCCATGACTCGCTCTTACTCCTGGAATATCATCGGAGCCATGTAATGCGAAACCTTTATGGAAAAACATACAGAAAGGCATCTTTGCGCCACCTTTCCCTATAGGGAAAACATCGGAGACGCATTTTTCATTTTCTTTACTGAAAACCCGATAAATCCCAGTTAAAGTGCGGCAAGAACGATTGGCATCAGGGCATCGGTCTCTTCCTGATGAAATTGGGCCCCATTTCACCAGATTACCTTCAGCGTCATAAGCACCAAAGGCTAATTTATCCTGATCAACAATAATTTGCTTTTGGTGTTCATTCTGAATTTTTAATGGGAATGGTGCTACATCAAAAACAGTGAGATAAGCTAAATTTTTTGGAACAGCGATAATCTTGCCAGCCCATAAAGGGTTATAAGTACGATTGACCCTTTGAACAATATCGCGTTGATTTGGATCTGGGAATAAGGTTTCCCAGCTTTGACCCGATTCCACCTTAATACAATCGTATTGTGGGTATCCACATAATCCCGTGCCATAAAAGCTACCCGCATCCGCTATGGCAACCACGAGCATCATCACTGCAGCTGAAAGTAATTTATACATATGCCCCCCTCTCACCTTACTTTTTATTTTTACATGCAAGATTTGTGCTTAAATATCAATTTATTCTAATTATTATTCGAGCATATCTAAAATAAGTTTAGTACGAATATTAGAGTTTTTGCTAGGGTTATGAATAATATTCCGCTTTATTCATCGATAACTTAGGATTTGGAAAGGGAAACTTGAGGACTCGAACAGCAATAAAGCCCGGTCTTGCAACATTGTACCCAGAATCTAACCACTTTATGGCAATATGTTTTCGCCATGAAAAAATTGAAAAATACGTTTTGCTAAATGTTCACTAATTCCTGATACTTTGGCAATTTCTTCCAGAGGAGCCTTAGCAAGCTCGCGTATCCCTCCAAAACGATGCAGTAATGCTTGTCTTCGTTTTGCACCCACTCCTTCTATATCCTCAAGAGTAGATTCTAATCTCTTTTTTTGTCTTTTTTTCCGATGAGCAGTAATGGCGAAACGATGCGCTTCATTACGAATATGTTGTAACAAATGCAGGGCTTTGGAGTCATCTGGTAGCGTCAATTCGTGTGCTTCGTGTACTAAAATTAATTTTTCCCATCCCGCTTTGCGTGCAGGTCCTTTCGCTACTCCTAACAAGGTTACCGTTGCAACGTTTAATGACATAAGCACTTTCTGGGCCACCGCTACTTGCCCTTTGCCTCCGTCAATAATTAAAACATCAGGTAAAGATTGAGCTTCCACTAAACGCTTAAAGCGACGAGTAATTGCCTGCTCCATTGCAGCATAATCATCCCCTGGAGTAATGCCTTCGATGTTAAAACGGCGATACTCATTGGGAGTAGGACCTTCATGATCAAACACCACACAGGATGCAACGGTTGCCTCACCTTGAGTGTGACTAATATCAAAGCATTCCATTCGTGTTATTGGCTTATTCAGTCGCAAAAGCCGCTCTAATTCTTGGAAACGAGATTTCATTGTTGAATGTTTTGTAACATATTCTGCAACTGAAACACGTAAATTATTGCGTGCAAAATCCATCCAGCGAGACTTAACACCGCGAGGATTCACTTGAATTTTACACGATTTCCCACGCTGTTGAGATAAGGCCTCCTCTAAGGACTGATGATCATCTAAATTTTGATGGGTAATGATTAAAGCAGGAATTTTCTCTGGAGCATCCAAATAATAGAATCCTATAAATGCCTCAAAAGTTTGTTGCCACAAATCGTTCATATCCAGTTCATCTTCTAAACCTTTCTGAGGAACCGATGGAAAATAACAATGACTGGCTATTACTTGGCCTTCACGAATAGTCACGCATTGGACGCATGCAAATCCAGGACTAACCTCAATGGCAATAGCATCTGCATCCCCACGTAATTGTAAAACCCCCTGTTGTTCCTGCACCAATCGCAAACTTTTAATTTGGTCGCGCAGAAGCGCTGCTTCTTCAAAATTCAATTCGTTTACAGCTTTATCCATTCGCTTGGCAAGCTCATCAAGAATTAATTGAGATTTACCCTGTAAAAATCGCATAGCATCCTGCACTGAGCGCTTGTAATCCTCAGGAGTAATATAATTGACACAAGGTGCGGTACATCGTTTAATTTGGTACTGCAAGCAAGGTCTCGAGCGTGCATTAAAATAACTGTCTCGACAATTTCTGAGTTTAAAGACTTTTTGAATCGTTACTATGGTTTCTTTTACCCCGGCGCTACTTGGATAAGGTCCAAAAAAATCACCGGAAAGAGGTTTTTTTTTAGAGCGATAGCTCTCTATCCGCGGAAAATAAGGATGATTGGACAGATGAATATAGGGATAAGACTTATCATCACGTAATAAAACATTGTATTTGGGTTTTAATGTTTTAATCAGATTACTTTCTAATAATAAAGCCTCTGTTTCGCTACGGGTAACAGAAATTTCTATGGACGCAATTTGATTCACTAAAGATCGGGTTTTAATACCTGTATTTTGTTTATTAAAATAGCTTGTAACTCGTTTTTTCAGATTGGAAGCTTTACCTACATAAAGAAGATTACCCGTTCCATCAAGCATACGATAGACTCCGGGTTCATTAGGTATTTTAGTGAGAAACAAAGCTAATTCTGTAGAAATATTCATTTAATAATAATAGCAATCATTTTGGCTTAAAAAGTGTTTTCTGGGGACAATGCTGCACCTGTTACCAACTCAGAGAGTTTTGGAGAGAAGTCAGACACTGCGCCCAGGTACTAGAACCCTTTTAATCTTCTGACGTCAAGTCGATTGGATTTTCTATAATTCCATGTTTTAGAGCTAAATAAGTCAACTCTACATCATTTTTAATGCCTAATTTTTCAAATGTTCGATAGCGGTAGCCATTAATTGTCTTGGTGCTAAGAAAAAGCCTATCACTAATTTCTTGCACATTCATGCCACTAGTAATCATCAACATCACTTGCATTTCACGTTCAGACAATACATCAAAGGGTGAACCTTGTACTTCTTCCAAGCTATTAATCGCGACTCTTTGAGCAATTTCAGCGCTGAGGTACTTTTCGCCTTTGGCCACTTTACGTATCGCTGCAGCCATTTCTTCAGCACCTGATTCTTTAGTCAGATACCCCATAGCTCCTAATTGCAAAACGCGAGTCGGTAACAAATCAGAACACATCGCGGTTACAGCTATAACCTTAACATGTGGATTTGATTTTTTTAGGCGACGTGTTACTTCCCAGCCATCGATTCCAGGCATTTTCATATCTAAAAGGACCACGTCAGGAGAATGTTTTTTTACCAGTGCTAAAGCTTCTTCACCGCTTTCTGCATCAGCAACTACCTCTACATCCGACATATCTTCGAGTAATCGTCGAATACCCATTCGAACCAGTGCATGGTCATCAACAATTAGTACTTTAATCAAATAATGCTCCTTGACCTTAAAGCCAATGAACAAACTAGGTTGGTCGATGTTAACAAGACTAGCTGTTCATTACAATACATAGATTAACATGCCCTAATATGGATATTAGGGTTATCTGGATCCACTTTGAAAAAAGGTGGAAACTCCCCTAGTTCTCGAGTTCGAGCTAAGAGTTTACCTATGTCTGATAAAACAAAATCGTACAAAACCTGATAATCTTTGATTACAAAATATACTGGTTGCAACATATCGATGCGGTATGGCATTCGGAATGCTGCAACTGGCTCAAAAATCACTCTTAATGGAATATCGCTTTCTACGCTATATACTGTTTCACTAATGGAAGACAATATTCCGCCACCATAGGCTCGGAGTCCATTTGCGCTTCTCACTAAACCAAACTCCACGGTAAACCAAAACAACCGTTGGAGTAAGGGCCAATCTGATTCAGGAAACGTTAGTACTTTTTGAGCATAGTCATAAACAAACTCTGCATACACCGTATCAGTCAACATAGGACAATGGCCAAACACTTCATGAAAAATATCCGGCTCTTTAACATAATCCAACTCTTCCTCACTTCGAATAAAAGTAGCTACCGGAAAATGTTTGGTTGCCAACAGTTCAAAAAATTCTCGAGCAGAAATTAACGCCGCAACTGCAGACACTTGCCAACCTGTTTCAGCTTTAAGTCTTTGATTTAGATCAGGAATTTGTGGAATTTTTTCAGATGTTAAAGCTAAAGTTTTTAATCCAGCTATGAATTCATCACAAGCCCTTCCGGGTATTAATTTTATTTGTCTTTCAAATAAAATATTCCAGATCTTATGTTCTTCTGCAGAATAATTAACAAACCCTTGAGCGTCTGGAACATGCGCTACATAACGGCTTGAAAATTCCATAATTTCTCCTTTACATACAAATAATCATACACATCAATCGCAAGAATAGTATTTATCTTAAAAAAAAACACCTTTTCTAGTTATTAGGCAATTTCAGAATAAATGTCAATAACTATTACAGATTTTTCAAATTATGCTATAAAATCATACGAATATGATCCTAGGAAAATCAACTATGACAGTAGCCATTTTAGCAACCGGTGATGAAATTGTTCATGGTGATACTTTAAATACCAATGGGCGCGATATCGCCCATGCCCTAAGCTCAGAAGGTTTATCTTTAGGCTTACATCTCTCTTGCAGCGACAAGAAAGGTGATATAGTCAACTGCCTAAAGTTCTTGACCAAAAAGCATGACATTATCATTACCATTGGGGGACTCGGCCCAACGACCGACGATCTCACTCGTTTTGCCTTATCCCAATTTACAGGCGAGGCATTGGTACAACATTCAGAAGCTCTTGAACACATTAAAAAACGACTACGGGATGCAAATTTAATCCTCAATGCAGGAAATTTACAACAATGTCTTTTTCCTGAGCGAGCTCAACTTTTACCTAATCCAGTGGGTAGCGCCTTAGGATGCTATTATCAGTGGGATAATAAAATCTTTTTTTTATTACCTGGCCCTCCCCGCGAATGTTTGCCCATGTTTAATAATTATGCCCTACCTCTCCTGCAGCAAACCACCCATAGCCAAAAGCAAATACTCAAGTGGCGAATTTTTGGTTTAGCAGAAAGTGAAATAGCCCAAATATTAGAAGAAGCGCTCCAAGGAGTTGATTGTCATACAGGCTATCGCTTGGAATCACCTTATATTGAATTTAAGGTTCGTTGTGCCCCAAATTTGATGGATAAAATCAAAGCCATTGTCAATCCCATCCTCGAGCCACATATTATCAGTTCTGTAGAAAAAAAAGCTTCTGATCACTTACGTGAATTAATTGCGAGTATTAATGAACCAATAACAATAATCGACGAAGCAACAGGTGGATTACTGCAATTATTACTGACCAAACCTAACATCCATCACTTACTACATTTTAGTGGTTTACATCAAAATATGCTGTATTTCCATATACGTGGTTTAACAGAATATTGGCAGCAACAACCGACAAATGGGACAACACAATTAATCATTGATTATAGTAACCACTATCAAAAAGGTCGTGAAACCCATAACATACCCTATCGTAATGTTTCCGTAGTAGAACATGCTGCAGAATGGCTATGCTGCAGACTCTTTCATCTCATCAATCAACTGCATCAATGAATAGCATAATTGTTGTGTTCCCTCACCACTAATTGCAGAGATGGCAAACACCTTATCCTTCCAGTCCAGACCCTTTACGATTGTCTGTATTCTTTCTTCTCGACTCGCCACATCAGGTAACATATCCATTTTGTTCAACACCAGCCATCGAGGTTTTTGTAAAAGCTCAGGATTGTATTCTGCTAACTCATGAATAATAGCTTTAGCGGATGCAACCGGATCACTGCCATCTAAGGGAGCGACATCAATTACATGGAGTAACACACAGGTACGTGAAAGATGTTTTAAAAATCTATGCCCGAGTCCAGCTCCTGTAGAGGCTCCTTCAATGAGGCCAGGAATATCTGCCATCACAAAGCTTTTGTGCGCAGAAACACTTACAACACCCAAACCTGGATGCAAGGTTGTAAAAGGATAATCCGCTACTTTTGCTTTGGAACTTGACACTGCCCGGATTAAAGTAGATTTGCCAGCGTTAGGCAACCCTAATAAGCCTACATCAGCCAAAACACGCAATTCCATACGTAAATGCCGTGATTCACCTGGACTTCCTTGAGTAGTTTGTCTTGGAGAGCGATTCACACTACTTTTATAGCGGGTATTTCCTAGACCATGAAATCCACCTTGAGCGATCAATACGGGTACGCCTGGTTCTCTGATATCAGCAAGTAATTCTCCAGTATCTACATCATAAACCATAGTGCCAACAGGAACCTTTATCGTTAAATCATCGCCTTTTTTCCCAGTACAATTTCCACCCATACCGTGCTGACCATTGCGGGCTTTATAATGACGCATATAACGAAAATCAACCAAGGTATTTAAATCCGTACTGGCTTCAAAGTAAACGCTGCCTCCATCACCCCCATCACCCCCATCAGGACCCCCACGTGGTATGAATTTTTCGCGTCGGAAGCTTAGACAACCATTTCCACCATGGCCTGCTTCTACTTTTATCACTGCTTCATCAACGAATTTCATGACCAACCTCAAAATAAAAAAAAACCCCGTTGCCGGGGTTAAATAACGACATTGTGTTTGGGTATAACATATAGCCTGAATAAAGTACATCGTATTCAGAATATGTCAAAAACACCAAGCCGCTTTGAGCGGCAATCGGTTTCCAGTATGAATTAGTTAGCAGCTTCTTCTTTTGCTTCTGCAACTATAGTCACATACTTACGGTTTTTATCACCCTTGACAACAAATTGTACTAAACCTTCAACTAAGGCAAACAAGGTATGATCACGACCACAACCTACGCCAGGCCCTGGATGAAAACGTGTACCACGTTGTCTTACGATTATTTCACCCGCATTAACAAATTGACCGCCATAACGCTTTACACCAAGATACTTGGGATTCGAGTCGCGGCCGTTACGAGTACTACCACCTGCTTTCTTATGAGCCATTGCTATCCTCTCTTACTTGCTTATCGCAGTAATTTTAACTTGCGAATAATATTGTCTGTGCCCCATTTGTTTCATGTGGTGCTTACGACGACGGAACTTAATAATTTTAACTTTTTTGTGACGACCATGATCGAGCACTTCAGCTTTCACTATTGCCTTGGCAACTAATGGGGTACCACAAACGATTTTATCACCATCAGCCAACATTAATACTTCTTCAAATTGTATTTCATTGCCAACATCTTCAGGCAGTAATTCAATTTTTAATACATCACCTTCCTTCACGGTGTATTGCTTACCGCCAGTTTTGATTACCGCATACATAATATTTCTCCAATTCGCCTGATTGGCTATCACAAATTCAATAAAGTCGCATATTCTATGAAATTATGACTATGACTTCAAGTTCATTTTAAAATATTGTATACTTCGCCACCCTTTCCGAATATTTTAATTCATTATTCGGTGTTTAATCTGGTCGCGGATTAAATTTTAAAGGAACTGAAACGATTCGACACCTCTACTCTTGCAAAAAACAGGTTGAGTGAAATGTGCTGAATAGTTATCAAGAACTTATATAAAATTTTTGGAGTATATAATGTCAAATATCCTTTTAGAAGCACAAGCAAGAACGGATATGGGGAAAGGTGCGAGCCGCCGCCTACGTCGTCTTGAAAATAAAGTACCCGCTGTAATTTACGGTGGCGATAAAAAGCCAATGTCTATTCATTTTCAACATAACAAAGTAGTTAAAGCACTGGAAACTGAAAGTATTTATTCAAGTGTTTTTGATATTACAGTGGATGGCAAAGTTGAACATGTTATTTTAAAAGCGTTGCAACGTCATCCTTACAAACCTGTTGTAATGCATATGGATTTACAACGCGTTTCTAAAACTGACATACTCGTTAAATTAGTACCTATTCACTTCATCAATGAAGAGAAAGCTCCAGGTATTAAAGCTGGCGGTATCATTAACCACACAATGACTCAAGTGGAAATTCGTTGCCAAGCAAAAGATCTTCCTGAGTTTATTTCAGTAGATATGTCAGAAGTTAAAATGGACGATATTATTCATTTGTCTCATTTAAAATTACCAAAAGGCGTACAACTAACTGTTGATGTTACTGATGGAAGTCATGACGCACCTGTTGTTAGCATTCATATGCCAAGAGGAAACGTAACAGAAGAAGAAGCAAACGAAGCGGCCGAAGTTTCAGCCTCTGCTGTACCTACTGTTAACGCTGAGAAAAATGAAGAGTAATCTTCAAGTTTGAAAATGTAACCCGTAGCCTGGGTGATGCGGACAGCAGAACCCCAGGTATCATTCCGCTTTACCCAGGCTACATAAGCTCCAGAATTACGACCTCTATCAAAGAGCTATATCATGGCTATAAAACTTATCATTGGTTTGCGCAATCCCGGATCAGCCTATGAACATACACGTCATAATGCCGGTGGATGGTTGGTCTCTGCCTTAGCTCAGCGACATGGTGTTTTTTTCAAATTGGAAAAAAAAATGCAAGCCGAATTGGCTGATTTAGAATTAAATCAGCATTCAGGTAAATTGATCTTGCCCCTTTCTTTTATGAATCATAGCGGTCAACCTACCCGGATTCTTAGTCAATTTTATAAAATTCAACCCGAAGAAATACTGGTGATTCATGATGAATTGGATTTACCTCCAGGACGAATTAAACTTAAAACGGGTGGCGGTCATGGCGGTCATAATGGTTTAAGAGATATAATAGCTCAACTAGGCAGCCCAGAATTTCATCGCTTACGAATTGGAATTGGCCATCCTGGTCATAGAGATTTAGTTCATCAATTTGTGCTCAGTAAACCCTCGGCACAAGACAGACAATTAATTTATGATGCAATTGATAGAGGTATAGCGGTAATGCCTTTAGTCTTATGTGGTGATTTAGCTAGAGCCATGAATCAATTGAACGTTTAGATATTGTTTCTCCGCAATTTAAAAATCCATGTAGATTTTGAATAGGTCGCAGAGTAACAGTTTAATTTAGTTTAAAATGCGTTCGAAATAAAAAAGAAGGTATTCTTTTTTATCGAACTAAATTATTTAGGATCGATCCCATTTAAAATGCAGCAAATTTTATGGGGTAAAGTTCGTTTAAGGACATAAAAAGAAAACCAGCTTTTTTTCTTTTTATCCGAAATTAACGTTAGTTTTAACATTTAGAGGTATTACTCATGGGATTTAAATGCGGCATAGTGGGCTTGCCCAATGTTGGTAAATCAACTCTGTTCAATGCACTTACCAAAGCAGGTATTGAAGCAGCAAACTACCCTTTCTGCACTATTGAACCCAATGTTGGGATAGTTACTGTTCCCGATCCCCGGCTTGATGCTTTGAGTGAGATAGTAAAACCGCAACAAGTGCTTCCAGCAACCATGCAATTTGTTGATATCGCGGGTATCGTAAAAGGAGCATCCAAAGGTGAAGGCTTAGGGAATCAGTTTCTAGCCAATATTCGCGAAACCGATGCCATTGCTCATGTAGTGCGTTGTTTTGAAAATACGGATGTAGTCCATGTAGAGGGTCATGTTAATCCATTAAGTGATATCGAAGTAATTAATACAGAACTGGCTTTAGCAGATATGGAAACTCTTGAAAAAGCCATTTTAAAAGCAGGAAAAAATAGTCGTAGCGGTAATAAAGAAGCAATTTTTGAAATGAAAACCTTGGAAAAAATCAAGGCACATCTTGATGAAGGGTTTCCTGTTCGTACTCTTGAATTAAGTGCTGAAGAGGAACCTCTAGTACGCCGTCTATTTCTACTCACCGCCAAACCTGTGCTCTATATTGCCAATGTGGATGACAATGGTTATGAAAACAATCCACTACTGGATAAGGTTCGTAACTTAGCGCTGCAGGAAAAAGCCAGTATTGTTGCTCTATGTGCAGCAACAGAAGCGGAATTAGTCGAATTGGATGAAGCGGATCGCCAAGAGTTTATGGAAGATTTAGGATTAAGCGAACCTGGACTACATCGAGTAATTCGTGCAGGTTATGAATTGTTAGGATTACAAACTTATTTCACCGCGGGTGTAAAAGAAGTAAGAGCCTGGACCATTCCTAAAGGAGCTACAGCACCTCAAGCTGCAGGTGTTATTCACTCCGATTTTGAAAAAGGATTCATTCGCGCAGAGGTCATAGCATACGATGCATTCATCGCCTGTAAAGGGGAACAAGGAGCTAAAGAAGCCGGAAAGTTACGTCTAGAAGGCAAGGATTATATCGTGTGTGATGGAGACGTGATGCATTTCCGATTTAATGTATAAGTTCAAGTTAAACCCAGTTTTGCTTGACAATTCGTATGCTCAAACCTTAGCATTTGTTGATTGAATCGTAGAGGACAAACAATGGCGATTGATAGTATACGCGCGCTAATTAGTGACGATTTTAATGCAGTTAATACTTTAATTATTAATAAAATTGAATCGCAAATTGGCTTAATTGATGATATGTCCCACCATATAATACAAAGTGGCGGCAAAAGATTACGGCCATTGTTGGTTCTTTTAGCAAGTAATGCATGTGGTTACCAAGGTAAAGAGCATATTACTCTGGCTGCGATGGTTGAATTTTTCCACACAGCCACGTTACTTCATGATGACGTCATTGACGAATCTACATTAAGAAGAGGACGTCAAACTGCAAACGACATCTGGGGTAGCAAAGCAAGTATTTTAGTTGGTGATTATCTCTTTACCCAATCAATCGAACTTATTGTTGATTCCGGAAATTCAGAAGTACTCAAACTCTTTGCTAAAACCGCACTCGAGATCAGCTGTGGGGAAGTAAAACAACTATCTAACCGCCATAATCCTGCCTTAACCTTTGATGAATATTTCGATGTAATTCGTGCGAAGACGGCTCTTTTATTTGCAGCTGCGGCCTGTATAGGGCCGATGATTAGCAACGCCTCTAAAGACCTTCAAGACAGCCTCTATGCTTATGGCCTCCATCTAGGAAATGCCTTCCAGCTTATAGATGATGCTCTGGATTATTGTTCTGATGCCAAAACTATAGGTAAAAACATAGGAGACGACTTAGCGGATGGGAAAGCCACATTACCTTTAATTCATGCTTTACAACATGGCACTGAAATGCAAAAACAGCAAATCATGAGCAGTCTAAAACAAGGAAGCCTAGATTTCTTACCCGAAATTCTTAAAGCTTTGGAAGAAACCAAAGCAATTGAATATACCAAAAACATAGCCGCTCAAGAAATCGACAAAGCATTATCTTCATTAGTGATATTACCCGATTCAAATTACAAAGAAGCGCTTATCAATTTGGCACATTTTGCTTTGCAAAGAAGCTATTAATTGAGCACGGAGTGTAGCTCAGCCTGGTAGAGCACTGCCTTCGGGAGGCAGGGGTCGCAAGTTCGATTCTTGTCACTCCGACCAATAACAGCAAGGGTTCTTGAGGTTTTCAAAAACCGAATTGTCATCACAAGGTGCATATAGGGTGCAAATTGAATATTCAATTGCTGATAGCTTGTTATCCGTGGAATGAAAACAGCAAGAGAATTTAAACGATTTTCCTGATTTAAAGAAATGGGTTTATAACAATTAAGGAATGCCCTACTACTCAACGGGCTTATGATATAGCAAAAGGAATGAACGTCCTACAAACCTCAAATGATACTGCCAAAAGATATTATTTAATTAAGCTCCAAAAAAAATGGAAATTAAAACTTTTTATACAGTAAACTTGCTTCCAAAAAAATACCTATCGAGGTTTATCACCATTTACTATGTTATTTCGGTAATTCTGAAAATTACCGAAAACCTACAAAAATTCTATACTAGGTCAGCAAATTAACCTCGCTCTGCGGTAGTTAACTTTGACCTATTCCAACCTATATTAAAGTACCTAAATATTGAACTTACACTTTGAAATTATTTGCAAAACAGTTGCATAAATTTTCACTCAGCTAGAGTGGAGCTATTTACATTAGAACCTTCTGCTCCATTTTCTCTAAAGTCTCTTGCATAGTCTCAATTAATTTAGCCGCTTCATTTTTGAAAAAACTGTAACTTACTTTATTCGTATTTTTATTAGTATCTGGATAGAAATAAGATATAGGATTAAAGTAAGAAATAAAGCCATAAAAATCTGTTTCAGAAATGTCACACGAAGATTCAAGGACGAAACTTTAGGTTTTTGTTAAATGGGTATTAGGTTGTTCAACTTTCATATAATGGCATTGATTTCATATAATTCTGTGATAATATTTAACACATTTGCTCAAATATAAGCATTTTGTATGTTAACAGCAATTTTTCTATCCGTTGGGATAATCGTTTTTATAGTTATTTATCTGATTAATAAACTATTTTATTTTAGTCTTGTAGAGAACACTATCAAAATATGTGAAGCAAAAGAAGACTATGTTACTTTACGGGGTGTAATTAAAACATTTGCCTATATTTTATCCCCATTATCGAAACAACCTTGTTGCGGTTATTTATATTTAGTGATAGACAAACATGATTCAGATCGAATTGTACATATAGAAAGTAATATAGTAGATTTTTTACTGGATGATAAAACAGGAAAATGCATTGTACATCCCCAATCCGTGGGAACTTTTCATAATAATGCCCAATGGCCTCCCTATATTCGATTTGGAGATTCCATTAGTCCATTTAACTTAAATTCAAATCCAGGGAATAAGCGCTATCGGCATATGGAATATAGGCGACAAGAGGGTGAAGAAATATTTCTACAAGGTTATTATCGAAGAGCAAATGCGATTCCTAACGATTTTCCTGTGCTAATAGGAACGATTTGCGGAAAGGAAGACAGGCCTTTAGAAATTATTCCCGCCTACAAAGGTTCCGAAGTTTCAACTTCAAATGAGGGCAGCTGGTTTATTCAATTAATAGACCCGTTTTTAACATTTTGCGTGAAATTCATCTATCATCAATAAGCCAATCCGAATAACTTGATAGTCCAATCAAGTCGCTTAGCATCTAAAACTTACAATATAGCTTTATGGAGATAGAGAATCCGATCTTGCCATTTAGCTACTAATTCTTGAGTATTGAAGTCCAAATAAGGCATTTTTTCTCAGTATTGCTCCACTAACAATCAATTTAAATCACAACCATTATGAAAATAGTATCATCAAAGAGGTTCTTTATAGTTCATACGAAAACATAGGGAGAAAAGCGATTTCCTGGGAATTGATTTGAAATATCATATAACTTATGATCTTTCCTCAAAATCAATCCAAGGTATGAAGTAATGCCAAATGTAACAAAATGTTTCATTATAGCGCTGATTACGCTGATTCCTAGCCTGTCTTTTGCCACTCTAAAAAAATTTACCAACAGAGATTGCCCTGCTTTAGGGATGCCTAAAACAGTATTATTGGTCCATGCCTCATGGTGCTCACACTGCAAGGCTTTTTTGCCCGTGTATGAACAAGTTTCTGATAAGGAAAAGTACAAAGATTGGATTTTCTATCAAATGGTAAATGATAAATTTGCAAAGGTTTGTGGTATAGCAATCAAGGGCGTTCCTATCACTTTTAAAAATAACATGAAAAAGAACATCATGGGAAACAGGACGCAAGCAGCCCTTGAAGAATTTCTAGACTCGACTATTTAAAATGATGACTTATACATCATTTGATGTCGCAATAAGCTTAGTCGATGCCCACCTGAAGTATCGTCACGTTATTTGAAGCACAATGTCATTCCGGTACAGGGAGAAATCCATCTCCAAACAGATGCGTAATTATTTGAGGGAAAGATCCCCACCTACGCGGGGATGACATTAGACCGCAGGATAACATTATAAATCGCGGGAGTGGTCAATCAGTTCTCCTAGTATAGTAGCAATGCATAAAAATGGATGGATCAGAATGGATTCCCCTCAGGTGTATTCTCCATCTCCCTTTTTTGCTCTTCAACCCAAGCTAAAAAGGCCTCTCGATCAGCTTCAGACAAACTTTTAAATTTATTTTTAACTGATTCAATAGGTGGTAGCTGTTTCCTTGGGGTTGGTGAAAGCAATACATCTTTTAACGCTACTTTACCGTGTACTACCTTATTGTATGTCTCTTTATCGTAGTTCCTTAATTTAAGAAGCTGGCCATCATCTGATTTAGATCTTGAGGGTAAATAGGTGATTGTTTGCTCAACTTCAGGATTTGTAGTTTTACTATCTAGTGCAAATAGATTTTTATCCAACTCTTTAATTGGAATTTTATTTTTTTTAGCATAAGTCCTGACTGAGCCATCCACTTCATTTAGAACATCACCCCATTCAAGGGCATGCTTGCCATGAATGTCCATTGCACACTTTAAAAGCCATAATCTTTGATTATTAGTAATACTTAAACCGCTAGATGAGTGTTTCAGTGCATACTCTCCAAAATTTTTATAGTTTTTTTCTTCCCACACCTTCTGGTCTATAATTTGTTCGATGATTTTGGGCAGTTTTTGAAATACAAGCTCTTGTGCTTCCAAAATACATTTATTGGCTTGTGTATGGACGTCTTCTTCCGATGATTTCCATGAATCCATCGTTGTACTGTTCGGTGTTTTTACAAAATTTTCCATTGCAACCCTATTTTTTTAAAGTAATAACCTATCCACTCCCCTGCTAAACAGAGGTTGTTTCTTAAAAGAGAACATGAATTTTACTAAAAATCAATTTCAATCCAACAATAACGAAACTGGTTAAAAAGGTAATAGATATTTATTGAGTATTTGATGGCTGTTCTTGTGTAATATATACTCACAAGCGATAAATTATTAACACCAACCCACACAAAAGAATAATGGACTTATATTTAGAGGCTACAAATGACCACAGAAACAACTAAAGCGAAACCTAATTATCTCATTCATATGATCTATGCCGCAGCTTTTGTACTCGCAGTACAGATAGTTGTTGTTTATCTTATATGGAACAATATTCAAATAAATAATGAGAGAAAGGCAATAGACGAGAAAACCCGGCAGGCTCAAGAAGCTCAGGCACTTAAAGAAAAAGAACGAAAGTTAATCCTTTCAACGTGTCAAAAAATTGTCTCTAACTTGCATAAAAAATCATTGACGGAGGCTTGTATTACTCAAAATAATGATAGTATGAAAAGATACAAAAATTGTTTAAATGAGGCTAAAAACTGGGCAGACTACAATGCCTATTATCCCCATAACAATGCACTTTATGCTTATGAAGTTAATGAATGTAAAAGAAGATATAGCATGAGCGCAAAATCTAATTCGAATTGTGTTTTACCTAAATCAATAGCAAATAAAATAAATGCTGATTTCAATAAAATGCAACAAAGTTGCTATAAGATCACCTAAAAAGATTTGAAGTCGTAACCCAAGAAATAACTCAGATCAATTAAGCATTAACTTAATCAACTTTAATCAAGTCATAAAGGGTTGAGTCAAAATCACTGAGATAGTATTAATTTACTGTGTCATTCCCGCCTGTGCGGGAATGACTAAAGGAATACCCTTGATATAAAATAGATGCCAAATCGTAGGTCACAAAAGTCTTTTTTTCGATTCGAAAGCCTGTATTTACTTTAATACATCGGGTCTTTTTTCTGTTTGCATTTCCTCAAAGAAATCTAAACTCTTTCCTCCTGAGAGGTAAGAAATTAGTGCCGATGTGTGCTCCTCAGTATAATCAAGCTCCTTAGCCATACTTAGATAGAAATCCAACTCTTGTTTCCCATACTTTTTAACTTCATCTGGATCAGGTGTTTTAGTTTGAATCAGATCATAAAATTTATGTAAAACTTGTTCATATTCTCTTTTCAGTTCTGAGGATAATAATTTTTGATCCACGTATAGTGGATTATATTCAATCTTCCAGGCAAGCAAATTTTTGCGATCCACTCTCGCGAGACAAGAAGATATATGGGCCGCACTTAAAGTGCACTCATTTTCATGACTATAATCGGTTTCATTACCCGTAGAACTCATTCCCATTGCACCTTGAATATATATTTGATGGTATCGTTCTTGTTCGGGAATGTTTTCTAAATTCATTACCATTATTTCATGATCTTTAGCCAAATAATTAGCAAAACTTTTCGCTGAGGATAAGGTCAGTGAAGTAGAAACTCCCTTGATATTGCCACGTTGATGCTCAAGCATCTCATTTTCTTTTTCTTTGAGCCTAAATGATCCAGGATTTCTTCCTACCAGCCCATGCATTTTTTGATTATGTTCACAATCAGCCTCTAATTTTGACATCCCTCTAAATGCTAAATTATAGGTTCGAGGCATAGAAAAAAGGTTGAAGAGATTAAACTCATGCAACTTTTTGCCACCAAAAGTACTCGTTGGAAAACAACAAATCTCAATTGTCCACTGTGAGCTGAATGTTGTTGGATACGATTGAGCTCGAGTCCATAAAGCTCTATTTGATGGACCACGTTTTACGTTAGAAGCAAACAGCGGAGTTCTACTGTGCATATACCACCACCTTGATGGTTAATAATCATACTTAAAGTGTAGAACAAATAATCTTTTGGTACGCAATTAGGACATGTTTATTTAGGAATTAACAACGAGTGAATAAGTATTTGCAAAATCATAAGCCTTGATAATACTAGGAATTTCGATCAAGTTCAGAAGATAAAACTCATACTGATTAAATTTTTGGAATTAGCATGAAGTGTGTTTTAAGTAAAACTTTGCAGCCTCCTCTAGGCTCAGAGTAGGTATCAATATTATAGGTTATGCCGAATTATTTCTTATAATGCATAGCCCGATATAGAAATCATGTATGTCCTTGTGAATCATGGACAACAGCGATTCAAAGCAAAACAAACAACGTTTATAGAAGATATTTAACAAACCCAAGGGTCGTCTAACTCCTGAGTTTACGCAGCTAAAAATTTCAGTTGAATAGAACATATGAACTTAAAAAGAGGAAAACCTTTGATAGATTAGGTAATATTATTAAAGACCATTTTTTTAAAGAAACAAAGCAAAACGATCTGTTCAAGACCGCTCAAAAGGAAACGTTTGATAAAAGGAATATTATGTTAATTGGCGCTTTTGTTTTTTTGGCTGTAGCAATTCTGATGGCTATTTATAGATTTAAAGGAAGTAATCCTACCCTTATCCTTTTAGCTAAAATCTTTTTATATCTTTCCCTGGCTGCTTTTATTAGCCTATTAATGGTGCATGTTCTTAGCTCTGCACCACCAAATTCCAATGAAAAACACAATCTCCCCCTATAAGAACAGGAGAAATGGTGTAGCATGTACGGTAAAAACTAGGGGACCGTTTTCATTTAGTGGAAATTAATACTCCAATTGCATTACCGAAAAATACCAGGATTGAAAAAATGAATATATAAACTACTTCTATCATGATAAATGAACCAATTTTTACCAGGAAAAATAAATATATGAATTGACCGAGTACAATACCAAGATAAGAAGAAATAAACATACGGTTACAAATCAATCCAACAATTAATCCATAACAAAATAGGCAAAAATAATACAAAATGATGTTTTGCATCAATTCTATGTTGAGCAGTGAATTAAAAAAAAACCACAAACAGAGTCCAAAAGAACATCCCACTATAAAATGCCCAACGGTTTTCTTCAAATTCATAGTCCATTTTCATAATGGCACTCACCAAGAGAATATCCCTTTCGCTCATCCCTCTAAGGGGACTAGAGTGCTTTTTTAGCCAACCGATTTAAAATATGTTTGGGAAGCAGCAGCCAATAATGACCCTCGTTTTTCATATGTTCACCTAAAAACGTGGCAAACTTACCTGAACCCCAATAAATATCGCCTCGCATAAATCCCCGAATCGCACCCCCTGTATCTTGCGCGATCATAAGGCGTTGAAATTGCTTTTCATGGGTTTGATTTTTACCTGGTCGTTTCGTGTCCAACCAAAGCGGAGCACCCAGCGGAATCCATTTTTTGTCTACAGCCAAAGAATATCCCGGTGTAAGAGCCATCCCTTGAGCGCCAAGAGCCATGGGTTCCTTTAAATCTTCGAAAAAGACAAAGGACTTATTTTTCTGAATAATTGATTTGGCTTTTTCAGGATGATTCTCTAAATAGCGGATAATCGCGGCTTTAGAAGCATTATGCCGGCTCATGATCCCTTTATTAATCATCACTTTCGCGATTGAAGTGTAAGGTGCACCATTCTCACCTGCATAACCTAAGTATATATTTTCACCATTAGGTAATTGAATAACACCCGAGCCTTCAATCTCTAAGAAAAGCCGTTCAGCGGGACTATGGATCCATGCAATTACCCGTGCCTTTTTCTTAAGCGCTCCATTATCAATTTGCTGGCGAGTGTAGGAAGTTGAATATCTACCCTTGGGTAACCCATAAATAGGCGTATTGTACTTGGTGCTTTTCGTTAAATTCCCTTTGATTTTGGGCATGTAGTAGCCGGTAAATAACCCATGGACGGGTTTTTTTTGTGCAAACTCAATTGGACGAAACCACTTCTCAAAAAATTCTTTTGCTGAATCGTCTGATATTGAATCCAATGCCAAGGCTGCTTTACATGCCGGATGCCAATCTCGAGCTTTCAATTTAATATGTTGGGTCCGGATCGTATGAGATGGGGACTGTTTCAAGAACGTCTCACATGATTTCTGAAAAGCGATTAAAGATTTCTTAACATCTGCAGTATCCCAGCCTGGTAATTCCTCAAACGACACCTTTGTTAGGGCAATATTATGGCTTTTCATAATAACCTCTCTTGGGGTGTGCTTAGGCCGAGAGCTTTCTCTTGCATTAGCAACTGCTTTATGAGCACCCTTAGGTGTCATAGTTGCTACTTTTCCAGCACTCTGATGTGGGCTACTATTTTTTGCCGTAGAGTTCCTTACCGGTTCAGTATTAATAACTTGCTTATTGGGAATATATGGCTTCTCGTGAACCTTAGCTTTCTTATAAAGCGACAGTCCGACCAAACCGAATATAAGGCAACTAATACAGATTATTGTGTAAATTAATTTCCTACTCATAGTGCGCAAGGTTTACATAAGATGAAATTGAAATCAACACTTTTTAACTTTTTTTACACATCAATAGACCATTTTGGTAAAAATTGTCTCTATTTTTATGAAATAAATACAGATAATCTCTTTAAATAGAGGATAAAATTCCTCGAGGACAAGTAAGAAATAAGTACACATTGGGTTATTTAAAACCCAATGTAATCACTTAAGATTTGACATTTTCTACAGCGCTAAACCAGAGATTAATGCCTTCAACTAATGTAGGATGGGCAAACATGACATCACGAAGTTTTTGATAAGTGATGCCTAACTCCATAGCCAATTGGATCACTCCGAGAATTTCGCCCGCTTCAGCACAAAAAATAGAAACACCCAAAATCTGATCGGTTTTTGCATCAATAACAGCCTTTAAAATACCTGTAGTTTCCCCTTGTGTTTTGGCTCTAGGAATAACTGCAGCAGGAATTTTTGCTATTTTTAGAGAGTAGCCCTGGGCAATGGCTTGTGCTTCTGTCATTCCAATACGAGCTAATTCCGGATCCAGAAATACCGTATAAGGAATGAGCCGTCCCTGAATGGAATGCTTATTTTGTGGATTTTGGAGATTATGCTTGACTAAACGATAATCATCTAATGATAAATGGGTAAACTGGGCTCCCCCCTTTACATCACCTAAAGCCCAGATCCCTTTAATATTTGTTTCAAGGTACTCATTTACTTTAATAAAACCCCGTTCATCTAGCTCAACACCCGTTTTATCTAAATTTAATCCTGCTGTATTCGGGAGGCGACCCACAGCAATTAACACATCACTTCCCCGAATTTGTTCAGTGACCCCATTCTGATTGGTATGGATCACGATGTCACCTTTCTCTTCTTGGATACTATCGATTTTGGTATTTAGTGAACAACGAATTCCTTCTTTAGCTAATGTATCTAGAACCTGTTCAGCAATATCCCGGTCTTCTCGTCCCAAAAACTTACTATCCGCTTCTATCACCGTGACATCTGCACCTAAACGACGAAATAACTGGGCAAACTCTAAACCAATATAACCCCCACCGACGATAAGCAAATGTTTAGGAACAGCATCAACATTCATTAAGCTGTCATTGGTATGATATTTGATTTTATCAAGTCCCGGTATAGGCGGAACAAAGGGTAAGGCACCCGTATTAATAAAAATTTGATCGGCAGTAATTTCCACTACTTTTTGATTATCCCGAGGTGAAGAGAGACTCACTTCAATTTTCTTCGGGCCAACAAAATGACCCCGCCCCAATAGAAGATCCATTCCAGAATTTAAAAATTGTTTCAAATTAGCCTCGCGCATAGCATGCACAATTGCATCTTTGCGAGCCCGTATCTCTTTAAAGTCAATAGGTGCCAGAGCAGCCTCTAAACCATAAGCCGATGCAGAACGACAAAAATGGGCAATCTTGGCGGATTGAACCAGTGCTTTTGTGGGGATACATGCCACATTGATGCACGTACCACCAATTTGATTGTCCTCGACCATGGCAACCTTTCGACCTGCCTTTGCTAAATCGACAGCTAGGGTTTTACCACCCTTGCCACCACCTAATACGATCACATCATATTTTAATGTCATGATTTTTCCTATTGCATCAATAAATTACATCCATTAATAAACTATAGAATTAAATTATCCTATTTTGAAATTTCTAACTTAGGCTTGTTATTTAATTGTATAGACATAGTGTTTAGTTCGGTAAAAACTTTTTTAAGAGGTACATCTGAAACTTTAAAGAACCCCGAAAAGGGAAAACTTAAAACCGTAATAGCAGTCATGTAAATAGCGAGAAAAATACATAAAATAATAAGAAATAAGTGTCCCTTTGAAGTGGTTTCAAGTGAATAGATCCCAATTATAAAAAAAGCACCGATAAATATAATTAGGTACCAGGCAGTAGGAATTTGTGAATAAAGCATATTCAAACGAAAATTTCGATTTTCTATTGCCTGGTTGAATGATGAAACTGCATTATTGTAATAGGTGGAGACGATATCTGAAGGTTTAAATTTCAAAGGTTCATCATCCAACCTATCACTTGCTTCTTGTGTTTTTTTACCTTCTTGTCCGCGAGACATAGCCTCTAATTCATCATTTAAAATCGAGGAGATATACTGAGTTAAGTTATTTACAATGCCTTGATGAACCTCAGGAGGAAAAGCCCGTGAACTTTCACCAATAATATATAATTGAGTTGCTTCAGCAGTAACAAATTCAGCAGATTTTTGATGATTAGACCATAGAATATAAACAATAAATCCTAAAAAGATACTGTAAAAGCTACTAATGCTTCCCACAACGTCCATTGCAGTTTCTACGTCTTGTTTATTCT
The DNA here is from genome assembly GCF_977063395.2 of Legionella nigrisilvae. Classification (NCBI taxonomy): domain Bacteria; kingdom Pseudomonadati; phylum Pseudomonadota; class Gammaproteobacteria; order Legionellales; family Legionellaceae; genus Legionella; species Legionella nigrisilvae. The sequence continues at coordinate 39,002 of NZ_CDRUGZ020000044.1, forward strand.
TAGAGATCTTATATCTATAATGAGAAACGGTGTGACTTAACAAGAAAAAAACCAGTAAGAACGTTGGAAAACAATTGTTAATCAAAGCATAAAGCATTGAAAAACTCCTATAAACATTATGTGATTGATTTTTTAATCGTTACCGTGATGCATTAAAGATTTATTCTGTATTTCTAATTCTAGACATAAAATGAATTAGTCGCTTCGTTACTTGCTGATTTTTTTAAAATATAATTTAGCAAATAAGAAATGAAATTATCTTGATAATCTAAATCTGGATTCGGTTTTTGTTTCGATACAAGTTAAGGTATGCTAATTGTTACGGGAGTACAGTGCTCGACTAATTGGCTTTTATGCCATAATTAGAAAAATAATTATGGCATACCGCTATTAATCTCCCTTCTCGAGGGCAAAATTTCCAGTAAGATTGATGGTGCTTATTCCAAAAGAATTGTTACTCGAATTCGTAGTAGAAGAAGAATTATTGTTATTATTACTAAAGTTAAATGTAGAAACGTAACGAAAATCTAAACCAATGGTAGTAAAATCATCAATATAATAATTAAATCCAATGATGCCCTGTGCTGCGAAACCAAAATTTGAGGTATCGAAGCTTTCGTTGACGATTGGCGAACAAGTCCCCAAGGCGATGCATTGTTCATTACTTTGAAATACGGCATGATTCAGAATATCAGCGCCGCCCACACCCACCCCTAAATAGGGTACAAAATTTACATTAGGGTCAGAAGATAGAAAATCATAAAACGCATTGAAGAATCCATACAATCCTATTGTATAACCATTAAAACCTAAGCCCACGTCGACAACCTCAGCAGGACATGTTCCTTCAGGGCCTAAAACGGCGGGACTTATAAGTGTACAAGAGCCTGCAGTTAACTGACCATAGTTATTGATATTAAAAAGAAACTCCCCTTCTAATCGGAAGTTTTGTATTTTATATCCAAGAGAAGCTCCCAACCCGCCTCCGACAGGACCTAATTGTACAGCCCCTACAGTTCCTAACGAAGGAAGTTGGGTCAATGAAAAATCAAGATCAAGATTTGTGGCATGACTCACTTGTCCCAGTAAACCCAAATATAGCCCCTGAACCGGTTCATAACAGAACGCACTGCTACTAGCCGCCAAACCCAATATAAATCCAAATTTAATTATCTGTCTCATTCTATATCCTATATATTAATCCAAAGGACAAAGTGCGATGTTTTCTACACAAGTTGAAAAGGCTATATGAAAACATACTTCCCATGCAAATTTTTTATTTTAAGATGTTGGCAGCTACCTCGAAAACTCTTCTTTGAGCGGAAAATTTATCTTGGAATAACTTAAGCCCCTCTTCACGCATCTTCAGTGCAAATTCAGTAAAATACACATTTAGGGACTCTCTATTTTCCAATTGATATTGAACTGTTAATTGTTCCTGAGTTGTACTTTCATGTTCAGGTTTTAAAATACTTGCTTGAATAAAACCAGGAAGCTGAAGCATTTCTTTAACATGCTTTTTTAGCCATAATTGAAATTGAGGATAAATATCTGCATCAATGACCAAATTTACTTCGTAGATAACCATAACTCTTTCCTAAATTAAGATCGAAATTAAAGCAACATAAAGACACTTCGCTTTTAGGTCAATACGAAGGGTACAATTAAATTGGCTGTTAATCCAGTAAATCAAACAGGATAAGAAATAAAAATTTTTGAGCAGTATTTTTCCCGAAAAATAAAGAATTTACAATTTTTTGAGTAATTCAAACTGCATATGAAGCGATGTGCCAAAGCTCATGAACATCTATTTTTTGAATACCTTTTTCTTTGTTGGAATTCCAAAGGTATATAATTTGCAAAAAAAGCTCGAAATGTGAGATCACTTCAATAGATTTTCAAAACTCCTAACGACCTCGCAAGTGGAAGTCAGATCCGATACCCGCACCTAAAGCGTCCTGAGCACGTTCCACACTTCCCCCTGATCAGTTTAGTAGAGAGCAGGCTGCAAAAGTATGCTGAAAACAAACGAATGCAATAAAGAAGAGCGAAACTAAAAATGAAACAATCATTTTTTCACATGGATTACTATGCTTACTTCTCAACGGTTGACAATGAAATTCCGCTTTTATAGAAGTTAAAGAAGTTAGAGAAGAGGAAGTTGATTTTTGAACCAGGAACCATTTTGCAATTCATAGTTTATTCGTGACCCTTTTAAGAAATCGTTTTTATTAATTTTTAAAATCTGGCATACATTTGGGATGATTTCCATGACGCCAAACGATAAAGGAATTCCATCAGACGTCTCGGAGTTGCTTAAATAATAATTCTGCCAATATTCTTCCAAATAATTTTGCCAATAGAGACTCACTACAGGAAGATTGCTCTGACTTGTATCTAATTTTGCTGTACCTTCCACAATAATTTGACCAAATTCAGGATTTACCAAACAAATGCTTAGATTAGAACACTGATTTAAATGATTCCATTTCGGTGAACGAGTATTAGTAAGAAAAATAAAGGAACCCCTGGGAGTAAAATGATAAAGATCCATAGTTCTAACAGATGGTTGTTGCTTCATGACCGTAGTGACCTGGGCAAATACTTTATTTCTAGGAAAAGAAAACCACTGGTTTAAATAATGTTCAACGGTGTGAATTAATTCTGAAATATCAGTAAGCATAATTTCTTTAATTAAAAATAAAAACACATCATAAAAATAAATACGCATAGAGTCAAAAATTATCTTAACCCGCTGAAAGATAATCAAAAATACAGTGAGATCAAAATAAATGCACTTTTCACAAAAACTACTATACTTTTAAAACTTGGACGAACAGGAATTGAGTGATATGGATGCTATTCAATTAGCACGGGATATACGTTTGAAAAGGACTAGTTCAAATTCACATAGATTTTTTTTCAAACCACAAGACCTATCAAAAGCAAGGGCCCACCCTTTACTTACTTTCTATTTGGAATTGCTCAAAAAAATCAATATCGCTCTTAATAAAAGAGGTGTGCTACATCTGAATGAGCAAAAAAATAATGAATTAAGATTCTTATTGAAATTTAACTTATTAGTTTTTCTGACGGTTACACGACAATTTAATCTCATTGACCACGTGTTTAAAACGCCAGCCTTTATCGCGAGACAACGTCATTCAATGGTTTTTGCTAAAAAAATTCATCGCAATGCAAAACAAAAGAAAAAAAATCGATTAATGGCATTATTTGCACCAAAGATCACAAGTTATCCCTTTGGAAAAAAGAACAATAATCTTCATGATTTATCAGAGATGAATCAGCTAAATAGATCTCATCACTTATCTCCTGAGCTCAAGATTAAAAAAGTAAAAACTCTTGAAGACGAAGTGAATGAATCGATGCTCGAGTACTATGAAGATGAATTGTGTTTTGAGAAATCTCTTCATTCAGCAGGATATGTTCATAATAATTTAACGTTTTTTACAAAATGCGCAAAACAATCTATAAATATAAAAAATCGTCCTTTTATGGCTCAACGGCTCACATTCTTTTCCTCATCGCCTCAGTATAAGCATAGAAAAACCAAGCTATCGGAACTAAGCTTTAATTTAAACGATCAAAAAGAAAATAATATGAGGTGTAACTAAAAGGTTTATTTTTGTAGGATTGTTTCAGCAAAGTTGCAACGCAACAATCCTACAAAAATAAAGAAACGGGGTTTTAAACCGCACATTCAATGCACTCTACTCCCCCCATATAGGGTTTTAAAGCCGGGGGAATGTGAATGGTTCCTTTTTCATCCTGATAATTTTCCATCAAAGCAACTAATGTTCTACCCACTGCAAGCCCAGAGCCATTGAGCGTATGTACCAGCTCAATTTCACGGGTTTGCTCTTGTCTGTAACGCGCTTTCATACGACGTGCCTGGAACGACTCCATATTTGAACACGAGGAGATTTCTCGATAAGTATTTTGACTGGGCAACCAAACCTCCAAGTCATACGTCTTTGCTGAGCTGGGGCTCATATCCCCGGTACAAAGAGTGATAACACGGTAGGGAAGTTCTAAACGTTGCAAAATTGCTTCTGCGTGACTAACCAGTTGCTCCAACGCAGCGTAAGATTCTTCAGGTTTAGTAATCCAAACCAGTTCTACTTTTTCAAACTGATGCTGTCTGATCATTCCTTTGGTATCTTTACCATAAGAACCCGCTTCACTACGAAAACAAGGCGAATGGCATGCATAACGAATAGGCAAAACAGACTCTTCTAAAAGAGTATCACGAACTGTATTGGTGACAGGAATTTCTGCTGTAGGAATCAGATAGTATCCATGCTCCCCAGTTAATTTAAATAAATCTTCTTCGAATTTTGGTAATTGTCCAGTTCCTAGCAAACTATCCGCATTGACAATGTAAGGCACATAAATTTCTTGATAACCATGTTGTTGGGTATGGATATCCAACATAAATTGGATCAAAGCTCGGTGCAATCGAGCTATTTGATTTTTCATAACTACAAACCGACTACCGGTCAGTTTCGCAGCTAAGGAAAAGTCCATTTGGCCTAGATTATCACCCAATTCATCATGGGATTTAACTTCAAAATCAAAAGTTGGAATGTCTCCCCAACGTCTCACTTCCTGGTTATGCCGCTCGTCTTCACCAACGGGAACAGACTCATGGGGTATATTTGGCATCCTTAAAGCAATGGCTTCAATTTGCTCTAGCAAGTCATCTAATTCTTTTTTCTTTTCATCTAACTCTTTAGCAAGACGATTCATGTCTTCGCGCATTGGCTCAATATTTTCACCACGAGCTTTTGCCTCACCAATGCCTTTGGAACGTAAATTACGTTCATTTTGCAATGCCTGCGTTGCAACTTGTAACGCCTTACGTTTTTCTTCTAAAGCAGTAAAAGATGAAACATCAAATTTAAAACCTCGCTTTAATAATTGCGAAGCGACAAATTGAGGATCATCACGTAATAATTGAATGTCTAGCATAGGATATCACTCTAACTTATTAAACCTTCTTAGTTACCTAACAATTCCACGTGTGGATTGATTTAAAGCATCAATCATCAAAACCACTTCAGGACATTCATTTTGCATCAATTCTAATTCAGTAACCGCTTGTTGTACCGTTAATCCCTTGCGGAAAATTATCTTATAAGCACGTCGTAAGCCATCGATCGCTTCAGATGAAAATCCTCTCCGACGCAAACCCACGGTGTTAATGCCACAAGCTGAGGTTGTATCACCAGAAATCATTAGATAAGGTAATACATCTTTACTTACATAAGAAGCTCTAGCAATAAATGCATAGGCGCCCACATGGCAGAATTGATGTACCGCTGCATAACCACCAATATTTGCATAGTCACCGATGGTTACATGCCCTGATAAAGCAGCATAACTTACTAAAATAATTTGATTGCCAATGATGCAATCGTGTCCTACATGTGAATAAGCCATTAAAAAGTTTTTATTACCTATACGAGTAACCCCTCCCCCTTTAACGGTGCCACGACTGATCATACAATATTCACGAATGATATTATCGTCGCCAATTTCTAGCCGAGTTGGTTCGCCTTTATAAGTAATGTCTTGGGGAGCATCCCCGACTGAAGCAAATTGGAAAATTTTATTATTTTTTCCAATCGTGGTTGGTCCTTCAATAATTACATAAGGTCCAATCCAGGTATTTTCACCTATCTCCACGTCAGCCCCAATTACACTGCCAGGACCTACTGATACCCCTTTTGCCAATTTTGCAGTGGGGTGAATTATCGCTCGTTCATCTATCACTTTTGAATTTCCTTTGCAGCACTTAATAAATCCGCGGAACAGGCCAGTTTATCACCCACATAAGCTTCGCCATGCACACGCCAAAATTCTCTTTTTCTTGCTAATATTTTTACTTCCAAGCGTAGCTGATCTCCCGGAGTAACTACATGTTTAAATTTTGCATTATCTATACCCGCAAAAAAATGCAAAATACCATAATTTTCTTCGGGTGTTTGAGATAATCCCGCTAAAAGTCCGCTCGCCTGGGCCAATGCTTCAAGCATTAAAACTCCTGGCATAATTGGATTTTCTGGGAAATGGCCAGAAAAAAAATTCTCGTTAATTGTGACATTTTTTATCGCCGTCAAACAATCAAATGGAGTGTAATCTAACACCCTGTCTACCAAAATCATTGGGTAGCGGTGGGGTAATATACTAAAAATCTGTTTTATATCTACAGGTTCACTCATACGCAGTTTCTCGCTTAAATAAGTATGCTTAGCATGGTCCAAAAGTGAGGTCAAAAAAAAAACCATTATCCTAATTTAAAAGGTTCAAATCAATTGCTAATGTTAAAAACAAATGCTCATTCAATACTACTTAATTTTTTCTCTAAAGCACCAAGCTTTATTATATAATCGTCCAATCTTCGAAATCGGGCTGCATTCCGACGCCAACGCCGGTGCTCATGTACTAAAGTTCCAGAAGAATAAATTCCAGATTTGGCAAGCGATTTACTTACAGTTGACATACCTGTAATCACTACGTCATCTGCCAAATGGACATGAGCTGCAATACAACTAGCACCGCCAATGATACAATCAGCACCAATTCGCGCATAAGCACCTATAGCAGCACAACCCGCAATTATGGTATTTTTACCTACCAACACATCGTGTGCAACCTGAACTAGATTATCAATACAAACCCCCTCCGCTAAATAAGTATCACTTAAAGAACCTCGGTCAATTACCGTATTAGCTCCTACGTGCACATTATTTTCAATAATAACAGCACCAACGCTATGGCCTTGTTGCCAGTGCCCTTGTGCCTTTAAATAATTGAATGGAGACGCGCCAATGACGCAGCCAGCATTTAGAACCACAGAGGCGCCCAACTGACAACCTGAATGGATTATTACTTGATGTCCAATTCTACTGCGTTCCCCTATTCGGACCAAAGATTCAATAACAGTGTGAGCTCCAATCGTAACTCCATCCGCTATATGAGCGTCCGCACCTATCACGCTGTGAGGACCTATCGATACCTTTTGACCTAATTGAACCGATGGGTGAATTATGGCAGTAGGATCAATCCCAGAGATTGGAGTGTTGGGTGCTGATAAAAGCTGGGAAGCTTGCATCATCGCTTGTAAGGGATGAGCCACGACAATACAGTTACCCTTGTATAAATGCTGATGTTCCGCTTTGAGTAAGACTGCCCCTGCTGATGTAGTATCTAGAGCCTTGCGTACTATGGTGTTATCATAATAAGCGACATCTTTTGACGTAGCACGACTAAGAGAAGTAAAACAAAAAATGGCGTGATCCGCATTTCCATGCCACACGCCATTTAAAAGATTCGCAAGTTCTGCTAAAGTCAGCAAGTTATTCGCCGAATTAGTTAATTGCTTTAACAACTTTATCAGTTACATCAAGAGTTGTTGCACTGAAAGGAGCTGCATCTTTTTGTACAATAAGGTCGTATTTGTCATCTTTAGCAACTTTTGCAATAGCTGCACGCACTTTAGCATACAATGCTTCCATTGCTTCATTATTTGCAGTACTTAATTCTTGTTGATATTGTTGACCATCACGCTCAAATTGTTGTTGTGCACTAACAATTTTCTTTTCTATTTCTTTCTTTTGGGTAGCGCTTAGGACTGCACTATCACGCTTGAATTTTTCCATATCCGCTTTGATACCTGCTTCAACGGCTACAAGTTTATCGCGACGGGGTTTAAATTCTTTTTCCAGTTTCTTTTGGATTTCTTTTATTTGACTGGAGGTTTGCATGATCTTTTGTAGATCAACTACTCCAATTTTTGCTGTATCAGCAAATACGTTTGCCCCAAACACGCTGAAAACAAGGGCCATTATGACCAGACCTAACCGCTTCATAACTAATCTCCTAAATTAAAGAGCATGATGCTAGCATAATTCGAAATAGGTTGCGATATATACAGCATGATTTTCTATAATTTTGTAATAAACAAGAAATTCTAGTTAACCTCACACTCATTTGTGAGCATGAGGCTAAAAAATTTCGTTTAAAATCCTGAAGATAAAGCAAATTGGAAGACTTGCGTTTGATCGAATTGCTGAGGATTCAGTGCCTTAGCCAAGCTAAATGCCAAGGGTCCAAATGGAGAGCGCCATTCAAGCGAAAGACCTGCTGAGTATCGTAACGGACCTTCATATTTTCCAGTTAAGGTAGGTAAGGTATTCACCCCAAAGACGTTACCCGCATCAACAAAAACTGTTGTACGTACGTTATCTCGGCTTAAAGGATATGGGAGTATAATTCCTGCAGTTCCAGTAAGTAATAAGTTACCTCCTACAGAATTACGGTAATTGTCTAATGGACCTAAAGAGAAACTGTCATATCCGCGCACTTGGCCAGGCTGGGCAGTACCCCCCGCATAATAATTCTCGAAAAATGGCAATCCCTTATTGTTAAATGAATTTCCATAGCCTGCAAACCCTTGCAACGAGAAGATCCATCCTCGTGTTATAGGCTGATACAAGCGCGCTTGATAAGACCCTTTATAGTAGGACAAGGAGTTCGAACTAGCCGGCAATGCAATTACGCCAGAAAGTTGTTGGTTGATGCCTCTAGTAGGGTATGGAAATTGGTCATAGCTGTTTCGATTCCATCCTGTAGATAAACGAATTTCTTGAAAATGAGTTCCATACATTTGCACAAAATTCTTGATAGGTACTACATTACCCACGCTTTTGATTTCTACATCCTGATAGCCATAACCCAATTGCCATCTGCTTGTTTCACCAAGAGGGATACTATAATTCACGTCACCGCCGAAACGGTTGGAATTGTATGTACTAACATTAAGGTTTCTGGGATCGACGCGAGCATAATAAAGATTGAGGCCGCGGCCTATGCCTGTATCAGTATAAAAAGGATTATAGTAATTAATCGTGTAATCTTGTCCCCATTTACTTGCCGTAAATGCAGCTCCCATGGAGCGCCCTGTACCCATAAAGTTGTGTTGGTTTACTGAAGCATTCAATTGATAACCATTGGTACCATAGCCAATGGAAGCACTTGCCTCAGCAGAAGGCGCTTCTTCTACTTGTACATCTAAATCAACCTGGTTGTTTGCTTCAGGTACCGGGGTAGTTTTTACATCAACATTTTTTAAATACCCTAATAAGCGCAATTGTCTTTCAGATTCTTTGATATTATGAAGCGATAATAATCCCCCTTCATCCTGGCGAATGACACTTCTCAATACATAATCACTTGTTTTTGTATTGCCATGGAATTTAATACGGCGAACGTATACATGCCGACCTGGCTGTACAATAAAATTAATGAATACTGTTTTGTTCTCTTCATCGATTTGCGGGTCCGCATTAATGGCAGGGAATCCGTAACCGATATCTCCTAAAGCCAAGCCAATAGCAGAAATTGAATCCGTCACTTTTTTACGTGAGAAAACAGCACCTTGTTTAACTTGAATGAGCGAATTAACTTTTTCTGGCGGCAATATCGGTTTGCCTACTACTTTATAGCCTGAAAAATGATATTGGGGTCCTTCTTCAATATGAACGTTGATGTAAACGTCTTTTCTATCTGGTGATAACAATACTTGTGAGGATATAATTTTAAACTTCAAATAACCTCTATCCATATAGAAGGAGCGCAATGCCTCTAAAGACGCATCCATACCTGACTTGGAATACTGATCTTTTTTAGTAAAATAAGTGAAAATGCTGGATTTTGATAAAGCAAACTCTGGTAATAATTCGTTTGTAGAGAAATCGTGATTGCCTATTATTTTGATTTGTTTAATTCGTGAGACACGCCCCTCAGAAATCGTAACGGTAATACCCACTCTGTTATCAGTTAAAGGACTAACTCGAGTTTCTATACGCGCGTTGTATTTTCCTCTGGCGTTATAGGCTTGCTTTAATTCTTTCTCCAAACGCTCTAAAGTGGATGTTTGAAATACTCGCCCTTTGGCTAAGCCTAAGTCCTTAAGGAATTCTTTCATCTTGTCGCTAGGAATTTCTTTATTTCCTACAACACTAATTGAACCTATGGTTGCCCGTTCCACCACATTGACAATTAAAGTATTGCCTTGTCGCTCCAAGGAAACAGACTGGAAAAAACCAGTATCATAAAGAGTTCGAATAATCTCAGCAGTTGATTCAGGGCTTATTTCCTCTCCCACTTGAACGGGAATATAGTTGAGTACTGTTCCAGTGGTGACACGTTGCAAACCTGTAACTTTAATACTTCGCACAACAAAAGTATCGGCTGCTATTGTTTGTGAAGACCAGGCTATGAGCGAGGAACAACAAACACCTAATATAAATTTACTGCTGATTTTTTTCATTATTATTTTACGCCCAGTACTACGTGTACTTTACTCAAACTCTGTACACCGAAAATTGAAACACTTTTTATAGGAAGTAGAAACTACTGTCAAGTTTTTGTTCCCTGACTTTGCCAATACTTTGCTATTGGGATCTGATTCACACTCACTTATCCTGCAAGTCTTGATAAGTCGTTTGATAAAGCAATAAACATAAGCGCTGCCAATAGCAATAATCCTAGATAGGCTCCTGCAGATTTTAAACCATCGGATAAGGGCTTACGTCGGATCGTTTCAAGTAGATAATAAAACAAATGTCCCCCATCGAGCATGGGAATGGGCAATAAATTTAATGCTCCTAAGCTGATGCTCACTAAAGCCAGGAAAAATAAGTAGGAGGCTAATCCACTTCGTCCAGAATCCCCTGCCCCCTGAGCAATCCCTACTGGACCACTTATATTATTTAATCCAAGCTTGCCAGTAACCAACCTCCCCATCAAAGTAAATGTGGTACCGGTCAATTGTACTGTTTGTTTTAATGCAGTACCTACGGCTGTTAAAGGATCTTGTCGTTCCAAACGCAACCAATGTGCAGGCCATTGGACTTTTTGGGATCGTACACCTAAAAATCCTTCAATTTTATCTTTATTTTTTTGGCTTCCTGTGTGGACAATTACTTTATGTATATGGCCTTTCCTATTTACAGATAAAGTTAACTGTTTGTCTGGGCGTGTCTGAACGTAATCAACTAAAAATAACCAGTCGTTAAACGGTTTACCATCGACGCTCAATATCTTATCGCCATTTTCTAATCCTGCTTTTGCTGCCGGAGAATTAGGAACAACCTCTCCCACTATTGGAGGGATTGAAGGAATAAAGGGTTCAATACCTAGGCTTTGCAGAGCATCTGGTTTTTTACTATCTATTTTCCAATTAGTTAAAGGCAAAGAAACTGTATGAATATGCCCATCAACCAAAGACTTCAATGTTAATTGTATTGTTTCCTGAGAACCAACAAGAGGCATGATCGCATATTGAAAATCACGCCAGCTGTTTATTTTTGTATCATTCAGCGCGATGATTTCTTCCTTCGCTTTTAATCCTGCTTGTCCCGCAATACTATTAGGTTTTACTGATTCAATCATCGGTGCCAAAGATTGCATTCCGATAACCAATACCCACCATAAAGCGACAAACGCAAAAAGAAAATTAAAAAACGGACCTGCAAGAACAATTGCAGCTCGTTTCCAAATAGATTGATTATTAAATGCTAAATGTCGCTCGTTCTCCGGAACTTCTCCCTCGGATTCATCTAACATTTTGACATAGCCACCAAGAGGAAATAAGGACCAGGCATATTCGGTTCCTTTCTTATCACACCAACGAGCCAAAATGGGGCCAAAACCAAAAGAAAAACGTAGTACTTTAACGCCGCACCAACGCGCCACTTGAAAATGGCCATACTCATGTACTGTAACTAATAAGACTAAGGCCAAAAGAAAATACAGCAATGTTGAAAGCATAGTGCTATCCCAAATGAAGTAATACTCGAGAATTATTCTCCCAGAATTCTCCGGCCCTAGAATAAAGTGCTTTTACTAGCACATTCGCGAAAAAAACGTCCTGTTTTATCGATTTATAAGCTCGGAATGGTTTGAATAACCCATATTAAGTAGTTACAAAGTTAGTCCGAAATAAAATAAAGGTAAAGCTGCAATTAAACTGTCCAAACGGTCTAAAATACCCCCATGACCAGGTATAATAGCGCCTGTGTCCTTTAAATGACAACGACGCTTTAATATACTGATGAATAAATCACCAAAGATCGCAATAATTATAGTACATAAGGCTAAAATGAACCAATGAACACCGGCAACTGGATGAAAATAACTATAGCCAGCCCAGGCAATTAACATCGACATAACAACGCCACCAACAACCCCCTCCCAAGACTTTCCAGGGCTAACTTGAGGAATTAACTTATGTTTCCCCATAAGTTTTCCGCTAAGATAAGCGCCTGTATCTGAAACCCAGATTAAAAATAACAAATAAACCAGGAATGCTTTACCATTCGCTAAAGAATATAAATGAATAAGACTTTGAGCGAATAAAGGGAGGAGTATTAAACATACAGCTGCGACAATGCCAGGGTATCCCCAGTATTTCTGTGATCCTGGAAAACTAAGAATGGCAAGAATATTCAATGCCCAAATAATTAATCCAGCATATAACCAATAGGAAAAAAAATAACCACAAGCCCATAAACACACCAGCATCAATACCATAAATCCAACTTTCAACTGCCAATTCTCTAAAGGGATCAGTTGAAAACACTCTCTTGCTGCAGCAAGAAAAATTACCAAAACGATACTCAACAAAAGCCATTGATTACCATAAAAAATAAGCGATAAAACCAAAGGTACTAAAATGAGGGTTGTAATCAAACGTTGTAAGAACATCTCTTGGTCCTTAAAGTTAGGATCTGTTTACATTTCTATCAATGTAATTAGTCTCTAGAGTTATTAGGAAATTTGCCCAAATCTTCTTTTTCTTTTATTAAAGGCAGCCAAGGCCAATTCAAATTCATGCTCACCAAAATCTGGCCAATGTATTTCAGTAAAATAAAGCTCTGTATAGGCAAGCTGCCAAAGGAAAAAATTACTAATTCGTAACTCACCGCTGGTACGAATAAATAAATCCGGATCAGGTAATCCTACTGTGTCTAAATACTGAGCAAAACAGGTTTCATTTATATCATCAACGTTCAATTCACCATTTAAAACCGCTTTGGTTATTTTTTTTGCGGCATTTACCAAATCCCACTTACCACCATAATTAACAACCACATTAAGAATTAATTGTTCATTTTTTGCGGTCAAAAATTCTGCTTCCCGCATTTGTTTTTGCAATACTGGTGAAAGTAAATCTCGGTCCCCAGTAAATCGTAAGTGAATCCCGTGTTGATCCAATTCAGGAAGTTCCTTTCTTAATGACTCGAGAAACAATTCCATTAAAAAATTAACTTCTTCAACAGGCCGAGACCAATTTTCTGAACTAAAAGCAAATAAACTAAGACAAGGAATACCTTTAGTCATACAACAACGAATCATTTTCTTTACTGATTCAACACCCGCTTTATGACCTTCTATACGCGGTAACCCTCGACTTTCAGCCCAACGACCGTTTCCATCCATAATAATGGCAACATGCTGAGGAATTTTTTGTTCCAAAACTACTCTTCCCAATCTAATAAATGGTGCATAGTCTAACCTCTTTAATACAAAAATGTCACTACTGATAGGAGGAACGATCGAAGTAAAGAGGTACTAAATTTTCCATGGCCTTAACATTGTATAGGACTTGGTTCATCCTATTTCGATCAAGCATTCCTTAATCTAGACAAGAAGCTAATCGTGACATTTCAGTCAAATGTTTCTCGATGTTTTACGAGGGTTATCTGTTTTACTTTAAGCTTGGTGAAAAAAATCCACTCTGGAGGTGTTTTATTTCTTCAAGAAACATGACAGAAGTCGAGAGAATGGATTACGAAATATTTATTAAGTAAGGTATAATTCGTCCATAAAATTTGGATTGCGTCCTGGAGGACTTCATGCAAAAAAAAGCAACCTTGTTGCTCATGATCTTAGATGGCTGGGGGTATAACGAAAATAATAAATATAATGCGATTGCCCAAGCCAACACACCACAATGGGACGAATGGTGGAAAAATTGCCCTCATATTCTTGTGCAAGCATCCGGATTTGCAGTAGGTTTACCTGATGCGCAAATGGGCAATTCCGAAGTTGGACACATGCATATTGGCGCAGGCAGAGTGATACAACAAGATTTCACACGAATCAATGAGAGTATAAATCATGGAGAGTTCGCCAAAAATCCTGTTTTTCACGAGGTAATTCCAACATTACAAAAAACCGGGAAATCATTGCATCTTATGGGATTATTTTCTCCAGGGGGAGTCCACAGCCATGAACACCATCTGTTTGCCTTGCTCGACTTATGTGCCCAGCTAAAATTTACTTCCGTTTATTTACATTTATTTTTAGATGGACGAGATACGCCCCCCCAAAGTGCATTACAAAGTTTAGAGCGCCTCAAAACAAAGTTAAAAATACATCCGGTAGCTCGAATATGCTCGATTAGTGGACGCTACTATGCGATGGACAGAGACAACCGCTGGGAAAGGTTAGAGCCCGTCTATACTTTATTAACTCAAGGCAACAGCGAACATCATTTTGAGGATGCAGAAACAGCAATAAAGTCTTATTATCAACAAAATCTTTCGGATGAGTTCATCCCCCCTACTCTTATTGGAGAGAAAAAAGTAATTGAAGATGGTGATACCGTCTTATTTTTTAATTTCCGTGCCGACAGAGCTCGACAATTAACCACCGCTTTTATTGATCCAACGTTTAAAAAATTTAATCGAGCAGTGCAACCCCAATTATCCTATTTTGTCAGTATGACTCAATACGATAAAAATTTACCAACCACCCAAGTCTTTCCTCCTATTCCTTTAAATAATACTTTAGGAGAAGTGCTTTCGGCTCATGGCCTAAGTCAATTACGCATTGCAGAAACGGAAAAATATGCTCACGTAACTTTTTTCTTTAACGGTGGAAATGAGAATATTTTTACTAATGAAGAACGGATTTTAATTCCCTCTCCTCAAGTCGCTACCTATGACTTGCAACCTGAAATGAGCGCCCCTCAATTGACAGATCGTTTGGTAGAGGCAATTAATAGCCAGGATTATGATGTGATTATTTGCAACTACGCCAATGCGGACATGGTAGGTCATAGCGGAGATTTTAATGCCACAATTCGTGCAATCGAATGTCTTGATCAATGCATGAGTAAAGTTTGGCAGGCACTAGCTAGGCAAGGAGGAAAATTACTCATTACGGCTGATCATGGCAATGCCGAGGAAATGTTTGACGAAACAACACATCAAGCACATACAGCTCATACGAGTGATCCAGTCCCATTAGTATACGTGGGAGGTAATTGGCATTTTACTCAAAGTGAAGGAAACTTGATTGATATCGCCCCAACTATTTTGGGCTTGCTAGGTATTACTCCCCCGGCAGAAATGACAGGTCATCAATTGTTAGAAAAAAATACTCATGAATAAACGGAATAACAAAATTTCTTTTAATTTATGTCTCGCGGATGTAAAAAAGTACTGCTTACACAACCCAAAACCAATCGCACAAAAATTAAAAGGCAATCAATCTCTTTGGCAACAGGGTTTTGAGAATGAGATTAGAACAGACACCCATAATGATAGGGACATCATATCAATGAAGAACTATTCTCAAGAAATAGGCCACACGAGTTCTTTTTCGGAACATAGAACAACTTATTTTACTGGATTATTCTTTAGTATATTGCTTTGCTTCGGGGGATATGCCAAATCCGCATCAACTGTAGTTCAAACACAAAATAAATTAAAACAATTAGATGCACAAATAAACAGTCTTCAAAAGACATTGAACTCAGCGCACGATAAACAAGGTCTTTTAAATAAGGAATTGTCTGAAACCGAAAAGCAAATTGGTGCAGGGATTCATAAATTACGCTCGATCCAAGAGGATATAAAAAATAAAGAAAATAAAATCGCCGACCTACAAGAACAAGTAAATCAATTAAATCAACAGCTAATTACTCAACAGCAATTATTAGCCAAACATGTACGTGCCCGTTACCAAATGGGGGAATACCAACCACTTAAATTGCTTCTGAATCAGGATGATCCCAATAGAGTCAGTCGAACATTAACTTATTATCAATACATCGTTAAATCACGGCAACAACTTATCGAGAAAATTGATAAAACACGCGCGAGTCTTAGTGAGAGTAAAGAACAACTCAGAACAGAGCTTATAGCCAATAAACAATTAAAAACAGAACTTACTCAACATCAGGAGGAGCTACAACAAAATAAAAGTTATCATACGGCTTTAATTAAATCATTAAATAATGAAATTCAAGATAAACAAAACACTTTACGGGAGGTACGAAGAAATAAAGAAAATTTGGCACGTTTACTCAAATCATTAGCCACCCAGCAAAGTATTACCCCTGCAAGCACACCTTTTAATCAGATGCGCAAAAAATTGCCGCTACCAATCCACAGCCAGAGCCACTCTCTGCGAAAAATGAACCAAGGAGTGACATTTTTTGCCGAAGAAGGCGCTGTAGTCACTGCTGTTTACCCAGGTAAAGTAGTGTTCAGTGACTGGCTTAAAGGCTATGGTTTACTTCTTATCATTGATCACGGACAAGGCTTTATGACCTTGTATGCTCATAACCAATCTCTATTCAAAAGCAAGGGCCAGTATGTACGTCAAAATGAACAAATAGCGAGTGTTGGTCATAGCGGCGGAATTAAACAAAACGGTCTATACTTTGAAATAAGACTAAGGGGAAAAGCTATTCCACCACTTAACTGGTTGTCTTAGGTTAACCCTGGCACCTTAATTGCATTTCAATAATTATAATAAAAGAAGATGGCTTATTTTGTGGCCTTGCATCTGAGGAGATCGCTATGTTGATAAGAAAACTATATCCATGCACGCTTGCGATAGTATACGCGTTTACTCTTATGTTGCCTCTCACAAGCTTTGCAGAGGATGAGGCTAATACAGATACGTCTACAACCTCAAGCTCTACGAATAAAGCGGTTCCTTTAGAAGATGTTCAACGTTTTTCCAATGCTATTGGTGAAATTAAAAAATATTATGTCAAACCTGTCAAGGATAAAGAACTCTTTGATAATGCCATTCGCGGTATGCTCAGTGGACTTGATCCTCACTCCAGTTACCTAGATGAAGAAGAGTTTAAAGACCTCCAAACATCCACCAGTGGTGAATTTGGTGGTTTAGGTTTGGAAGTTACTATGGAAGATGGAGTGGTTAAAGTAGTTACTCCTCTCGTTGATACGCCAGCCTTTAAAGCAGGAATCAAATCTGGTGACTACATTATTAAATTGGGAAAAGAATCCGTTCAGGGTCTTTCACTTAAAGATGCAGTCAACCTAATGCGTGGTAAAGCTGGAAGCACTATTCAGTTGACTATATTACGCAAAGGGGTTAATAAAGCGCTTACTTTTGATTTAATCCGAGAAATTATCCTCATTAAAAGTGTACAAAGCAAAATAATTGCCCCCGGATATGGTTATATTCGTTTAACCCAATTCCAAGCATTAACTGGGAAAGATATGTTGCTTGCTATCGAAAGGCTAAAACAACAATCTGGTGGAAATTTAAAAGGTTTAATTCTGGATTTACGTAACAACCCAGGAGGACTTCTTGATTCAGCAATACAAGTCTCTGATGCATTCCTTGGTAAAGATAAATCAGGCAAACCAGAAACAATTGTCTCTACTAAAGGGCGTTTACCTGGTTCAGATTTTACCGCTCTCTCCAAAGGAGTAGATGTCTTACACAATGCACCAATGGTTGTATTAATCAATAATGGCTCTGCATCTGCAGCTGAAATTGTAGCTGGCGCACTAAAAGATAATAAACGAGCTGTTGTTCTTGGCACAACAAGTTTTGGTAAAGGCTCCGTACAAACTGTATTGCCTCTAGATGAAAAAACAGGGATCAAGCTAACTACCGCTTTGTACTACACTCCATCAGGAACTTCAATTCAAGCTCAAGGAATTGTACCTGATATAGTAGTCAATGAAGTAGAAATTCCTAAAGCGGCTGCGAAACCTGTTGATCCTACAGGATATAGTGAAGCTAATCTTAATAAACACTTAATCAACAAAAATAATCAAGAAACTACAGCTAAGAATTTCAAAGCCCAAATGGATGAGCTCATGCATAATGATTATCAACTTTATGCTGCTTTGACGGTTTTGGAGGGTATGGCTTTAGCTAATAGATAATGGGACTCTGGTAAAAAAAAGGAGCCACTCAGGCTCCTTTTCTCTTATATCTGCAACCTAGAAGAAACAGTCTGACGCCCGATACAATCTTTCAAATTTACTCCGCGCCAGTTGAAATGCCACCTTAAAATTAGGCAATAAGCGTCTTCTTCTGATAAGAAATACCATTTTTGTCTAAGTTAAATACTCCCATGACTCCGGTTCCTGGCTTAATAGCTAACAGATGTGTTGCGATTGCTTGGCTAGAAAAATCCGAATGGGTTTTCATCGCAAGCAATGCACTATTATGAATTAAATGGAATACATCAAAAGCATAGCCAGCTTCACTGATAGGATGGCTAAGATATTCTTGTTTAAATTGTGCGATAAATTCAGGTTTCATTGATTTGGTTAAAACAGCGGCTTGCTTATGATTAGGACTTTGGGCTTGAAAATTATTTTTTCCATCTGTAACCTCAGAACTCTCAGTGAGACAAAAATGAATGAGTTTATTTTTTTTCGCCAAAGGTGCAACTAAAGCGCCACTCTCTGTTCCTTCAGTCATAATTACATTGATGTGATGTGCATCAATAAATTTTTGCAATGTTTTTGCTGCATTGGCATTATTTGTCATTTTATCCAGTGTATAAAACTCATAATTAATCTCGGAGGACTTTAATTGGTCTCGTGCAATTTCCATTGCTCCTAACATATTTCTACCAATAAAAGCAGATTTCTCAGAAAAAGGGGCATAAATACCCACATTAATTGTCATTTTAGGTTTAGCTGTAGAATTACTTAGATCAGATGTGGCGTTACAAAAACTCGCAGTCATTAGCGACAGAAAGAAAGTCCCTAATACAGTATAAAATTTTGATAAAAAATGTCTCATATTCATCATCCTAATTGATTAGACTTTATAGGGTGCAGCCCCTTAGAACAGCAAAATCATTTTGCTATGAATAGATCCTAAATACAATGGTTGGGATTTAATAATAATTGTGCGATAATCCCTCAAAACTGACATATTTTCGAATACAATGAACTATATTAAATCAATCCTTCTTCTTGCTGGTCTATTTTTTTCCTCTTTTACACAAGCAAATATTCAATTCTATTTCGACCAAATAAAACATGATCCTAATGCCTTATATGCATTTTTTAAAAGTATGCCCAAGGGTGGGGAGTTACATTATCACTTAGCGGGAGGTGCTTACCCCGAAGTCATGCTGCAACTGGCAGCCAAAGATAGCTATTGCTTAAATACAACCAATTGGAATGTGAGTAAAACTTCCTCCGCCTGTAATGGAATTGATACTAAGGATCTACTTAATCATCCAGAACTATATGCAAAAACAGTAAAAAGTTGGTCTATGAAAGACTTTGTTCCTGGTAAGGAATCAGGACACGATCATTTTTTCAACTCCTTCTACAAGTTCATCCCTATAGTTGCAGATCACCAGCCTGAGTTAGTGGCAGCAGTATTGCAAACCGCAGCACAACAAAATGAACAATATATGGAATTAATGATTTTGCCTGATAACGCCCATTCAAGCAGTTTTGGCGATATGCTTAAAGACACTACTTCGTTTAATCAAAAACGAAAACGTTTATTAGAAAATCAGGATTTTCAAAATAATATTAATTACACGGTAGTCGAATCGAATCGAATTCTGCAACAAACACGTCAAGAGTTGGACTGTGAAAGAAATCCAGGAAAAAAAGCCTGCCAAATAAAAGTTAAATTTTTATATTACTCCCTCAGAGAGCAATCTCTAGATAATCTTTTTGCACAAACACTGAATGCCTTTGAAGCCGTAACTCAATCTATAAAAAGCAACGGTGCGCTTGTTGGCGTTAATTTAGTCCAACCTGAAGACGGTATTATTTCATTGCGCGATTTCCGCAAACAAATGCAGATCTACCAATATCTTCACGAGCTCTACCCTCAAGTCAATATCGCCCTACACGCCGGCGAGCTAAATCAGGAACTAGTCGCCCCGGATGATTTGGATTCTCACATCCATGATTCTCTCTTTACTGGTCAGGCGCAAAGAATTGGGCATGGGGTGGATATCGCTCATGAAAATAATGTACAAAAAACCTTAGGTTTCATGGCGAAACATCATAAGGCGGTAGAAATTAATCTCATCAGCAATTTAAAAATATTAAAGATTTCTGGTCGTAATCATCCTTTGAATTTTTATCTTCAAAATCATGTTCCTGTTGTTTTATCTACTGATGATGAGGGTATATTGCGGACCAATTTAACACAGCAATATGTTGAAGCCGTATTAAAACATGATCTGAATTATCAAACCTTAAAACAAATCAATAGAAATGCTCTAACCTACGCATTTGTCTCTGGAGAGAGCATTTGGTCTGATGCAGATAAAGGGTTATTGGTTCACGATTGCCTAGATTTAGATAGTGAACGCTGTAAACAGTTTATAAAAGGCAATGAGAAGGCGCAATTGCAGTGGGATTTAGAGAAGAAACTACGCGCATTTGAAACTAAGTTTTAATATTTAAATTTTAACTAAGATGTTTTCAAATTCATCCTGCATGTGTGTACCGCGGCGTGTTCGCGGTTTTCCATTAAATTCGACGACGCCAATTCCAAATGCAATCCCATCTCTTACCAAAAGCTCTGAATCTTCTCAAAACATTACAGGTTAGAGATTATTTATGAATAAAGAAATGGATTAGCGACTAGATACCGCGAACAAGCCGCGGTACCTTAGTAATAATGGATGGTTTAAGCCCCGTACAAGCTTTGTGGCCTAGCTTGGATAACCGGGAACAATTAATCTTTAAACGGACCGCGTAAAATAATAGTCGAGTCTCGTTCTGGGCCTGTTGATAATATATCAATAGGAACTTTAAGAAGCGTTTCTATGCGATTCAAATAAGCAAGAGCATTGGCAGGTAAATCACTGATATTTGTGATATCAGCAGTAGACTCTTCCCAACCAGGCATTTCTTCATAAACTGGTTCTAAACCCTGAAAATCAGCCGCAGCTTGGGGGGGACGAGAAATTAAATTACCGTGTTCGTCTTTATATGCAACCGCTATACGGAGGACCTCTAAATTATCAAGAACATCCAGCTTAGTGATACACAAGCCCGTAATACTATTCAACTCGATTGAATGCTTTAACAAAACCGCATCAAACCAACCGCAGCGTCTAGGTCTCCCTGTTACCGCCCCAAACTCTTGGCCACGCTCAGCGATTCGTTTACCTACGTCGTCGAAAAGCTCTGTCGGGAAGGGTCCACCACCTACACGGGTAGTATAAGCTTTAGTAATTCCTAAAACATAGTCAATGTATTTCGGCCCAAACCCTGCACCATTAATTACGGAACCCACACAAGTGTTTGAAGAAGTGACAAATGGATAAGTTCCATGGTCAATATCTAGATAGACTCCTTGGGCGCCTTCAAATAAAATATTATCGTCATTTTCTCTATGTTCATGTAAACAAGCCGAGACATCACATACCATAGGACGTAATTCTTTCGCCCATTGCAAAGCAGAATCTAATATAGGCTGCATCGCTACAGCAGGCTGTTTGAAATATTGAGTCAAAATAAAATTGTAGTAATCTAAAAGTTCGGCCAATTTTTTTTCAAATCGGTCAGGATGAAATAAATCACTAACCTTTAGAGCGCGACGAGCTACCTTGTCTTCATACGCTGGGCCTATACCACGACCAGTGGTACCAATCGCGGCGCTCCCCATATGAGCTTCACGTGCTTTATCCATAGCCACATGACATGGGAGAATTAGAGGACAAGCCAGGCTAATGCGCAGGCGAGAACGAACATCAACTCCACTGTGTTCGAGTTCTTTAATTTCACTCAAAAGTGCATCAGGCGAAAGAACCACTCCATTTGCAATGTAACACATTACATTGGGTCGCAACATTCCGGAGGGAATGAGACGTAGAATCGTTTTCACCCCATTAATTTTTAAGGTATGGCCGGCATTATGACCGCCTTGATAACGAACAACAACCTGCGCATCTTGAGTTAATAAATCGACAATTTTACCTTTGCCTTCATCGCCCCACTGCGTTCCTAAAACAACAACGTTTTTACCCATGATCTACTCTTAATTTGCAAAATGCTATTCGCCGCTCTAAATTGAGAACACTTGAACTCAATTTCAACAAAATTGTGTAACTAAACCTCCCGGTCTAGTCCCTTGGAGGCATTCTAAATAAAAAACATTCTGAAAAGTTCATCGTGTTTTTTCCAGAATTTTCATTCAATCTGTACTTATATGTGGATGTTCTCCACAATTTTTGCTTTAGAGTGAATAGTTACCAAAACTCAACATTATAGTTACTTTTTAGCCGGTACACCATCATTTTTTGGTATGGCTTCCTTAAAATAATCGAAAAATGCGCTACTTTGATCCAAGACTAAAATATCCCTTTTACTTTTGAAACTCCCTTCATATGCAAGTAAACTGCGATATAAAGAGAAAAAGTCTTTATTTTGATTGTATGCATCCGCATAGATTGATGCCGCTTGTGCCTGTCCAATAGCCCTTATTTTCTGCGCATTACTGCGAGTTTTTGCCAATAAAACCATGACATTAGCATCGGCTTTAGCTTTAATTTCCTCAGCAGCTGCTTGCCCATCAGCACGATGCCTATTTGCAATTTTTTGCATATCAGCACGCATGCGTTGATAAATTGCATTGCTCGTATTGGCAGGTAACTCTATCCCTTTAATGCGAACATCGACCACGATCATGCCCAACCCGCCTGCTTGCTTTTGAGCCGCTTTACGCAATAATTCCATCAAATCGTCACGGCCACCGGATACCACTTCAGGAATGGTGCGTTTCCCAAACTGAGCGCGTAATAAGGTGTTTAATTGTTGTTCCAATAAAGTTTCCGCTTTAAATTCACTGCCACCGGTTGACCTAAAGTATTGCGCTAAATCAGTAATTTGCCATTTAACATAATAATCAACCATTACATCCTTTTTTTCCTTAGTGACAATGCGTGTTGACTTGATATCCATAGTTTGAATACGAGTATCAAAAATGCGTACATTTTCGATAAATGGTATTTTAAAATGCAATCCAGGATTTAATACTTTAACTTTATTAGTCAACTTATCATCGACCAGACGACCTAGACGCAAAAGAATACCCTGTTGTCCTTCCGTAATGGTAAATACACTAGTCAATAAAAATAAAAAAAATACGAAAATCAGGATGCCAAGAGTTCTAGCAGCAGTAGTTTTCATTGTTAATCTCTCCCTTGTCGATAAACAGGTCTAGTAAACTCACGATCATCGACTAAATTCTCTGTCTCACCGATCTCATCTCGCTCCGTTTTACCATTTTTTGCGGATAGAGTTGAAAAACCGGAGGGCTTTTCAAATAATTTGTCTAAGGGTAAATACAAAAGGTTGCCAGATTTGCTATCAACAATGATCTTACTACTCTTGCTTAATACTTTTTGCATAGTCTCCAAATACATACGCTCAGCGGTAATAAGGGGAGCCGCGGTGTAATGAGGAAGTAAAGCTAAAAACTCGGAAACTTCTCCCTGGGCATTTAGTACAACCTTTTTGGAGTACGCTTCGGCCTCTTGCATGATACGGCTTGCCTTCCCTTCTGCAATCGGTACTACTTTAGCTGCATAGGCATAAGCCTGCTCTTTGAAACGTTTTTCATCTTCTTGTGCTTTAATGGCATCATCAAACGCATCTTGGACACTCTCAGGAGCACGTGCGGGTTGAGGTGATACATTAACGATCGAAATACCCGTTTTATATAAATCCAATGTTTTTGCCAAAGTATCTTGAACTTGATTACCCCATACTTCACGACCTTCAGTAATCATTTGATCTAATGTAGTGGTACCTACTACTTGTCTAAGAGCACTTGAGGTCGCCTGCTGTAAACTTTCTTCGGGATTGGCTACATTAAATAAGTAATCCTCCAGATCCCCAATACGGTATTGCACAGCTAAAGATACCGAAACCAAATTCTCATCTCGAGTAAGCATTTGTCCCGAATAGGAGTAATCCAACACTCTGTCCACATTCATAATTATCTTGGAAGAAATAATTCTTGGTATCCAATGGGGTCCGGATCCTACAGTTTCTACATATTTACCAAAACGAAGAATAACGGCCTGTTCAGCAGGATCAACAATAAAAATACCAGACAATACCCAGAGAATAAAAGCAATCGAGACTACTATTAAAGCCACTAAACCGCTATTTGATTTTTTAGAAGGCTCATTATTCGTTTTAGCAGCGCCTCCGAATAGGATCTTCTTCAATTTGTCATGAACACGTTTAAGAGCTTCATCCAAATCTGGAGGCTGATTTTTACCCTTCCAGGGATCTTTGCCTTTATCTGGCTCGTTCCACCCCATGTACTACTCTCCTGGCAAATTCTAAGAAAACTAGAATTCTATGGGGTATATGAAGTTTAAGCAAGTTCTCACGAAGGAATTAGCTCGATAGGGACTCCTAATTGTTCAGAGAATATGCTTAGTAGAGGGACTAATTCTAATTAAATAATAAATGTATAGACTTGGTTTTATTACAGAAATGATTCCAAATTTTGAGAAGCTACTGACATTTTCCTCTGAGATCAATATCCCAAATATCAACCACAATATCATGTTCAGTAATAAAAAACTGATCAAATAAATTAATTGTGGGATCACAATGGGGGACCATCAATTCTAAAACGTCCCCATGTCCAGGTAATTGAGTGCCCTTTACAGCAGTAATCTTTCCATGCTCATCCCCAAATCCACCCCAATCATATTCCAAACCCTGATGACTAATAATTTGAGGTTTGTATTGATCGACATAAATGGATTTTGTCCCTGCATCTACAGTAACATGCTCCGCTCTATTATTGCTGATGACTGTAGTTAAAAGTGTCAATGCCGGTTTGAATGTATTAAATTGGTTCGGGTTTCGTTGGGAACCAATAGAAGTATATTGAACATCCATAACTGCATAAGATCCTGGTTGAATCTCAGTAACCTCTGTCGCCTCCACATCAATATCATAAGTTCCTGTCCCACTCCCTGTTAATATAGGGCAATTAAGACCATTTTCTCTAAAGATTTTTATAAGATCACTCGCCATTTGCATCGTTTGCAATGATTTACTTTTGCGTTCATCAAAGGAGAGTATATGTTGTAGATTTCCTGCATAACACTGAATTCCCATCAACTTTAACCAAGGAAATTGATTCATTTCTAATGCAAAATTTAAGGCATTTTCGGGTTTAACCCCGGTACGCCCTATCCCCGGGTCTACGTCAACTAGGACATGAATCATTTTCCTATTGTGTGCGCCAGCTTCATTTAAAGCAGCTAGATTTTCTTTATTATCTACAACTATTAAAGTGGAAGGAGCTTGTTCCAGACAAGAAATAAGCCTAGATATCTTGTTGTTAGTGACAATCGGAGAAGTAATCAAGACGTTGGGTATGCCATTTCGAATAAGAACTTCAGCTTCTGAAATTTTTGCAACACAAACACCTATTGCACCGAATTCAATTTGTAACTTAGCTAATTTAGAACACTTATGAGTTTTACAATGCGGTCGGACATTGACTTTATTCTCAATAGAATGTGTCCTCATCGTTTCTAAATTGGATTTTAGTATATTTTTATCGATTAATAAGCAAGGGGTATCCAACTCTGTTTTTTTTAAACCTATGGCTCTTTTCAACATTCTATTTCTATTCCTTCGTAACAACTAATCCGCGCTCAATATCACTCGAATTCCTATATAAACTAATAAGCCACCAAACAAACGACTTAAAATGGCTTGAAAATTAGCAAAAACGGCTCGAACTTTATTAGATTGCAGAAATAAAACTAATAACGGCCAATAAAGAGCAGATTCCGTAACAAATACTCCAGCGACTAATGCCTTATCACTCATTGATGCATTCATTGAGACAAACTGAGTAAACAAGCTTAGTAGAAAAATTGCAAGTTTTGGATTTAAAGCATTACACAAGACCCCTTCCATGTAGGCTTTAGAAACGGTTATGTTTTTTATAGAAGATTTATCTTGATCTATTATTGCAGAATGATTGGATTTAAGACCTTTTAATCCAAGATAAATTAAATAACAAGCACCGGCATATTTTATAGTGGTATAAAGGATGATACTTTGGGTGATAATGAATGCTAATCCTAAAATACAATAAGTTGCATGAAAAAGGCATCCAGAAACAATCCCAAAAGCGGTTGCTAAAGCTTGCCGTTTTGGGTAAAAAAAAGCGTTTTTAGTGACCAGTATAAAATCTGGTCCTGGACTTATCATACCAATAAAACAAATCATCATTAAAAGAAATAAACTAATATTCATAACCACTACACCCCATTCATTTTAATCCAATGAAAACACTACAGCCATCAATTATATACTAGAGAGATAGTCCCCCTAAACCCTATGTGGTTCTATCTCTACAAGAATAGATGCAGCTGTACTTAAATGGTTGATTATACCTTAATGGAGTCAAGCTGGTTTACAACTTCTGAGCTCTCAATTTGTTCATGCATCTCTATTTTCGGCAAGGTCTTAAACATATCATCATAGATAATCTGCGTCCTAGTGCCTTTATGGGTACGCGCATATTCTTTTACGGTCTCCCAATTACATTTGCCCTCGGCAATCATCCAACGCATCGTACTCCAAGGGTTGGGAATTTTTTGATTCTCATATGCTTCGTTATAACGTCGTACAAACTCCGCATACAGTTTAAATGGAGGCTCATCTTCTTTTAATGGTACTGCCGCAACTGTTGGTAATATAGAAGCTTCTTTGTTCCCTTCTGGGCGACGACTGTATTTTCGAGTAACAAGCCGTTCTATAACAAAGGCTGCCTCACTAGGCCTACCGAAAAGCTGGCGTAATGTACTTCCCCAAGAATGATCCACATAAATTATTTTATATAAAGCACCATCATTTAAATGGCATCGATTCACAAAAGGATCAACTAATTCGGGTCGTGTATCCAGATAACAATCGATTTCTTTGAGTAACTCGCTACGTTTATCTGCCAATAATTGACGCAAATCCTCACTTCGTGGTGGTTCTGCTCCACGACAAAGTAACATTGCAACACCTCGGAGCAAATCTTTGTTGTTCCGATTATGGTTTAACTGTTTACAAAGAGCTTCAATTGCATTCTCACCTATTTTCTTATCTTCAGAACGTTTATTATTTTCTCCCTCAAGCTTTAGTTTTGCTACTGGAGCTTCCTCTAATAAAGCTTCAAGCGCCTTAATTTTGCCTTGTCGTGCTGCCAAGAGCAACGGAGTATCTTTCATCGGCCCCAAAGGATTTGTCACATCTGCACCGCTTCTAATTAAATTTACTACTCCTGAAGCAAAATCCAGTGTGATGGCTTGATGTAGAGGTTGGAAGGAAATTCGTGCTTCAGTAAGACGTGTTGGCGCATTAACATCCGGTTTAGCATCTAAAATTTTTTTTAATAATTGGCGGTTTTTTGTAGGTAAAGCCAAAGATAATAAGGTACGCCCCTCTTGATCACGATGATTAACATCAAAAATATGAGACTCCAAAAGATGAAGAGCTAACCGTACCTTACCGAAAGCGATAGCTTGATGCAAAGGCTGGCCAATGTTTTTATTCCGAATCTTTTCTAGGACAAGATCAATAAAATCAGTTAGATCTGAAGGTAATTTTTCATCAACAGAATCTCCTTTTTTTCTCTGATGTAATTGAATCAAATAATTCAAAGCGGTTACTTGGGCACCTTCTGCCATCCAAAATGGATGCTCAAGATAACTATTATCTACTTGCAGCTTTTGCTCAATGAAATCGTTAAATCCTTTCAATCCTGATTTTATAGCTGCATTTATTTCAGTGATAAATTCCATATTACGTCCTTTGTAATGTTCCATCCGGATTCATATTACACATTGGACAATAGAAGATCAAAAGGTTAGTTAAAATTTCTACAAATTCGTCAATTTTTTTAAGTTATGTGATTTCAATAGTTTAAAAGTGCTCTTCAATTTTAGTAAAAATTAAATCCCAAACCCCATGCCCTAAGCGTTCTCCGCGTTGTTCGAATTTTGTAAGTGGTCGAGATAAAGGTCTAGGTGAATATCCTCCGTCTTTTTGAGTATTCTGCAAAGTAGGCTCTGTAGATAAAACATCTAAAATATGTTCCGCGTAATCTTGCCAATCGGTTGCACAGTGAATAAACCCTCCCGGCTTAATTTTTTTTGCTAATAATTGAATAAATTCTTTCTGAATTAAACGTCTTTTATGATGGCGCTTTTTATGCCATGGATCGGGAAAGAAAATTTGCACACCTGCAAGTGAGTTGTCCAGTAATTGAGTGCGAAATACTTCAACAGCATCGTGAGCAACTATACGTACATTAGATAATTGATATTCGTGCAAATCTGCAGCCAAACTGCCCACACCAGCCTGATGGACCTCTATTCCTATATAATTAAGTTCGGGATTATTTTGTGCCATGGTCAACAATGATGCGCCCATGCCAAAACCTATTTCTACCACTGTATTTGCAACGCGTCGAAACTCTTGTTCCAAATTCCAGGGAGTTCCACCCACAGTAAGCTCATAATTTTTAAACCAAAGATCTAACCCTTGACGCTGCCGATTGCTCACACGACCAGCCCTTAAGACATAACTTTTTATCTTGCGTTGCATAAATTGCGCTCATATTTTGTCAAAGCATGAATTATATGTTTTTACAAAAATCTTGCAACTAATGCATTTTTTTGATATAAAACCGCTCTTGTATTTCACATCCGGCTATTTGCCCAGAATTTTACAAAGACAAAGCAAATTAAAACCTATTTTGGAGTAACACAATGTCTAGAGTATGTCAGGTAACTGGCAAGCGACCCATGACTGGTCATAAAGTGTCGCACGCTAACAACAAAACTAAAAGACGCTTTCTGCCGAATATTCAGAACCATAGTTTCTGGGTTGAAGAAGAAAAACGATTTGTCACATTAAAGCTCAGCACCAAAGGTATGCGTATTGTAGACAAGTTAGGTATTAAAGCAGTTCTGGATAAACTCAGAGCTGAAGGCGAAAAAGTATAACTAAGGGGATAAACCATGGCAGCCGTCACTATCAAAGTGAAAATGGAATCCACAGCAGGAACTGGATACTATAAAACTACAACTAAGAACCCAAGAAACCATCCTGAAAAGATGGAGCTTATGATGTACGATCCTAAAGTTCGTAAGCATGTTCTTTTTAAAGAGAAAAAAGTTAAATAATGATTTAAGCCCCATATCTTATGGGGCTTAATTTATTTTAAGCTCTCCATTATCCTCCTCATCCGAATAATTTAACTCGGTTCGTTGTGCTCTAGTAAATCAATACCAACACCCCGCTTTATTCTTATAACTGTAAAACCAGTTATTAATGGCCGTTTTCCAGAGGTTATTTTCTAAATTAACTCAGCAGATACTGGATAATCCTTACGAATCGTTTAAACTGATAGTAAATAGCAATGAATACAAAGAGGATTTGCATGAAACCATCATTGCAACTAAGTATTGGACAGCATTTAACCCTAACCCCACAGTTACAACAAGCCATAAGACTGTTACAACTATCAACTTTTGATTTACAGCAAGAAATTCAACTTATTGTGGAATCCAATCCTATGCTTGAAGCAACACCAAGTGAAGATAAGGAAGGATTTGAAACGAATGAAGTAAAACAGCAAGAGAGCGATGAGTCTTACGACTTTCAATGGTCAGAACTCTACCAAAGTCCAAATAAACGCTCTGCGTTTGAAGACAGTGACTATAATTTCGATAATTTACATTGCACAACAACCAATTTACGAGATCATCTAAGATGGCAACTGGAACTTTCGCCTATGAGTGATGTAGATCGGGTGATCGCAACAGCGATCATTGACGCAGTAAATAACGATGGCTTTCTTACGATGAGCCTTACGGAGTTGCATAACAGTCTTACCAGTGAGGAACATCCTCTGGATTTAGATGAAATAGAAGCCGTACGACATCGTTTGCAACTATTTGATCCTGTAGGCTGTGCCTCTAAGAATCTTGCTGAAACACTACTTGTGCAACTGGAGCAACTTCCATTGAAGGGGGAATACCTAGCTCTGACTAAAAAGATTATTACCGAAGATATAGAATTGCTCGCCCAGCACAACTATAAACAATTAATGAAAAATCACCAGATTAATGAAAAAACGGTTGATGAAGTATTGAAAACAATTCAAGGATTAAACCCTAAACCTGGTAATTTGATTCATGAAGATATTACTGAATACATCATTCCAGATTTAACTGTTAAAAAAGTGAACCATAAATGGAACGTTCAACTCAATCAAAGCGTGCTTCCTAATTTAAGTATTAATAACCAATATGCCTCTTTAATTCAACGAGCTGATAATAGTGCAGATAATCAATTTTTAAAAAATAACTTGCAAGAAGCACGTTGGTTTTTAAAAAGTATTCAGAGTCGGCAAGAAACGCTACTTAAAGTAGCCAAATGCATTATGGAATATCAACAAGGATTTCTCGAGTATGGTGAAGAAGCAATGAAACCATTGATTCTCAATGATGTTGCTTCTGCTTTGGATATGCATGAGTCAACAATCTCTCGAGTCACCACCCAAAAATTTATCCATACGCCTCGAGGAGTCTTTGAACTTAAATATTTTTTCTCAAGTCATGTCAACACAAATGCTGGAGATGAATGTTCCTCTACGGCGATCCGTGCGGTGATAAAAAAATTAATTGCTGCAGAGAATAGAAAAAAACCATTAAGTGACAGTAAAATTACCCAATTATTGGAAGAACAGGGTATCAAAGTAGCAAGACGAACCGTAGCAAAATATCGTGAAGCAATGGGAATTGCTCCATCTAATGAACGAAAAATAATTTGTAATTAATTGAGGATCATGGTTTCATCATGATCCTATGTAACTCGGAGATTTTTATGCTAATTAACATCACTGGACATCATATTGATGTTACTCCTGCCCTTAGAGCATTTACCGAAGAAAAATTCGATAAACTGGAGCGTCACTTTGATCAAATCAAATCCATTAATGTAATATTGAATGTAGAAAAACTACGTCAAATTGCTGAAGCAACGGTTCATGTTAATAAAGTTGAACTACATGCCACTTCGGAATCTGAAGATTTATATGTTGCCATAGATGCTTTAATTGATAAATTGGAGCGTCAACTGATCAAACATAAAGAAAAAAATCATAAACATCATGATTAAGAAATAGAAATAGTTTACATCTGATAGCTTGAGCCAAAATGACCTAATTGAAAAACAGGGCAGTTTGGCCAAGTGGTCCATGTAAGCAGTCACTAAGTAACCTGAGCACAGTGAAGACCCCCTGATTACCTAGATTGCGCTTTCCTGCATTCAGCTACACTTATATCTTAATTCGTGGTACATTGTGGGCGCTATGATTAAAACTAAGATTAAAATAATTAATAAGTTGGGCTTACATGCTCGTGCTTCGGCAAAATTTGTTTCTACGGCAGCAAAATTCCAAAGCCAAATTGATGTAACCAGCAACTCACAAACCGTTAATGGAAAAAGCATTATGGGAGTCATGATGCTTGCAGCCAATAAAGGAAGTGAACTCATTATGGAAATAGAAGGCCCCGATGAAATACAAATGAATGAGGCCTTAACTCATCTTATTAATAATTTTTTTGGGGAAGGTGAGTAATAAGGATTAAATAATCATGCTTCTGAAAATCAATCCTTAACATAGTTATTGAGTTTTTTTGTAGTTCATTTGAAGGTTTTTACTTCTCAGAATTCTTTCTTTGCTTTCTCACTTTTTGCAACGCCATCAAAGTCATAAGCAATCCAGATAATGCATAAACAGTAAAACTAACAAATAAAACCAACGAAGGATTTGCTGCAATGGCTACAAACAAAATAATCATCACCAAGACATAAAGAAATGGTACTTTTCCCTTAAAATCCACTTCCTTAAAACTGTAATAGCGAAAGTTCGACACCATTAAACCTGAAATAACCAATGATAGAACGGCTGTTAAAACCGCAACAAACATATTGTGCCATTCATTTTGATAGCATAACCAAGCAAAAGAAGCCATTACAGCAGCAGCTGGTGGGCAAGGTAATCCCTGAAAGTATCGTTTATCTGCGATCTCAAGCTGGGTATTAAAACGTGCTAACCTTAGAGCAACGGCGGCTGTATAAACAAATGCCACCAGCCAGCCTACTTTTCCCAATTGACTTAAAATTAAATTATATACCAGTAATGAGGGTGCAACGCCAAATGTGACCATATCGGATAAACTATCATATTCGGCACCAAATTCAGTCTGAGTATGAGTTAATCGCGCAATCCGCCCATCCAAACCATCAGCAATCATCCCAATAAATATAGCAATGATCGAGGCTTCAAATTGCCCTTTCATCGATGCAACAAGCGAGTAAAATGCTGCAAATAAACTGGCTGTTGTAAACAAATTAGGCAACAAATAAATACCAGAATGACTTTCTTTTTCCATTCTTAATAACCCTTCAAAAAATGCCAAATAGAATATGTTGACATAATAGGGATAAAAAGTGCTTTTGGAAACCAAATTTAACACAAATTTATTTCTGTAAAAAATGAATAAATTACAGTACAGCCTCGAGCAGATGATGGTATACTTAGCATACTGTATTTATATTGTATAAAAGATATGGCTATACCTAAAAATAAGACAATTATTATAGAAGGAATAACTGACCAAGGAAAAACTTTTCGACCCAGCGATTGGGCAGAACGGATGAGTGGTTCACTAGCAAGTTTCAAGAACAGCCGCATTCATTATTCGCCCCTATTAAGACCCAGTGTAAATAGTGAAGGATATCAGTGCGTTTTGCTTGATCCCAAACTTAAAGAATCAAGTCCTTTATTGTATCAATCCATTATTGATTTCGCCAAAGCCAACAACCTCAGAATCTGTGGGGAAGAAATTTAGAAACGACTAATATCCTTGACTGGCTGTAATTGCCGAAGTCCAACGAGCCATAGAACTCATTACGTAATTTAGCATGGCAATGGTATTATCGAAATTCATTGCTAATACCCCAGCAATTATAAATACCAACCCTTTAGGACCATGCTGAGTCCCTGGCTGACTAGCTTGTGCAACCAATACACTCCCACGAACAAACCATAATACCCCTGCTGTTTGAATCACTAAACCCATAGAACTGAATATATTGGAAGGATTATATGATGTATAAGTTAAGATGTTACCTACCCCAAAGGTTGTATTGGCCATAACGTCTAAGGCTGTGGGTAAATAAAGCAGCGCCGCACCAAATAACAAGTACATCATGGGGGCAAACATCTTTTCCTGTGATGAAGATTGTGCCCGGTGATCCGCAATATTTCTGAGTTTTGAAATAGCAGTCCAAAAAAATAAAATGCCCAGTATATATGCACCCCCAGTGATTAAGTGTTGCACCGGGTATAAAGAACGGCTGAGATTGCCTATCATTGTAACAAGATCTGGTGTATTCATAATATAATTATATGTCGTTAAAACTTGTAATGCATAATTTTTTGCTTATATTAACTTTAGTTCAGAGTTATAATCTCTAATTTTTACGGTAAAGTTGATATTCGTCATGCAAATAAATACATTCCCCATCACTTTAAAAGAGTCATTTATGATCTCTCCTAAAGTTAAACACTTCATTTTTAATTGTGAAGTAACACCTAATTTTAATTATTTACCTGGACAATTTATTACCATTCACTTTGAACATCAAGGAAAATTACTAAAACGTAGTTATAGTATAGCCAATGCGCCAAAACAAGATAATCAAATTGAAATCGCCGCAGGTTATTTTGAAAATGGACCGGGCACTGAATTCCTTTATAATTTAAAACCTGGAGACACTATTCAAATCAGTGGTCCATATGGTCGCTTAATTATCAAAGAGGATATACCCAGTCGATTTATCTTGGTCGCTACCAGTACAGGAGTTACTCCTTATCGCGCAATGTTGCAAGAACTAAGCGTACTCATGGAGAAGCATCCTGCACTCGAAGTGGTTATTCTGCAAGGAGTGCAACGACGAGAAGAAATTCTTTATGCCAATGAATTCTATGCGTTTTCTCAAAAATACCCTAAAGTTTCATTTAGACCTTACCTAAGCAGGCAAGCAACAGATGAGTTAAATGAAAACGAATACAGCGGCTATGTCCAACATGCTTTCCCTTCGTTAAACCTCAATCCTCAGCGTGATGTCATTTATTTATGCGGAAATCCCAGTATGATTGATGAAGCATTTAACTCCTTAAAAGAACAAGGTTTTGCCATGCAACAAATTATTCGTGAAAAATATATATCTAGATAATAAACAATTAGGAGCCCACACAAAATGAATTATGAAGAACTATCTAATACCATGGAACAAATGTTGCAACAAGGAAAAGGAATCTTAGCTGCAGATGAAAGCAACTCAACTATAGGAAAGCGTTTTGCCTCAATTGGTATTGAGAATACCGAAGAAAACCGCAGAGATTATAGATTATTGCTCGCCACCACAACTGATTTGGAACAATATATAAACGGAGTTATTTTATTCGAAGAAACCTTTACCCAAACGGATGAGCATGGCACTCCTATTCCTAAACTGTTTGCCGATAAAGGTATCGTCCCTGGCATTAAAGTAGATAAAGGATTAATTGCTTTAGCTAATACTGAGAATGAACAAGTCACTCAAGGCTTAGATGGATTAGCTGAACGTTTACAACATTTTAAAAAATTAGGTGCAAAATTTGCTAAATGGCGAAATGTTTACTCAATTTCCGAATTTACTCCCAGTTTAACTGCGGTAAAGACAGGAGCAGAAAATTTAGCTCGTTATGCGGCAGCTTGCCAAGAAGCAGGAATTGTTCCCATCGTTGAGCCTGAAGTTCTTATGGATGGCGATCACAGCATCGAACATTGTGCAGAAGTATGTGAAATTGTGCTTCATGAGTTATTCCACGCTTTATTTATTCATCAAGTTGAATTAGAACATATTATCTTAAAACCTAGCATGGTAACCTGCGGTAAAGCACATAGCCCTTTCAGTGAACCTGATGAAATTGCTGATTACACAATCGGTGTATTCCGTAATAATGTACCCGCGGCAGTGCCGACAATTAATTTCTTATCTGGTGGGCAAACGCCACAACAAGCTACAGCAAATCTAAATGCAATTAATAGCATTGATCACCAACCTTGGTTGCTCAGTTTTTCTTTCGGCAGAGCATTACAAGAAGATTGTTTAGCGGCTTGGGGTGGAAGTAAAGACAATGTTTCTAAAGCACAAGAGGCTTTATTGAAGCGTGCGCGCCTAAATAGCCTGGCCTGTGTGGGTGAGTACAACAACAAAATGGAATAACGCTAATAAATACCTCCCTGGATGAAGCAAGTAGTGCTAAGGCTTCATCTAGGGCTTAATCAATTCAAAACGCGCATAAAGCGGTAAATGATCCGATAACATTCGCCATGGCTTTCCATGCAAACAAGCTACTTCTTGTACTTTCATACCCCGGAAATAAACTCGATCAACGCAAAGCGCCGGTTTAATTGCTGGGAAAGAACGGGCATGTTGCCCCTCCACTGAAACAAAAGCCTCTTCTATATTCAAAGTTTCAGCCAAAGGCTTGGAAATAACAGTACGCCAATCATTGAAATCTCCAGCCATTAACAGAGGTTCATCTTGTGGAACAACATCCTTGATACGTTGCATTAAAGCATTACATTGTACTATCCGCTCAGCTTTAAAAAGGCCTAAGTGTACGCATAACAAATGAATAGTAATATTATCCAGCTTCAGTTGTGCATGCAAAATTCCCCTTGAAGCCCTGCGAATGTTTGTGAGATTAATATTTTCAAATCGTTCAAAAGCATATTTACTCAAAATTGCATTTCCATGATGTCCTGATTCGTATATGGCATTTTTTGCATACACATAATGAGGCCAGATATTTTCAGCAATATACTCAAATTGTGGTGAATCAGGCCAGGCATTAATTCGTTTTTGGCGTTTTATATGTTCACCCTGAACTTCTTGCAAAAAAACAAAATCCGGTTGTAAGCTCGTAATGGCATCACGCATTTTTGGAAGTAAAAAACGTACAGCACCTACACCAAACCCTTTATGAATATTATAGGTAATTAATGAAACGCTTTGTGTTTCTTGTTGCATAGTTAACTCTTTTCAAGTTCCTAGATTAAGCATAACATTAAATGCATAAAAACAATTGTACTCCTTTCGTCTTAATCCAAACTCATTGTACTAACTAAAACGCAGGGAAAAATTTTTATTCATTCTATAATGGATTATAGCTCTCCTGTTTGCAGTAGAGATATAATGATTGCTTATAATACTTAAAAAAATAATATATAAAATGAACACATTAAATCTTACAATTCCAGGTTTTTCAATATGCTGCAGAACTTGGGGAAATCCAGAGAAACCAACTATCCTAGCCCTACATGGTTGGCTGGATAACGCGAACAGTTTTGCTCCTCTTGCCTCGTATTTAGCCAATGATTTTTATTTTATTGCCGTAGATTTGCCCGGACATGGTTATTCTTCGCATCTTCCTGAAGGATGTCACTATCATTTTTTTGATGGTATTTTTGTAGTTATTGAATTAATCAATGCGCTAAAACTTGATAAGCTCCATCTATTAGGACACTCAATGGGCGCTTGCTTGGCGAGCCTAGTTGGCGGTGTAATACCCGAACGATTTCTGTCCTTAAGCCTGATTGAGGGTTTAGGGCCCTTTTCCCATCCTGCAGAAACTGCATGTCAGCAATTAAGAGAGTATGCATCTTTTCTTACTCAAAAAAGAAAAAAATCCAAAGGATATGATAGTTTAAGTAGTGCTGCTCTTGCACGTGCCTTTAAAGGATATGTTTCTTTAGAAATTGCAAAAATTCTTTGTGAACGAAGTTTAATAGAAAAAAAAGGTAAATTTTATTGGCGGCATGATCCACGTTTATTGGTACGCTCACCTTTGCGGATGACAGAACCTCAAATACTTTCTTGTTTACAGGAAATTACTGCAAAAACCTATCTACTATTATCGAGTCGAGGATTTTCCTTTGACACTGAGATCATAGATCATCGAATTAAAGCGGTAAAAAATCTCACTCTGAAAAAAATGGATGGCGGACATCATATTCACATGGAACAACCAGAAGTTATAAGCAAACTTCTGGCTGATTTTATTATTACGGATTAATTAGAACAATCACTCATATTGGTGGTGATTTTAACTTCATTTAATGACTTTTTAACGTCACAAACAGCAGTTGAAGGATACCGCTCATGGTTCGGATCACCAGCTACAAGATCAGAAATCGCACTTACTATACCTTCACCGCCTTCATCAAAGTTAGAATAAGGGGTCCAATAATCCATGTTAGCTTTAACCATCACATCAAAGGCTAAACGGGTATTCCAACTAGGCTGATTGGCTAATATGTAGAATAAATGGTTATATACCCCACTGGAGTAATGAACATCCAGACCACCATAATATTCATCAGCAGTATCAATAGACTCACCATCACGACTTGGTTGATCCATATAGCGTAGAGCATCCCAGCCGCTATCTTCTTTCATGATCTCGCCGCCAATTTGCCAAGTGCTTTTATTTACTGAATAATATTCAGCTGCTTGAGCTGCCATATCCGAGAACGCCTCATTCATACCACCTGATTGGCCATAATATTCAAGGTTAGAATGTTGTTCTGTAAAACCATGACTGATTTCATGTGCGCCTACTCCTAGTGAAACCAAAGGATACATCATGGTATCACCATCACCAAAGGTCATCTGCTGGCCATCCCAATAAGCATTCTCATAACCTTCACCATAGTGAACTCGCATTACTAATTGCATTGGAGAACCATCAGAATTACTCAATGCATTGGTGTTATACCATTCTTTATACATATGGTTAATCACATGACCTGCATACAAAGCATCATTCGTGGGAGAAGCCGCTCCATTTTGTTTGTCGTAACCATCTCCTCTATAACCAGTGAGGTAAACATTAGAGTCATTGGTTGGACAATTAAATTTCATTGCTCTACGTTTAGAACTGTATCGGTGATCCATGTCAATTACTTTGACATCGGTGTTTTCCATAAAACACGACTCAGTACCTGAATCACGAGTTACATCTAAATAAGGTAAGTCAGCACCATATCGATAGAAACCTGTTTTATTATTTCCACCGAAACCTGCTCCATTAACCGCACTTTTGCCAGTTTTAATATCATTCCATTGGACGAAAGGTTTGCTATTTTCTGCGTCAATTATTGCAGTTGGACGCTCTGGAATTTGATCTTTGTGAACAACAAGGACACTCACTTTATAAGCCCAATGTGCTTTATGCTGAGCATCTATATAAATCATAGGAGTGACTTTTTCCTCGCTCACTTCTTTACCTGCATACTTGGCTTTAAACTGTTGTAATGCTGAATCCGCATTTTTCACAAAATTAGCATCAGGTTGTCCTAATTCGGATTGTAGGCCTTGATAAATAACGCCGTTCATTGCCACATTAGACTGTGCTTTGGTTAATGATTGTGCTGGATACATGCTATGCATAATTGCATAACCACCATGAACAGGAAATCCTACATATTGTTGTTGCATACGAACATGAGTTACTTTGTTACTGTCTGTATGTTCGCTGACAAAACGTAAACTGTCTTTAGCAACTGCGACACCTTGTGTCGTTAAAGCAAATTTTTGCTTTACTTGCTGAAGAGATGCCTTTTGTAAAGGCATAGGTTCTGCGGCTCTCGCAGAGGATGCTATTCCTAAAGCCAGAGCAACAGCTAAGGGAGATAAATAGTAATTATGATGCATGGAAACCCACTCCTTCTTTGCAACTTAATCTAAATTGAAAGCAACTCATCTCCTGCCAAACCAATTAATCCTTAAATCAAGTTATAAAAACCTGCTTGGTTTCAACAGTGAGTCACACCTGTGAACACAACCAATAACTCTAAAAACTTATCCAAGCTAGCATAGTTTTCGAATTTTTGAAATTATTATTTGATGCTTCGCTACATGTCCATAGGAAATATGAGTGGATAAAAAAGAGTTTTTATTTCAAAGAATCCTAAATAGGTGATTTTCAAGAGTATGAATTCATTTTATTGAGTTATTGTTTCTTGATAATACCATGCGGCCAAAGCACTTATACCAAGAACAAGTAATATTGCAGCTAAAGAAAATTGGCCTTGTATCTTGGTAATTGCAATCATACCACTAGTTAATGCAGAAGTTAAATCCTGCATGCTGACATACAAAGCGGCCACCGTTCCTGCAATTTGTGGAAATGGATGAAAAACTCCAGCAAACGCATTAATAAATGTAAAACCTGCCCCCATACTAAATAAAGAGATAGGAATCATAACTGTCAGTACATTCATGATTCCAGCAAGAGCAAAGCTAAGCATCATCCCCCCACCACCAATCATTAACATGATACCAATAAACAACATATATGAAACACCTTTAGACATAACCAATTGGCTATTAATTAGGCCGCTAAGACAGATAGCCACAGCAATAAAAACTGAAAGTTGACCATATTCCAATGGACTTAGATCTAATTCATTTTGAAATAAAAATGGAGCAATAGTAAGGTAAGCAACCAAACCCGAACAGGCAGAACACGCACATAAGGTATAGCCTAAAAAGACTTTAGATTTTAATAAAGCAGCATAATTTTGTTGTATTACTCTTAACTTAGTAGCATCGGGATTAAGATTTTTATTCGTTTCTGGCAAAACCAGAAGAATAAAAATCCAAAATGTCAAACCGACAACAAAAATAAATAAAAAATTGGCTCTCCAACCAAAATGCTCCTGAATAAATCCTCCCCAAATTGGAGAAGCAACTAAAAGAAGCGTACTTGCCACGCCAACATAAGAACCAATTTTCGATAAATATCGGTCAGTAAAAAGATCACGTATTAAAGAGCGTCCCACTGAACTGCACGAACCGATACCAAATCCTTGTAAGAAGCGACCTAAAATTAACACCCAGACAGAAGGTGCCAATAAACAACAAAGACATCCTATAATACTTATACCAATTCCATAAATTAGCGGGCGCCTACGCCCAATTTTATCGGACCACGGTCCAAAAAATATATGAGAAATTCCCAATCCAAACATAAAAAGAAACAAGGTGAACTGAATGGATGAGTCGTTACTATTAAGAGATTTAGTAATGGCTGGTAATGACGGAACATATTGGTCAATAGAAATTTGCACCAATATCATCATCATAAAAATCACAAAATATATTACAGGTCGTACTTTTTGTACTTGCTGTTGTTGGTCGAGCCTTGCTTGCATCAAAATTCCTTTTTTTAGAATTGAATAACAAAAAATGCCATTTAAATAATTCAATCCTTACCTAATCTAATAGTCTAGGTTACTGTGGGAAAGGGAGCAAATTTTTAACTAGTTGTCCCTGTTACACAAATATTAAAAAGTGTAGATCATGTAGATATCTTCGGAGATATATGGACAATTTCAGGAAGATCAGGCAAAATCTGCAAAAATTGCTCGATACGAACAAAAATATGAAAAAAATTCTGGTTTTACATGGACCAAATTTGAACCTCTTGGGAACTCGAGAACCTTCAATTTATGGGGCTACAACGTTGGATCATATTAATACTCGGTTGATCAAAGAAGCCACCACGGCAGGATTTGCATTAAAATGTCATCAAAGCAATTCGGAAGCGGATTTAATTGAAGTAATTCACCAAGCAAGTATCGATAAAATAGATTATATAATTCTTAACCCCGCTGGATTTACCCATACCAGCGTGGCTTTGAGGGATGCCTTATGTGCTGTTGCAATTCCCTTTATTGAAGTACATATCAGCAATATTTATTCCCGCGAACCTTTCCGCCACCATTCCTATTTCTCAGATATAGCGAAGGGTACTATTAGTGGATTAGGTGCGCAAGGATATTCATTAGCATTAACATCAATTATTGAAAGAGAATCAAATAATGGACATTCGTAAAATAAGAAAATTAATTGAACTGCTGGAAGAAACTGGCATTTCTGAAATTGAAATTAAAGAAGGTGAAGAATCGCTCAGATTAAGCCGTCATAGCAGCGGACCTGCGGTTGAACAACACCAGGTTCACTATGTTACTTCACCTGCCCCGCGTCATGAATCACATCATGCTGTAAATAATATACCTGCTCTGGCAATACCTTCACACCATGAAAGTAAACCTGAGCCTACGGTCTCAGGTCACAAAGTCCGCTCTCCTATGGTGGGTACAATGTATACTTCTCCATCACCAGAAAGTGCACCTTTTGTGACTCTTGGCCAATCAGTCAAAGCAGGTGATGTTTTATGTATTGTTGAAGCAATGAAAATGTTTAATGAAATTGAAGCGGATCGCGCCGGTAAAATCGTAGAAATACTCGTCGCCAATGGTGAACCTGTTGAATACGATCAGGTCCTGTTTGTCATAGAATAGAGGTGCATCCATGCTCAGTAAAATTGTTATTGCCAACAGAGGTGAAATTGCCCTTCGCATTTTGCGTGCCTGTAAAGAACTCGGCATCCAGACTGTAGCCGTACATTCAGATGTAGATAAAGATTTATTGCATGTTCGTCTCGCAGATGAAACCGTATGCATAGGACCGGCTCCAGCGCAAAAAAGTTACCTCAACATCCCAGCAATCATTTCTGCTGCGGAGATTACTGATGCGGTAGCAATTCATCCTGGTTATGGGTTCCTTTCTGAAAATGCTGATTTTGCAGAAGTAGTAGAACAAAGTGGATTTCGTTTTATTGGTCCTCGAGGTGATACTATTCGTCTCATGGGAGATAAAGTATCTGCTATTAACGCAATGAAAGCTGCCGGAGTTCCTTGTGTTCCTGGATCGGACGGTCCCTTATCTGATGATGATCAATCAAATCTGGAAATTGCTCGAAAAATTGGTTATCCAGTTATTATCAAAGCAGCAGGAGGCGGTGGTGGGCGCGGTATGCGTGTTGTGCATAGTGAGGCCAACTTGCTTAATGCCATAGCTCTTACCCGTAGCGAAGCCAAAGCTGCATTTAATAACCCAATTGTTTACATGGAAAAATTTTTGGAAAATCCACGCCATATTGAATTCCAAGTGCTTGGAGATGGTAAAGGTAAAGCAATTCATCTAGGTGAGCGTGACTGTTCCATGCAAAGACGTCATCAAAAAGTAGTCGAAGAAGCACCAGCTCCGGGAATTAGCGTTGAACTTAGAAATAAAATTGGCGCTTCCGTAGTCAAAGCATGCCAAGAGTTACAATATCGTGGTGCTGGAACCTTTGAATTCCTATATCAAGATGGATGTTTTTATTTTATTGAAATGAATACACGAATTCAGGTTGAGCACCCCGTAACTGAAATGATCACAGGAATTGATTTGATAAAAGAACAAATCAAAATTGCCAGTGAGATACCGATGACACTTACTCAGGAAGACATAATTCTACGTGGTCATGCTATTGAATGCCGAATTAATGCTGAAGATGCAAGAACTTTCATGCCTTCGCCAGGAACAATAAAATTATTACATCAACCCGGTGGACCTGGTATTCGCTTTGATTCTCATATTTACAGTAGCTATACCGTTCCTCCGAATTATGATTCCATGATAGGCAAGCTGATAAGTTATGGAGAAACTCGTGCTGTAGCCATTGCAAGAATGCGAAATGCACTCGATGAAATCATTATTGATGGTATAAAAACCAATATTGAATTACACCAACGTATTTTCCATGATCAATCTTTTATAGCAGGCGGTACTAATATTCACTATCTGGAAAAAATGCTGAAGGATTAAACGCTGTGTGGTTTCAATTGAAAATAGAACATTGTCCAAGCCAAGAGATAGAGTCCCTTAGCGAGGAGTTAGAAGAATTTGGTGCGCTATCCATTATGCTCACCGATAAAAATGACAATCCTGTTCTCGAACCCGAACCAGGAACAACCCCATTATGGCCTGAAGTGGTTATTCAGGCCTTATTTGCAGAGGTGTTCCAGGCACAATACACACGAGAGCATGTGATGAAAACTTACCCCAAGTTAACGTGTGCTCTAGAAGTTCTGGAGGACAAGGATTGGGAAAGAGCTTGGATGGATGATTTTAAACCTCAACGTTTTGGTAAACGCCTATGGATCTGTCCTACTTGGTCGACGCCACCTGAACCCGATGCGGTTAACTTAATGTTAGACCCTGGTCTGGCATTTGGTACCGGAACTCATCCTACGACTGCTTTATGTTTAACCTGGTTGGAACAGGCTGATTTAAAAAATAAATCTGTGATTGATTACGGCTGTGGCTCAGGGATACTTTCTTTGGCCGCATTAAAATTAGGCGCAGCAAAAGTCCATGCAGTCGATATCGATGAACAAGCCCTTCAAGCCACTCAAAACAATGCATTGGGAAATCAACTTGATGAACACCAATTACTAATTAGCAAGCCCGACGTATTACACCAACCTGTAGATTTAATTATTGCAAACATTTTGTTGGCACCATTAATTAACTTGAAAGAACGTTTTCAACAATTGTTAAACTCTAAGGGGATACTGATCGTATCAGGCATATTAGAAGAACAAGCCCCTAAGCTTATTGAAACGTACGCATCAATGTTTATTGCGATTCATCAGCAAAACCTTAATGGATGGTCATTATTGGCTTTTACCCATAAAGCAGATTAAATTGTCGTACTCGTTATTTGGTAGTGCAAGGACTCATTGATAATATTCTAAATTTTCCGGGTTCTGCTGCGCCTACCGAGGCTATACTTATTTAAGGAAATTATAATGGTCCAAGAACATGCATTCTCTGCTTTTAAACCTCAAAGAGCGCTGCTTAGTGTTTCAGATAAACGAGGCATAGTGGACTTAGGTAAAGTACTCCATAAAATGGGTGTAGAGCTTATAGCAACGGGAAATACCGCTGCATTACTCAAAGAACATAAATTGCCAGTTGTCGATGTTAGTGAGTGTACAGGTTTTCCAGAAATGCTCGATGGTCGAGTAAAAACTTTGCACCCAGCCATTCATGCAGGTTTACTTGCACGCGGGAAAAAAGACGAAAAAACACTTAAAGAGCACTCTATCAAACCCATCGATTTGCTGGTAATTAATTTATATCCATTTGAACAAACCATCAGTCGTCATGACTGTAACTTCAATGAGGCAATCGAAAATATTGATATTGGCGGCCCCGCCATGATTCGTTCCGCAGCGAAGAATTATGCACACACTTTCGTTGTGGTAAAGCCAGAAGATTACGCCGAACTAATCAAGTACTTAAAAAGCAAAAAAGTTCCTTCAGACTGGGGGTTCACTTTAGC
This sequence comes from Legionella nigrisilvae, assembly GCF_977063395.2. Classification (NCBI taxonomy): domain Bacteria; kingdom Pseudomonadati; phylum Pseudomonadota; class Gammaproteobacteria; order Legionellales; family Legionellaceae; genus Legionella; species Legionella nigrisilvae. The sequence goes on from NZ_CDRUGZ020000044.1 coordinate 83,720, forward strand.
TAAAAAAGCCTTTGCTCATACAGCTGCATATGATGCTGCTATTACAAATTATCTGACTACTCTCGATGCGCAGCACACTCCCTGTGGTTTCCCAGAAGTACTTACATGTCAGTTTAATAAAATAACCGATTTACGTTATGGAGAAAATCCACATCAACAAGCCGCTTTCTATGTTGATAAAAAAGCTTCATCCGGTTCTTTAGGTTCTGCTCAGTTAATTCAAGGCAAGCAATTATCCTATAACAACATTTTAGATGCGGATGCGGCATTGGATTGTGCTAAATCCTTTTCTTGCGAGAAACCCGTATGTGTAATTATCAAGCATGCAAACCCCTGTGGTATTGCTATAAGTGATTCTCCTCTTAATGCTTATCTCAAGGCTTTTCAATGTGATCCAACATCAGCCTACGGCGGTATAATCGCTTTTAACCAAAAATTGGATGCTACTACCGCCAAAACTATTCTTGAAAAGCAATTTGTAGAAGTCATTTTGGCCCCTGAGATTAGTGAGGAAGCCAAAGAAATTTTTGCCAGCAAAGAAAATATTCGTGTTTTATCAACTGGAGCTTGGAAACATGATGATGCATTTCGCCTGAACCTGAAAAAGGTAGATGGGGGCCTGTTGGTACAAGAACATGACTCTCTTTCATTAGGCAGCTATGAAATTAAAGTCATGACTCAAAACAAACCCTCAGATCAACAAATGAGTGATTTAATGTTTGCCTGGCTTGGGGTAAAACATGTCAAATCCAATGCGATTGTTTATGCTAAAGATGAAGCAACAATAGGAATTGGTGGAGGTCAAACCAGCCGGGTTATGAGTGCTCGTATTGGCCTATGGCAGGCAACACAAATGGGATTCGACCCTCGTGGTTGTGTTATGGCTTCTGACGCATTTATCCCCTTTCCGGATACTGTAGAAATTGCCGCAGAAGCAGGAATTGCTGCTATTATCCAACCCGGTGGTTCAATTAGAGACGGACAAATTATAGATTGCGCTGAAAAACATGGACTCATTATGGTATTCACCGGAATTCGTCACTTTAAACATTAAGATGTAGAAGAAAATACATGTACCATGTAGTCTAGATAGCGATGCAGAATAGGGAACGAATTACCCTTTATGGAGAATAGAACTGTGAATACTCTGGTAATTACAGGAGTTAGTCGAGGAATCGGACTAGAAACCGCCAAATTATTTTTAAAGAGGGGTTGGTTGGTTATTGGAACTTCAACTCAGGGTAATGCGCCCCTTAAAGACAAGAATCTAAAAATTCATCCCCTTAATTTGCTAGATTCAAAGCAAATTAATTATTTCACGGAACAATTACCACAATTTGATGTCTTAATTAATAATGCAGCCATCCTCCTAGAAAATTGGAATGAAACAAAGATTAGCATAAGCCGGTTAAAAGAAACTTTTGCGGTTAATGTATTTGGGACTATTGAATTAACTGAACAGTGCCTTTCTAAATTAAATCCAAATGCCCAAATAATTAATATTACTTCGGGATGGGGTGCTTTTAGTTCCAATGATTCCGCAAACGTACCCCACTACAAAATGTCAAAATCATGCTTGAATATGTACACTCTTCTTCTGGCTAAAAGACTTCCTGGAATTACTATCTCCAGTTTTGACCCAGGTTGGGTGAGAACGGATATGGGAAAAAGTAACGCTCCCAAACTGCCTTCGGAAGCGGCACACGAACTTTTTGAATTGGTAAACAAGAAGAAAGAAAGCGGTTATTTTTGGCATGAAGGGAAAACGAGAGATTGGTAAATAAAACTTTTCAAGGACTCTACTCTTGATCCGTAACAATAAAGCAACCAAAATAGGATATATAATTATTTGTCCACAGGAGTTAGGATGACCCATGACAAAGAACTTAGCGAGTTATTACAGGCTATAGCGGAAAAAAGTCTGCAAATTATTTCCGATATTAAAGAAACTCCTTTACAAGTTCCCATAATAATCAATCAATATATTGAACTAACGGAACATTTCCAAAATGTAATGAGTATTCTTCTGCAGAATCCGGAAAAAATCTGGGAAATGCAACTCGCATACTGGCAAGACGCGTTTAACTTAGCACAAACCCAATTACAGCATTGGTTAAATGGAACGCCCATGCCCATAAATGATCCACGCTTTCATGAAGAAGATTGGCTAAATAATCCTTTTTTTAATATGTTAACCCAGCATTACCTTTTAGCCAGTCAGCATATGAATACTTTATTTGAAAAGATAGAATACCCTGATAAAAATACGGCTAAGCGTTTAAAATTTTTTACCAAGCAATATTTAGATGCATTATCGCCAGCTAACTTTTTGCACACGAATCCTCAGATCATGGATGAAACATTGAAAAGTCATGGCAAAAATTTATTACATGGACTTCATAATCTACTTTCTGATCTAGAAGTAGGTTCTCCTCGTCTGATGATTAAAATGACTGATACGGAGGCATTTAAGCTCGGTAAAAACCTCGCTATTACTCCAGGAAAGGTAGTCTTTCGTAATAGTCTAATGGAACTCATACAATACACGCCACAAACCACTAAGGTAAAATCTATTCCTCTTCTTATTATTCCGCCCTGGATAAACAAATATTACATCTTGGATTTAAGCCCACATAATTCTCTTGTTGGCTGGTTAGTAAAGCAAGGAATTACTGTATTTATCATTTCTTGGGTAAATCCAGATTCAAATTTTTCCCATAAAAGTTTATACGATTATTTAAATGAAGGACCATTAACCGCCATTGGTATGATTCAAAAGCAACTCAGTATAAAGCAGGTTAATGCTATGGGCTTTTGTATTGGTGGAACCCTCCTATCCATGTTACTTGCTTATAATAAAGCACGACAAGACAACTCCATTCGGAGTGCAACTTTTTTAGCTTCTATGATTGATTTTAGTGATCCCGGTGACATTGCTGTTTTTATTGATGAACAGCAAATCGCAAAATTAGAAGATGAGATGAAGTCTAAGGGATATCTAGCTGGAAAATTTATGGCTTCAAGTTTTAACTCACTTAGAGCAAATGACTTAATTTGGTCTTTCTTTATTAAAAATTACCTACGAGGTAAAAACCCGGTTCCTTTTGATATATTGTATTGGAACTCAGACTCCACCAACATGCCAGCAACCATGCATTCCCAATATTTAAGATGGATGTATTTACACAATGATCTGGTAAAACCAGGTAAAATTCATCTTAATCATACCCCAATTAATATCAGTGCTATTGATATACCTACCTTTTTCCTTTCAACTGAAAAAGATCATATTGCTCCGTGGAAAACTACCTACTTGGGATTTCAACTTATGAATGGTCCCAAACGTTTTGTACTGGGTGGATCTGGTCATATAGCAGGAATTATCAATGCGCCTGAAACAAAAAAATACGGCTATAAGGTTAATAATCATTTTCCTACTCATCCAGAGCAATGGTTAGAGAATGCTACTGAACATTCAGGCTCCTGGTGGCCAGAATGGTTAAAATGGCTAAAAACGCATTCAGGAAAACTCATACCCGCTCCAGATTTTAACCAGTTACCATTAAAATCAATAATGGACGCACCAGGTAGTTATGTACTAAAGAAATAGATACAGTCTGGAAGAAGCGAAGTAAGTCCAAACATTCTTAAGGATGTTGTCCCGTAATGTAGCCGTTGCTTGCAACCGTTTGCAAGCTAATCACTACATTTAATTTTTAAAAAAGAAATCTATATAATAAATTAAAAAACTTTTTATGGTTAGCATCCGCTCGTAGTCACGGCATCCGTTGGAGGATTTAATGCACTGGTTGCTTGGGTATATACCACGGCACAATTCGTTTTGAGTGTATCTATAAGCTAACCACCAACAAGCTCCAGGAATGTAACCTGTTCCCTTATCCATTTCAAACCTTAAGTCGTATTAAACACTTTTACTCTTCAATTAATTCATTTTGAATAGTTACATAATCTATTTTTCCTGAAGGTAGTACGGGAATTTTATTTCCTGGAACAATTTTATGCGGTACAAGTAATTCTGAATAATTCAGTTCCTTTATTCTCTTGATAAAGCTTGTTTTATTGGCATTGTCAGCTTCACTATATAGTATAATTTGCTCTCCTTTTTTCGGGCTCTTCATACTTACGGCAGCATGTAATAACTCAGGCCAAATTGAGGCAGCAACACCCTCTACGGCAGTAAGAGAAACCATTTCCCCGGCAATCTTCGCAAAACGTTTTGCTCGGCCCGCAATGGTAATGAAACCCTCTTCATTCATAGTCACTATATCACCTGTATCATGCCACCCGTCTTCAGGTGGAATAATCTTTTCCGACTTGTCGCAAGAGAGATAACCTTTCATGATATTAGGCCCACGTAAGATTAACCGGCCCCCTTCCGCAATACCATCTACAGGTTGTATTCGACTTTCCATAGAAGGCAACAACATCCCCACACTTCCTGGAATAGAGGCTAAAGGGCAATTCATAGAAATCACTGGCGACGCTTCCGTCGCACCATATCCTTCATAGACTTTCACTCCAAAAGTGTCGATCCAATGTCGAATCGTTTCCGGTTTCACTTTTTCTGCTCCAGCAAAAATGTAACGGACGCTGCTAAAATCATGTCGTTCTGCCGCTCGAGCATAGCCTGTTAAAAAGGTATCGGTTCCAAGCATAATGGTAGCACTGGTTTGATAAATCAAACCCGGAATTATTTTATAATGCAATGGAGAAGGATAAAAAAAGCAACTAATTCCATTTATTAATGGCAGAATGGAACCGGTTGTTAATCCAAAACAATGAAAGATAGGCAAGGCATTGAAAAATTTATCACGAGAAGAAAAATCCACTCGCGAAGTTAATTGGCAACAATTGGCTAATAAATTAGCATGAGTTAACACAACTCCTTTCGGAAGCCCTTCTGAACCCGAGGTAAATAGTATAACTCCGGGCTCCTCTGCAGAAACCGGGTTACCAATTAATTGATAGGCTCGAGAAGGAAACATCCCCTTGAATATCCCAGAAAGCTTATTCCCTAAATTAATAGAAGATTTAAAATCTTCGAGGAAATAAATCTTAATCCCTGCGTTCTGTAATCCCTCGACCAAATCGTCCAGTTTTGCTGTATCAATGAATTGTCTTGCAGTATAAATCGTTTTTACTTCTGCAACAGTACACGTAGCTAACAGATTATGTAGTCCCAAGCTAAAATTTAGCATAGCTGGAATGCGTCGATATGCATGTAAAGCAAAAAAGGTAACCATGCCCGCAATCGTGGTAGGCAGCATGATACCGACATGCTCTCCTACTTGAGTTTGCTCCTTAATTTGTCGACCTAAAATAAAACAACGGGCAAGAAATTGTTTGGAAGTTAACGGCGCACGATTTGCATCTTCAATTTTTGCTTTACTCTTTGTTCCTAACACACTTCCTTGAATGAGTGCTTCAAACATTGTCATTGGTTGATAACTATTTGCAAAAGTCAGTTCACTAATTAACTGAAACAACCGAGTGCTCATTGCATTTCGGTTAAGAGGTGTATTTTCTTTCTCGATATAAGATCGTGTCGGCAATACATGTAAGATAATTTTTGGAAATAAATAAATACGATGCTTATCTTTACTTATCGAAAAAATACTGTGTTGGGCTCCGTCGATACGGATTGGAATCACTGAAGAGCCAGCCTTTTGTAACACCATTCCTGGGGCATCAAAAACCTTTAAGCTCTCTTCTTGCAATCCAATTCCCTGCGGAAAAATAACACAACGCTTTCCTTCTCGGATGGCTTTGACTAAAGCTCTTGCTGCAAAAGCGTTGGTAGAGTCAATGATAATGACATCAGCAAAAAGCATCATCATCTTCATCCAAAGTTTACCAGCTGATCGTGGAGGAAACGCTACCGTCAATTGCTCAGGTAAAAAAGCAGCAAGCAAAAGCAAATCAATTTTTGAGGTTCTATTGGCAATAATGACTGAATTAGACTCCGGCTGATACGTTCCCTGCACCTCCACCTTAAACCAGTAGGCTAAGATTGCTCTAATCCATCTACGGGCACGTTGCTTTTGGCTTTCCTTCCACATTACTTGTTCCATGTTTTTGTTTCTCTTATAAAAATCCGCTCTTGGTTATACCCAATCAATCATTATTTTTCAAGATTGCAACCGATAACCAGGTGTAATAGACTTTCTTTACTAGTGAACTGTCAAGGATTGTACGATTACAGACCCCGATCTATTTCATACAAAAATAACGTCTAGTCGACTCACTCATCCTATTAAGACAATTTTCATTGTTTTAGCTTTGATCTCACTTATTTCGACTGCCTTTATTTTTCATAATTATTCAAGTGTACTCATTAACTGGATTGAGCATCTTGGCTGGATTGCACCCATTCTTTTTTTAATAATATATTGCGTTGCAACCATTATGTTCTTGCCTACTATGGTGATCACCCTGGCCGGCGGGGCGCTTTTCGGGCCTTTGTTTGGCACACTGCTCAATTTATTGGGGGCAACAAGCGGGGCTGCATTCTCTTTCTTAATTACCCGACACTTGATTTATAATTGGTTTTTACAAAGAAAAGGCAAAAAATTAAGCAAACTCATTTCTGCGGTTGAGCAAAAAGGATGGGTGATTGTTGCATTTCTTCGCTTAGTCCCAATAATTCCGTTTAATATAGTCAATTATGGTCTAGGAATAACCACGATTAAATTCCGGCCTTATTTGTTCACTACTTTTATTTTTCTTATTCCCGCTGAAATTGTTTATACCTATCTAGGTTATGCTGGAATGGGGGTTTTAAAACAAGAAGTATTTTATAAACACCCTGTAGTTTTAATAGCGGGTCTTGTTCTATTGCTGATATGTATTATCAAGCTATTGCATTTTGATCACTTTCGTTTTCAAAACGCAGAGAAGAAGATAATTGATTAAGTAATGGATGATCTACTGCAAAAACAATGTCATCCAAAGAGGATATCGGGCGAATCCCTTGTAAGGAATTAGTTACAAAAAGAGCATCCGCTTCCCTTAGCATTGTTTTGGTTACCGAAACCTCCATGCAATTTATGCCTTGCTGCTTGGAACATTGTAGAAGTCTTGAACGAGTAATGCCAGGAAGCACCCCATCGGTTACAGGAGGTGTTAGCAAACAATTATCGTGGATCACAAATAAGTTCGCACAGGTGGTTTCTGTCGCATGCTGTTGCAAGTTAAAAAATAAAGCATCATCGGCAACTGCCGCAATTGCCTGACGACGAGCGAGGATCGCCTCTAAATAATTGATTGATTTCACTTGATATATAGGATTAGTTCCATCTCTTAGCCAGGACGCACTTACTAATCGCTGTGGATGGGTTTCTATAGAATAATTAAACGCTTGAAATGCAAGTTGACTTACTTGTCCTCGTGCTGCCAAGCCTCTAGGGGCAGAACCCCCACTTAAAATCGCTTTAATACCACCATGATACAAATTATCTTGCTTAATTTTATGGAGCAGATGCTCTAACCAGTGCTCAAAGGAAAGATCGAAGGGGATGTCCAATTTTCGTGCCGAATCCGTTAATCGCTGCCAATGCAAATAAGCACAACATGGCTTCGCTTCCTCTACTCTGAGCGTTTCAAACAACCCCTCGCCCAAAAAGATGCGATCATCTATTGGAAATGCAAAATTACATTCCCCTTCTGTGAGTACTCGTGTTCGTATCATAAACGGTACTTAATCCTAATTCTTCAGTTGATTCCCTTACGAATGATTACTGACAAATCGAATTTAATAGTCGCCAAAATCGTCCAGTTCATCCCGTAACCGCTTTTCGTCTAACATATTTTCCAATCGCCTGCGTGCATCCAAACCACGAGGAACATTTTCCATAATTTCTGCTTCAACATCCAATTCGCTGTCCACATCAACGAAGTCTTCTCCGACTTCTACAACAGCATCTTCATCATCTTCAAACAAATCACTCATACCATTCTCTCAATGAGTTATATTGTACCTAGATACCCATCCCAAAAGGATCTAAAAACCAGGACGGCTTATATACCTTATTTTTTTTGTCTTGACTAGTTTTTTTTTAAAAATAGCAATTCCACGAAGATTTTGAGAGTGACAAATTTTTTCGAAGATTTCAATACCTTGAATTTTTACAATAAAGAATCGATAATTTAATAAGTACAACACATTGATAACTTATGACAGATTACGTCAAGAAGGCTTTAAGAGATACAATGAAACAAATACGCTCGAAGATATCTGTTTCGTATCGCGCCACGGCTTCAACTCAAGTATGTACCCGCATTCGCTTGCTGGAACAATATCGCCAAGCCAAGCAAATAGCACTTTATTTTGCGATAAACGGGGAAATTGAGTTAGATGAGCTATGGAAAAATGCTCTTTTACAAGGGAAAATTTGTTATTTTCCTGTTCTAAATGAGGATTTAACCCTCTCTTTTTTACCCGCCACAGCAGATACTCCTTTTCAAAAGAATCGCTATGGGATTCCGGAGCCGGATGTCAGCCCTGATTTAGCAATTGCCGTAGAGGAACTGGAGTTAGTTTTTGTTCCATTGGTGGCCTTTGATGTACGCTGTAATCGTATAGGGATGGGTGCGGGTTATTACGATCGAACCTTCAAAGGCAAAGAGAATTGTCCCTTATTTGGCGTAGCCTACCAATTTCAACGAGTCGATGATTACCTTGAGCCTGAACCTTGGGATATTCAGCTTAACGCTGTCATAACCCAACGTGCTATTTATTGGTATGGTGGCTGACTCTAGTTTAGGTTAGGGCATCTGCATTGATTTCCCCAGTACGTACTCGAACGACTTGTTGCAATTCATAAACAAAAATTTTGCCATCACCAATCTTACCCGTATATGCAGACTTACAAATTGCTTCGATTGCAGCTTCAACCATGTCGTCTGGTAGCGCTAGTTCAATTTTAATTTTAGGAAGGAAATCCACTACATATTCAGCCCCACGATACAATTCAGTATGGCCTTTTTGTCGGCCGAAACCACGTGTTTCCGAAATAGTTATTCCTGGTACACCAATTTCCATTAATGCCTCATGAACATCATCTAATTTAAAAGGCTTAATAATTGCCATAATCATTTTCATAATATATTCCGCTGTGTGTATACTTTTGTTAGACTCTTTGCAAAACCAAACATGGAGTGATTATGTTCGACCCCAAACAATTTGATGATTTAGCAAAAAAACTTTTTTCAGCTCTCCCCCCCAGTCTACAAAACATTGAAAAAGACATCCAACAAAAATTTAAAGAAGTCCTTCAAGCAGCCTTTTCTCATATGGAACTTATTACCCGGGAAGAATTTGATGTACAAACCAAAGTTCTGGCACGAACTCGCGAAAAAGTAGAACACCTTCAAAAGCAAGTCGATATGTTACTGACTCAGCTTAATAAAGATCAAAAATAAAAAAGAGCAGCTTAAGCGGCATAGGAAATTTGTCGCTTTATTAGTCCAACATCAAAGGAATAAGCAATGAATCTTGCGTTTACTAAAACACGTAGTACCGTTGGGATATTGGCACAACCCGTGTCAGTAGAAGTTCATTTATCAAATGGGTTGCCTGGATTTACAATAGTGGGACTGGCCGAAACCGCAGTGAAAGAAAGTAAGGATCGAGTTCGCTCCGCGATTATTAATAGCCAGTTTGAATTCCCCTGCCGCAGAATCACAGTGAACTTGGGACCTGCTGACTTACCCAAAATTGGGAGTGGTTTTGATTTACCCATCGCTCTTGGAATTCTTGCTGCATCAGATCAAATTCCTCAAAATCAATTGGCCGATCATGAATTTATAGCAGAACTTGCCTTAAGTGGAGAGCTTCGAGGGATTTCTGCTATTATTCCTGCGGTCTTAGCAGCACATAAAAGCCAAAGTTTACTTATTATTGCCAGTGCAAATGCTCATGAAGCGGCACTAACCGGCTATCAAAACATCTATAGTGCTAATAATTTGCGCGAAGTATGCAGCTACCTTTGTCAAGGAACTTCATTACACGCGTTACCACCCAAGCCGGAATCATGCGTCAGACCAGACACGATGGATTGGTCTGACATCAAAGGACAATTTCATGCAAAAAAAGCAATGGAAATTGCAGCATGTGGTGGTCACAGCATCTTGCTAAGTGGTGCTCCTGGAAGTGGTAAAACGATGTTAGCAAAACGGTTTAATACCTTATTACCTCCACTATCTGAAACACAGGCCTTAGAATGTGTGGTCATCAATTCCATACGGGGTAAATTACCTGATTTTAGCCAATGGCGCTCACCCCCTTTTCGCGCCCCCCATCATACTGCATCCCCGGCATCTCTAGTAGGTGGAGGAAACCCACCTAAGCCGGGAGAGATCTCTCTAGCACATCATGGAGTTTTGTTTCTTGATGAGTTACCTGAATTTAGCCGCCATGTTCTAGAAACTCTAAGACAACCGCTTGAATCAGGAACCGTTTGCATTTCCAGAGCCGCTGCACAAATCGAATTTCCCGCTCAATTCCAGTTCCTCGCAGCAATGAATCCTTGTCCCTGCGGGCAATGGGGGAACCCACAAGCAAACTGCGTATGCAGTCCTGATCGTATTAAACGTTATCATGCGAAGATTTCAGCACCTTTATTAGATCGGATTGATATGCATATCACGGTCCAAGCATTAACTCAGGAAGAATTGGTTGCTCCGAATAATAATCCCCTAAAACAAAGTGAATCAATCCGAGAACAAGTTATCCAAGCACGAACTATACAGGTAGAACGACAAAATTGCCTCAATGCCTATTTAAGCGCTAATACTTGTGAAAAAATTTGTGCGTTAGGTTCTGAAGAACAAGATTTTTTACATCAATCGATGCTGCAATTCAAACTTTCTGCTCGAGGATATCATCGCTTATTGAAAGTTGCACGAACGATAGCCGACATGAATCAAAGCATCCTGGTTTCTAAAATCCATTTACAACAAGCATTATCCTTTAGACATGCCTTACGCACTCCTGCATAGCCCCTTTTAGGGGGCTATAGTTTCCCAGCAACATTTATGCTGTGTGCATGCTCTTCGACTCCACTTGTGCACTCTAGTCTCATTCATTTTGAACCGGTCTAAGTGGGGTAAGTGCTATAAATCAAAAGCAAGGGTAAATGCGCGTAGAAGATAAAATAGCACTGGGATGAACAGCCCAAATATAAAAATGCCAGTTAGGATAGACATGGAGTAATACTTCGTCCCATCAGACTGAAGTTCATTATTGCCATAGATTTTTTTTCTTTGAGTTAAAAGATAAGTTAAAAGAAGTAGTCCATAAAAACAATAAGAAGCATAACTTATTCGAACTAGGTAATTGGACATGTCTTGGCTATTCATATTATCAATAGGCAAATTGATAAGGAAAAAACTTACCAGCCAAATAAACATTGTTTTGGTCGCATTATTTTGTTCCTCTAAGGCCGAAAACCAAGTAAGGATTAGGGGGAAAATCAATAAAGGAAAATAATAAGACCAACCTAAAGGACTCATAAGTAACATCATAGCCAATGTCAAACAAAAAGGTTGATGATTTATTGGATCATTTTCAGTGGGACCTAACTTTCTCCAGTACCACAGGAACAAAATTAAAAGCAACACTGCATACAATATATTAATGGGTATTAAGTAGGACTTATTAGGAATTATTTCACCTCCAAAAAAAAGACGATAAATGAAACCATAAATGGAAGCATTCCAACCATCCCCATACCAAAATACGCCCGTCATCATTTTGAAATATTGTTGATAAAGCATTGGTCCTTTTAATACAGCAGGTAAAAACGAAGCCACTAAGAAAACCAGTAACATCGTCACAAAAACTCGCTTCCGGCCTTGTTTTAAAACGTAGAAAAATAACAGTGCGGGAAACAATTTAATTGCAATAATAATGCCCCATAATATACCTGCAAAATAATCGCGATGATTCCAATAAAAATAATAACCCAGCATGAGGAAAAACAATAAAACACCACCAAATTGCTGTGTTACAAAATTCATTAATGTCGGAAAAAATGCGAAATAAAGTAGATATAAATTGATATGATTTTTTTGGAAAAATTGAGAAGAGAAGGCATAATAAAACGCAATCCGTGTGCCAATTACTCCCAAAACAAGAGAAAGACAAAACCATACAACTAATCCATTTAAGTAACTTAACTTCGCCAAAAAGCTAAAGCTCCACACAACAAATGGTGGATTTACATTGGCAGGTAACATCTTTAAGGAAGACATATACATTATAGAAAAATTTATATAAGGATTTTCTCCTTGTAATACTGCTTGACACGAATAATAAAGAGATGAGAAATCACTTTTTTGATAACGCATAAAAATGAAGAAGGAGAGCAAACAATAGAAGCTCAACAGCAGGAGAATGCCTATTTTTTGGTAGCGACTCATCCAATATATTTCCTTGAATTTTTTCTTATTAAATAGCACGTCCTCTGTGACTTATCAAAATACTACCTTTGATTACATAAGGCATCAAAAATTGCCATCCGTACGAAAACCCCATTAGCAACTTGATTTAATATAAAAGAGTTCGGCCCATCGGCCACATCACTGTCTATTTCAACACCACGATTTATAGGTCCCGGGTGCATCACCATTACATCCGGACGAGTATATGCTAGACTTCCCTTGGTTAACGCAAAATCACGTCGATAAGAATCCAGATCCAAATGATCTGACTCCAATAAACGCTCGCGTTGAACCCGCAAACAAATCACGACATCAGCATTAGTTAATCCATCGCGTAGATCGTGAGTAACCCGCCCATAATGCAAGCTCTTTGGCTGCCATAGTTCCGGCGCAACCAAAACAAGCTCACCTACACCCAGTTGTGCACAAATCCATTGAAAGGAATTCGCTACACGTGAGTGTCTAATATTTCCCAAAATAGCTATTTTTAATTGATCCAACCGTGGTTTTTGTTCAAGGATCGTCATCATATCCAGCAAAGCCTGACTTGGATGAGCATGGGTACCATCCCCAGCGTTTATTATATGGACACTATTTCCAATTTGATTTACTAAACTTTGTTGTAAACCCTCTTGTGAATGACGAATTACAAAATACTGAATTCCCATTGCAGCCAAGGTACGGATTGTATCTTCAATAATCTCTCCCTTAGTTTCAGAAGAGCTTTGTAAGTCTAAATTGATTACTGGCATCGATAAACGCTGGGCAGCCAATTCAAAACTCACCCGAGTGCGAGTACTGTTTTCATAAAACAAATTCGCAACAGTATGTTGTGCATAGGAAGGATATTGGGATGAGTTATGATTTTTGAAATAAACCGCGCGTTGGAGTAAAGACTCAATCTGTTGTCGTGATAATTGACTAATTTCTAAAAAATGATTCATAAAACCCTTATCTTTTTAACTTAACTCCCAGGGTCTAGGGTCTTCCTCATTTCGCAAGATGGAACTCAACGCTCTGATTTTAAACACCTTATCAGATAAGCCAAGATAGGAGAAAGGAACAGCCCTATTCAGGATGTTGTAACCATTGCTCAAGTATAACACAAGCCGCTATACTATCTACCTCAGATTGTTTGATTTTACGATATCCACCCTGTGCAAACAATTGCTCCCTGGCTTCCACCGTAGAGAGTCGTTCATCAACTAAATGAACCGGCAAAGAAAATCGCTTGCGCAATTCTTTGGCGAATCGACGTGCGGCAGATGTTGTATATAATTCACTGCCATCAATACACGTGGGAATCCCAACAATTAATCCTTGAGGTGACCATTCCGTAATCAATTTGGCGACTGCACTCCAATCAGGAACACCTATTCGAGCATTAAGCGTTGAAAGAGGAGAAGCACTACACGTGAGCTGTTGTCCTACTGCAACACCAATGCGTTTATAACCAAAATCAAAACCTATGAAAACAGGACTAGGCATGGCCGATATATGAACTCAGTTGACTCATTTTGACCCCTAAAGTGGATCCCGCATACTCCCAACGATCTTCGAAGGGCACCTCATACAGAATTTCGGAGCGGTAGGGGCAAACTAACCATGTATTCTCAAGAATCTCTTTTTCTAGTTGATGCTCTACCCAGCCAGCATAACCTAAAGTTATTAGAACATCTTTAGGTCCTTTGTCCTCTGCAATGGCGCGAATAATATCATTAGATGTGGTTACCGTCACCTCATCTTGCAAAAACAAACTAGAACGCCAACCACCCAATTGTTTATGAATAACAAATCCTCTCTCCGGTTGTACTGGTCCGCCAAACATTAAGGGTAAATGGCTTTGCTCCATACGGACCGGTTCAATATGTAATTGTTCAAAAACAATAGACAACGGAAATTGCATTGGACGATTTATAATCAAGCCTACCGAGCCTTGTTCATGGTGTTCACAAACATAAATAACAGTTCGTTCAAAATTAGGATCATTGAGGGAAGGCATCGCGATCAGCAAGTGATTAGCCAAGGAGCTTATAATTGCCATGAGCCCTCCATAAAGGTCGGTTTATTTAGCTGCTTCTATTTATAATTATACACCAGTTGCTCGTTTTTTATTCAATTATTTAAAGATTATCCGCGACTGAAACTTTTACATAAAGTGTTGCTTGTTGAGAAAATGGCCTTCCTGCTGTATATGAAACCGAAGAGGAATCCGTATCCTTTGTTCCTTCTGGGCTTCCCAAAGAAACCCACTTATTGAGTGGTACCATCAATGTTGTATCTATATTTTGATCATCAAATTGTTGTCCCCCAGCCGGATTTTGTTGTTCACGCACCCGGCGTAGCTTCAATTCGACCTGTGATCCACGCATAATGGGCTGTACTAATAAACCATTTTTGATTTGATGTTGTTGATACTCGATTCCTGTGAAAAAACCCGCCCCTACAGCAGTAACGATGGGTACTTCTTGATCGGTAGATACGAAAGCTGATTCTCCATTCATAACTTTAACCGATTGGGTCCGCTTCACTTCAGCAGGAGATTTCGTACTATAGGTTACCGAATTTTCATTTTGTGCACTAAGCCAATTTGGGTCACCTTGATAAATAGAAATATTAAATGTTACTGGAGGTACATCGATTTGATGTAATATCGTTCTAATTTGGGTTAATGTTTGCGGAGAAACCTGAACAACTAAGGTTTGATCAGAACCACTTATTTTTTCTCCAGTTTGCAGCATAGGTTGCACTAACTGAATAACTTTTTGGGCAGGAACATAATGCAATTCAATTACCTTAGTAATTGTTTCGGAACATACGCTATGTGCTAACAACAATAATCCTATTAGCCAAAATCGCTTCATCCTGAGCTCCTTGTCCCGTTCCTATTTCATCGATTTTATTAAAAAAAAAAGTATTGTGGTAAACCCTAGTATTTTCAATTGTAGACCAATATAAAAAATCATTGCAGCAAATTGAAAATATTTTTATTTTTTTTATTTAAAAAAACAAAGAATAAACCGAAAAATTTGGTGAACTGCAATTCAATTGTTTTGTTCCTGAAAAAGTTTGGGTATACTTCTCAAAAATTTGCCTAAGAGATGCGAATATAATGGGTAGCATATTTAATATGTTTGGTCCTTCACCAATTAGACCGATAGAACAACACATGCGAAAAGTGCACCAATGTGCCAAACAGCTCTACCCATTTTTTGAAGCCGTCCTTAAAAAAGACTGGACGACCGCGAATAGAATAAAAGAAAAAATAATTTCTCTTGAAAAAGAAGCTGATTTAATCAAACGGGATCTACGTCTTCATTTGCCTACTGGACTATTCCTTCCTGTTTCTCGTACTGATCTGCTTGAGTTGCTTAGTGCTCAAGATTTCATAGCGAATAAGACGGAAGATATTGCAATACTCATCATTAGTAGACAAATGACTATCCCAGCAGCAATAGTTTCCATTTTTATGCCTTTTTTAAGTCGTTGTCTTGACGCATCAAAGCAGGCTTGTAAAGCAATTAATGAATTAGATGAATTACTAGAGACAGGTTTCAGGGGCTCAGAAGTAAAGATCGTTGAGGAAATGATCTTAACTCTTTATGAGATTGAACATGACAGTGATGAACGTCTAGCAGATATTCGACATCGTATTTTTGAAATCGAAAAAGATTTATCTGCAATTGATGCGATTTTTCTCTACAAATTGGTCCAATGGATTGATGATTTAGCCGATGGCGCTCAACATGTGGGCAGTCGTCTTCAAATTCTAATCGCGCGGTAGTCAAGTTCTATGGATTATTCAATTATATATCTTCTTGTAGCAGTCATTTTGTGTTTTTTGATGACTTGGGGTGTCGGTGCCAATGATTTAGCCAATGTCATGAGCACTACCATGGGCTCAAAAGCCGTTACCGTCAAGCAAGCAATGCTAATCGCCATAATTTTTGAATTTGCTGGTGCATTTTTAGGTGGAACTGGTGTTACCGAGACAATGCGTGATGGAATTATTAACTCCAGCGAACTTTCTGGACAGCCCTTGATCCTTATAGAAGGAATGTTGGGTGTTTTATTAGCTTGTACTATCTGGATGAATCTCGCGAGCTATCTTGGAGTTCCTGTTTCTATTACTAATGCCTTAGTGGGTTCCATGGTAGGTTTTGGCACGATAGTGCTAGGACCCCAAGCAATTCATTGGAATCAAGTAAGTCGTATTGCCATAAGTTGGATTACCTCCCCGATGATTTCGGGAATTACTGCATTTATATTATTTACGAGTATTCAACAAACTATTTTTGTTAAAAGTAACCCACTAACCAAAGCTAAATTATATATTCCTATTTATCTGTTCCTCATTGGCTCTATTTTGTCATTTATTACCGTATTTAAAGGGCTGAATCATTTTCATATTCATCTGAATTTCAAGCAAAATTTAGCGGTTACTTTAGCAACGAGTATTATTATCACAATTATTGGAATGATAATTATTAAACGCATTCCGGAGCACCCAAGAATAAGACGTAGAGAACGATTTATCCAAGTAGAAAAATATTTTGCTGTACTTATGGCGATGACTGCTTGTGCGATGGCTTTTGCACATGGATCCAATGACGTAGCCTTAGCAGTGGGCCCCCTTTCCATCATTTACAGCTTGATCATGAGTTCACATCAAGTTTTTAATGCCAATAATTACCCCGCATGGATTATCTTATTAGGTTGTGTGGGTGTAGTTACAGGCCTGCTTATGTACGGTAGAAAAGTCATTGAAACCGTAGGTAGCGCAATCACCGCTCTGACTCCTAGTCGCGCCTTTGCAGCAACGCTTTCAGCCGCAACTACTGTAGTAGTAGCAACAAGTACAGGTATTCCCGTTTCAGCAACGCAAACATTAGTAGGCGCTGTTCTTGGAGTGGGTTTGGCACGAGGTATCGGTGCGTTGAATCTGATTGTAATCCGTAACATCTTTATGTCATGGGTTTTAACATTACCTGCCGCATCTATTCTGACGATTCTAGCTTACAAAGCATTACATTTCTTTTTGGGCTAATAAGTGTGTGTAGGCCGGTGTAGCAACGCAAAATCTGGATGAAGAGTCCCGGGTTTCAGCTTAGGCCTTCACCCAGACTACAATGGCTAATTGTACATCCCTTCTTGATGTAGAAAAGAAGCTCTCCCCTTAGACCTCCTGAGAGAATGGTGTATCAACGATTTATAAGCATATAAGGGTATAAAAACATCTGAGGAAAAATTTTGATTGCTAAGCTAAGCAACGATTAAAATTCTTCCCAGATCTCACCTTTTTCATTAACATAATCTTTATTATCACGCATCATAAAAATACGCTTGTGCTTGTTAATTTCTTTTACTTGAGATGCAGATTTATTATGAGTTGCATCAAATTCAAAGAAAAATTTATCATAAGGACTAACATAAGCTTTATCTATATCATCGGAATTCATAACCAATCCAAATAACAATAATTTAAACCAGGTATTTTATAGCTTTTTTATCTAAGTTACCATTACTCTAACTTTTTAAAAAATTAGGAGCGAGGGATGAGTTTAAAGAAAGCGGAGTTACACGTCCATTTGGAAGGTAGCATCACTCCTGGATTAGCCGCAAAGCTGGCTGCACGGAATAAATTAGCTCTGCCTGAAGGCCTGGTTGCCCCTGATGGAAAAAGCTATTTATCTAAAGACTTTCTCGATTTCTTAAAGGTGTATGATACGTTGGCCTCGGTAATTCGATATCCTCAAGATTATTATGATATCACCTTTGACTATTTACGAGCTCGCGCCCAAGAAGATGCAATTTATATAGAAATGATGTATTCACCTGACCACGCAGAACTATCCAGTAAAATTCCTTCCGCAGAACATCTGTCAGCAATCCAACAAGCAATTGACGATGCTAAAGATCAATTCAATATCGTAGGACGTATTTTAATTACTGCCGTGCGTCATTTTGGAGTGGAAGCAGTAGAGCATGTTGCAAAACAAACTCATAAAGATAGATTTCCTTGTGTCACCGGCTTTGGTTTAGGCGGGGATGAAGCGAAATTTCCTCCTAAACTATTCAGTAAGGCGTACCATATTGCGGCGGATGCAGGGTTACAATGCACCGTTCATGCCGGAGAATTTGCTCCTGCGGACGGTATGGTTGAGGCAATGGAAAATCTACCCATCCAACGTATTGGACATGGGGTTAATTCCATTTATTCACCAGATACCATGGCAATGGTAAAAGAAAGGAATATCACATTAGAAATTTGCCCCACCAGTAATATCTTTTTGGGCTTATTTAGAGATATGAATAATCACCCCTTGCCAAAATTTTATGATGCGGGCATTAAAATTAGTATCAATTCAGACGATCCACCCTTTATGAGTACTACTTTAGGTCAGGAGTATCAACGCGTACAAAAGTCATATAACTACAGCGATGAAACAATGAATGCAATAACGCGTATGTCCATAGAAGCTGCTTTTGTTGATGAAAAAACAAAAGCCGAACTTTTAGCAAGAATTTGATTCGATTAAATTGCACTCTGGGTTAAGGTTTGATTCTTAACCCAGAATCCTGGCCCCAAAAATCTGGACTTCTTGTGGGCAGGTTATGAGGGTTAATCATTGCGATGCAACTCACCCATTAGCTGTTCAATATAACGTCTGCAGGTCAAAGGATTATGCAAAAAATTAATAATACGACGAGTCCCACCCGTACCCGTGATGCTAATCATCCCATAACCCAAAAGGCTGCCCATAATAGATTGACGGATGTCGATCGCTTCGATTTTGCTTAATGGAATATCAATTGTTTGTCTCACAACGACGCCAGTGCGTATAATCACGTGATTTTTCTTGATTGTGAGCGAAGAAAAATAATAGGTCATCCAAGTTATGCCAATCCATAACAAGGATAGCGCAGCAAACCCGTATCCAAGTTTATGTAAAAAATCGATTTCCACATAATTAACAATGATTAAAGCGGCACATAACGCAACAACTGGCCAAAAAAATATAATCCAATGCATGCGGGTAAAATAAATAACATTAGTGTCGTAGGGCTTCTCAAACATTGATTCACCTATAATCCTGAAAGTCTACTGAAAAATTATAATATTGCATTTAGCTCGAATTTACTATTCTATACTTCTTACGGAGTATATACTAACTCTCTTACATTTTTTTATTTAGACTCAAAAAATGCGCTCTATCAGTCGTTGCCTCAATAAACAACTTGCTGACCTATGTCAACGCTCTGTTCAATTAGAAGAGCTCGCGAATAAAATAAAGCTTATGCTTCCGGATGTTTTAGCAAATCAATGTCAAGTTGGCAGTTTTAATAAAGGTTGTTTGCTATTAACAACAACTGACGCTGCCTGGGCAACACAATTACGGTATGCGATTCCTGAATTGCGGGATAAATTACGCAAAGAAGCCGGTATGTATCAACTTTCTTCAATTAAGGTGACGGTTATTGAACCCCTGATTGAGTACGAAAAAACATCCCCGTCCAAACATTCATTATCAAAAAAAGCTAAGGAAATTATAATTAGCGAAAGTCAGCAGTGTAATTATGAACCGTTACAAAAGGCGTTATTGCATTTAGCGCATGGTGATAATTAGATACATATAATTAAAATGCAGTCAAAAAAGTTTGTATGCATCCATAGAATAAAATTAACTTGTTATTGCATCCTAAGGCCAACGAAGTGAAAACGGTTTGGTTTATTTATCTCTATAAAATTCCAGATCGCGCTTCACCTATCCACCTACAAATACTCATAATTGATAAAAATTATTTGTTTCAGCCAACGCAGTTGCAAAACGACGGCTTACCCATTCCGATCCAAGATAAGCAAAACAATCTTGTAGATAATCAGTCAGTTCTACTTCTTCCATAACATGTTCTTGCCCACTTGGCTCAACATCATGATGAAAATAGCAATCAAAAAAGCGCATTGAAAAATCGACATAATCTCGGGTATGAAGAATAAAGGTGTGCCACAGTTCATCAAGAATAAGCAAAGGGCCAAAAAGGTAGGTTTTTTTACCTTGTTTTGCCCTGTGCACATTTAACCACATCCAAGCCAATAAATCAGCGAATAAAGCCTGGCCTTCAGGCTCAGAAAAGTCCGGATGATGAGAG
Organism: Legionella nigrisilvae; assembly: GCF_977063395.2. Lineage (NCBI taxonomy): Bacteria > Pseudomonadati > Pseudomonadota > Gammaproteobacteria > Legionellales > Legionellaceae > Legionella > Legionella nigrisilvae. Next base: position 104,333 of record NZ_CDRUGZ020000044.1, read on the forward strand.
CAAAAATGCTTCACTACTGTATTATTTTTATAACCCAGTAGCTCGGACAAACCAATCATCCACAACACGCTTTTTTGGTGCTTGGTTTTTGGGTTACATATCGTATGATACGACAAATCATTTCTTCTTTAGTCATCATTATCTCCACAATAAATTGTATACAGTGCAGAAAGTCTAACCAATGTTCACAATGGAAGCAATTTAATTATTTTTTATATCTACAGCATACGGCACAATCTTCTGAGAATTCAGGAGATTGTGCCAAAATATTTACCAAATTACACAGCGGTTCTTATTCACCATGGGGCTGTCGTTAGGAATATGGAACGCTTCCTGAAATTGAGGAATATTCGCTAAGCTTCCATTTACTCTATATTGTGCTGGAGGATGGGGATCGGTAGTGACCTGATTACGCAGTTGTTGTGGTCGAATGTTCATCGCCCAAACATGTGCTGTTGCGATAAAAAATTGTTGATCCGGTGTCAAACCGCCAATTGTAGGCGCATTTTTATAAGCATCCGAATGCTTAAACGCTCTATAGGCTAATGTAATTCCCCCTAAGTCTGCCGCAGCTTCTCCTACAACCAATTTTCCTTGGACATGTAAATTATCCTCTACGGTATATTGAGAGAACTGGTTCACAATACATTGGGTTGCAGCCTTGAATTTTTCTAAATCACTCGGGGTCCACCAATTTTGTAAGTTACCATGGCCATCAAATTGTGCACCTTGATCATCAAACCCATGAGTCATTTCATGTCCCATTACAAAACCAATTGCTCCATAATTTACAGCAGCTGGTGCATTAGGGTCAAAAAACGGTGATTGAAGAATCCCTGCTGGAATATTTAAATTGTTCATCGAAGGATCATAATACGCATTGATGGTTTGTGGTGTCATGACCCATTCGGTTCTATCTATAGGCTTACCAATTTTGTTAAGATCACGCTTCGTCAAAAATTCATTAGCACGAATTACATTTAAAACGTATGGCCCTCTATTAATGACCAATTTAGAGTAATCTCTCCACTTGGAGGGGTAACCTACTCGTTCTTCCATCATTGCAAGTTTTTTCAATGCTGCTTCACGAGTTGCAGGAGTCATCCAAGATAGCGTGCTAATGTCTTCTTGAAGGACTGTGCGAATATTTTTAAGTATATCCAATGCTTGTTTTTTATCTTCGGGAGAAAAATAGCGGTCCACATACATTTTACCTATAGCAAAACCCAAGGCCCCATTTTCAGTAGCAACAACTCGTTTCCACCGTGGCAGTATTTTCTCAGCCCCCGTAAGAACCGAAACCATTTTAAAATTTTGATCTACAAAAGGTGCAGACAAATACGAAGCAAAGGCATCAATTAAATGCCAACGCAAATATGTTTTCCAATCATCTAAAGAGACCGTTTTTAATTGATTGTTCATATCCTTAAAAAAACCAGGCATTGCTAAATTAATACTTTTGATTTGGGCAAGTCCCATAGCTGAAAAATACGCTGGCCAGGAAAAATTGGGTGTAACTTGAGCAAGTTGGGCCCTATCCATAATATGATACACCGCATGAGGATCTCGTTGTTCTATCTGGGACATAGAAGCCTTGGCCATTTGTGTTTCTAACTTCATTACGATCATGGCTTCAGCAGCTGCTTTATCAGGAGAATCACCTAAGAGCTCAAACATTTTGCGTATATGGTTTATATAAGCCTCTCGAATTTGTTTAAATTTAGGATCATCTTTTAAATAATAATCGCGATCGGGCAATCCTAATCCGCCCTGCATGGCCGCAGCTATCATATCCTTACTGTTTTTAAAATCTTGCATGCTGCCGAAATTGAAAAAAACATCAACTCCAATTTGATGCAAATGAGCTATTTCATTTTGTAGATCAGTTAAAGTTTTTAAATGATTAATGCGATCAAATTCTGGTTGCAAGGGTTTAATACCCAATTGATTAATGCTAGCTTCATCCATCCCGCTAAAATAAAAGTCACCCACTTTTTGCTCTATGCTACCTTGTTTTGCATTTGTATTTTTAGCAGCATCGATTAGCATGTGATGAATGATATTTTGCACTTTCTCATTAATCAGATTAAAGCTTCCCCAACTCGAATAATCAGGAGGAATGGGATTGTTTTTTTTCCAGTTGCCCACTGCATAAGCATAAAAATCTTTACTGGGTGAGACAGTGGTATCCAACCAATCCATGTGCAGTGCTTGTTCAGCATTTGTCTTGGGCGTTTCTTCAGTGCTGGTAGAATATATTGAAGTACTGCATAACAAAGCAAAAGTAAAAAGACTAATATTTAGTTTCATGCTACAACGCTCCCTTGCCAACATTTATGTTAATTCACTAGGAATCCGAAAACGTAGCCAGGAGGAGGCAAATCATAACCAGGGGACATATGCGGTTCTGTTTTCCTGGGTTACGAACATTGTCTTCCCCAGGCTACATTCCTACGCTTCGACAGGATAAAATTCAGTGTGCATTGTAGGGAGATATTCTTCTTTATCAAAATAAGTATATTCCCAAGCGTCTTGTCTTATCATTAGCTCACGCAACAATCTATTATTGAGTTCATGACCAGATTTGTACCCTTCAAATGCACCAATCAAACTAGAACCTAACAAGTATAGGTCGCCAATCGCATCCAATACCTTATGAGAAACAAATTCTGATTCAAAACGAAGTCCATCGTCGTTGAGAACGCGATAATCATCGACAACTATTGCATTATCCAAGCTTCCGCCTTTTGCTAAATCACATTCCCTTAATTTCTCATAGTCGGATAGGAATCCAAAAGTACGTGCTCTACATACCTCTTTCACATAGGAAGTTGTTGAGAAATCAAAACTTACAGTTTGTGGCTTATCATTGAACGCTGGATGATCAAAGTCAATGGTGAACGCAATTTTATACCCATCATAAGGATAAAATTGAACGTATTTTCCATTGTCCTCTACCCGAATGGGTTTAAGAATACGAATGTATTTTTTAGGTGCGTTTTGTTCACGTATTCCTGCTGATTGGATCAAGAATACAAAAGGAGCCGCACTACCATCCATAATGGGTAACTCTGGAGCATTCACATCAATATACGCATTATCTATTCCTAATCCTGCTAATGCCGATAGCAAATGTTCCACAGTAGCAATTTTTACTGCTCCATGGTGTAATGTGGTGCATAACATAGTATCGCCCACGTTTTCATATGACGCAGGTATTTCCACTACGGGAGAAAGATCCACCCGTCTAAAAACTATGCCTGTATTAACAGGGGCAGGTCTCAAGGTTAACAGCACTTTTTCACCGGAATGCAATCCTACACCAGTTGCCTGGATCACCTTTTTAGGAGTTCTTTGTTTTGTCATTCAGTGCTCACCTTGTTCCTCATATATCGTTTTTAAATTTTTTATTTTGCACGCAAAACCTAGTGATCGTATCAATATTTTAATATTTAGTCTAATTATTTTTTATCAAAAAATTAAACGGCCCTTCATCTACGCTGCTGCAGATGAAGGGATGTAACGTATAATTATGCCTCTTCTTGCCGGCGTAAAAATGCTGGAATATCAAGATAATCTACATCTGGAATGCTGTCGCCATTATGTTTTGCGCCCGAGGACATACCTGATTGAGCTTGTTTGCGAACTACAGCGGGTCTATCTAATTGTTGATAATCCAAAGAGCCATCACTGCGCGTTGTTTCAAGCAAACGTGCACGATGAGATTGGGGTTGGGATTGTTGGTGGCGTTGTCGTCCATCGCCTAACCCAGTTACAATCACTGTTACGCGCATTTCATCGGTCATGTCTGGATCAATTACTGTTCCAACTACCACTGTTGCATCATCAGAAATGAATTCTTTAACTACATCCCCGACTTCTTCAAACTCACCTATTGACATGTCAAGACCAGCAGTAATATTGACCAAAATTCCTCGTGCGCCAGAGAAGTTTACATCCTCTAATAATGGAGATGCAATGGCTGCTTCTGCAGCTTGACGTGCTCTTTGTTCACCTACGGCACTACCAGTACCCATCATAGCCATACCCATTTCCGACATCACTGTACGTACGTCTGCAAAATCAACGTTAATCAGACCCGGACGAGTAATTAAATCAGAAATTCCTTTTACTGCACCAAGTAAGACATTATTTGCTGCCTTGAACGCATTAAGAAGACTGATGTTTTTTCCCAAAACACTGAGTAATTTATTATTCGGTATGGTGATTAATGAATCCACATGTTCTGCTAAGCGACGGATTCCATCCTCTGCAGCCAATGCGCGTTGCTTACCTTCAAAAGAAAATGGTTTAGTAACGACTGCTACAGTTAAAATACCTAGTTCTTTAGCAATTTCTGCGAAAACCGGAGCCGCCCCTGTACCAGTTCCACCTCCCATGCCTGCGGTAATGAATACCATATCTGCACCACTTAAGATTTCACGGATATGATCTCTATCTTCTTCGGCTGCCTCGCGACCTATTTGTGGGTTTGCACCTGCACCCAAGCCTTTAGTCAGTTCGTCACCTAGTTGAATATGTATTTTTGCATTTGAGCCTCTCAGAGCTTGTGCGTCAGTATTCGCACAAATAAACTCAACTCCATCAATATTTTCTGCAACCATATGTTGGACGGCATTACCACCACCACCGCCAACACCTACTACTTTAATAACAGCATTATTATCTTGGTGTTGGCCTTCCATTAATTCAAACATAACCTGCTCCCCTCATATGTTTAATCTTTCAACAAAATACGGCATGAACCCTTAAATTGCTCATTACCGATTTAGTTATATACGTTAGTTGTAACCTAAAAATTACCCTGAAACCATTCTTTCATACGGGCCCATAAACTTTGCGTATTATCATTCATTGTGGGTACCTTGTAGTTTGATACATACTGTTGTTGGTATCCTTGCAACAACAAACCTACCCCTGTTGCAAATGAAGGATTTTCTGTTGCTTCAGCCAATCCAGAAACATGATGAGCGCAACCTTTTCTTACAGGCATCTCAAAACAAAGTTCTGCAAGTTCAATACCGCCTCTAACATTAGCAGCACCACCAGTGAGAACAATGCCCGCAGCCATTCTATCTTCAAAACCACTACGTCGTAATTCATTGCGTACTAGAGTAAATAACTCTTCATAACGCGCCGCAACTACATCAGAAAGAGTTTTAGCTGATATCTTTCTTCCTGGCCTGTCACTAACGCTTGTAACTTCTAACATGAGATCTGAATTTGCTAATTCAGTTAAAGCGCACGCATGATTCAGTTTAATGGATTCTGCTGCTTTTGTGGGTGTCCGTAATGCCATTGCTATATCATTCGTCACTTGATCCCCCGCAATGGGAATGACGGCGGTATGTTGAATCGCCCCTTCACAAAATATAGCAATATCGGTAGTTCCACCACCAATATCTATCAAGCACACACCAAGGTCTTTTTCATCTTCGGTCAAAACGGCATGGCTTGAAGCCAATTGCTCCAGAATAATATCATTTACCTCTAAACCACAACGTCGCACACACTTAACTATATTTTGCGCAGCACTTACTGAACCAGTAACAATATGTACTCGCGATTCAAGTCGTACGCCCGACATTCCTATAGGTTCGCGGATGCTGCCTTGTTGATCGATGATAAATTCCTGCGGCAAAACGTGCAGAATCTTTTGATCTGCAGGAATTGCTACAGCTTTTGCGGCATCAATCACACGTTCTACATCAGCCTGGGAAACTTCTTTATCTCGAATTGCAACGATGCCATGTGAATTTAAACTGCGAATATGGCTACCGGCAATTCCTGCATAAACCGTTCTCACTTCACATCCAGCCATAAGTTCAGCTTCTTGAACCGCTCGCTGAATAGAGTTCACAGTAGCCTCTATATCAACCACAACACCACGTTTTAAACCACGTGAGGGATGACGACCTATTCCGATAATTTCTATTGCACCATCAGCTGTGACCTCTCCAATTAATGCAATTACTTTTGAAGTTCCAATATCCAATCCAGTGATAATATCTTTTTCTATTTTTTTTGCCATTATCGTTCCGTTTGTTGTTTCCACTGCACCGCCATACCACGTGGATAACGCAAGTCCACGCTAGACAATTGCTCAATTTTTTCAGCAAACACTGCTGGATATGCTTTACAAAAACGCTGCAATCGTTCCTCTAACTCTTTCTTTCCCAAATATATTTTTATATCATTGCCTAAAAGTAATACCCAGGATTGGTTCTCTCTTAGATGCAGTCCAGTAGGGTTTAAACCGTACATTGACAATATCTTACTCAATTTTTCGTAAACTTGTAAGACTTCTTCTTGTTGAGATAGTGGTCCTTTTAATTTTGGCAAGCTTAGACCCTCTGGAACCGCACCTTCATTAAATAATCTGCCGTCCTCTGTCATCAGGGCATTATCCCAAATTGCAACGGGTTTTTTTTCAACAAGTCTTATTTTCAATGTGTCGGGCCAAACACGCTCAACCGATGCAGTATCGATCCACCCCAGTTCATTCAATTCGTTCTGTAACGCACTAATTGATAAAGTAAAAAAACTATTATTCAAGTGTTTTGATAATACCCCTTCGAGCTCTTTATGCGTCACATGTTCATAATTTGCAGCGACTTTAATTGTGGTAATTGGAAACCGCTCTGCATCGGATAGATAATAGTACCCTAAGCGGCAAGTTAAGAATATTGCACTTAAACTTAATATCAACAACCAACAGATATATCGCAAATTACTGGAATCAACATCCCTATTTTTATTCATGGTGCTCACAAATAGTTGGTTACCAAGTGTTGGCGGCAATTCTGATGCACCATTGCAATACGAATCAACTCATCCAATAAATCAGGATAAGCTAAGCCACTCGCCTGCCACAATTTTGGATACATACTAATCGAAGTAAATCCAGGCAAAGTGTTTACTTCATTAAAATAGATCGTTTCTGTTTTATCATTAACAAAAAAATCCACCCGCGCCATACCCTTGCATTTTAAACGGATAAAAATATCTGCAGCAGCTTTCCTTAATTGCTCGTATAAATTCTGACTCATAGAAGCCGGTATAATCAGATCGGTTTGTCCACTTTCTAAGTATTTTGCTGAATAAGAATAAAAACCATCAGGATGATGTACACGTATTTCACCAGCGATGCTAACTCGTGGCTCACCCGAAGGTACTGAACTCTCCAGAACAGACAACTCAATTTCTCGTCCAGACACAAAGGACTCCACTAAGATCTCTTCGTCATAGCGTAAAGCATCATCCACTGCGACTAACAATTCAGCCATATTTTTTGCTTTATGTATGCCTACACTGGAACCCATTGAGCAAGGTTTAACAAACAAAGGCCAACCAAATTCTTCAGCAACTTCATGGCAAAAGTGTTGCCTTTCAGATACAGAGGCATGCCAAGATAAGAGCTTATAATTTGCTGATTTTAAACCATTAACGCAAACGATGCGTCTGGCCATATCTTTATCCATTCCAATAGATGAAGAAAGTACATCACAACCCACATAAGCAACACCCGCTAATTCAAGCATTCCTTGCAAGCAACCATCTTCATATAAAGGTCCATGCACTACCGGAAAAACGACATCAGCATCCACCGATAAACGTCCATTAATAAACAAGCTAACCAAAGGCTTCGAGTGTTCGGTTACTACAGGAAGTTTTTCTTTAAAGGCAAGTAAATCCTGGTATTGGTGAAGATGAAATAATCCCTCTTTATCCATTGCTATAGGAATAATATTATATTTTTCAGCATCCAAGTGGGTAAGCACAGATGCAGCGGAAATTAATGAAATTTCATGTTCTCCGGATTTTCCACCATAAAGCAGAACTAAATTGAGAAGCTTAGACATTTAACGGTCTCCGATTATATGAACTTCGCGCACCAACTCAATTGTTGTCTGCTCACGAACTTTAGTTTGTACTAAATTAATCAAGGCCTCAATATCAGCTGCAGTCGCTGTACCTTGATGGTTGATAATAAAATTAGCATGTTTCTGAGAAACTACTGCGCCCCCGATATTGAAGCCTTTTAATCCACAGGACTCAATAAGTCGAGCTGCAAAATTTTCTGGTGGATTTCGAAACACTGAGCCACAATTGTATTCATTAGTAGGTTGCGTGTTTGCACGGTGAGCCAACAAATCTTTGATGACTTGTAGTGAAGTTTCTTTATCACCAGTTGGCAGCTTAAATGTGGCTGAAATGAACCATTCATCGGGAGGGACAGAAACATGTCGATAAACCACTTCATATTCCTGAGGTTTACGAATTCTTATTTCACCATTTCGCGTCATAGTTTGCAGTTCCACCACAAACTGCCACGTTTCGCCGCCATGACAACCCGCATTCATGCGTAAAGCGCCACCCATCGTTCCAGGAATGCCCGCCCAAAACTCACCACCAGACAAATTATTACGCGCACAAAAACGCGCCATACTCGCACAAGATACCCCTGCTTCAACTTTAACAATTTGCTTGTCTAAAAGTGCAATTTCTTTTAAACATCCTTGAGTCAAAATAACTGTTCCTGGAAATCCAGTATCGCGAATTAACGAATTGGAACCTAATCCCAACCATAATAAAGGTTCTGTTTCCGGAAGTTGGCGAAGAAACAAAGCCAGATCAGCAATGCTTATCGGCTTATAGAGCTTCGCAGCAGGTCCTCCAACTCGCCAGGTAGTATATTCTGCCAAAGACTCATTATAAAGCAAACTGCCTTGAAATTCTGTTACATGGCTACAATCGTTCTCAGTTGGACACATGTTGCTCTCACACTTCCTTCATTAAGTTTACAGCAATTTGGCCAATACTACCGGCTCCCTGCATCAATATCACATCACCATCTTTAATTAACTGATTCAATTTTGCTTTGAGCGATTGTTCATTCACCAGAGTTACTGTTTTATCTTTACCTCTAATTTTCTGTGCCAAACTCTCACTAGTTACTCCAGGGATTTCGGGTTCGCCTGCGGAATAAATATCAAACAAGAATAATTCATCCGCAAGGCTCAACACATCAACAAATTGCTCTTGTAGAGATTGAGTTCTCGTATAACGATGTGGTTGGAAGACATGTACCAGACGCTTATTGGGCCAAACATGTCGAAAGGCATCGATGGTTGATAAAATTTCCTGAGGATGATGACCGTAATCATCTACAATAAGAGCTGAACCATTCTCAAATTTTTTCTCACCTAACATTTGAAAACGGCGGCCTACCCCTTGAAATTTTGCTAAAGCACGTTTAATAGAAGCATCATCCACCCCTAATTGCGTCGCGATCGCAATAGCGGCTAAGGCATTTAATACATTATGGCGGCCTGGGTACTGAAATTGAATGTTTAATTCAGAATAAGGTACTGGACGTACTACGGTGAACTCACTAATGAGCTCATTTTGGGTCCAATTGGTCGCACGATAATGTGCTTCTTCAGAAAATCCGTATGTTAGAGTAGGTCGTTCAATAGCTGGAAGAATCTTACGTACTTCCGGATCATCAATACATACTACTGCTAACCCATAAAAAGGTAGATGATGTAAAAATTCAAGAAACGTTGTTCTTAATTTATCGAAATCATTTTCATAGTTATCCATATGATCCGCATCAATATTAGTTACTATGGCCATCATGGGTTTTAAGAATAAGAAAGATGCGTCACTTTCATCAGCCTCAACTACAAAATAGGGGGATTGGCCCAGTTGAGCATTTACTCCCAAACTATTTAATTTTCCACCAATTACAAAACTTGGATCTAAACCACCTTCCGCTAAGAGGCTGCTTACCAAACTTGTGGTTGTAGTTTTACCATGAGTTCCAGCTACAGCAATGCCATGGCGAAAGCGCATAAGTTCAGCAAGCATCGCTGCTCGTGGTATTACTGGAATCATTTGCTCGCGAGCAGCTACAATTTCAGGATTATTCATACCAACAGCTGAAGAACGCACTACCACATCTGCGCCTTTTATATGTTCGGCTTTATGTCCCATATAAACAGGAATTCCTAAAGATTTTAATCTTTGTACCGTACTACCTTCTCCTAGGTCTGAACCTGTAATACGATATCCTTGGTAGTGTAATACTTCAGCAATACCACACATGCCAACCCCACCAATTCCTACGAAATGTATTTGTTCTACGCAGCCCATCCTTGAAGATATAAATTGTCCTGAATTACCCACAAATGCCCCCTTATGCTGACAGTGGCCCTAATCCAAGAGCTTGCCAACGATTTTCGTGATCAATGCGCAATAATAACGCAATTACAACACAATTGATAACCATACTTGCACCACCATAACTCATGAGTGGCAGAGTTAACCCTTTTGTTGGTAATAATCCCGAGTTAACGCCCATATTTATAGCTGCTTGTAGCCCCAGCCAAAAAGTCAAACCATAAGCCGTGTATGAAGCAAACAATCGCTCTTGTATATAAGCATTGTATGCGATAGTCATACCTCTAATAACAAGTATACTGTATAGGAGCATGACCATTAAAATGCCTACCAGACCCAATTCTTCTGCTAACACAGCGAATAAAAAGTCGGTGTGTGCTTCAGGTAAATACAATAATTTCTGGATGCTTTCTCCCAAACCAGAGCCGAACCATCCTCCTCGACCAAATGCAATCAAGGATTGAGTTAACTGATAACCACTATTATATTGATCGGCCCAAGGATCTAAAAACGCTGTAAGACGGGCAACTCGATAAGGAGACGACACGGCTAAAAAGGCCAGCGCTCCCATAACTACGAACATCAATCCTATATAATAGCGTAATTTTACACCCGCTAAAAATAGCATAGCCATAACCGTACCAGAAATCACCACTGTGGCGCCAAAATCTGGCTCAAGTAATAATAAAAAGGAAACAACTCCCAAAATTACCATGGGTTTAATAAATCCCAAAATACTATTACTAACTGCATTTTGTTGCCGTACTAAATAGCCTGATAGATAAAATATCATAGTAAGTTTGGCAAGTTCAGACACTTGCACACCTATTGGCCCTAAAGCCAACCACCGTCGGCTGCCATTAACTGACCGACCTATTCCGGGAATCAACACAATGACTAACATAAACAAACAAATTAGCAACATCGGCATGCTGATTCGTTCCCAAACACTACTATCTGTCCTAATCACGATAAGAGCAATCATTAGACCCGCAAATAAATAACATGCTTGGCGAATCAGAAAATGAAATGGTTGGTGGAAATATTTGGTAGAAATCATGACCGAACTTGAGGCCACCATCATCAGCCCGATGATCAGCAAACCGATAACCACACTAATTAGCCATTTATCATAAAGCGAAATAGGTCTACTTACAGGTTTGCCTCGTTGATTCACATGTCTTGGCCGCATTGATTACAATCCATTTACTAAAGACGCAAACGATTCACCGCGATGATTAAAATCACGGAACATATCTAAACTGGCACATGCAGGAGACAATAAAACAACATCGCCCGGTTTTGCCTGTGACTTAGCTACAACTACAGCATTATCCAAAGAAGAAGCGCGCGAAATAGGTACTACATTAGCTAATGCAGCTTCAATCTTATCTGCATCTTCACCAATTAAAATAATAGATCTTACATAATCAGCTATAGGTTGGGCCAGTTCACTAAAATCAGCGCCCTTTCCTTGCCCACCGGCAATAAGTACAATCTTACCTTCCATAGAACCTCCTATTCCATTAATAGCAGATATAGTTGCACCAATATTCGTCCCTTTAGAATCATTAATCCAGTCTACGCCATCGAGAGTTCGCACCCATTGGGATCGATGCGGCAAACCCGTGAAAGAACTTAACACCTTGATGATATGATGATGTGAAATTCCTGCAGCATCCGCTAAAGCAGAAGCAGCAAGCGCATTAAGCCAATTATGAACTCCTTTGATTAATACAGACTCAACAGGCAAAATGCAAGTACTACCTTTTGCCAAATACATTTTATCTTTTTGGGTAATCAAACCCCAATTGTTTTTTTCAGGAGCATCAACGCCAAAAGAAATATGATTCACTCCTGAAGTTGGAATAGTATAATGATCACCACGATTAAACAAAGCAACTTGTGCTTGATGATACACTCGTTGTTTCGCTTGTGCATAAGCTTCCATTGTATGATGTCTATCTAAATGATCAGGAGATACATTCAGAATGGTAGCTGCGATTGGTGCTAAAGAATAAGTTAAGTCCAATTGAAAGCTGGACAATTCCAGAACCCACAAATCGTATTGATGCTCGTCATCAAGCATATCAAGAACTGGCGTCCCTATATTTCCGGCCACAGCAACTTTGAATCCTGCTGCCTTTGCCATTTCTCCTACTAAAGTAGTCACCGTTGATTTTCCATTAGTTCCAGTAATTGCGATCACTGGAGCATGAATCTCTCGAGCCAAACACTCAATATCACCATAAACAGGGATACCTATTTGCATGGCTTTTTTTAAAAAAGGTATCTCCAACGGCAAGCCGGGGCTTGCAATTATATCTGACAGTTGGGTTAGTACTTCATCAGGGATATGCTGAGTATAAACAAGAACATCGGGGAATTCTTTTGTGAATTCAGCCACACTTGGAGCTTGTGCACGCGTATCAAATGCAATAAAAGGTTTATTTTTTCTACGTAAATATCGCGCTACCGATATTCCAGTTTTACCCAAACCTGCAACTAAATACAAAGGAGAATTCATGAATGCACCTTTTTATCGAAGTTTTAAAGTGGCTAACCCGCATAGCACAAAAACAACAGTAATAATCCAGAATCTGACAATTATCTTAGGCTCTGACCATCCTTTTAATTCAAAATGATGATGTAACGGTGCCATTCTGAATAAGCGTTTACCATGAGTATATTTAAAATAACCTACCTGTAAAATGACCGAAATTGTCTCGATGACAAATAAGCCACCCATCATTAATAAAACCAGTTCTTCTCTAATGACTACTGCGACAATACCCAAAGCAGCCCCTAAAGCTAAAGAGCCCACATCGCCCATAAATAACTGAGCAGGATAACTATTGTACCAAAGAAATCCAAGTCCTGCGCCCACAATCGAAGAGCAAAAAATGGTTAATTCTCCGGTATTTGGAACATAAGGTATACCCAGATAAGGTGCATAAACCGAATTGCCAGAGGCATAAGTAAAAATCCCCAAAGCACCTGCAACCATGACGATAGGCATAATCGCCAAACCATCCAATCCATCAGTCAAATTTACTGCATTGGAGCTTCCCACAATTACAAAATAACCTAAAACAGGAAAGAGAATACCTAAACCTATCGTTAACGATTTAAAAAAAGGAACGGTTAATTGAGTATGGACCGGTAATGTAGCATGCATGTATAAATAAATTACAGCAATAAGCGCAATGACTGATTGCCAAAAATACTTCCAACGTGCAGGCAATCCTTTACTATTTTTTAATACCAATTTGCGGTAATCATCAACCCAGCCTACTACCCCATTTGCCAGAGTCACCAAAAGCACAAGCCATAAGCTGGATTGTTGCAAATCACCCCAAAGCAAACAACTTACCGTGATTGCCAATAAGATTAAAACTCCTCCCATAGTGGGAGTTCCTGCTTTGGATAAATGTGATTGAGGACCATCATCTCGTACCATCTGACCAATCTGTAAGCCTCGCAACCAACGAATCATCGCAGGTCCACACAATAAACCCACTAAAAGTGCAGTTAGAGAAGCTAAAATGGATCTGAAAGTCAGGTATTGAAAAACTCTTAACGCATGATATTGCCCTTGAAATAGCTGCGTTAGCCAGTAGAGCATAATTGTTCCTCTTGGTTAACCCAATTATGGGTTTGTGTTAAATATCGTCCAATAGAATAATGGGCCAAAAAAGCGGCCAAGCATACCACAAACCTACATACCATTCAGCATCATACAAAAAAAATTTCTTTGCTTTTTTATCATCATATAGACAGGTCGCTAGAACTCCTCAATCTAGCAGTTGGTGCACAATTTTTTCCATTGCACTGGCTCGAGACCCTTTCACCAAAACAACAACATCTGGGGCTAATTTTTCTACTAGATTGTGCACCAGTAACTCTTGGCTGGAAAAATGCTCACCTCCGACACCAAACGACTCAGCCGCCAATTTGCTGTAAGAGCCACAACTTAGTAACTGATCAATTCCTAATCGTCGCGCTGCAAATCCAACTTCCTGATGGTGCTGAGTTGCCCAAGTCCCCAATTCCCCCATATCGCCAAACACAAAGATTTTTTTATCAGGACGTTCTGCCAATACTTCTAAAGCGGCTAGAACAGAACGTAAATTTGCATTATATGTATCATCGATTATTGTTGATTGATTTTTTCCTTTAAGAACTGTCAAACGTCCTTTTACACCGCCAAAGCTATTTAGCCCCTGTTGAATCTCTTTTATGGCAATTCCAACTGCATAACAGCAAGCTGCAGCAGCTAGCGCATTGCGAACATTATGCAAGCCAGGAATTTTTAAATGAATATCGGCCTGTCCATTAGGTACAATTAAAGAAAATTGACCACAACCTTGCTCATCTAGAACAACATCTTGAGCATAGATATCAGCAGGGTGATCTAGAGAAAAACGAAGAACCTTTTTCTCAATCAATAATTCATCCCAAAAATGAGCATAAGCATCATCATCATTAACTACTGCTACACCGGCAAGAGATAAACCTTGATGTATTTCTCCTTTGGCGCGAGCCACACCATCTATAGAACCAAATCCTTCCACATGGGCTGGAGCTATATTGTTAATTAATGTCACATCGGGATGAACAATTGCAACAGTGTGTGCGATTTCACCAGGGTGATTTGCACCCAGCTCAAAAACTGCATAACGGTGTTGGTTATTTAATTGTAAAATGCTCAGGGGAGCACCAATATGATTATTGAAGTTTCCCTTAGTAGCATGAGAAGGAGGGGGTAAAATGGCAGCAATCATTTCTTTGGTTGTTGTTTTTCCATTAGATCCAGTCAAAGCGATGACAGGGCAATGGATATTTTGTCGATGCGCTGCCGCTATTTTAGCTAATGCTTGTATGGGATCTGCAACAACAAATTGCGGTATACGTACTCCATCTACAGCATGACTTACTATGGCAGCGACTGCACCTCGAGTTTCTGCTTCTTTTACAAAGTCGTGTCCATCAAAACGCTCACCACAAATGGCAATAAACAAACTTCCTGGCTTGAGTTCACGAGTATCTGTAGAAATTCCAGTAAGTTCAGTATTAATCTGACATGGTTGGGCAAGTAATGCAGCAACAGTATTTAGGTTCATAGTATTCAGACATAGCTAAAAGTCTAGTGTACTAAGACTTGTGCTTAGAGTTCAAGTGGGTAATAACAGTAAAAAAAGTTTAATTTTTTTTCCTTACCAAACGCTATCTTGGATGCGGGTGTACCATGTAGGTTTCAAGAAAATGAGTAGCGTATCAATTCCCGGATTCATCTAGACACCCGGGCTAAATGAGGCCTATCCAGCAGCAAATTCAAAATGAGACTGATTAATTTGTAATAGGCGATAATAGCGAGCAATACGATCTTCAGTTAAGGGTTTACGCTGATCATCCAGTAAGTGCGCATCCAAACCTTCACTTAATTGCCTTGCTGTTTCTAACATCACTGTAAATCGTTCCATATCGATACCGGGATTTTTTGAGGAGTGCATGTACAAACAAAGACCACGCACACTAAAGGCACCAATATTTTGTAAATCAAAAACGCCTGTCGCAGTTGCAGCTGCCAAACTACATAAAACAGGGCCTTGACCATTAGAAAATTGATGGCGGTGAAATAATTGTCCTTCGCCAAAACGTAAACCGGCAGCTAAAACGGTTTGTAATAATTCATATCCAGCGAATTGTCTGTTTTCTTTTGCCAGCAAAAACATCATCAAAGTAGGCTGATGATCTGTTTGACCTTTCGTCTCAACTTCTATTTTAGGCGTGGATTTTGACTCAATTTCTATCTTTAGTTTATGGTCCTCTTCATCATCCAAAGGCATTAAACGGGGCTGTGATGGCTTTGTAGTCGTTTTCTTTGTTAATTGTAAATTCTTATCCACTTCAATTTTATTCTCCATTGCCGCAGCATTAACCTTACGCACAGCAATAATGTCATCAGTATAATTTTGTGTGCTATCGGAAGTCCTTTCTGGTGTTCCCAAATTAGGTTGATAACGTTCTGGACTTAAGCTCTGTCTTCGAGCTTTCATTAAGCGCCCAATTGCTACGATAACGCCAATTAACAACAGGACATTAAGAATTAAGCTCCAATTTGCCTGCATCATTTACTCCATAGCCAAAGCTTGTGTTACATCAACCGCAACCAAGCGAGATACTCCAGGTTCACGCATAGTTACCCCAATCAAATGATCTGCCAATTCCATTGTAACTTTATTATGTGTAATAAAAAGAAACTGTACGAATTGTGACATCTCTTTCACTAAAGCGCAAAAACGCCCCACGTTTACATCATCTAAAGGTGCATCCACTTCATCTAACATACAAAAAGGCGAAGGATTTAACTGAAAAATAGCAAAAACTAATGCTACCGCAGTCATTGCCTTCTCTCCCCCGGATAACAAATGAATGGTACTGTTTCGTTTTCCAGGAGGTTGTGCCATTACTACAATACCAGCTTCCAACAGGTTATCACAAGTCAATTCCAGCTGCGCTCTCCCCCCGCCAAATAAACGCGGAAATAGGGCTTTGAATGAAGAGTTGACTTGATCAAAGGTATTTTCCAAACGTGAGCGGGTTTCTTTATCCATTTTTTCAATGGCAGTTTCCAGTGTTGCCAACGCTTGATTTAAATCATTATATTGCTCATCCAAATACACTTTACGCTGTTGTTCTGCAGTAAATTCTTCAATTGCAGCAAGGTTAATAGCCCCTAAGCGTTTTATTTTTTCAGAAAGAGCAATTAATTCATCTTCCCGCATAACCTGAGTGATCTCAGCAGGAATCAACTCAAGTAATGAGGATGCTTGTAAACCTAATTCATCAAGCGATTCATGTACGGAGCTAGCACGCACAGCCAAAGCCTGCTCTTCCATTCGAGCTTGGCTTATTTGTTCTTGGATCCGTTTTACCTCGAAATCACAGTTTAAAATATTTTTCTCACATTCTTCAAGCTCCATCCTTAATTGTGAGGACTGCTCCCTACTTAGAGTCAATTGCAATTCTACTTCATTATGTTTTTGTAACAGTACACTCAATTGTTCGTTGAGCTCTTCTCCTGGACCTTCTGTTTGCAGGCAAAGCATTGCTAAATGTTCCAGCCGCTCCTCCAAAATATTCAACCGCTCTTGTTCTCGCTGAATACGATCGTTTATTTGCTGTATTTTATTTCGCTCTCTATCATATTCCAGTTCTGCCTGATGGAGCATAACGCGAGACTCTTCTACTTGTTTATTTCTTAGAGCCAAAGTGTGTACCCATTCTTGTTTTTCACGTAGGCAATGCTCATGTTGTTGCTCATACTCTCGACATTGTTCTTCTAAAGAATGTAATTTCGCTTTTATATCATATTCTTCTGCAGCCATTGCTTCCAAAGTTAGAGTTAACTCTTCGCACTCGGAGGCAAGTGCTAGTGCTTGTTGTTCTGCATGAATAATGGCTTGTTCATTTGCGCTTCTTGCCACACTATTTACTCTTAATGCCTCATTACTGGCATTTACATTGAGCTGTTGTAATTCGATTTCCTTTAAACTTCGTTGGACCTGCAGATGGGTCTCATCACGTTCGGTCCTTAAAATCGCAATTTTTTGTTGTTGCTCCTCAACAACTAGAGATAAATCAGAGATTTTTTGTTGTCTTGCCAATAAGCCTAACTCATCCTGAGTTTCTGGAATAACAAATTTCACCCAGCCCCTTCCCAACCAAAAACCGTCGGGAGTTATAATTGACTCATACTCGGCTAATTCAAGTAACCAGCTCAATGCCTCATCAATATCTTCGGCAGTGTAAATATGTTCCAAGGGGGATGCATGTGCGGGAATATCACCTTTTATTTTATCTATGAGACGTGGGTGAGCCCCAGATTGAAGCTCTTTTTTTCTCAGAGTGACAATGTGTTCGCCTTGCCGTTCACAAATTGCTCGCTGCGGCCATAGTTCATCAAAAGTTTCTAGGACATAGGCATGTAGTGCTTCATTAAGCACACGCTCACAAGCAGATTGCCATTTGGGCTCCACCTGTAAAACATCCATTAATCGAGGTTTTTCTGACCATTCCTTAATTGTATTCTTGTTGCTTTGCATACCTTGTTTTGCGGCACGCTGGGCTGCCATCAATGCGGCATATTCACTATTTGCATGATGGAAATCATCTTGTAATCCATGTAAGTTTTGTTCTACATCTTGTAATTGGGCGCGTAACCGTTCGGCATTCTCATGACTTTGTTTGAGTTGAAGCTGATCAAACTCTTGATCTGCAATTAATTTAATATGTTGAATCTGTAAATTTTCTCGAGTTTGTTGTAAATCTGCTACGGAAATTCGTTCTTGCTCTAATTGAAGTTTTTCTAATCTTAATAGGGTTTGCTGATGTTTCTCCTCCAGATGCTGTGCTTTAACTTGTGCTACTTGAAATTCCCTTTTTAGGGTACTTCCTTGTGTCTGAGCCTCTTGCCAACGAAGTTCCCATTCTGTCTGTTGTTTTTGCGTATCTAGCCAATTCGTTTCTTGTTCTTTAAACTGATTCTTTAATTGCTCAAGTTTCTTTTCTAAATCGCATGCATGCTGTTGACTATGCGCTAACTCTTCTCTATCGTGTTTGTGTTGTTCCGTAGCAACCCGCCAATCCTCTTGCATTTGCTGTTGATCTTGCTCCAAACGTTTTTTTTCACGTGTCTGCTGTTGTATGGTCTCTTCCAAACGTGCTATTTCAGTTCCCAACTGATAGAAGCTCGCTTGAATTTGCTGCGATTGGGCATCTGCATCATGCAGAGTTTCATTCAAAATGATCCGGTCTTTATTTGCTTTTGCTAATGCACTTTGCTGATGTTCGTAGCCCACTGCTAATTCTTGTATTTGGCGTTGTTTTATTTCTTGTTGGGCAATAAAATCTCGCCATTTTAGCGCTAAAATTTCTGCACGACATAACCGCTCTTCATCTTTAAGAATAAGATAACGTTCCGCCGCTTTAGCTTGACGCTCTAAGCGTTGTAATTGTTTGTCTAGTTCTTCTCGGATATCGGCAACACGAGTTAGATTCTCACGCGTATGTTCAATACGTTGTAAGGTCTCGCGTCGTCGCTCTTTATATTTGGAAACACCTGCCGCTTCCTCGAGGTGCGCTCTTAGATCTTCCGGTCTGGCTTCAATCAGCTGAGAAATAGTACCCTGACCAATGATTGAATAACCACGAGCTCCAGCTCCTGTACCAAGAAAAATATCGGTTATGTCTTTACGCCGACAACGACTGCCATTCAAATAATAAGAAGAATCACCATCACGAGTTACAACGCGCTTTACAGCGATTTCGCCATAACTCGCGAAAGGACCGGCCAAACGCCCAAGACTATTATCGAAAACCAGTTCAACCGAAGCCTGGCCTACAGATTTACGATTAGAAGAACCATTAAAAATCACATCGGCCATAGATTCACCCCGCAAGTTTCGTGCGGAACTTTCTCCCATGACCCAACGTACAGCATCGATAATATTCGATTTTCCACAACCATTAGGTCCAACAACTGCAACCAATTGGCTCGGAAAATGAACCACTGTAGGATCCACAAAAGATTTGAAACCGGCTAGTTTTAATTGCTTCAAATGCATAGGTCGGGGCAATTTAAAAAAAATAAGCTGGCATTATAACTGAGGATGAGCAGGCTATCCACATAAGTACAAAACCTCTTTCCAATTAAGACCGGATGAAAATAACTTAGATCTATGTAGCGATTACCTAAAGGCTAATTGACAAACAAATGAACAAGGATATAATTTGGGCATTTAGTAAAAATGGATAGATAATGAAGCGTGTACTCAATAAATCACTCTCCCTCCTTATACTCAGCACTGCTTTTCTTTTTTCAAATCCAATTTTTTCAGATCCACCGAATCTTACTTTAGTAAAAAATGAACTCAAAAATTATTATGATTCAGGCCTATATCAAAAAGAGTTAACTCAAGAGATAAAAAAAGCCCAAAATTATATTGATCAACAAGCCGAAATCAATCAAAAAGAAAAATCACCTAAAAAGCTTGCTTTAATTCTAGACATCGATGAAACCAGTTTATCGAATTATCAATATATGATTAAACGTGATTTTGGTGGGAACCGGGAAGCATATCATCAAGACATAATGGCTGCTAATGCTCCAGCGATTGAGCCTATGCTCACTTTATATCGAGATGCACAAGACCATGGTATAGAAGTATTCTTTGTTACCGGTAGAAATGAATCTGAACGCAAGGCCACGGAAGAAAATTTGCAAAAAGCAGGTTATACTGGATGGTCCGGTCTGTATTTGCGGCCTATGAACTATTCCTCAAAATCAATTATTCCCTTTAAATCCAATACCCGAAAGATGCTCACTGAAAAAGGCTACATCATTGTGGCATCGATAGGAGATCAATATAGTGATCTTAAAGGTGGGTATGCGCAAAAGATATTTAAGTTACCCAACCCCTTTTATTATTTACCGTAGGTATTTGACTATATGCTGCACCGCAGGCGAATAAAGCCGGTTATTCATAGTTTTTTAGAACTATCAGGTACAATTTCATTTGTATCCTGATGGACTATATCTTTTAAAACAAGTGACATTAACAATTGAATTTGTTGCTCATACATTTCTCGATCATATCCTCCTTCTAATCCCCAATATAATTTTTCGATGCAGCTTTTATTCTCTTGATATAATCTGAATAAACTCTCATAAAAATAGGTTAAGTCGGTTTCGTTAAAACGAGTTTTTCGTGCTTCAGCAGTCCCCATTAACTGACCGTCAACAAATTTCCCACAATAAGCTGTTTCCGCTTCATGAGAATCCCAACCTGTAGGTAAAAATAGAGCTACTTTCTGCTGATTGGTTTTCGCTTGTTTGATTTGTTCTTCAATTTTTTCTAATGCAAAAACTAAAGCTGGATGTACTAAACCGGGTTTGCGTACGGTACTACTTAAATCTACTGCAAAATATTCGAAACTTCCTCGTTGCCACGCCTGAATTTTTTGTCCTACATCTGTTGCACTCTGTTTAAAGGTTTTAGTAATAAATGCATTATCTTGTTGGGGATAAACCCTGGAGTCAAAAATATCAATATGGCATATATCCATATCTGAAGCAGAATTCATCAAAATATAACATAGGCCATTGTCTCGATTTACGTCAGTTCCAACAATAATATGTTTCAATGGTTTACTCGATAAATGCTCCAGATATTTAATTAGAACCGCTGACTTATTTAAAATACAAAAACCACTACCCTCGTCACTGTATGCATGATGCGTCGGCAAGCCAAAAGAAAAGTGTATTTTTCCCGAATTAAATAAAGTCATCGCAATATCTTTGATTAATACCTCAAACGTTCCAGGGGTAATGATGATATCTGGAGATAATTGTTTCCATCCTTTTTTTTGCGCTTGGATGCAGTAAATAATAATTTGTTCAAGATATTTTAATGGGTGTACTGCTAATAGAGCCTGGAGTATTTCATCTTCTTCGGGAAATTGCGCAAGAAGTGCCAGAGCGATTTCTGCATCCCCCTTTTTTATTGCAGTAAATAATTGTGTCCAGTGTTTCGGTAGGTTTACAAAATTAGTGGTAGCTACGGGTAAGGATGAGTCTGCTGATTGAATTTTTGTAATTACCTCGGTCATATGTTGGAGACGTTCAAATTGATCTTCGTCCGCACCTGCCGGCATGGCATGCATTTGATTTATATCTTGGGGGGAGGGAATTTGAATACAACATTCTTGAGCGTTATGCGTACTAGGAGAAACCTTAGGTCCAAAAAAATATTTATGCTTCATCTTCATTAATCCATATGAAAGTAAGGAGCAAAAGAGTTTCTGCTCCAAGCGAAACTCCTTTAATTTTTATTAGATTATAGCGTATAGGGGCATGATGCAATGAAGCGGGGCAATTAATTTAAGGCAACAGCACTATAAGGATAAGGTGGTGGTGCATCATAGCTCTCCATCCCATCTTTAATCTCTATAAGTTCTTGAGATAAACCTTTACGCCTTCCTGATTCAATAGCTTTAGGGCCCGCAAAGAAGGTTAATCCAACTCCAGAGGCTGCTGCTAGAGTAGAGGCAATTCCGAAAGCAAGCTCTGTTTCTAATAAGCTAAGTCCTAATGAAATACCCCAGGCACTTAGAACAGAGCTCGAGCCACAAGTAGTGATAAAACCAGCTATACTAGAGCAAATGAGCAGAGCACCCAATACAATAAGTAGACCACCTAAAACTTGTTTACCCGTAGAGTTGCTTCCCGATGTATAAGCAGCGATATCTCCTAAACGTTGCGCTAGTTGTTTATCTGTAGGATTAACTAAAGCGGAATTTAAAATAAGAACAGTTCGCCCATAAAAATGATAATCAATGTCTTCATGCTTTTGCTTTTTTAATTTTACTTCGGCATCAATTAAATTGACTGCATTGATGATGTGTTTTTGAAGCGCGGTAGGCTTTAAGAGCTTATTCTGACTAATATATGCCAATCCATTGTTCAGGATTTCTTCTTCCAAAATAGGCAAAAAGTATTCTTGAATTGCAAAACATCCTGGTGCACTTTGTTTATTACTTTCAAACCAGGCAGTCGCACTATAACCAGTCCATAATGGATATGGTAAATCTCCATGTTGCGCAATATGAGTACTTTCAATAAGGCTCCCTAAAACCTTCTCAAACTCGGCATCTTTTTTTTCATTTTTTACGTTGGTGTACATATCCCATAAGAAACCACACAAACGAAGATAATTACTCCGATGGACTTGATTCAAATAGTCAGGATCGCTTACTCCGGGATATATCGTCAATTGATTCAAATACCGCACAGCTATCAAGCAAATACGTACCTGAGGAGAAAGGTCAAACAGGTGCGTGTCTTCGTAATTAGCCAATGCATCCCAAATTCTATTACTCAAATCCTGCACCGATTTCATTGGATTTTCTTGCAACGTTTCTAAAAATAACTGTGCTGCAGGAATATGCTCATTTAACCATGCTCGGCGAGAAAAAAGGTTCTGCAACAACTCCTGGGTTTCAATTATTGCTTGCTCATGAGGAATCATCTTGTGTTCGAGGATATTACGCTCCTCTTGCAAACGGCTTAACTCCAGTTGCAACTCAAAGGTTTCTAGTACCTGAATATTCTCTCCATAATAATGAATCTTGGGACGCATTAAATCCTGAGCCAGCACCATATCCATAGAAACCTGATGCTCTATTAAGGAAATACGTAAATTCAAAGACCGCAATTGTTCTTCATAGGGATGAAGTTGTTGCCTCTGGCTTTCAACGAATTGTAAATTCTCTGAGATTTGTTGTTCGAGTGGGGTTAATTCTTTTTGCCAGGATAGGAGATCAGCGTGATTGTAAACAACTGGGTTAGCTGTAGGCATAATGATTCTCACATGTGGGTTACATTAGAAGCGCATTCGATTATACACGGTGGGAACTATTGATTCAATTATTGCATTTTATACTCATAGTAAGTTCTAACTTATTGATTGTAAATGCAAAAAATTGGTTAGAAACCTTACCCATTTTCCACTTCCTCCATGCATCCACTAATATATTGGGCCTAAACAAAGTGCTCCTTATTTATTTCATTCAACTTACTTTTTAATCAGAATGGATCACTAGAAATCACCATTAAAATCAAAAATTACTTTTTTATTTATTCCAGAAAGTACCAATTTATGTCTTATAAAAAAATGTGTATTATGTGGCTCCATTAAATCATCGATAAAAGGAGTTTTGATGAGGTTTATCCAAATTTTCTCAGCTTTGGGATTGATGGCATTAGCTTGTCTACCCACTCCACTCCATGCTATTTCTGCTGCTGAAGTTAAACAGCTTTATGAAGAAGCAACTTTAACATTTGATAATGTTTTTATCGGTGATTCCATTACATTTCTGGGTTTATGGCCTGAACTGTTGAACCATAGAACAATTGGTAACCGTGGAATTGGTGGGGACACTACAAACGGTTTATATGAAAGAATGGGTAATATTTTAACAACAAATCCTAAACGTGTATTCATAATGATAGGGCTAAATGACGCCTACCAAGACAGGACCCCTGTAGATTATATGTTTCTAAATTATAAAAAAATTGTCGATTTATTAATAAATAATAATATAAATGTTGTTATAACTTCAACTGTAATTTGCAATCAAGTTCTTTCAGAAAAATGCCGTAATGCATTACCTAAGATTAATGAGCTTAATAAACGTTTACAGTCTCTGACCCAAGATTATAGAATTCCTTACCTGGATTTAAACTCATTGTTGTCCGGAAAAAACGGGCTTGACGAAAAGTTTACCTCCGATGGAGTCCATTTGAATTTGAATGCTTATAAAATATGGGCAGGGCTCGTAGCTCCTTATATCCTATAGTAGTTTTTTATTAAACTTAGGATGGTTGAAAGGAGCCTATTGGCAGTTTATTCAGAATTAAAAGAACATATGTATCGAAAAGATCTTAATCAAAATAACCTCCCCAATCCTGGCGAGGCAAAGATCATAATTTTATCAAAATTCAAATCACTACTTATAAGCATCCGAAATAATAACCATCCGCTAACTTTCTTTAAAACATTCACCAGGATATAGCATGCCCCCTAGGGAACCGATACAATGGAAACAGTTTCTAAAATTTCTAAGGACATCGGTTGAGCACCCAAAAAACTTTTGGACCTTATTTTTTCCCATTTATGTTACTCACAGCTATTTTGCTTGGAGGCCTCACAGGTTATTTTTGGGGGCCAGCTACTCTCTATTTAAAACCTTTTGGGGAAATTTTTCTTAACCTAATTTTTACGGCAATTGTCCCTTTAGTTTTTTTTAGTATTTCTTCCGCGATTGCACGCATGGGCTCAATGGGAAAACTCGGTAAGATCTCTTTTTATATGGCGATTGTATTTGTTTTTACCGGAATCATAGCAGCAGTTTATGCTCTTTTTATTGTCAGCCTATTTCCTCCCGCTGAAGGAGTCACATTAACACTTCATGCTCAAGAAAAAACCTCTGAATTAAGTTTTCTCAATCAAATTGCTGATATTTTTACGGTTCCTGAGTTTAGCAAACTTCTTTCCCAGCAGCATATTTTGGCACTTATTGTATTTTCAATTCTCGTAGGCCTAGCGGCATCGAATACCAATAATAAAGAGACCATATTTATAGATTTTTTGAAAGCGGGTGAAGAAATTTTCATGCGTGTTTTTTCTTTGGTAATGTATTACGCACCATTGGGTTTTTTTGCTTACTTTGCAGTTTTAGTCCATGACCTAGGTCCTCAATTGATGACTAATTACCTGCGAATTGGAGTTCTTTATTATACATCCGGCATGATTTATTTTATCCTTGCTTCGACAGCATTTGCCTATTTAGCTGGAAAAACTCAAGGTATAAAATTATTTTGGAGTAACATTTTTTTACCCGTAGTTACTGCAATTGCCACATGCAGCAGTGCCGCGAGCATTCCTGCTAATTTGCTGGCCGCAAAAAAAATGCGAGTTGCTCCTGAAGTTTATGAAACTGTAATTCCTTTGGGTACCATTATTCATAAAGATGGCTCAGTAATCGGTGGGGTGTTCAAGATCGCTTTTTTGTTTGGAATCTTCCACTTAAATTTTTCAAGTCCCAGTGTACTGCTAACCGCCTTAGGAATTTCATTATTAGTTGGTACGGTAATGGGCGCAATTCCAAGCGGAGGCATGCTTGGTGAATTACTTATCCTCAATGTTTATGGATTTCCTCCTTCAGTTTTAATAGCAATAGCGGCAATTAGTATTATCATTGATCCACTTGCAACAATGCTTAATGTAACATGTAATACAATAAGTAGTATGATGGTTGCACGTTTTGTGGAAGGAAAAACATGGTTAACTTAACGTATTGAAGGTAAATTATGAATCAATCCTACAAAAAATTATGGCGCTCTCGTAGAGATCGAAAAATTGCTGGCGTATGTGGTGGTTTA
This sequence comes from Legionella nigrisilvae, assembly GCF_977063395.2. Taxonomy (NCBI): domain Bacteria; kingdom Pseudomonadati; phylum Pseudomonadota; class Gammaproteobacteria; order Legionellales; family Legionellaceae; genus Legionella; species Legionella nigrisilvae. Next base: position 130,545 of record NZ_CDRUGZ020000044.1, read on the forward strand.
GGGGTCTATTTTGGCGTCGATCCTGTATGGGTAAGAATTATTTTTGTTATTTTTTTCCTCCTAGGTGGTGCTGCATTTATTGCCTATATTCTGTTATGGCTTCTCATTCCTTTAGAGCCTGAAGACTGGCAGGATGCATAAACCCGTATGCGACCTGTAAGGCTTGATAAGGAGTTTTTTTCTTTGTTTTTTACATTAGACTAATCAGATTGGATTTTTAGTTCTAGGTAAGCCTGTACCCACTTCTATGAAGTTAAGTTTAATCGTTCCCACGCAGAAGTAAATCTATTCTTAAAACACTATCTCTATCCAGAAAGGGTTTTCGCGTTTGTGGGAACAATCGATTTTTCCATAACTTCATGCCCGTAAGGTGCTTAAACCCTATCTAATCAGTTATTTGCAGTTCATTGTTGTGTAAAACAAAAGACAATGCATTTAAAATCGCTGCAATCCGAAGTACAGATTGTACTGCAACTTTATTTAACTCATGTTCCAACAATTGCTTCACATGTGAGTGAATGCACATTCCACAACCATTGATTGCGGATACTGCCAAAGCGAATAACTCAAAATCCGCTTTAGGTACCCCAGGATTTAACATGGCATTCATACGTAAATTAGCAGGCATTGCTGCAAGTTCCTTATTTTCTGCTAAATGGATAGCTCGATAATAGATATTATTCATTGCCATTAAAGCAGCTGCGGTTTTTACAGCCTGCTCTAATTCCACAGTAATGTATGATGAACCTTCTGTTTTGATGGCATCGATAATATGATTATCTTTTAAAGTATAAGCTACAGATAATGCAACTCCATAAAACTGGGCCTCGGTTAAACCTGATTGAGTCACATTACCAAATAAACTGCTCACATTAAGACGAATATCTTTAGCAAAATCAGGTATCATTTGTTTCAATTGTTCTATAGACATAGTACTCTCCTTTGCAGAAGTTCTTATCGATAAGAACTTCTGGATTTTGCTCAGGTTATAATGTTTCACCGCCAATAGGACGATTACAAGGACATAATTCGTCGGTTTGCAAGGCATCCAAAATACGCAATATTTCTTGAGGATTACGTCCAACGTTTAATGAATTAACACTCACGTGTTGAATCACATTATTCGGATCAATAATAAATGTTGCCCTTAAAGCGCAACCACTTTCCTCATCCCTAATACCTAAACCATCAGTTAATTTTCCGTGGACATCTGCAAAACTGTATTGATCTAACTGATGTAAATCCTTATGTTCTCTTCGCCACGCCAATTTAACAAACTCATTATCAGTACTTCCCCCGAGTACTACTGCATCTCTATCGTTAAATTCGTTATTTAATTTTGCAAACTCCACAATTTCTGTTGGGCATACGAAAGTAAAATCTTTAGGATAGAAAAATAGTATTTTCCATTTTCCTGGAAAACTTTGTTCAGTAATCTCTTCAAAAGCACTTACACCATTTTCTTCATGATTATTAAAACCAGGCTTAGCTGCAACAACAGAAAATTCTGGAATTTTTTGACCAACAGTTAACATACCATTCTCCTCATTCATTTCGTTCAGTTAAATTATAGTTATGGTATATAATTATTTAAAATGAATAAAACAGATAACTTTAATCGGAAAAATCGATGAGTAGATTAATAAGTCTCAAACAACTCCATTACCTTATCACTCTATATGATCACCAACATTTTGGCCGAGCTGCGGCTGCTTGTTTTATTAGTCAATCAACCTTAAGCGCAGCCATTACCAGTCTTGAAGAAACTTTGGAAGCTCAATTACTGGAGCGAGATCATAAAACATTTATATTCACCCCCTTAGGAGAAGAAATAGTCCGTCGCAGTCGATTTATTATTGAACAAAGTAATGATTTAGTGGACTACGCACGGAATCAGGGAAAAGTAATGCAAGGACCATTTTATTTGGGAGTAATTCCAACCATTGCCCCATTTATTTTAAGTGATTTACAAAATTTGTGTCAGCAACTTTATCCTGAACTTATTTTATTTATCAGGGAAGACACTACGGACAATGTTTTAGACGATTTAAGTAAAGGAAAACTTGATCTTGTTATTTTAGCACTTCCCTATCCTACCCAAGAATTCAAGACACATGTCTTATGCAAAGATTATTTTAAAATGGTCTTACCAAAAAGCTGGTCCAATAAAGAATTAGACAAAGAAATCAGTCAATTACCGGAAAATAGTATTTTTCTTCTGGAAAAAGAACACTGTTTAACAGGACATGCTTTACAAGCATGCCAATTAAAAGAAAGTAAACAAATTAATCGTTTCTTTGCTACTAGTCTGCATACTTTAATTCAAATGGTGAGTCACCAGCCCGGCATTACCTTTTTGCCTAACCTTGCAATTAACAGCGGAATTCTTACAAGTACTGATTTAGTCTCACTTCCTTTAAAAGGGGCTCACGCCTATAGAGAAATTGGTGTGGCCTGGCGCTCAACTTCCCATAAAAAACACGATTACACGCTATTAACAAAGTTAATTAAACAAATTGTTGTGGCAAAATGTGTCGATGCGATTGAAAAGCCTTCTGAACATACTCCCAATATATTATAGTATCCCACAATCATGGAGAACATTATGCGTAAATACTTAACTTTGAACCTTTTTATTCTTTCCCTTTCAACATCAATAAGTTCCTATGCTGAGGAACAAAACACGGTTCGCATTCCCCAGCTATCAAATAAAGAAGTCTCAATATGGACAACCGTTATCCATCCGAATCAAAAACATATTCTAAAAATGCATCGACATGACCATAATCGAGTCATTGTTGCCTTAGATGATGGGCTGCTCAAAGTAGTAAACAATAAAGGAAAAGAACATTTCTTAAAATTGGAAAAAGATAAAGCATATTATCTGTCTAAAGACGTACCGGGGGAATTACACACTGATGAAAACATGAGTAATCATCCGATAAAAGTTGTGGTCATTGAATTAAACAAATAAACGGTTTCGCAAAAGGAACGAAACCGTCCAATGCGCTTTATGATCTTTTAATAAGATTTTTATTCTGAAAACCACAATGATGACTATGGTGGACAGGCAATAAAACACCCAATTTTTGATAGGTTTGAAATTGGGTTTGAGCCCAGAGGGTACTTATCTTAGCATTGACGCGATTTCTTTTTTCTACCAAGCTCGATATATCACTCCATTTTGCATTTGGACTAGCTAATTTGCCTTTTATTTGCATACTTAGAGCTCGTTTTTCTTTAATTAATGGTGCCATTTGGGTGCGAAAAGTATTTTTAATTTTAGCCAACTCTGAGCGTTGCTCCGGGGTTAACAGCTTACCAACATGCTGTTTATAATGGCCTGTGTGATTTATCGAAACTGTCGCACCCGATGCCGCTGGTTGTGCTATTGCAATAGAGGTACTTAATACACTAAAAGCTAAACTATTAATTAAAAGGAAACGTTTTACGTTCATTTTATTTTCTCCTATTAGGTTTTCACAGATAGTGTAAGGAGACAATGTAATAGGAATATGACAAATGCACTGTTTGTTGTAACAACTCTGTTACAATGCTGAACATAGGTCGGTTTGCTGTTATAATAAAGCCGGCATAGTCATAACCTTAAACGTTATATTTTTTAAATTCTGCTTCCAGTACTTAGACTAAATTTCTTTTATCTGGTGATTCATGAGCACAAGAAAAAGCCACATATTGATTATTGATGATGATCAAGAAATTACGCATTTGATTAATGATTACTTGATTAAAAATGGTTTTCGCACCACCTGGACCTTGAATGGCTTAAACATCAAACAGCTATTAAGAGAACATAATTTTGATTTAATTATTTTAGATATCATGCTCCCAGGCATTGATGGATTAAATTTATGTCAAACAATTCGTCAAACTCATAGCATGCCCATAATCATGCTCAGCGCAGCAAACAGTATTGCAGATCGGGTTGCCGGCCTGGAGTTAGGCGCAGATGATTATATTTCCAAACCCTTCAGCTCTCGTGAATTACTCGCACGGATCAAAGCCCAATTAAGAAGAACGCAAGGCGAATTGGAACAGGATCGTAAAAAACTAACTCCACTACAACAAATTCATTTTGATAATTGGATACTTGATCGCAATACTCACTCATTAATCGATAAAGAATCTGTAGCCATCCCATTAAGTCATCGAGAATATGAGCTATTGATTATTTTCTTAGAACACCCTGGTCGAATTCTGAGCCGCGATCAATTGATGGACTTATTGTACGACAAAGACTGTGATTCGCAAGATAGAACAATTGATGTACTTATAGGCCGTTTGCGTAAAAAAATTGAGCTCGATCCGCGTAATCCACGCTCCTTATTAACGATTCGAGGAGGAGGCTATCAATTCAAAACTAAGGTTAATTTGGTATGACGCAATTAACCAAAACCGCAAAAAAAACCCTCATCGGATTAATTCTTGGTAACTTATTAATAATTTTTTCCCTCATGCAGCTAGGGAAATATTATTATGAAAACATCCGTTCGCCTCTTCCTCCTAAAGCAGTGCACTCATTGATTCATCTCGTCACCTTATTACAAAAAAATCCACAATCCATATGGCCCTTGATCTTACGAAATCAAAGTATTTCTTGGGCTGAAATAACTTTATCTCCTAAACCCTTGCATGATAAAAATGCATTGGTAACATTAAAAGCTCCGGTGCTTTTTAACTTAATCAAACAAAATAAAAAATTAGAATTCTCGGTTTTTATAAAAGAGAATAATTGGTTAAATATTAAGGTTATCTCTTTTTTTCCCGTCCAAGCAAACTCAGTGGTCAGCCTGTTTCTTATCTTAATTGGCGCGTTACTCTTCATCAATTATTGGGCCGTACGAACACTCAACCAACCCATTCATACCCTAATTCAAAGCCTTAATTACAGTGAGCACCAAGAAAATTGGTTACCTATCCCAGTGACTGGAAACCAGGATCAAAAAACTATTTTTAAGAAAATTAATGACTTACAAGAAAAAGTGAACAAGCTTTTAGCAAATCGAACTCGAGTAGTTACTGCAATTTCGCATGATCTGCGCACCCCATTAACTCGTTTAAAATTACGTGCTGAATATTTGGAGGATGATCCCAATTACAACAAAATAATGTCGGATATTAATGAGATGGAACTTATGATTCGTGAAACTCTAGATTATTTCCGGGACGTCAATGTTGAGGAAAAGCCCCAACTTTTTGACTTGGTAGCTCTGCTTTCATCACTGAAAGATGATGCGCTAGAACTAAGCTATGATGTCAGTTTTACTAGTGAACCCACGAAGCTGGTCTATTATGGTACGGTGAATTTATTAAAACGGGCGTTCAATAATTTAATTAATAATGCAGTTCATTATGGTTATAAGGCAATGATTCACCTAAATTCCCTAGCTAATAAAATAGAAATTACAATTACCGACCAGGGCCCAGGATTAGCGGAAGCCGATCTAGAACATGTTTTCTTGCCTTTTTACCGAGGTGAATATTCGCGTTCACGCAGTACCGGAGGCACCGGACTTGGATTAACTATTGCTAGAGAAATTATTCAAATGCATCAAGGCGATATTACCTTGACGAATAATTTACAAGGAGGCTTAAAAGTCATTGTAACTTTACCCATGAGAACAAATTAAAATTTGCGCATTCCGAAAAGATACTACCTCCCTAATGCAGTTAATGAGCTTCAGGAGATGGTATCGTCTTATAATGAAATAATTCACAATATTAAAGGCTGAAGAGCCCTCTTGCCAAACTCATGATGACTGCTCAGAAGAACACGTCATCTCAAATCCAGTAAGGGATCTCCAGTAAGTAGTATATCCTGCGCTAAGATATCAAATTAAATTCGCAGCCCCTTCCAGACGTGTCTTAAGTAAGAACAGTATTATATTTTTCTTCTCATTGGGTAGGGAATTGGATTGTACCAAACCCAAACAATATTCAGCGAAGGCTGCAAGTTTTTGCTGGTTTGTCTGTGTCGATTCCTCCAACATATGAGTTTTTCTATAATTATTTTCCAACTCGTTAGCAACAACATCCATCATCTTCGAATCCGGATTTTTTATTTTTTCTATCCCCGCTTGTTTACTAACTTCCGCAATTTGTTCTAAAAGATCGCTAACTTGTTCCGAGGTCACTTCGTTCGCTTGATTCGATTTGTTCGCAATGGACTTTAAGTCATTTCGATGCGTACTTTCCCAATATTCCCTATCGCCCTGGAATGCAATTACAGTCATCAGCACTCGAGAATCAATGTTTTTTTGATTAAATAACGCCCGGTCAGTAATATTAAAAGTCCAATCATTCTTCAGTCTAAAAAAGGGTCGATACAGAGTAGCCATTTGTCTATCGGTTACTGGATCATAGATTGTGAATGTCGTCCCCCAGAAGTTCATACTCGCCTTAGCCAATTTTGTATACCCGTCTGGTCCATAAACATCAAAGGTAGGAAAAAAGGCAAATAATCGTTCATCAGCAGCTCCAATAAAATTTTCATAATTATCGTACACATCAAAATGGGCAGTCAGCGAAAGAAATCTTGAGCGCGCATAAGCTAACTTATTATCAAAAGGATCAAAAAATTCATACGTTAATAACAGACTAAAGAACTTTCTATATAAAGTACCTAATTTTCGTGTTTTTGTTTCAATGTCATAGCTAGTGGTTAAACTGATCCAATGTTCTTTAATGAACATTTCATCTGGAATTTCCGTATTTATTTGGGCAAAACTTGTATTAATACCTATGAATAGTGAAAACAAAATAGCGACTGCATTGTTCATATAAAACTTCATCCTATGCTTCCTTTTTTATTATTTTTATTCGTTCCAGAATGAATTGAATACTGCATTTCATTCAAGATTCAGAAGGTTGATTATAGGGAAGTTCTCTTAAGAGAATATTAATTGCATGATGCTGTTTGATATAAGAATAATATTATTCTCTTAGCGGAGTGGGATTTTAAAAGAATCCCGTACAAATGCCAACTTAATACGGGATTACATTAAGCATAAAAAGATAAAAAGAGGAAAAGTCCAACTCAAGTTAATTTTGCAGGTAAACTCTTCACATCAGGATTTTTTGAATACGCTTCAAGAATTTCATTAATTAATTGTTCTACAATACTTTCTTTCAGTTCTTCTTCAATCAAACCCATTTTTTCTTTCATACTATTCAGCCGAGTTTCTAATTCTTTGGCAACTGAACCATTAGGAAAAAGTGCGGCCAAAACACGCCTAGCTTCCCCAGGGCCAAGATGACGATATAAGTGGTTTCTCACCGTAGCATCTTCAGCCGTGGTACTAAATGCCCAAAGTTCTACTGGCCCTAAGGTCAAGGTAAGCAACTGAACATTCACACCAGTTTTAGTAGCATATTGAGCTAAAAACGTTCCCCCACCTTGTCGTGGACCATGGACTCGGTTTCGTAAAGCAGTTTTTGCAGTATCCGAGAGTCCAAATATTGCAGTTGTTTTTTCAATCGCTTGTGAAGGTCCTGCATCCATGATGTAAATTGCAGTGGCAAAATCGATCATTACCGGATCAAAGTCATCAACTGACTGGGATAACAAGGCGATTTGTACTTTCCATTTACGTCCTTCCCGCATATCGATAATAACTTGTTCACGCACTGCAGCAGATTTGGAAGTACGATGGAACTCGTCATAAACAATACGTTTGTGATCTTCACGAATTTCTTGCACTCTTTCTTTATGATATTCCTTGTATTGCTCCGGGATATTATTTAGGCTCTCTTCAGTTAAATAATAATGTCTTGCCAACACATAACGTGCCAACATATACATAACCGCCGTCTGTCTGTCTGCGGCATCACCACCACTTTTTGCAACTTCATCGAGATCAAGCGATACTACCCGTGCATCACCAATATCAAAGGCACTCACACGTGATAAGATAGGATATTCCCGAACTGCAGCAGAGATCATTCGAGAAAACGCGTTAATTAAGGACTCACCAGTCGGTGCCGTTATTCGTTCATATAAATCTTCAATAGAGGGGGTACGACAAATGGATGCAGCATCAGCCAATAAAGGCATCGCATAGCGTTGAGCCAACATCGCCTCATGAACAAATCCTGCTGAATAAAGTGAGTCAGTTACTTCCCACCACGTTGATTTTGAATCACGAATAAAACCAATTTCTTCTAATATACTGTCAATAAATTCCTCAATCCCAGGGGAATACGGGGCAGGATTATACTCATCAGCCAAACTTTTATATAATTCATCTACGACCATACCCGCAAGATCGGGCATACCATCGTAGGGCCTTTCTGCCCCAAGCGGCGTAGTGAGTAACGTTATAAAGTTCACTAAAAAAGCACGTTCTAATGCAGTAGGATAACGACATCCTAATTGGGTATCAAAAGGATTAATGGAATACTCAGGGGTCATCCTTAAGCGATGATAAGCAACCAAATGACGTTTTGATGCGGGAAGCGCCTCTTTGAGTAGAGAGATAAGTCCACTACTTGAAGGTCCAATATCAATAATCGCAATACGTGGTAAACGTAACAATCCACCCGACAAGCATAATGCTAAATTAATCGCATTGGATAAAACTGACTTACCAGAACCAGGACGTGCATAAACCAAATCAATCCAAGTAGTTTGTTCTGTAGATCCAGGTTGAAATGGCCAAGGCTTACCATCCGGTGTTCTAAAAAGCAATGCGCCTTTTGTCCAAGGTGAAGCAGGACGAGTAATAGGTAATATAGAGATTACCGAACTGAGGGGAGCGACTGTAGGTACTGCAGTACTATTGAGCGTAGCTCCTAACATTGTGGAAACAAAACCACCAAAAGGGTCACCACAAATTTCAGAAACATCAGTTGATCCCCAGCCTTCAATTGCTTTTACTAACTCAGAACTACGTTGACGCAATAATGGCATTCTGTCTTCAGGTGCCCAAGTTGTAGCCACAACCCGCAAGCGTACTAGAGATTCATCCGTATTAAGCTGTATATATTTTAATAAATTTACTGAATCACTGATCAAACGATTTTGGGCAGAACTAAAAGTAAGAATCGCAGCCAGCATCCCTTTGAGCTTAATCGTGGCAAGCCCTTCACTTTCAATTAAGAAAGAAATTCGCCAAGGAACATGGGAAGGAAGTATGCGGGAAAATAACTGAATAAATGGTCTGAGATCCTTAGGAAATAAATCGATGTAGGTTGATGAATAAATCTTATCTCCAACCCTCACTGTGCGTAAGTCTAATACTTCAGCGTCACGAGGGAATACTTGTTTTGCCAATGATGGCCATAATAAATCAGAAGCATCGCCTTCAAAACTGTTTATTTCTCTAATTGTAACCTTATCTCCAGGCAAACTTGGGCGCCAATCATCAGCAGTATAATCTGGATCTGCAGTCATGCGAATTGCATGGATGGCATCATGAACCTCCAATAATTTGACAAACACATGATGCGAATCCATATCATTCACCACCGATCGCACATATGCGTCATGGGTGTCACGTAACTCTGGAATTGCGGCATAGATAGTCTGGCTGTTCTTAAAAGGTGGAGCCTTCATATCTTTAATCATCTTCATTTTAGTTTTGTTAGCAATTTTTAATTGCTCTGATGTTAAATTGAAGGGGCGTGTGAACAGCACAAAATATACGCGTTCTTCCGCGCACCAGGATGCCATATAATCAACTCGTTCTTGAAACAAGTCTTCTAAATTCAGTTCCAGTCGTTTGGCAGTAGCCGTAGCGGGTTGATAGGTATCTTGGATCAATTTCTTTATGTTTTGTTTATCATGACTAAAATAAACCTGCAAAGCATGTCCTGGACGCCCCATAGCAGCTTGAAATGAATTGGTTAGACCTGCAACCAAATTATCAAATTCAGCATTTCCTACAAGGGCTGATACGCCTTCAACCTTCAAAACTGATACTAAGGAGCCATCGTGATTAACCAACACTGTTGGACTATCAGCTGTTTCTAAATCAATATATGATTCTGTTGTTTGCTTGAGCGATGTACTTAGCCAGGCAAAGAAGGTATCTATTCCTTCAAAAAAAGATTCTGACCAATGCGCCATTCCGTTCCTCACATTAACTTGAAATTTCTTCTAATGCACTTGCAGCCCATTTTTCAATTTGTTTACGAAATTTGGCCCTTGATGGCAATAGAAGTATATCTTTAAATAATTGAGCTCTTCGCTCTTCGTCATTTACACCTGCATCAATCATTAACTGACCGAATATTGCAGGGTCGCTAGTTCCTTCACCAAATTTTTCTTCCACGAGTTGAGAACGAAACTTGAAAGCTCGATAAATATTTTGTGCACTGGATTTATACCCCGTATCATTAGTGATCGCACAAAATAGTACATGACATATGCTATTCAACTCAGCTTGGGTTAACTCAGGAAGATAGATTAAGGTACCTCCACCATATCCACCCACGCCAACAGATTCAACAAAAAAGCACTGGGCACAGAAACAACATGAGGTAACCAAGTTATCTAATTTGTTGTTAGCATAATTATTATCAATATTTACCACTTCTTGAAATAAGCGTGCTTGAAATCCACAAAACCTACACGTATACCTATCTCTTTGAAATACTTTTTGCTCGAACGACTTGAATCGCTCGTCTACCTTCCTGGCTGAATACAAACGCCATGAACCTGGCGTAGCCATTAATTTTAATTTGTTTTGTTCTAGATTAACTGCCATATTCTTAGGCTCACATTTATTACAATCAATTTTTGGCAATTATTCGTTTAACACTCATTAAAAGATCCTCTTCCCTTACGGGAGGAGGATCAGAAATGAATCTTACCATTATAAAGCAACTACTAAATTATTAGCCGCCGCTTGTATAAACTGTTCCGCTTGGGCCTGCAGTTTGACCACCACTACCGCCGAACATTGTTACTCCGGTTACCCCTAGAATAGAGGGAAGGAATAATAAGGCCGCAGCGATAAATACCAAAGCAATTGGTGTACCTATTGGAATCTGGGTGGGGTTATCTTTATGTTGTTTAAATTTCATAATAGCACCGATTGAGAATCCCAATCCAGCCAGATAAGAACCTGCAGTGATTAATTTGGTCAAATTTTCAAATGACCCAGTAATCGTTGAGGCCATCTTTCCTACAGACATCCCGCCTCCTGCTGCGGCCTCTGGACTTACCAAAGCCAATAAACTTAAACAAATAAAACTGCCTAACCAATATTTGTAGCTAGATTTACTAATGACTTTACTCTTCACCTTTTTCTCCCCAATTTTAAATTTACTCACAATTAAATCAAATTAATATCGTGCTTTGCCTTTCACGATGTCCCATATAAAGTATTATTAATCATCTCAATTGTACCTACAATGTTAATCGCTAATATCCCTCCAAACACGTGAACTAAACCTTTTCCTGTTCCTCCTGGTGGTTGTCCTTGCGAAGCAGAGCGTGCAATCAACACCCATCCTCTTACGAAGGCAACTAAACCGATGACCTGAATAATAATTGTCAAGGGTCTTCCCACAACACTTCCAGAACCGAATAAGGTATCAAGTGTCGTATTATTACCTCCGGTTGGAGCATACTGGAGAACATTTTGATAACCAAAAGTACTCACCATTAATGTTGAAAAAGCCGATGGAAAATAAATAAATAACGCGCCAACAAATAGATATACAATCGGTTCTTTCATACTCGTATTACTGGACATCATCGTACGAGCTTCACCATATGTCTTTAAACTATAGACTGCTTTGAACAAAAAAGCACAACCAATCAGATACGCACCTCCGGTAATAAGACGCTCTACAGGAATCAGCGAATTTGCAATATTATTTAATATATTAACTTGACCTGATATCCAGCAAGCTACACTTCCGCCCGTACATGTATCAGCCATACAACACCTCAACTATCTTCTTGACTAAATCTGATTACTCGCCCTGAACTGGTTAAGACCCTACCCTGCATCGAGTCAATAAGCTTAACAGTCCCATATCCTGCGATTTTTGTCCCTTCTCTTACTGTAAGTGTAGAACCATTTGTGCCAATTAGCCAAGCCCGACCAGGAATTACTGCATTTATATAATAATTTATTTGTGGGGCCACGTGTTGAATACGCACTACTCGCTTTACAGGTTTAGGTTTTGTACGTTCTATTAATACGTTAATTACTTCTGATTGTTTGACAACCTGATTATTTAAATCGGTAATCATTTGATTCAGTTTAGTAATCTGGGCATTCAATGCATTGACATTATTATTAACATTCCCCACTTGCTGGTTCATTGAACTAACCTCGGATTGAACCGATTGTTGACTGGCCTCAATAGATGCTACTTTTTGCTGTAGCGCCGCATTGCTCTCTTGGAGCGCCGAGGTTTGCGGAGATTGCTCTTGTACTACCGGTTTTGGTTGAATAGGTTCCTGTGGAATCTCAGTCACCGGTGGAGCCGGAGGCGGTGTGATTTCTGCTATAGGAGCAGGCGTTATGCTTTCCTTAGGAGGGGGAGGGCTTTTAGAAAACATGCCACCGATAAATTTATACATCAACATCGCAAAAACAATAACACCTACCGCAATTAAAGCATTTCGTTTGATATTCTTTTGGGGCCCCATTCCACCTGGACGTGCGGGAGCAGAGCTTTTTGTATCAAACTCTGAAGTATCTAATGATTCATTCTCAAGAGAATCTAATTCTTCGAATTTATATTCATCGTTTTGATCATTATCTGCCATTTTTACCTACCATCAAATTAAATAGATTTTATATCCTGAGTGAATAAGACCCCAACAGGAGTTCCTGCAAAAACCTCAACAGTTGTAGGTGTGTTAAATAATACTTGAGCTTGCTGCCCCCAAGTTTTACCCACGGTGGCTAAACCAATCACCGCATTTTCTAAAGTAGAACGACCTACACCATTGGCAATGGTTACGTTATTACCACCACCTGTACCACCTATGGTAACTGTAGTATTAGCAGACTGGAATGCATTACCAAAGCCCTCTAAAAATGAGGAAGCAAACAACGAGCCGTATCTTAATAAAAAGTGATGGTTTGTTTTACTTGAAAGAGCCGTTCTTGCTGTATTTGGATCAATTGCATAAGCTGAGATCGAAATCGTTTTTGGAGCGCCAGGAATTGACATGGAATTAAATGTAATGACCATTTTGTCGGCGTTGGAAGGTAAATTAAAGCTACCAATTAGTTTGGCTCCTTTAAGCCTACCTGCAACTATGGTTGCTAAAATCGGCCCTGGCTCATCACTATTAACTGAAGTATCGATTACAGCGAACAAAACATCACCTGTTTTAATCATATTTACTTCAGTAGTTGATGTGGTAGTCGTGGTCTGAGTAACAGTTGCTCCGGTACCAGGACCAATTCCTGCAGCTGCAGCAACTGCTTTATCTTCATTTCCTGAAGTGTAAGTCTGCGTGGGCACGTTTTTCCATTCTGAGATTAGTTGATTCGCCGCTGTTAACATGTCAGAACTTTTTTGCTGAATTTTTTGTTGATATTTTTGTTCAGCCAATTGCTGATTTTGTCTATTAATAATGTCTTGCAATTGTTGATTACTCGCGGCAGATCCTGGCGTTATAGTTCCTTCGGCTCCCCCTTGTCCTAGGGTAGGAACTCCGCCAACATTAAATGTACCTTGTTGGACATTTGGAGCACCCAAGCCAGCCACTTGGAAAGCATTTATTAACTCAGAAGGGCTGTAGCCAGCATTCTTTAAATCATCAGAGGTAAATCCTGCATTCGCTAAATCTTTAGCGCTATAACCCGCTGCCGCTAATTGTGCAGCTGTGAACCCGGCGTCTTTCAAATCTTTCGCACTAAAACCTGCTGCTCGTAGTTCTGCAGCTGAAAATCCTGCATCTTTAAGATCTTTAGCGCTAAAACCTGCGGCTCTTAATTCAGCAGCGGAAAATCCCGCATCCTTCAATTCTTTGGCACTAAACCCTGCATCTTTTAATTCTTGGGCAGTAAAACCAGCTGCTCTTAATTGTGCGGCTGTACATCCAGCATATTGTTTTATTGATGCAGCACTGACTCCTGCAGCTCGCTCCTTTTTTAACTGCTCAACACTACAACCTGCATTTTTTATACTATCCGGGGTCACCCCTGGAGGTAAAGTTGCTCCTGCTGCATTTATTTCCCCAGCAGAATAGCCCGCTTTCGCTAGTTGATCAGGTGTAAATCCGGCACTTAATAAATCTCCTGCAGAAAATCCTGCATTTTTTAATTCTTCAGCGGTAAAACCAGCATTTTTTAAATCCGCTGCACTAAATCCTGCATCTTTTAATTCCTTCGCATTAAAACCAGCTGCTTTTAACTGTGCGGCTGTAAATCCGGCATCCTTCAAATCCTTAGCACTAAAACCGGCATCTTTTAATTCTTTAGCGCTAAAACCTGCATCCTTCAATTCTTTCGCACTAAAACCCGCATCCTTTAATTCTTTAGCGCTAAAACCCGCATCTTTTAGGTCTTTAGCACTAAAACCCGCATTTTTTAGTTCAGCTGCTGTAAAACCGGCATCCTTAAGTTCTTTTGCAGTATAACCCGCATCTTTTAATGCTTTGGCGGAACATCCCAGGGTTTTTTTAATAGTTAAGGCACTAACCCCTGCTGCTCTTGCTTTTTTCAGTGATTCCACACTGCAATCTGCAACACGGCCAGCTGCGATGATATCTGCAGGACTCAATCCTGCATTTTGTAAATCTTTGGGGGTAAATCCCGCCGCAAGAAGTTGGGCCGGTGTATATCCCGCATCAAGTAAGGATTTAGCACCATACCCAGCATTTTTTAATGCTTCGGCACTACAGCCATTTAATTCTTTAATTTGTTTGGCAGAAACACCGGCGGCGAATAGTTTCTTCAGATTATCTGGATTACAACCCGCAGCTTTGATTTGCGCATCGGTCAACGGAATTGCACTACTGATTTGTTGTGGGGTAAAACCCGCATTTGCTAAATCTGCATCAGTAAAACCTGCAGCTTTTAATGCTTGAGCACTACAACCAGCATATTGTCTAATAAGGGCGGCGCTCACTCCCGCAGCCTTTTCCCTTTTTAAGGCATCAACATCACAGCCTGCTTTTTTTACATCATCAGAAGTAATACCTGGCGGCAATTCACCCTGGGCCGCCCTTATATCCGCCGCAGAATAGCCCGCCTTAGCAAGATCATCTGGCGTAAACCCAGCATTTAATAAATCCCTCGCGCTATATCCTGCAGCCTTCAATTCTTCCGGAGTAAAACCAGCTCGTTTTAGATCGGCCGCACTAAATCCGGCATCTCGCAACTCTTTAGCGGTAAATCCAGCAGCTTTTAATTGCGCTGCGCTACATCCACTGATGCGTCGAATTGCTGAGGCGGTCACTCCAGCTTTACGTAATTTAGTCAATGCATCTACACTACAACCTGCTTTTAATACGTCCGCAGCAGTCATCCCTGGTGGTAAACCACTTGCATTGGCGATTTCTTCTGGAGAATAACCAGCCCCTTTTAATTCATCATCAGAAAAACCAGCATCTTTAAGTTCTCGTGCAGTAAAACCCGCATTACGTAATTCGCAAGCATTATAACCACAGTCTCTTAAGCGTTCTGCATTATATCCTGCATCTTTGAGCTGTCTTGCATTGTATCCTGCAGCCTTTAGCTCTTTACAGGGGCAAACTTGATTCAAATCCTTTAAAGAATAACCATTATCTTTTAATTGGGCACAACTACACGCCTCTTTAAGATCGGATAATTGGGCTCCTTGGCTAACCACCTGATTAACCACTTTTTTTGAGCACCCCCCGTTTTGAAGTGCCTGCAGCCACAGACTTTTTTGAGACCCTTCTTCATTCTCTCGGGCTAAGGTAGCAAACCCTACGCCACTTTGCCCTCCTTGAGAACCGATAACGCCAACTCCCTCACCCAAAGCTTGGGTACGGATAATTGTAGGAATTGCACTTCCCCCAGTTTGCTCCGCTTTTTTGGCCTGATCAAGATTCTGCTCTTCCTGCAATTTGGCATATTGAGCCGTTGGATTGAGAACACCCGGGATAGACTGGATAGCTCCTGGTGTACTCCCAAGAGTAGCAACCGCTGAAGGACCGCTATTTATAGATCTCAATTTTATATAGCCTATCACCACAGCAATTAATAATAATGCCACTGTAAAAATGATAATCACTCGCGTACGCGTGTTTGAAAAAAGCGATTTTATATTTTCTTTTCTGCCAGCCATTTATAACCCTTCTACCTTGAGCTGCATGACCTTCCCATGCCAGGAAACTAATAACACCGGAGATTTTTGCATTTCATAAGCATGCGTCCCATCTGCGCTGGTCATACTTGCTAACCAGCCCGGCGACAATATAGTAAGATTTGTTCTAACATACATTCTGTCGTTAGCTAACCAAGCCCGCGCATCCCCTCCGGTGATACTTAATCGTTTACTTCCAGGAGGTGGTACACCATCTAAAACATGAAGAAGCAATTCACTTGCTGAGGGCGGAATCCCTGTTTCTAGGGGCATGCTTTTAGCATTTGGTCCATAACCTTGCACACGCAAATCAACTCGGTAATCAACAGCTTTTTGACCCGGTATAAGGGTCAACATCACCGGAGTATTCAAACCTCTCAAACGGACGGCCAAATTACCATAATTGTATAATTTTAGTGCTTGAATCATTATTGTATTGCTGGTTTTATCCCATTGAATATTAAATGAGTTTGGGTCTCCTAAATCATAAGCAGCAATTGGCCATGGAGCTCCTGATGAATCAAGAAAAACTAAGGAAGAAACAAACCCTTGCGCCAAACGAATGACAGGTGGGGTAGAGCCTGGAGATAAATTCACAAATTGAGAAGTTGCTGTAGGTTTTGGTGGTGTACCTACAGGTGAAGCTTTTGCATACTCCATAGTCTCATTTAATTGTTTTAAATGAACAATTTGTCCTGTATTCAAGGGATAAAGACTTTTTGTCATATCCTTATAGGCTTTATTATCAATAATCTCCTCATCATTGCGAGTAATGACCTCTGGAGCATTAGAATTATTGTTAGGAGTAGGTGGAGCAGTGGGTGCCGGGGGTTTATAAATATTATTCGCTAGAGGAATAGGAATATTTGCTTCTGGGCTTGGTGCTGAAGCTGGATTTTGGCCAAGAGGCTGATTTGGTCCTGCAGGAGGGTTCTGCCCTGCTTGCTGATTTTGTGCTGCGGGCTGATTTTGTGATAACCGCTGCTGCAATAAACGCAACTGTTGTAATGCCTGTTGCGCACTATCAGACTGATCCTGCGCATAAGAAGAACCAGGAACCCCATAAGCTATTCCGGAAAGCAAACAAAACTTTAAAAACCAGTTCAGCTTTTTCATTAAGACACTCCACCCGCGGCAGGTCCCACAACAAATTGCGATATACCTATTCCTCTAGGGGAATTCAAAGTAGATACACGTGTAATCAGCATAGTAACTACATTATTCTGTTGCGTAAACTCACTGGCACTCTGATAGGTTACTAATATTGGCATTTGGACTCGCCAAGAAAAACTGCCATTTAATACACCTTTTTGTAAGATAATGGGAGCGCGGGTTGCGACAGCCGAAACAATCAGCTTCTTGGCTTTGACTGCATCCAGGTTATTTGATTGTTGTAAAGCGCTTAAAAATTGATCCCAACCTTCAGGTGTAAAAAACCCAGATGAAGCCTGTAGTTCGTCTCTGTAATTCACGAAATTATAAGTAAAAGCTGCAATAGCTGCTTGGTTTGCCCATTGTAATACTGCAGAATCGGATTGGTTTGGTTCATTTAAAGGGAAAAGTGGTGTTATACGGCCATTTATACTCGTAGCAAAATACTTGGGCGCTGGCGGATGAGTAATCATATATACCAATAATGAAGCTAGAACTATATTGACAATAAGAGCTATTAACAATGCAAGCATTACTTTACGCTGGCTGTCTTTATAAAATTTGTTTCTTAGTGCGACAACTGTCAAGGCATCTTCAGCCATAATATCCTCTATTTATACTTATTGTGGTATCAATTTATCCTCACTCTCCGCTGGTGGATCAGGAGGAAGTAACGCATTAGGTGTATAATTCGGAGCCAAAAGAGGTTGCAACTGAATAGGGGGAGCTATTCCACTCGTTGCATAATAATCCCGCTCAGGTTCTGTTAAATGAAGGTAAGCGATCAAAACTCCAAAAATGCAATTCACTATTGAAGAGATAATTAAAGTAATTAATCCACGTCTAAAGGAGAGAACATAGAAATTTTTACTATTTTTTATCAATTCCCAAGTGTTACGACTCATTTTTTCCCCTATGCCACAGCTCGTCTAAATGTAATCTCTACCCTTGCATTAATTGAATTATCACCACCCTTAGTAAACCCAATAATAGGTTTATCACTACCCAAACCTTGTGTAAAGATAAAACGGCTATCTACCCCCTGAGACCAAAGGTATTCACTAACAACTCGCGATCGAGCTAAAGTCAACGCGTGTTCTCTTTGTGGAGAGACATATTTGTTACTGTAACTCGCCACATTAATTGCAATTTTTCGAAACTGTTTCAGGAATACAGCAATTTCATTGAGTAATGGGTAGGATTTCCATTTTAACCGTGGTGTTTCGGGTTCAAACAAATAATTAGCAGGAATACTGATCATATAATCCTGACCAATAGTAATTACTTTTACCCCTTTTTTATTTAATTTTTTAGCGAGTTTCATGATGGTAGCATCACAGGCACCAAGGACCTTACACGGATATTTAGGCTCCTCTTTATCCAGTGCCCAATAGTCACCTTTGCAGGCGGTCAACGTCAATAAGACAACCAATCCAACAGCCTGAATTAGATTAATACGTACTGATCTCACTCACTATCCTCATATTTCAAAATGACCATTTTAAAATGATTCTGACTGTAGTTCTGTTGTGTTCCATCTTTAAGAAAAGGATGCAAATCATTACGTTACAATGAATTCAATAAAATAGCTATTTTTTTAAAAATTTATTTATTGCTTTACATTTTTTTGAATAAAAACAGCGCCGATAGGCTCTTTTTTTTCCAAACGGTAAAATAGCCTTAGAAAGCTAAGTATTTATGAAATAGGGTTTTGTAATAATAAGTCTCAAGGTGTTCTAGCCATGTATCAACATGGCTAGCTTGCTTGCGAAGGCTCTGGGATTTAACAAAGCAGTGAAATCTAAATATTGCAGAAATAGTTTACTCTTCTTCACTTTTTTTCGCTGCTTTTTCACGTTCCGTAGCAATTTTTTCTGATAATGATCTAACCAGATCGGTTAACTCATTTGGAGCAATGAAATCTCTTTCCTCAGGCGGATAGCTGGTAGCCAATTGGAAATCCTTAATCAATTCATTTGCTACTGTCCCTGCATATTTATCCTTAGCTCCAGCTAAACGCTCAATATTCATCATCTGGTTACGTGTTTCATTAATGGGCAGTAAAGACTCAGAGAATGCGGCTTTATCACTAACCAATATCGGAGGCGCACCTTCATTTTCTCGTAGTGGGCTAAATATTGTTAATGCACCTTCGACTTCTTCTTCAATTAGATCTTCGACAGGCTCAGGCTCATTATGACCATGAAATGCAATCAAAGCAGAGACACCTCGCTCTATTGGCTCTTCTATGGGAGATTCTCGTAACAACTTAGAAATAAGCGTAATTTCTTCACTTTCTGCAGTTTTGTTAATTGATAAATCCCCGCTTTCCAATATGGCCTGAAAAGAAGTCAGTTGTTTTTGTAACTTCATTAAATAGTCGTCGGGTGGCGCTTCAACTTTCAAAAATTGATTCAGTTTCAATTTCTTCACAGGTTTTGGATTCGCATAAAACATACGAGCACGAACAATTTTTGACTTGAAGAATATATGTGCCTCACCTTCTGTTTGTTCTTTTAAATCCAAAAGATCCACACGTGCTCTCTTTTCAAAAGAAGAACTTTTACTATCCATATAGGTATTTGCTATGCTGGTATCTTTAGCCTGGAACGAATCCACTTTAGTCACATAGGCTTCCCCTGCTGTTTTGGTGAAGAAATCCCATGTTTCTGTTGGATCCTCCAATTTCATACATATTTTAATGTTCGTATTTGCACCGATTGATGCAGCTTCTTCTTTAGACGCCTTTTGGAATGCAGGTAAATCTTGCCCTGCGAAAATTGCAGAGAATCCCAGAGAACGCGCTTGTGCAGGGACAACTGCAAAGCCCTGAACTGCATAATACCCATACTCATCCAAAATGCACATATAAGGTGTAGGTGCATTCGTGGGCTTTCTCAAGATCACATCTCGATAATCCCCTTCAACGTCTTCTCCTAAACCTGCAGCCATCATTGCTTTTAATGAAGAAACAATAATCTTTCCAAGGTTAGACAACTCATCTGGAGATTTTTCTAAAGCGGGCAATAATACAACCAGAATCCTACGATTTAATACCACGTCCTTAAAATCTACCTCAGCCAAGTTCGTACGAACAATATGTCCATACGTATCCGCCAATGATGAAAACGCTCTAACCAACTGCATGGTAATAAAACCATGTTGTTCCAAAACCTGGGATACTTGCTTTCCTTTTTTCTCTTTATTGTAACCTGGCAAGGTACCTAAATAGTTACGTAAAGGGTCGGTAACCAGTTTTGGTATTTGTTCAATATTCACACTTTCTTGATTATCACGTGGGAAGATTTTATCAACAACGATGACTTCTAGCCGGTTTAAATCAAAATAGTTACGGATAGTATCCGCATCCAAGAGTATGGCACCTTCATCACGCATATAGACTAGAAGCCGCATCAAAGCTTCAACGAAGGCAATCGCACGACCCTTCCACATGTCTCCATCTCCGCCTCCTTTTGAGTCACCCATTAAACTTACTACAAGTTGGGTTAACATACTGGAAGAACCTTGAGAAAAAGGATTAAACGTATTAGACAGTCTTCGTTCTTGAGGACCAATAATGTCGCGGGCCCCAGTCATAAAGTTGATTAGAAGCAAATCGTCTTCACGCCCCATGCTCCGGACCATGGAAAAAACTTTTGCATAAAGTGAGTTATCCCCTTTGCCGTCCACATAAATGAAACCACTGCCTTGGACTAAAGCATTAAAAGCAAGAGAAACCAAACATTCCGTTTTACCGCTACCGGTTGAACCGAAGATTAATGCATGGGTACGCATATCATCATTAGCAAACCATAATTCATGGCCTGTTTTTCGATCGTTACCAAAAAAAGCGATGCCACGAGCCATATTAGGCTTGTTAACACCTGGCTTCATATCGTTGAAATCTTTTACTCTAGAAATTAGAGGAAGTCGGAATGGTAATTTTTGTTTCCGAGTATAACTGTAAAGAAAACTTCCAGCACCTACAAGCATTAAGAAAGTTGCGGCCTCGGAAAAATAATAAGACATCGCTGCTAGAGTAAAAAGTATAATCGAGATATTAGTTGGATCAGCGAAAAAATCCGCTAATCTCTGCGTCAAAGTCCGCGTATCCCTAAGTAAAAGGGTGGGATCTAACTCATGACGTGATTCGATACCACGCATCATGGCTCTAACTCCTGCATTTGTCGGGGTGTTAACTTAACTTCTTTTATGGCTATTTCCAAAGCTTTAATCGCCTCATCTATCATTGGCACCAAAGAACGCCGGCCCATTTCTTTCTCAGCTTTCCAGTGAGCGTACGGGCCTGCAACTTCTGAAAAAGGTGTTTGTCTACCAACACAATTAAGCATATACCATAAACGTCTATCAACCGGTCTTAACCATAAAAATTCCGAGCTCGGAACAACCCCATCATCCCGGGCTTTTTCTAGTAATGAAGCCATTACACTTAAAGTATAGGCGTGTTTTGTAACAACTTCCTGTATAATTTCTGTGTTTTTATATTTTTCTATTGTGGGTCTAGCAACAGAATAGTCAAGTTTTCCTGCAACATAAGTTCTATCTAAAGTTGTTAAAATATTATTTGCAGCATCTCTATCCCGATTAATACGAGCAAGGAAAACAGCAGCTAACGCGTAAGCTTGTGGTGAACAATGTTCAAAACCATCCCAATATGGGCCTAATTGTAGGGTAAAAACTCGTTTCGCATCCCCTCTTCGAATCCCTGCGGTCATCTCCTGGCCGGGTACAGGATTGTCTAATAATACATCTTCTTTTTTTAACAAATTGTATTTGCGCGCAAATTCCATGGGTGTTAGAGCCATGGCCCAAGGACCTTTATTTATATCTTGCTCGACTAAATCTTCTTTAACAATAGGCATAATTGCAGGCCAGTTAAATTGCTCTTGCTCACGTAATTTTTTCATATCATAAATTTTGCGAAACTTAAGAGTAATATTGGACTGATACAAAAGAACTGCCAAAACAAGTAATACAAGAACTACAGGATAACGCATGAAGTCACCCACAGCACGTGTAGTATCTACGAGTTGTTCCCAATTCACTGCATTGGGATCAATAGTTTGCATGATTTGAATCAAGCTTGCTAGTTGCTCACTATGAACAAAAAGATTAACTAGTTTTGCTTGCCAAATATTAATTTGAAAAACAACCATCACAATATACTGATGTCCCATTTTCCATATCAGAAACACAGTAATAAACAACAGTACCATGACCCATATTGGACCCATGCCACTATCTTGACCTTGTTGTTGCGGTTGTTGTGCCATTAATGATACTTCAAAATAATTTGTTTGCTTTAAGTATATACTGCTCTATGATAATTTTGCGAGAGATCCGCAAGTATATCTATGCTTTTATACCATGTTAAAACAGGATCACTGTTCTTTAATCAAACGACCACGTGAATATTTATAAACACCCGTTAGATGCACAAAACGAGTAATATTTTCTACGTCTAAAGATCTATCTTTTAACGTGAGCAATGGACTACCTAATCTATCATATAAGATTTTATCAGGAGCAAGAGAAATAATATCAGTTTTATTAATGTAAATCGCAACATATGCCTCGTTCTGCTTATTCTCTTTTGATTTAATTATGGCGACTACTTGTTCTTCATTAGTGTAGATTGGACGAGAAATCATTTGACGCGGCAAATTGGCAATTATCCTTTCCCAGGATGAAAGATTAGAACCATCCGATGAGTATAAAGAAACAAAAACTTCCTGCTGACCGCTTCGTAAAGCAAGGCGATTTGCTAAATGAGCATCAGAGCGAAGTTGCGCTTGGCTACGCGCATTAATTTTCTTAGCAAAATTATCGCGAATTCCAACTAAGCGATTACCAATTGACCTCAGAAAATTTGACTTATCCCAAGGCCCATTTTGAATCGCATAATCCAATGCTTTAAGAATCGCGTCATTATGCTCTTCGGTAAACGTTTCTTTTTTCATAAAAATCAAATATAACCTTATAAGAATGAAACACACTGCATAAAACAATGCAATATTAAGGAGTATAACAGTAATTTCGATTATATAAAAAAGATAAACTCACAAAGAGGCATGTAACCTCTTTGTGAATCGTACAAAAAAAAGATTAAAATTTATTTGAAGTTACTATTAACTCATTCCTAAGCGAGATCCACTTTCATTTTCAACTTCTTTGGCTGTATCTTGTTGCTTAGATTCTTGAAGTTGTTGCTTCGCTTCATGGAAAAGTGGGTTTGCAACTTGTGTTTGTTGTTTCTCTTCTTTGGATTGTAGCGCTTGCAACGCTTCAGGACCTTGAGTTATTACATTGTTTACGGCATTTAAATTATTTATTGCTGCTTCAAGAAAATCCAAGCCATCTTTACCTGTTGCTAAAGCCACTGCTCTCATTTTTAGAACAGTATCTTTTATGTTAGAGATTTCTTTAGCAGCAACTGTAGCAGCTGGCTCATCGCTTGGTCCGTGTTCTCCGTGAGCAAAAAAACTCTCTCTTTTCAAAAATCCCATCGCATCACCCCTAAAACATAAAAATCTTTAATAGATTTAGTGTACCAAAAAATATCGCTAATGTATTCTAAATCATCAGTGCTTTCGATTTCTTTACAATTTATTTTTAAAAGAGCACCTAGTCGTACATCAACTCATCCAAAGGGGTATAATCACGACTGGGCCCCCCTTGAATTAACTCATTTAATACGTCGGTCATACACAACAAACGTAAAACATTCGGTGTTACCTCATCAAAAATCACTCGGAGTCCTAACAAAGCACCTTCGGCCTCATCAAATGTCGCTCCTAATCCATAACCAAGACATAGGGAGCACAATTGATCCGCCCGTTTCGCAATAGCGGGTAATAACCCTGTATCTACAAAAACCTCATCATAACTCACAAATCGATCGTTAAGATAAAATTTTGCATTTAAACTGGCTGCAATAACTGACATGCATTTACTTATATCTCGTTCCATATTATCGCCACCACGGTTTTGAAGATTTAAGGGAGCCGGCCAAAACGCTTCTTATCCACCTTAAAAAAACAGGAACTGTAAAACCGTAATGCTCAATAATGCCAAAAAACACTGCAGAGATTAAAACCAAAACCCCTGTCCAAATCCTAATGTGCATTAAAAATAAAAAAATAGGGAAAGCTGCTCGAGCATCAACTATAAAAAATCGGGCACTTCGCGCAGAATCTCTCCAATGTGCAGTTTCAGCAAATCCAGCCATATTTCAAGCCTCAAAAATAATCACCTCTTTTGAAAAGTATATACCTAAACAAAGTCTTTATCACCTTGGTAGTTTGTAAAATATATAATATTTTTACTACAATTCGTCTATTTAATGAATACTATAGATGATGGCTTAACATTAAAAAAAAGTCCTCTCCAATAAAGAAGAGGAACTATAAGTACGGATGACGATTTTAATACGGATGACACTTTTATATTATTTTTTATCCATTGGGGAATGTCCTTTGGTAAATGACGCCCCTAAGATGTTGTTTAGGACGTGTTTCATTTCTAATTCCTCAGATGGTTTTTTTGCAGAGGGCGTTAATTGAGGCACAGCAAATTCTTGTGCAACTTCCTCTGTCTCCTGCGAGTTAGCTTCAGTACGGGTATTGCTTTGTCCGGCACCCAGTTTTCCTAACATTTTCGAAGTACTGTATTGACTCATCTGAATTCCTTCTATGACACCATAACTAATAAATTAGCATAAAGAACTTAAGGAATTATTAACACAATTATATTTTTTATAAAAAATACTATTGAGTAGTATGTCTATTTTACGTTATGTTAAAACAACCTATTAAAAAAATAGGTTCACTTGTCATTTATGGATGAATGCAATTGCTCAACTGACTCCAAAAGTCAAAGCGATTGAGAAACAATAGAGTCTTAAGCAATGGGACTCTAGAACAGGAGGAAATATGGCTAAAGGTGAAGTTAAATGGTTTAATAACGCCAAAGGTTGGGGGTTTATTATTCCAGAAAATGGCGGCGACGATATTTTTGTTCATTTCTCGTCGATTCATGGCACAGGCTACAAAACATTAGTTCCCGGGCAAACAGTCAATTACGATGTAGAACAAGGGGATAAAGGTTTGCATGCAGCTAATGTAATAGTACTTAGTGAAAATGCTAATACTGAAATGGCTTAATTAAGTTAACGCAGTATCATGTGGTGCTGCGTCCATTAGCCAAGAAAACGAGATAATTTTTCACAAATACTGAATTAAAAACTGTCTTCATGTATGATCACCTTATCCTCTTTAAGGTTAAGAATTGGCAATGAAGCATGGTTTGTTACTCATAAATCTTGGCACCCCTAAGAGTGCAGATACTTTATCTGTCGGGAGCTATTTACGCGAATTTCTTACTGATAAACGCGTCATCGATCTCCCTGTTTTACTTCGCTATGTGCTCGTTTATGCATTTATTTTACCTTTTCGTTCGCGACGCTCTGCCCATGCCTATCAATCCATATGGACTGAACAAGGTTCGCCTTTACTATTTCATAGCCAAAACTTAGTTAACCAATTGCAAAAAGAAGTGGGAGCCGAACACCTCATTGCTCTTGGCATGCGTTATGGAGAACCCTCTATTGAGAGTGCTTTGAATAAGTTAAAACATTGCGAATCCATTACTATTCTGCCTTTATACCCGCAATATTCATCCGCAGCTAGCGGCTCATCCATTGCGGAAGCGATGCGTATCATGAGCAGTTGGGAGCTTATTCCATCCATTCACATCATCCGTGATTTTTTTCAACATCCAGCGTACTTAAAAGCACAAGCCCAAATTATTAAAGCGTCTCTTGAAGAAGATTCCCATGTTCTTTTTAGCTACCATGGAATTCCTGAGCGCCAAATTACTAAAAGCAGCTGTAAGACTATTTGTATTGAATCCTGCCCTCTTTTAAGAGATGAAACTCAAGGTTGTTATAGAGCACAATGTTATGAAAACAGTCGTTTATTGGCCCAGGAATTGGGCTTATCTGCGAATAGCTACAGTACTGCGTTCCAATCAAGACTGGGCAAAACACCCTGGGTAAAACCTTATACGGATCAGATCCTAGCTGAATTGATTGCTCGAGGAATTAAAAAATTGATTGTTGTTTGTCCTTCTTTTGTAGCCGACTGTTTGGAAACACTCGAAGAAATAGGAATGCGGCTCAAACAACAATGGATAACACTTGGTGGTGAAGAATTAATTAACCTGCCTAGTATGAATGTCGACCCTTTATGGAGGAAGGCCATTATTACAATCGCGCATCTGCAACCCGCTTCTCAACCCAAGAGCCTCTTGTGAAGCCCCAGCTAATCGTTGCCAATATCTGGGGTATCCTCGTTTCTAAATTGAAGATTATTGGATTATCAAGCACTCTGCTTATTGCTTTGGGTGTTTACTTTACATTCTATTATCAGACGTCCAAAGCTCCAGCCTCATCACTTAAAATAGTGGAGACCGTGACGGTTTCTCCGTCAACAATTGAAAAAAAGATAAAGCTTATTGGCATCATACGCCCTAAGCATGCTGCAGTTCTTATTGCCAAAGGATCGGGAGTGCTTGATATACTCATGAACTCAGGACAAATAGTCCAAAAAGGTGACTTAATTGCCAAAATAACTAATCCAGACATTGAAAGAAGCTATCAACTCTCTAAAGAAACAGAACGATTGGAAAACACTCAATATCAACGGCTTAAAAATTTACAACAAACAGGATTTGTTAGTGCACGAGAAGTAGAGGAGAAAAAGAGAATCTGGATTGATTCGCAAAAAGAAAAAGCAAAGACCAAAATTGAATTAAAAAATATGCGTTTTTATGCTCCATTCGATGGCGTTATTGGTGCATTTAAAATTAAAGAAGGGGCACAGGTAACTGACGGCGCGGCGGTAGTTACCATCTACGATCCGGATTCGTTAAGCGTTGAAATTGATATTCCTTGTACGAATATTCATTCAATCGATGAAAACCAGCCTATTTATATATTAGGAACACGGTATCATTTAAGTCATGTACAAAAAATGATTGATGATGAAACCCATATGTGCCCAGCGGATGTTGATATCCAATGCACTCATTGCTTAGTAGGAGCCAGCGTATCCACCCAATTGGTTGTGAATAAAAAAACAGAGGCCTTAGTTATTCCTACGCAAGCTTTATTTCTCAAAAAAGGTACAACTCATGTTTATAAGGTCGTGGATAAAAAAATTGAACTTGTAGCCGTCAAAACAGGGTTACAAGAGCAAGATAAGGTTGAGATTATTTCAGGATTAAAATCTGGAGATCAAATAGTAAGCAAAAGTCCCGAGCGATTATATTCGGGACTGGAAGTCTCAATTTATAAAGGCTAAGTATCCTCTTATGAAATTTACAAGCTATTTCTTAAAGCATCCCGTGATTGCAATTATACTTAATTCCATGGTTCTGCTTCTGGGAATACTGTGTTTTAATTCGTTACCTTTGAGAGAATATCCCAATATCAGTTTCCCGGTTATTACAATAAATACCACTTATCCCAATGCTAGCCCTGAATTAGTCGAATCAGTTGTAACTAATGCCCTCGAGGATCAGCTTGCTGGGGTAGAAGGATTAGAACTAATGACGTCACGTTCTAACCCAGGAAACTCATATATTACTTTAAGATTTCGTCCAGGGACCTCCATGGACAAAGCGTTGAATGCCGCTCATGAAGCCGCACGGTTGGCACAACTTCCATCATCAGTAAAATCACCTGTTATTGAACGTCAGCGCCAGGCGGATGGCTTGCCTTTTATAGGAATTGCCCTGGAGTCTTCTTCGTTAAATTTTGGAGAGCTCACCCATTATGCCAATTTGAATCTAAAAAATACGCTCCGTAGCCTTAAAGGAGTTGCCTCAGTTGATGTATGGGGGCAACCTTTTACTTATACTATTCAATTAGATCAGAAAAAATTATATACATTCGGCATCAATGTTGATGAGGTTGCCAATGCGATTGCTAATAACCATTTATCGCTACCAGCAGGTAGTTATCAAGACAAGATTCCTACTACACTTGATTTTGAATTGAAAACTCCGGAAGATTATGAAAATCTAGTAATCAAAACTCAAAATCATCATCCAGTTTTTCTCAAGTCATTAGCAAAAATTCAATTAACTACCGACACCAGCCAATTTCGAGTTAAAGTCAACGGGCATTCAGGATTAGTACTTGCAATTAATCGCGCGAGTGATGCAAATCCAATTGAGGTATCTCAAAGTGTCCGTAAAGAACTCAACATCTTAAAAAAAAGTTTACCTGATGACATCAAGACTAAAATCATAATTGATCAATCGGAATTTATTAAGGCTTCCCTTAAAAACATTCAATCTTCTATCATTGAATCAATTTGCTTAGTCTTAGTGATCATTTTCATTTTTCTGCGAACTATACGCGCTACACTTATTCCTTTAATTGCAATTCCGATTTCTCTTTTGGGTTCTTTATTGTTTTTGAAAATTGCAGGCTTTAGTATAAATCAAATGACGCTTCTTGCGATGGTATTGGCTGTTGGTTTAGTAGTGGATGATGCCATTATTGTTCTTGAGAATATATGGCGTCATATTGAAGACAATTTATCTCCTATGGAAGCCGCACTTAAAGGCTCCAAACAAATAGGTTTTGCCATTGTCGCGATGACATTAACTTTAACGAGCGTTTATGCCCCTATCGCTTTAATTGACGGCATGATCGGTCAATTGTTCATTGAATTTGCAGTCGCCCTAGCAGGAAGTGTATTCATCTCAGGAATGGTAGCATTAACCCTTTCACCTTTGATGTGCGCTACATTCTTGCATAAAAATACCAAACACCTATGGCCAGGGATTGATAGGTTCCTAAATAGC
Source organism: Legionella nigrisilvae (assembly GCF_977063395.2). NCBI lineage: Bacteria > Pseudomonadati > Pseudomonadota > Gammaproteobacteria > Legionellales > Legionellaceae > Legionella > Legionella nigrisilvae. Next base: position 159,861 of record NZ_CDRUGZ020000044.1, read on the forward strand.
CTTGCTCAGTATTACTATAAATTACTTAATATTATCATCCATCGGAAAAAAACTACCCTTTTTATCCTATTCCTTTCATTGAGTTTGAGCCTGCTCTTTTACAAAATAATGCCTGGTGAAACGGCCCCGAAAGAAGATCGTGGCTTGATAGGTATTTACACTCCACCGTTATCCGGAGATAACTTAGACACCCTAGAAGTCAATACCAAACTCGTGCAAAAATTTGTAGGTAAAGTGCCCGAAGCAAAAAATACATTAACCTTTTTAGGAAGTTGGGGTAGTAGTATTGTTATGCCTTTAAAATCTCATCAACAAAGAACTCGTTCAGCCGAGCAGATTGTTCATTCATTAAAACCTAAAACTGAGCGACTACCCTCAGTCGATGCTTCGGTTTGGAGCTGGGACTCAGGATTACCTGGAGTAGAAGATGCACGTAATAACTCTGAACTGGAACTCGTTATTTCAACCACCGAGAATTTCCGCCAATTATTTGAAGCAACAGAACGCTTGAAAAAGATACTGGATCGAAGCAAAACATTTGCTTCTACTCGTTATGATTTGCGTCTCGATTCGATGGGATACTCAATAAATATAGATAAAAACACCTTAGCCCAATTAGGATTGACTCCCGCGCAATTAGCTAAAACCGTTGAAGTTTTTTTCAGCAGTGATAAGTCCTTATCATTTCAAAAAGATGGGGTCTCTTACAATCTAACCTTGCAGGGATCATCCAAACCCTGGACCCTAGATGAACTTTATCTTACAACGCCCTCTGGAAAACGCATTTCATTAGGTTCAGTGGCTCAAATGAAAAGACGTGCTCAGCCCACCGCATTAGAGCATGTCAATCAAATGCGTTCGACAACTTTATATGCCCAATTACCTGAAAAACAATCCTTTAAAAAAGGAATGAATGAGCTCTTGGAGCTTGCTAAAGAAAACCTCCCCAACCAGTATAAATTAAGTTGGGGTGGTGCCGCCAAAGCTTATAATGAATCGTCGCATACGATGGTTTTGTTATTTGCTTTAGCGATACTCTTTATTTATGCCATTCTCGCAGCCCAATTTGAAAATTTTATTTACCCACTCATCATTTTACTCACCGTACCCCTGGCTTCTTTTGGTGCGCTCTTCTTTGCTTATTTATTTGGACAATCTCTAAATATTTTTACCCAAGTCGGTTTAGTCACATTAGTTGGACTAATCAGTAAACATGGTATTTTGATCGTAGAATTTGCTAATCAATTGCAAAAAGAGGGAAGTTCATTAGCAGATGCGATAAAGAAATCGTGCTCATTAAGGCTGCGCCCCATTCTTATGACTACTGGAGCCATGGTTTTTGGTGCTATTCCGTTGGTACTTTCACATGATGCTGGCGCCGAAGCCCGGCATGCAATAGGTACAGTGCTTATAGGGGGCTTATGCATTGGTACATTATTTACTTTATTTGTGCTTCCTGCTGTCTACTTCATGATCTCAAATATCATAAAAAAACCTGAGAAATTCTAATTAGTGTTAGTCAGGGTATTGCAGAATTAAAAGTCTAGGAAAACTTTAACCGCCTAGGTTAAGCTTCTTTATCAAGGCTACCGAATCCTATCAACACTTCTTAAATTTTCTATACTCTGAATTATCAATTTAATGTACTATGAAATCGTTCGACTTTTATAGGAGATTATGTTGAAAAGGATCTGTTTTTTAATGATATTTTTTGTTTCTCAAGCAATAAGCTCTGTATTTAGTTCAGAGGATATCCAAAAACTAAGACAACATTTTTATGCCAATATCCAATCTAATGGAGCAATAGTAGCCGCTCCCTCAAAACAAAATCCAGATTATTATTATGATTGGGTTCGTGACTCAGCGATAGCCATGAGCTTGATTGAAACCTGGTACGAATCCTCTCATGCCATTGGATACAAAGAACGTTTATTTAACTATATTTCTTGGACTCAAAAACTTCAGCATCAATATGATCCATTACCGGGGCAAGATATATTGGGAGAACCTAAATTTTATATTAATGGTTCGCCGTTTGATGGTTCTTGGGGCAGGCCACAAAATGATGGTCCAGCTTTAAGAGCATCGGTTCTAATTCGTTTTGCGCAACAATTGTTAGATGATAATGAATCAGAATATGTACTGGCGAATCTTTATAATAGTAGTTTGGATCCAAATTCAATGGGCGTCATTAAAATGGATTTGGAATATACCGCTCATCACTGGTCTGATAAAAATTATGATCTGTGGGAAGAAGTATTTGGAGATCATTTCTTTACTGCCATGACTCAGCAAAAAGCACTTCATGAAGGGGCTGCTCTTGCTCGTCGGCTCAATGACAAGGAAGCAGCTCTTTATTATGACCAACAAGCAAAACTAATAGGTCAGCGTCTCAATGCGCATTTGGATCCAGTACATAAAACAATTCAAGCAACACTTTTGCCCCATCCAGGTCCACAAAAGGCTTTAGAGCTTGATTCATCTATAATTTTGGGTATTTTATTTAATCCACAAACAGAGGGTGATTTAGCGCCAGATAGTTTATATGTCCAAAATACAGTTGAAGCGTTATACAAACAATTTAATTCAATCTTCCCAATTAATAACAACCATTCAGGAGAAATTTTATTTGGACGTTATCCTGGAGATACCTACGATGGATATCAAACCAATAGCATGGGTAACCCCTGGTTTATTTTAACAGCAACTATGGCTGAATATTACTATACGCTTGCTGATAATTTACCTTTAACCAAAATCAATCAACCTGCAATCATAAAACACATTCAAGTGGGTGATAATTATCTGAAACTTATAAAAAATTATGGCAAAGACATGAAATTAAGTGAGCAAATTAATTTAACTACCGGAGTCCAACAAGGTGCGCCATCTCTAACTTGGAGTTATGTTGCTGTTTTACGTGCCATTGATTTAAGAGATAAACTAACTAATAAGTTAAAATAATTTCAAGAAACTTTTCACTAGCCAACGGTCTTTTCAAAGCCCTATGGCTAGTTTTTTATTTCCTTTTAGGTAGAAGCGTAATAAGAGGGTTCTTCTTTGTCTGTATCTTCAATCGGAAATGTCTCTTCGCGTCCTAACATACGTAGTGGCTTGCCTGACATAATATAATTCTCAATTTGCTCCAAGCTAATGTTTTTTGTTTCAGGCATATAAAAATAGGTATAAATAAGACCTAGAAGACAAATCACCGCATACACAGCAAAAGTGTATTCAATACCCAACATTTTTTCTAAAAGAGGGAAACTAAAAATGACAATTGTATTAAAAGTCCAGTTACTCATAGCGGAGAAACCCATTCCCACGCCACGAACGTGTAAAGGAAATATTTCAGCCATCGCAATATGGGGTATTGGCCCCACACTCACCGCAAAAGAGAAAATATAAAGAATCAGACAAAGAACTGATAAGTAAGGTAACCAAGGGATTTGATATACTGAAAACATACATAAAAACAAGAGGCTGAAACACATGCCGGAGAAACCAAATAGCAGGAGTTTACGCCGACCTATTTTATCAACACTAAGCATAGCTATTACTGTCACCAGTAAATTAACAAGACCAATACCAATGGTTGCCAAGATTTGTCCCGCGACACTATTCATTCCTAAATTTTTGAAAATTTCAGGTGCAAAATAGATAACTACATTAATTCCGCTCAACTGTTGTAGACAAAATAGCATGGTGCCTAGCATCAAAACTGGTAATAAGGGGCTTTTAAACAACAATAGCCAACTTCCCTTTTTAGGTTCATTAGCCAAAGTCCTTTCGATATCCAACAGCTCATGCTCGATTGAATGACTTTTACGTAATTTTTTTAAAGCCTTGGATGCTGCCTCACGACGTCCCACACTGCATAACCACCTAGGAGACTCTGGCATGAGTAAAATTCCAATGCATAAGACCAGGGCAGGAAAAGCACTTGAAGCAAACATGGCACGCCAATCATTGTTTTCAAGAAATAAATAATTGACTGAATAAGAGCAGACGATTCCTACTGTCATTGCCAATTGGTAAATAGCAACGACTGCTCCTCTTGTTTCATAAGTTGCTGTTTCTGCCAAATACAAGGGGGCCATTACTGAAGCCATACCAATTGCTAAGCCAAGAACTAATCGTGAAATAATAAGTATAGTAATTGAATCAGCAAATCCAGCTCCTAAAGCTCCTAAAAAAAACAAGACTCCGGAAAAAGACAGTAAGGTGCGACGACCGAAACGCTTCACCCCTTTTGATGCCGTAATCGCACCAATTAACATGGATCCGAACAAGGCACCAAAGGGCAATGCTGAGGCCATCACCCCAACATGAGTAGCCGTTAAGCCAAAATGATTTTTAACCAATTCTATAGAACCTGCAATGATTCCTTCATCATAGCCAAACAAAAAACCCGCGACCGAACCGATAATTGCAACAACCCATGTCATATTTAACTCCTTGATCGATAATCCCAAATTGGGTGTAAATACCTTATTCCCAATTTATCGGGCTATTCTTTATCTACTCCCATCCTCGTACACTGTGACGCGCCGAAAGAGATAAATCAGTAATTAATGCCCAATCACCTTTTTTAATCGCTTCTTCGGGAACTATCCAGGAACCTCCAACACAGGAAACATTTGGCAGTGCCAGATAATCAGAAAAATTCTTCTCATTAATCCCTCCTGTTGGACAAAATTTAGCTTGCGGGAAAGGACCATGCATCGCTTGTAACATATTGGCTCCCCCCGCAGCAGTTGCAGGAAAAAATTTAAAATGGGTATAGCCCAAAATTAATCCTTCCATTAATTCCGATACACTCGACACACCAGGTATTAATGGGATATTGGAAGTACATCCCGCAGTTAAAAGGGCTTGGGTTTTTCCGGGGCTTAGGGCAAATTTTGCACCCATATCTGCAACGTGTTTTAGTTGTTCGGGAGTAGTTACAGTTCCAACTCCAATTAAAGCTTCGGGGAAAGTTTTTAGGAGTAATTCAACGGCCTCTAAGGCAATTGGCGTTCTAAGTGCGACTTCAATTATATGGATACCCCCTGCAAATAACGCTGTAGCTAAAGGCAGAGCGTCCTCTATTTGTTTAATTACAACAACCGGGATAACAGGTGATGTGGAAAAAATAATTTCCGGCCGCACCAGCCAATTTGGAAACGACATGAAGCTCTCCTTGTAGTCGATTGCAGCCTAAATGAAGTAAGTGTAATTCTAGAAATAAGACTTATCCGATATTCTAATTTTCATCTAAGCCACGATTGTTTTAAATAAACTGCAGCCCCCAATATCCCGGGTTGCTCGGCAGTAATCACATAGGTCGGGATTTTCGCATTGAAATCGCTAAAACGCCCTTTTTCTTCAAAACAAGATCGAAAATCACTGCCATGCAACAAGGTAATTAATCGTGGTACGATACCACCCGCAATGTAAACACCCCCAAAGGCAGCAAAAATTAATGCTAAGTCACCAGCAAAAGAACCTAAAATTTCGAAGAATTGCGCTACGGTCGCTTCAGCAATGGTACATTGTTGTGCTAAAGCCAACGCAATTATTTCTGATGCGGAAACTAGACCTATTTCCCTTTGATGCAAACTAGCCAGTGCTTCGTATAAATTTTCTAAACCCTGCCCTGATAATAAGCGCTCATAGGATACATGCTCATATTTTCGTCTGAGATAACGATAAATAAACCATTCTTGCTCTGTTTTTGCACCCCAACTAATGTGCCCTCCCTCTCCTGCATGAGCAGAATATCCTTCCTGAGTTGACACCAGAAATGCCACCCCAAGTCCGGTTCCAGCCCCCAAGATCGCCCTGGTTCCATTTTGTTCTGCAGTCCCTCTTCCTATTTGGAGAATTTGTTGGGTGGTTAAAACAGGTAAACTCATTGCAATGGCATTGAAGTCATTCAAAACCTTAAGCACTGTCAGCCCTAATTTTTGCTTGACTTCATTAATAGAAAAACGCCAATGTGCGTTGGTCATACAAATCACATCCCCAAGCACCGGACAAGCAATCGCGAGGGCAGCTTGCTTTATTTCATCCAAACCATGTTGTGATTTATAGGCTGAAAACAGGGATTCAAAACTAGGATATGCAGCGCATGAGTAAATTTCAATTTTATCCATAAGCAGATTATTTAAATTGACACGACTGAAGCGTGCAAAAGTTCCACCGATATCTGCAACGATCGCATAATCTTTTAAACCATCACTCATAACACGTCTCTTTTCCCTGAAACAAACTACATGCTCCCTGCTCAGCTCCGGTGAATTGGGATCTTAAACTGCTAAATAGTTCTCTACCCATGCCAAGATAAGAGCCCATTTCAGTTAAAACTGCTTTCGTTCTTAATTCCAGCTCATGATCTGTAACTAATAATTGCAGTACCCCTTGTTCGGCATCAATTAAAATCATATCCCCAGTTTCAATTCGACAAAGTACTTCATTATCTAATGCCTCAGGTGTGACATGAATCGCAGCAGGAACTTTACCTGAAGCACCAGACATCCGGCCATCAGTCACTAAAGCAACTTGAAAACCTTTATCCATGAGCACACCCAGTTTGGGTGTTAATTGATGTAATTCGGGCATTCCACAGGCTTTAGGTCCCTGAAAGCGCACTACTACCACGCAATCTTTATTTAAATCGCCTTTTTGGAACATCTGTGCAAACTCCTCCTGACTGGAACATACCACTGCGGGCGCTTCAATTTTACTTTTCCCAGCAGCAAGCCCTGAAGTTTTAATTACCGCCCGTCCAATATTTCCACTTAATACTTGCAAGCCACCTTGAGCTTTAAAAGGAGTTTTAGCAGAAGTTAATACACTTTCATCATTTGAACTAGAAGGGCCAGGAGCCCATAACAATTGCTCATTATCTAATAAAGGTTGTTGGGTATATTGCTGCAAACCAAAACCCATCACTGTATGAACATCCTCATGGAGCAATTTTGCATCCAGTAAGGTATGGATAAAATAGGCCATACCACCCGCTCGTTGGAAGTGATTGATGTCTGCATATCCATTCGGGTAAATCTTGGCTATTAAAGGAGTTACGGCAGACAATTGAGCAAAGTCATCCCAATTAATCGAATACCCTGCTATAGCCGCTATGGCAATTAAATGCATAGTATGATTCGTTGAACCGCCAGAAGCCAATAATGCCACAATGCCATTGACAATATTTTTTACATCCATCAATTTGCCTATGGGCATATAATGATTAGTTAAATCCGTTAAGGAAAGAATTTGTTGTGCCGCAGCCCAGGTTAGTGCATCACGTAAAGGCGTACCCGGATTGATAAATGATGAACCGGGAAGCTGCAATCCCATGGTTTCAATAATCAGTTGGTTGGAGTTAGCAGTGCCATAAAAAGTGCAGGTGCCTGCAGAATGATATGAAGCCGCTTCTGCCTCAAGCAATGCATTTTTATCTACTTTCCCTTCAGCATACAATTGACGAATACGCGCTTTCTCTTGGTTTGATATGCCTGAAGGCATAGGGCCTGCGGGTATAAAAATGAAAGGTAAATGACCAAAGCTCAAAGCTGCCATCAGCAATCCCGGAACAATTTTATCGCAAATACCGAGCATAAGGCCGCCATCAAACATATTATGAGACAAACCTATGGCTGTTGACATGGCAATTACATCTCGGCTTAATAAGCTTAATTCCATGCCACTTTGTCCTTGGGTAATTCCATCACACATTGCCGGAACGCCTGTAGCAAATTGTGCTACGCCACCCGCAGCAGAAATAGCTTTTTTGATTAACGAGGGATAATTCAGATAAGGTTGATGCGCTGAAAGCATGTCATTATAAGACGAAACAATAGCAATATTTGCGTTAGTCATCCCCCTCAGCTTGGCTTTATCCTGTTTCGCACACGCAGCAAAACCATGGGCTAAATTACCGCAATGGAGCACACTGCGATGAGGGCCTTTAATACGTAATTGTTCTATATGCTTTAAATACAAATCTCTGCTACTTATACTCCGTTCACGGATTCGGTCCGTAACTTGAGCTACAACCGGGTGCATTTTTCTTCCTTAAGGTGCGTATAGCACCTGAACATTTGCATCAAAGTTATTTAAAAAAGCACTCACTGGCATTACCATAGAATCATGCTCTGCCATTGCTTGATGCAATACAGTCAATTTCTTCTGACCTAATAAATGTAAAAAGATAACGCGACTATTTAATAATCTTTTTTTAGATAAGCTTATGCGTTGATGAGGGGCAGTCTTTGGGCTAATTCGAAGCACTGCTGCAGCGTTATCATCCAACCCCATACCCAGTTCATCAGAGCAAGGAAACAAAGAGGCGACATGCCCATCCTCACCCATCCCTAAAATCACCGCATCAAACGTAGGTAGAGAGGCAATCATTTGCTGTGTTTGTTCTAAAGTACAATCTTCATTGTATAAACTCAAAAAATGAGCTTTAGCTGCCTGATGCTGCAGTAAAAAATTTCGGACTAAACGGTCATTTCGATCGGAATCATGAGCAGGCACACAACGCTCATCGGTCAAAGTGATTGTAATTTTATCCCATGGGAGATCCGTTTTAGACAAAGCTTTAAATAAATCAATAGGAGTTTTTCCACCCGAGACCACTAAATAAGCGTGGCCACGTTGCTCCACTGCATATCTAAGAATACCTTTTATCTGCTCGACCAAATCCTCTGTTAAGATAGACGCTTCACTAAAACTACGTAACTGCATTTTGCTCCCCCCATACATGCGCCTTACCATTATATAAACGAATTACTTCTAAAGGCCCCCAAGTTCCTGCAGGATAAGTATAAAGTGGGGTCTCCTGCCTTTCCCATGCTTGCCCAATTTCATCAATCCATTTCCAAGCTTGTTCTACTTCTTCACGACTTACAAACAGATATTGATGACCTAGCATCACCTCCAACAATAAGCGCTCATAAGCATCGGCAATTCTTTGCGAGTTAAAGAGATGATTAAAATTTAAGTCCAGCTTACTATCTCGTAATTGCATAGTTTCACTAAGACCAGGGATTTTATTCATCATTCGTAATTCTACTCCTTCATCGGGTTGCAAACGAATGATAAGTTGATTAGGAGACAATTCTTGTTTTAATTGTTTAAAAACATTATATGGTTGTGGTTTAAAGTAAATCACTACCTCACTTTGTTTTTTTGATAATCGCTTACCGGTTAATAAATAAAAAGGGACACCAGACCAGCGCCAGTTATCTATAAATGCCTTGATTGCAACAAAAGTTTCAGTAGTTGAATTTTTATGGGCGCCTTCTTCATTCAGATACCCAGGTATTTGTTGGCCCTTAATCACGTTTCCCACATACTGCGCACGCACCGTGTGCTCCTGGGCATGTACAGGAGAAATAGGTCGCAATGATTTTAATACCTTTAACTTTTCACTACGAATACATTCAGCAGAGAGACTCATTGGTGGTTCCATTGCCACAAGAGCTAGAATTTGTAAGAGATGATTTTGCAACATATCCCTTACTTGACCCGATTTATCATAATAAGACCATCGTCCTTCCACGCCTACTTCTTCTGCTACGCTAATTTCAACTTTATCAATAGCTTGATGATCCCAATTTGAAGAAAATATCGCATTTGCAAAACGAAGTACTAGGAGATTCAATACTGTTTCTTTACCCAAATAATGATCAATTCGATAAATTTGATCTTCGGCAAAAAAATGGGCCACCTCATTATTAATTACTATGGATGAAGGTAAATCATGACCAATTGGTTTTTCTAAAACCACTCGTGAGGGTTGTTTGGTTAAACCAATACTTGACAGACCTTGGCATGTTTGAGCATAAAGTGTCGGAGGAATTGCAAAATAAGAGATTGCGATTCGCTCCTCGGGACTTACATAATCTAATATCCTCGAATAATCTTGGGGTTGTGTGAGATCAATCTGGCAATAAGTCATCTTATGAATGAGACGTGACCAAACCTGTTCATCCAGTTCTTCATTGATAAAAGCTTGTACTTTAGATTTTATTAACCCGGTATAGTCAGTTAATGTGAAGGAATCCCGAGCGCATCCAATAATTCGGGTATTGGCATGAAGCAAATTGGCGCGTTCGAGTTGATACAAGGCGGGAAATAGCTTACGACATGACAAATCCCCCAAAGCACCAAATATAATTAAATCACAAGGATATTTTACAGCAACTTCTTCGATCATGTTTGTCCCAAACAATCCTTTTTTGAGGTTCAATACTAAATTGAAAGATTGTGCAGATCAACACAAATCAAAGCTTATCCTGAGAAAAGGAGTTTCACGGAAAAGCCTTTGGGGCCAAATGTTTTTGGGACAATCATTGCAAAACCTGATTTTTATGCTATATGAAATAAATAAGATAGCCGTTCGCTTCGCCTGCTTCATTGGCTTAGCTATGAGGCGATGACTAGAGGAGTAATTAGATGTATTTTACCCTAAATCGTTATTAGGAGAAGCCGATGCTTAATAAGAGATTTTCTGAAAGATTAAATAAAGAACTTGACAATATTGGTGCACCCGAATCAAGTGCAGAACGTATTGAAGTATTATCGAAGCTGGTTAAAATCCCAAGGTTTAAGGCGGAAGCATTGCTTAACGGCGCCACTAACCCAGATGAAAAATTACTCAATGCATTAGCCCAAGAATTCGAGGTAAGTGCTGATTGGTTGGTCGGTAAAAGTGATTCGTCTCATTAATGTATTTATTCGACTTTATGCGCGCATAAACACATATTGTCTATAATTAGAGCTACATGTTTGTAATTATGGGGTATTTGTATTATGCGAGCACCAATAGATGCCTCAACTATCGAAATTGAAAATTAGCTTCTTCTATTAAGAAGTGATCCTTGTGGAAAGAAAATCCTCACTCCTAAAACAATGGACGTGGTCAATAAATTTACGAAAATGCTTGATGCCGCCAAAGTTGAACTCGAAAATGCCCCCTCGTTCTATGGTGCTCATCCAGATACTTCCTTTTTTAAAAGAAAGTATCGTGAAGTAATAAAGGGGAATCGTGAGCAAGAGGAAGAAAATTCCGATATTTCATATCGCTAAACGACGAGCCGTGAAGCGGCTTAACCATGGAACCGATCATTCACACTGATCGGTTTTGCATGTTTCTCAATGTACTCAAAAATTTTGCCAGCTATATTAATTCCAGTGGCTTTTTCCACACCTTCAAGACCGGGGGAGGAATTAATTTCTAAGACTAAAGGTCCATGATTCGATCGAATTAAATCGACACCCGCAACCTTTAATCCCATTGTTTTAGCAGCACTAACTGCAATAGAACGCTCTTGTGGGGATAACTTTACTTTGACCGCTTTTCCACCTTGATGAACATTGGCCCGGAACTCCCCCTCTTTCGCTTGTCGTTTCACCGCCGCAATTACTTTTTCTCCGACAACAAAACAGCGAATATCGACGCCACGTGACTCCTCAATAAATTCTTGTACCAAAATGTTGGCATGCATTTCTTTAAAAGCATTAATAATACTCACCGCTGATTGATGACTATCTGCGAGAATAACCCCTTTCCCCTGAGTTCCTTCCAATAATTTAATAACTAATGGAGCACCCCCAACCATACGAACTAGGTCTTCAGTATCATCCGGTGATTGGGCAAAGCTTGTTAAGGGCATAGGGATTCCTTTGCGGGCTAATAACTGTAATGAGCGGAATTTATCACGCGAGCGGGCTATGGCTAAGGATTCATTTAAAGCATACATACCCATAGTTTCCATATGACGCAAAACTGCTGTACCGTAATAAGTATTCGATGCACCAATTCTTGGAATGACTGCATCAAAATGAGGCAAGGGTGACCCTCCTCTATAATGAACCTTAGGGCAGGAAGCGGCGACATTCATGTAACAATATAAAGGATTAATAATTCTAATCTCATGGCCAGCAGCTTCTCCCTCTGCTTTCAGACGCTTGTGAGAGTACAAATGTGGATTTGTGGCCAATATTGCAATTTTCATGAAAAACGCTTTCCTCAATTTTTTTATTATTCTAGAAATTTCGAGCCTTTTTACAACTCGCTCGTATAAATAAAGCCTAGTCCAAAAATGTAAAAATCACCTTGGAGCAACAAAATATATTTCAAAAAAATGTTCCCTTAAGAAACCAACAACAGATAATCCTGCGCTAATAAATCTGCATGATGCGGCGTGGTAAAAAATGCATTAAGTTCTCCGTGGGGATTGAACAGCATCAAAGCACCACTATGCTGAATATCATAATTTGTGGCATCATTAGTTCCCCTTTCAATTACTTTTGCATAAGCAATTCCCATTTCTCGAGTCATTAACTTAATGGATTCCTCATCTCCTCGGGCCCCATAAAAATTAGGATTGAATGAAGTGACATAATGTCCTAGTTTTTCTTGATTATCACGCTCAGGATCAATTGAAATCATCACGACGTGCGGCAAATTCTTTACACCCTTCTCTTCAAGAATGCGATACATTTTGGATAATTCGGCCATAGTAGTGGGACAAACATAACCACAGTTTGTAAAACCAAAAAACATTAAAGTCCATTTCCCTTTTAAGCTCTTATTGCTAAATGGTTTTTCATCCATTCCTGTTAAATTAAACTGATTCACTTGTCTTGGATTTTCAAGGTAAGTACCATGAAATGAAGACACATCTATTTTTTTCTTAAAATGAAAATGCTGACCTACAAAAATTCCTGAAAACAATCCTGCAAGAGCCAGCAAAACAACTACAGTAAAGGTAACACTTTTAGCCTTTAAACTCATTTTACCCCCTTATAGGAACATACATGGAATAAGTCTCATAAACAGCTTTCACAAAAATTACTGTTCTTGGAACTTATTTCATACCTATTCCTTATAGATAATGATCGATCAATAAAAAAACAAACAATAACATCAAATACACGATTGAAAATCTAAATGTTTGCATTGCAACAACAGGTTTATCGGTACGATATAATTTATGCGACCAAAATAAAAATCGCGCACCCAGCACTAAAGCCCCTATTAAATAAAATAAGCCACTCATCCCTACAACAAAAGGCAATACACTCACTACAAGCAATAAGATGGTATATAAATAAACACTCAATTTAGTAAACGCAATCCCATGGGTGACCGGTAACATGGGAATTTGAGCATGCTGATACTCTTCGTAACGATAAATAGCCAGAGCCCAAAAATGTGGAGGTGTCCATATAAAAATAATTAATACCAGCAATAAAGCTTGAGGATCCAATTGATTTGTCACAGCAGTCCAACCCAGCAACGGTGGTGCAGCTCCAGCTAATCCACCGATGACTATGTTTTGGGAGGTGGCTCTTTTTAAGTAACCTGTATAAATACCAGCATAGCCTATGAGGGTAATAAACGTAAGGCACGCAGTGAGTTGATTTACAAATATCACCAAAATTGTCAGCCCAAGAGTACCCATGATTAAAGCAAACCATAAAGCTTGCTTTACAGAAACCTGTCCACTCGCTACAGGTCTTTTTTTGGTTCTGGCCATAATGGCATCAATTCGTTTATCTACCAAATGATTAATTGCAGCCGCACTTCCTGCACACAGTCCAATACCAAGCAGAGAAAAAATCAGCAGCGACATACTAACCCAGCCAGGAGCAGCCAGATACATTCCGACAACTACCGTCAATAACATAAGTAGTACAACTCGAGGTTTGCATAACTCAAGGTAATCACGCCAAGTAGCTGACGAAGATTGAACTACATGCTCAGCGTGCATCATTTTGCCCCTTACGCGTTAAATGCAGCGTACTAAATAAGGTTGCCAGTAATAGCGCAGCAACCCCATTATGGGCTACAGCAACACTAATTGGCAGTAAATAAATTACATTTAAAATTCCTAAAGTAAATTGAACCAATACTAATAAAGACAACACTACAGCTGCGGTTTTAAGATAATTAAAGCTGCTTCTGCATAGAATCAATAAGGAGAGTACCAGAATATAAACTGCGGTTATTATTGCCCCTAATCGGTGGATAAATTGAATTGTTACTCTTACATCATGATCGAGTACCCCTCCTTGATAATTAGCTCCCACTGGCGAAAATAAATTAAATCCTTCTGCGAAATGTAGATCAGGTAACCATTCACCATTACACATAGGGAATCCAATACATGAGATCCCAGCATAATTTGAACTAACCCAACCGCCTAATGCGATTTGCAAGAACACAATAAGCACCCCGATTCGTAACCAAGGACGCCATTGTGATAAATCATGTCCCTTTATTGAGCTAATTTGTAATCGAAAACGACTTAAGCATGCAACGATCAGCATACCGCCTAAAAGGTGTCCCATAACGACTACTGGTAACAACTTCAAGGTTACTGTCCACATCCCCAAAGCAGCTTGAAAGAAAACTAAGATAATTAGTGCAGCGGGCAAATGCCAAGACAAATTGTTACCCTGCAAACGCTTGCGTGCTACATAAAAACCTATAAAAAAAATTAACAAAGCTAAAGAACCAGCAGCATAACGATGAGCCATCTCCGTCCATGCCTTTCTAGATTCGATGGGAATTTGTGGGTATTGAGTTTGTGCAGCCTGCAATTTGTCCGTAGCACTTGGAAGAACCATCTGGCCATAACAACCAGGCCAATCCGGACAACCTAAGCCTGCATCACTCAAGCGCGTATATGCCCCGAGCATAACTACGAATAAAGACAAAAGCACAGCAAATGACACTACATACCGTAATAATTTATTCTGCATTAGATTAATCACTCTTTTCTGTTGTATTGAGCAATAACTTCAAATCTTTGTATACATCATTAGGGTTTACCTGAGATGCATAACTGAGTATTAAATAATTACCTGGATCAGCTATAAATACTTTATTTTCAGGCAAGAAAGCCTCTTTATTAAATTGATCTGCAGATAATTTTGCCACTTTAAAATCTATTTCCTTTAAATAGGCTTGTTGCTTTGGTGATAAGGGAGGTGCTTTATCACTGAGAAGAAGCCATTGATCCACCTGGTATAATTTGCGTCCTAACGCCAGACGAATTCGAGCGAGTATATCGAGCTGCTTCATACACTCTTGATCACAAGCCTCTGAACTCCAAAAGACGATACGCCATTTGGATTTTCCTTCCAAGGCATTCACCATTATTGGTGGATTCAGCAATGTCCCTTTATTAACCCGAGTAGCGCCCAACCAAGAAGGATGCTGGTAAAATAAATAAGCCGCTACGCCGGGGGTGACGAATATTACAACCAACAACACTAAAATATAATATTTACTGGCTTGTTTTTTCATTTTTTTTCTTCAGATTTAAGGCTACAAATATAATAAGTATTACCAATGCCATAGCAAACCACTGCAAAGCATAAGCTAAATGCCGCTGCGGAGGCATGGATACCGTTTCCCATTCACGCACAAATCCATTTGTGTCTTGCTTGTCGAGGCGAATAATAAACGGAGCGACTGATTTTTGCAAAACTTGGCTGATCAATTGATCATCTACACGCTCCAAAATGATCGTATTATTCCCTTTTTCTTCTATAGCCGGCCCTAAAACCCATTGATTTTTACTGGGAAAATAGACTGTTCCTTGTAATTCGATTATTCCTTTGGGGATTTGAATGTTTGGAAGAATTCGCCGTGTCAGTTCACCATGAACCCATCCGCGATCAATTACAATTATAGATCCATCGGACAATTGGAAGGGAGATAAAACATCGTAACCAAATTGATGTTTGTAATGTTGATTATCCAATAAAAATATTTGCGGCAGATAATGACCTTTTAAGGAGAGTCGTTCATATTGCACTGGCAGTTCTTTCTTTACCGCCCAAGGAACTGGGTTTTGCTTCTCTTGGTTTTTTTGTGCCACAATCATTTTTGTTTTTTCATCTGCACGATGGATTTGCCAGAACCCAAGGCGAACGAATAAAGAAAAAACTAGGATTGCCAGAATTGACATCGGCCAGCTTGGGGTGAAACGAAATTTAAAACAGGTTAAACTAGGCATCATTAATTAATTGTTTAAATGTTAGTCATAATTTGACGGCAATTTCGGGAGTATAACAAATGATCACTAAAATTATCATCATCTGTGTAATGATTATCATTGCTGGGTCTTTGGCAAGTGGTCTTATCTTCCTAATTCGAGACCCAGGAAACTCCAAACGTACCGTTAAAGCATTAACGATAAGAATAAGTATTTCAGTAGGTTTATTTATATTTTTATTAATTGCTTTTAAACTGGGTTTAATTAAGCCTCATGGCATTTGATTGGAAGGATAAATTATGCGTATTGTATTAATCAGTTTCCTATTTCTGTGTCAGTGCATCCATGCAGACACCATAAAAAATTACATGAGTATCGCTGATAATATTCCTCAGATGGAAGTTAAAGCAGATCCTCAAGCGCAAGCATGGGCTCGCTCTGCTCGCCATGTCTTAACAATAACGTGCGAAAGTATTGCAGAAACGATGATTCAAGCCAATGAAGTCGCAAAAAATCAAGGAAATCCTATTTTTTGCTTGCCACCAGGGGTACAGCTTAGTGCATTTACGCTTTGTGAATTGATTCAGCAGACATATAAAGAAATCTCAAGCCAGCAAAGTGATAAAGATTCCATGACCGTTTCTCAAGTAGCCTGGTTAGGAGCAAGTAAACACTATCCTTGTCAACAAAATACAGCGGCAAAAAATGAAATGCTTCATGTTTCCGCAGCGCTTGGACAACCCTCCTCACAAAAATAATAAGCCCTTCTTTTTACATGAGTAAGGATTAATTCGCATTGATTTAATCCTTATTCAAAATATTAATTACTAATGTCGCGAATTTCTCTGAGATAACTTAACAAACTGTGCTTTTTTTAACACCCCTCCAAAACTTCTTTCAAAGTTGGACGCCCTAGGGTTTTCATTACTTTTAAATTTTAAAAAAATAATGATATATATCATAAAGATTAGCCAACTTGCTGTACGTGAAAGGATAAAATATGATTCCTCCAAACAAGCCAGAAAATGAGGCGGAACGCTTAGCAACACTTTATAAATTACACATACTCGATACCGAGAAAGAGGAACGTTTCGATAGAGTAACGCGTATTGCATGCAAACTTTTTGAGGTCCCTATTTCGGTCATCTCATTTTTGGAATCTGAGCGTCAATGGATGAAATCCACGCAAGGATTTGACATAAAGGAGGCCAAGAGAAGAACATCATTTTGTGGTCATGTTATTCTTTCTGATGAAATTATGGTGGTCGAAGATGCAACCAAAGATGAACGATTTTATGATAATCCTTTTGTTCTTGGAAAACCAAATTTCAGATTTTATTTAGGCTGTCCTTTAAAAGTCAAAGGCTATAATGTGGGGGTAATTTGTCTAATCGATGACAAACCTCGAGCAAAAAGCGAAGTCGATGAAAATGTGGTTCACGATCTTGCTGAAATGGTGGAAATGGATCTGGAGCAATTACAGATTTCCATAACTGATGAATTAACAGGTTTATCTAATCGGAGGGGATTTTTAAAATTAGCCGGCTACTTATTTGAGAAATGTCAACGTGAAAATCAAATGTTTACCCTATTATTTTTTGATTTAGATAAATTCAAATTAATAAATGATCAATTTGGACATGCGGAAGGTGACAAAGTGTTAAAAATTTTCGCGAATGCTCTTCTCCAAAATTTTCGGTATCATGATGTTATAGGACGTTTAGGCGGTGATGAATTTTGTATATTTTGTTCGGGATTGAACCAAAACGATGTATCTGCAATTATTGACCGCTTAAAAAGCGTTTTAAAATGTGCACAATCCTCTAATTATAAGATTGAATTCAGTGCGGGGAGCATACAATATGATGCCAATAAACATCGAACCCTGAAGGATATGCTTGATCTAGCTGATTCTAAAATGTATGCAACTAAAAAAAGTAAGTGAAGTGGCATCAATGCACATCGATTGTTAAGAATGTTCCTTAATCTTTGGGCAAACTAGCCAAACAAAGGCCAAGATGCCCTTTGATAAATCAACTTAATTAAGCTTCAAGCATGTTAATTATCGCATTATTAATGTCAGGATATACACTAATTACAACAGCAGCTACTAACATAGCTACTCCTACATAACGAAATAGATAAGCGTTCCTGTGGGAAATTAATAAACCCACACCAACTCCAACGCCTAACAATAGAAGAGAGGAAAATAATGTGCCTAGAATAAATAAGGGCAAATTATATACACCCACCCCACCTGAAGTCATCATTTCATTACCTTGGAATATAGTAAACAGAGCAACTAAACCTATGGTTAGAAGTAGTGAGACGCTCGGACGCAAAGAAAGCAACCCCGCACACACAATAAGAGATGCCAGGATACCATACTCTAACAAAGGTATAGACACTCCAGAAAGGTTTAATATCCCACCTAATACCATAGCAACAGCAAATATCAAAGGTATGCTCCACAAAGCTCGTCCACCAATTTGTGCCGCAATTAGCCCCACTGCCAACGTAAATAACATGTGGTCTACCCCATGAATGGGCATACTCAAACCTTGGACAAAAGGTTCATTTCTCATAAATTCAGCATGATGTGCAAACGCTAACGATGGAACACAAAAAACCAAAAAGATGCCAAAAATTGTGCACCATGAACTGCATTTAATTTTCAACATTTCAATTCTCCCTTTCCCCAAAAAAAAAATTTATAATTTAGTATAGTCCATCCGTGAGCATATAATAAAATTAGTGATTGAAGATTATGACAATAATCTTAATTAAGGATTGTATGAATTGTGTACAAATGATTTAAATAGGTCTGCACTTAGTTGATAAAATCTTTTATAAATCCCCTCATCCGTTTTTTAATCATCGAGAAAATTGCTTATGAATAATTAAGTAGACTTTTTCTTTCAAGCCTGGACTCTATTGAGTTGATCCAGGCTAAAAGCAATTGACCTCATATTATTTACTAAATTCTTCAAATGCTTCTAAAGCTTCTGCAGCATACATTAAAGATGGACCCCCACCCATGTAAACTGCCATACCTAAAGTTTCCAAGAACTCTTGGCGTGTTGTTTGTAATTTAATTAAAGCTTGCGCATGAAATCCTATGCAACCATCACATTGTTTCGCAACAGCCAGAGCCATAGCAATTAATTCTTTAGTTTTTTTATCGAGTACACCGTCTTTAGTTGCTGCTTGCGCAAGAGCTGAGAATCCAGACATTACTTCTGGCATTTCTTTACGCATTTTGGCTAATTGAGTACTAATATCTTTGGTAACCTGAGAATATTTATCTGACATTTAAAAAAGCTCCTTTTAGTAATCACTCATTCTCTCTATCATTTTCTTTGTTATTCACCAACAAACAAGTCAATGTTTCGTTTGAGTAATTATTTTATTAATGAATGCCGAAAAGGCACTCTAAGGTCTATTTATATTTCTACCCCAATTGGCGAAATGTAAACAGACCCTAAATTTACCGCATAACTCTGATTAGAAAAAGATTATTGATTAAGAAACAGCTCGATTTAACGTTTCTTTCGCTAAAGTCAGGCGACGCTCAACCTCACCTAACTCTGCTTTTAAATGCAAAATTGCACTGGAATTATGGCTATGTCGAAGGTGCTCCAAAGCTTTACTCATCGCATGTTGTTGCTCTAAAAGCGTATTAATTTCAAATTCAAGATCATTGATCCATTGTTGTCTAGTACTCAACATTTTTATGCCAAAGGAAACGTTTTCTCCTGACTTTTTTTTGCCTTGATGCATTTGACATAAGACAACCAAGATGTTTATTTTTTGTCTAATTCGCTCTGCCAAATATAAAGCACTCCGCTTGTTTTGTTGTTTGGATAATGCATGAATGTCCGCTTTAATTTCTGCGATACAGGCTACACCATTTGCTTCTTTATCTAAACGAAATACCCCTCTGGGTAGGCGATGAATGGAGAAAAAGGAACCCAGCTCGTTAATTTTCCATTCCAATTCAGGTAATCGTGCCATTAACTGGCTCAGCAATTCATTAGATTCTGTAATGTCCATGGTGCTTTGTCCTTACATCTCCCTTCACAGAGGCCAGGAAATTCTGCAAAAATCTTAATCTGGAACAGCCGCATCCAATATTGGTGTTTTTCCTCGCAACCAGGAACTTACAAATGGTGGTGAACACATGAGAATTAAACCACCAATTAATGTCAACTCGTAGCGTGCCATACCACCTACATTAATTCCTTCTGGTGGAATAAAACTCACGGCTAAAGTAGCACATACACCCACAATACCTACACCCGCTACAAATAACATACCTATTATACCGCCAGGAATTGCAAATGGTCGAGGATGGTGGGGCTCAGCAATCCGCAATTTAATTGCTGCGGCAAACATAATAAAATACATCAGCATATACAATTGAGCAGCTAAAGCAGTTAGCAACCAATAAGATCCATTCACACTAGGCATAAATAAGAATAAACCTGACAGAACAGTGACAATGCTGGCCTGAGTGAAGAGCATTACAATCGGTGCACCTTTTTCATTCGTACGTTGGAAATATTCAGGTAAATTACCGTCTTCTGCAGCAACCAATAATCCTTTTGTGGGGGCAATTATCCAGTTACTCACACCACCAAGCCCACCTAAAACCAACATTACAGCGACTACAGGCATCATCCAATACATGTGATAACTGGAAAAAAATGCTTCAAATGCTTGCATAATTCCTGCTACTAAATTGATGTCCTTGCCGGGCAAAACAATTGCAATAGCCAAAGAACCTAGAATTAGGGTACTTAAAATAATTCCTACTGAGTAAATTAATACTTTGGGAAAAGCATGTTGTGGATTATCTACATCATTTGCATGAACGGTAGCGATTTCAATACCACAAAAAGACATGATGATCGCAGTTAAAGAGACCCACATAGACTTATCAGCTAAATGAGGTACGATACTTGGAGTATCAAATTGAATTTGCAACGGATTACCCTGGGTAACCCAAAAAGCCCCAAGGCCAATAATCAACGACATGGGTAATAATAAACCTGCAAGAGAACACAGATTACTGAATACAGCTGAAGATTTCATTCCCCGCAAATTTAATATCGTAGCTCCCCAAAATGAACTAACGATTACTGCCCAAAGAAAATAAGGATTACTTGTCAATGCAGGATTAATTAAATAACCAATAGTGCCTGCGACGAAAGATAATATCGTTGGGTACCAAATTACATTTTCTATCCATTGCAACCAAATGGCTAAAAAACCCATCTTTTTCCCAAACGCTTGTTTAACCCAAATGTAAATCCCTCCTTGTTTGGCCCACCCTGAAGCCAATTCTGCTGAAACCAAAGCAGTTGGGATTAGAAAAAATAAAGCACCTAAAACAAAATAAAAAATTAATTGACTGCCAAATAAGGCCGTAGCAGGCAAATTTCGTATACTATCCACAGAACCAACTGTTATCATAGTCAGACTGAAAATTGTCAGTGAATGTTTTTTCTCGATCATCGCATTCCTTCAGTGCAGTTTTGGGGCGTGCAGAAGCTACATTATATTAAAAATTAGCTTAAGGAACCCTTAATAATCGGGCAATAATTAAACAAAATGTTCCTTGATTTTATTTACTAGCCCATAGATTTTTAGCTTGCTCTGTAAAATAGCATGATTTAATAAGAAAATCTCTGCATTTTTTCCTGTCTTAATGTACCAAATTATTAGCTCAAGCCAGAAAAGCGAACACACTCAATTCCCGTTTTAAAATAAAAAATAAAAAGTTCTAAAATACTTACCACACACCGAGAGATTGAATAAAGAGAAACGACCTAATTAAAACAATAATTATTAACTAATATTAAAATTAGATCATGGATGGGAGAGTTTCATATCCTAGCTTCTCTGTGCTATAGTTCCTATTTTTTTCGGGTAATAGATCATGTTTGAAACCTTAACCGAACGGTTGACCCGCTCCTTCAAAAGTCTACGAGGGCAGAGTCGATTAACTGAAGATAATGTACAACAGGCTCTGCGTGAGGTCAGGATGTCACTGCTGGAAGCAGACGTCGCCTTACCTGTCATTAAAGAATTTATCGAAGAAGTAAAACAAAAAGCTTTAGGACAGACAGTCTTAACTGAGTTAAATCCCGATCAGGCTTTTGTTAAAATCGTTCATGATGAATTAATTCATATCATGGGTGATGAACGTGCTGAGCTTAACTTTAAAACTCAACCCCCAGCTGTATTCCTAATGGCAGGATTACAAGGCTCAGGAAAAACGACCAGTACTGCGAAACTCGCACGATACTTAAAAGAATCTGAAAACAAAAAAGTAATGGTGGCCAGCGTCGACGTTTATCGACCCGCTGCAATACAACAGCTCAAAATATTAGCAGAACAAATAGATGTCACTTTCTTTCCCGCAGAAGCCAACGAGCAACCACTAAGTATTGCTAAAAAAGCGCTTGATACCGCAAAAAAACAATATATGGATGTATTGTTGATTGATACTGCAGGTCGTCTGCACATCGATGCCGACATGATGACGGAAATTAAAGCCTTACATCAAGAAATAAACCCAATTGAAACACTGTTTGTTGTAGACAGCATGACCGGACAAGATGCTGCGAATACAGCAAAAGCCTTTCATGAAGCCTTACCTTTAACAGGAGTCATTCTCACTAAAACAGATGGCGATGCGCGTGGCGGTGCCGCTCTCTCAGTAAAACAAATTACGGGACAACCTATCAAGTTTATTGGTAGTGGTGAAAAAGTAGAAGCTTTGGAGCCATTTCATCCCGAGCGAATTGCCTCCAGAATCCTTGGCATGGGTGATATTCTTACTCTGATTGAAGAAGTCGAACGGAAAGCAGACAAACAAGCGAGTGAAAAACTAGCTAAAAAGTTGAAAAAAGGCAAAAGTTTTGATCTAGAAGACTTCAAACAACAACTGCTGCAAATGAATAATATGGGCGGTATTGCTGGTATGATGAGTAAACTACCCGGCGTCAGTCAAATGATGCCGCAACAAGCAATGAAACAGGTCAGTGACAAAGCTATGGCACAAACTATTGCTATTATCAATTCCATGACCCCAAAAGAACGTCGTATCCCCAAACTTATTGTGGGTTCACGCAAGAAACGAATTGCATTGGGTTCAGGGACACAAATACAAGATGTAAACAAATTATTAAAACAATTTGAACAAATGCAAAAAATGATGAAAAAATTTACAAAACCTGGTGGAATGCAAAAAATGATGCGTGGACTCGGTGGTATGGCAGGATTAAAAGGCATATTACCGGATGATTTTAAATAATTCGCAAGAATTACTTCACATGGTGAATTAATTTTCGTACAATACACGGCATTTTTACGTAACCACTCTAAAGTAGAGGAAAATAATGGTCGTTATACGTTTATCAAGAGGTGGCGCCAAAAAGCGTCCGTTTTATCATATGGTCGTTACTGACAGCCGCAAACGCCGCGATGGTAGTTATATTGAGCGTATTGGTTATTTCAACCCTGTAGCTCGTGGACAAGAAGTGCGTCTGCATATCGATGCAGAAAAATTGAGCCACTGGCAAAAAGTAGGGGCACAGTTATCTGATCGCGTCAGCGCTTTGATAAAAGAATTTAATAAGAAAGGCGAAGCTGCTTAATAAAGTGAATAATCAGGAAAGCTGGATAATAATTGCCCGTTTTGGGCGGCCTCATGGTGTTAAAGGTTTTGTTACGGTTCACTCCTTTACAGAACCTCGTGATAATGTTCTAAAGTATGCAAATTGGCATGCGTTTATTAATAATAAATGGCAACCAATCAAATTGTTGCATGCCGAAGTACAAAATAAATCCATCATAGTCCAAGTTGAAGGTTATCCTGAGCGCGAAGTTGTAGCTCAGCTCACTAATATAGAAATTGCAGTGCAACAGGAACAATTGGCAAAACTGGAACCTGGTGAATATTACTGGCATCAACTTATAGGTATGAATGTGATCAACCAACAAGGAGAATCTTTTGGGAAGGTCATTGAAATAATCCCTACAGGTGCAAATGACGTGCTGGTCGTAGAAGGTACTAAAAGACTGTTAATACCTTACCTGCCTGGAAAATTTGTATTAGATGTGGATTCCACCCAGCAGATAATCACTGTTGATTGGGATATGGATTTTTAAGCGGTGCTTCATTTCGGTGTAATTAGCTTAATACCTGAAATACTTAATGCCTTAAATTACGGTATTACAGGAAGAGCCATTGAGCAAGGCTTAGTTAAAATTGATTGCTGGAACCCAAGAGATTGGTCTTCCAGGCCCTACAGGCAAGTTGATGACAAGCCTTATGGGGGTGGCCCGGGAATGGTAATGATGTATGAGCCCTTGAAAGGGGCCATTATGCAGGCACGTAGTCAAATGCCGAGTCATTGTAAAACGATTTACCTGAGTCCTCAGGGCAAGGTAATTCGACAAAATGACTTGAATCAAGTGGCAAATGACAAACAACCACTGCTCTTTATTGCTGGGCGATATGAAGGAATTGATGAGCGTATTCTTCAAAATTATGTAGATGAAGAATGGTCTCTTGGCGATTTTGTTTTAAGTGGTGGTGAGCTCGCCGCTACGGTGTTTATCGATGCTATTATTCGTTTAATACCGGGGAGCCTAGGGCATCTTGGTTCCGCAGAACAAGATTCATTTATGAATGGTTTACTGGATTGCCCGCATTATACACGACCAGCAACCATTGAAGGATTAGAGGTGCCGCCTGTTTTATTAGGTGGTCACCATAGAGATATAGAACTGTGGCGGCGAAAGCAATCTCTAGGTAAAACCTGGCTTAAACGCCCAGATTTACTTGAAAAAATACAGTTAAGTGAAACAGACAAGCAATTGCTTGCTGAGTTTAAGTATGAACACGGTGATTCCTAAAGGATGAACCAATTTGAGGAGTAGTCCATGACTAATATTATTGACCAACTAAATGCTGAGCAAATGCAAGGCAAGGAAATCCCAGATTTCAATCCTGGTGATACTGTTTTGGTTCAGGTGAAAGTAATTGAAGGTACCCGTGAGCGTTTACAGGCTTTTGAAGGTATTGTTATTGCAAAACGTAATCGTGGTTTAAACTCTGCATTCACTGTTCGTAAGATTTCACACGGTGTTGGTGTTGAGCGTGTATTCCAAACTTACAGTCCGATTGTTGATAGTATTACTGTAAAAAGACGTGGTGATGTTCGTCGCGCCAAACTTTACTATTTACGTAATTTAGCTGGTCGCGCAGCTCGCATCAAAGAAAAGTTACCTGGTAAGAAAGCGGATTAATACTTAATTCCCTGAACACATAATCCCCGTACAGCGGGGATTATTCTTATTGTCTTCATGTTAAGAAAAAAAATCTTAATCATACAGATAGATTTAATCCAAAGTTTTTCTAAAAAGCAAAATTGCTGAAATAACAATCAGAAACATAAACAATAAAATGGGCCAAATATCAGGCCAGAGAATGCTCAAATCGGCGCCTTTCAACATAATATTACGTGTGATTCTTAAAAAATGTGTTAGCGGAATCACTTGGCCGATGTTTTGCGCCCAAAGTGGCATCCCACTAAATGGAAACAAAAATCCAGAAATCATAACTGCAACCAAAATATAAGCATTAGTTGAGGCTACAGCTTGGAATTGAGTCTTGGCGAAGGCAGAAATCGCTAATCCCATTGCTAAACTTCCAATCGAGTAAGGTGCCATTATCGAAAGATAAAGTAAGAAGCTTCCATGAAAAGGCACCGAAAAGACAAAAACCGCAATGATCAGGAGCATAAATAAGATAAGATAGCCCACTATAAAATGGGGGATAACTTTACCTAAAATTATATTTGCTGCGCTTAGTGGTGTAATTAACAGTGTTTCGAAAGTCCCTACCTCATATTCAGCAGTGATTGACATGGCAGTAAGAAGCGTAAGTGTTGTGAACATAAGTACCGAAATTAAACCAGGGACAATATTATATTGTGAAAATCCTTCAGGATTAAATTTAGGGTGTATATCAAATTTAAAAGGTGTTTGCTGGGAAGAAAGATAGTTTAAAGAACCAGACAAATCACGTTCAAACAATTGTGCTGGAAGAGCAACTGCTGCTCGAAATGCATTGGAGATTGCTACTGGGTCAGAAGCGTCCGCTTCAATAAGGACATGAGGTTTTTCTCCTCTTATTAGACTCTTTGAAAAATTGGGAGGAATATTGATAACAAAAAGCCCCTTTCCACTTTGTAAAAAATTCTCTGCTTCTTTTTCATTATGAGCAAGATGATTTAAGGAAAAATATCCTGTATGTTTAAAACCTTCTAATAATGATCGCGTAAAGGTATTACTCTCAGAGGATACAACTGTTGTTGGCAAATATTTGGGATTGGTATTAATCATAAAACCGAATAACAGTATTTGCATGATAGGAACTAAAAATAAAAACAAAAAAGTAGAAATATTTCGTTTGATTTGTATAAACTCTTTTTTAGCAACTGATAGGACACGATAAAATTCTATTTTTATCATCTATGATCTCTGCTCACCGAATGTAGAAAGCCAAACAAATACATCTTCCAATGATGACTCAATTATTCTTCCATTAAAAAATTCATTTTCGATATAAGGCTTTATTACTTCAAACAACTCCTCCTTATTTTTACTACTCACATGGAGGGTATTATGGAATCTTAAAACTTGATCAACTCCCTCAATAGCTTCTAATTGATGGGATAACATTGCAATATTCCTTCCCTTTATTTCCCAAGTAGTCAAATTTACAGAATTTAAAATTTCTTCAATCGTTCCTGACATAAGGGTTTGACCATAACACATGTATGCAATTTTATTACATTTATCCACTTCATCTAAATTGTGTGAACTTAATAAAATAGTAATTCCTTCCTGTGATAATTGATGCATTAATTCCCAAAACTCTCGTCTCGCCTTAGGATCAATATTGGCGGTTGGTTCATCCAATAATAACAATAAAGGATCATGTAATAAGGAAACGGCTAGTGATAAGCGTTGTTTCCAGCCACCAGATAAGGTACCTGCGATCTGATTTTTGTATTGTTCCAAATCAAATTTATGCAAGTATTTTTCGATTTGATTTTTTCTATCAACAACACCATAAACTTCAGAGAAAAACATCATATTTTCGTAAACAGTTAGATCCTTATAGAGACCAAAGTTTTGCGACATATAGCCAACAAGAGCTTTAATCTGACGGGATTCTTTTACAATATCAAACCCTACACACTCACCAGAACCGGAATCAGGAGTAATAAGTCCACACAACATTCTCAAAGAAGTAGTTTTTCCGGCGCCATTTGGTCCCAGGAATCCATATATATCACCATACTCCACTTTAAGATTTAGATTTTTTACCGCCTGATATTTATTGAATTTTTTTGTCAAATTGCTTACATCGATAATATAATTGCTTTTATCCATAAAAATACCTATTAAATAACTCCACCCATACTCAATTATGAAACTGTTGAAGCTTCAGAAGGTTCCCTACTTCTTTCCCGAAATTTTTAAAAGAATTTTTTGTAAAAAAGATGAGCGGGGAATGGTTATGAATTTTTTAACAATCTCAGCTTCTATAACCAATAATTCGCTATCAATTTTTGCAAATGCCGACTCTTTTCTTTTCATATCCGTCATAAATTCAGAATCTCCAAACATTTGGTTTAGACTAATTTCACTAGAGCTACTGTTTTTAAAACTAAGGAGAACTACCTCCCCTTTAAGTAGGTAATAGCATGCATTCGCGACATCCCCTACTTGATACAAGTAGGAACCTCCAGGAACCTTAATATTTTTTGCAGTTTTCACCATCGTCTGTACCTTCTCATGTGAGAAATTGCTAAAGAGATGGTGGGCTCTTATAAACTGAATTAAAAGAAATTCTTCACTTAACTTTTTCAAATTAGGATATTTTATATGGGGTTGTTTCAAAAAACTCAGAAAATCAGGAAGACTGATTTTAAGTAAATGCATAGAGGTTAGTGATTTTACCGTTGCCGTGTGAAGTCCGGTATGTGAAACAAATCCTTCTGAGGATAAACCGATGATATCCCCTTTACTTAACTCAGCAATACGCATAGTTTGCATGGTTCCCAATGAATGGACCGCTCTGACAACCTCAGCGCTTCCTGAAACAATCAGAAAAATACAAGCAATAGGTTCACCTTCAATCACAAGTATTTGCTCTGCTGCAGCAAATTCAGATTTTGCATATCCAATGAGCTGATGCGCATCTTCTCGATTGAGAAGACAAAAAAGAGGATGTTGTTGAATGAAATCCTCATACTGCTCAAAGTTTTTTTTCATAAATTTATCTGTTCTCTCAAGATTGGCACCAAAACTTATTAATCTAACGTTCTTCTAAAAAGTACGATTCCAAAAAAAATAATAATTACTGAAAACACAATTATAGGCCAGGTATCAGGCCATAAAATATCGAACCCTGCCCCTTTCAACATGCTATTTCGGGTGATCCTTAAAAAATGGGTCAATGGAATAATTTGGCTTATTGTTTGCGCCCAGGGAGGTACTCCCGTAAATGGAAATAAAAAGCCAGAAACCATAATTGCGACGAGACCATACGCGTTGGTTAAGCCTACAGCTGCAAATTGTGTCCGCGTAACCGCTGAAATAGCGAGACCTGTGCCCAAACTGGAAATAGAATAAGGCGCTAAAAGTAATAGAAATAAAAAAAAGCTACCATGGAAAGGAATAGAGAAAATGAAATACGCGATTATTAACAATATAAAAAAAAGAAAATACCCTAAAATAAAATAGGGTAGAACTTTCCCAAAAATAATATGTGCGGGTGTTAAGGGGGTTATTAATAATGTTTCGAAGGTTCCTCGCTCAAATTCTGAGTTTATAGATACAGCAGTTAAAACGGTCAACGTTGAAAAGATTAATAATGCAATTAATCCGGGTATGGTATTGTACTGGGATATATTTTCTGGGTTGTATTTAGATTGGATATCGAAAATAAATGGGGCATCCTTAGAAGCTAAATAACTGAGAGAGCCTTGTAGTTCATGTTCAAATACTTTAGACGGTAATTCAGAGGCCGCTCGGAACGCATTTGAAACGGCTACAGGATCGGATGCGTCAGCTTCGATTAATACATGCGGATGTCTTCCCCGAATCAAATCACGGGTAAAATGAGGCGGTATGTTGATAACGAAAAGAACGGAGCCACTAAGTAACAGTCGCTCTGCTTTTTTTTCATCTTCGGTTATTGTTTGAATTGAAAAATAATTTGTATTTTTTAGGCCCTGCAATAAAGCGCGGGTGAACGAGGTATTCTCAGAAGTAATGACCACGGTTGGAAGATGGCGGGGATTGGTGTTAATGATGGCACCAAACAATAATATTTGAACAACTGGAATGATAATTAGCCATGAGAAAATCAAAATATCTCGTCTAATTTGAATAATTTCTTTCTTAGCAACCGACCAGATACGAAGAAATTCATTTTTAATCATTTATCGTCCTTGAATGAGAACTAAAAATACTCATTTTTCTCAAACAGATTTCTGAAATTTTGAAAAAACATCTACAAAAGATAAGATCTATATATTGGTAATCATCTTTACCCCGTGTGTTCTGTGATTTGGTCACCGAATTTAAAAGGGAGGTTAAGCTTTAAATGTTGAGTTATTAATCAAATCGAAGGCCGCGAAACAAATCGCAGAAAAAATGTACGACGATTGTCAACACACCTTATTTTCTTGATATAAATCTTAATCAATTATAGTGTATCGTATCTTAATATTATCCTGACTAACAAGCTATGATCGTGAAGATTTAACAGCTTGTTTAGAACAATATAGACATGTTCATCAACAGAATGTAAGGAACAACTTAACTAATCCCGACTGCGTGACTGATGAATTACTGATAACAGTGCTGTGTTTATTTCTTCGGATACATATTGTCAGAAGTTACTATTTGGTGGTAAGTTTTTTTATTCCTGCCCATTGAATCGATAAATTCGTTTAAGATCAAAATAATATGCAAAAATTCATTCCAAGATGGTTGTTTTTTCTTATGATTTGCGCCCAGCTTTTGGGTTGTAAGGAGAAGAACAATTCATTGCAAGGATATGTTGATGCTGATTATACCTATATATCAAGCAATTTTTCAGGAAATCTTATCAGCCTGGATGCTCGAAAAGGTACTGCAATAAAAAAAGGAGAGCTGTTGTTCACACTGGATGGACAGCCACAGCAATCCCAACTCGAGAAAGCGCAAGCAAATCTTACCCAAGCCTTAGCACAAATCAAAGTAAAACAAGCAGATCTTGACTTTCAAAATAAGTTATTGATTCGATATAAAAAATTACTAAAATCAGGCGGGGTCAGTCTTGAACAACTCGAAGAAGTAAAAAACAATTATCTTAATGCTCAAGCATTATTAATTTCCCAACAGGCATTGGTCGAGTCGTCGAGGGCAGAACTAACCCAAGCGAAATGGAGTGAATCAAACAAAAAGAAATTCTCCTCTATTTCAGGGTACGTTTACGATACTTATTTTACTGTCGGTGAGTTAGTATTATCAGGTCGTCCAGTATTATCTATTGTTACACCTGAAAATCTAAAGGTTATTTTTTATATTCCCGAGCCTTTATTATCTAAATTAAAATTAAAAAATGAAGTCAGCATTAGCTGTGATGGATGTAGTGATACATACCTTGCGACTGTAAGCTATATTTCTTCAAAAACTGAATATACCCCCCCTTACATATTTAGTGAAAGTTCAAGAACAAAATTCGTTTATCGAGTCGAGGCAAAACCCGTTAAAGAAGCATTGAATGATTTACATCCGGGCCAGCCAGTTAGCATCAACTTGATTTATAATCGTTAAAAGCGAAGTATTCGCCATAATGAAGTTAATTCGTTATATAAGAAGATGAAATGCAAAAAATTTATTTATTTTTATGCACAATAATACTTACAAGTTGTAAGGTGGGACCCAATTTTCATTCACCAGATGCCCCCCAAACGCCACACTATAACAATGGGTCTGTGAAAACAAAAACTGTCGGCGCCCCTAGCAGGGCCGGTCGACCGCAACAATTTATCTTTAGAAAAAATATATCCAAATCATGGTGGGAACTATTTCATTCAAAAGAACTAAATTCCTTTATTGAACAAGGATTAAAAAATAATCCATCCATAGCAATGAGCAAAGCCAATTTGCGCAAAGCTCAAGCCAATTTGCTTGCTGAAGCAGGACCTAACTTATTTCCTACTGTGGATACCCAATTTTTAGGAAGTCGTGAAAGAAATAGTCTACTCGCCACGGGCATCAATCTTACTCCGACCCCAGGAACAACGCTCCCATTTTCCTCAGTAAATACTTTTGATCTGTACAATGCCTCAGTTAGTGTGAGGTATAATCTAGACTTATTTGGCGGTAATCAGCGTCAGCTAGAAGCTTTAAAAGCAGCAATAGATTATGAACACTTCGAATTGGAGGCTACTTATTTAACATTAACCGCAAATATAGTTACCACAGGCATCACAATTGCATCCTTGCAAGAACAAGTTAAAACCACAAAAGAACTTATTGAATGTCAAAAAAAACTGGTGAAACTTGAAAATGATAACTACCTTCTTGGCCATACTTCCCGAGTAGACTTACTCAATAGCAAAAATCGACTTAAAGAAACCCAAGCGCAACTTCCTGTCCTCAAAAATGATTTGGCAAAAAAACATAATGCTCTTGCAGTGTTAACAGGCTCATTACCGAGTGAAACAGAACTTTTTGACCTTACGCTGCAAAATATCCAGTTACCCATAGATCTGCCAGTGACTCTTCCCTCACTTTTAGTCAAACAAAGACCGGATATAAAATCCTCTGAGTCATTATTGCATAAAGCAAGTGCTGAAATTGGTGTGGCTACTGCGAATCTCTTCCCCAAATTAAATCTAGGAGCTACTTATGCGTGGTACTCAACTGCACTTAGTACTTTATTCAATCCTGCAAATAATGTATGGAACTACGGCGGACAAATAGCGCAAACCCTTCTTAAAGGTGGGTCGCTACGTGCAAAACGAAAAATCGCAATTGCAGTATATGATTATGAACTCGCAAGGTACAAAAAAGTAGTACTAGATGCATTTCAACAGGTTGCAGATGTATTACATGCTCTGGAGTTCGACGCCGAACTGTTGCGTGAACGGGCAACTTCAGAAATTAATACCCATGAACATTTTAAAATAGTGAGAATGCAATACCAACTCGGTAAAGTGAACTATTTGTCGGTATTAAGAGCAAAAGAGGCTTATCTAAAAATTCATCTTAAAGTAATTCAGGCTGAAACGGCTCGTTATAATGACACAGCAGCGCTTTTTCAATCATTAGGTGGAGGATGGTGGAATAAAGGATAAATATCTAGCGTTTTTTTAATTGGAACTCGTATTCACCACTTTTTCTTCTTACAGTTGGAGAAGTACGCAATTTCGCCAAATTTAATTTCATTAAAATTGAAATATAAAACCACCCCAGATCAAATTCCGTATTTAGATAAGAAAGCTTGGCAGAGGAAGGATTGTGATGGTGATTATTGTGTAATTCCTCTCCATTTAACAAAATCCCTATATGCATTAAATTTCGCGAATTATCCTTAGTATCAAAGTTTCGATACCCACATTTATGAGTAAGGGCGGCAAATGCCCCAAATAATACCGTAGTAATTGCAAAAATATTTATATCCCACATTACCATTCCCCACAAACCAAAGAGCACGATATATAATGATAAAAAAAGTACCAATCCTAGAGATTGAAATTTAGTAAAAAGAAATTGCTCCAGTGCATCGTTATCGGAGATGGTTCCATATTTTTCTATCAGTGATGAAGGATTGCATTGGGCACAAATTTCAAATCCACTCAGGAATAGATTAAATGTCCCCTTATATATTGGACTATGTGGATCAAGTGGTAAATCTGCTTTTTGATGATGTAAGCGATGAATGGAAACCCATTCAGCTCGATTTAGCCCTGTAGCAAGCCAGAGCCAAAATCGGCAAAAATATCTTATTGGCAGTACGAGTTCAACCGACCGATGCGTTTCGCATCGATGTAAATAAATACTAAAGACAACAATGGTTATATGATAAACAATAAAGCAAAATATTAATTTTCCTTCCCACCCCAGGTCCCAAATCCCATAAATAAGTAACTGATTGTTGAAAATAAGACAAAAAAGCAAATAAACAATAAGGAATGACGATACTAATAAAACATCTTTGGATATTATCCTTGGATTTGAAATCTTCAT
This sequence comes from Legionella nigrisilvae, assembly GCF_977063395.2. NCBI lineage: Bacteria > Pseudomonadati > Pseudomonadota > Gammaproteobacteria > Legionellales > Legionellaceae > Legionella > Legionella nigrisilvae. The sequence continues at coordinate 193,205 of NZ_CDRUGZ020000044.1, forward strand.
TACAACCTCTCAACCCCTACATGAAACAAATCTGAGTTATACTTATGCCTTTATATTTACATTTTTTTCGCCTAAAGCTTTCATTACTTCAGTACCTGTCTTTAACTCCGGTGGAACTTTGTTAAGATGATGAATTATTTTTACCTTCTCTAAGAAACATAATAAATAATAAGTGATATCTATTTGCCACCAGCGAAATCCTTGGCGTGATGATCGTGGGTAATAGTGATGATTGTTATGCCAACCTTCGCCCAAAGTAATTAAAGCCAGCAGAAAATTATTCCGACTTTCATCTCCTGTCTCAAACGTTTTCGTACCCCATACATGGCAAAGTGAATTGATAGAAAAAGTAGCATGGAAGAGGATAATTGTTGAAATAATCCCCCAAATAACTAACTGTGGGCCATTAGTTTGAAGCTGAGGATAATAATGAGCTAAAAAGCTACCTATAAAATAAAGTATGAATAATAAACAGATAGGGACCACATTATCATAACGATTCAACCAGTATAATTCAGGATATTTTGCAAAATCCTGTATCGCTTTGTAGTCTGTTTTAAAGTTGTCTGAATAAAAAATCCATCCCACATGACTCCACAAAAGACCATGTTGTACTGGAGAATGTGGATCTTGTGATTTCTCTGTATAGCGATGATGATGACGATGATGACTTGCCCACCAAAGCGGTCCTCGTTGTACCGCTGCCGCACCTATTACAGCAAATATAAATTGCCAAAACCGATTAGTTTTAAAGGTCTTATGTGAAAAATAACGATGGTAAAACCCAGTTATTGCAAACATTCTAAAAAAATAAAGGAACATAGCAGTAATTACGGCTGTAATGCTCCACCCAACCCAAAACACTGCTAAACAGCACAAATGAAGAAGTACAAAGATGAAAACACGCGCCCAATGTATCGTACCTTGCTGTAAATGATTCTCTTTAAGACTCGTATCAAACCATCCATGTATGGAGAATATTAACGATTTGAATTTCATTTTTACCTCTGGAAACGAAAATTCGTTATCTATAAGGAATATGAAATAGGTATGAGATTTGATATTTTCTATAAACAGCAAAATAGTTCATATCTAAGATGAACACGCTTTACGTCACTGAAAATATAATCTCAGAGCTACAGCATAAACTTCGCACCCTAACTTAGCTCATATATTTCCATAATGTATATAATTGTAGCAAATATTCATTGGTTAGCATTTGAGTGCAAGTAAAAAGTACAAAAAATTACTGAATCTTAACTAAATTCGCCTTAGGTAAATTAATTCACTGGAAATGATTGCGGGTTTTTATAATAAATCGACAGTTTTTTGGTCATCCAACCATTATCGGGAAATGTCGTTCCCGGTACCTCCCAAACCCCCGTTGCAAAAGCACCAGCTCCCCACAAAATTGCAAAAACATGTGCGTCAACTGCCTTTTTCAATTGCACATTATTATTATGAGCCCAATTAAAATGGTTTAATACCAAACAACGAGTAGCATTTTTTCCAGCACATAAACTATACCCTTTAGGTAAATTAGCAATATCTTGATTAATCCAAGAAGCACTATTGCTTAAATCGGGTTGCAACCTTGAATCGCCGAAAAAATATACAGGAGCAGAGCCTTCTTCATGAGCCTCAAGAAGAGGCTCATCCTGAGTTGGGATATGGGCAGCAGGTATTTGCCATAACATTGCCGGTATGTAGCTTTTTCCTGCTTGCCTTCCTAGACCTTCGCTAATTTGTTTCGACATTGTTAGGAAATTTTGCCAGGCAGCATCATTATAAAACGTTGCCTGATTCATGAGTAAATTTGGGTATTTACTGCTGTAATCATCGGCACCATATCGATCAAAATAAATAAAATCAGGTTTATAGGTACTGGTGAATAACTCAAAACTTTTCAAGTCAGCCAGAACCCTATCCACATAAGGTTTCACAGCAGTTGACCCCCGATGAATCCACCACCCCCCTTCTGGAACTGCCGAAATATTTTCATGTACTCCCAGAGCGACATGAGGTCCAAAATGCTTCGCCATCCAGTTTTGAGCCTGTAACCAACCATTAAAATTATCTGAGAAATCAGGTAGGTCAGGGCTTTGGGTTGCTGAGGTACAAAGAGGCATCACATATTCGTTAACGCATGTGGCAAACGCTTGTCCGGCAGTATAGTTATCCGTTTTAGTTTTAAGCCAAATAAGTAAATCATTTGGGTTGCCGTTAATTAGGACCGGTTTATTATCCCACCCATAAGTGCAAAGAGGTGTTTGAGTAGGAGTGAAGTTAACTTTTTTACTCATCATACAATAAGCGTTGGAAACAGCCTGGGCTACGGGTATGTATAAAGATTTAACTGCTTCGACACGATTTGTATTTCCTAAGTAACCCAGCATATCTGGGTTCAATAAAATAGTGCCATACGTTCCAGTATTGCTATAAGCATTAGATTCTAATGTTTTAGACAAAAACATGAGATTAAAAAAATGCTTTGTTAAATCATCTAAGTTAGTAATGCTATCCGGATTCCAACCACCACTTAGTTGCCAACCGTATTCAACTAAAACAGGATTAACCGCATGACCAGTCTTGGCTTTTATATTTTTAGCCATGTTAATCATGTTCCAAATTTTATAGGGAGTTTCTACTTTTCCAGGATCACCGTCGCCCCCTGAACCATTGTATGTAAATACAGCATCAACACGAATATTTGTCGGCTCTTGCGGAGCACCATTCGTTATAGTTCCCATAGCTAGGTAGTTTGGCCAACCGGAAACAATATAATTGCCTGTATTTTGACCAAAAGAAAAGGAAGATAGGCTCATTGCAAAAACAAACAAAAAGCTCAAACTCATTTTTGTCATTGTATAGCTCCTAAATTATTCATCAGACTCTAAAAACGATGGGGTTACACTATTGCTGATTTTACTGATTGGACTGATGCTTGGAAAAAAACGAATTATACCACAACAGACCATAATGTTCACAAACAACACCTAACAAACAAAAAACAACCAATTTTAATGATCGATATTGCAGATATACTATTGAATTGAAAAATGTCGTTGCGGCTCGACTTAAAACGACGGGTCAGTGTGTCAATCCTTAAAAATAAAGCCCGCAGGAGGCAAAATTACTCACCTATGTCTTCACTCCATAGCGTTCTATTTTGAGCAATGAAGTCTCGCATCATGGTTATACATTCTTTATCTTGTAAAACCTCAAGTTTTATACCATGTGATGTTAATAATGATTCTTCCCCCATAAAGGTTTGATTTTCTCCAATCACAACATGAGGAACTTTATAAAGAAGTATAGCTCCGCTACACATGGGGCAAGGCGAAAGAGTGGTGTATAAAATGGATTGCTCATAAACTTTAGCTTGCTGTCTCCCCGCATTCTCTAATGCATCCATTTCAGCATGTAATATGCTGCTTCCTTTTTGAACCCGTTGATTATGTCCGCGCCCAATGATCTCGCCTTGGTGAACAAGCACGGCACCAATGGGTATTCCTCCCTGAGCGAGGCTTTGACGCGCTTCTTCTATCGCTGCTTCAAGATATCGTTGATGAGGCCCCGACATGGTAATCCCTGCAATGACAGTAATATTAGGAATATTCTCCAGGATTTAATCATTATAAACAAGAATATAATTTTGGAAAAAATAATCTGAGCCTATTGTGCCGCAGTTGTATCAAATCACTTACTTAGTAGCATTTATGATACATTAACCGTAGAGCAGGAAGAGAAAAAAATCCATCACCATCGAATAAATCGAAAACGCAAAATTTGTTGGCCAAAACCGGAAGGACACAGGGAATAATATAACTCAATAGATTGAGCATCACATAACCCTTTTCAAGCCTTGTTTGCGGGATTAACGAAGCCTACATCCGAGATGGATCTCAAAGAAGTAGGCAGAAAGAAATTCACATTAAGAGATTGTGCATGAGCCGCTATTGTTTGGCAAACAAACTGGTGCGCGGTTGACTACTTTCGTTCGTGTAGGAGCAGGTGTTGGCGTTGGTTGAAAGAAGTGTGGCTGATATTCCGCGGCGGTCGGTAAGGGTTGGGATTTTCCTTCCATTTCTTGTTGACTCACATGATTGCTTGTTGCATTCGAAACAGGAGTGCTGTGTAATTGCCTATCGGCTTTTTTTGGGGCAGGTTTAGCTGTTTTATCTTCGGTATTAGTCGATGCAGGCTTCACGGAAGGAAAATTATTTACAAGGCTTCGATTAAAAATAAACGGTTTCTGAAAAATTGTCCATTCCGCATGTTCAGTAATGTGCTTTAATGCATATAAATGTATTTCATCATTTATTTCTTTATAATGGGCAAAAAACTCAGTCCGGGAATAACACGTATATTCGTTACTTTCCTTACGTGCCTGTGCAAAAACATTATTGAGGTCTTCCTCACTTTTAAAAACCCTATTCTTGTATTTATACTCCCAACTGCCAGGATGGGTATTTGAAGATATTGTTTCATTTCCAACACCTTCAGGAAATGATATTTGTTTAACGTAATCTGTATTTTGAAAGAACCGTTGCAGCTCTTCTTCAACCAGCGCATAACCCTTCATTACCAGCCTATAACGAAATCCAGAAATATTAGGGAGTGTTAAAATCGTGTACAAGTCGGGATTTGAAAATTCTTCTTTTGTTTGGCCTACGGCTTTCTTCCAAACAACATCACTCGAAGCAATGTTCTGCCAATCTTTACAGACTAACTCTAAATTTGCTAAATCTCTTGGGCCTAAAAATGTCATTATATGCTCTACAATCTCTGCGGGTATCTCGGGTAACTGATCTTCAGATTTCTCTTGCATGATGGTCCTCTTTATGGTGTTGATTAACAATTGCCATATGATACATGATTAATATTAAGTCAAAATTAACAGGTAATGGCCTCCCCTCCCCAAAATAACCAGTGCAAAATTTGTTAAAAAATACTCAAAAGCAAGGTAATCAGTGGTGCTGTAGCACCAAGTAAAGAATGACTTAGGTTAAAAATACAGTAAAACCACTTGCTCGCTTTTCTAGTGGTAATAGTTCAAGCGTGCTTTTAATACATTTCCAATAAAAATAGAGATAATAATCATCGAAACACTGAAAGCAGGAGTAAGGTACCTGCAGCAATATTTTCTTATCCATGCTAGTTGCTGACCAATACCTCACTTATTGCCCATAAGTCACTGTGAAGCTCTATAATGCTCATCTCTTAAAATCTCGATAAACCTAATTTAGAGTGTGGAGATTTTCACAAGCGAATTCTTTATATAACAGAATTTTCAGCAAGCCAGGTTGTAAAGGCTTGTCTCTAAGTCAAAAGTTGAAAATCTTGGGGGAAAGTCATATTGAATACATAGAATTAAAATGACCCTAAAAAATGCGCAGCATAGACGCCTATGTTAGCATTTTTCAGAGCCAAACAGTATTTGGTCAGTTACATCTATTGAAAATGGAGGGCTAAACTAGTTTGGTTCATTTTGCTTCACCACATCAACATCTGCAGATGCATAAAAGAGCTTAAGTTCTTTTATTTTTTGCTTATTTTTAAAAAGTCATCCCCACCCGTTGAGCTAATTCATCCTGGGCTTTTGGTGTTTCTGCTACCTTCGCTTTGCGAAGTTCTCCAACAGCTGGATAAGAAAAGAGAATGCCTGAATCATGACCAGGTAATAATACAGTCATAGAACATACCGCATCCTCAACCTTACCAAAATAATTACCCAATGCTTCACTTCCCACTGCTTTATAACGAAGTGAATGCATTGCATCTGAATAGTCCTTAGTATCCTTCGGATTTGCTGTGGAGAGATATTCTTTTGTTGGCCAAAACAAAGGATAAAAATCAAAATATCCCTGCGTTAGTATAAGATTGCCCTCCCTGCTCTTAGGACCTCTATAATAATCCAAGAGAGGCTGTACCACAGCACGAACATCTTCTGCAAGAAATGGTGATCGAAAATCGGATATGACGACCGTAACATCGTTTTGGAGCAAATCAGTAATTGGCTCTTTGATTATCGCAGCCACTGAACTATCAAAACTCATCCTTAAATATTTTTTATCGTCAGTATTAACACTAGCTGCCTTCACATGTTGAGTACGACCTGTTACACGGACTATTAATTCTAATTCCTCTTCATCTGCCACATGATATGTATCAGTACACTTTGATTTCAACAAATTAAAGTCATCTTGATTAGAATTCTGTGGATTAAGTTTACAAATATGAAAATCCTTAGGTGATGCATAATAAAGGTCGCCATTGTACAAAATAACGGCATTTTTATTTTCTAATACTTTGTCCATTCCGTTCTTAAAATTGAATTTTGTTGGATCAACAGACACTTTAAGAAGTCCGCAAGGAAAATCACCTGGATAACATATATCAATATTTATAATTAAGTGTTTGCTCTCTGAATCAAAGACGATATTTTGGGCATAGGAATCACTTGGAGTAGGTCCGGATCCAATGGTGATAATAACTTGCTTAACATCGGCTCCAACATTGTTTAAATATCCCAATAATTGAGCTTTATTCTCCATATCTACTTTATCTTCTCGAGTGAATCTATACATATCGACACCTGTAAATTAGTTAATATTTTTAGAGGATGATTAATGCCCCCTGATGGGGCGCTATTGTACATTATAAGAACAATAATTCCAACAAAAATATTATATGAACAACAAAAGATCACACTTTATTGAAGCACAAACCGAACTTCATTTAGCAGGTTTTGTATTTTTTGTGATCAAAGATTTACGTACAGTCAACTCAAGTTTCATAAGAATTCTTTATCCGATGAGATGCTACATTTTTAAATTGGAATCAGGCGAATCAATCGAGTTAAAGATTATAGCTTCCCCGGAAATTACTTCACTAAGCGACTTCTCACCTGAGACGATATTAAAAAAGCTAATCCCTATGCTGGTTATTTTTCTCCAAGTATGTTCCAGGGTGGAAGGAGGAGCGATTCTGTCTAACTGCTCTATTTCTCCTTTTCCAGGATGCAATTCACGAAGTGAGTTAACGTAGGTTGCAATAACTTTAGATACTTCAGGTGTTAGTTCCGTTTGTTCATATAAATAGCTGAGAAAACGTTTTGCCAAACTCAATCGTGTAGCATAAAGTTCATCATCTTTTATTTTTATACGTTGTAAATGCAAAATATAATCTTCAAGGAGATATCTTGGTTGCGTAATCGCGTGAATTTTTTGAAATGCATCGGCTGACTCTTTTTCGTCAATATCTTCTACCCACTTATAAAAGCGAGTCTGCATCTCTTCTAATAATTCTTCATACATAAATGGATTCAACTGGTTTAGATTTTTTTCAATAAACTCCTTTATTTCGTCTCGTGGAGTTTCTTTTTTGGGGAGTTCAATTTTCTCCCATTTAAGGTTCTGAAAAACCATACATACAAATAAAGCAAACGTAATTGATTTGAGTGAATAGTCTAATTTTCCTTGCAAAGGCTTAGCTTCCAATTCATATACTGCTTGTAAGAGAGCTAACTTTTGAGCGTCTACTTCTAAATAACCATTATGCAACCATTCAAAGATCAAAAAATTGACTGTGTCATCTGCATCTAAGAGTTTATATTTTTGAGAAATAAAATCGGTCCAACCTAAAAATAGTAAATATTTTCCTTCGCGCAGGGCTTTAATATATTCCGAACTGGATGAGAGCATGACGATCCTTGACTGCTTTTTTAGAATATTATCCTATACTTAAAAAACATAAACATGCAAATGGTGCACACTATGAAAAGGAAATGGTATGTAGCTATTGCTGTATCTCTCTTGCCCTTTAGTTTCGCTTTCGCAAATTGCGATTTAACCCAGTTTCGCTGGGAATGTGACTTGCCGGTGAAAGTTAAACCCAGGCCAGGAGCGACCTCCCTCGTCTACTGTGGTAACTCCTATGGTTACCTCACCAAACAGGAATACGATATACTAGCCCGCTACCAACGTGCGAATGTTAATATGGTTTTGGATATTAATGGCGAATACATAGACAGCCCTTGTATCGGAGCACAGAGATAGTAAAATAGCTCAGATTAACTCCTTCATTTAGGAATGACAGCCTGGGCGCGCGCAGCAAAACCCAGGTTTTCCTGAAGCTAACTTTCCCGGGTTCCACTGCGCGGCACCCCAGGCTACACGTATATTATTTAGATGATCATTGAACTCGATGGTATTCCAATAGAAATATCAAGAAAAAAAATTAAAAATATGAATCTACGCATTTACCCCCCTGACGGCTTAGTTAAAGTAAGTGTTCCTCTTCGATTCAGTGAACAACTTATAAGACAAAGTCTTGAATCTAAAAGTGCATGGATTCATAAACAAAGAGAGAGAATTCGTAACCGTGCTGTTTTGGAAGCATGTACTTTTGAAACAGGATCAACAATAGTATTTAGAGGAAACAAATATTTATTAATCATCGAAGAACATTATGGTCCTGCACAAATTAAAATCCAAAATGAATTGATCTACTGTTATACCCAACCCAACAGCACTCCCACTCAAATACAAACCCTGATTGAGGGGTGGTATAAGCAGCAAATGCAAAGATTATTGCCTGAGCTCATTCATCGTTGGGAAGCTATTGTTGGAGTTAAAGTAGCTGAGTGGGGGATCCGAAAAATGAAAACACGTTGGGGTTCCTGCAATACCAGAGCAGCACGTATTTGGTTAAATCTTAATCTTATTAAAAAACCACCGATTTGTCTTGAATATGTTCTTGTTCATGAGTTAGTTCATCTGTTAGAACCTAGTCATAATCAACGATTTTATGGGTTAATGAGTAAATTTATGCCACAATGGCGCGAATATGAATATCACCTTGAGGGGCGTATACTTTGATTGATACCGAACAACTGATCAATGACCTTTGTAAGCAAGGATTTTGTATTATTGATGGCTTTCTTGAGCAAACGCAATGCCAATCATTACGCACAACCGCCCAAAAATTATACGAACAGGGATTATTTCGTGGTGCCAAAATTGGTCTGAAACTTGGATCACATAAAAATGAGTCCGTTCGTACTGATGAAATTTTGTGGCTGGAAGAGAATGAAACCGATCCAGCAATCCAATTCTTTTTAAAACGAATGAAACAATTGGCTCAAATATTAAACCAGTCCTTGTTTTTAGGGATACATGAATTTGAAACGCACTTCGCTGCATATCAACCCGGTACTTATTATAAAAAACATGTGGATCAATTCGCGGCCCAAAAAACCCGCAAAATATCATGCGTATATTATTTAAATCCGCACTGGACCCCTGATTTTGGAGGTGAGTTAAAATTGTACAATACAGAGGATCAATTAATTCAGAATGTGTTGCCATTAGAGAATCGCTTCATATGTTTCAACAGTGAATTGCCCCATGAAGTATGTGTTACTCATCAACCTCGATACAGCATTACTGGCTGGATGAAAACACCTGCCCACTTTATATTAACCAAAGGTGCATTCTCCAATTTCCAAAAAACGGGATGAAGAAAGTGATTAGATAGATAATTAGAATCTAACCTTGTTCGTGAAACAAGATTATTGTGTATAATGATATTTTCATTCTCATTTGATCTTCTATGCATGCCTTAGACATTAAACAATTATTCAAAACCTATGCTAATGGGGTACAAGCATTAAAAGGCATTGATTTAACCATAAATAAGGGTGATTTTTTTGCTTTACTAGGTGCCAACGGTGCTGGAAAGTCGACAACCATTGGTCTAATTACATCTTTACTCAATAAAACCTCAGGTAGTATCAGTATCCATGGTTATGATTTGGAAAAAGAGCCTGCGAAAGCCAAATCCTGTTTGGGTCTTGTCCCCCAAGAAATCAATCTAAATATTTTTGAAAATTGCGAACAAATTCTTCTAAATCAAGCAGGATACTACGGGATTTCACGAAAGAATGCGCAACCTCGAGTTGAAACTCTTTTGCAACAATTAGGTCTTTGGGAAAAAAGAAACTCCATAACACGACACTTATCTGGAGGAATGAAACGTCGACTCATGATTGCCAGGGCTTTAGTACATCAGCCCAAAGTACTCATTCTAGATGAGCCTACCGCAGGAGTAGACATAGAAATTAGACATAGTATGTGGGAGTTTCTCACCCGAACTAATGCAGAAGGCACAACGATTATCCTCACCACCCACTATCTAGAAGAAGCAGAGCAATTATGTAAAAATATTGCCATCATAAATGAAGGGGAAATTATAAAAAATACCTCGATGAAAGCTTTACTTCAAACCTTGCGCCATCAAACGTTTATTTTCAATACAGAAATTCGTATCGATACTCTACCCGACTTATTTCCCTTTAAGCCCACATTGGTTGATAGTACTACAATAGAACTTCGGGTGGACAATAATTTGAATTTAAACGATGCATTTGCTCTGTTCACCAAAAATGGAATAAAAATTCATAGTATGCGAAATAAAACCAATCGCTTGGAAGAACTCTTTTTGGATCTTATAAAAAATGGCCATTAAACAACAAGTTGTTGCATTATATACTTTGGTGAGGCGCGAGTTGGTTCGTATGTTTCGTATAGCAAGCCAAGTATTTTTACCCCCTGTGATTACAACTACGCTTTACTTTCTCATTTTTGGTAGCTTAATCGGCCCCCGTATCGGCTCCATCCAAGGAGTCAGTTATCCGATGTTTATTGCTCCTGGATTGATCATGATGTCCGTTATTGTTAACTCTTACGGGAATGTATCTTCCTCTCTTTACAGCGTTCGCTTTCAAAAAAGTATCGAAGAAATGCTTGTGAGTCCGATGCGTAACAGCCTCTTGCTCCTCGGCTATGTCTTGGGTGGGGTATTTAGAGGCTTAATTGTCGCAATATTGGTTTACATCATTGCAAGTTTTTTCTTAACCATTGAATTAAGTCACTTACCAATGACCTTACTTGTTGTATTGCTGGTGTCTGCTGTATTTTCATTAGCCGGTTTCACCAATGCGATGGTGGCGCGAAATTTTGATGATATTATGATTGTTCCAACATTTATACTCACGCCGCTCACCTATTTAGGTGGTGTATTTTATAGTATCAATATGCTGCCAGAATTTTGGCAGAAGATATCTCTGCTAAATCCTATTTTGTATATGGTTAATGCATTGCGACAAGCAATGATTGGCCAAAGCGAGGTGGATATCTCTTTAGCAATGGGAATTATTTGCCTCATGTTGGTGTTACTCACCTTTCTCAACATGTTTTTATTAAAAAGAGGGGTCGGGTTTCGCGAATAATTATGGATGTCCACCTAACAGCCTAGATGAGCGAAGCGTTATCCGATTTTTAGTTGATGCCCGTCCCTTTTATTTAGACTTAAAACCCAAAGCCTGTAAACGTTGTTCCACTGAAGGGTGGGTTGCAAAAGCATTACTTAACGATTTCACAGGATCAATATCGGATGGATCAAAAAGATAGGAAGCCTGCCTCACCTGCTCATGGGGTGTATTCCCATATTCCGCTGAATACTGTTCAGCGTGTTGTTGATGATCATCATTAATTTTGAGCAATGCCCGGGCTAAAGGTTCGTTATCCCGCATTAACTCCACACAGCCCGCATCAGCCATATATTCACGGGTTCGACTTAAGAATAGAGTTAATAAAATAGTAAGTAACGGTAACACATAACGAAGAATTATAATCACCATTAACAAACGGTTGTCCTCCCGTTTACCATCACGCTTAAAGACTGCGGAATAAAATAGGATATCTATTACGATCAAAAGAATATTACTCAAAATTGCAACGGTTAGCGTTAATTTAATATCATAGTGACGAATGTGACTTAGTTCATGGGCCATTACTGCTTGTAATTCTGCCCTGTCCAGTTTTTCCATTAAACCGCGAGTAATGGCAACCATTGCTGATCGTTCACTATACCCGCTCGCGAAAGCATTCATATAATCCGCTTCGATAATAAAAACTTTAGGCATGTACTGCAAACCTGCAGCAACTTTCATTTCTTCAACTACATTATACAGTTGTTGTTCTCGTAAATCCCGAGCAGTTTGTGGGGTAATTTCATGATATTCCGTACCTAATAACATAATTCGATCATAAAATGCATAAGTTATTAATAATGACACCACGGCAATACCAACCATTATAAGAGTGGCGTAGGGAATCACGCGCAGATGGATCAACGCGTTAAAGCATTGCTGCAAAGTCACTTGGGGATAGGTAGATTGCAAAATAAATAAATCAGCAATGAAGCCCACACCAAAAAAAATTGCAACAAAAAAAGTAATAACTCCATAGGTTTTACGTTGATTCAACCGTATTTGTTCGCGCCAATTTCCTACGCCACCATGATAGTCTTCAAGTTCCATATTCTAGACTCAAAATTTTACGGTATAGTCTTCTTTAGCTTGAATCTGCTCTTCAGGAAGTCCCCAATAAACAAAATCTTTATCTAGAGCGGAAGGAAAAAAAGATACCACCATAGATTCAAAGAAGGATTTCTTTTTAGCATTATAACGCTCTATGCCATCATTATAAGCCTGCTTGGAATATGCTAATTTATTTTCAGTATTAACAATTTCTTCCTGCAATTGCATGACATTTTGACTTGCTTTCAGATCAGGGTAATTTTCAAATACCACATTGAGCCCAGATGCAATTTGAGAAATTTGATTTTCCGCAGCAATACGGCCCTCTTCATCTCCCACAGCTTTAGCAGCTTGCGCCTGATTACGTAAAGCAACTACATCCTTTAATGTAGTTTTTTCGTAATCCATATATTTCTTTACCGCTTCAATGAGCGATTCAAAAACTTTAAATCGGCGGTCCAACTGGATATCTATTTGCTTTTTGTCGTTATTAATCGCCTCGATTAAGTGAATTAAGGTGTTATAAACACTAATAGCCCATAAGAATAAAAGTACTACAATAATAATAAGGGCAATCAAAAATGTACTCATTTTTCATCCTATGTAAAATTTTCTACAATTTAGTTATAGATCGAAAACACCAAAAAAAATAGTGAAATGACTGAGTAATTTTTTGCAAAGCCAAAACATACGAGTACAGTTAATGAATAAAAGTCAAATTGGATGGTGTGTCCACTTCTTAGCATATTATCTGTGTTGGATAGCTTGTTTCTATTTTGCAGCACAAAATAATGTATTGCTCGGAACAATAATTGGTCTTCTGATTATTGCGGTGCAAATCGCCTGGCAATCAATTAATCGATTACCTTATTTAAATGCTCTTTATTTTGCACTTCTTATCGGAGTAATTGGCTCACTGACGGATACCATTTGGCTGCATCAAAATTTTATTTACTTTAAAGCAAATCCCTTTAGCTCTTATTTTACAGCCCCATGGATGATTTGTATTTGGTTAAGTTTTGGATTAAATCTTATTATTCTTAATGAAAAATTTACTCGTTACTATCTCATTTGGTTCCTACTCATTCTTTTTATGATGCCTTTTGCTTATAAAATTGGCGAAACCTGTAATATCGTTGTGATCGAAAAAAGTTATCCCTTTTATTTTTTTGTAGGAATTACTTGGGCCTTCCTCTTACCTGCTAGCTTTTATTTATATCATTATTTAAATAAACCCAACATTGTGAACTCATGACCTCAAGCTGTACCATCATCGCGCATCCAAAATAGGCTTCAAAAATTGTCCTGTATAAGAACGTTCACATGCTGCAACTTGCTCAGGTGTTCCAGTTGCCACAATGCGGCCCCCTTTGCTTCCCCCCTCAGGTCCAAGATCAATAATCCAATCTGCAGTCTTAATCACATCCAGATTATGTTCAATAATCACCACCGTATTCCCTTGCTCCCGTAAACGAAATAATACAGCTAATAACTGCTTGGTATCGTGAAAATGTAATCCGGTAGTCGGTTCATCAAGGATATAGAGGGTACTTCCAGTATCCCGTTTCGACAATTCCCGAGATAATTTAATTCTCTGAGCTTCCCCACCAGAAAGTGTGGTGGCACTTTGTCCCAATTTAATATAGGACAAACCAACATCCATCAAGGTCTGACACTTTCTGGCCAATACAGGAATGGCTGCAAAAAATTGACTTGCATCCTCAACAGTCATTTCTAAGACTTCATGAATGTTTTTGCCTTTATACTGAATATCAAGAGTTTCTCGATTATAACGTTTTCCCTTGCACACATCGCATGATACATAAATATCAGGTAAAAAGTGCATTTCAACTTTAATCAAACCATCTCCCTGACACGCTTCACAACGCCCACCGCGAACGTTAAAACTAAACCGTCCGGGCTGATACCCTCTTGCTCGAGATTCCGGAGTTGCTGCAAATAACTCCCGAATATGAGTAAAGATACCTGTATACGTAGCTGGATTAGAACGCGGGGTCCTCCCAATCGGACTTTGGTCAATATCAATTACTTTATCGCATAAATTCAAACCCAAAATTTCTTTGGCTGATCCTGGAGTAAATAAACTTGCTCTATTTAACAGATTGGCCGCACTCGGATATAAAGTATCATTTATCAGACTTGATTTTCCCGATCCTGAAACTCCAGTAATACATGTAAGTAACCCTAAGGGAATACTAACATCGACATCAACTAAGTTGTTGCAAACCACTCCTTTGAGATGAATCATTTTTTCGGAGTTAACGGGCAAGCGTCTAGTAGGAATTGCAATGGATTGCTTTCCAGATAAATATTGACCTGTTAAGGACGCTGGTGCTTCCATAATTTCTTGTGGTGTACCCCTTGCAACAATTTCACCACCATGTACCCCAGCCCCTGGACCTATATCCAAGACAAAATCAGCACTGCGGATTGCATCCTCATCATGCTCGACCACAATAACCGTGTTTCCAAGATTTCGTAGGTGCATTAAGGTCTTTAATAATCGGTCATTATCTCTTTGGTGCAATCCAATTGAAGGTTCGTCCAAAATATACATCACCCCAACCAATCCAGAACCAATCTGGCTGGCTAAACGAATGCGTTGCGCCTCTCCCCCGGATAAGGTTTCAGCACTGCGAGCTAATGAAAGGTAATCCAAGCCGACATTGACCAGGAATCCTAATCGCTCCACAATCTCTTTATTAATTTTGGCTGCAATTTCACCTTTATATCCTGTCATCCGCAGATCTTTAAAAAATGCATAAGCTTTTTCGATCGAATACGCCGTAATTTCGGACAGATTTTTATCATCAATAAATACATGCCGTGCTTCTTCACGTAATCGTGCACCATGGCAACTCTGGCATGGACGAGAAGATAAATACTTTGCAAGCTCCTCACGTATCATTCCTGACTCAGATTCACGATAACGACGTTGCATATTAGGAATAATCCCTTCAAAAGAGTGCCGTTTTACGGTATATCCCCCATTAGGACGATGATAATGAAAATCTATCACCTCGCGTCCACTACCATACAAAACAATCTGGCGAATCTCTTCGGACAAATCACAAAATGCAGTTTGGACATCAAAACGATAATGCCCAGCCAGCGACTCAAGCATTGAGAAATAATAAGTCGTTTTTTTATCCCAGCCGCGTATAGCACCTTCAGCCAAACTGGCCGTTTGATCGTGCACAACCCGTTCCGGATCAAAAAACTGATCAACCCCTAATCCATCACATGCAGGGCAAGCACCCACTGGATTATTAAATGAAAAAAGTCTAGGTTCTAACTCACTGAGACTGTATCCACATTCAGGACATGCAAATTTAGAAGAAAAAACAAGATCATCAAATTGATTATCCATTGAAGCCACTATGACGAGGCCTTCTGCTAAATTTAACGCATTTTCAAAGGATTCACTTAAGCGCTGAGCGATATCGGGTCTCACCTTAAAACGATCTATTACGACTTCAATCGTATGTTTCGTTCGTAAACCCAGCTTAGGAGGAGAGTCCAACTCATATAATTCTCCATCAATACGAGCACGTACATAACCTTGAGCTTGCAATTGTTGTAACAGCTGAACCTGCTCACCTTTTCGCTCACGCACTACTGGAGCCAAAATCATTACTTTACTGTCAGTGGGTAAAGCCAAAACATGATCGACCATTTGGCTAATGGTTTGTGCATGCAGACTAACATGATGCGTCGGACAACGGGGCTCCCCCACCCGAGCGTAGAGTAGCCGCAAATAATCATATATTTCGGTAATAGTTCCTACTGTAGAACGAGGGTTATGGGAAGTGGCTTTTTGCTCAATGGAAATCGCCGGTGATAAGCCCTCTATCGAATCGACATCGGGCTTCTCCATCATAGACAAAAATTGACGTGCATAAGCAGATAAAGACTCAACATAACGACGTTGCCCTTCTGCATATAAGGTATCAAAAGCTAAAGAGGATTTCCCGGAACCTGATAAACCCGTAATTACAATTAATTTATCACGAGGTAAATCCAAGTCGAGGTTTTTTAAGTTGTGGGTTCTTGCACCACGTATGGTGATAGTATGCATAAAACTCGGTAATTTGGTTTAAAAAAGTTATGGTTTAGTTTTTAAATTTTTCGGTTACAAACTATACAATTATACGTCAAAAAGGCGTGTACAGCATCAAAAACCGCAATTTTATAGTACACATTTTTTATTTACAGATTATACTACAATAAAAAAATTTAAGTTCTTCATTTTAAAAAAGGATTTTAAATATGGAAGCTCTTTTGCCAAGGATCTTATTATGGCTCATACTTTTCATATCGCCCTTGACTCTTTATGCACAAAATAAGGAGGAAATTAGTCAATGGGTCAAACAAATCCTATTGAATACTTTATCCCTAGATTACACCTATAAAGCAAGTGATGATTCAGAGTTACGTAAAAATTATACTGCCAATGCCTGGGATGCTTTATCCAATTTCTTAGGCAATTATTTGGATGTCATTCGCGAGAACCAACTTACACTCCATCCTATCTTTATTACAGAACCTTACGTCGTAGAACAAGGTATGGCTCTGGGAGTCCATTTTTGGCGCGTGAATGAAGTTGTTTCAATTCCTGAATTAAAAGTTACAATTTCATTTTCGTTAATAGTGATTGAAGCCAATCCTCAACCCGATGGAGGTGGGCGTTTACTCATCCAGAGCATGGATATGATTAAAAAGGACAATTCATGAAGCTATTAACTCGTTTTAAACTGTTTCTCTGGAAATTTAGCCATTTTAAAGTTCGCATGATCGGTTATTTAAAACCCCGGTTACTCCAATTGACCGATAATGAAATTATTATTTGCTTGCCTTTAAATCGACGGAGTCGTAACCATTTAAATTCAATGTACTTTGGTGCATTGTGTGTCGGGGCTGACTTAGCTGGGGGTTTACATGGTTTTTATCATGCGGCGCAAAAACAGCTTAAAGTTTCTCTTGTTTTTAAATCATTTCAAGCACAATTTTTACATCGTCCAGAATCGGATGTCTATTTTATTTGTCGTGAAGGGGCAAAAGTCAAAGCCATGATAGAAGAAGCGAAACAAACGGGAGCACGTATTACTCAGCCCATTCAGATTAAAGCCTATACAGATTTCCCTGACCTTAAAGAGTCTGTTGCAGAATTTGTTTTAGAATTGTCATTAAAAGTACGTCCCTAATTAATCTGTTTTTTTTAATAGTAAGGACACGAGTAATCATTGATTTATCTCCTAGAACAGACGAAAATATTACCAAACTGTGATATTATTAGTTTCGACTTATATACTAACAGTCAATACTTTATGAATTCATTAGGCTATCTGTAATGATATTTGAAGAATATGTAAAATTATTAGAGTCATTCAAACAAAACCAGATTTCTAAGGTACTGGAACAAATTGACACTAAAATTTTTGAAATTCTCTACAGCAAGCATGTTAGTCCTCGAATAATTCCTTATTTTCCTCGCTACGAACTTTGTTTCATGTCCGATGAAACCGTATTAGAACCCGGAAAGTTATATATTAGAGAACTCAAAGGAAAAATTGCTTATTCAGTTCTCACTCCAGACAACCAAACCATCAAAGATGCTGTTTTGGAAGAACTGGATGCGCCATCCCCTTTTAAATACACCATCGCTCCCATGAGCAGGGTGGTAAAACCGCAAGCAGGTTTTTTTTATGTCCGCATGGTTGCAACGGGTCTTGAATATACGGTCATAGACCCCACTGGTAAATTAATAGTTGATGTAATTAAAAAAGAAGAATTAAAAATTAATTTAGGCTCAAATTTTACCCCTAAAGATCTAGAGCCCTTTATGCCTGAAATTCTTAACATTACATCAAAAAGAAATCATACGCTTCCTTTTACCCTGGATACTTTAAGAGCGCGAGTACTGTCAGCGACTTCGAGAAGAGGCCATACGAAGTGGGCTCCCTTTACTAATTATTCTCTTGATCCGGATAATATTTCCCAAATTAAGAAACTAATCAACGCTCTTCATTATGGACGCCTGACTTTTTTAGATTTGGAAAATATCGATGTCAGAGACGTAAAACGAAGTTTTACGGATCTGAAATTACTCTACGGTAAAACAGTAGATCTGGCTTATGAAGCCAGTTACTTACTCACTCATTTAGATGTTGACCTAAGAGATATGTTTCAGGAAGAACTTTCTCTTATTCTGCCTTTATTCAGTCAAATACAAGTTTTTGCAGAAAAATATGCTCACGAGAACCAATCAATCGTAAAAGCACTCGATCCCTTGCCTTTAGCGTACAAAGCAGGGACCGTGGCAGGAATTGCTGTAGATCAAATGCGTCCAGCCGGGGGGGATGTAGATTATAACTTCCTTGCTCAATTCAGTGCAGTGTTGCCGAGCTATATCGATACATTAACCAACTACATAAAACAATTTTCCTCTGAAATTAAAGAGTCCGAAGAAAAACTAAATAAAGAAAAACTGGACGAATTACAAAATGCAGCACTTAATCTATTAAATGAGATCGAAAATTTAAAGGGAAACAGCATTTTTGTTTCACTTAAATTTTTAAATTACATTCATATCATTCGCAATGTAATTACTTTATCTATGAGCTCGTTAGAACAAATAGGCGAACTCAGTGAATCTTCCCAAGACGTTCTGCGTGATAAATTAGCCCAACTTAAATACAACGTATTACCTGGTTTATTTAGTTTGGTTGATAAAATTGAAGACAATGCCATGCTTAAGCCAGGGACTTTGTCTGTTCCTTTAATGGAAAAAGTCAAAGCTCTTTATGAACAACTTCTTTATCTCCCTAAGAAAGCAATTGATTTTAAAACCAAAGGAGAAGAGTTACTTGAGATAGAAGATTACCGATTTATCGAATTAAGATTGGAAATGGTCTATAAAAGGATTGATAAAGCCAACAAAGCCTTATACAAAATTCAAAAAGCCCAGGATGCCTGTAAGAGTTTTTTTGAACTGCTAAATAATCCTGCTTATCAAAACCTTCGTTTATACCAACTCCCTCCTGAGATAAAGCAAGTCCTTATAAAACACTATAAGCTTCTTAAGCCTTATATGAATCAACTCGATATTGATTTAAATGAACTCATCATCTCGAAACTCACAGGACCTGAAAAAGAAGAGTGGTCCTCATATATAGGAAAGCCTTTACGTTTTGTAAGAAGACAACTGCCAGCAGACCATGTAAGTTTTGTTTTGGCAAAAAAAGACGCGTTGACCGATTTAATTACTAAAGATGAAAACAGCCAACTCTTTCATATTAATTTAAATAAAGACTTAGTTGATTCAGTACTTAAGAAAGCGAATTTAGCTTTATTCCCTTTTAGAGAAAAAACAAATGTATACTCTCTCGATGAATCAATACCATTACAGGTCGAACAAGAAAAGGATAAGAAATCCAGGCTCTCAAAAGCAGAGTTTCAACGAGTCCAAGATGCTTATTTGCGTTTTGCACATATCATTAAACAACAAATAAAAGCAAAGCCTGAATGCTATGAAAAAACTCTAGATTTAAGCTTATTAAATGATAACTTAAAAGAAGAATGCCAACAGTTATTTAAAGTATTTCAACCTTACTTAACTTCAATCATTTTGCCTGAATTTAATGACACAGAAAAAAAGAAAGTATTTCAACCTTATTTAAGTTCAATTATCACTTCTGAAGTTAAACGATCGGCAAAAAATCTTGACCGCTATTTAACGGCTTTATTTGCAAAACAGCCGGTCAAAGATATTCCATCTACGGAACTTTTTCTAGGACTCGATAAAAATATTCAAACCTTCTTCGATCATATTAATTTCGAATGGTTCAACAAAAATGAGTTTCAAAAAATCCTGACAGCATACTCTCGTTTTGCTCAGATAATAAAAAAACAGATCGAGGAAAAACCACAACTTTACGGTAATAACTTATTATTAACAAGCCTGGATGAGAGCGATAAAGAGCAGTGTCGGGAGTTATATGCAATCTTCCAACCGTTTTTCAAATTTGCCATTCCACCACATCTTCGAGAATCCGCTCAAAGTTTTGAGAATTTCTTAACTGCTTTACTAGCAAATAAACCCGTAGAAATTTTAGAAGCTCCCCCTCCATCTTTATTTCTACAATTAGACAAGCACGTCCAAGATGTTTTTGCTAAATGGCAAGATAAAAATCAATTATATTATGATTTTGCAAAAGGAAGATTTCTTGAAGAAAAAGAATCAACAGCACTGAGAAGCAAACGTGCTGAAGATGAAAAACTGCATTTTAAAACTGTTGATGGCGATAATTTACTGCAAAATCCTGAGCAACTCAGTGCGGACCAGGCGCTTGAAGTCTATCAATGGTATCGAAATAAGCACACCAAATTCCTGGTAGTTCAAAATGCTTATATTCAATTTATCACTTTGCTTAGAAAGGAAATCCGTACCAAGCCACAGATTAAAGGAAATATGTTACTCCTAAATCGTCTTGATCCCAAAGTAATCGATCAATGCCGTAATTTATATAACATTTTCCAACCCTTCTTTATTTGTGCCGCACCTCCTGAAATGAAAAAGGACGTTCTTAAGTTTGATAAGTATTTGATTGCAATCTTATCGAATAAAAAGGTCGCGATGAAGAAAGCACCATCCGTTAGAATGTTCTTGGATTTCGATATGCAATTTCAAGAATTCTTTGCAGGCATTACTAATAAATGGAATCAAAAAACCCAATGGTTTTATAATTTAGCACAGAAAAAATTCACTCTTGAAAACAATATAGCAGAACTTAAACCTTACCCCAAAACGGGCAGAGAACACTACGTCATTCAGCATACTAATTATTCCAAGTGCATTCATGAATTTAGACTATCCTTGCTTGGGGTAACTCAAATATTTAATACAGCAATGCGAGATGCATTAACCCCTCATGCTTCCGAAAAATCAAAGCCGAAGGTGATAGATATTTCACCCACAGGGATATTGAGTCAAGCGATGCAAACTGTTTTTCCCCCATCTTCACTGCCCTTCCCGGAGATGGAGGATAAAAACCAGAGATTAGCTCAAAGCCGACAAGTTTGTGCTTTAAAAGACATATTTAACAGTTTATTCCATTTAGAAGGAATTGTTCTTGAGTTAGAAAATTTAAATAATCAAAGTGCTAAAAGCCGATATGTTTATTATTTATTACAAGCTTACGGCCATCTCAACGAAATCATTAAGTCATCAAAGCGGTTGGCTGCTGATCCACATTTAGGATTTATAGCTCGTGATTTACTTGCTAAAGCACAAGATCTTTATGCAACGTTCCAAGAGCACTCTGATGCCTACCAGGTAAGTCCCGATCAGGTACCCTATGGATCAACAACCGTACAATACAATCCCCTCTGGTATGTTTTAAATGCCTTTTATATTAGCCCAAAGCATATTCGCGCTTTAAAAAATACCAATTTCTTAACCACCGAAGAACTTAATGAACTTCATCTGCGAGCCAGAAAAGCAACTTCATTTATAGAAGGTCTCATCAATAATTCCAACTCATATTTTAAACTGTTCCTGCAAACTCCTCGTATGATTTACCTGTACCAGGAACTTACTACCAAACTCAATGAATTTACCAGTACTTCTCACGATGGAATTATGGATAATCTAGAGAAGATACAATCTACAGTAATCACCCCAATGCTTCTTGAAGCAGATCTCTGGGAAGACCGATTAGGATTCGCTCCAGGAACACTATCAGGCCCATTAAGACAAATAACTAATGAATTCTTTAAGGGTCTGTTACATCCAATGGATTTAAAATCCAAAACACGTATTGCTTTGGTGTGTGATGAAGAACCGCTGAACCAAAGGACTAACATAACCAGAAAAAAGATCACCAATGTAACCAAATTTCTAAAAAAAATAGATAAAGAATATCAAGATATAGAAAATCTATATCATTGGTATCGTATAGTTACTACCCCAATTGAAGCCTTTGACCTGAATTCCCCATCCCTTTCTAAAGAAGATTTGGATAAAGCGAAAATCGAGTTGCATGCTGCTTATAAAAAAGCACTTCCAAAACTGGCCAAACTAAAGTTGGATAAGAAAGTTGAGATTGCGCCAAGCCAATATCCAGAAGATCATAAACTTGATGAACTTTGTAATTTCGGACTAAAAGCTTATGACCCTCATTTTACCGAAGTCGAGGCGTTAATTGTTGCAAGCCATCATTATTATCTTGGTCTAAAAGCAACACATCGAATGCGATTAGATACCTTAAATGAGAAATTATGTTATCTTCAGAGTTTAGTTCCAATCCAGAAAGATGAGAAGCTGACTTTTATTGAACAATATACTACAGAAACGTTTGATAAAAACCTAGAAGCCATGTGCAACGATCAGATTGGTTTACAATATACTGATACGGAATACAGGGAAGAACTTAAGGCTTATTTACTTAAACTAAAAACCGAAATCATTACTCAGTCAAAAACTGCTGAAGATATTGAGCTAAGCATCAAAAAATTGTTGCGAACTGAAGTCAATAAATTTGAGAAAAAGTACTGTGTGGACTATTGTCAGCTTGATGAAGTACTGGTGGCTTTGGCTCAATTTAAAATTTATTTCAAAGAGTCCCGGATTGCGATTAAAAAGGGAAGCTCTTTATTCGAAAGTAAAGAGACTTTAAATCAAAAATCAAAACGTATTAATGATTTAAATAAAATCGCTACGAATACCAACTTAGAAATTCCTGAGCGTTTACGACAAATAAGTTCTCAAGTAGTTAAAGATCCTAATTTTGAACGAGTTATCCTGTCCCATCAACATGCCAATACCTTTAGTTTTACCTACTTAAAAATGTGTCTGATCTCACTTTTGGAAGCATTACATTTATATACTCCAACCCGACAGAAACTTCTTAACCAGATCAATGATGCTGTAAAAAGGCCTCCTGAAATGGCAGAATTGACTAAGCGTTTTGGGCTATTTTCTTCATCACAAACCACTAAAGAAATTGAAGCAAAACGATATGAAGCACCCGCTATGCCAGTTAACCTTCCCTAATCTCACTTGCAAATTAATTTTTTACTAAAATTATCATCCTAAAGATTCTTCCTCATCTAAATGTTCAACTGAAACTTTTTTTGAATGATCCTCTGCCAACCAAAGATACATTGAAGGAACCACAAAAAGAGTAAACAAAGTACCAATTGATATACCCATTGCGATAACTAAACCAATGTTATATCGACTTGCAGCACCGGCACCTGTTGCAAAAATTAAAGGGATGACTCCTAAAACCATGGCCGAGGTGGTCATTAGGATAGGACGCAAACGTATTGCCGCAGCCGCTTTAATCGCATCTAATTTTCTTTGTCCATTGGCTTGTAAATCATTGGCAAATTGTACAATTAAAATTCCATGCTTACTGATAAGGCCAATTAAGGTAACCAAACCCACTTCGCTATAAATATTAAGGCTCGCTTCCCCTATCCCTAAACTCACAAAAATCATCGCCCCACATATCGACATGGGCACACTAATCAGAACAATAAATGGATCACGGAAACTTTCAAATAAAGCGGCTAATGATAAAAAGATAATAATAAGCGCGAAGAAAAAAGTGATGATCAGATTAGCACCTTCTTGAATAAATTGTCGTGATTGAGATGCATAATCTATGTAATATCCCTGCGGTAAAACTTCTTTGGCAATATTTTCAAAAGTTTCCAATGCCTTACCCATTGATACACCGGGAAAAGCCACGGCTGAAATTGTTGCTGAATTGAGTTGTTGAAAATGATTTAACGATTCAGGGACAATTTGACGTTGCAAACTAGCCACAGTAGAAAGCGGGATTGAGTCTCCGGAGGCAGTTTTAATATAATAATTTAATATTTGATCCGCATTTAAACGATTGTCCCTCATCACTTGGGGAATCACTTGATAGGAACGGCCTGTATAATTAAAATAGTTTATATATCCCTCACTGAGCGCCGCTCCGAACACATTCCCAATGTCTTGCATGGTTAAACCAAACTGAGAAATTTTATCGCGATCTAATTTAATCTTTGTTTGAAGTTGATCGATTTTAAGATCCGGATTAATGTAAGCAAAAATACCTGAAGCATAAGCTTTCTCCAAAATTTGTTGTAGAACCTCGTTTAACTTATCGAAGCTTTCAGTCGTATTTATAACAAATTGAATTGGAAGTCCGCTTCCTCCCCCTGGTAATGAAGGGAGTTGAAATGCAGCCACTTTAGCACCGGTAATTTTATCGAGCTCTTGTTGTACTAATGGTTGGATCTGGTTCGATGTTCGTTGACGTTGATCCCAAGGTTTCAAAACCATCCCAATAATGGAGGTATTTAGACCTTGAAATCCATCGACTTGAAAAACGTGATCCGTTTCAGGATATTTTTTAAAAATTTCATTTACCGCATTGGCATAAAGCTGTGTTTGAGCTAACGATGAATTGGCTGAAGCCGTAACCTGGGCAATGATAATTCCCAAATCTTCTTGTGGCGCCAACTCAGAATCTGAAGTAATAAAAAGAAAATAATTACTGAAAAGGATGATCACTGCAAAGACAATAACTACTGGAAGATGATTTAATGTGGCTGATAAAACTCGCTCATAAGATTTCTCAAGTTTTGTGAAGAGATTATCAATGTAGGTCATCAAGCGCCCTTTAGTATTCCCCTCTCCTATTTTAAGAAATTTAGAACACATCATTGGAGATAAAGTTAATGCAATTACAGCAGAAATAGTAACTGCGCCTGCCAGTGAAAATGCAAACTCTGTGAATAAAGCGCCAGTCAACCCACCCATAAATCCTACCGGCAAATAAACTGCAATTAAAACTACTGTAATTGCAATAATTGGATTTGCTAATTCTCGTGCTCCCAATAAAGCCGCCTTATACCTTGTCTTTCCTTCCTCGATATGACGTTGCACGTTTTCTACCACAATAATCGCATCATCAACTACTAAGCCTATTGCAAGTACTAAAGCTAATAAGGTGAGCAGGTTAATTGAATACCCAAGAATGAGCATAATCCAAAAGGCACCAACTAGGGATAGGGGAATAGTAACCATTGGAATTACAACAGACCGAATCGAACCAAGAAAGATAAAAATAACCGCAGTGACGATAAAAAATGCTTCTAATAAAGACAAGATGACTTCATGGATGGAGGAATTAACGAATAAGCTTGCATCGTATACGATTTTTCCTTGTAATCCTTGAGGTAATTGCTCCTGAATTATCGGAAATACTTTTTTAATATCATCAATTACTGTTAAAAGGTTTGCTGAGGGTGCCACCACGATACCAATGTATACTGCTGTCCTCCCATCAAAACTGACCGACGAATTATAATTTTGTGCTCCTAGGTCCACTTTGGCCACATCTTCCAAACGAATGATTGCTCCATTTTGAGCTTTAATTACCATCTTCTTGAATTGATTGACATCATTTAAATCAGTACTCGCAGTTAGGTTTTGAACGAACATTTGACCATCAGTTCGACCTACTGCGGAAATAAAATCATTATTTGCAAGAGCAGTACCGATTTCAGCAGCAGAAATGCCATAGCCGGCCAACTTTACCGGATCCAGCCAGGCACGCAAAGCAAAAGTTTGATCCCCCAGAATTGCTGCATTTTGTACGCCATTAACTGCCTGGAGTTTAGGTTGCACCACACGAATTAAATAATCGGTAATTTTATTGATTGGTAATTCATCACTGTAAAACCCTATATACATAGAATCAATGGTTTGCCCCACCGACACAGTAATCACTGGTTGCTGTGAATTTTTAGGGAGCTGATTCAGTACTGCATTCACTTTGGTAGTGATATCGGACAACGCTTTTAGAGGGTCATAATTCAATAAAAGATTTACTGTAATCGTGCTGGTGCTCGGAGAACTAACAGAGGTCATATAATCAATACCATTAGCTTGGGCAATAGAGTTCTCTAATGGGGTAGTGATAAACCCAGCAATCACATCAGGGTCAGCTCCAGTATAGGCTGTGGTTACAGTGACAATGGCATTTTGGGTAAATGGATACTGCATAATAGGCAATGAATTAATAGAGCGTAAGCCCATTGCTAAAAGCATCAAACTAATCACTGTAGCCAGTACAGGTCTTTTAATAAAAATATCCGTAAACCGCATTCTTACAATCCTTGATTATTTTTCTTCTCTTAGTTCATCGTTCGTCTGGATGAACGTAGGCTAGATAACTCATTAGGCTTTATTCCCGTTATTTTTCACGTACCTTTGGGGATGCTTCATTACTTGGCTGTATTTTATTGTTTATGATGATTTGGCTGCCGTTCTTAAGCTTTAATTGGCCACTGGTCACAACAACATCTCCTGGATGTAACCCTTTTAAAATGGCAATCTGATCCCCTCGGGTGTCTCCCACAGTCACGAAAATTTGTTTTACAACAAGAATTGGTTGATTATTTTTGTCTTTTTTACCACTGTCTTTGACCAGAAACACAATATCCCCATAAGGATTAAAGGTAATCGCCGATTGCGGTAAGGTGAGATAGTTTTGTTTCTCACCGGTGAGAACCTCGACTCGAGTAAACATACCCGGTTTCAATTTCAAATCAGGATTAGGGAGTGTCGCCTCTACTCGAACATTCCGCGTAGCACTATCTACAATAGGCTCGATGGTAGTAATTTTTCCTTGAAAAATTTTATCCGGAAATGTATCAGTCACCACTTTGACTGTTTGTCCAAATTCTAATTTCCCTAAGACTTGTTGGGGTAAATAAAAATCCACATAAATTGGATCTAAGGACTGTAGTGTAGTCACAGCATCCCCTACATTAAGATACTGTCCTGGGTTAATGTTATTAATACCTAATTGACCAGAAAAAGGAGCACGTATTGTCTTTTTTTCTACTGTAGCGGTTTGTTGTGCAACTTGAGCCTGTAAATTCTTCAGATTCCACTCGTCAGCATCTACGGTTTGTTTACTTACTGCATGCACCATATATTGGGCCTTATCGCGTTTATAGGTAATTTTTGCCAATTCAACTTGTGCCTGTAATGAGTGCAATAGTCCCAGTTCAGTACCCGCATTCAATTGTACCAAAACTGTGCCTTCTTTGACCGTTGACCCTGGAGTGAAATAAATCGTTTGTACCATACCTGCAAGTTCTGTAGTGACATTCACACCAAGACGAGCTCGTATACTTCCTACTGCCTTCAAGGCGGGCTGCCACAATGAAGGCTCAACTTTCATCGTAGACACTGTAACTGGAGGGGATTTCATTTGCAGAAAAAATTGGTTTCTCATGTAATTACCAAACGCCTTCCAGCCAAAAATCAGTCCAAAAAGAACCCCCAAGGAAATCAACATAATGATCATTTGTTTTTTCAAAAAAATTTCTTTCATCATAGACACTCTTTGACACACCAAGGTTTATGCCACCAGCCACCACCTAAGGCCTGGAATAAGGCGGCTGTATCACTATAACGCACAGCCTGGGCTTGAATACGACTAATCCGCGTCTGTTGGTACTGCTGTTGTGCGTTTAATAAATTAATGTAACTAACGCCACCTAAACGATATTGTTTTATAGTAAGATTTAATGCAGCGCGCGCTGCATTTTCAGCCCTTATCTGTGCTTGCAAAGTACGCGCATCAGTTTCTATCCCTCTTAAAACATCTGCTACATTTTGAAAAGCTTGCAATATCGTTTGTTTGTATTGAGCTGCCGTTTGTTGATACGCAGCGATTGCGGAACGTCGTTGCGCCCATAAAGCGCCACCATGAAACAGGGGTTGCATTACCTGGCCCGTTAGAGCCCAGACCTCATTTTTTTTAGTAAAAAGACGTGAAAATGAGGTATTAAGCCATCCCTCATTAGCGCTAATGGTAAATTGCGGGAATAGATTGGCTGTTGCCACTCCAATTTGAGCACAAGCTTGATGAAGTAATGCTTCAGAGGCACGCACATCAGGACGCTGACGAACAAGATTTGAAGGCAAGCTTACAGGCAACTCTGTAGGTAATTTTAAACGGTCCAACCGAACCATGGGTAAAGGAACCTCTGGGAAAGTGCCTACGAGCGTAGATAAAGCATGTTTGGCCTGGGATAAGCTTTTTTGGAGTGGGGGCAAAGTTGCTTTTGTTTGTTCCAGTAATGTTTCTTGGGTCAATACATTTTCTCTGGAAACAGCACCTAAACGATACTGGTTATTTAAAACATTAAGAAGCCCCTGTTCTGCTTTGATCAAATCAACTGTTGCTTCAATTTGTGCTTGGTAGGATGCAACTGCTACTGCAGTGGTAACGATATTAGAAGTCAGGGTCAAATAAGTAGCAATTACTTGAAATTGCTGGTAATCAACCTGAGCTTTTAATGCTTCAATTTGACGACGGGCCCCCCCAAAAACATCTAGGGTGTAGGATAAATTAAATGAAGTATAAACCAGATTAAACGTAAGACTGTCACCTGGAATACCAATTTGCACCCCCGAATATCGCTGCCTTTGTACCATCTGAGATGCATCTATTGAGGGCCACATTGAATTGCCAATTTGAACTTTAAGATTTTCCTGGGCTTCCCGCAAAGCTGCTGAAGCAGAAGCTAAATTGGGACTATTCGTTAGTCCCATATGAATTAATTGATTAATCTCAGGTGAATGGTAAAGTTCCCACCATAGAATAGGAATATCTTTATTGGTAAGAAATGTTTGTGCTTGGCCCCCTGCACCAGAAGTACTTACAGTTTTTTGGGGTAAGGGCTTTTCGGTATATTTTTGGACCTTTGGTGGTTTTGGTGTATGAAAATTAGGACCAACCATACAAGAAGTTTGCAATACTGTACTTAATGAAATCAGTATAAAAACTTTTATATGTCGTCTCAAATCAAACACTAACCACAATCCTTTGCCAAGCATCCAATGAATATTGATTAATTTATCATGGATCCGAGTGGGTTGACAGTTTTAGTGAATAGAATTGCTAATTTATTTGAATAAAAAATAATCACAACGTATAATGTGAGCCACTTTATTGGTCTCTTTTCAAAATCCTATAAGTGGAGTAATGAAGGAATTAAAATATGCCTGCTGTAAAAATCACAGGGATGGGATGTTATTTACCCAGAAACAAAGTTCTTTCCACAGAATTAGATGTACAACTTAATTTACCCCCAGGTAGTGTACAAAAAAAATCGGGGCTAATTTCGCGGTACTTTGCTTCACCGGATGAGACAACTTCTTATATGGGAGCACAAGCAGCATTAATTGCCATCGAGCAAGCAAATATTCCATTAACCGATATTGATGCCATCATCAGTGCCTGCGGCGTAGGTGAACAAGCAATTCCTTGTACTGCAGCATTAATCCAAAAACAATTGGGATTAGAGCAATCAGGAACAGCCTGTTTTGATGTAAATAGTACGTGTTTAAGTTTTATTAGTGCTCTTGATATCGCATCGTATTTAATCGAGGGGGATCGATACAAACGTATTCTAATTATTTCTAGTGATATTGCTTCGGCAGGGTTGAATTGGCAAGATATGGAAACCTGTACCATTTTCGGTGATGGCGCCGCTGCCTGTGTTCTTGAAAAAAGCAATGGAACTAATCGAATCCTCTCATCACATCTTGAAACGCATAGTATTGGTTCTACGTTTTGTCAATTAGAGGCCGGGGGAACGCGTTTACCTGCTAAAAATCCCCTCCAGCATATCGAACAAAGTCTATTTTATATGGAAGGTAAAAAAGTATTTAAATTAGCTTCCAAATTATTAGAAAATCTCATGGAAAATCTTTTTAGAAAAACCAATCTTAATATGAATGATATTAATTGGTTTGTCCCGCACCAGGCAAGTCTGCTCGCGATGCATCACGTGCAGAAAAGATTACACATTCCCCCTGAAAAATTCGTTTCTATTTATCCGTATCATGGAAATCAAATTGCAGCATCCATACCAACTGCACTATATTCTTTAATACATAGCAAAAAGTTACAGCGTGGGCAATTAGTGTTACTAATGGGGACTGGAGCAGGCCTAGCAGCTGGCGGGATCATCTTGGAGTACTAATATGGTTTGTGTTGTGACAGGAGCAACGGGCTGTCTAGGGTTGAATTTGACTCAACGATTGATTCAAGATGGGCATGAGGTAATTGCCTTAGGACGCAATGAGCGGCTTGGCAAAATCATTGCGCAATCTGGTGCCCAATTTATAACGGTCGATTTGCTTAATCGAGAAAAGTTAAAAAAAATAACTCAAAATGCTCGCAGTATTTTTCATTGTGCGGCTCTTTCTAGTCCCTGGGGTCGTTACAAAGATTTTTATAATGCCAATGTGTTAGGCACGCAACATATAATTGAAGCAACGTCCCCAAATACACGGTTAGTTCATGTTTCATCGCCCAGTATTTATTTTAATTTCACAGAACAACATGATATTAAAGAAGATGCACCCTTACCTACAAAACCAGCCAATTATTATATACAAACCAAATTACTAGCTGAAGCGCTCATAGATAAGGCCTTTCAAGAAAAAAGGCTTAATGTGATTACGATACGTCCACGTGCAATTTTTGGTCCTTATGATCGTTCCATTTTACCGCGTATCCTTCAAAACGAAAAAAAAGGGATCCTGCCTATTATTGGAAAGGGAACCAATGTGATTGACATTACTTATGTTGAAAATGTGGTGGAGAGTTTGATTTTAGCTGCACAAGCAAAGCAGCAATTTTGCGGTAACAAATACAATATAACTAATAATGAACCGCGAACGTTAATAACTATTTTATCGGAACTTTTTAGAGCTTTACAAAAGCCATTTATACCCAAATTTATCCCTTACCCTATTGCAAAAATATATGCTACATGTATGGAACAACTCTATAGTTTACCCTTTATTCAAAAAGAACCACGTTTAACTCGATACAGTGCAGCTGTTTTATGTATGGGACAAACATTAAATATTGAAGCGGCCCAAAAGGATTTAGGTTATCAATCAAAGATTACCATTAATCAAGGAATTGAACGTTTTACAGAGTGGTATCAAAGATTATGATAGAGTATCAATTATTTGAAGTTGGTTTTTGCAAACATTGTGCGCGAATGACCTTAAAGAATGCTCCTTGGAAACTTAAGGAATACCCTGCCTTATGTGCTCTAATCAAACATCCAACACAAGGGTATATTTTATTCGATACGGGGTACAGCGACCGATTTTACAAATTAACCCAAAAATTTCCTTTTTCCCTTTACAGACATTTAACGCCAGTACGATTAAAAAAATCACTTAAGGAGCAATTAGCGGAAAATAATATTAATGCTTCAGAGATTAAAGGGATTGTGATCTCACATTTCCATGCAGACCATATTGGTGGGTTAATAGATTTTCCAAATGCACAATTTTTCTGTCATCCTGATGCAATAAACGATATCCATCATAAAAAAGGGATAAAAGCATTAATACAGGGATTCTTACCTGGATTACTCCCTAAAGACTTTTATGAACGTCTGGTTTTATTAAAAGACGAGGTCGAGCTGCATCCTGGCTTATTACCCTTTACAACTGGATTTGATCTCTTTAATGATGAACAGCTCATTGCCATCCCCTTACCCGGACACGCTAAGGGACAAATAGGTTTATACCTTAAAGCAACGCAGGAAACTTTTTTTATTGCAGACAGTTGTTGGCATCAAGAAACCTTTAAAGAATTGATTTTTCCAAGTAATCTTACTTATTTAATCCACGATAATAAGGAAGCATATCAACAAACCATCCATAAATTACACCAACTTTTTAAAAATAATAATAGAATGGATATAATTCCCTCTCATTGTCCGCACCTACGCGAGCGCCTTGCAGGGAATCTAACATGATACTCAGGCTTTTATATTATTATTTTAAAACCCACTCTCTGCGAAAGCGATTTAAATCACGAGCCCAACTGTTGGCTTATCAGCAAAAGCAATTCAAAAAGCTCATTAAAACAACCTTATATAAATCTCCTTTTTATCAACCCTATTTGGATAAACCTTTTAATGAATGGCCCATCATTAATAAAAAAATAATGATGGAACATTTTGATGAAATAAATACGAGGAATATAAAGAAAAACCAAGCATTGGCATTGGCTTTAAACGCAGAAAGTACTCGGGATTTTTCTCTCTTAATCAATGGGGTTGCCGTTGGACTTTCTTCTGGGACTTCAGGAAATCGCGGTTTATTTCTTGTCGATAAAAAAGAGAGGGATGCCTGGGCGGGTATTCTATTGGCTAAAGCCTTGCCTCATGGCTTAAAAAGAAAGGAGCGCATTGCTTTTTTTCTTAGGGCAAATAGTAAACTCTATACTACCCTCAGCAAGAGCAAAAAGATTCAATTTCATTTTTTTGATTTACTCGAAAATTTCGAAACTCATATCGATCGTCTAAATGAAATACAACCTACCATTGTATCAGCACCCAGCTCCGTATTACTGGCTTTAGTAAAGGAAAAACAACATTTATCCATTACCCCTGAAAAAATATTTGCTGTAGCTGAAGTTTTGGAACAACGTGATGAAGCACTTATCAGTAGTGCTTTTAATTGCCAGGTCTCGCAAGTCTATCAATGCACCGAAGGATTTTTGGCCATTAGTGACAAAAACAGTAATCATTTATTGATGAATGAAGAATATTTAATTATTGAAAAAGAATGGCTGGATGAAAAACGCTTTGTACCGGTAATTACGGATTTAATGCGAACCACTCAACCCATTATTCGCTATCGTTTAGATGACGTACTTATTGAAGAGCAATCAAATGGTGTATTCACCCGGTTAGCAAGTATTGAAGGCCGAGAAGGTGATATTTGTTATGCTACCCAGAATGATAAAGTATTCCCCCTCTTTGCCGATATCATCCGCCAGAAAATGGCATCTTTTGCTTTTGATTTCGAAGATTACACCATCCAACAACAAGCTTTAGATCAATTTACAATTCAAATCACCCCTGATTTATCCGATAAGGAGGCATTAATCCGTCATCTAAATGAACTATTTCATTCGCAAAATTATGATATTCCTAAATGGCAATGGCAGCCGTTTATAAAAAAAGAGCTTGGTTCGAAAAACCGTAGAATCCAAGCACTACCTGAAATCGTATCCTTTCTATAACGCCTCATAGAAAAAGTTCTCGAAGGATTAAACTTCAGAATTTACTCCGTAAAATGATGTTTTTTAAACAGGTAGAACTCCCCCTAGGGGGAGTCGAAAGAAATTATCGTGCTGCTCTTTGAATATCTTTACCCACATGGGATACGTCTTTGCCAAAACCATGAACAGTACCACAAGAACTTAATGCTCCAAGTGTTGCAAGACAAACGCCAATTATCATTATTTTTTTCAGAATGTTCATCTTTTTTCCCCTATTTTTATTTTTAATATGATTTCTTCTGTTTATTATTTTAGACCATATTTTTAGAACTTAGAAATTAATCAATGATTTTTAACTGATAATATCCTTAATGTTTTTTTTAAAAATATTGATGCAGTATTTGATTCTTTGCCAGTGAAAAGATATAAATTGTGATTTTACTCCATTAATTGCTCTCATTTTGAATGTTCTCCCTCCGATCAGCTAGCGTGTCAACTTTTGCGAATTTTCGGTAGTAGTCGGCACCTCCATCTGTGTCACTTTATGGAATCATAGAGAGGCATTGCATTAAAACTATTAGGTGGAACAGATAACTGCTTATATCCTTTAGTACAACAATCACTCGATCAGTTAATTCATTGGAAATATCTGGGACTCTAAGCATTCGGGGTTCTCTATGGTACGATCATCAAGCAAGGCTTTATCCTTGCTTCAGACTGCGCCTGGAGTTTAATACTCCCTTCTGGCATGATTTGTCTTGCTCAGCCAACCTATTTACGCTCCTGCGTAAGGATTGCAGCAGAGTGATTGTTTTTGAGCCAATACTTCCCTATAATCGCCCTCGGCTCTAAATAATAAATAATAAAAAAGGTGTTCTGAAATGAAAAAATGGATTCTACTGGCAACAACCAGCTTAATGATGATGAATGCTCATGCAGATAAATCTTGGTGTGGATATAAAGATTATTTCCGTTTAAGCGATACGTCCCATCCTGGTATCTATGTGGTTAGCGGGTTTAATGATGCAGATGTGATGCTTCATATAATTGGACCACGTAGTTTTGAGATTTTAGACGGCTTTGCCTGTCGTTCTGGTTATGCTCATGTTACTGTTGCGTATGACTCAGATAATTGGTGTGTTCTTGATATTAAAGACGGTCCATTAATGAATCATCCAGTTGTTAGTGCTTCTTGTAATGGAATTCGCTATATTGATACTGTATACGATGGCATGGGCAGTTACTCATATACAATTAATCTGGATTAATTATTATTCTTGTGATGAAGAAATAAGGGAAGAGCTTAAAGTTATCTAAGTCTGTGGGCTCTTTCCTTCCAGTTTCAATATACCAATTGTTTCATACCGTTCTATCTTATTTTTTCTTGCCCATATCTATAGACCAACCACCGCCTAAGGCTTTAATCAACTGAATACTTGCAATTTGACGGCGAGTGTGGATATTAACTAATGCAAGTTTTGATTGTAGTGCAGTATTTTCAGCGACCACAACTTGCAGGAACGTAACCAACCCTCCTTTGTATCGGTATACTTCTTGATCCCAAGCACGTTTTGCTGCACGAGCTGCGACTTTTTGACTTCGATATTCCTGATCGAGCTGGTGAATCGCAATCAGATTATCTTCCACTTCTTGGAATGCAGTTAACACAGTTTGCCGATAAGTAGCAACTGTCTCAAAATACTGGGCTTTGGCTTGATTTAATAACCCGCGTAATCGACCCCCATCAAAAATGGTTACTTGTGCTACAGGCTGCGTTAAAGTCAATAAACTCAACGGCCCCAAGGACCAAAAAAGACTAGGTTTTGAAATGAGATTCGCAAGACTTTTGCTTTGGAAACCCATACTACCAGTTAGGTCAATCACTGGGAAAAAAGCAGCTCGGGCAACACCAATTTTTGCATTTGCCGCTTGGACTCGTGCTTCAGCAGCAACAATATCAGGTCTTCTCTCTAGAAGGGTTGAAGGGACATTAGGAGCAATTTCCAAAAAAATCTTAGGGGATGGAGCTGGTGGTAAAGAAAAATTACTAGGTATTTCCCCAATCAATACTGCGATGGCATGTTCAAGTTGAGCTCGCTGTAATCGCATGTCTGCTGCCATGGTTTTTGCATTTTCAAGTTGGGTTTCTGCTTCATCCACATCGGGTATGGGTGCAGCACCACCTCGATAACGATTTTTTGTTAAATAAAGAGCTTTTTGATATGCAATAACGGTAGTATCCAAGATACGCTGTGCCTCATCACTCCCTCTTAACGCAAAATAATTATTCGCAAGTTCTGCTTGTAAACTCAAACGAACAGAAGCGGCATCAGCCGCACTTGCCGTGGCATTACGTTCACTTGCAATGACCGAATTACGAACACTACCCCATGCGTCAAGCTCATAAGAAAGGAACCCCCCAACTAAAAATTGGTTAAATACAGGAGTAGATACTGGATTCGCTACCGTTCGTGAATTTTGCTGGCGATCCGCATTGAATAATCCCTGGAGAGTGGGGAAAAAATATGACCTCGCTACTTGGACCAATGAAATTGCTTCTTGAAAGTGAGCATAAGCCAATTTTAAATTCTGGTTGGCTACATTCAGTTGGCTTTCTAAATTATTTAAAACAGGATCATTAAAGGCTTGCCACCAAGCCTCGGGAGATACAATTTGAGGTGTCGATTTAATTTCAACCCATTTTCCTGGCTCCTTAAAATGTTCAGGCATAGGCATCATGGGGCGATGGTATGTTGGAGCGAAAGAACAACCCATTAATGCAAAAATAAGTGCACCAGCACCAAACAATTTTTTCATGAAACAACTCGCACAGATTCACCATTCCTAATGGCATCAGGAGGATTAAGCACAACTCGATCACCTGGCAATACTCCTGTAGCAATTTCAACTGTTGCGCCGAAATCTCGTCGAAGCGTAACTGATTTTAAGACAATTTTATTATCTTTATTCAAAGTCGCAACTTGTAATCCTTGAGCCTGAAACAGCAAAGTATTGACAGGAAGGATCACCGTTTTCGGAGGAATATCTAAAGTAAACCAAACTTCAGTATACCCACCTGGCAATAATTCCTTATTTTTATTGGGTGAAATAAATTGAGCAAGCAAAGTACGCGTATTAGGATCAATGGCTTGCGCTGTTTCAAACAATTTGGCGGAAAAGACTTGCTTCGGGTGCTCTGCAAAATGGAGATCTACCGTCATATTAGGTTTAATTCGTGAAGAGTAATACTGAGGAATTTTGACATAAATTCTCAATGGACTTGTTTGGGCAATACGAAATAGAGGTTTCGCTGTTGAACTGCTCCCAGCGTTAATTAAATCACCAATATCGGTAGCACGATCCGTGATAACCCCATCAAAAGGAGCGATTACACGTTCAAAACCGACTAATTCTTGTAATCGTTGCAAATTAGCTTTAGCAGCAAACATCGCAGCCTCTAAGGCCGCAGCTGTACTTACTTTTTCATCAGTCTCTTGTTGAGATACAGATTCTGTTTTTACTAAATGAAGCCAACGTTTTGCTGTAATCTGGGCCAATTGATTGTTTGCTATTGCAGTCTTCAAATCGGCCCTCGCTTGACGTTCCTGCGCATCAACCTCTGGTGTTTCAATGACCGCAAGCAAATCACCTTTTTTAACGTGACTGCCAATATCTACATACCATTTTTTTATATAACCATTAGTTCGTGCATAAATAGGTGACTCGTGCCAAGCTTGAACATTACCGGGTAAAATAATTTTATCAACCCCCTTTTCTTGTTGGGCTGTCATCACTCGTACTACAGGAACCGCATCCGCAAGAGTCTCATTACGTAAATGAATTGCTGCATAAATACGTAAAACTATTATCACTGAAAGGATGAATAAAAAAACGGTTATTGCAATAATAAGCCTTCTGTGTTTATGGTCCTGTACATATGATCGAATGGATTTAAGCATGATCCTTCCTTTGCTTTTTCTTCAACTTGCGTTCGTGAATCACATAAAAAACCGAGGGAACAAAAAAGAGAGTAGCCATCGTTGCAAAAGACAACCCCCCAATTACGGCCCGTCCTAGTGGAGCATTCTGCTCCCCTCCATCTCCCAAGCCCAAAGCCATGGGAAACATACCAATAATCATCGCCAATGCAGTCATCATTACAGGCCGTAAACGCGTCTGTCCTGCCTCAAGTGCTGCCTTCATGGGATCATTTTCAGTGGCAAGATGATCGCGGGCAAAACTAATAATAAGGATACTATTTGCTGTTGCCACCCCCATACACATAATGGCTCCTGTTAGTGCAGGCACACTCAAAGCGGTATGAGTGATGAATAACATCCAAGCAATTCCTGCAATCGCAGCAGGCAAGGCAGTAATAATAATAAAAGGATCAACCCATGATTGAAAGTTAATAACAATCAACAAATAAACCAACAAAATCGAAAAAGCTAAACCCCAATACAAACCATTAAATGCATGCTCCTTAGTATCAATCTGGCCACGAATCGCTACCGAAGATCCTCTCGGCAGTTCGTCTTGCGTATCATGAATAATTTTCTGAATGTCTTTAGTTATTGATCCTAAATCTCTATCTTGGATTGAAGCAAAAATATCAATCACTGGCTGAACATTATAATGCGACTCAACAACAGAGGTCCAAGTACGTTTCAATTTGGCAAAAGAACCTAAAATTTGCAGCCGACTGGGCAGAGTTAAACTGCCAATCGGGATATTAAGCAAATCATTTAATGAAGTCATGACATATTGGGGGGCTTGCGTAACAATCGGATAAGAAACTCCGTTTTTAGGATCCAACCAAAATGTGGGTGTCGTTTGAAAACTACCTGATAAGGTCACTAATAAATCGGAAGCGATATTGAGTTGAGTAAATCCAAGTTCATTGGCCAAACTCCGATCAACCTTCACAAAAAACTCAGGATAATTATTAGATTGTCTTATTCGCACATCAGTGAGACCGGGAACTCGCTTTAACTGATTCATCAAGTTATTGGCATGCCGAGCATTGGCCTCTTTTTTTAAGCCAATGACCTGGATATTAATTGGTGATGGCAAACCAAAATTGATAATTTGGTTTACAATATCCGCCGGTAAAAAAGCGAACGTCACTGCTGGAAAATGGTCTCTTAAAACCGATCTTAATTGATGAACGTACTCTGAACTAGGTCGATGTCCATCCTTCAGGGAGATTAAAATATCCGCATCTTCTGGGCCATTCGTTGCTGAATTACTGTACGATAAATTAATACCACTCACAGGTAAACCAATATTATCAACAATACTGCCAAGATCCTTGGGCGGTATTACCTTTCGAATTACGGTATCAATGTTATCGACAATTCGTGCTGTCTCCTCTACCCTAGTTCCCGTTGGAGCACTAATATGTAATTTAATTTGTCCCGCGTCGACATCAGGAAAGAAATTCGAACCCAACCATGGCCACAGCAATACAATTGAAAGGGCAACAAAACCTAAAAAATAAAAAATAAAAACTTTAGCATTGTTCAATACCCAAGATAATGATTTGAAATATTGGGCGCGCAATCGTGCAAATTGTTCTTCAAAAGATTGGTGTAAGCGCGCAAAACGTCCTTTATCTTGCTCTTCACCTATCAATTCGTGTTTATGCAACCAGTATTTTGCCAAAGTAGCAACCAGTGTACGGGATAAAATATAAGACATGAGCATGGCAAAAATTACTGCTTCAGCTAAAGGAACAAATAGATATTGGGCAACGCCTCCCAAATAAAACATAGGAACAAACACGATACAAATACATAAGGTTGATACCAACGCAGGTATCGCAATCTGTTTCGCGCCATCAAGAATTGCTTGTTCCACTTCTTTACCCTGCTCCAAATTCCAGTTAATGTTTTCAATAGCAACCGTAGCATCGTCAACTAAAATACCCACCGCCAGTGCCAAACCACCTAAGGTCATAATATTGAT
Organism: Legionella nigrisilvae; assembly: GCF_977063395.2. NCBI lineage: Bacteria > Pseudomonadati > Pseudomonadota > Gammaproteobacteria > Legionellales > Legionellaceae > Legionella > Legionella nigrisilvae. The sequence goes on from NZ_CDRUGZ020000044.1 coordinate 232,703, forward strand.
TGTCTCTCCCAAAGCAGAAAGGATAGTAATCGATGCAATGATAGATAAAGGAATGGACAAAGTAATTATAAGCGTACTCCGTAAACTCCCAAGAAAAAGTAAAATCATAAGTCCAGTTAGTGCAGCTGCAATCACCCCCTCCGTAATAACCCCACGAATCGCCGCGGTAACAAAGATTGATTGATCCGCAAATTTGGACAAGTTAAGCCCTTCCGGAAGCATGTTCTTAACTTTTGGTAATAAATCTTTAACCCGATTCACAATATCTAAAGTAGAAGCATTACCGGTTTTTTGGATTGACATCATAACCGCCCTTTTCCCATCCACTCGTACGATATTAGTTTGTGGGGCAAATCCATCACGCACATGAGCTACATCACGGATGTATAAAACTCGTCCAGGAGTGGATTTAACGGGCACATCATTTAATTCAACTGCTGAACGGGGGCTACCATTCAACTTAACAATATATTCATACTCTCCTATTTTTTGGGTACCTGCGGGGATAATGAGGTTTTGGGAAAGAATTGCATTATTAATTTCTTGTGCAGAAATACCATAGGTTTGCATTGCTTGCAGATCTAAATCGACCTGGATTTGACGTATTTTGCCTCCATAGGGATACGGCAGTGCAGCTCCTTGTACGGTTGCTAGTTGAGTACGAAGAAAGTTATTGGCCAAATCATTTAATTTTTGTTCTGGGATAGTTGCACTCGATAATACCAGTTGTAAAACAGGAACTGTTGAAGCTTTATAGCTTAATACTAATGGAGGTAAAGTTCCTGGTGGTAAACTACGGAGCATCGTTTGTGCAATTGCTGTGACTTGGCTTAAAGCCAAGTCAACATTTACATTGGGTTGAAAGAATAATTTGATCACACTAACACCAATCAACGACGAAGATTCAATGTGTTCAATATCATTCACTGTGGTAGTAACTGCTCGCTCAAAGACACTCGCAATACGATTCCCCATTTCATCAGGAGGCAAGCCTGCGTAATTCCATACAACGCTCACAACCGGAATATTAATGTCAGGAAAAATATCTGTAGGCGTACGCATTATCGCTAGAGGCCCAATAATAAGAAGCATTAGAGCCATTACAATAAACGTGTAAGGTCGCGAAAGTGCAATCCATACAATCCACATAAACATCCATATTAACGATTCGAAAAGTGAACCATTATATCAATGAAATCCATTAAATTTTAAGAATAAACTCAAGTTTTATTACGGGATTAGGTATCAGGTGATTTAATTCATATATTGACAAATTAGATATCTAAAGTTTGGGTAGGGGATTGTTTAAATTGAACTTATTAAATGAGTTATTACTTGTTTAACTAAAATCAAATTCCTGACCACAACGGATAAACCCTAAAAAACCATGAGCTTGTGCATCAGGTAGAGGGCCATCATTGTAATGATATAACCAACTTTTGGCTTTAATTTCAGGATCTAAAGTAACAAGCTGCTTAAAATGAGCATGTACTCCGCTTGGGGTTTCCAAGGTTTCACAATCATGAAAAATTAGAGTTGCCTCACGATAATAGGGGTCGAAACGTTCTGGGGTAAATCGTGCATCTGTAGTAATAAAATATTCTTTTCCTTTATAACTAATACTCAAACCATAGCTTGGCATTAATTCTTTATTGGAATAAATATGGAGTGTTTGTACTGGGTTGAGTGCCAAGCCTTCCCAATTAAAAGGGTGACCAGTACGAACCGCTTGGACTGCAAAATAATCGCTCAAAGTTGCTTCTTTATCATCAAGGGTTTTCAACCCACCACTTAGACTGCTATTCCATAATAGATCTACTAATTGTTCATGAATAATTAAATGAGGCATTCCCTTGGGGGAGGAAGCAAATTTTCGTTGAAAGGCGAACCATTCAATTCCACCTATGTGATCGGCATGTAAATGGCTTATATACAGTGCATCAATATCTTGAGATTGGTATCCTGCTTTTGTTAAAGAAAAACGAATATCTGTACCACAATCTATCAGGAGTTTTTTCCCACTATCTGTTAGAAGTAGCATATTTGATTGAAAATTTCCGAAATCCGTTCCTATACCGCTACCGGCTCCTAAAAATAACAATTTCATTAATAATCCTTGAACAATTTAAGGATCAAGTCTGACTCGTCCTAAGAATTCCCTAATAAAACAGACCTCTCTTCTATAAAGAATAGCATTTAAAATAAGTTATTAGAAATGCCTCCTTTATTATATAAATAAGCTATTCTTGAATGTAAGTGAATAGAAAAAAAGAGTTAAAGGTGCTCAGAAAGCTTCATCTTAAAAACACACGTCTTTTACACTATTTTTTCTTCTTCTTAGCGCTCACTGTAATGAGCCTTATCATGTGTTTATTTCTGTTAAAACACATTGCAGTTCAAGAGGTTATTGATGGCAATGAGCGTTATCAATTGTATGTATTAGCGAATAAGCTTCGACAAAGCTCTGATGATTTAACTGAGATGGCCCGCCTTTATGTAGTAACCGGCGAGAAGAAATATCGTAATTACTATAATGAAATTTTAGCGATACGTAATGGAACTTCCCCTCTCCCTTTAAATTATGACGAATTGTATTGGGATTTAGTTATTAATAACAAACAGCCCCAATCGTATGGTCCAGCAAAATCGTTATCCTCAATGATGTTGGAGCATCATTTTACGCTCAAAGAATTTTCCTTATTGGCCAAAGCAGAAAACCAAAGTAATAAACTCTCCGAAACTGAAATCAAAGCTATGAATTTATTTGAGGGTAAATATCCTGATAAATCAGGAAATTACACCATTATTGGCAAACCAAATCCTCAATTAGCGCAGCAAATGGTTTTTGGGGACGATTATATGAGCGCCAAATTACAAGTGGTAAAACCCTTACAAGAATTTTTTAAACTCGTAGATACTCGCACATTTTTAACGAATGAAAAAATTGATCTCAAAATGTCTAAAATTATTGCCCTGGCTCTTGCGCTCTCTTTTTTGTCAACAATACTTATGCTCTTTTTTATTATTCATGCATTAAAGACTTTATCAAGAGTAAATGAGGAAAATGATTTATTACTCTTGAATATTTTGCCAGAAGCAATCGCTGCACGCTTGAAAAAAGGAGAGGAAGATATTGCAGATGAATTTTCCCAAGCAAGCGTGATGTTTGCAGATATTATTAATTTCTCACAATTAACGGAGGAATTAGGAGCAAAACAAACGGTAAATATTCTCAATCGCTTGTTTGCAGAGCTTGATAAACTCACAGAGCAATATTATGTAGAAAAAGTTAAAACCATTGGTGATAATTATATGGCTGTATCAGGAGTCCCTGAACAAACCACTCGACATGCCATTAATATTGCAAATTATGCTTTGGCCATTCTGGAACGAATGATGAGGTTTAATCAAGAACACCACATGAAACTTCAATTTCGGATTGGAATGACCTATGGTACTGTAATCGCAGGAATCATCGGCCATAAAAAATTTGTTTATGATATATGGGGTAATGTAGTCAACTTAGCCAGTCGTCTAGAAGAAACATCCCTTCCTAATAAAATCCACATCTCAGAAAAAATGGCTTTTATGCTTCAAGATGAATTCCTTATTGAACCCCGAGGAACTCTGGAAATGAAAGGGATTGGCAAAATAAAGACTTATTTCCTTTTGGGAAAAAAAGAAAATTAAAGCTACCTATTGCGTTCATTGATCTTTATGGCAACGGGGACAAATTCCATAAATATTCAAAGCGTGATCGGTCATGTGAAAATTGGCGCGTTCGGCGATAGTTTTCTGTCTTTGTTCAATGACCTCGTCAACAAACTCCTCAACACAACCACATTTGATGCAAACCAGGTGATCATGATGCGCTCCCTGGCTTAATTCAAATACAGAGTGCCCTCCCTCAAAATTATGCCGATTCACCAATCCTGCAGTCTCGAATTGCGTTAGTACTCGATAAACCGTAGCAAGCCCCACATCTTCGCCTGTCTCTAATAATGCTTTATAAACACCTTCCGCGCTTAAATGATGGTTAGGAGACTGTTCCAATATTTGTAATACTTTTAAACGAGGCAAAGTAATCTTCAATCCAGCATTTTTTAGCTGTTTACTCTCTTCCATCAATGCTCCTTTGCAGTAACGAACTTGTCTACTTCTAACCTGAAAAAATTTCCGCAGATGGGTCCTTTTCGCTTGTACAGTAAGGGTTACAACTGCTTTTCTAGGTTAAAGGTGTCTTTCAGTAAATGACGTGTTATTATGGCGAAATTTTTCACGATAGGCAAAAAAAATGAGAATAATAATTTTTCTATTAGGAATTGTGTGTACCTTAACCCTTACTCAATGCTCATCATTTGATCTGTCCCGACGAGTAGTACAACAAGGAAATTTATTACCCAAATCGAAAATCGACCGACTCAAAATCGGAATGAGTAAAAATGATGTTGCTATATTAATGGGAACCAGTTTGTTAAGTCCTACGTTTAATGAAAACCGATGGGATTATGCATACACTTGGCGTAGAGGCCGAGGATATACGACTATGTCCACAGTCAGCTTATACTTCCAAAATGGAGTTCTCGCACGTATCGAACGGGGTAAACTAAAACCGGGGGTAGCGTCACTTAATCAACCGGACATTAATCAAGAATAAGCAAGATTCCTAATTTCTAATTTGTAACCTGGGTGTAGCGTAGCGAAACCCAGGATTCCTAGCAACAATTTCCAAAATTCAAGGCGGGCGCTAGACTACATAGGATGAAGATTAGCGAGCGCGGATGGCCTTTTGACGGCGTTTCTCTTTTGGATCGAGAACCAAAGGTCGGTATATCTCGATCCTATCTCCCTCTTGCAACACCTGTTCTAAAGAAACCTGTTTTGCATAAATTCCAACAGACATGCCTTGCGTCTCCGGATAGTCTTCATATATTCCTGACACATTAAGCGCATCAAGAACTGTTGCTCCTGGTTCGAGCTCTAAAACCCGATGCTGTACCGTCTTGTCAATAGCCACATAAACCAACTCAACTTTGACCATAAATTTCCTTGGCTCGCTCACAAAATGAGTCGACCATCTTATCGGTGACTTGCTCAAATACCGGGCCAAGAAGCATCGAAAACATACGCCCTGCAAATTCAAATTCCAGGTCAAAAGAGATTTTGCATCCTTCTTCGACTTCATCAAAGCGCCAAAAACCCTCTAAATGACTGAATGGACCATCAACAAGACGAATTTCTATCATTTTGTTAACTTGTAGCATATTACGTGTGGTAAATGATTTACTCATACCAGCAGCACCAATCACTAAAGTGGCCTGCACTTCATCTTCATCGCGATGATGTACTAAACTTTCTGCGCAGTAAGGTAAAAATTCCGCATATCGCTCTACTTCATTCACCAACGAAAACATTTGCTCACAGGTATAATTAACCGTACGTGACTTTTTCACTATGGGCATTATGCTTCTCCCCGAATTTTATTTCTAAACCAAAGACTTAAGTCTTTAATCTCCTCGAAACAAATTGAATGTTCCATAGGATATTTATAATAAGATAGGTGTTCATATCCTTTACCCAATAACCAATCTTTACTCGATTCAGTCCATTGAGGCAAAACCAACGGATCAAATTGTCCTGCTCCCATAAAAAAAGGGGTACTCTTATCCAACTTAGGTCTGGTATGCGCCGCTAAAGGTAAGTAAGCAGATAAAGCTACAACCCCCGCCAAGCGAGCTGTGGTATGAAGAGCGGTATGCAATGCCATTGCTCCTCCTTGTGAAAACCCTGCTAAAAAGATCTGATTGTACTCTAAACCTTCATTTAATTGCTCATCCATGACCTTACGAATCAGCAACTCGGATTGTTCAATTCCTTCTTTATCTTCTCTATCAATTAGTTTCATGCCCATAATATCATACCAAGCAGGCATGACCATGCCAGCATTTAAAGTCACTGGACGCTGGGGGGCATTAATAAATACATGACGTACCGCGAGATCTGCGATAGTTAATTGATCGACTAAACCCATCATATCGGAAGCATCAGCGCCTAAACCATGCATCCAAATAACACATGCTTGTGTTTGAGCCTGTGACTCCTTTATAAAATCACTCAAAACAAATCTCCTCACAGACAAAAAAAGAGAAATTATCGCTAATGCAACAACACAGTGCAAGTTATACGTGTCCGATATTTGATAAAAGCCATATTATTGCAAAATAACATCAGTTTGGGTCATTTATTAACAAATTTGAGGGGTATGGATATTCCATTATTACCCAACATGAATTATAGTTCGCTACTATGAATTAATAAGCGGCAAGCGTATGTTTAAGAAAGTAGAATCCAAGTCATTCACCCTTACGATGTTAGGAACAGATACATCTTACACTCCTACTTTAAAAAATAAGAAAAAAACTACCCCCTTAAAAGTAGGAACTAGAATACAGGATTACTACCCCAAAGGAGAAACATTAAGTATTGTCTCTACATTAATTAAAACAGAAGAACAGCCAGCGATTGATAGCAAACAACTCGCTCCTTATCAGTCTTTAGAGGTTTCGGTCGTTAATGGTCCAAAAACAGACGGTGGGAATGTTGGCGAAAAAATCGGAATTGGGCTAGGTATTGCATTAAATGCGGTTATCCGTGGGCAAACCGAACTTAATGAAATTGCGCACAGTAGAGGTGGCGTTGAATCCATTCTGATTGCTCATGAAATTAATGCAATCAAAGATGCTATTAACTCTTGCGCGAACTTTGATCAATTAATAAGTCTACTCGAGTCACAACAAACAGAAAGGCAACAAAATAAAAAAGGAAAACCTTTAAACAATACTCCTGACATTATTAAACCCCTTTTATCCCAGCTACCTAAAACTAAAGAAGCTCAGGAACAATGGTTTAATGCACTAAAAACCAATATTTCTAACGTGTCGATGAATCTCTTTATCATTGACCCAGTTCCCGGAGATTGCTGGCCTGTAACCTGGTATGACGAACGATTTTTTACACTTCCAGCTGTTGTAAAACATGCGGAGTTTGTCTATTACGAAAATGAGCGTTCTGATTGGGGCTTTACACCTATCTATCCAGAAGGTTCGACCCCTGATCAAATAATAGTTCGCAACACCATTCCTGGGCATCATGGTACAGGATCTGCTGGAACGAATGCATCACAACAAAACATTGTTGTTTCACCTGAAAAAACCAAAGCGACTCATGTTCAAAAATTAATGCTTTTTAAATTACTGAAGTTTCTAAAGGAACATGGGGTTGAATTTAAAAATGCACAAGAAATTTTTCATGAGCCTACAGGACTAGGTAGAAAATATGTGTCCTTGCTTGCCGATCTCGGAGATGGCATTGATGTGGAAAAACTTGATTTTCCAACGATATTCCGCAAGCTTTACGACAAAATTTACGACAATAGAGCAGCATATGAAGCATTTGATACGACTCACTACACTCTGATGGGAGTAGCGCCGCAACGAAAATTGCTTCGTACGGGCCATAAATATGGTCTTTTAACCGAGGTATTCCCTAAAAATACCGGATATGTTAATGAAGAACATAGCTTTTTAATGAAGGAATATTTCTTCAAGATATTTAATGTACATTCTGATGAAACCAAAGATTTATCCGTATTGATAAATTCAGCCCAAAAAGTACTCTCTAAAAACATTAAAAAAATATCCAATATTTCATCTTCCTTGGTGGAACATTCGATTTCACCAGCCGCAATACTCGACAATGAAAATGCACGCAAGGATGTTTTAAACTCATTTGGAGCATTAATACAAAGGGTCAGCCTACAATATTTGACGGAAGACTGGAGTGAAGAAAGTAAACAAAAAGAGAAGCAAGATCTTTTTATTGCAATCATTGCTATTTTTAAGGAGTTTGACGGATTATTACAAATAGATAATCCCGGCATTCAGGAATTTGTCAAATCTCTCTATAGCTTAAGTTTAAAGGGAATTACCCAAACCGCAGGACAACAACATGCAAACTTGCAAGATGATTTTAATCGTTTGCAAACCTCAACCGATACGAACTTGAAAAGCTTTTTTAATGGGTTATTAACTCAAATCAATAAGGATGAACGGTATTCAAATGGAGAAATTAACCCAGAAATTATACAAATTTTCGAAAGTCCTCAGTTTGCGCAATTAGCCAATTATCCAGTAAGCATAAAAATCCAATACATTTGTGAACAACTGGGGGAAAAACTATCCAAAGATGAGAGTTTGGAAAGTTTAGTTGAACAACTTACGAAACGATTTGAGGAACATTATGGCAGCTCTTTGGCTGAATTTGAAAAACTGCATCATCAAATTAAAGTCTTCATCGATGATATAGAAGCCTTAGGTCGAGTACGAGAGCTCGCAACTGAGGAAGCGGTGTTCAATAAGCATGAACTGTTACTCCGAAAAAAAGCCGAAATGCTAATTGATGTTGCAGCGCAAAAATTTTATCGAGACCGTCCTAATGCTTTGCCTGAACCTGCAGCTAAAGGTACTTTTAAAGAATTAGTGGAACGCCATGCGATTAACAAATATGGTGTGGTAGATAGAGTGAAGCAAGAAAAGGCAGTTTTAGCACAGGAAAAAAACGAATTAACGTCACAAATTGAAATGATGCAGCAAAATTTAGTGGAAAGGAACCAACAGCTAGAAAAAACTAAAACTGTATTGAAAGCGGAACGCAACAAAAAAATCGAATACAGTAAAGCACTGAACGATGAAAACGAGGTTGAGCATTTGCTGCTTATTAAGAAAAAACTCATCCCATTAACTGCGGAATATCTGGCTTGGCTTAGATCTCAATTATCTGATAGACCTAAAGAGTCGGAACAAGATGATGAAATTAAAAAATCCGATGATAAAATAAACGTCAAAATTACAGAAGTAACTAAACTGCTTAAGATTTTAAATAATACACGAGATTTCCCTCGTCCTAAAGAACGCGCGCGACAATTTTACAACTATCTTGATAAAGTGGAACAGACACTGATAAATCACCGTGATGACCGACTAATTCGATATATTAGAAATGCCGTAATTGCCGCAGGGGTTCTTTTGGCAGGTCTAGGATTAATTGGACTTGCAGCTTATACCCGTGTAGGTTATTCCTCAGTTAAATCCCTTCTTTTTTGGCAATCCTCTGGAGAAAATGTGGTTTCCAAATTGAATGAATATAGAAAAGAACTGGATATACCCATTGATAATGAAGAACCAGGAAAAGCACAAGAGCTCAACGTATAGTTAGAAAACCCGATTCTTTTAAAGGTATTGGGTTGCATTAATATCATTGTTTATCACTTGAATTTTTACTTAAATAAATAGATAGTGATACTCAAATCGTTAACCTGCTTATTTCAAATGAAACGAACTTACTTTTTACTTATGATCTGCCTTGTTATTTTCTTATCCGCTTGTGGGCAAAAAGGTCCTCTTTATTTGCCACACCCCACTAGCAGGACTGCAGATAAATCAACTCAATAGAATAATATGAACATTAAATTTACCAAAATGCATGGCTTAGGTAATGATTTCATTGTAATTGATGGGATTCATCAGACAATCAATCTAAGCCCACAGCAAATCGCTATTATGGCGCACCGGAATACCGGGATTGGTTTTGACCAATGCCTGTTAATCGAATCCAGTCAGCAAAAAGGTATTGACTTCAATTATCGAATTTTTAATGCCGATGGGCAGGAAGTGGGTCAATGCGGGAATGGAGCACGTTGTCTTGCCTTATTTGCAAAATACTACGGATTAACCGACAAGAATCACTTAACCGTTGCAACCAAAACGACCCAGATGGATTTGCATATTAATCCAGACTCCAGTGTGCGCGTTAATATGGGGATTCCTCAATTAGCTCCTTCAGCTATTCCACTTAAAGCAGCTCAGCAATCTATTGAATATTCTTTAGAACTTCCAACCCAAAAAATGGTCAAATTCCACGCCTTAAGTGTAGGGAATCCCCATGCAGTGTTATTAGTTACCGATACCGAAACAGCACCAGTGGATACCTTAGGAAAACAAATCAGTTTGCATCAGTGCTTTCCTGCTCAAGCCAATGTGGGATTCATGCAAATTATGAGTTCCCATCATATTAAATTACGTGTTTATGAACGCGGCTGTGGAGAAACCAAAGCCTGTGGAAGTGGTGCGGTTGCCGCGGCGGCGATTGGCCGGCTATACCATCAACTGGATAAACAAATAAAAGTTACCTTGCCCGGGGGTGATTTGTTTATCGACTGGCCGGAATTCAATCAAGCAATTACCCTAACTGGCCCCGCTGTCTTTGTTTATGAGGGTATCTTGTTTTAATAAATAGATAATTGAATCATCTTCGTATTAGTTTACTTATACAAAATTAACACAAGTATTGAATTTTATTTACAAAGAGTTATCCTGAAAGAACGACCTCACACTCGCACCGTTCCATCTGACTTCTATGCAACTCACTACAGTGAGCCTACACGAGAAGAAGCAGAGCGCGCAGAACACCGGAGTGTACACGAGCACATGAGGATTCGAGCACCACATCGGCGAAGTGATTTGCTGTCACAATAGAGTTCGAAAGAAATCTATTTTGAGACTGGTGCTTGACTAAAAGGAGAGTGCCATGACAGGAAGCAAAATACAAAGTTTTGATTTATTCAAAGCGGCTATGGGAAACTCTGAGTACTTAAAAGAGATCAGTCAGGATATAAGGAGTCATACTCAATTTCTAACCACTCTTGAAGAGAGCCAATTAACGGCCTTAGACATCCTTGAGTCCATAAAAATAGTGCAAAGTCTGGAAGTAAAGTCTCTTTTAATTATTCACCTGTTAAGCCAAAAAGAATTCCTATCTTGTTTAAGGGGCGATTCCTTATTAAATCGATTAACGCATCAAGATCATCATGTTCCTTCACGTCTTAATATGTTCATTCATCAACTTGATTTGACAATCCTCTCCGCTCAATTAATTGAGAAATTGGAACCCGAGGCTGCGATAAGTCTTCTTTGTTCAGTCCCTCATTTTCATCAATTAAGTAAAACACAAATTGAGGCTTTAATTGAACGATATCCTCTCTATGAGAGACACCGTGTTTTAACCTACTGGCTCAACCATTTCTCATCCATGCCTAATGCGCAGTATGTGTTGGCTCATTTAATGCACATTGCAGGCCCCAATGTAATCGATGAATTGTGCAAAATGGAGTCCAATCAGAAAGAAGCCATCATAATAAATATTATTGAACATTTGGGCCTATTTAATAAAATACCTCTTAAATTTTTAGAGCATGCAAATAAAGAATCTCATTTGATTTTGGCGATGCGTCTTTATCTCAATGGTCACTATAATAAGGCATATGCTAGTTATATCAATCAACTAACAAAAATATTATTAGATAAAAACCATTCATTTTCGCTCGAAGCAATTGAATTACTTTTTTATCTAAATGATAAACTCGCATTTAAGGAGTTAGCAAAAAGTACGGCTTTTTTAACGAATCGTTATTTAAGAAATAATGCGTTAAAAGGAAATGTTGCATTATTTTATCAAAATAAGCGAATAAATACTCAAAGGTTGTTGCAAACTGTTTATTTAAATCCAATTTCGGAAACTTCCAAAGAGCGAAAACAGTCATCAGACTCTGATGAAAACCCTTTTATCCAAGGATTAATTAAGCATGATAAATCGATTAACTGTTTTGAGTATTTCTTAATACATTATAAAGGGGACCCCGAACCCTTTTCGAAACTAATCAATGACTACATGGATTTCTACGCCGGTTCAGAACACTTAAAATCAAGAAACCAAGCCATACACCATATTGGTTTCATGCTAAGTCGTCCTGAATTAGATCCCATAATAAAGGAAATATTATTTACTGCTTTTTTAAATCATCCTTTATTCTTCGATGAACAAGTCAGCTATCAATTGTTTTTGTTTGATGCAAAGAGAGTTCTCCGATATTTTGGTTTACGTGGTGGGGAGGAAAATTATCAACACGTAATTAATTTGTGTACCTTAGCGTTAAAAAATCTTAATTCCGAAAAAAATCCGCAAATCATTCAGATAGCTCAACAAGCGCTTTCTGAAGCACGGCAAGAGTTAATTTGGATTAAACATCAGGGTTTTTTCGCTACTTTAATCAAATGGCTTAAACGATGCTGGACTTATGGATGGACTGGTTTTTTTAAACCAAACTCTCCTGATTATGTGGTCCCAGAATCATTGAGCTTCATACAAAATAATAAAAATGTACCTAAGAATTCAGAAAAAAAAACGGTTTCACCTCCAGAATCAGCAAAGGATCTTCCGACTTTGTTAAACAAAATTAGATTGCCACTAACACAAGAAAAATTTGCAGGAATTATTAAAGCATTCGAAAGTTATTCGTTAGAAATAATGCCTAAAGATGAGCTAAGTACAAGACAAAAACTTCATAAGCTATACCATTACGTAATGACCCATAAGGAGCATAACGAAGGGCTTTATCGCTGGTTAAAAGAAAATCAAACTCCCTTTAGTGTAAATCGATTCCATTTGCTGGAGTTAACCTTAAAAGAAAAACAACGTGAGGAGGTGGATTCCTTACTGGCAGAGGTAAATGAAGATTCCGATCATTTGCAATATGTTTCTGACGAACTGGATTGTCCTATGCCAGAACTAATAATTAAACCCACACCAAAACCCAAAACTCAAGAAACTTCTGACTTTGTTGCAAGCGCGTCTAAAGTGTTTTCCGAATATGCTTGTGAAGCAACTGTATATGCACACAGCGCATTCCATTGGGCAGAAAGTTTTTTCTCTAAAATGAAACAGCCGGAACAAGAAGAGGACGATACCTTCGAGGTGGAACATATTGAATCGTTTAAAAAAACAATTAGTAGTAGTTAATCTTTAGGTCTTAAGCTTCCAACGTTTATGCATCCAGTTCCATTGCTCAGGATGATTCAATATAATACGTTCTAACGCTTGATTATACGCCAATGTATTCTGGTAAAGGGATTCTTGAGCACTTCCATAATCTTTCCATGGAATAGGATCATAAAATTCTAAAACATGCTTTCCATTGGGTAACCGATAGCCTGCAGCAGGAATCACCGGTACGCCCGTATAACGAGAAAGAGTGGCTAAACTTCGATAAGTCCCTGCTTTCGTACCGAAAAACTCCACGGCAATACCATCACGATTCGCTAAAGAAGCATGTTGATCCAGAACAAAAATGACCGCATGGTTTTGCTCTAAAGCGGCACACACCTTATCAAGCGAATTTTTTTTAGGAATAACGTTTAAACCCACTTGATAATATTGCTTAAACAAACTTCGCTCAATAAATTTGATTGATAAAGTGCGACGAATAAAATGAAACTGTCCTCGAAATTCTTTAAAATTTAAAACACCCCCAATGGGTGCAACTTCCCAATTACCAAAATGTCCTGTTAGAACTAAAACGCCTTTTTGTTGTGCTACCACTGCCAACATATTTTCATGGCCACGAACCTCCACCAGATTGCGTAAATCATCCTCCGACATAAAACGCAATTGAATGGCTTCTTTAAACGACTTAAGCAAATGTGAATAATAGGATATGGCAAGCCGCTTTTTTTGGGCCTCACTTAATTGATCACCGAAAACACGATCAATATTGGCCATAACTATTTTACGCTTATAGGGTAAAAATTTATGGACAAATCGACCCAACCAACTCACGGGCAATTCATTGACTTTTTGTTCTAATTTAATCACAAGCTTTGATCACCAAACACGCATTCATACTGGCAAATCCGCGATTTACCGTCAGTGCATACGGTCCTTTTTTTACAGGTTGATGATCTGCACTTACGGATAAACCATTACAACTGGATGCAATATTTTGCAGATTAGCTATACCTGGCACACATTTAGATGAAAGTGCATAGGTCGTCATTACTGCGTCAATTAATCCAGAAGCGCATATGGTATGTCCCATGGACCATTTGAATGCTGTTACTGGAATTTCCTCATGGCCAAACACATTTTGTATTGCCTGAGATTCACTATAATCTGATTTACTATTACCGTTTCCATGAGCAACGATAAACCCTAAATCATTAGAACTTAATTTTACCAGATCTAACGTACGTTGCATCAGTTCAGCAAGCTGTTGCCCACTGGTATCTAGAGAAAATAGGCCTTCCGCTTCGCTGGTTGATAAACCACCGATAATCTCACCGTAACAGGTGGCTGAGCGCGCATTCATACTGGCTTCACTTTCCAAAACCAAAGCCGCAGCGCCTTCGGCTAAAATTGTACCATCATGCGCTTCATCAAAAGGTTTTAGATGTTGAGTACTCAATACCCCTAATTGATCATAGTAAAAGACCGCTTGAGGCTCAATACCCATATCATAAGCAACGACGACAGCTCGCTCTGCCTGACCCGTACGAATTGCGTGATAGGCTTCCAATAGAGCTTGTGTTCCCCCAACAGCATGATTTGTTACATTATGATTAGGGCCTTTAAATTCATAAGTTATTCCGGTATATGCAAGGACATTATTAGGTAATATTCGTAATAGCCACATCGGATGGACTGTTTCGAATAATTCCTGCGCAAATTGCTGCATCCCGTGGGTTTTTGCTAACAAGGGTAAAAAATCATATTGTTGAAAATATTTATTCCCCGGAGAGCCCACAAATACTGCTGTTTGCTCATTAAATGAATTGGGGTCTGCAAGAGTATCGCGATAATCAATCATATGACTATGTTCAATTGCTTGTACTGCAGCATTAATTCCCATCACATCCTGACGTGAAATGACCTTCATCAACTTACGATCGGGCAGCATTTTTGCAGGGTTGAACTCTTTTAGTTCGCCTCCCAAACGGTGAGACCATTGTGACAAATCCCATTGGGTTATTTCTGCAATCCCACTTTTACCAGAAAGAATCGAATTCCAAGTTGCATCTGCAGTAGCACCTGATGCGGTTAAAGCACTCCGTCCTGTAATAAATACTCTATTGTCTTGACTCATAAATCTGCTCCCCCAAACTCAGGATGCTTAAACAATAAGCAACTATTGGAGCCACCAAATCCAAATGAATTGGATAAAACCACGCCCAAAGATCGTTCGCGTGGCCCATCAACCACATAATCCAAATCGCATTCAGGATCGGGGTTAGTTAAATTAGCGGTTTTAGGGACTTGTGCCTGTTCTATCGATTTAACGGATAAGACTGCCTCAAGTGCGCCTGCAGCAGCAATTAAATGTCCTGTTTGCCCTTTAGTCGAACTTACCGGTAAGGTTGCGACAGACTCCCCAAAAACTGCTTTAATGGCATTTGTTTCGCTTAAGTCATTCATTTTAGTTGAGGTTCCATGTGCATTGATGTAATCCACATCGGAAGCCTTTACTCCAGCATCTTGAAGAGCACGTTCAATTGCTTGAATCGCGCCATCACCATTTGGATGAGAATCGGTAATTCGATAAGAACTTAAAGAATTCCCTTCACCGGCCAATTCAGCATAAATACGGGCACCGCGTGCTTTTGCTTTACTCCATTCTTCAAGAATTAAAAAAGCCGCACCTTCTCCTAAGACAAAACCATTACGCGTGGCATCAAAAGGTCGACTTGCTGTTTCTGGAGTACTGTTGTACGTAGATAAGGCACCTAATAGGCAAAAACTGGATAATCCTAAGGGATTGATCATTGAATCAAATCCGCCAGCTAACATATAATCTGCTTCACCCCGACGAATTACCTGCATTGCTAAACCTAAAGCTTGGCCGCCAGAGGCACAAGCGGTATGTACTGAGGAGGCATAACCTCTGATTCCGAATTGTTGAATCAATAAAGACAAGCCTGAATTTGGCGTTGTTTTGCCAAAATCGGATAATTTATAAAATTCTTGAGTGTTATCAAGCAAACGTCCCCAATCTGCTTCACCATCTGAGGCACAAATTTGCTGAAATCGAGATAGATAATCAAATTCGGCAGTCATCATACCACTGCCGGTAACTACACCCCACTGGGCTGCAGTTTGTTCGGTAGGCACGAGACCCGCATCATCAAAAGCTTGTTGAGCGGCAGCAAGAGCAAAACGGGTAAAATGCACTGAAAAGCGACTTCGTTTGGTAATTAACTTGGGATCGAGCGCAAAGTTTTTCACCTCAGCCGCAATATATGTAGGAAAAGCACTGGCATCAAATTGCTTAATTTCAGCAATTCCTGAGTGTCCCGCCAATAAATTAGACCATGTGGACTGGACATCGAGTCCTAAAGGGGAAACCGCTCCCAAACCTGTAATAGCCACTCGTCTTTTTTTCACTTTATTTATCCTCTGGGAATAAGTACTACATCTACAACACAAACACGTTTACCGGCAACCTCGCTGCGGTAAGCCAGGATCAACTCGTCTTCGGTTTGCTTCTTAACGGTTACATTACATTCAAGAACATCGCCTGGATAGACAAATTCATTCATTTTTATTTTGCGAAATTCGCTTACTTGATACTGTGTTGAGTATCCTGCGCGCAAAACAAATTCATAAGCTAAATTGAGCTTGCATTCCAATAATACCGTCAAAGGTAGTACAGGTTTCTTGGGAAAATGATCTGCAAAATAAGGGGCAGCTCGGGATATTCTTTTTTCAGCGACTAAACGCACCCCCGGTTGACTGGAACATATTCTATCAAAGGCCATGGGCATTACAGACACGTTCGAATCCATTATCAGATAATCATCCGCCACAGGCCCACTTTCTTTACTAATAACCGACCATTCGCCAGGACGGTTAATTTCAGAAAATTGCTGTTTCACTTCATCCAAATTGATAAAATCATCCATAGGCAGTAAAGGGCCTAAAGCGCCGTCAAGACTGAAGACAAGTTCACTACCTACCCGGGCTTCACTATGATATTGCATCACTGAATCATCTATATGTTCTATAAATGACTCCAGCAATAAAGTCTCCCCGACATAGGCTCTGCGGTGCATAGAGGCACGTGCTACGATACCAGCCACAGGCCTATGAGTGAATTCTTGCAGCGCCATAACATTCCATGCTGCCAATTGCCCAAGTGTTTCTCCGATTAAAGAAGGGATAAAACAAGGCCGCCCCTGTTCATCAACTGTGAGGAACGTATCATTTGAGGTAATATGTTTTATTCCCCGGATCCACTGACCAGGAGATGACTCGACGATACGATCAACAAATAAGAATCTCATCAGTATTTAATAAACCCTATTAATCTATAAAAATAATACCGAACTTAAGCTCCAGCTCCGGCAGTTTGTTGCTCTTTGATGGCAACAACAACTAACTTACAAAACGTTTCAATGGTAAATAACAAGGGTATTTCATTGACTTTCATATTTGGCTTGAATTGATCCGCTGGAACTTCGCTTAAATAGTCTTGCAACGCTTTCAAACCTTGCTCAGTAATAACGCCGCCTTTTTCAAACTCATCTTCCGCCAAATCACCCCGTGCATTTTTTTCCAATTGGCCCCGAGGGATTTTTATTTTGAATTCTTTTTCTAATTGGAAAACCAAATCAAGAAAATCAATAGATTCAGCGCCTAGATCTGCTATCAATCGACTATTAAGAGATACGTCTTCAGCATCAATTACTAACACATCAGCAACAATTTCCCTAACCTTAGGATAAACGTCTGCTACATTCATATTTTGTTCCTCAGAGATCAGCTAATTTAAAAAGCCGGGAATTATACCATATATTTTTTTAAAGACACAAAATTAAAGTGATAAGGTATTAACCAACCTGACTATACCCTGCATCAACAAATAAAGTATGAGCATTAATCATAGCCGCTTCCGGTAAGCATAAAAGATAAATTGCATTGGCAACATCTTGGGTTGTCAATGGTCTATCGGCCAAAGAGTGCGCTTGATACTCATCAAGTAACTCTTCTCTGTTAGGAAAATGCTTTAAGGCGTCGGTATCAACTACTCCAGCCGAAACAGTATTCACAGTGATCCCATCAACCGCTAACTCAAGACTTAAAGAGCGAACTAATGCTTCAAGAGCCGCTTTAGAAGCACCTATAAAGGCATAATTAGGAATCGCGCGTGATGCGCCAAGACTGGACAAAGCAATAATTCGACTCCCTTTTGGCATTAATGAACGAGCTTCTGTGGCTAAATGATTTAATGCCAAAGCATTTGTTTCCAAACACCAACGCCAATGCTTAGTTGACATCTTAAGTGCCGATTTTAAAACACCACTGGCCGCATTACTAATTAAGAAATCAAGTCGATTAAAGTGTTCGCGGAATTGAGTCAACATTTCCTTTACGGACTGATGGTCAGCCACATTGGCTTGCAGAGCAATTGCCCTGCGTCCAACAGCCTGGATTTCTTTAACTAAAGCTTGGGCTTCATCAGAGCTGTTGTAATAAACTATAGCAATATCACATCCTGCCTGTGCTAACTTTAATGCAGTCGCCTTACCGATACCCCGTGCACCGCCAGTAATCAATCCAACTTTATCTGCAAAAACCAAACTCATGGAAAATTCCTCATCAACTTCATCTATAAAAGCAACTGTTTGCTAAAACAATGGTATCTCTTTAAGAATCCATCCCCTGTTGCGTGTACCCTGGTCAAAAAACAGAATCCAGGAATTCTCCCTACCCAATCCAGATTCCCTTTTTCTTGCCTAAGTAGTGATTTCAAAATACCAAGCGCTCGTATCCTAACATCCTTGGACCAACAGTTACAAAAAAATACATTTTCATTTTTATTTATCGATAAAGCAATCATTAGATCATTAAATTTTCAAATATCTTGTTTCTAGAGTGCTAACTTTGTACTATCGGCACCACGATTAAGATAAACATATATTAATGAATGAAACATTCTTGGTTTAAAACTGTGTTTCCTATAGCTGCAATTTTTTCTTTTCGCATGCTCGGCTTGTTTTTGCTTATTCCTGTATTTAGCATCTATGCAGAAAATTTGCGTAATGCCACTCCAGCATTGGTAGGTTTTGCGCTTGGAATTTATGGGCTGGCTCAAGGCATCCTCCAAATGCCTTTCGGAATGCTTTCCGATAAAATAGGTAGAAAACCCATGATTACTTTGGGATTGCTTCTTTTTGCCAGTGGAAGCTTACTGGGTGCTCTGACCGATTCTATTTATGGAATGATCTTTGCCCGAGCATTACAAGGAACCGGTGCTATTGGAAGTGTTTTAATCGCCTTACTTGCCGATCTTACGCCTGATGAACAGCGTACCAAGGCCATGGCAGTCATCGGTATGACCATCGGTACATCGTTTAGTTTGGCTATGGTCGTGAGTCCTGCCATTACCCATTATTTTGGTCTATCGGGTATTTTTTATCTCACTACCTTATTAGCGATTGCCGGGATCGTTTTACTTAATTTGGTTATTCCTAAACCTGTAAGTGAACGTTTTCATATTGATAGCGAAACAAATCCCGCTTTATTGAAACAAGTTGTATCCAACATGCAACTACAACGTCTTAATATAGGTATTTTCTGTCAGCATTTTATTCTCACAGCAACCTTTTTTGCTATTCCCTATATCTTAAGAAAACAAGTGGAGCACGGCCATTTATCCCAACAGTGGCATTTTTACCTGCCACTCATGCTCATATCATTTATACTGATGATCCCGTTTATTGTGCTTGCGGAAAAGAAAAAGCGCATGAAAAGCGTTTTTCTTTCTTCAGTCCTTACAATAACTGCAGCACAACTGTTATTGGCCTATACGTTTCAAAATTGGTTTAGTTTGTGCATTCTCATGCTAATTTACTTCGTTGCTTTTAATATCCTCGAGGCAGCATTACCCTCTTTGGTATCGAAACAGGCAAATCCCAATAGTAAAGGGACGGCAATGGGTATTTATTCAACCAGTCAATTTTTAGGGCTTTTTATTGGGGGAGCATTATCTGGTGTACTGTATCAGTGGAATAGTAGCGAGGGAATATTTATTACTAATGCCATTCTTGGTATCTTATGGTTAATTGCATCTGTTTCAATGAAATCAAACGATGCTGTTTCAACACTTATTTTGCACTATCCTTGGTCCGAAAAGAAAGAGAATATAATTACTCAACTACTAAACATTAAAGGAGTGGTTGAGGTGGCACTCGCAGAGAAAGAGCAAGTTATATATTTACGCGTTAATAGAGAGAACTACCCAGAGGGTAGTGCAGAAAAAATTCTATCGACTTTCTCTCATTAAAAAGGGAGGGTTTTTATCGTCGTGTTGAAGAGTCAAATGATCTTATTGACAAACTTTTGGCAACACTTCAGAGCATTTTATTTTTTTGACTCGTTTGTAAACTTTCAGATTGTTCTGGACTAATTGCGAATTGATTTAAATAAAGGTTGAGAAGTTCTTTATTAATATTAAATTCCAGTATAATACTCTTGCCCGTAAATTTTAACCCACTCACCTGATAGCTTTTTATATCGCGGGGCAAAAGAAATAATAGCTCACCGATAAGATAATGTTGATTCTTTGACAAGATTTTATCACACTGTATTATTCTAACTAGTTTTTCAGCAAATTCTTGCAAAATAGGATGTGAATATTCAGGATAATTTATTTTTTCTGGTTTACGTGGAGGGTCAAAGAATCGTGCGGAGACTGAAAAGGAGGAAACACTTGTAAAAGGTTGTTCGTTTAGCCCGTGTCTAAATGTTTTTGCCTTGCCTGCAAGACAGGTTAAGCTAAGATCAAACAAATCATTAGTCATATGGAGTGTTTTCAAAGCACCCTTAGCTCCCCCTAACACGCTCCGTGCTGCTCCTGGCACACTAAGACTCACCTCTGAATAATACTCGATTTCTATTTTTTGGAGGGATTTGTCTAAATGTTTACGAAATTGCTCAGCCATACTTCTAGACTTATTCTCTTGTCGGTATTCATCACAAAAGAATAACTTAATAACATTGTTATCACTAAAATTTGGTATCACTAAATCCTCTGTAAAATGTGCTGCAACGTCCTCAATACCCAGCTCTTGATAAGCGTCATCATCAATTGATTGGTTACAGACTGTGTATTTACTCGTATTCATTCCATGACTCAGGATATAAATGTGGCATTGTCCCTTTTGCAAGGCTTGTTTAAGGCTTAATTGAGTATCAACTTTGCCGCTACCGTGATAAATAATAAATAGTTCTTCACCGTTTCTTTTTGATCGCTCATACCAAACATTGGCTTTTTTTTGTAAATCAAACAAAGCATCCTCAAAGGAAAAAGGAATATACAATATCTTCATAAATCAAACACTCGGCACATCTTTTTAGCTCATTGTAACCAATAATTATTAACAAAGTATTAAATTTAATTCTCTGTATTGCACGCGATTTGTCTTGAATTACCTGATGCTAAGATGTCTCATACATTGTCCATTATTTCTGCCACAAAAAAGAAAAGCTAAATGGGATAGTAAGAATTAATTTGGATTGGTCATGGGCTTGCCAATATTGTTGCTCACTGGTTCTTCATTACAGATATGGGAAAAAATCCTTAGTTTTCTCTGAGCCTGTTTTTTGTCACAAAATCTTATAATTACTTCAGATTTTTCTCTCTCATTCAACAAATTATATTTAACTAAATAATCCAATAATTGGATAATATCCTTAACAGTTATTTTCCCTTTATCCTTTCTTTCGAAATGGTAGTGACCTTCATCACTATAAGTCGCATTAATTCCTTCGTGGTACTTCAGTTTATTAGTTTCTTCCGTATCATGGTCCACTACATAAGTGAAAATACAATGTTCATCTTTATCAAGCGCCAGTGCCATCTCCATTAAATTGAGTAAATCATTAAATCCATTGTAATAAAGGGTTATATTATTTTTTTTAAAAACAAGATATTTTATACTCTCAAAAAGTTCGATAACTATATTCGTCATTATTACCTCTACATTTCCATTTCAATAATTTCGGATTATCTAATTTGAGTTATCTTTATTAATAACTCAAATTAGAGTACGGGTTTATTATTGACGTATCAGACGCAAGTTTTTATTTATAAATGAAGTCTTTTCTGTAGAACGATATGGATTAATATCCAAACCTCCCCGTCTGGTGTAGCGGCCATATACAGTCAGCTTTTCTGGTTTGCAATAATTCAGAATATCGATAAAAATTCGTTCAATGCATTGTTCATGAAATTCATTATGATTTCGATATGAAACAAGATATTTTAATAAACCTTCTCGATCAATTTTTCTTCCTTTGTAATCAATTTGTACACTTCCCCAATCTGGCTGATTCGTGACTAGACAATTTGATTTCAATAAATTGGAGTATAAGGTTTCTTCCACAACTTCATTGCTTGTAGCAAGAAATGAAGGTTCTACAAGATATACAGAACACTCTACATCAAGATGATCCAGTGACTCTCCCATTAAAGACTGATGTACCACAAACTGATCGGCTTTCTCTAATAGATAAATTTTCACCCCAACTTCTGCACCAACACGTTCTTGCAAATCTTTTTTAATCGTATTTTCCAATTCATCAACATTTTGAATTCGTGTGTTGTTGAATGAATTAAAATAAAGTTTTAATGATTTTGATTCGATTAAGTTAGGCGAGCTGCAGTCATAAAATAATTCAGCAATTGCGACCATAGGTTTGCCCTTCGCATTAAGCCAGGAAACTTCATAGTGATTCCAACAATCAAAGCCATAAAAAGGTAATTGTTTGGGATCAACTCCGATTTCCTGCCGTTTACCAGATCGCGGAATAGGGTATAACCGATCTGGATTATAGGTATCATCATATGCAGATTTTTTACCTAATTCGGATTGTTCAGCTTCAGTTTGATATTTCTGCAGAACTTGTTCATTCATTGTATTTAGCTCCAATATCTCGATAATTTTTGCAGTACTTTTCCAATTCACCGGTTGCTTCATTTCCATTTGACTCGCAATGTAAGCAAGTAAAGAAGCCGCTTCATTAATTCGCGTTGCTTTCTCAGTCAGTTCTCGTGCTTGTATCCCAATGGATGACATCACATCAAAATTTGGACTTTCTATAATTTTTTTGATGGTCGATAAGGAAAAACCCAAAAACTTTAATGTGGTAATCTGTTGTAATCGTATTAAATCCAATTCAGAATAAAGACGATAGCCACTCTCAGAACGTTTTGTTGGTTTTAATAAACCAATTTCATCATAATATTGTAATGACCTAATTGTTAATGAGGTCATTTGGCTAATCTCTTTAATTTGATAATATTTCATTCAACTTTCTCCTGAAAGCTGATTCTAAACTATCACGTAACGTGAGAGTCAATAGGTGGAATGAAAAAAACGTATACAGGGATTATATATTATGTCTAAAATTGAAGTTAGCTGGCTAAAATACATTACTGAAATTCAAGCAATTGCTCAAAATGGACTATGTTTTGCAAATAATGAATTTGACAAAGAACGCTACCTAAGACTCCGGAATATTGCTTCTGAGTTTATTGCCAGCTATTCAGATACACCACTTGCAGAGATTAAGCAGATCTTTGCGTTAGAAAAAGGGTATGCAACACCTAAAGTCGATGTACGTGCTTTTATTTTAAAAAATAAGCAAATCTTATTGGTCAAAGAACGCTCGGATGACCTCTGGACTTTACCTGGTGGATGGGCGGAAACAAATGAATCCGCATCAGAATCAGTAATCAGAGAAGCTAAAGAAGAAACAGGGTTTGATGTTTCTGTAATCAGGCTCCTTGCCTTATGGGATAAACAAAAACATGATCACCCGCTACAATGGCCACATACTTATAAATGTTTTTTTCATTGCGACATTTTGTCGGGAACAGCAAAAGAAAATCTAGAAATTTCCGAAATTGATTTTTTTGACATAAACCGCCTCCCCCCGCTTTCAACGCATCGAGTAACCCAAAAACAAATTACGCGTCTGTACGAACTTGTTTCCACTTCGAATAAAACCCTTTTTGATTAACCTGCTTGACTCTAACCTTACGTCATACAATAACCTTGGCCACAAGGAGGAAAAACGATGAAACAATGGTATGCAAAAGAGTTTAGCTTACTGACAGAAGTGTCAGTAAGAACGCTACATCATTATGACAAAATTGGTTTACTTAAACCCAGTTTACGTCAAAGCAATCGTTATCGTTTGTACTCTGAAAAGGACTTGTTAAAGCTACAACAGATTATTGCGCTGAAATTTTTTGGTTTTAAATTAGCACAAATCAAACAATTACTTGCCCACAATACCGGGGTGTTAGAACACTTCAACTTACAAGCAAAGTTTTTGCAAGAAAAAGCAGAAACACTCATGCAAGCGAGTTGTATTTTAAAGCAAGTGACTGAACACTGTAGCCGAGAGCAGTCTATTCCTTGGGAACAAATAATACAATTGATAGAGGTTTATCGTATGACACAACAACTTAAGAACTCTTGGATTAAAGAAGTATTCAATCCCAAAGAGTTAGAACAATATGCACAATTCGAAGCAAATTTAAAAACTCGATTTAACGAGAATGAGAAGAAACAGTTTGAAGATGCATGGTTTAGTTTAGTTAATGAAATTAACAATAATTTGCATCTTGATCCACAATCACCGGTTGCCATTTCCCTGGCAAAACAATGCATGGAATTAATCAATAATTTATATGGTAAGGAACATGCAAATTTACGAACCAGTAAATGGGAAAAAGGTTTTAAGAAAGGGAAAGGTCTTGAAGATCACGGACTAACAACCAAAATTGTAGACTGGCTGGATCGCGCCATAGATGCATATGGTTTAAATGTATATACGAGGTGCTCTCACAAGTGAATAAAACTGACTGTACGAAATCAGTAGCCGCTTGGAATGAACTCATGGAGAACATCTGCGGGGATTCAATTGAATTAAGAACAGCTGTTTATAACAAGATCATGGACGGTGAAGAAATAAGTAGGGAAGCAAAAGATTGGCTTAGAAAAATTTCCAAAATATAAGTTATTAACAAGCATGCTAGTACAAGTATGCTTGTTACCTTTTCTAGGGATTTCTATAGCATCACATCCGTGCAAGGGATATATAAATTAGGTATACTCTACTCCTAACTTTCGCATACAGGAGATAAAGAAATGGCACGTGGTATAAATAAAGTCATCCTAATTGGTAATGTGGGTGTTGATCCTGACGTACGTTATTTACCAAATGGAAATGCTGTAACTACCCTCTCAATTGCCACCAGCGAGGCATGGAAAGATAAAGTGTCCGGTGAAAAGCAAGAACGAACTGAATGGCACCGTGTGGTATGTTTTAACCGCTTAGGAGAGATAGCCGGCGAATATGTGCGTAAAGGATCCAAACTCTACATTGAAGGTAGTTTAAGAACCCGAAAATGGCAGGATCAGCAAGGTCAAGATAGATACACTACCGAGATTGTAGCGAATGACATTCAAATGCTAGATAGCAAAGGTACCGGCTCATCAAGTTTCGATGAGATACCGCAAGCTCAATTCGCACCCAGCAATCAAAATTCCGGAAGACCACAATCTCCTCAGGTTCCCCAAGATGCTTTTGATCAGTTGGATGACGATGTTCCGTTCTAAGTATTTATATAGATATTAAACTTAAATGTATCCTGGGTGCAGCGAAACGAAACCCAGGAAACCTGTTATTCCCAGGCTCAGTTCCCTGCATCCCTAAATTACGTGTTAATTCGTTATATGAGATACTCGTTTCTAGAGTAGTACAAGATGACTCATCATCTACATAACTAATGCAATGAGGTAATTATGGAAAAGGTGAATTTAGCTAAAAAATTTCAATTGTTCGATGAGTACTGGTCACCACGCATTGTGGGTGAATTAAATGGTCAATATGTCAAGCTTGCTAAGTTTAAAGGCGAATTTATATGGCATAGTCATCCAACAGAAGATGAGCTATTTTTAGTAGTGAAAGGAACACTTCAACTCGAACTTAGAGATAAAGTGATTACTTTAGAAGAAGGTGAGTTTTATATTGTACCCAAAGGTGTAGAACATAAACCAATAGCCAATGAAGAAGTACATGTCATTTTATTAGAACCAAAATCTACTGAGCAAACCGGAGGTCTTGAGAGTGATTTACTGGTGGATATACAACCATGGATATAAATTTTAGGAGGGACCATAAAAATTAGAACAACGATGGATGGTGGGACATAAAAGTTATAACTATTGGCAATTAGAAAGTTCACTGGGTTAAAATTTGAATATTCATATAATAAAAAACCCGCATAGGGCGGGTTTTAAAATCATAATAACAATCTTTTATTCTTCAGTCTCTTCGCTAACAGCAGGTCTGTCTAATAATTCAACTATAGCCATAGGCGCATTATCACCATCTCTAAATCCACATTTGATGATACGTACATAACCACCGGGACGCTCAACAAAACGTGGACCTAAATCTTTAAATAATTTACCAACTGCTGATTTAGATCTTAGAATATCAAACGCGTGACGACGGGTAGCTACTGAATCAACCTTTGACACAGTAATTAAAGGTTCAATGTAACGTCGCAGGTCCTTAGCTTTAGGCAAAGTTGTTTTTATTAACTCATGCTCAATCAAAGAACAACACATGTTTGCAAACATAGCCTTTCTGTGGCTACTTGTACGGCCAAAACTTCGGCCAGAATTACGGTGACGCATAACCAAAACTCCTAAACATTATTCGCCAAGATTTGCTGGCGGCCAATTCTCAAGTTTCATACCGAGCGATAATGAACGTGAAGCTAAAACATCCTTAATTTCAGTTAAAGATTTCTTACCCAAATTAGGTGTTTTTAAGAGCTCATTCTCAGTTCTTTGTACTAAATCGCCGATATAATGAATATTTTCTGCTTTCAAACAATTTGCAGATCGAACTGTTAACTCTAAATCGTCGACGGAACGTAATAGAATAGGATCAAAATCATTGCGTTCTTTATTATCAGATCGAGATTCTTCAAATTTCATATCAACAAAGGCATGAAGTTGTCTTTGAAGAATACTAGCAGAAATTCTTATTGATTCTTCAGCATCAATAGTTCCGTTAGTTTCTAATTCGATAGTTAACTTATCTAGATCAGTACGATTTTCTACACGAGCACTATCAACATAATAAGCCACTTTTTTAACTGGAGAGAAGCTATTATCAATTTTAAGCTTCCCAACAGATTTTCTTTCTACTTCATCATCGAAATGTCTAATGAATGAATCAGTACTGTGGAAACCAATTCCTCGCTCAACCTTCAATGTCATATTTAATTTGCCTTTTTCATTCAAATTAGCAATGACGAGCTCTGGATTAACAATCTCTACTCCATGAGTGAGTTGAATATCTCCAGCTGTAACCTGACAAGGACCTTGCTTATTCAATGTTACAATAGCTTCTTCACCGACTGTCATTTTTATCGCAACTAATTTCAGGTTTAACAAGATGTCGACGACATCTTCCTGCACACCTTCAATTGTGCTGTATTCATGGAGAACACCTTCAATCGAAGCTTCGGTAATTGCACTACCAGGCATTGATGATAGTAAAATACGTCTCAAAGCATTGCCGAGAGTATGACCAAAGCCACGCTCCAAAGGCTCTAAAACTATTCTAGCTTTATAGGGCGATTCTGCCTGGACCTTAAGAACATTAGGTGTCAACATTTCATTGATTTCAGTATACATTCAGCTATTTCTCCGAGCTTACTTAGAGTAAAGTTCTACAACTAAGTTTACGTTGTAGTCTGAAGATAAGTCAGTTAACGTTGGTGCTGTAGAGAATGTTCCTTTAAAAGAAGAAGTATCTACAGTAATCCAATCACATGGAGCTCTTTGTTCAGACAAAGTTAAAGCTGCTTGGATGCGACCTTGACTTCTTGCTCTTTGTCGAACCGATACAACATCACCAGGTTTTACTAAAAACGATGGGACGTTAACTATTTTATCATTAACAAGTATTGATTTATGCGTAACCAATTGACGTGCTTCAGCACGAGTAGACGCAAAACCCATACGATACACAACATTATCCAAACGTCTTTCGAGTAAAGACATTAAGTTTTCACCTGTTGCGCCTTTCATTCGAGCAGCCATTTTGTAATAGCCACGGAATTGCTTTTCAAGAACACCATATAATCTTCTAATCTTTTGTTTCTCTCTGAGCTGAATTCCATAACCATTCAGACGTGGTTTTTTATCGCCGTGTTGTCCAGGTAATTTTTCTGATTTACATTTGGACTTGTGATCACGGACACCACTTTTAAGTAATAAATCACAACCTTCACGACGTGATAGCTTACATTTTGGACCAAGATATCTAGCCATTAATTACTCCTGAGTCTTATACACGACGTTTTTTAGGTGGCTTACACCCGTTATGAGGTATACCCGTAACATCGGTAATTTCAACAATTTTAAAATCCTGTGATATTAATTCACGTATAGTGGACTCTCTTCCAGGGCCAGGACCATGAACAAATACAGCCACGGATTTCATACCGTATTCTTTTGCAACAGCAGCAGCACGCTCAGTAGCAACTTGTGCAGCATAAGGTGTACTCTTTCTTGAGCCTCTGAATCCTGAACCACCAGATGTTGCCCAACACAGCGCATTACCTTGCCTGTCAGTAAAGGTCACTATAGTATTGTTAAAAGAAGCATGTACGTGAACGATACCATCAGATACGACACGTTTTGCCTTCTTGCGTACTTTTTGTTGTTTTGACTTAGTTATTGCCATCTTACTTTCCTACATGAAAAATCAACCGGTAGTGCCCTTTCTGCGGCCTTTTCGAGTACGAGCATTAGTTTTCGTACGCTGGCCCCGCAATGGCAACCCTCTTCTGTGTCTTAGACCACGATAACATCCTAGATCCATAAGACGTTTAATGTTCATTGTCACAACACGACGCAAATCACCTTCCACTGTTATTTTTGCAATTTCTGTTCGCAAAGACTCAAGCTGAGCATCAGTTAGTTCTGATACCTTTTTAGAAGGTTCAATACCAACAGTCGAACATAATTTCAAGGATGTAGGTTTACCAATACCATATATAGCTGTTAAAGCAATCACAACATGTTTGTGATCAGGTATGTTTACTCCTGCAATACGAGCCATTAACTTCTCCGAACGTTATTTGTTCTGTCGAAAGGGACAGAAGAATACTATTTTTATAAAATTAAATCAAGCAGATATTAACCTTGCTTTTGTTTGTGTCTGGCATCTTTACAAATAACCCGTATAGTGCCACTTCTTTTAATAATCTTGCAATTGCGACAAATTCGCTTTACAGATGCTCTTACTTTCATTCCTAACTCCGATAAAAATCATAAAAGACCAGGTAATTTAGTACCTTTAAAATTAGCCTTTTTCATTAAAGAATCATATTGCTGAGTCATTAAATGAGCTTGTACCTGAGCTACAAAATCCATAATAACAACTACGATAATCAGCAAAGACGTTCCTCCGAAATAAAAAGGGACATGCCATGTATACATCAAGATC
The DNA here is from genome assembly GCF_977063395.2 of Legionella nigrisilvae. NCBI lineage: Bacteria > Pseudomonadati > Pseudomonadota > Gammaproteobacteria > Legionellales > Legionellaceae > Legionella > Legionella nigrisilvae. The sequence goes on from NZ_CDRUGZ020000044.1 coordinate 262,193, forward strand.
TGAGGCAAAAGACATACTAATACTAAATAAATTGCTCCGACTAAGGTCAAACGGGTCATTACACCATCAATATATTTAGTTGTTTGCTCTCCTGGTCTAATTCCAGGAATATATGCACCAGATTTTTTTAAATTATCAGCAGTATCTTTGGGGTTAAATACCAGCGCGGCATAAAAGAACGCAAAGAATATAATTGCTACTGCATACACAATTAAATATAAAGGTTGTCCAGGAGACAAAGCCATTCCCACATCAGCGAGCCAACCCAAACCTTTAGTATGAGAAAAAAACTGCGCTAAGGTTGCTGGTAGCAATATGATACTGGATGCAAAAATTGGAGGTATTACCCCAGACATATTGATCTTTAAAGGCAAATGACTGGTTTGTGCAGCATATACCTTTCTACCTTGTGTCCTTTGCGCATAATTAACTCTGATACGTCTCTGCGCACGCTCCATAAACACTACAAATCCTGTCACCACTACAACTACTACTGCTATAATGATCAAAGTTAATGCTTGCATTTGTCCTTCTTTAACTTGTTGAAGAACTGAAGCAATAGCCGTAGGCATACTCGATACAATACCCGAAAAGATAATTAGTGAAATACCATTACCAACACCTTTTTCGGTAATTTGTTCGCCTAGCCACATTAAAAACATAGTACCTGTAACCAATGTAGCAACTGCGGTGAAGTAGAATGAGAAGTCTGCTTGAAGTGCAATTTGTTGTCCAGCTAACCAACGTGCCATCCCTAAAGATTGAAACACAGAAAGCACCAAAGTTAGATATCGAGTATATTGGTTTATTTTTCTTCGTCCTGATTCACCTTCCTTTTTAAGCTGTTCCAATTTGGGAGAAACAACGGTAAAAAGCTGGAGAATAATGGATGCGGAAATGTATGGCATTATACCAATAGCAAAAACCGTAACACGCGATAAAGCACCACCAGAAAACATATTGAATAAGCCAAAGATTGTATTCTGTTGCTCGTTAAAAAAATTGGCTAATCGTGCAGGATCCAAGCCTGGAACAGGGATATGGGCTCCCAAACGATAGACTAGAATAGCAAGAACAACAAACAGTAATCTTGATTTTAGTTCAGCCAATCCTCCACGTGATTGGCTTGCATTATGTTTTTGGTTTTTCATAGTCACTCTTCTATGCTGCCGCCTAAACCTTCAATGGCCAAACGAGCTCCTTTAGTGACCCTTAAACCTTTAAGTTTGATGGCTGTAGTTAATTCACCTGATAAAATAACTTTTACATCTTTGATAGAACTATTAATGAGGCCAGCTTCACGTAAGACATTTAAATCAATTACATCAGCAGATAATTTTGCAAGTTCACTGAGACAAACTTGATCTACAGTTCTACCAACTCGTGATTTAAAGCCCATTTTTGGTAGTCTTCTTTGAATTGGCATTTGACCGCCTTCAAAGTTGATTTTATGGAAACCACCAGCTCTTGCTTTCTGACCTTTATGTCCTTTACCACTAGTTTTTCCTAACCCGGATCCTATACCACGTCCTAAGCGTCTTTTGGGACGTTTTGAACCAGGATCGGGTGATAGTGAATTTAAATTCATTATACACTCTCCTCAACCAGCAATAGGTAGTCAACTTTATTAATAAGGCCACGGATAGCTGGGGTATCATTATGTGATACACTCGAATTAGTTTTACCAAGACCTAATTGTTTTACGATAGAAATATGCTTTGGTTTTCTGCCTATAATGCTCTTAACCAAAGTTATTTTAATTTTCTTTTCCATAATTAGCCCGCCATAACTTCTTCAACAGTTTTACCACGCTTGGCCGCAACATAATCTGGGGTACCGATATTAGTTAAAGCTGCGATCGTTGCTCTTACAATATTGCTTGGATTGGTAGAACCAATACTCTTAGCTAATATATTTTGTACGCCTAGAACTTCCAATACAGCTCTCATTGCACCGCCAGCAATAATTCCAGTACCTTCACTTGCAGGCTTCATAAATACTTTAGAAGCACCGTAGTTCCAAGTAATTTCGTGGAAAATAGTTGATCCAGAAAGTGGAATATAAACCATGTTTTTCTTTGCTTGCTCCATTGCTTTCTGAATAGCAATTGGAACTTCTCTGGCCTTACCTCTACCAAAGCCAACTTTACCCTTGCCGTCACCAACAACAACAAGTACTGCAAAACCAAAAACACGGCCTCCCTTAACAACTTTAGCTGTACGATTAACCGATACTAGCTTTTCTTGGTAGCCATCTGATTTAGGTGATGATTCATCGAATGCCATAATCGTTCCTTAAAAATCCAATCCAGCTTCGCGAGCACCTTCTGCAAGGGCTTTCACTCTGCCATGATATTTATAACCAGCACGATCAAATGCAACTTGAGTAACGCCTCGCTCGCTCGCACGCTTACCAAGCATTTTACCAACTAGAGTAGCTTGTTCTACTTTACATTTACCGGTCAGACTGGCACGTAATTCTTTATCGTTAGTTGAGCATGAAGCGATTACTTTATCACCCAACTTATCTGCTTGAAGGATTTGTGAGTAAATATGCAAACCACTTCTAAAAACGACAAGTCTTGCTCTGCCTGATTTACGAATCAGTGCTTTTGCTTTTAATCCACGTCGATTACGTGAGTTGTTTTTATTCATAACTTAAACCTTATTTCTTTTTCGCTTCTTTACGAGCAATATACTCGCCAGCAAGTTTAACACCCTTACCCTTATAAGGCTCTGGTGGTCTAAATGCTCTTATCTCAGAAGCTACTTGGCCCAAAATTTGTTTATCCACACCTTTTAGCAATATTACTGTATTGCTTGGAGTTTCAACTAAAACACCTTTAGGCAAATGGTATTCAATAGGATGAGAGAAACCTAATGATAACGTAATTGATTTATCTTTAGACTGAGCTCTATAACCTACACCGACCAGTTCCAAGGTAACAACAAAACCTTCAGTTACACCCTTAACCATATTATTAACTAATGCTCTCGCCGTTCCAGCCTGAGCCCAAGCTTTAGGATCAGTTGCAGCTGGAGCAAATTCAATATGATTAGATTCTTTATTTTTAGTTACTTTAACTAACCGATTAATTTTTTGGGTTAGTGTTCCTTTAGGCCCTTTAACAGTAACCTCACCATCACCTATTGATATCTCAACATTTGCTGGTTGAACTACTGGGGCTTTTGCTACTCTAGACATATTATTCCTCGCAAGTATTAAGCCACTTCACAAATGACTTCACCACCAACGCCTTTCATCTTTGCAGATATATGGGTCATTATACCTTGTGATGTAGACAATATAGCCACACCAAAACCAGGAATAGAAGTCAAATCTTTATAAGACTTATATACTCGCAATCCAGGTCTGCTAATTCTCTTAATGAGCTCGATAACAGGTCTGCCATGATAATATTTCAGCTTTATCGTCATCAATTTAAGATTATTATCTAGTGATTCAACTAAGAAGTTTTCGATATAACCTTCTTCCTTTAAAACTCGAGCAATTTCTTCTTTCAACTTAGAAGAAGTTAAAGTTATTTGCTGATGTTTTGCTTGTTGACCATTTCTAATTCGGGTCAGCATATCAGCAACTGGATCATGCATACTCACAATCGTTCTCCAATTAAAAAATTACCAGCTAGATTTTCTTCCGCCTGGTATATTACCAACCATTAGTTGTTGTCTTAAGCAAATTCTGCAAAGAGCAAATTTACGATAAACACCATGTGGGCGACCACATTGCTGACATCGTGTTTTAAAACGAACAGGATTTGAATTAACAGGCATTTTGGCTAACTTTAACTGACTATCCATAATTACCTGAAAATCATCAGATGATTTAATCAATATTTTTAATTCGTTTCTACGCTTACTGTATTTATCTACAAGCTTGCTACGCTTTAACTCTCTCATAAGCATTGATTTTTTTGCCACAATTTCACCCTTATTTTTTATCTCTATCTTTCAATGGAAGGTTAAAGGCTTCTAATAAAGCTTTAGCTTCTTCATTTGTCTTAGCACTCGTTGTAATACAAATATCTAAACCACGAATACCATCTGTTTTATCGTAATCAATTTCTGGGAATACGATTTGCTCATGTATACCCATACTATAATTACCAGTTCCATCAAAAGATTTAGGATTTAAACCACGAAAATCTCTTACGCGCGGTAAAGTTACGGAAATCAATCGGTCTAAAAACTCATACATACGTTGACGTCTTAGAGTTACTTTACAGCCTATTGGCCATCCTTCCCTAATCTTAAAACCAGCAATAGATTTTCTTGCTTTAGTAACAACCGGCTTTTGTCCAGCGATTAAAGTCATGTCTTCAACAGCGTGGTTCATTACCTTTTTATCACCAACAGCTTCGCCAACACCCATGTTTAAGGTGATTTTTAGCAACTTTGGAACTTCCATAACGCTGGAATAGTTGAACCGTTTCATCATCATAGGGATGATTTCTTTTCTATAAAATTCATTAAGTCTTGCCATTTGAATCACCTAATTAAACACGGTCAATTATTTCATTGTCAGATTTAAAATATCTAACTTTTTTGCTCTCACCGTTACTCTCGATGAATTTAAATCCTACTTTATCTGCTTTATTAGTATTGGGATTATAATGAGCAACGTTTGAAATGTGAACTGGTGCTTCAAGAGTAACAATTCCACCCTTATTTTCTGGCTTCTGGGGATTTGGCTTGACATGTTTCTTAATCAAGTTTCCACCTTCAACTACAACGCCATTTTCAGTCACACGTAGGACTTTACCTCTAAGACCTTTACTTTTTCCGGCAATTATAACTACATCATCGCCTTTTTGAATACGTTTCATATCTAAATCCTTCTCACAAAACTTCTGCAGCCAGAGATATTATTTTCATAAATCTCTCTCGTAGCTCGCGAGTAACAGGGCCAAATATACGAGTACCTATTGGCTCGTTTTGGTTGTTTAATAGTACTGCAGCGTTACCATCGAAACGAATCAGAGATCCGTCGTCTCTACGAACGCCTTGCGCGGTCCTAACAACAACCGCTTTCATTACAGCACCTTTTTTCACTTTACTTCTTGGTATTGCATCTTTAATACTAACTTTGATTACATCACCTACACGTGCATATCTACGGTGCGACCCGCCAAGCACTTTAATACACATAACTTTACGTGCTCCGCTGTTGTCAGCCACTTCGAGCACTGTCTGCATTTGGATCATTTTCTACTCCAGCTCTGATTTCGACCAGAAAAAGGTTGCTGATTATATCAGGCCTTTTAGGGTTTTAAAAGTAAATCAACAGGGTTGATTAAGAAATTACTTCGACTAATACCCAGCTTTTTGTTTTAGAGAGTGGTCTTGACTCACGGATCTTCACTATATTACCAATTTTACATACTTGATTTTCATCATGAGCATGTAATTTAGCTCTACGTTTCAAAATTTTTCCATACTTTGGATGCTTAACAGAACGTTCAATCATCACAACTATGGTTTTATCCATTTTGTCGCTAACTACTTTTCCAACCATTGTTCTGGCATTTGATTCACTATTAGACATGTCACTTACCTGCCTTTTCAGTCAACATTGTTTTTACTCTTGCCACTGACTTACGCACCATGGTGATGAGATGTGTTTTATCTAGTGAGCCACTTGCTTTTTTCATTCGCAAATTGAGTTGTTCTTTACGCAATGAAAGCAGTTCATTTTGCAGTTCTTCTACTGATAAACCGCGTAATTCATCTATCTTTTTCATTACATCACCTTCCTTTCTTCAAATATAACTTTGAAAGGAAGTTTTGCTTTGGCCAGATCAAAAGCTTCCATCGCAAGCTCTCTGGATACACCTTCCATTTCAAATAAAACCTTACCAGGCTGTATTTGAGCAACCCAATATTCGACACTACCTTTACCTTTACCCTGTCTTACTTCAAGTGGCTTTTGAGTAATGGGCTTGTCTGGGAATACTCTAATCCAGATTTTACCGCCACGCTTAATGTGACGTGTCATTGCTCTACGAGCAGCTTCTATTTGTCGTGCAGTTAAACGACCACGCTCAAGAGCTTTTAAACCAAATTCACCAAAGCTGATGTTGCTACCGCGCAAGGCTAAACCTCTGTTACGGCCTTTCATCTGTTTTCGGTATTTTGTACGTTTAGGTTGTAACATGATTCTTAATCCTCACTCACTGGGCAACGTCAGAAGATCTTTTCTTTTGAGGGAGAATTTCACCCTTGAAGATCCAGACTTTTACACCAATAATACCGTAGGTAGTTTTAGACTCCGCTGTGCCGTAATCAATGTCTGCTCTGAAAGTATGTAAAGGAACTCGTCCTTCTCTATACCATTCGCTGCGCGCAATTTCTGCACCACCTAGTCTGCCACTAACGCAAATTTTAATTCCTTTCGCCCCTGCTTTAAGAGCAGAAGTTACCGCACGTTTCATAGCACGTCTAAACATAACACGCTGTTCTAATTGTTGTGCAATTCCTTCAGCAACCAAAGTTGAATCGAGCTCAGGTTTTTTAATTTCTTCAATATTAAGATGAACAGGAACACCTAATCTATTAGAAATTTCAGAACGTAATGTTTCAATACCACCACCTTTTTTACCGATGATCACACCAGGTCGTGCGGTCAGTATTGTAACTACAGCATTATTAGCAGGTCGCTCAATCAAAATTTTGCTTACAGCAGCTGCCATAAGTTTCTTTTTAAGCTCGGTACGTAATTTAATATCTTGAATTAAAAATTCAGCGTATTTTTTACCTGCGAACCATTTAGAGTTCCAGTCTTTAATAATACCAAGGCGTATACCTATAGGGTTAACTTTTTGTCCCATTGCTATTCCTCGTCAGACACTTTAATCGTGATATGGCAGGTACGTTTGCAAATTCGATTTGCCCGTCCTTTAGCTCTGGGACTAATACGTTTTAAAGTCATCGCTTCATCAACGCAGACCATACCTACTTTTAAATCATCAATATCTGCTCCATTATTATTTTCAGCGTTTGCAATGGCTGACTCTAATAATTTAAGCATTAATTGAGCACCTTTTTTTGGTGTAAACTTGAGGACATCAAGTGCACCTGATACTTTCATATTACGTATCATATCTGCTACCAATCTGCCCTTTTGAGCGGATAAGGGAGCACCTTTTAACTTTGCTGTAACTTCCATCATATCCTCTTATTTACCTTTAGCCTTTCTGTCACCAGAATGGCCTTTAAAAGTTCGAGTCATGGCAAACTCACCTAATTTATGACCAACCATATTATCAGTAATATATACAGGAATATGATCTTTGCCGTTATGAACAGCAATTGTTAAGTCAATCATTTCAGGAACGATTGTTGATCGTCTAGACCATGTTTTAATTGGTTTCTTAGATTTTGATTCAATTGCAGTCTCTACTTTGGCAATCAAATGATGGTCAACAAAAGGACCTTTTCTTATAGAACGAGCCACTTGATATCCTCTCAATAATTATTTCTTTTTACGTCTTCTGACAATAAAACTATCAGTACGCTTATTACTTCTGGTTTTATAACCTTTAGTAGGCATTCCCCATGGTGACACAGGATGACGTCCACCAGAAGTACGGCCTTCACCACCACCATGTGGATGGTCGACTGGGTTCATAGCTACCCCACGAACTGTTGGGCGAATACCTCTCCAGCGTTTAGCTCCAGCTTTACCTAATGCGCGTAAACTATGCTCACTATTACTTACTTCACCAATTACCGCTCTGCAAAGAACATGTATTTTACGCATTTCGCCTGAGCGAAGTCTTAATGTTGCATATATACCTTCTTTAGCAACAATTTGTCCGCTTGCTCCAGCACTTCTTAAAACCTGGGCACCTTTTCCTGGTTTCATTTCAACACAATGGATGGTGGTACCAACAGGAATATTTTTTAGTGGAAGGCAATTACCTGTACTAATAGGTGAATCAGCTCCACTTACCACAGTATCACCCGCTTTTAAATTAGCTGGGGCAATAATATATCTTCTTTCACCATCTTTATAAACAATTAAAGCTATCAAAGCGGTGCGATTTGGATCGTATTCAATACGCTCAACACGTGCTTCAATACCATCTTTATTACGTTTGAAGTCAATAATACGATATTGATTACGCTGACCACCACCGATATGTCTTACAGTGATTCTACCTTGGTTATTACGTCCACCGGTTTTCTTTAGTTTTTCAACTAAAGCAGCGTGTGGTTTTCCTTTATGAATATGGTGATGAACCACGCGTAGCTCGCCACGTTTTCCTGGCGAAGTAGGTTTAGATTTTAATAGTGCCATCTTAATCTGCCTTATTCGGTAGCTGTAAAGTCAATATCTTGATCAGCATGAAGAGTTACAAATGCCTTTTTCCAATCACTACGCTTGCCGCTTGTTTGTTTAAAACGCTTTGTTTTTCCCTTCACATTGATAACAGATACATTTTTAACTTTAACGTTAAATATATTCTCTACCGCCATTTTAATTTCATTTTTAGTTGCAGTTTTCAATACTTTGAAAGTGAACTGTTTCAGCTTATCAGCTATGACAGTAGCTTTTTCAGAAGTATGTGGTTCACGTAGAACCATCAACAATCTTTCAGCGTTCATTGTAACTGTTCCTCAATTTTTTTAATTGCAGCTTCTGTAACAACAACTTTCTCAAATTTGAGTAAAGAAACAGGATCTATAGTTGTAACGTCGCAGATGTCAAAATCAATTAAGTTTCTTGAACCAAAATATTCATTTTCACCAACTTCACTCATTACGATCAGCGCATTGTTGATGTTTAGCTGGCTCATTTTATTAACAAAATCTTTGGTTTTTTTGCTTTCGCATTGGAAATCACTTACTACAATAAGGTTACCAGTGCGGCAAAGTTCGGAGATTATACTACGTAATGCGCGTTTGTACATTTTTTTATTAATTTTTTGTGAATAATCTCTTTTTTTAGAAGCAAAAGTTACCCCACCGCTTCTCCAGAGAGGGCTTCGAATAGTACCAGCACGAGCACGACCAGTACCTTTTTGATTCCATGGCTTTTTACCGCCGCCTCTAACTTCAGATCGTGTTTTTTGAGCACTATTACCACTACGTGCGTTATTCATATAGGTTATAACGGCTTGGTGAATTAAGCCTTCATTATAACCATACGCAAATACTTCTTGGTTCAGTTTTAATTTTGAATTTGTATCTATAGTAGTAATTTCCATCACTCACCTCGAACTTGCTTTTTAACTGCAGGCTTAATCTCAACTTGTGAGCCAGGAGCACCAGGTATAGCACCTTTAATAAGAAGTAAATTTCTTTCAGCATCTACGCGCACTAATTCAAGGCTTTGAACAGTACAACGAACATTACCCATGTGACCAGCCATTTTCTTACCTTTAAATACACGTCCTGGAGTTTGGTTTTGACCAATAGAACCAGGCACACGATGCGATCTGGAGTTACCATGAGTAGCATCTTGTGTTCTAAAATTATATCTTTTAACCGTACCAGCGAAACCTTTACCTTTGGTAGTTCCAGCAACATCAACAAATTGGCCAGCAGTAAATACATCAGCTACTGATATCACCTGACCAGTTTTGAATGCTTCTTCTGAGTCAATTAAAAACTCAATACGCATGTCACCAGCTTCAATTTCAGCTTTTGCAAAGTGGCCAGTTAATGGTTTGTTAACTTTGCTTGCTTTTTTAGTACCACCAGTTAATTGAACAGCAGAGTAACCATCAGTTTCTTTGGTTTTAACTTGTGAGACTCTATTAGGGTGAACTTCAACAACAGAAACTGGAACAGAAACTCCATCTGCCATGAAGACCCGCGTCATACCGATTTTACGGCCTAATAAACCGATCATCATTCTAACACCTCTTTAATATCCTTCACCCTAACATTTAGTCATCAAGGCTTATCTGAACATCAACCCCAGCAGCCAGATCTAACTTCATCAACGCATCAACTGTTTTTTCAGTTGGATGAACGATAACGACCAGACGTTTGTGAGTACGTAATTCATATTGATCTCGAGCATCTTTATTAACATGCGGTGAAGTCAATACAGTAAATTTTTCCTTACGGACTGGCAATGGTATTGGCCCACGAACTTGTGCGCCAGTACGTTTTGCAGTCTCTACAATTTCTCGAGTTGATAAGTCAATCAACCGATGATCAAAGGATTTTAATCTTATTTTAATGTTTTGATTGCTACTCATTGTAATTACTCGATAATTTTAGCGACAACACCGGCGCCAACAGTACGGCCACCTTCCCGAATTGCGAAACGTAAACCTTCGTCCATCGCAATAGGTGCATGCAGGTTAATCGTCAATTGTACGTTATCACCTGGCATTACCATTTCTACTCCAGATGGCAAGTCACATGTACCTGTCACGTCTGTTGTTCTGAAATAAAACTGTGGTCTGTATCCATTGAAAAATGGAGTATGACGTCCACCTTCTTCTTTAGACAACACATATACTTCAGCTTCAAATTTTGTATGAGGCTTAATTGTTCCTGGCTTCGCTAATACTTGGCCGCGCTCAACTTCATCTCGCTTGGTTCCACGTAACAATACACCTACGTTATCTCCAGCTCGACCCTCATCCAACAACTTACGGAACATCTCAACACCTGTGCAAGTGGTTTTTTGAGTATCACGGATTCCCACAATCTCAATCTCTTCACCCACTTTCACTATTCCACTCTCTACACGGCCTGTTACTACTGTTCCGCGTCCAGAAATAGAAAATACGTCTTCAATCGGTAACAAAAATGCTTTATCAATGTTACGTACTGGCTCCGGTATGTAAGAGTCCATCGTCTCAACCAATTTCTCAATTGCTTTAACACCAATATCGCTCTCATCACCTTCCAACGCTTTCAGCGCAGAACCAACAACAATTGGAATATCATCGCCAGGGAAATCGTAACTGCTTAACAAGTCACGTACTTCCATTTCTACCAACTCTAATAACTCAGGATCATCAACCATGTCGGCTTTGTTCATGAACACAACAATGTAAGGAACACCAACTTGGCGTGATAACAAAATGTGCTCTCTAGTTTGTGGCATTGGACCATCAGCTGCTGATACTACAAGTATCGCTCCGTCCATTTGGGCCGCTCCAGTAATCATGTTCTTAACATAGTCAGCATGTCCTGGGCAATCAACGTGTGCATAGTGTCTGTTTGCTGATTCGTATTCTACGTGTGCTGTAGATATCGTAATACCACGCTCGCGTTCTTCGGGGGCCGCATCAATCTGATCATATGCTTTCGCCGTGCCACCAAACTTCTTCGCCATAATTGTGGTAATAGCCGCAGTTAATGTCGTCTTACCGTGGTCTACGTGACCAATCGTGCCAACATTTACGTGTGGCTTCTTACGCTCAAATTTTTCCTTCGCCATTTCAATAACCTCGTTAACTTTATTGTTTCTTAATAATTGCTTCAGCAATGTTATTTGGTGCTTCCGCGTACTTACTAAATTCCATTGTGTATGTTGCTCTTCCTTGCGTCGCAGAACGTAAATCGGTTGAATAACCAAACATCTCTGCTAATGGAACTTCAGCCCGAACAATTTTACCTGCTGGTGAATCTTCCATTCCTTGAACCAGACCGCGACGTCTGTTAAGGTCACCCATAACATCCCCCATGTAATCCTCAGGGGTTACGACTTCAACGCTCATTATAGGCTCAAGCAATACAGGTTTAGCTTTTAATGCACCTTGCTTGAAGCATTGTGAACCTGCGATTTTAAATGCCATCTCACTAGAATCCACTTCGTGGAATGAACCGTCAAACAACGTGACTTTAACATCCACTACTGGATATCCAGCAATAACGCCATTTTGCATCTGCTCTTGAACACCTTTATCAACAGCAGGTATGTATTCTTTAGGAATAACACCACCAACAATTGCGTTGATAAACTCATAACCTTTTCCAGGCTCTTGAGGTTCAATTTTCAGCCAAACGTGACCGTACTGTCCACGCCCACCTGATTGTCTTACAAACTTGCCTTCTTGCTCCACAGGTTGTTTCAATGTTTCGCGATAGGCAACTTGAGGCTTACCAACATTAGCTTCCACATTAAACTCTCGTTTCATGCGGTCAACAATAATTTCTAGATGAAGCTCACCCATACCTTCAATAATCGTTTGTCCAGATTCTTCGTCAGTATGAACTCTGAATGAAGGATCTTCTTGAGCCAACTTACCAAGGGCAATACCCATTTTTTCTTGATCGGCCTTAGTTTTTGGTTCTACAGCGACAGCAATTACAGGATCGGGAAAATCCATTCTTTCTAATATGACAACACTTTCAGTATCACATAAAGTATCACCAGTCATTACTGTTTTCAGTCCTACAGCTGCAGCAATATCACCAGCTCTTACTTCTTTGATTTCTTCACGTGAATTAGCATGCATCTGGAGTAAACGACCTATACGTTCTCTTTTGGCTTTTACTGAGTTATAAACAGTGTCACCACTTTTTAGAACACCAGAGTAAGTTCTAAAATAAGTTAAAGTACCAACGAATGGGTCAGTTGCGATTTTAAACGCCAAAGCAGAAAAAGGAGCATCATAACTTGTTTTACGAGAAGCTGGCTCACCATCTTCATCAACGCCTTGAACGTCAGGAATATCAGTTGGAGAAGGTAAATACTCAATTACTCCATCTAGTACTGCTTGTACGCCTTTATTTTTAAAGGCTGAACCACAAAAAACAGGGACAATTTGGTTGCTAATAGTCAATTGACGTAGCGCTGTCTTAATCTCTGCTTCAGTGAACTCTTGACCTTCAAGATACTTCTCCATGAGTTCTTCATTTGCTTCTGCAGCTGCTTCTATGAGTAGAGCACGGTATTCTTCACATTGTTCTTTGAGATCTGCAGGAACTTCTTTATATTGGAAAGTCATCCCTTTGTTTTCTTCATCCCAATGAATTGCTTTCATCTTAATAAGGTCAATAACACCTTTAAATTCTTCTTCAGCACCAATGGGTAATTGAACAACGACAGGATTTGAACCAAGTCTTTGCTTAATTTGGCTTACCACACGAAGGAAGTTTGCACCCATTCTATCCATCTTGTTGACGAACACAATTCGTGGTACACCATATTTATTTGCTTGGCGCCAAACTGTTTCAGACTGTGGTTCCACTCCAGATACTGAATCGAACACCACAACAGCACCATCGAGCACACGCAAAGACCGCTCGACTTCAATCATGAAGTCCACATGTCCTGGTGTATCAATGATATTAATACGATGTGGCTCGAACTGTTTGTCCATGCCAGACCAGTAGCACGTTGTTGCTGCTGAGGTAATGGTAATGCCGCGCTCTTGCTCCTGAACCATCCAGTCCATAGTTGCTGCACCGTCATGAACTTCACCAATTTTATGAGACATACCAGTATAGTACAGGACACGCTCTGTTGTTGTTGTTTTACCAGCATCAACGTGCGCTGCAATACCTATGTTTCTATATAACTTCAATGGAGTAGACACGGGATTACCTCTCTATTAGTTCCATCTAAAATGTGCAAATGCCTGGTTAGCTTTTGCCATCTTATGTGTATCTTCGCGTTTCTTCACTGCAGAACCTTTACTTTCGTAAGCATCCATAAGTTCTCCAGCCAAACGTAGCATCATACCCTTTTCACCACGAGTACGTGCTGCCTGTACAATCCAGCGCATTCCTAAAGCAATGCTTCTGTCCGTTCTAACTTCAACAGGGACTTGATATGTAGCGCCACCAACTCGGCGTGAACGAACTTCAACGCTTGGGCGTACATTATCTAAAGCATTTTCAAAATAACGAAGAACTGTTGCAGAACCAGTTGAACCTGATTCGCTTTCATCTTCATCTGTTTTTTTAAGTTTCTTTACGCGCTCTTCCATAACGGATAAAGCACCATAAATAATTTTTTCAGCAGTAGACTTCTTACCACTAACCATTAATACGTTGATAAATTTTGCTAATAACTCACTATGATGTTTAGGATCTGGCAAAATTTCTCTTTTGGGGACTTCTCTTCTTCTAGGCATTTCGATTTCCTACAATCAGTTATTTTTTATCTTTTGGTTTTTTAGTACCGTATTTTGAACGACCTTGTTTACGATCATTAACACCTGAGGTATCTAAGCTACCTCTTACAGTGTGATAACGCACACCAGGTAAATCTTTAACACGACCACCTCTAATTAGAACAACTGAGTGTTCCTGAAGGTTATGGCCTTCTCCACCAATGTATGATGAAACTTCAAATCCATTAGTTAACCGTACACGAGCAACCTTACGCATAGCTGAGTTAGGTTTTTTAGGTGTAGTAGTGTAAACGCGTGTACATACACCGCGTCTTTGTGGACATGATTCCAGTGCAGGCACGTTACTTTTCTTTTTTACGTCCACACGAGGCTTTCTTACTAACTGATTAATAGTAGCCATTTATACTTAACTCCGATCTGTCTCTTTTGATTATTTCGAATGCATAAGGAGGCCGGATTCTATATAGCTACGGCAGATTTGTCAAGTTTAATCTGCCGTTTTTCGAATCCGAACTAGTGTTCTTGATTGTCTGCGTTTAATGCTTCACTTAACGCATGCTCAACATCACTTGCAGTGACGGTATGCACTGGGTGCTCACCGGCTGCAGCCTTAGCTCTTTTTGCCTTACGGCTTTGATGGTATGCATAACCTGTTCCTGCAGGGATCAAGCGACCTACCATAACATTTTCTTTTAAACCACGTAAATCATCAACTTTACCACTTACAGCAGCTTCAGTTAAAACTCTTGTTGTTTCTTGGAACGAAGCAGCAGAGATAAATGACTCAGTTGCCAAAGAAGCCTTGGTAATACCTAACAATATAGGAGTACCTCGGGCTGGTTGTTTATCTTCAGCAATAAGCTTGTCATTTTCCTGCAACAAGACGCTTTCTTCAACTTGTTCACCGGCCAAGAATTTAGAATCCCCAGCAAAAGTAATAACTCTTTTACGTAGCATTTGTCGTACGATTACTTCGATGTGTTTATCATTAATTTTTACACCTTGTAAACGATATACGTCTTGAACTTCATTTACAATGTAATTCGCTAATGCACCAACGCCAAGTAAGCGCAATATATCATGAGGATTGAGCGCACCTTCAGCAATAATTTCACCGCGTTCAACATGCTCCCCTTCAAAGACAGAAATATGTCTCCATTTAGGTATCAATTCTTCATGACATTGATCTTCAGAAACATTAATAAGTAATCTTCTCTTACCTTTTGTTTCCTTACCAAAACTAACCATTCCTGAAACTTCAGCCATAACAGCTGAATCTTTAGGTTTACGCGCTTCGAATAAATCAGCTACTCGAGGCAGACCCCCGGTAATATCGCGAGTTTTAGAACGTTCTTGAGGAATACGTGCTATGACGTCTCCTATACCTACGTGACCGCCATCTTCGAAATTAACAATCGCATCTACTGGCAGATAGTATTGAGCAGGAACGTTGGTACCAGCAAGATAAATATCTTCCCCGTTTTCAGCGACGAGTTTTACCATCGGGCGTAAATCACGACCTGCTGCACTACGTTGTTTCGCATCGATAACTACGATGTTACTCAAGCCTGTTAGCTCATCTGTTTGTCGGTTCATGGTGATACCTTCAACCAAATCAACAAATTTCAGATATCCTGTTACCTCTGAAATAACTGGGTGAGTATGGGGATCCCAAGTAGCAATAACTTGCCCAGCTTCTACAGGTGAATTGTCATGAACTGAAATTACAGCGCCGTATGGCAACTTGTAACGTTCACGTTCACGCCCGAACTCATCAACAATGGTTACCTCACCGGAGCGAGATACAGCCACCAAGTTTTTGTTTTCGTGAGTAACTGTTTTAATGTTATGTAAACGAATAACCCCTTTCGTTTTAATCTGAATATTATTCGCTGCGGTCGCTCTAGAAGCAGCACCTCCAATATGGAAAGTACGCATTGTTAACTGGGTGCCGGGCTCTCCAATTGACTGAGCAGCTATAATACCTACAGCTTCACCTGTATTAACGAGATGGCCTCGGGCCAAATCACGGCCATAGCACTTAGCACACAATCCAAAACGGGTTTGGCAGGTAATCGGTGAGCGAACCATAATTTGATCCACACCTTGCTTTTCGAGTTTTTCAACCCATTCTTCATCCAATAAGGTACCCGCAGTAACAACAGGTTCACTTTGGTTAGGAATATAAACATCGGCAGCAACTACTCGTCCTAAAACGCGCTCATGTAACGGCTCAACGATATCCCCACCTTCAATCAGAGGTTGCATTAAAATACCAGTATCAACACCGCAATCATCTTCAGTAATCACTACGTCTTGAGCTACATCCACCAAACGTCGTGTCAAATAACCCGAGTTAGCAGTTTTTAACGCTGTATCTGCCAAACCTTTTCTAGCTCCGTGAGTCGAAATGAAATACTGGAATACGTTCAGACCTTCGCGGAAGTTAGCTGTAATTGGCGTTTCAATAATAGAGCCATCAGGTGCAGCCATCAATCCGCGCATACCTGCTAGCTGTCTTATTTGCGCTGCGGAACCCCGCGCTCCTGAATCAGCCATCATAAAGATTGGATTGAAGGATTCTTGTCGAACTTTATTCCCTTTGGCATCAATTGTTTCTTCTGTTGCTATTTTACTCATCATCGATTTAGCAACTAATTCGTTAGTTCTGGACCAAATATCGATTACTTTATTGTAACGTTCGCCATTGGTTACCAAACCAGATCGGAATTGTGATTCGATTTCACGAACTTCGTTATCTGCATGATCAATAATGCTGGCTTTGTCATCAGGTATTTCCATATCTTCAATACCAATTGATACACCAGAGCGAGTTGCATACTTAAAGCCTGTATACATAAGCTTATCAGCAAAAATAACCGTTTCCTTCAAACCAAAATTTCTATAGCAGGTATCTATGACTTTGGAAATGACTTTCTTGGTCATCGTACGGTTTATCTGAGCAAAGGTCATACCCTTAGGTAGCACTTCAGCAAGAATTGCTCGGCCAACAGTTGTTTCTACCAAATGGTGACCTTCACTATCTTCTTTTGGCATGCGGATTTTAATTTTAGCATGAATATCAAGATGACCTGACTCATAAAAGTTTTGTGCTTCTTGGGCACTAACAAAAATCTTCCCTTCACCTAAGGCATTAACTTTTTCACGAGTTAAGTAATATAAGCCTAATACAACGTCCTGGCTAGGTACAATAATTGGCTCACCACTCGCAGGTGATAAGATGTTGTTTGTAGACATCATTAATGAGCGAGCTTCCAATTGTGCCTCTAAAGTCAAGGGCACATGCACCGCCATTTGGTCACCGTCAAAGTCAGCGTTGTATGCAGTACATACTAATGGATGAAGTTGTATCGCTTTACCCTCAATAAGTACGGGTTCGAAGGCCTGTATACCTAATCTATGGAGAGTAGGAGCACGGTTTAGCAGGATAGGATGTTCACGAATTACATCATCTAATATATCCCAGACCACAGACTCTTCACGCTCTACCATTTTTTTGGCTGCTTTAATTGTTGTAGCTAAGCCTCTGAATTCAAGTTTACTGAATATGAATGGTTTAAATAACTCAAGAGCCATTTTCTTAGGGAGACCGCACTGATGCAGTTTCAAAGTCGGACCAACCACAATTACAGAACGACCTGAATAATCCACACGTTTACCTAACAGGTTTTGACGGAAACGACCTTGCTTTCCTTTAATCATATCAGCTAGCGATTTAAGGGGTCGCTTGTTGGTGCCCGTAATTGCACGGCCACGACGTCCATTATCGAGCAAAGCATCAACTGATTCCTGTAACATCCTCTTTTCATTACGAACAATAATATCTGGTGCGTTAAGATCCAAAAGACGTTTCAAACGGTTGTTTCGGTTAATGACACGTCGATATAAATCATTCAAATCAGATGTAGCAAAACGGCCACCATCTAGTGGTACCAATGGTCTTAAATCAGGTGGTAGCACAGGTAGGACATCCATAATCATCCACTCTGGCTTATTCCCAGACTCATAAAAAGCTTCGAGTAATTTTAATCTTTTGGTAATTTTTTTAATTTTGGTTTCAGAGTTGGTAGTTGGTAACTCTTCACGCAAATTCTTGATTTCATCTTCAAGATCAACTTGGCGGAGCAAATCACGAATAGCTTCGGCACCCATACGTGCATCAAACTCGTCACCATATTGTTCCATTGCATCAAGATACACTTCATCATTCAGCAATTGACCACGTTCCAACTCAGTCATTCCTGGGTCAACAACAACAAACGCTTCAAAATAAAGAACACGCTCAATATCACGCAAAGTCATATCCAGGAGTAAACCTATTCTGGAAGGTAACGACTTCAAAAACCAAATATGTGCAACTGGGCTTGCGAGCTCAATATGTCCCATACGTTCACGACGCACTTTTGCAAGCGCAAGCTCAACACCGCACTTTTCACAAATAACACCGCGATGTTTAAGACGCTTGTATTTTCCACATAAGCATTCGTAATCTTTTACTGGGCCAAAAGTTTTAGCACAAAACAACCCATCGCGTTCAGGTTTAAAGGTACGATAATTTATTGTTTCTGGTTTTTTTACTTCACCATATGACCATGAACGAATTAGCTCAGGAGAAGCCAACGCAATCTTAATTGCGTCGAACTCTTCACTTTGTCCCTGTTGCTTTAGGATGCCAAGCAAATCGCTCATCACAGGAGCTTTTCTCATTGGCTCATTCATTGGATCGTCGTTTAGAGTACTCAAGTCTATGCCTCCAAAAATTTGTTAATCAGTATGTATCGCTGAAAAAGTTAATCGTGTTCGAGTTCGATATCTATGCCCAATGCACGAATTTCTTTCAACAATACGTTGAAAGACTCAGGCATTCCTGGGTCCATACGATGATCGCCATCGACAATATTTTTGTAGATCTTTGTTCTACCTCCAACGTCATCTGATTTCACAGTCAACATTTCCTGTAATGTATAAGCTGCACCATAAGCTTCGAGAGCCCAAACCTCCATCTCCCCAAAGCGTTGTCCACCAAACTGTGCTTTACCACCTAATGGTTGTTGCGTTACTAGGCTATATGAGCCAGTTGAGCGAGCATGCATCTTATCATCAACTAAATGATTTAGTTTTAACATATACATGTAACCGACAGTTACCGGGTTATCAAATTTGCTTCCAGTTCGTCCGTCAGTCAAATAGGTTTTACCATCAGAAGACAAATCCGCCAGTTGCAGCATGCGTTTTATTTCTTCTTCAGAAGCACCATCAAAAACAGGTGTCGCCATAGGTACACCAGCACGTAGATTATCTGCCAATCTAAATATTTCTTCATCATTTAGACAATCTAAATGTACACGTTGTACGTCATCATGGTTGTATATCTTATTCAAGAACGACTTGATTTCAGCCGCATTTTGTTTTGTATCAAGCATCTGAGCAATTTTGTTACCCAAGCCTTTTGCAGCTAAACCAAGGTGGGTTTCGAGCACTTGTCCGATATTCATACGTGATGGTACGCCTAGCGGATTAAGAACGATGTCTACTGCTGTTCCATCTTCCATATGCGGCATGTCTTCAACAGGAACTACGATGGAGATAACCCCTTTGTTACCGTGACGACCTGCCATCTTATCGCCTGGTTGAATACGTCTTTTCACAGCAAGATACACTTTAACAATTTTTAACACGCCAGGAGCCAGATCATCGCCTTGAATGATTTTCTTACGACTGTCGTTAAAGCGCTTTTCCATTTCTTTAGACAACATTTCAAGTTGCTTTGAAAGCTGTTCTAATTGCTGGCTCGTTACATCGTTTTCAAGACGGATATCAAACCATTTATCTCTACCTATCTTATCAAGGTATTCTTGGTTTATTTTAGATCCTGGTTTCAGGTTTCCTGGGCCACCTGTTGCTACTTTATCGAGAACAATATTTGCTACGCGATGGTAGATATCTTCTTCACGAATACGTCGCTCATCAACTAAGTCTTTACGGACTCGCGCCAAATGTTCTTCCTCGATGCTTTTCGCACGGGCATCTTTTTCTAAGCCATCACGCGTAAATACTTGCACGTCAATGACAGTACCATTCATTCCTGATGGAACACGAAGTGAAGAATCCTTAACATCAGAAGCCTTTTCGCCAAAGATTGCTCTTAGTAGCTTCTCTTCAGGTGTTAATTGTGTTTCGCCCTTAGGAGTAACTTTTCCAACAAGAATATCGCCGGCTTTAACTTCAGCACCGATGTATACTACACCTGATTCATCCAAGTTAGAAAGAGCAGATTCACCTACATTAGGAATATCTGCAGTAATCTCTTCTGTACCTAATTTAGTATCACGGGCAATACACGTTAATTCTTCTATATGAATTGTTGTGAATCGATCATCTTGTACGATACGCTCGGATATAAGAATAGAGTCCTCGAAGTTATATCCATTCCATGGCATAAAAGCGACCAACAAGTTCTGACCTAAAGCCAGTTCGCCCATATCAGTACATGGACCATCGGCCAATATATCGCCTCTTTGGATGATATCACCTGTATTGACTATTGGACGTTGGTTAATACATGTATCCTGATTTGAGCGGAAGTATTTAGTCAGGTTATAAATATCAACGCCGGTTTCACCCGCGGTAGTCTCATCGTCATTAACACGGACCACAATACGAGATGCATCAACAAGATCAATTATCCCACCTCGTTTTGCTACTACTGAAACTCCCGAATCAGACGCTACAATACGCTCCATCCCAGTACCTACTAAAGGTTTTTCTGAGCGCAGGGTAGGCACTGCTTGTCGTTGCATGTTTGAACCCATTAAAGCACGGTTCGCGTCATCATGTTCTAGGAATGGAATCAAAGAAGCTGCCACAGACACAATCTGCTTCGGCGAAATATCCATGTAGTTGATATTATCGGGCGTAGTCAATGAAAATTCATTTTGATGTCTGCAAGGAACAAGATCAGCCAGTATGTTACCTTCTTTATCAAGTGCAACGCTTGATTGGGCGATGTATTGATCCACTTCTTCAATAGCTGAGAGATATTCAATATCATCAGTAACACGGCCATTAATTACTTTACGACATGGAGTTTCAATAAATCCATAATCATTTGTTCTAGCATATACAGACAGGGAGTTAATCAACCCAATGTTTGGACCTTCAGGAGTTTCAATAGGACATACTCTACCATAATGTGTAGTATGTACGTCACGTACCTCAAACCCTGCACGTTCACGTGTTAAACCACCTGGGCCTAGTGCAGAAACGCGTCGTTTGTGGGTAACACCGGATAATGGATTGACTTGATCCATAAATTGTGACAGCTGACTGGAACCGAAAAATTCTTTAATTGCTGCGGAAACGGGTTTTGCATTAATCAAGTCCTGCGGCATCAGATTTTCTGACTCAACCAAACTTAAACGTTCTTTAACGGCTCTTTCAACACGCACAAGACCCACTCTAAATTGATTTTCAGTCATTTCCCCGACACTACGAACCCTTCGGTTACCTAGATGGTCAATATCATCAACCATTCCAATACCGTTTCTTATGTCGATAAGGGTTTTGATAACTGACAAAATATCTTCTTTAGTCAAAGTGCCCGGACCGTCATCATTTTTTCTACCAACGCGTCGATTAAATTTCATTCTTCCAACTGCAGATAAGTCATACCGCTCATCGACAAAAAATAGATTTTTAAATAAAGCTTCGGCAGCCTCTTTAGTTGGTGGCTCGCCTGGACGCATCATACGGTAAATTTCAACAAGCGCCTCTAATTGACTTGAAGTAGGATCAATTTTAACTGTATCTGATATATATGAACCATGATCCAAATCATTGGTGTAAATCATATCAAATTCATGGAGTCCGTTAGAAGCCATTGCATCGAGCAACTCATCTGTAACTTCATCATTTGCTTGAGCAATAAACTCTCCGGTAGAGGTATCAATGATATTTCTGGCTAAAGTTTTACCTATTAGATAATCACGAGGCACAATCAGATCTTTCATCTGACTTTTTTCCATTAACTTGATATGACGTGCTGTAATTCTTCTACCTTGTTCGACAATTAATTCCCCTGTCTCAGGGACATGAATATCAAAAGAAGCAATTTCCCCGCGTAAACGTTGAGGGATAAGATCAATATGATATTCGCCATTTTTAAGATGGCAGCTGGTCATTTCAAAAAATTCGCTCAGAATATCTTCTGTTTCGTATCCTAAAGCTCTTAAAAGAATACTAACCGGTAATTTACGTCGTCTATCAATACGAACATAAACACAATCTTTTGGATCAAATTCAAAATCTAACCAAGAACCACGGTAGGGTATAATACGCGCGGAATATAACAACTTACCTGAAGAATGGGTTTTACCTTTATCGTGCTCAAATATCACACCAGGAGAACGATGTAACTGAGAAACTACTACCCGTTCAGTACCATTTACTACGAACGTGCCTACATCTGTCATTAAAGGTATTTCACCCATAAAAACGTCTTGTTCTCTAATATCTTTAATTGGCTTAGGTTCTTCGCTTGCGTCTTTATCCAAAACAACAAGTCTTATTTTAACCCTCAATGGTGCAGAATATGTTAGACCTCTTAATTTGCATTCACGAACATCGAATGCTGGTTCACCTAACTTATAACCAACATATTCTAATCGTGCATTGCCTGAAAAGCTTTCAATCGGAAATACAGAAGAAAATGCAGCATGCAATCCTGTATTAAAGTGTTCATTTGACTTGCTATCAGCCTGAAGGAAATCCCTGTAAGATTTGAGTTGAATTTCAAGCAGATTTGGTATTGCCATTTTATCGGCCTGCGTACCAAAGCTTTTGCGAAATCGTTTTTTCTCAGCATGCGAATATTGAGGTTTAGCTTCTGCAACGGCCATGGTGTTTCCTCTGTAAATTATTGATGACTTCAAACACGTAAACCCAGCCATGAAACCATGGCTGGGTTCTATCTCACTGATATAGCTTTATTATTTAACTTCTACTGAAGCACCAGCTTCTTCAAGTTCTTTCTTGATGTTAGCAGCTTCGTCTTTAGATACAGCTTCTTTAATTGTTGAAGGAGCACCTTCTACTAAATCTTTAGCTTCTTTCAAGCCAAGACCTGTAATACCACGAACTGCTTTAATAACGTTTACTTTGTTAGCACCAAAACTAGTCATAACAACGTTAAACTCAGTTTGTTCTTCAGCAGCGGCGGCAGCAGCAGCTGGAGCAGCAACTGCAACAGCAGCAGCGGCAGCAGAAACGTTAAATTTCTCTTCCATTGCTTCGATTAACTCAACAACTTCCATAACAGACATGTTTGCTATGGTTTCTAAAATATCATTTTTTGACACAGCCATTACTAGCTCCTGATTTAAAATTAATTTAACGATTAAATGTGACTTAACCTGCTTTTTTATCTTTTACCGCTGCTAAGGTTCTTACTAATTTAGCATGAGGCTCAGCAAGAGTTCTGACAAATTTCTCAACGGGCGCTTTCATCACGTACATTAACTTGGCGATTGCTTCATCACGAGTCGGTAAGCTAGCAACAGCATCAATTTGATCTGCTCTGTATACTTTTCCGCCTACTGATAATGCTCTAACCTCAAGTTTGTCGCATGTCTTAGTGAATTCTTTAAGTAGCCTTGCTGCATCACTAGGTGCTTCTAGTGATAAAGCAATGAATAACGGGCCGACAAGCAAGTCATTCAAGCACTCAAATTCAGTGTTTTTAAAGGCTCTTCTTGTCAAAGTATTTCTTACAACTCGAAGATAAACACCAGATTTACGTGCTTCACTACGTAAGTGCGTCATTTGATTAACAGTTAAACCACGATAATCAGCAACTACTGCCGAAATAGCCTTTGAGGCGACCGCAGTCACTTCTTCAACAACAGCTTTTTTTGCAGCTAAATTTAATGTCACGTTACTGACCTCCTAATTATACAAATCACAAGGATTTGCCAGTTATGGTGGCCGCCTCTTTCATTATGTTGGAGCCGGTTCACCGTCTGCGCAGGAAATTAAGCGTTAGCACCTGCGGTCTTCGACGGCATGGAACCAAATCTATGCCGTGAATTCCTAAAAATGGGTGGTTATATTACACAGGTATTGATGAAATATCAATAGCTATTCCAGGACCCATAGTTGTAGATAAAGATATTTTCTTTAAATATTGACCTTTAGATGAAGAAGGCTTCGCCTTTTTTAGATCATTAATTAAAGCAACTATATTTTCGATAATGTCTTCAGCCGCAAAATCTACTTTACCGACAGTACAATGGATAATACCGTTTTTGTCAGTTCTGTAACGTACTTGACCTGATTTAGCATCTTTAACTGCAGCCTCAACGTTTGTTGTAACAGTTCCAACTTTTGGATTTGGCATTAAGCCTCTTGGGCCTAAAATCTGGCCTAATTGGCCGACGATACGCATAGCATCTGGTGTTGCAATAACAACATCGAAATCCATTGCGCCACCTTTAATCTTTTCAGCAAGATCTTCAAATCCAACGATATCAGCACCAGCATCTTTTGCCTTGGTCGCGTTGTCACCTTGTGCAAAAACGGCAACACGCACAACTTTACCAGTACCTTTAGGTAAGTTAGTTGATGAACGAACTACTTGATCTGATTTACGAGGATCAACACCCAAGTTAACACTAATATCTAAACTTTCACGAAATTTAGCTGAAGCAAATTGTTTCAAAAGATTAATTGCTTCACTAGCGCTATATAAATGATTTGTCTTGATTGTCTCTAAAATCTTTTTTTGTTTCTTCGATACTCTTGGCATGGCATCCCCCTTACTCTAAGCCTTCAACGTCAATACCCATACTGCGAGCAGTACCTGCAATACTTCTAACCGCTGCTGCTAAGCTGGCTGCAGTTAAATCAGGTTCTTTAATCTTCGCAATTTCTTCAAGTTGTTTGACGTTAAGTTTGGCCACTTTTTTAGTGTTAGGCGTACCACTTCCACTTTGAATACCCGCAGCCTTTTTCAGAAGAACTGAAGCCGGTGGTGTCTTAGTAATGAAGGTAAAACTACGATCACTATAAACAGTGATTACAACTGGTGTCGGTAACCCTTGTTCCATTTGTTGTGTTGCAGCGTTAAAGGCTTTACAAAATTCCATAATGTTAACACCACGTTGACCCAAAGCTGGACCTACTGGTGGACTTGGATTAGCTTTACCTGCTGGAATTTGCAACTTTATATATGCTTCTACTTTTTTTGCCATCTTTACTCCTTATGGGTCATACGCTAGTTTTTTTTAAAAAAGGATGAATATACTTTTTTAATTTCTAGCTCCCCTTTTTACACAAAATAGCCCTGGATAACTCTTATCTAAACTTGGTGTTTATTAAGGGTTATCCAGGGCACCTTAGCGAACTAAGTTTTCTCTACTTGACTAAATTCAAGTTCAACCGGAGTAGAACGTCCAAAAATCAGTACGGCTACTCTTAATCTGTTTTTCTCATAATTGACTTCCTCTACTACACCATTGAAGTCAACGAATGGACCTTCTTTAACTCGAACCACTTCGCCTGGTTCGAATAGAATCTTCGGTCTAGGTTTAGTAACACCATCTTCAACACGTTGCATAATCGCCTGAGCTTCTTTATCAGTAATAGGTGTAGGAGTCTGACTGGTCCCACCAATAAAACCTAGTACTCTTGGGATTGCTCTTATCATATGCCATGTTTGATCTTCCATAACCATGTTCACTAACACATAGCCAGGAAAAAACTTACGAGTGCTTTTGCGTTTTTGACCTGAACGCATTTCAACAACTTCTTCTGAGGGCACAACAACTTCACCAATTTTATCTTCCAAATTATGGTGTTGTGCACGAGATTTAATTTCGCGCATGACGAAATTCTCGTAACCTGAATAGGCATGTACAACGTACCATTGTTTCGATTTGTGTTCTTCCACCGAATTCACCCTAAATGCGTTATTTTAGCAATTGCCCACATCATCGCTGAATCGACGCCCCAGAGTATAAATCCGGTTACGGCAACCATAACAATAACAATCGTTGTTGTCTGTATCGTTTCTTGGCGGGTTGGCCAAACGACCTTTAACAATTCAACTTTTGATTCTTGAGCAAATTTAAATACTTGTTTACCTACAGAAGTCAGGTAGGCAAGAAATAATGTCAGCAACAACCATGCAAGCCATATTATTGACTGAATGGGACCTGAAAAAGTATAGTGATATGTACAAAAAAAAGCTGCTGCAGTTATAAGAACTACAGACATCCATGAAAGTATATTTTTAGTAGTACTTTGATTTTCGTTAGAACTTTTCATATTCACTTGTAAGTTGGCAGGCCAGGAGGGAATCGAACCCCCAACCTGCGGTTTTGGAGACCGCCACTCTGCCAATTGAGCTACTGGCCTAAATTAATTGGCATGAATCAGATATTCATG
Organism: Legionella nigrisilvae; assembly: GCF_977063395.2. Classification (NCBI taxonomy): domain Bacteria; kingdom Pseudomonadati; phylum Pseudomonadota; class Gammaproteobacteria; order Legionellales; family Legionellaceae; genus Legionella; species Legionella nigrisilvae. The sequence continues at coordinate 288,726 of NZ_CDRUGZ020000044.1, forward strand.
CCAACACAATTTAACTTTATTACTCGATAATTTTCGCAACAACACCGGCGCCAACAGTACGGCCACCTTCCCGAATTGCGAAACGTAAACCTTCGTCCATCGCAATAGGTGCATGCAGGTTAATCGTCAATTGTACGTTATCACCTGGCATTACCATTTCTACTCCAGATGGCAAGTCACATGTACCTGTCACGTCTGTTGTTCTGAAATAAAACTGTGGTCTGTATCCATTGAAAAATGGAGTATGACGTCCACCTTCTTCTTTAGACAACACATATACTTCAGCTTCAAATTTTGTATGAGGCTTAATTGTTCCTGGCTTCGCTAATACTTGGCCGCGCTCAACTTCATCTCGCTTGGTTCCACGTAACAATACACCTACGTTATCTCCAGCTCGACCCTCATCCAACAACTTACGGAACATCTCAACACCTGTGCAAGTGGTTTTTTGAGTATCACGGATTCCCACAATCTCAATCTCTTCACCCACTTTCACTATTCCACTCTCTACACGGCCTGTTACTACTGTTCCGCGTCCAGAAATAGAAAATACGTCTTCAATCGGTAACAAAAATGCTTTATCAATGTTACGTACTGGCTCCGGTATGTAAGAGTCCATCGTCTCAACCAATTTCTCAATTGCTTTAACACCAATATCGCTCTCATCACCTTCCAACGCTTTCAGCGCAGAACCAACAACAATTGGAATATCATCGCCAGGGAAATCGTAACTGCTTAACAAGTCACGTACTTCCATTTCTACCAACTCTAATAACTCAGGATCATCAACCATGTCGGCTTTGTTCATGAACACAACAATGTAAGGAACACCAACTTGGCGTGATAACAAAATGTGCTCTCTAGTTTGTGGCATTGGACCATCAGCTGCTGATACTACAAGTATCGCTCCGTCCATTTGGGCCGCTCCAGTAATCATGTTCTTAACATAGTCAGCATGTCCTGGGCAATCAACGTGTGCATAGTGTCTGTTTGCTGATTCGTATTCTACGTGTGCTGTAGATATCGTAATACCACGCTCGCGTTCTTCGGGGGCCGCATCAATCTGATCATATGCTTTCGCCGTGCCACCAAACTTCTTCGCCATAATTGTGGTAATAGCCGCAGTTAATGTCGTCTTACCGTGGTCTACGTGACCAATCGTGCCAACATTTACGTGTGGCTTCTTACGCTCAAATTTTTCCTTCGCCATTGGAAAGTCTCCCCATTTGCTAAATTGACATTATGGTGCCCACAACTGGACTCGAACCAACGACCTCTTCCTTACCAAGGAAGTGCTCTACCGCCTGAGCTATGTGGGCTTATATTAGCTTGCAGATTCATACGAACAAGCAAATATTTCTATTTTCTAATATTTTGGAGCGGGTGATGGGAATCGAACCCACGCTATCAGCTTGGAAGGCTGAAGTTCTACCATTGAACTACACCCGCTTATCCTTCTTTTTAACTGGTGGAGGGGGAAGGATTCGAACCTTCGAAGGCAGAGCCGTCAGATTTACAGTCTGATCCCTTTGACCGCTCGGGAACCCCTCCAAAAAGAACGCTATTGTCTTTTAAGATGAATAGAATGTCAACATTTTGTTAACGGCCAACCTATTTATGATGGTGCTGGCACCAGGAATCGAACCCGGGACCTACTGATTACAAGTCAGTTGCTCTACCAACTGAGCTACGCCAGCATATTCGCTTTTCCCTGCTTTTGCAGGATTTAGTGATAATTTCTCTGACTATCACTTAAATAAAACCCTGGCGATGACCTACTTTCACATGAGGAAACCTCACACTATCATTGGCGCGGTCTCGTTTCACTTCTGAGTTCGAGATGGGATCAGGTGGTTCCAAGACGCTATGGTCGCCAGGAAAA
>NZ_CDRUGZ020000045.1:0-150559 GCF_977063395.2 Legionella nigrisilvae
CAATAGTAAAAACATAGGAGAACAACATGTTACCAGTATTATCAAAAGATAAATTATTCAAATTAGCGCCATCCATATTCACACAAGCCAGCTCTTATAAAACGAGTACCAAGTACTCGCCCATTTCAACCGAGCAAATCATTGATAAATTAATGTCAGAAGGTTTTTTCCCCACTTGGGCAACCCAGACCAAAAGCCAGAACCAAGAAGCGAAAGTATTTGCAAAACACATGCTCCGTTTTCAACGCCATGATGTCCTGCAAAATAATCAGGGGCTTTATCCCGAATTGGTTCTTATTAACTCTCATGATGGTTTGTCTTCTTATCGCTTAATGGCGGGTCTTTTTCGGGTTGTGTGCAGTAATGGAATGATCGCTGGACAAGCGTATAACGAAATTAGAATTAAACATCAGGGGGATGTTCTTGGGAATGTCATTGAAGGCACCTACAAAGTGATTGAGACAGCAAATAACATGCTTGATGTATCCGATGATATGGCTTCCATTCACTTGAATGACGATGAAAAAATGATTTTTGCAGAAGCTGCTCACTCACTAAAATTCTCTGATACAGAGGGGGGTATTATCGTTAATCCTAAGAGTTTATTGCAACCAAGGCGTTATGTAGATCAAAAAGATAATGATTTGTTTACCGTGTTTAATGTCCTGCAAGAAAACTTAATTAAAGGTGGGATCCGTGGCCATCGTTTAAATAAATACGGTTACACCACTCGAACCAAAACCAGAGAAGTAAAAGCCATTGATCAAAATGTGAAATTAAATCGTGCGTTATGGACTCTTACTGAAAAAATGATGGAAATAAAAAGATAAGCAGGCATTGATGAGCAAAGGAGTATTCCTTTGTTCATCATTCTACGGATGACAAGCAAATCAATCAATTTTAAAGGACAATTATGAAATTAAGATTATATCATGGACGCAATACCCCAGAACAAGAAATGGATGATTGGGGATTTGAAGGCGCAACCCTTAATGATGTTGATGTGATTATATGGACTTATGGAGTACCAAGGATCTTTTTTGTTACTGAGAGCGCATTGAAGGAGGCCATGGATTTAACGGGGTGGGATGAATTAGGGAATGGTTTAGAAATGTGCGTTTATGAGGATTTAATCAAAACCAAAGAGGGATACTTTGGAGATTGGGAATTACTTTGAATTGCAAGAGGTGTTTTTTGCTAGTCTTTATGCCTCATCTTGTTAGTTTTATACCTTGAATATGCTTTGATAATTAATAGAATGTTGATTGATAAGATCACCAAATAATAAAAAATTTGGTGATCTAAAATAAGAACATCCAATTTGTTAATGATTACAGTTAAAGAGCTCTTTATGTAAGAAAAAATAGCTTTACTATTTATCAGAAAAACAATGAATAAAAGAAACGCCAACTTCCGTTTAATTAAAGAAAAACATAAGACTATAGAATGTGCTTTTATTTGAAGAGATCGAATATTCATTTTTAGGATAATACCCTACCTGACACAAGTGCGACTGCTTCTAAAGGTATGATTTTCGACTCATCATCAGCACACTTTATCTCGCTAATTTTTGCGACTATTTTCCCTGATTTATAATCAGTTTTTAAAATGGAATCAGAGATTGCGGTGCACGAAATGGGGTTGATATTTATTTTAAACTGTAATTGATTAGGACTATCAGAATCATGAAAGGGAGCGATGACAAATGCACTAAAAATTTTGCCCATAGGTATGGATTTTGATTCCTTAATCTCCGGTGTTGAAAATTTAAATTTTTTGATGACTACAACTTCCCCCATCTTGCTTGATGGCACATAAATTTTTTTTGATTCTGAGGTAATTTCTTTTTTATGTTCAGACAGTAATTTGAGATATTCATTCTTATTAATAAAAGCGACAGGGATGAGCCAATCCATAATAGCAATTACTGCCTTATCCAGAAAAGTTGGCTCAACACCTCGATTTTTCGCGGCAAGTTCGGATAACTCTTTTATAGTAATATAGGTTTGTTTTTCTTTCTGCTCTAGTTTTGATTGGACTGAATAAGAGTGAAAAACAAATATGCTAATAATAGCTATGGGTACTATGTATTTACACGTTTTTTTAATACTGTTTTTCACTTGAATATCCTTTTTTAAATTGATTATGCTAAAGTTAATTTTTTCTCTTTTCTGTATTGCTTCCATTCTTTGTCTTTAGAGAAAATCATCGTAGATGATTCTTCAAAAAAATGGCTAATGTTATCAATACCAGCCCATAAGCAGTATTCTTTTATTTCTGAGTAAATATCTTTACTGATTTCGATCTTAATTTTTTCAGTTTCAGGTGCTTTTCTTGCGCTGATTAAAGCCATAATAAATCCTCAATTTAATATAAAAATTAGTGTCTTTTAATAACGATTGTTAAATGGATCATAATTGCTGCTATTGTACGTTGAATAATGATGATAATCATTATTCCAATAATTGTCTCTATCGGATGCACTGGAACCAAAAGAATTTCCCATGCTGTCTAAAGCTCCAATCATTGGTAATCCTGTAGCAGGATTAATTTCTGTATTATTTGATTTGGAGCAAGAACGAAAAGAATTCTGTTTAGCATACTTTGCTTTTTCATTTTCAGTCCATTCGCTATATGGTCGAAAATGAATGATTTTAGCAATTTTTTTCAGAATTTTTTTTAATATGCCCATGATATAAATATCCCTGTTCAGTGACACGATTATAGATAAGAGAATCCGTGAATCACAAGTACGCAATTATTATGCGCTTCCCAAAATATTAATTTAAATAAACTATACTAAAATGGCCAGTGAAACACACACAAAAAAAGCAAAACCAAATAAAAAAGAACACACCCCTCGCAATGTTTATTGCTTAAAACATTTTATTATTATTCAGTAGCTTACGTGCGGATTGGCATTTTAAGATCTGCTAACACCCCTATTTTATATAGGTGTGCATCCACTCTTTAATAATAATCAATAAGTTATAAAATATCAACACCTAATCCACACCTATTGAATGAGTAAAAAATATCTATTGAACGAATATACACACCTATTCGACACCCATTATTAAATGATACAATTATTCTAAACCAGGTAAAAACAATGCACAGAACCTGCATTATAAATTTAAAAGAGGATTGTATGCCCAAGGCTTATTGTTATCTAAATCAAAGAATCATTGATCAGCTCGAAACAATTAAAAAAGATGAAGGACATGATTCATCATCCCAAACCATGAAAGAAATGATCGAATTAGGAATTAAGGTATACCTACACAATAAAGATAATCCAGTAATCAGCGAAGATGAAAAAAGACGCTTAGAAAAAGAGGAGGAATTGAATCGTCAACACACGACTCATCTTTTAAGATTACTGGGAATAAGTGCTGATATTTTTCGCTGTGTTTATGATAAAAATAAACTTTCAGGTGAATCAAATAATGCCGAAGAACATATCGCAGAACTTAAGAAGAAAGTAGATAATTTCATTGAAGGATATATCAATAATTAAGTTAGTATTAATGGTATTTACCAGTTAAATTTAAAAATAATATGGCTTATTTTAAGCTTCAAATTTTACTCTGAATAAGTCATTAATTGTTTCATCTGGAAATATGTTGTCAATCCAATTAAAGCAAATGCCACTAATGAAATAGCCAAACTACCATAATAAAATAGTTCATTCCCTTTAGGAAAATGAACTATTCGATCAATGTATATGATAAACATAAAATACAAGAACCAGATTAAAAATAAACATAAAGTCAATCCATTTTTTACATTAAAATAATAGCAATGAATACGACTTAATATTGCTAAAACCATAAAAATTGGAAACGATATAAAGTAAAAAATCATTTGCATTCCAGATGGCTCATAAGCAACCTGAAGCAGGTTATTCACTTTGGTGGAGCACGCTATTGAAACATAGAGATAAATGAGGTAGACCGATGATCCATTTATCAATAAAAGAGAAATTACTCCAAACATTTTTTTCATATAAAATTCCTAGATGCACTGCGTTCAAGTAATTAATATATTTCCATTTCTCCTCGCTGCAGGGTTTTCAGTTTCTCAATTGGATTATTTTTATTTTCAGGAAGTTCGAGATTCATTTGTCGAGAAATGCTCTCAAGACACTTCTTAATTTGATCTTGATTCATATCTATTTTATTAGGGCAGCCAATAAATTTATCGACATTCGTTGCTTTATTTAATATATCTACCACTCCTTGAACCCCACTGCTTTTATTCACATCATTAAAGTCTTTTTGATGTAACGGAATGGCAATTTCTACAGTTTTTCCATGCTGTTTTAATCGTTCAATGGTTTGAATGATTACCTTATCTTCTTTAATTGATTTGCCATCATTATCCATACAAATGACTATTTTATCTGTAAGTAATGCCATATCGATATTTACAAAATTTTCTTTCCCAAGAGTCGCTATAACCCGTTCATTTTGAACTGCATCTCTAACGCTTAATCCGGTTTCCACCCCTTCTGTAATGTAGGTGACACTTTCATGTCCTTTACCCTCGCTTAAAACGACGCCAACGCCTGCTTTTGAGCCATAAGATTTCTTGGGTTTTATCTTCATTATTGCTTTATTTGCTGTTTCATTATCCAGGTATACCACTTCAACGCAGGCCACTTTATTGTCTTTGTCTCGTGCAATATTTAACAGTGCTGGCCTGTAGCGTACTTCCTCAGTATCTTTGGTATAGACATTAGGATGAAATCGAATATTTTCCCCAGATACATTATGTATCTTTCTAATTTCTTTTAAATACCTTTCTGCTATAGTGCCTGATATAGGTTTGGATTCTCGCACCAATTGCAAACCATAATCTGATGTTTTTCTTTTCTTATCAGTGTCTTTCACTTGAAAATTATTGGGGTTTTTGTTTGCTATTTTAATACGTTCCTTTAGGTCATCACCTGTTAATTTGGCGGCATATTCAAGGCTTTCTTTAAAATTTAGATTCAATGTTTTTTGGATCAAATGAAGCATGTTTCCTTTTTCTTGTGTTTCAAAGTTATGCCAAACTCCTCTTTTTTCTCCGCTTAAACAGAGGCTTAAGCTGCCGTGAGTACCATATCGATATTCTGTTTTGGAAGAAAGCGCTTGATTAGGCTGCCCTAGCAATGATTCTATTACCAGCTCTGCCTGCTCGGATAAGTGTTGTGACAGCATATTCGCATCATAACGAGGCTCCTGGTTCTTCATTATGGGCATTCTTTGCGCTGCTTTGAGTGATGTTGATGGTGCATTGGGTATTGGGGGCTTTGTTTGGACATTCAGATGGTTAAGTGATTCCAATGCAGAAGTTTTCTCAGGAGTAACGCGAAGTTGTTTTTGCAGCTTTTTATGATCGTCTGTATAAATCATTGCCTGCAAGGAGCCTCGCGTTACCATAATATAAAACGACCGCAGGTGATTTACTTGCGCATTTTTAGTCTCAGCAACCCCAATAACAAATGGGGATGAAGCTCCTTGAATTGAATAGCTGGTAGCCGTATAACTATAATCCCAATGGGAGTCGCTCATCAATTTTTTTTGCAGCACGTGTTCCACACCACTACTGTCTTTTACGGTAAATGACTCATTATTTACCGCCGTCACCTGTACCCTTTCATTAGCGAATCGACCTAGAGTCTTATCGGATTTTTTAAAATGAATTTTTTCACCAACTGAAACCCTTCCTGGCATCGATTGAAACAATTCAATTTTCCAGTCTTTATTTTCTTTTTCAGGAACAAAGAGGCATTTATTTCCTTTCGCATCGTTTAATACTACCACTTTCGCTGATTCATCTACTGAAACCACTTTGAAATAGTGCTCCGCTTTCTTTAAAAAATACTCCTCTTGCTTTTTTAAGCAATCCCGATATGTTTCGCAATAATAAAGCTCTGCAGTAGTGTAATTAGTGCTTAACAGTCTCGGAAATTCTTTGTTTTCGGAGCCTAAAGTAGATTCTTTCATAAGGGCATCTCTTATCAAACCATTTGCAACTTCCCGTTTTTTATTTTCATGAATGATAACAATCGTGTTATCACGGCATGATGGTGTACGAGATAAATAATCTCCTACAGCCATTTCGATGGGGTTCTTTTGCTTTAATTCTTCCTGGAATGGATCTATTGATTGCTGTTGTGTGTTTTCCAGTTGCAGGTAGTCTTTGGTCGAATCGCCTGTTTCAATAATTGAAGAGGTAATGCTATGGTAAGGACTATCCGCTTTAGTGCGGGTGATTGAGTCTAAGGGTTGATTGGCTAACTGAGCTAAGGCCTTGTCAATATCACCGGCGATTAATGTTTCGATTGCTTTTTTGTATTCGATAACTTGTTGTCTTACCAAATCATCCATACAGGCCACCCTGATGCTTCCCTCTTGAATTAATATCTTACTTGGCTTACCGCTTTCAATACTTTGATGTTGGCTAATATCGCCAAGCATTGCACAACGAGCGCCAGAATGATGAATTTTTTGCATGAGGTTTGCGCAATCTCGATTAGAGACCATGGATGATTCATCGATAAGAACAAGTGTTTTTTTGCTTAATGTCGATTCCTGTTCTTGTTCAATAAGGAAACTCTTTAATGTTTGGGCTTCAATTCCCAGAGCCCTCATTTCTTTTACAGCCTGGTGAGTGGGCGCAACCGCAATTAGTTCAACCTCTTCATGAGTCATTGATTGGGCATGCTTGATGGTATCAATAGCACTGCGAGTCATGGTTGTTTTTCCAGTTCCTGCATACCCCTGAATCATAATAAACTGATCGGATGTAGTCGTGATTAACTCACAAGCTTCTTTTTGGCCTTTGGTAAGATCTGTCAGTTCTAGTTGTTTTTGCGCTTCATCACTGCTCATCAATGGCTTAAGAATGTTAATACCCGCTTTAACATTCTTTATAATCGATTCTTCAAATGCCACCGCTTCTTTGGTGGTCAAAAACTCGTTCCCTCCAGATATTAAGTCGCCACTGTTTATGGCATTACCCAGGACGTTATCTATTTCATTAAGACCTGCTTTTCCAATAGCCTGATGAACGGCCACTTCAAGTAAATCTGATCGAGTAAAGGCTGCCTCTCGTTCTGAAAGGTGAGCAATTGCAAAGTGCAGCGCTTTTTCCGCATCACTTTTTTGGGGTTTTTTAGCGGTTAATAGGGTTAAGGCCTGCTCTAGTGAACTGAGTAGATCACTCGTGGTTCTATGGTCAATAATCTGTGCACCATGATTTGTTTTGGCGGCATCCAAAGTCAGCGATATCGCGGAGGATTTTGTCGCACTTTTCATGGCAAATCGATTTGCCTTGTCCACATTATCCGTAATAATCATTACGTTTTCTTTACTGGATTCGCATAAAAGCGACATGGTATTTTGTTTGAGCGCATAGGCTGGCAGTGTCATAATGGTTTGTTTCACGGGTTTAAGATCATCGGAATACATGGTTTTGGCATAGGCATGGCTCAATGGGAAATGCTTTTCGTTACTCGTGATAAGATGAATGCTTCTTTTCCCATCTCTTATTTTTATTCCATGTCGGGTAAATGCAGTAACCTCATATTGGTTTCCTATTTTTAATCCTTCAAAGGATAAACTGGCAGTGGCCACTAATTGATCCCCGATTCCTACCGATAAAGGTGTTTGTTCATAAATCTGCATGGAATCTGTAATATTTTTAGCAGCAAGTAGTGATCTTGCCCCATTGGAATTACGAACAATCAATTGATTGTCTTTTTCATTAATACCGAGTACCGTGAATTTTTTTGATTCCGTACGGGTGTTATGGATTAATATCCAATTGGACTGATAACTTTTAGCCAGTTTTTTTTCACTGAGGGTCAAGGGAATACGGGTTAATGTATTTATAGTCTTTTCATCTGATGAAATCTCTCCCTGCTCTTTTAACTGAGTACGGATTGCTTCATTGACTTCTTTAGCTTCGAGCTTTGAGACAGTAAAGACTTTTGTATTTTGCCTCTGGATTACTGGCAAGTTACAGTACATTTGCGCTGTTTTAAGAATACGTCCCTCAACGGTTTGGGCTTCTATAAGATTGATGCTGGTGGCCGGCACCTTTCTGTCATCAACCTCAAATGATTTTATACAGGCTTTATCAAGCAAGTCGGGAATATCGGATTTAAAGCCAGACAGAGATTGTGATTTTTCCAGAAAAATGACCTTGGCACATCGCTTATCGGCAATAGATAATAAAGTATTCATCTCGTCAGGAGCCAGGCGCTGTGCTTCATCCACAATCAGTACTTCGCGCTCCTTTTTACTATGAAAAAAGGGCAATTTATGTTCTGAACCATGACGATAATTAAAGCCTGCTACTGTTTCACACAAATCCTGTTTCCCAATAGATAAAATCCATTGCCACAGTGTAGGCGCTGATTTGGCCATATCCTTATTGATTGTATTGGCAGAAAAAGCAGAGGGACAAAGGATACGAATTATTTTGGAATCCTGTGAATAATCAATTAAAGTACTTAAAAGCTCACGCGAGGTAGCGCTTTGCTGCTTGATGCGTACAACTCCATCTTTATTAAATAAGGCTTGAGTTACTGCCTTTTGAATGGACTCATTATCGGTGAGTTTGCACACTTTATCCATATTTCGTTCGATGCCTTTTTTTTGGTGTGTGAAGTTCACGATTTTTTTTATGAGCTCTTGTTCTTTGTTAATGAGCTTACTCGTTGTAAAAGAGGAGTTTTCTGCATTAAGAGCAATCAGATTTTGTGCATCAATTTCTTGATCAATCCGTGACATCAGCGCTTCAAAGCCCTGTTCACCTAAGGAAAAATAGAGACTTGTCTGTAACACTTCCTGATAGGTAAATGTAAGTTTTTTCTCTTCTAAATGCGCAATTGCATCAAGAACACTTCTATCGAGTTCTTGATTATTGGACATGGCTTCTTTAGGCGTATGCGATTCTTTGGTTTTATCCTTTAAAGTGGCCAGATAGGTGGCAGGATTTACTCCCAGCGCTTCACTTTCTGCTTTCCATCGCATGCGTAATTCCTCTGGGGAAACCACTTCCTTTGACTTTCTTGAATCCAGAGTTGCTCTGTCATATGCTTTTAACGAATTTGAGTGCATCCCTTTAATGTGTTCTTCAACCTGGGTACGGCGTTTAGACATTCGTTCCAGCAATGTCTTATCAAAATGTTTGATTTCAAATAAACCATGGGCATCGCCTGTATGTTCTATTTCGAGCCCCATTTCTTTTAAACCAAGAGCAATTTCAGACCGGTACACAAGCCCTAAAAAGATTTGGTTGTCCATAATCCATTCCATAGTGCCGTGATTACGACTGATATCAGAGGCTAAAGCACGCCACTTGCCATCAAGACGTTCAGTAAAATTCATCAAAAGTGCATGCACATGGAGCTGAGGATCAAGCTCTCGGGAGGTGTCATGGAGGATGGTCGCAAAACACAGATTGCCAGTCTTTTCATACTCCATACCCTCTTTTCCTGATTTGCGTGCTTCGGCAGCTTCCTTCTCAATGAGTTTTAATACCGTTTTTACGGCATTTAAATGCAAATCAATAAACTCTTTATGGCCACAAACCAAACCAAGATAGGACACCGATTTAGGCGCGGAGAAGGTCAGATCATATCCGCCACGATGCTTGATTTCGCCGGATTGGGTTTTGAGGCCAATGACATCGCCGCTCGGTAATGCACCACGAACAACGGCCTCAAGGGATAGTACGTTAACCTCTCCAGAAAGGTTTTGTCGCTCAGCACTTAACCCCACCCATTCGGTGGTCAATTGATTTGAAAAGTAATAATTTTCCTTATCAAAATAATAACCTGGCATTTTAATCGGTTTAACTCGCAGACTTAACATAATTTATTCCTCTATCAAAAAATAGATTCAATCTCGTATTCACCTTGGAAACGCTTGGAATTAGTCGACTCTTGCGCATTAAAGCGACTGTCTGAGGACTCATTAACAACAGGCACATGTTTAATGCTGGTATTAGAAACAGGAAGAGACGGTATGGCACGAGGTAGAAAACCTGAAGCCTTCGCGCTTCTTTTTTGATAATGAAGCTCCAATTTTGTTATAGGATATTGACCTGGCAATCGCAGATAACAAGTAAGCGGATCAAGCCCCATAATTTCAGGATAAGTCACCAAGGGTCGTGTAATACGGTTTTTTCCTAAGGAAATCCCATCACGAATGGAGTTAGCTCCATAAGAATAATTTTCTCGGGTATCATCAATTTCCTCATCCCCAAGTTCCTTACTGACAAGTTGCGCCATTTCATGACTTGGACTTGCAAAAAAGGCTCGGGTATTCAGCAAGTCAAAAATTTCAGCCGCCCCACTACGCCCATATACCTTCTCCAATTGACTAAAGCTCTGCATTCCCAGCAGAAAACAGCCGCCAAATTTCCTGACTTCAGCAATGGTTTCACCCAATAAGGGTAATTTGTGCAGGCTTGGTAATTCATCACAAATAAACCAAATTCGCCTGTTCGCATCTTCTGGCAAGCTCAAAAGTGTCAGGGATGCCATGGCAATCCACATCGAAATCAATGGTTTTAAAGATTTATGCTGTTCCCCATTGCTTGATATAAAAAGCCAGCCCTCCAAATCTTTATTTAACAGATAATCACGAATGGAAAAGGAAGGCTTACCAGATTCATCAAGCCCACTTAACGACTGCATTGATTTAAGGTAGGTTGTGATGACGGAGCGAATGGAGATGGCTGTTTTTTCTATTTTATTACTGACCAAAGTCGCTGCAGCCGTGCCGTTGAGATAAGGTTCCAACTCACTAAACTCGCCCGTTACCAGTAACCCTAACAGCTTGGATAGGGAACGTTCCTTATCCTCACGCATTTGACTTGCAAGACAGGCAAACACGGTGCGTGCTGCATTAACCCAAAATGGATCGTTTTCTCCATGCATGGGGATGAGGCTTTCTGCCATGTTTTCCAGTAATTCATCTTTTGGGGCTTCCAGCCATAAATCCCAATTAGCACAGCGTGCATCAAAAGGATTAAGTAAAACATCATGATCTTCCTGAAAATAAGCCTGAGTAAACGTGCATCCCTTGTCATAGACAATGACTCGGTCGCCTCGTGCACGTAAACAATCCATCAATTTCATAATGAACTGACTTTTCCCCATCCCAACCGTGCCATGAACCAATAAATGCTGCACCTCTGCACCTTGCAACAGGGGAAATCCATCAAGATGTAAATCAGATGCTTTTCTTTGCTTTATGATCTGTTTTTTAAGTGTTTCTGATGGGACTAAACTAGCCCCTCGTATAAATTGGTTTTGTGTTTGTACCTTTCCTCGATAAATGAAATATCGGCTCACCAAAAGTGCCACAATCAACGATAGGGGAAAACTCCATAGAGTTGACTGTAACAGGAGTGTCAGTAAACGATCGGAGGTAGCAGAAAAATAGTGATTGTGGAGAAGCTGTTCGACAGTTTGTGATGCATACCCCCCTTTAACAGGGATAGAAAATACATGTGGCACCCCTGCCAGGTGATAAAAATGAGCCGCATGATAGGACACAGTCTGTCTTATCATTCCATGTGGCGCAAAGATACAGGTCATTACAATGCTTAACCCTGCCCAAATGAATAAGTAAACATGAAAGAGCGCTTTGTTAATCTGAAACCACATCCGCAGATTATGGAATGAGATCTGGCCGCCCCGTGTATAATGTTTGTAATTGGATTCATGGCGCATTATATCTTCCTCCAGCTTGTTTTGGGCAAAGCAGCGGCTTCCACTGCTTGTATTTGTGGTTAAAAATTATTCTTTTTGATGTGTTTTGTTTATTTTAAGGGTATTGCCGCACTGGCATTTTTGTCCTTATCAAAATAATTCTTTATGAGAGTAAACAGCACGCTGATGCCTATCCTATTGAGCTCCATTTCAACAAGGATGCTCGTTAAAATCCCGCTGATGAAAAACGCGCCAAAGGATATGAAGAAGGCAGCACTGGGAAACAAGAACAGTGAAGGAATCAAAACAATCCCCGCAAATATTCGATAGGCTATAGTTCCAGCCCTTCTTATTTGTTTTACAATCAATGAGCCTGTTCTTAGTTTGTGTTTCAATTGATAGTCAATCAAAATGTATTGATTTAATGTGCTGTAAATGAATAGAAAAACAAAAAGGCATAGTCCTAGAGCCATTAATGGCAGCCAGAAAAACATGTAGATGAGCTCGTGCGTTGAAATCTCCACCATCAATACGTTCCAATAAAAAGGGAGTGGAAGTAAAAATCCTAGAAGTATTGTTCCATATAGTTTAAAAAAAACATGCAAAAACAAACGCCTGTTCGCCTGGTAATACTCCTTGGCCGGCATAATATCCACGTCCAATGTTTTTAATGTTTCTATATCCAAGGCGATGGCCTCTTTTAATTCTTGTGAATTCATTTCTTCATTATTCATGGATAAGCTCCTTCTTTGGGGCTGATTTATCATGATGATCAACCCATTTAGTAAAATAGGCGAGGTATAACTGCGTTGACGTTACTTTGCCCCAGTTTTTTCCCCTCGCCTACATCGTTGTTCGTTGTTTCAACCGCTTGCTGGTATTGACTCTTTAAACGCCCTCCTCCACTGCTTGTTTTATTTACCGCCGCATCGACCTGATTATTAATTTTTTGCTGCATGCTTTCGGCTCTTGATGCATCCATGCCAACTCCCAGAGTCCTTCCAGAATCCTCCAATGCATTACTGTTTTTGTGGTAGTCCGCTCTCATTTGTGACTCTTTGGTACTTAATGGATTTGCTGCATCCTGATAAAAGGAGTCAATCCGAGCATTTTTAGAAGCATTGCCGTATCGTGCGATTAAACCTTCTCGTTGTTCACTGATAAACTCATTAGCTAGCATTTGTAATTGTTTTAATGAAGCCAGATCTGAAGGATTAGAATACAATTCATCTCGTGCCTTTTCTCCAATGCGGTGTGCCACAAAGCCAGGAAATGCCTGATTAAGATCGGTTGTAATCTGATCGGAGTTTGATTCCACATAACTCCTGGCCGTGCTAATGCGAGCGGCTTTAGACATCGAGGCATCGTAGTTTTGACTTGCCGTTTGTGCTTCCCGCAAGTCAGTACCCATTTGATTCGAAAGGCTTGCCCCTTCCGAATGGCTGTTATCAAAATGATGGTTTTGTGCAAACTGGCTCACGTAATTAAGCGCCTGATTAAAGTCTTCTGCTTCCTTCGCTGACATGCTGCTGTCCGTACCCTCATGGTAACGATCACTACTCGTTGATGACCTATCGAACTTGGCATGACTATCAGCACCTCCTGTTGCTCCAAAAGCAAATCGCCCAATACTTCCCAGCATACTTTTTTCACTTGCGACTCCGACGTGGGCATTTAATCCAGCTGAGGTCATATGAGCCAGCGCATCCTCTTGGCTTATCCCTTCGCGCTTAGCTACATCCGAGGCAATATGCGTCATGGTCGATAAGGCCTGGCTGTATTGACCGGATTCGCTTTCAGATACTCCATCGCCTAAACGCATATCATGTCCCTGCATTTTCGATAATTGTACGGCACTGTGCGCAAAACTGGATAAGGACGTTTGATAATGCTGGCTTTCATTGGCTGCAGCCTGCCTGGATTCCTCAAAAGCCTGATTTAAAGAGCCACTTAAGGCCTTTGTATCTGAAATGTGTACGGGTCCTCGTGACATCCCAGGACTTACATCAAAAACAGCATCTCCATGGCCTGTGGTCGTCTTAAGCACTCCACTTCCCAATTGTTCCGTGTGCATCCCATGCATGTTCGTCCAATTGGTATCGTGCTTGTTAGCCGAAACATTATTGGCGCTGGTATTTTCATAGTTCATATTCCAACCGCTGTAACTTGCCATTGAGATGTTACCTGCAGCTGCAGATTGTGCTTCACTGACTGACAAAGATTGTGCCATACCACCAAAATGCTGGGAGGAGGTACTTAAAATCTGTCCCAATCCTTTCGTGATGTACAGGGCAATAACAGGAACACTTGCCGCCAATGCGCCTGCCGTATAGGCGAAATTACTGTGCATGCTCGCTAATGAATCGATATTAGAGAAGGTCACACCTCCGGTTTTTTGACCAAACAAAGTAATGGTAGTACTTGAGGCCATAGAAACAAACCAATGAAAAATAATAAACATCGGCGGCCATGACCAAAGGTAGATTTGAGATTGTACCCACAAGAAATAAGCGTTACTCAGGGTCGGGAAAAATGAAATTAAAACAACTAATGGAAAAATACACAGCGTTAGCATCCACATCACGGTCATATAGTAAGGCAGGCGAAATCCTGCAAGCCAAAAGCTATTGGCTTCGGCAATGTGCATTTTTTGAGTGCTGTCCGTATTGGTGTAATTCATGAGTGCCGCATCAGCTCCTGAAAAAGCAAAAGCATCGGCAGCAGCATCTCGGGTCGCATTAATTAAGATATTCTGCGTAAGTGTTTCAGCCGCATCTTCGGTAATGTTCATGTAATATTTGTGAGCAGCTTGCAGCCGGTCACCAAAAGTCTTTTCGCCTGGTAAAGAACTGCTGTCCGTGTTGCGTGATCCTAAAGCACCTGTGGTTACCAGATGATTAAGACGCTCCAACTCTAATTTGGCTGCAACGGGCAATCGAGTTTTTAAATTGGCTGCTGCATCAGCACAACTTAAATTGTCTCCATTGTGCAGAATCACCCGATAAATAGGCGATGGGCTCTCAAAATAGGTTTTAGATAGATGAGCACTTTGGGTAAGCTCCTGAGGGCTTAATTGGTGACTTGCCAAAAGTTTTGCCGTAAACACGCATTGACGGATATAGGACGATAGGTCTTGTGCCAAATCAGGCGACATGGAGAGCCTTGTCTGGGTTGCCGCAAGCCAGGTTCTTGCACCAAAAATCATTCCGGTTTTGTTGTACTCCAGGCTATCTGGCATGTGAAATACATCACTAAAAGCAGTTGTTATTCCGTACCCCATGCCACTAATGACTGCTGCAGGTAATGCAACACCTAAAGGCACATGATCAACTGTTAAGGCCTCTCCTGCTCCTTCGGCTGTCTGCATGTCAATTATAGCCACAGGCACTTTAATGCCTAGCACGCAATACATGACTAAAAAGGTGGTCAGCACAAAGCGAGTTAATGATTCGAGCTTTTTCCCCATCACGTACTGATAACCGACCATACCAACGGATAGAATCATGATAATGTCACACGCCGTACTAAAGGTAGATTCAGTAAGCAAAGCGGCCATACCATCAAGCAACTCTTTTAAATAAATCCCATTTTGTGGGGTGTAGATTAATAATGGGCTCATTGTGCCCCTCCGGTATATGATTTTCTTAAGATGGGATTAAGGGCATTAAGCGCCTGCTTCACGTTGTTTTGAACCAATTGATTGGTGGTCAGTGCGGCATTAAAACGTGCTCGTGATTCGCTATTAAAATTATCTACAAATTGTTGGGCTACCTGCAGGTTTTTAAATAATTTCTCTTCATGATCACTACCTAAATCACGCCCTGCAAGGGATGCTCGAATCACTTCAAGTGAATTTGCAAGATACTGGGCAAGCAAATCCGTTGCTACACTCTGAGCAAGTTCATAACTGCTTTGTATGCCGATATTCTGTTGTGCACTGGCTGAAATGAGCTGAAATACAGACGGCTGGGTTAGTTCAATTAACCCTTTTTGTTGTGGCGTTAAGGCCGTCCCTGATTTGATATTCTCATAAACTCCCTGCAGGATGGCTTGTACCTGAGAAACCAGAGCATCTTTGCTGCTGATCTCCTGGCTTCCTTTCACATTGATGGCAACACATTTTATGGGTTTGTTTGAATCAGTGCACTTATAGCTGGGTAATTTGCCTCCATAGAGCAAGGCTTTTACAAAATCCTGATTAGTCGCTAAAGAGGGATACGTTTGCATCCCTCCTTTGGCATCAAATACCAGTGTTCCTGAAATCGACATATAGACTTCTGAAATTTCTGTATCTGATTTGATGAATTCATTCAGTTGTAATGCATCCCAAACTACGTTGGTATTCAAAAGAGCCCTGTCTTTATATTCTGAATCGTTTTTTGCCTGTTCCAATCGCTTTTCAATCTCCCCTCCTGTCGAACATTTATGTCGGGCTTCTGCCCAATCGGTGTATACATTACGATTACGCCCGATGTCCTCACACAAACGCTGATGTGCCGCTCTATTTTTGGGATAAAGCGCTGCAGTCAGGTTTTCTCCCATCTCACACGAATTAAAATTTGTCCCATTAATGTCATTTGCCAGCTTTTGCATGTATTGCATGGCATGAGCAATTTCAGGCAGCTCGGTCTCCAGTGCAAGGTTCATTGCATAGCCTGCCCCGTTACTTAAAATATTCTGCATGAAGGAAACAATCTGCTCTGATTTAATAAAGGAAAAACCACCTGCAAAAATATCAATTCCGCCACATCCTGAGCGAAACCCAGGTACATCAACGTGAGCTATCTGAATGGAACGCACCTGATTTCTGGCATAGACAGAGCCTAATGATGCAAATCCTGCTGCCTGTGATTCATAGGAATGGCTACCCGTGACATTCGCAGAATAACCAAGATTATTAAAAAAATGATTTAAATCGGCACTGGCTGATGCATGAACACCATTTCCTGTCACGCAAGTAAAAGACGCAACAACGGTTAGCACAAGAGCTCTAATCATTAAATTTCTCCTCAATGTGTTGCTTTAATTCATGTACTCTTTGTGCCAGCTGATAAGGAGTTGCTTCTCCAAACAAGACAGCGTAGGCCTCCAGGGTATGTCGATTGACTAAAAACAAGGCGGGAACCGTAGGCTTATACCCTCCTGATACATAGAATGTTTGAAAAAGCTCAGGTGTTAATGGTGTGGTATCGAGTCCATCCAGGGACTCTCCATCCAGGCTAAAAGCACGAACCTTAATATGGAATGTTTCTGAAAAATCCTTTAAAACAGGGGAGAATTTTTTACAATGTGGGCAGGTGCTTCGATAAATAAATGCAAAATAATAATTTTGGGATAAATCTTTAGCTTCAGCTGATTCCTTCTGTGCAAAAGCTTTAGGGGCTTGCTTTTTCAATAACAGTGCATTGAGTTCTTCAACTGCCACATTGGCGTGCAATGGATTAATTACAGAACAAAGCAGTAAAAAAATGATGCGGACAATCATGCTTCAAACCCCTCATAGCTGTATCGTTTGTAATGAGTCGCCACATCCAGCAGGCGTTCTTTTAACTCGGTTGTGGAGACGAAACCATAAGATAAAGGCGACATTTTTTGTGTTTTTAAATCAACAAGAAACAGTGCGGGCATGTAGCGTGACTGTAAATTCATTGTTTTTTGTATTTCATGAAGAGGTATGTTTTTAGGATTAGGCAAACCTTCAATGGGTTGTCCATCTGTTGTGACCGAAATCATTGAAAAGTGGGTCTGATTGACGAATGGCACAAGATGAGTGATGAATTTTTGCGAAATGGAACTGTTCCCTTTGTAAAAAAGGATTAATCCATAACGTTTAGCCCCTTCTCGGACTACCCTCTCCATTAAAAGATTCATTGAATCATTGCGAATGGCCACAGCCGTATTGTCAGTTGGAAAATTTAAGGAATGATCCAGCTCAGGATGAGACAACAGCACCTGTTGCCAGTACTGGACAAATTTCTGATTGTTTTTGGCATACACCTGCTGGGCTTTCATGTACTCATAGGTTGCATCAAATGATGGGGCAATTAATGCCGTTGCGAGCTTATTCATGGTGGCTTTGCGGACTTCCATGAGCTCTTCATATGGAGTCAGCGCAGGCTTTGACACCTTTGGAATTTGAACAGGTTTCATCTGAGGTTCTTTGTTTTCTGTACTGTACCAATGAAACCCATGAGCAGGTGGACTTACTAAATCAGCCATGGCCGGCATGGAAAGTAACATTAAAATAATAGTAAATAATCTCATTTTTGTTCTGCCTTTTTCTGGACTCGCCGTTTGATTTCATCCATTGCTTTTGAAGCGTCGGGGCTATTTAAAACGACATCGCCTACAATTCCTGCTTCTTTTGTTGGTTGTCCTTGGGGAAATGGATAGACAGGGTTTAAAAAATCGATGCGCCCCATGTCAAGGCTTTGTAATTCATTCACACTGAGCCCCGCGCAGCGTGTATGCTCCGCATCTCCTAAAGCATTGGGATTTAATTGTCTTAAACGTCCTTCGGCCTGGATAATGCGCGCCATTTTGCTGTCAAAGACACAATAGGTGCGTTTGTGCTCCAGACAGGTGCCAAAAATGGGATCTTTCTGACTGCAGAATTCGCCTACGTAATGAGCCAGATAATTGAGTTTGGCTTTGCCTAAAGCCTTATCTTCTTCACGACACAAATCGATATGGAGTTTGTCAGCCCAGCCTTCATTCGAACAACAATCAATAATGTCCCAAACCCAGATTTTGCACTGAACGGGATGGCCTGAAAATAAGGTGGCCTGCGTTTTACCAAACTCAGCGCCAGCAGCTCCTGCAACGGCCATGGGTGCCATGGCCTCTCCAAAACCATCATTCTGAGTCGCAGCATGTTCCGTGCAGTCTCCATCGGCACAAAAGAGATCACGCACACAAGCCACAGGCTGTGGGCAGACTGTCTCATCGCAACGATATACCTGCTCATAGAGTGAACAGGCATTATTGTTCATTAATGTACAGCGCGAGCTTGCCTGTAAGCATCCTTTTTCACGTTGCGTTTTACATTCATCAGCTGCAGCGGATGCGCATTGATATCGTGCATTAAGCTCCCAGCAATCGCGGGTGACGGGCAGGCCATTAATGACACGGGTTGGATTGGAATCAGTACACTGCTCTTGTGTTTTTTGACATAGGTTGTTTGTCTCAAGAGCAGCGCATTCATTATCCCAGTGCTCTTCTTCCACATAGGATTTAGAATGAGCATTAATCGTCAATGCCACTTGAATTGGGTAATAGCGACTGAACTTATCTGAAATATACAGGGTGATTACTCCTCCATTCTGGCAGGTTGGAAGTCCCACAACACGCACCCAATGAGCAGAACCACCATTATTTAGAATGGAGTGTACTGTGGCTTTCATCTCCTCGCAGGGATGATTTAATTTAACAGGATTGGTTAAATGTCCTCCTGCGCTATTGGTCATCGCACCCGTTATAAGATTAACCGCTATGAGTCCAGTCCATTTTTTATGAACCCATACCTCAAAGTCAGCTCTTTGACTCCATCGTTCTGTGTTCACGGTTACTTTGCGTTTTTTTAAACACTGTTGTTCTGGTAATTGCCTTGATGTATGACAGATTTCCTCATGCGACTTAATCTCACAAGCCTGTGGCTTTTCATCGCATTTAATCCGCTCATTAGATTGTCCATGGGTAATCGCATAACTTTCTTCTTCAATTAATTTGGCGTTTTTAATCGCTTCATTTTTAGTATTGATTTCAAACTGGCGCTGACCAAAATGCTCGGTCACAGTATGTCCACCGGCATCATTTTTTAAGGCATTCGCAGCCAAGGTACTTAAATCCGTTTTTTCAGTTTCAACCCCCTGATAATGAAGCGATTGCGAGGGATTTTCCGTATAGTCTTTGAAGGTATTCTGGGGCTTAAATTCATTCATGGCGCTCAGTGGCTGATTCCCCAAAGATTTTGCGTATTCTTTTAATTTCTGAAAGTCCTGCGCTGTTGTATTGGCAGCTGAGAACGTGCCAAATCCAAAAATACAGACGATGGCCAACATGCATCTAAACATGGCCTTTCTCCAATATGGTGGCCGCTAATGTGGCTCCTGCATCTCCTTTCTGGGCGATGAGCTCCAGTCCTTTTTTTATGCTTGCATTGCCATAGACTACATCAAAGGGTTGATTGGCACAGAACTGCCCTGAACCGCAAGACTTGGAGGGCTCTGTGACTACAAGCGCTGGAACCGTTGTAATGTGGAATTGACTAAACCAGACCGGATCAATAGAAATTCCCTTAAAGTTTAAATGCTGCTTTTGAGCTTCGCTATTAAGGCGTTTAAATGTTTCTATGGTTTGTTTAAAATCACCATCCACTAAGCCATTAATGACCACGGGAATATGAAACCGTGCTGCTTCATCGCTCAATGCAAATAGAAGTGAGTCGGGCATGGAAAAGGATACAAATAAAATGGCACCTTCTACTCTCTGCGGTTTTTGATTGCTTTGTAAACCGTCCGCGCTGCGTTGCATGAGTGTATCAATCAATGATTGGTGCTCTGATTGATTCCGTGAGGACGTACGATTTAGCATTTCGATTGTCTTACTCGAAATGGTTGATACTTGGTGAGCCCCCTCCTCTTGATACTGCCTTAATTCATCATTAGTGTTTGCAAAACATCCGCCAATCCCGGTCAGAAACAGGATAATGATTTTAATGTAGTGCGCCATTAAAGGCCTCCTTATAAAAAACAACAATTTCTCTTGCGCCAAATCATGAAGCCAAAATTATCCCCATCTCCAGGGTAGGTATGTCCGGCCTCCCAGGTAATGACTGAACGGCCAAAGGGCTGGCAGCGTTTCGCATCAGGTAATGTATTGACTAACTGGTAGCGATACCGGCTTTTAGGCAAAATGGAAGAGTGATAGGTGCGACAAAGTGCAGGCCAATCTTTACCGACCGAATCTTTAATTGCTCCAAGGCGATGAAGCTTAAAGTCGGTGCGTTCTGCCAGGAGCGTTGCGGCACTGATGGGACTTGCCTGATTTGCCACAAAACCATTGAGCGGATAGGTAGATCCTTGAGCGCCCTGGCACCAGAATAGAGAATCCATGGCCGTTCCTGCCAATGCTTTGGTTGCATCTGCTGCACAAGACGCCCGTACTGGCGATGTGGTAAATAAGGTGGCCTCTGGATTAAGAACAAAAGCAAACTCAGAGTCATTCCATGTTGGATCAAGTTCACTCAAATACATCACATCAAAATCTTCTGTCTCCATACAGCCGATGGATGTAAGTACCTGCAGCCAATACATCAGAGGGTATTTGTACCAATGCACGTAATAAAATGCGCCTCGCCCATCCGTATCGGGCATTTGTGAACCACCAAGACCCTGGTCTTTAATATGTAGTTGCACCCCAAGATTCACCATGCAATATGGCTTTCGTGTCACATCGACTAACGCAAAGGGTTCCCAATAACCTATAGTAACTCCTAAAAGTTGTAATTTGTTTGGGCAGGAACAGATAGGGTTCCCAGGATTTTTAGTATCAGGATACTGGCTTTTTACTACTTCGGAGGAACCAATGGTTAAAGGGAACAAACAATCCCAGCAAATGTCGGTAATAGGATTGACAAAATGCCCTTTACACTGCGATGCGTGCAATGAACAGATGAAGAATAAGCCTGCAGCAATTGAACAGAAAAGTCGTTTATTCATCATTCACTCCAATTTCTTTAATTTGCCAATCAAGACCTACCTGACTGACTATGCTTGGAACGTGTTGAAGCTGCAGCCGAGATGAAATGATGCCGTTCACATCAAAATAAATTCGACCAAAAAGCTCTGCAGCAACTCGAACATCACCACCGGTTAAAATGAACTTAACGTGCTTAAAATCGGTGTAATGGTTCTTAACCCAGGCAACCTGTCTTGCATCATCCGCATTAAAGAAAATCAGGGTTTTGAGGAAGTGAACGCGCTCAAATGGGTTTATCCGCGTTCCTGCTTTTGCAATTAAATACCCATCAGGAGTCCAGATATCATGAGATACAGTCACTGCCGGTGAGATGCGAAACGTCTTAGGCGTGCGAGTCGTGCTCAATGCCAAAGGGTGTGGTCTCATCGCCTGACGCGCTGCTTTCTGCTCTAAATCACGCTGAACATGCTCTAAATCACCACTTTGCTGTAATGCATTGAGTTTGTTCATAATGACTTTTCTTATATCCTCTTCTCTAACAGGGAATGTCTGGCCATACTGACCAATATTTTTTGCATGACTTACAGGCTCTAATAAGAAGGCCAGACCAAGAATCAGGGCTAAAAACCGTTTGTTAGTGCGCTTCATGCTTTATCCTTGCTATGGTCAAAGCAATGAGCTCGTCTGTTACATCCACTTGGGAGGGTTTGTAACCAGTCAATACAGGTGCACTGACTAAGGTTACCCGGTGAGACCTTCCATAGTCCTTGATGACTTCTGGAAGGGCTCGTGAAAAGCGATCCATAATGTTTAATTGTTCTTCATGAGTCAGTTTAGAACGGGCAAGCAGCACCGAAGGTGCCTCTATGGCACGATTCATATCAACCACCAAAAGAGGTAACGGCTTAGGCCACATCATAAACATACCCGCCAGGACTCCAATGAACCCACAAACTCCTGCAATGACCCAATATGTGGTGTTTAAGCGATTAAATGGCATAACCCCTCCCATAATGCAGTTCTGCGACATGCGATACCGCATCAAGAAATGCAATCCCTTGTGCCACATAATTAATGACCGCCTGATAATCATCTCCATCAGAAGATAAAAGCACGCGAGTAAATGGATCAACGAACAAGCGATGAAAGGAGGAAATACCGTTGGCGCGCAACAAAACTTGCGAAAAACCAGCTTCTTTCGCTATTGGGAATGATTTCAGAATAGTCATCTCGTAGTCCGAAAAAGTCTCATGCTTTTTTTGATGCTCTAAAAGCGGTGATTCTTCTTGTAAAAAAACAAGCTTTAAAGCGGAGTTCTCCCATGCGGCACGAGCTTCTGAAAATTCAAAATAATCCTCAATCCCCTGAGTAATCGTGACAAATGATGCTTTATGCCGCCGACCAGTACGAAAGCCTTTGGTAATAAAGTTCACTGCAATTAAATCCCCTGTAAAAAAAGACCAGGCTTCATCAATGATGCACATCTTTTGTTTGTTCCTGTCCGAGTTGAACATACGTCTTTGAAACTGAGAAATAACGGACAGGAGAACCGGTGCGCGAATGCTTTGATTGTCTTCAATTTCCTTCAAATCAACTACAATTATGCGGGCATCAGGCGATAACTGGGATGGTTCATTAAACGCCTTTCCATGCTCTGAGGCAGAACAGTAACGCTGAAGGTTTTTAGACAAAATGCGCGCTGTAGGATAGGTTTCGCGGTCGTGCTCGTACAATGACAATAAGACTCCTGCAACCTCATCAATGCGCGTTTGATTCTGAGTTGTTCCAAAAGCGGTTAAAATGGCTTCTCTTAAAGTGCCTCTGTCGTCATCTGTAGCACCGCTGGTCGGGCAAGTTAATAATTCAAACAAGGCAATAATGTCATCAATCTCTCGTAAAATGTCCGTAACATGGGTAAAGGGATTCATCGCCAAATTGCTGTATTCAAGATAAGTCCCACCAAGCGCCTCACACAGTTTTCTGTAGCTTCCACCTACATCAATAATAAAAATATCCCCGCCATTAAATAAAATATTGAGCATCAGCATCTGAATGAAAAAACTTTTACCACCGCCCGATGTTCCGGTTACAGCCATATTGTAATTGCTGCCAAATGCACCCGAGAAAGGATCGATGCAGGCAAACTGATCGCGCATGGTGGGCAACAAAATACCCTTGCCCACCCCGCGCCAGTCAGAAAGAATTGGCATGTATTGGGTTGCATTCCATGAAGAAATTGGCCACATCATGGTTGGAAGAGAAAAATCCTTAGCCAGATTTCCTGTGAAAAAAAACGGCATCGAGACTAAAAAATACGGACATTGCATACGTTTACACAATGCCAATTTAATGTCATTGAACGCAAATACCGTGCGAGCAGCCTCCACATCACGCTCTTTTTCATGAGGTCTTGAAAAAAGAACCACGTTATAAAGCATCTTTACAGAACGAGTCTTCTGTGAGGATAAATCATCTCGAAAAGTACGCCATACTCTTGCCTGCTCCTCAGTTCCCGCTACATTCAAGGCATAATCACTTTTAGATTTTTTATCCAAATCACGGGTCTTGCGGTTCGCTCTACCCTGAGCACGTCCCTGCTCTTCAACCAGATAGATGACCGAGATGATGTGATTACAGGATATTCTTTTATCAGGATGAAAAATGTTGCTGGTATTATTGATGTTCTCCCATAAACAATACTGACGAGGGAGGCGATCAATGGTCAGAACAGATACAGCTGTTTCATAAGCATGTCCAGTTTCATTAGCCCCTTGAATTACTACTTCATTGTTTTTAATTTCAATATCAAAGTCATGAGACAGTGCCTGCTCTTTAAGTAATTTGGTTTTGTCGTATATAACAGGGCGTGGGGTAATTGCATCAGGGCAATTATCCAGATAAAACTGAAGCAAATGCAAAAAATCAGTCGCATCTGCTTGCTTAAATCCAATTTTTGCAGCACTTAAGGATGCTTCAAATGAAACGCGAAACTGGCCAAAACAGGCTTTTAAATCGTTCTCAGATTCTTTTTTGATTTTATCAATGACGATATAGCAATCCGTATGCGTTAATCGAGGTGCAAGCATCGTGTTGGTTTTAAAACCGTGTATGGCGGCTTTTTGATAAAATGCCTTAAGGTTCTCTCCTAACAGGCTTAAATTTTCAAATTCGCTTTTTGTGAACTGCGAAGTAAATGCCTCAATATCTTTCCCTACCTGATTGTGTTTGACGCAAATCAACTGCAAGGTGAACTCATGAGACACTTTAGATTGAAGCAGCGCATCCAGCTGCTCTGCTATGTGTTCATTCGCACCCGTTAAAGGGACAATGCGATAAATTAAACCCGCATTGTGTTCATTAAAAAACAGCTTCGATTCCTCATCAAAATATTGATAAGGTAATAGCTCCTCAGTAAAAGAAGGATATTGATGCGCCTTGAGGTCAAAAGCGGCTCCGTTATCGGCTAGCCCTTTGTCATTCCAGGTCTCCTTTAGCAACTGATAAGTATCTTGAACCCATTCTATAGCGTTTGTAAGCATTGCTTCTCTCCTGTATTCGTGCCAGCGCCTATTTATAATCTGAATACAGATCTTGAATTCTTGCCTGCTGCACGAATTGACCATCGGGTGTATAGCGTTTTTCCTGCACCATACGATTCACCATTTCCATACTTTGACAACCACCCCTGTCAGAAAAAGGACATCTTGCATCCTGATTGTCGAGGATGGATTTCGAGCAGGCACATAACTGCGACACTAAGAAAAGGGTACTCAATAAAAATAGAGGTTTAGTCATGAAGTGGCTCCTCATTTTGTACGGTTGAAAATAATGGGGTAGAGGGTTGTCCTGGTTGATTTAAGAGGGGATTCTCAACAGGATTAACGGTTTGAACCATGGGCTCTTGATTATTGGACTGCATCAATGAAGCGCCATTCACAGGGTGTGTATTTAATTCATAGGCACGGCTTACAGTGGTTGTAACCCCAGACTCGTTTTGGGCATGTCCTTCATTGATAGCGCGTCCTGACTCGTACACCTGATGTTCTTTGTCTATCCAAAAGCCTTTAGTAAATAAAACGGACACACGACGACCAGCACGTGCCACAACCAGTGGATGATAAATATCAGCAATGCGCATTACATAGTCTGAAATACGATTGGCAGGATTACTAAGCGCACCACCAGCAGCCGATTGAGCAAGGGTTGATGCCTGCCCGTAGGTCGTAATGGTGCCAGCCCCCGGATTGATTGTTTGAGCGGTATTTAAATTCTTTAAGCCATCACCAAATCCTGCCAGCATGCCTGCCGCTGCCGAATAGGTTAAGAGCGGCTTTGTTTTTAGAATGGATGTTCCGCGTAAATCCTGCATGGCATCCAAATCAAATACAGAGCCGTAGGCCTTTTGTTCAAAATTGATGTTGTTTCCTGCGCAAGACAGTGTTTCTAAATGCATCACCACGGAACTTCCTGATAAATCACCATAAGTGGATACCAGGGCGACACAGTCTTCCAGATGAGAACGCTGATTGTTGGGCATGATTCCTCCGCTGGTAAGGCGGATTAAAGCAGTTCCCATGTTTTTTGAGCCGTTTATTCCTGCATCACCTAAAACCCCAGTCAGCAACACCCCTTCAACAAAGGTTCCCGCCCAAACATAATTTTTAGAGGTTCGCACTTCCTTGTTTTTTTTCTTCCGGTTGTTAAATTGCACTGTTTCCAGTCCTGATTTTGCGAGCAGTTCGCGCTCTGCCTGATGCTTTTTCTTTTGCTGTGCTTCCATTTCTTCACGAGTTGGCGGCCTAACGGTGACCAGGCTTGCCTGACGGGTAGAAACCAGTGCAACCTGTAATTGTTCGTTCATTTTTTTATTTTCTTCTTCAAGGTGTGAAAGCTGTTCTTTCATGGCCTGGATCAAAGCTTTTGTTTCCGAATTTTCTGTTTTCACAGGTGCTGCTTCCTGCTGTTTTTTATGATGTTCTGCCACTAACTCTTTTAAAGAATCAATTTGTTGCTGCTGTTGCAGAAGGAGTGCTTCGTCACTGCCCTGATTAAAAGTACTTTCAAAAATACTCTCGAACGGAGCTTCTTCCTGGTGGACTGGTTTTTTTTTCTCAGCTGATGAGTAACAATAAAATCCATAGGATGCCCCACCCACCAGTAATAAAATGGCTGCGTGCTTCAATTGTTCCTTTTTGGCCAGTTTATTGGCGTTTTGAGGTTTTAGCGTCAACCATTGTTTTATTTTTTTAAACATTACCTACTCTCCTTCCAACTCATTTTAAGCAGCTTCTGGTTTATCCCTGATTGCTGTATAACCCATATAAATAAGCGATTTTTTTAGGTGGGAGCGCCTCATCACTTAATGACAGGGATTCTGCGTCCTTATGGGCAAATAAGGCGGTTGTAAGCGCCAGCTCATGATTTGATGTATTTTCTAACCGATAGATAAAGCCGGTGAAACGCTTCCCCTGATATTGTTTTTCAAGAGTTACCTTAATGTTTTTTTTAATGTAAAAAGAACGTGGAGTAATTCGTTTCTCATTAAATTCTTTGGGGGTCTCCCCTGCTTTCATGGCAGCGATTGCCTCATCTACTTCACTGGCATCAGGGGTATCCAGTTTCACAAATTTCAATTTTGTTTGAGCGCGCGGCACAAGCCTTAAGGTTTTTCCAACCGATTCATCAGGTGTCAGGGTAAGTGATACGTGATGTCCTTTATCTGTAGTTAGGAACAGGGTAATGGGAACTTGAAAATTGGGCTTTATATACACCGAAGAATCCGTGCTTTCAGGGTTATCCATCTCACTTTTATCTACTGTAATAGCATGCTCTGGGTAACTTAATTTAGTGATCGATTCCCCTTCAACAAACACACGATTAAAGTTAATACTCGATAAGGTCAGATTAAACTGCTCTCCTTCTTCAAAAGCGATGACCGAAGGAGCTGTGCTTGCACAAACAATTCCTGAGCACAAACAACTTATAAGAAGAATGTTTTTTTTAACTTGATCATAAATTGAGTTAGTCATGGTGTATCTCCTGAATGGACACAAGATTTAAAAGGCCTGATTGATGTGAAAACTGCACTCGATACATTTTGTGTTGTGGCTTTAATTGAAGCCCATGGCTTGTGCGATACAATTGCCCTTCGATTTGACCTTGATTTTTAGAGACATCCACGGATACTTTTTCAACATAAAAAACTGAGCTTACATTTTTTTCATGTACTGTTTTTCGCTCGGCATCCAATAGTTTGGAAAACGATTCCTGGTATTTCGCTGGAATCAGATGAGACAGCATGGTGTAGCGTGCATCAATGGTCTCAGGATTGTAGGTCAGGCGTAAGTCAGCAGCTTTCTGCGTCATTTCTTTCAGGTATTCGGGTGAATAGCCTTTATCACCAATGCTAAACTCTAGACCAGTACACACTGGAAGCCAGTGAACCTGCTTATGCAGTAAGGTATAAAAATTTAAGGCGCAAAGGACAATAATTGCAAACGTACTCGATAGCGCCCAAATCAGTGTCAGCTTGAATAACAGTCTGTTTTTTGCAATCGCATTATCACGAAATGAAGTATCCATTAAATCACCTGATATAAATTCGGTTGGCAGAATCGGGAAAAGCTCGAAATACAAGGGACGTTAACCTGTGAGGCAGCGACCAGTATACGATGGCAAACAGACTCCGCAGAGGCAGTCCTCCATACTTGATATGCATCGCAACGCTTAGGGCTGCGCCTATCATAAAAAGCTGATAGGCAAGTCCTGTTAAAAGCCCAATTCCCGTGAGTAAAAAAATGGGCAGGCCTGTGGTAACAGGAATACCCGCAATTTTAGGCTCATCAGAGAGCATAAAGGTTTGGTAGTTGCGAGCCATTATTTCAATGCCCAGTGAGTAAACACCATCAATACAGGAACACCCGCAAGGACTGCGATATTTTTGGTTTTGATGTAGGCATAAGCCCCTGCAAGCCCTTCTGCTAACAAAAGAAAATAAGGGAGATCTGAATCCGCTCCAAAGGTTGCCTTTACTTCCTCTTTTAATCCAGAAAGCCGATTCTCAGCAGCAAAACAGGAGTCTGGCATCAAACACAACAGTGCCAAACCAATCATTAAAAAAGGGAGCAGCTGCCTGGCATACAGATATCCTTTAATGCTCAAATCGTTCATTGCTGTTCTATAGTTCATCACATTCTCCTTTTTTGGTTAAAAAAATCCCCCTGAGCCCCAATTTGTGCTCATTTTTTATTCTTTTTATTTAATGAATCGTGTTTTTGTGGTTTTATAAAGAGCGCTTATCCATCCATGGTTACTCCTTTATCAAGCATGCTTTGACTTAATAGGTGGTTGTTCTTTTTAAGTTCAACTAAAATTTGCGTCAGTAGGTGATTTGCAGAATCCAGTTTTTTGAACAAAGCCACATACTCAACTGCTTTTGCTATGTCAGGAACCTCCTTATCCATTGCTAGCAAAAGCGTAAAAAGCGCTCCACTGGAAAGAATGTGTTTAAAATATTCGACATCCTGTTCATCATTTTCAGTTGAAACGGCAGTCAGATTCTGATTAATCTTAAAATTGTTTTCAGGCAGTGTTGTGGGCTCTGCATGAATAACTCCACTCACAACGATGAGGGTCATCGACAGCATGAGTGTTTTAATTGGGTTCATTGAGCGCTCCTTTTATTTTTGTTATGAACTTAAGCTTTTAAAATTAGTCCGATGTTTGGTCTGTTTCTGGTATGTTGATGTTCTCAAGTTCACTTTTCATCACAATAACTCGTGCAAGATAGGGTTTTACCTTCGGTGATAAATGTGTACAGTAGCTTCTTACATTGCTGATTGCTTTTAATTCATTGTATCCATAAGCCATAGAAACAACTGCACTGTCTTTTTTATGATGCTGCAATTGGGCTCCTGCTGATTCCAGGTAGGCTGCAGCAATTGCGACATCTCCAGAACATAAATCGGAATTGTTTTCTTTGGCAATCTGGTTGAGTTGATAAGACGTATCAAAAATTGGTCTTTCTAAATCGTAGTGATTCGAACTGGTTGCAACAGCACAGGGTGAACCCAGTGCGGTGATGATAAGTCCTGCTATTACATTGATTCTCATTACTATTCCCTCTTTAACTCATTATTGTTTTTTAAATCCTATGCACTTTTTTCATGAAGCTCTAATCAGGCTGCATCAAAAAATGCCCGCTAATGTTTTTACCAGACCTTGTTCCAATGCGGGTCGTGCTTCTGCAAAACTCAGATTGACTTTATCGGCATTGGATACCACCCGCGTTCTATAGCGTTGGTAATCACTGTGTTTGCTCAATGTCTGTGTGGTTCCAGATGCAGTGCCATTTTGAAGGTTGGAATTAAACTGCTCATGAACAGTACCTTTTCCAACGCGCTCAGAAATTTGTACATCGGTAATCATCGTGTAATTCACTGCCTTGACTAGAGAATCTGCAGCCAAACCAATAATTCCCCCACCAATACCTGCACCAATCATGGTGCTTGAATGACCGCTTAATGCACCCAGTGCAGTTCCTGTTGCTGCCCCTGCCAATGCACTGCCATACCCGCCACCTAGCGCGGATTGGCTTGCAGACGCGCTCATTTTTCCCACCTTAAGAATATTGGCCTGCAGCAGGTAATGGGCTTTGGATGGATTTCCAACCACTTTATAGCCATGTTCTTCTAATGCCTGCTTTAGTGACTTATCAATGGATAATGACTCTTGAGAAGTATTCTTAATTGTGATGTAAATCGTTTTTTGACTTTGAGCCACAGGATCAAGAAAAATCGTTTGGCTGAGTTTTGTATCTGTTTCTAAGTTACGATGTTCGATCACTGTTGATGTTGCAGCACAGCTCACCAACAGGGCAAAAGATCCAGTTAAAGCTAAAGTGGTAATTGCCTTTTGTATCTGGTTAATGCATGGTTTCATATTATTCCCTTAACTCGTTAGTATGGTGATTTGAATGGTTAATGAGTCTGTACGCCCCGTGCTTCCTTCCACTGACCAGGCTTATTTAAAAACAGAGATTGTTCTTTTTTAATTTTTTGATGTATTTCCTGACGATGAATAATTACATCTTGTGGTGCATCGAACCCTAAGCGGACTTGATTACCCTTAACACCGAGCACGGTGATATAAATGTCATCATTGATTAGTACGGTTTCGCCTATTCTACGTGTAAGTATTAACATGCTGTGTTCCTTTTATTGGTTAGTGAATTGAATATTCTTTTTTTTGTGAATCAATCTCGAATCGAAGCGCTTCGCATGCCAATCGTGCCTCCATTGCAATGTGCCAGAAATCGCATTCAGGGATTTCCTGATAGGCCAGAGCTAATGACTCAGAGCAGGCGTTTAAAAGACAGTACAGCTCTTCCTTTGTAAACAGTTTTAAACATGGAATTTGTTTCATCATGCAACTCCCAATAACTGGCGAATTTTCGCAAGGTGTGTTGTTGCAATGTCTTTTGATTGAGGCAAAGTGCACAGCACCTTCTCTTTAATTTCCGGGATCTGGTGTCCTTGTCTCATTAAATGACATACCCGTTCATATGCCTCTTTAAATACTGCAAAAGAATGGCCTTCATTATCAATTTCCAGAAATTTAAGCCCCAGTCTTTTGGCAGTAAATTTAACCACTGCATGACTCCAGTTTGGGTTCGTTGAATAAGCGCTGTTTAAAACCTCCCTATGCGCCTCGGCAGCAGAAGGCAGGCGCAAATCACTATAAAAGCCAAGACACAAAGCTCGAAACTGCAGGCAATTGGGTGGAAATTCACAAAACTTGTCGCCTTTACTCAATGTCATTAATCGCTCCACACCACTGTCTAATGCTTTTGGAGTTAAATCTTTAAGTGCAGCAAACCAAACTCCTGTATCATTCACTCCATGCTTACTGATAAAAAGTTGCCCGTATATTGCAGTCAGCTTCATCCAGAGGCTGGACAAGTGTTCCTTCGATAAATGAACCGGAGTTGAGTTCATTGCCTGAGGTGTCCCAGAGTGAGTCGATTGAAATGCCATGATGTTCGCTGACTCGCTCAAGTGCTGTTTGGTTAAGAGTGCTTTGATTTGTACCACGCTCATTGTGATGACTCCTTAATTGTCCTTGTGCCTTTTGTAGTTGTTTTTGCATGTATTGGGCATCTCGCTCAAGCCAGTTAATGAATACTGGATTAAAGTCAGCCCATAGAGTGTTTTGTTTTTTGTTGTGCTTGATAAACGCCTGAATTTCTTCTTTGTCAGTTACTTTGGTTAGTCCCATGGAAAATGCCATTTCGATGGTTTTTGTGTTTGGGTAAAAGTCATCGCAAATTGGTTTTTTGCTGCAACAAAAATCATTGCTCGCAATTTCAGTTTGTTTGTTTGAGTTAGTTATATTAAATATATTAATATTCTTTGCAGAGCTCTTTAGTGTGTTAGCTTCTCTGTTAACTTCTATGTTAGATTTTCCCTCTGAATCTCCTTCTCTATCAGAATCTATAAGGGATTTAGGTGAATTAAGATCTGTGTTAACTTCTTTCTTTATAATCAATTGATTATAGATCTTAGGGACCTCTGGGAATATAAATTTTAAATTTTGCCCTTCAGTTATAACTTGAAAGTATTCGCTACACTCATGTTCTATAGACTTTATGAAATTTCTGATGGTTTGCTTAGATGGAACACCACTGTTGATTCGACCTGGAGCGGTTTTAATCTCTAAGGATCTTGATAGATCACGATAACTAATGTCAGATACAATTCCCGTAAGAGGATTTGCAAGATTTAATAGTTCATAAATAATTAATCTAGGACCATAGGGTAATAATTGAAACTTTTTTTCTATTTGTTTCCTAGCATTAATGTATAACTCAACATCAAACTTCATCAACAAATCCTTTTATTTATCTAATTTATTAGATAAGACTATCAGCCAATGGTAAAAATTACAATAATTTTTTTACCATTAAGGTAAATTTATAATGATTTGTCATACCTAATATGCTATAACGCATTGTATTTTGATGTTTTTTATACTATTTTTTTGGTAAATTCTTACGAAGATTTATTAACCATTTTGGTATATCATAGAATAAACATGCACCTGACTGAATTATTTAAATATGAGCAATCCTGTAATAGACAATGTTTCATCCCCCGAGTCTCGGGGCAAGAGAATAAGATTCATACGCGAGCATCTCCTGTCTTTTACACGAGAAGATTTTTGTCGCGATTCTAATTTTACTGCTCAATCATTAAAAGGATGGGAATTAGCATGGGGAGGAGGTTTATCCCAGCAGGGGGCTGTAAAAATCGTTAAACGAGCTAAAGAGTTAAATATTTATTGCACAGAATCATGGTTAATGCATGGCATTGGTAAAAATGCCACAAAAATCACAAAAGATTTAGATATCCAAGAGGGTGACGAAAGCCACATAGCTAAAGAATTACTACTATTCAGAGAACTACAACACTCTATTGACACCGTTATAAAAGATGATGGCATGATCCCTCTCTTATACCCTGGGAATTATGTTGGCGGTATAATAGTCAACAACATTGAGAGTGCCATTGGCAAAGATTGTATTATTATTGCGGACAATGATGAAGTATTTGTCAGGATCTTAAGGCATGGACAAGAACCAGCTCGCTATGACTTAGTTTGTTTAAATGAAAAAACTACATTAGTGAAAAAAGAAATAAAAAATACCGCCATTAAATTTGCAGCCCCAATTGTATGGATCCGCAGAATATTTCGAGAAAATAATTACTAATGAAAGCTTACAAAAAAGATATTTTGCCACATCAAGAATTTTATATAATCAGATTTACTAAAAGCTCGAGTCTACCTTATGCTCTTTTCATTCATGGTGGCCCTGGTCTCAATTGTGGAACCATAGAGTATCTTATTGATCATCATAATTTATTTAATTCTCTCCAGTGCAATATTATTCTGTATGATCAACGAAATTGCGGTAAATCTAATAAAATTAAAAAGTTAGTATTACAGCAAGATAATATAAATGATTTGCAAAAAATAATTCTATACCTTGATGACCATTTTAATCTTAACATCCATGCTTTGATTGGACATAGTTATGGTGCAAAACTTCTTTTTGATTACTACAAAAATTATGAGTCGACCATCCCTGGTGTTTTTGTTTCTACCGCTCAATCAATACTAACACCTCGTTTGAATAATTTAATGCTAGACCTATCCTATCTGAAAAAAAGTAATTTAGAGTTATATAACAAAATATTAAATGAAATTAATAATCTTGACCTTAATAAAATCTGGGAACTATCAGAACAATTAACTCCAGTTTTCCAAGAAAATAAAGACAGACCTTATTTATATTGGGCCAATTTAGAATATTATAATTTGGTTCAAAATGCACAGAAAAAGATCAATCTACCATTGGATATGAACACGTTTATCAGTGTAAGAAAAGATCTTTATTCAAAAGAAGCCAATTTTTCTGTTAATATTAATGAGCTTAAAATACGTAAATTATGGATAAATGGTTTTCACGATTTTGTCATGAACGGACACCAAATAGCATTGTCGAACATTCATGAAATTATAACTTTCAATAAATCGTCTCACTACCCACATCTAGAAGAGAATGATCGTTTTAGTGAGCTTTTAAATGAATTTATTAAATAGCTCTAAGGCAATCATCTTATTGTTTTCTATACTAATATCCCCTGTTGTTCACGCACAATCTAAAATTAAAATATGTTTGACCGGTAGGATTGTAGAAAATTTAAAATCATATGGTCAGTCTTTTTTAAATGCAGCATATCTTGCCAAAGAAGAAAATGATCTCTCTAACAAAGTTGTGATTAAGAGTTATTTTTATAATAACAGACCATTGGAGCCAATGCATATTTATAATCAAATGGTAAATGACTCTTGCTCTGCAATTATTGGGTTTGAATATCTATCAGACTTGTTATTAGCTGTAAAAGAACAGAAAAATGACACCATTCCTATTTTTACTTCCTACGCTAGCACCACCAACTCTGATCAATTACCTAAGAATATTTTTATCTTTATGCCAAGCTATAATTACCAAGCTGAAAAAATGATGAGCTACTTACATGAGCGCTATAAAAATATAAACAACGTGTTGCTTATAACGGAAATTAACCGTGATGAGATGCTAAAGTATAAGGAAGTGTATTCCAGCATTCTAAAAAAGGAACACGTACAATATTCTACATTTGATTTTCTAGAAAATGACAGCGATATAGAGGGAAAATTGAGCATTTTTTTGAATGAACGAAAATATCAATATGTTTTTTTATTGTCAGGTGCAATAGCATCAGCAAAAATTGCCAATATTATGAATAACCATAGCACTGTTTTTATTGGCACAGAAAACTTTGGTTCTTCAGTTAGTCAAACATTTTTTATGCGACTAAATGATAAAGTAATTCACTCTCATTTTATCCGCAATTTAGATTTTATACAGCCCTATGATGCTTTAACTAAATTTGAAAATATTTATATTCAAAAATTCCATGAAAAACCCACTGTATTGGCAGCATACACTTATGATTCGATGAAGATTATTTTGAAAGCATTGAATAGAACCGGTATCGTCAATACAAACAGCATATTAAGTACTGATTATATTGGCATTACCGGGGCTTATTTAAATAATGGTCAATTTTATCGATCGACCAATTACGTTATTTTATCAGTTAATAGCAATGGATATGCTTATGAAAAATAAAAGCTCTTCAATCAAAGCAATTTTTATCAAGAAAATGGCATATTCTGCTCTAATCCAATTTATTATTTTTGGATTTATACTCATGCTTGCAAAAGATTATTTTCATAATCAGATGAGTGTCTTTTCCAGAAATTTAATTATTAATGACTCATTTACCACTGATGAAATTGGTAGATATCAGCTTCTTAATAATAAGGATGCTCTTGATTTAGTCCTATACAATTTAGGTAATGAACGCAAACTAGACTCAATAAAATTTGTTCCTTTAAAAAATAAAATTGAAGATGTAGGTACTTGCGAAGAAAACAGCAAAAATAATTACCTTCTATGCAAAAAAGATAATGGGCAAATTTCCGGTATAACATTAATTAAAAATGATGAAAAGATATTGGGCTCGGTGGTTGCAAGTAAGCAATATAATTCTATCTATACTTTGCCAGTGTCCTATGGGCTTTTGTTAATTTTATTGATCGTACTTGGAATATTTCTTTTTAATTTCTTATTTCTATTCCTTTCTATGAGAAAAAAAATAGCAAACAATACCGAATACTTGCTTGATTTTATTTCATCACATCAAAGTAATAATGCTGTTGATTTTGCAAAAGTTGAAATTAATGAATATAGACAAATTGCTAATAAATTTATTGATGAACATCGAGAAATAATCAATTTACAGAAAGAAAAAGCCTATTACGAGGTAAGAAAAAATATTGCTGAGCTTGTTGCTCACGATATCCGATCACCATTAGCGGCAATAAACACCGCACTATCAGATGTAACATCGATTCCTGAAAATAAACGCATTATGATCAGAAATGCAGCTAAAAGAATCAATGATATTGCTAATAACCTACTCTTACAATCTAAAAATAATTTGCTTGACTGTAAAAGTAGTGAAATATATATGAATAATTCTCCAGAATTAATATTTGTAGTTTTAGATAATATCGTTGCAGAAAAAAGATATGAATATTACGCAACCAAAATCCAAATCAACTTACTTGGGTCCGACCACTCATATAATTGTTTTTCTAAGATACACCCTGATTCTTTTAAGCGCGTTCTATCTAATCTCATTAATAATGGTATTGAGGCAGTTAATTCTAATGGCTCTATTATTATCTCTCTAACATGCAATACTACGCATGTCGAAATTATTATTGAAGATAATGGCTGCGGCATTCCTCCCGATATCTTGCCAAAGGTTACAGAGCAAGGATTTAGCTTTAATAAGAAAACTGGTGCTGGTTTTGGTTTATCTTATGCTAAACAATATTTAGAGCAGATCAATGGTTCAATGCATATTCACTCTGAAGAAAAAGTTGGGACAAAAATTCATATCACTCTAATTAGGTCTAACCCCCCTAGTTGGTTCTGTGACTCAATGAATATTAGGTATGGTACTAATATTGTCGTATTAGATGACGATATATCCATCCATGACGCATGGAATGAACGGTTTTCAAATATTTCACACGTTAAAATGTTTCATTTTTATAACGCGATCGACTTAGTTCAGTATAAAGTTGATCCAAAAACTCCAATATTATATTTAGTGGATTATGAGTTGCTCGCTGATATTAAAAATGGTTTAGATGTGATTGAAGAGCTTAATTTAAATGGTAAAGCTATTTTAGTTACCAGTTGCTTTGAAGATATTGCTATACGAAATCGATGTGAAAATATTGGCGTTAAAATCATACCAAAATCTTATGTACCTTATATTAAAATTATTGAGACTCCAGAGAAAGAACTTATAAATACGGTGGTTTTTATTGATGATGATGAAATGATGCGAATGACTTGGATCTTTGCGGCTGAAGAGGCTGGACAAAGTATTTCAACCTATTCGTCATTTGATGAGTTCGTAAATGAAATAAATAATTATTGTAAGAATACTCTTATTTATATTGACTCAGATCTAGGAAACAATGTTAGAGGCGAGGATTGCGCAAAACTCCTTTTTGATAAGGGGTTTATTGACGTTCATCTTGCCACTGGCCATTCGCGAGATCGATTTCGCCAAGTGCCATGGATTAAAACAATTGTTGGTAAAGAGCCACCTTTTCAATTTGCACACGGGAATTCAACATGAACTCTACGGATAAAGATAAATTAAAACACGATTTTTTAAACTCAATTGTTATCATCAACAGCATGACAAAATCTGCTTCGAGTTTCATGAATACAATTTCACAGTCAATGGATACCGTCGATATTAACCAAAAGCAGATGGAAAAATTTTTATATTCTATGAGCGCTATACGTGAGCAAACTTCAAAGATTGAAAATTATTTTTTATCTCTTTTTAATGAATAATTGTGACAAATTATCTCTCTGCTAGATATGAGGAATATGAAACCACCCTTCCCCAATCTATAGAATCAGTTAAATGATCTTTGGTAATACTGTAGTAGTAATTGTTATCTAGCTTTTGCGCATCAAATAAATAGTTAATCCACTCAGCTATTGGTTTTTTATATTCTTTTTCTGATAACAAGAATAATATTTTCTCTTTTTTTGTAACAGCGGCCATGGTCTGTTCGGGTAGCTCATATCCCCGCATTAAATCTAATTGATCTGACAGCTCTTTTACGTGTCTAAGGATAAGCCATGTAGGTTTGGCGTCTTTGTCAAGAAATAAAAAACTACCTGAGTTATCAACTAGATAATACTCAACAGCCTGTGCTTGTATTAGAACACTAGCAAATAATTTTTGATATAATTCATTATCAAATAAATTATTAATGGAGTTTTCATACGCATTAACTATATTTTTTGTTAACTCTCTGAAATAGCGCTGAGTTAGGTCATCCACAGCTAATGTAATTTCTGGATATAGATTTTCACTTGTCTTGAGTATAAATTTATCAATTAAACCGTGATTGAAAGCTTTTATCGCAGTATCTTTATCTGCTTCAGCCGTTAGCATAATTTTAAAGATTTTTTTCTCTTTAATTTTTTTGCAAAATTCAATTCCGTTAATACCGGGCATTTGATAGTCCACAACTAACAATGGTGCATTCTCAAACCTTGCTTTATGATAAAGCTGATTTAACATGTTACTAACATCAAAGCCAATAACTCGATCATTAGTAGTATCTAAATTCACATCATTCATTAATTTGAAAATTGATTGGGTGATATCTTGACAATCGTTATCAATAAGATGAAAAGCCATATCTGAGCTTGTAAGTGTTAGTATATTAAACTTTTGGCCAAATTCTAAATCTAACGCATCCAAAAATGCTCTGTTATCATCTAAAAAAATGACTTTTATCGGATGATAAAAACAGGTAGGTCTTGCATCAATAATAGTCATATAGTAATTCCTCTACGTTACAGCCACAATTGCATCACCCATGATAAGTTGCCAATATTTCAGACCTTTAATTATAATGTATTGCTGTTAAGAAAAAATAATTAACATGGATGTCGCCCTGTATAATAAATGATTCTTCAAGTTTTTTCCTCCCAAATTTTATATTTAATCACTTAAGTTATTGAGATTTATGTTTTTCCGATTAAGTTAGAATCCTTTCTTGTTAATCTTCTTCAATTTACTCTAGAATTTTCTTTCTCATAAATCTACACCATTCCACAACCGTTAATTAAAGAATTAATTATATTTTTATTATTTATAATCAATGAGTTAACGATATTATCCCCCGGGGACAATTTATTAAATCGATAATCCATAACAGTGGTCCCGTGAAATTTAAAGTGCCATTAAAACAGATCCAGGATTAAATTTAATAAAATTCAAACGGCCCAAAACAAAAAAATATCAAAGACAATTAAGAGCATCACAAACCCTTTAAAATTTAGCACACTAAAGCCTCACGTTACGATTGAACTGCTTTTTCTAGGATTAATGTAATAGCCATTGCTTCAACATTAAAAAGCCTGATTAAATTAGGAGAATAAATTTAGTAGAGAAATCCATCTATTCCATCAAAA
Organism: Legionella nigrisilvae; assembly: GCF_977063395.2. NCBI lineage: Bacteria > Pseudomonadati > Pseudomonadota > Gammaproteobacteria > Legionellales > Legionellaceae > Legionella > Legionella nigrisilvae. The sequence goes on from NZ_CDRUGZ020000045.1 coordinate 39,117, forward strand.
TAAAAGATTTAATATAATGCCCTGAGAGATATAGGACTATTGTTAAATAGGTTATTGAAAAATAACAAACGACACAACCATTTATCTTGATAATAAGCGCATAGCTATAAAAAAGATTTGTCCACTTAATCAAAAACACAAATCTCAGCCAAACAATATATTCTTCGCCATGGGTAAAGATAGATAAAACAGATAACTCTATACGAAGACTAATATTACCAACATATATTGCTTAACAATCAATATTCTAAATATGAATTAATCATATACACTGGCGCAGATGGGAAAACAGTTCTTTTATTTTTGACATTTAGCTTACTAAAGGAGCCGTCATTCATCAGATAATGAGATGCTCTATTTATAGAAAGTAATTTATTACAATTAAAAATGATATCTAAAACATGAAAATAACATTATCTTATATCCATTCTCGAATTTAGGATATTATCAAAATAAGTCAATAACTTACTCGTAAAAATGCAAAAAGTATAATTTAATGTAACTTTTGCAATATTACTCTGTCTTCAAGATAAACACATCTATTTGATAGTTGGGCGGTTAGTATAAACGCGCACAAAACGCTGGAATAATTATTTTACAAAAATTCACAATGCGAGATACTAATCAAAATTTTAAAGGTACTAGAGTAAAAATCCAGTATCTGTCAGAAGTTTCCGACATTAGAAAATGTGGATAAAAGCTAAAAACACCCCATAAAGCTACACCATTACCATATACCTACACCATGACCTCCCATAAAGCCACACATGAAATTTTAAGTCCCATTAATCCCCATATTACTACACACAAAAACTCATAAACCTACACTATCAATCCCAAATAAATACACAATAGCTCTTATATAAATCATTTAAAATCATATGGTTATGATGTTTTTATTTGATGAACTTATGAATAGAAGAAAAAAGATATATATTTTCCTTTTTTTAGAATTAAGATGAATAGTACAAATTACCGCTTGCAAATTTGTTTCAATAAAGTTAGTCTAAAAAAATAGTACAAAGCACCTTATTGCAAAGGGGGATGGATGAAAGTAATTACAACAGCCGGAAACAAAGGAGGGATTGGCAAATCAACTATTGCTCTCACTCTTGCACAATATCTAGCTAAATGTAAAAACATGAAAGGGGCCTTTATCGATTTAGACCCACAAGGCAACTCTTCATCTAGCTTAATTCCGACTACAAGAGATCCAGCTCACCCAACTGGTTACATGCCTAAAGCACATCCAGAGTGGGATCCAAACAACTTACCAGAAGATGATCCTCATTGGGATGGAGTTAGTAGTATTGCAGATATATTCATAGGTAAATCTATTTATCCATATCCAACATGGGTTGACAATTTACATTGTTTTCCTTCTTTTGCTTCATTATTGGAAGATGCACAACGTGTTCTAAAAGTTGATGTAAAAGAAAAGGTTATAAATCGTCTTAAAGAATTTACCGAAATGCTATCAACCCACAGTGATTACCAATTTGTTATTATTGATACGAATCCACAGTTTGGCCCACTAACAATGGCAGGGTTGCGAGCAGCAACTCATGGACTATTGCCAACTGAACTTGAACAATATGGTATTAATGGAACCATAGGCATGATCCAAGCAATTTCACAAGAGCAACTTAGAAGAGTGAAAGACGATACTATTAAAATAGCGGGAATTTTACCTAACCAAGTTCGTAAAACAGCAGTACATACTAAGTTCCTTAATGATTTGCGTTCAATAGAAAAATCAGAAGAATGGTTATTACCTCCTATAGCCCAAAGAACCATTTATTCAGAATTGGTAGTAGAGGATGCAAAACCTAATTGTGTATTTAACTTACCACAAACACATCTCGCTAGAATTGAAAGTGAGAAATGGTGCTCTTATGTATATGACAGGGTATTTCATAATGTATACAACAAAATAGAAGAAAAGGAGGCTTCCTATGGTTAGTAAATTCAAACTGAATTCAGTTAAAACTGGAGAGACAAAGGATGCCATATCAAGAACACTGGCAATTGCCAATGATTATGCTGGGGAACTGTCAATAGAAGTATTGTCCTTAGATAAAATAGAACTTGATCCGGAAAACAATCGTGAACTAGCACTAACACTTCATGATGCAATAAATGGAATAGATCCCTCTGATCCTGAATATACAAAAAAGAAAAATGATTGGAAATCGCTTGAGTCATTAGCAAAAACTATACTAGATGATCAGTTAATTAACCCCATATTTGTATACAGATTTGGGAACAAATGTCGTTTAATCGCTGGTGAACGTAGAACCTTGGCCTCAGCGATTGCCGGTAAAAAGGAAATTATAGCAAGAATTGCAAGTCAACGACCTGTTGGTTCAAAGTTAAGAGTTCTACAGTGGATTGAGAATAATGAGCGTGTAGACTTATCTCTGGCTGAAAGAGTTGCGAGTATTGAGGCTATTGTTAAAGAGTATTTAAACGAAAATAAAGAAAAAAGTGATAGCGAGAAAATAACATCAAAAGTATTAAGTGATTTAACGGGAATGTCTATAACACAATCTCGAAGATATATTCTGATTTTGCAAGCTAGTCCAGAGATAAAGCAGGCGATTGCTGAAGGAAAAATAGAGAATGTAAAATTAATTGAATTAATTATTTCAGTTGAAAACGCAGAACATCAACAAGTTCTCTTAAAGGCAGCCATAGAAAATCTATCCTTTGATGCAATTGTAAAGCTAAAAAAAGAACTTGAATTTTCGTTAGTTACAAAAAAAGAAATAAGAGGACGTAAACAATTAAATGTTAGTTTAGGTAAGGTAAAACCCAATATTGCCAAAATTATCTTTGATGCCTTAGTTTCAAGCAACATTCTACACGAGAGCATCGTCGAGCAAATGAATATGTTAAGCAATAATGTCCAATGGAATAATGGTAAGTCAGTTGAGGAGTGCTTTAAAAAAATAATTCCTCTAATTGCTCAGGAAGTGTGATTAAAATGAATAAGCTGAAACTCAATAATAATGAAGACGATAAGAAAATTATTACATTTACTATTAATAAAGAAATTAAAGAGTCACTCAGAGAAATTCTGTTAAATTCTGAAAAATATAATTTAAAAAAGAAAACTGATTGGGTAAACGAAGCCATCATAATGTTAAAGGAAAATCCTGATTACAAAGAAATGGTACTCAATGCAGAAGGGAATAGTGAAAATTTCGTATTTGATAAAATTTATATGACATTTAAGCAACGATGTTTTTTTTCTGATATGAGAAATGAAGTTGTAAAGGAATATCCTGATATAAGAGGCCCTCAAACTGCCATAATACGCGCTGCTATTTTGAGTAGAATGATGAGGAAAAAATAAGAAAAAAGGCCAAACGGAATGGGTAATGTTCGCTGAAAAAACAATACGTAAACATGTAACAATTATTCATGCATACTCTTTAATGAGTGTATTGCAACGGAAAATTGTCAATGTGCTTTTGTATGAAGCAATAAAAGGAGATGGTCGCATAAATAACCATCAAAATTCGGTCGCTGTCGAATGTAATATGCCTTTTTCTAAGCTGTTAAAAGCAGTCAAGTTTAATAGTAATAATACCCAATATCTAAAAGAGTCCATTGATGGGTTGGCATCATTAAAAATAGAATGGAATTTATTGAAAGATAAGGTACCTACAGATATCTCGTTTTTAAATTTACGAGTTTTACATGGTGCGCCTACGTTCTATCAAGATAATACCATCAATTTTTCTTTTCATAAAATCATGCTTGATTTACTAGTTAATCCATCTATATACGGTACAATCGACGTTGATCTGCAATCTGAATTTGAATCGAAATATGGTCATGCTCTTTATGAAAATAGTACACGGTTTATTAACTTACAAAAAAATAAAATTATTTCATTAGATACATTTAGAAAAATTTTAGGAGTTCCTGAAGATAAATATCCAAGTATGCGGGAACTTACAAGAAATGTCATTTCGCCCTCATTAGAAGAGGTTAATGATCGAGCTAATTTTGCTGTTAGCTTGGATCCAATAAGAGTTGGTAGAAAAATTACTGGATTTGAGGTTCTAGTTAAGAACAAAAAAAATACAATAATATCAGAAGTCAGCTGTATTGATCGTGAAAATGAGCAGATACATAAAGAAATAAAATCAACTTTTGGCATATTAAATGAGTCAATATTAGAAAATATTATAAATAACTACTCAGAAGAGTATATTCAAGAGAAGATTAACTATACCAAGAAATATGCAAAAAAAGAGCGGACAGGTTTTTATCCTATCCCATATTTTATTAGCGCCTTAAAACACGATTATAAATTTAAGGAAGAACCTAAGCCAGAAGTTTCTCAAGAAAAAGCATCTAATGATGAAGCTGAGTGGGAAAAGAAATTATTCGCTTTACAGGCAGAACTCAATCATTGGGAAAAACTATCAGGATATACTAAAGCTGGAGATAACCAAGAGCATGTTAAAAACATGCAGAAATTTGTTCTAGAAGCCCAAGAAAAATTAAAGCAACATTATTTAGAGAAGCCAATTAAAATGGAGGCGGTTTAATATGAAATTTCCGGCCTTTGAACCAATCAATCTAAAGAATGAGCTCCAGTCCTTGGAAGCAATTGATCTGTGTTTATCAAAAATTTATCCAGATCAAAATCAGGCTAGAAAGTTTTTTAGCGATGCTTCACTAGAAGAATTGGCTTCATCAATTCGGCAGCATGGGATTATACAGCCTATTCTTGTCAAAGAAATAGATCATAATAGGAATGAATATCAAATTATTGCAGGTGAACGGCGTTGGCGCGCAGCTAAAATAGTTGGATTAGAAAAAATCCCTGCAATCATTAGAAAATACAATAAAGCAAATGGGATGGCAGTATCTTTAATTGAAAATATTCAAAGAGAAGATTTAAACCCATTGGAAGAAGCGCAAGCTATACAGCGATTAATAGAAGAGTGTTACATGACGCATGGTGAAGTTGCTGAAACTTTAGGTAGATCTCGAACAACGGTTACTAATCTTCTTAGATTGCTTACTCTCACAGATGAAGTAAAAGAAATGTTAAAAACGGGATTATTAGAAATGGGACATGCTAGAGCTTTATTAAGTTTGTCGAATGTACAACAAGTAGAAACAGCAAAAATAATTACTAGTAAGTCTTTATCTGTTAGGGAAACTGAAAAATTGGTTCAGCGCTTAAATAGGCCAGAAGATAAACAGGAGTTTTTTCTAAATCATCAATTTGAACAAAAAACGAAAGATTGGATGGCACAATTGTCGAAAAAACTTTCATCAAAAGTTAACATGCATTTTAATGATGGAGGAAAAGGTAGGGTGGTGATAAGTTTTGACTCTTTAGAGGAAGCAGATTGGTTAATGGCCCATCTTAAGGTGGAAGGGTAGGGCTATTTTTTATTCACAAAATTAGTGGATAACTATGTGGAAAAATTGGAAGTTGTTTGCCTTGAGCCTGTAGTTATAATTTTACTGGTATACCGGAAAAAAACGACCTCCAAATTTTACTTTCAAGAGACGATTGGACTACGTCGAATGGTAAAGTGTGGCAAAAGATCATCTTCTTTCTAATCACTATTAAAGCGTGCTTAAATCGATCTGATTATTTAATAACCACTTTTCTTTTAGAAATTAAAAAGTAAGTCAAGTTGGAATGCTGTTGTATGAGATAAGTTGTTGTGAACAGTCGTGGAGCAATTATTTTGACTCAATTCGGACCTTGGTTTTTTCTTCCTTTTGGTATTGGTTTTATTAGTATATTTTTGTGATATTAAAAGAAACAGCATATTGTGAAGGGAAAAAATATTTTCACTATACAAAGTTTTAAGTCGATAATTATGCTGATAACGGATTTTTATCATGCTTAAGAATTGAGCAAACGCATTTGTGTACGTTGAAAAAGCTAATGTTCTTCTTTGTCCCAACTTAGATTTTATTCTTCCATTAATGGCGGTGATTGTCCAATCATCCAGTAAATCTTTCTCTAGACGAAGCACATAATAGCGTTTGTCTTTCTCAAAGCGTGCCTCATGGTAGACTTCTTTGTAGGTAAAATCCAAATAGTGTAACCAGGGTAAAGTAATAAACCAGAGCGTCATTTAGAAAATAGCCAAATTAGCAATGCGTTTTAGGCGATCAGGATTGTCTTCAACATAAATTGCGGTAGTCACAATGTTAGCATGACCTGCAAGACGTGAGACTGCTTTAATATCCGCGCCTTGTTCAATTAATCGGGTAATGAAAGTACGTCGACCAGAATGGGAGCTTGCCCCAATGATTCCTGCTTTATCATAAAGTGACTTGAACCATTTTTGCAAACTATTGGGTGTAAAGCGACTTTTACGTTGGGTCTGAAATAAGGGTTTGTCTCGTGCAACATGTTTTAGGGTATCGAGATGTGCTTGGAGTGCTTTGCGGATTTTTTCATTGGCAAGATAAGCGTAACGTTGCTTTTCACCTTTGGTCATTGAGCGCTTCAAACAAATCTCTTCAAGTAATTGATAGTTGTAATCGGCTACATCTGCAATAGTGAGAGAGGCGATTTCTTTCACTCGCAATCCAAGACCAAAAGAACAATACACAAGGGCGCTATTTCTTATAGCGAATTGCCCATCTTTGGCAACAATAAGCAGTCGCTTAAACTCCGCTTCACTTAAGACTCTGGCCTTTCCTTCTTTTGGCATAAAAGACTCAATATTTTCCTGTTATAATGGTATTCTAAATAAATCAGGCTGTCTTGGCAAAAGCAAAAATAAAATTGTGGTTTATAGTAGAACTTTAGTATGAATACACTCATCGATGCAGCAATAAAATATCTTTCGAATCATTATTGCAGTGAAATAGAACTCATAAGGCAATTGGAGAGGGATTTTTCGCATGTGCCCGAGTTAGATGCTCAGATTCATGCAACCCTAGCTCGCCTTCGGGAATTACATTTAATTAATGATAATCGTTTGGCTGAATCATTAAGTGCCCGTTATATCCATAAAGGAAACCGTTTTATTCAAGAAATATTAAAACAGAAGGGCGTTAAAGAAGAAGTGATTGAGCAAGTCTTAGAACATATTGAACTGGAAGATGTTCGCGCCCTGGATGAAGCTCGGAAAAAAATGCGTGGATTTAAGAATGAGACAGATGAGGCAATAAATACAAAATTGGCTCGTTTCTTAAGTGGTCGAGGTTTTTCTCATGCCACGATAAAAACTGTACTTAAACAGTTAAGTGAAGAACAGACTACTTAACGTTTTAGATAGTGTAGCGGATGAATACAACAATCATTTGCATCTATAAGAAAAGAAAACTGTAAATTAAACTCTGAATGAAATGATAAAGTTACAACGTATCATGATTATTGGTAGACCAGGAAGTGGCAAGTCCACTTTTTCTGTTATGTTGCAAAAGAGTCTAAATATTCCATTGTTCCATTTAGATAAATATTTTTTTATTGCCGATTGGGTGCCACGAGAATATGAGAATTTTTTGTCACTCCAAAAAGAATTAGCTGCTAAGCCTTGCTGGATTATTGATGGTAATTCCAGCAAATCATTTGAGATACGTTATCGCGAAGCCGATATGTGCTTGTACTTTAATTTACCCAAGTGGCTATGTTATTGGCGGGTATTTAAGCGCTTGTTTTATAAGGCTTCAGAAATTGATGATAGAGCCGCTGGTTGCAATGAAACGGTCCGATGGTCGCTATTAAGTTATATGTGGAACTATGAACAACGGATTAACCCTTTATTAAATGTCTTAAAGAACCAATATCCAAAAGTGAAATTCATTGAACTCCGTAGCCCATATGATGTGGCGCACTTGATGCGTGTGCTTAAACATAAAGAAGAGTAAAGTATTGTGACAGGATTTTAATAAATGATGCCGACGAATATGATAATACTCTTGATGGGTATTGCAGGTACCGGTAAAAAAACCATAGGCGAGGCAATTACAACGCTGGCCCCTCAGTTTCGATTAGCGCATCACCATGCTTGGATCGATCCGGTTCTAAAACTTTTAGGTAACGATGCTCAAGTATTTTGGTCTCTTGATGATAAAGGATGGGCAGCGCTTAACAAAGCTCGTGATGTGATTTTTGATACGATGACTGCGGTTTGCTCTAAAGAAGCGAGCTTTGTTATTACCTATGAGCTCTTAGCGAATAATTCTTGGCATCAGGAATTTTTTAATCAAGTACAAACCGTTGCTCAAAAACGGGGAGCTGTGTTTGTTCCTATCCGACTGATTTGTAATGGTGCAGAGCTTGTTAAACGCTTAAAAGACTCAGATAGAAAAGGCTATTTTAAAACACAAGATGAGGCGCTTATTACAAAAAGATTGTTTGAAGAAGACGTTTATTTTAGCAAAGAGCCGTATGAAATGACTCTAGATGTGAGCCTCCTTTCAGCAGAGGAGTCAGCGCGTTGTATTTTGGATTGGACTTCCTTAGTTTATGGGAGTAAAAATCAGAATCTGGAATTTAAACCATTGAGTCAAAAAGATTTGAACTTAATGACCCAATGGTTTGCAGAGCCTACAGTGAAACAAGGGTATGCACGAAATCAACAGTTTTCTTTGGAAGATATTAGGGCAAAGTACTTACCCCGCATTGAAGGCATGGATCCAGTCCCGAGTTTTATTATTTATTTGGATCAAAAACCAATTGGTTTTATTCAATATTACTGTCTTGCCGACCATTTACCCGAAGGAATTTCAGGACATAATGCTTCCTTGTTTGACAAGGCTACACCTGAACAATTGGCTGGTATCGACCTTTTTATTGCAGAGCCATCGTGTCGTGGAGTAGGGTTGGGTAGACAAATTATAAGGCATTTTATTGCAAAACAACTCTACAGATTTAAAGCCGTTGTCGTTGATCCTCAAATTGGAAACGAACAAGCCATAGCGTGCTATCAAAAGGCTGGTTTTGTTCCCACGCAATACAGTGAAGATCCCAATTACCTACTCATGATAAACATGCTTACTTATAGAGGGTCCCATGAATATTCTTGAAACTCCCCGTCTGATTTTACGAACATGGCAGGAAGCTGATCTTGATCCTATGGCACTTATTGATCAAGACAAAAAAGTATGCCAATTTTTACCAGGAATAGGGAGTAAGAGTGCTACAAAAGCAGGCATTGAGCGGATTATTGCACATTATAAAGAGAAGGGATTTTCTTTGTATGCTGTTGAACTGAAAAGTACAGGGGAAATGATAGGATTTTTAGGGTTAATGACCCCTTCTTTTGAAGCGGACTTTACTCCCTCTGTTGAAATCGGCTGGAGACTTTCCTCAACACATTGGAATCAGGGTTATGCTACGGAAGGAGCAAAAGCAGTTTTGCATTATGCCTTTACCTCTTTAAATATTCCCGAAGTAGTTTCATTTACAACAGTGAATAATCTAGCTTCAAGACGTGTTATGGAAAAAATTGGTTTACATCACAATACCAAGGATGATTTTGACCATCCCAAATTGGAGCCTAATAGTCCCTTGAGACGACATGTGCTTTATCGATTATCCAGGGCTGATTATCTAAACAACAAAGGTATTCAAGCATGATTTGGGAGATCACGTTAAAAAAAATTACGGATACAACAGCGAACCATGCGGCGCAAAAATGGGTAAAAAACCCTACCCATCTTAAGCTTATCAATAATCAAATTAACTGTGTTTATCGATTTGAATCTAATGGACAAGGATTTTACCTACGCATGACGCATGAAAAAATACGAAAAGCTCGCGAACTTTTGAGTGCCATTGATTTTCAGAAGTATTTATTTTTGTGTGGTACGCCTATTTGTGAACCGGTGGTATCTCAAGAAGGAAATGATGTTGAAACTGTGCACCAAGAGGATTTGGAATTTTTTGTTCATGTTTGCCGGGAGGTACCAGGGCAAATCATGCATTTTGATTATTCAGATAAAAAAGCTTATCTAACATGGGGAAGGGCTCTAGGGCTATTGCATCAAGCCTCGCAAAGTTATGTTGCAGAGAAACATCACTTTTTAACTTGGGAAGATTTGTGGCGTGAGACTTTGGATTATGCGCGTCAAGAAGAGTCCTTGATTCAGGATTTATATGAAACGATTACGACACGCTTCAAAACTTTTTCAATCGACTCATCTAATTTTGGCCTAACCCATGGGGACCATCGTCCTGGAAATGTGCTTTATGATGGTGAGAGCGTTCATCTGATTGATTTTGATGAGCCAGTATATCATTGGTATCTTGCCGATATTGCCAAACCTTTTTTGGACTTATGCAATAAACCATGGCCTCTCTGGCAACCACTGTTTGAATGGTTTATAGAAGGATATAGGCAAATCCGGCCATTGAGCTCAGAAGAATTAAAAGAAGTGAATCATTTTTCGCAAATGAAAAGCTTAGATATCTACCTCTGGTGTAAATACAACTGGTTTGAAGAAACAGCTCCAGGAGGAAAGCCAGGGGATGAATGGCTTCATGACTTAAAAACTATGGCATTAACCCCTTTGTTTTATGTGCCATAACCGATTAAGGGAACTCCTATTGAGGTGGGTAATGAATAATATCATGGATGCGCGATAGCTCATTGGTTGGATTTCGGTAGCCATGCGGTTGATTGGCATTAAAACGCAGTCCTTCTCCTTTGGAAAGTGATTTCCAGAACCTACCTAACAAAATTTCAATGGTTCCATCCACAACAATGACATGCTCAATGACTCCATGTTTATGAGGAGGTGAAAGATGTTCGCATCCGGGCAATAACTCAATAACAAACAATTCAAAATGTAGCTGTTCATCAAAAGGAAACAGAGGAAGTACTCGTATTTTTTCATCATCTGGATGCAAAGTTTCAGCATGCCCTGTTCTATAAATAGGATTGGTTGAATCATCCAGACTGTCTTCAATAAACGATGAAAAGGAGGTTTGAAAGCCGCTCGCAATTTTCCATAGGGTAGAAATCGTTGGGCTTGACTCTTCGCGTTCAATTTGCCCAAGCATCGCTTTAGAAACGCCCGTTTCAAGCGCTGTTTTATCTAAGCTCCAACCTCGATCTTGTCTTAATGATTTTAGTATTTTTGCAATGCGGTTTGAAATTTCTTGCATTATGTCCCTTATTAAAAAAAGCTTGTGCGTTTTAGCGCACAAGTATATACTGGTTTATTATGCGTTATAACGCACGAATTGTGAAGTAGATTGTGGAGGATTGTATGGTTGAACACCCTTTTAAAAACAAACTGGTTGCAGTGCTTAACAAACGTATCGAGCCTGGCAAAGTAATGAATGCACTTGCTCATATGTGTATTGGTTTAGGCGCTGTGATTGGTACAGAAGAACTGCGTTTAACCGATTATCGAGATGCAGACGGAGGCTCTCACCCGTATATTTCAGAAATCCCTTTTATAATTCTTTGTGAGAATTCCAACAAAATTAGAACATTACGCCAGAATGCTTTAGCAAAAAATGTTCTCTTTAATGATTTTACCGATACGATGACTGTTGGGTCCTATCAAGAGCAAATTGAAAGAACGGCACAGGTTAAAGAGAACGATCTGATTTATTATGGCATTGTCTTGTTTGGGGATTGGGACGTAGTGACAGAGCTCACTAGAAAGTGTTCTTTGTGGCGATGATGGGATGGTGATAAGCGATGAATAAAGAGAAAAAGTTAAGTAAACGCGCGCAAATCATACAAGATTTTTTATCTCAAAAAGGGATATCGTGTGAGGTCAAAGAACTTGATTCGAGCACTCGCACGGCAAAAGATGCTGCTGATACTTTAAGATGTGGTGTTGCTCAAATTGTGAAGTCATTACTATTTTGCACAGAAAAAACCAACAAGCCAGTATTAGTATTAGCAAGTGGTGTTAATCGTGTGAATGAGAGCTTGATTGTTAGTCTCATCAATGAACCTATTGGGAAAGCTGATGCAGATTTTACACGAGAAATCACTGGTTTTGCGATTGGTGGAGTTCCTCCCGTTGGCCATAAAAACGTTATTGATACGGTTCTTATTGATGAAGATTTGTTATGCCATGAAGTTCTTTGGGCTGCAGCAGGAACGCCCAATGCAGTGTTTTCATTATCTCCTGAAACATTGAAACAGCTAACAAATGGGATGGTGGTAAAGATTAGAGAGTAAGTCATGCAAAAAATATTCTGGGATAATCCCTATCAACGCCAATTAATGACTAAAGTGGTGTCAGTCAATGAGAATCGACTACTTTTTGCAGAGACTATTGGTTTTTCGTTTTCCGGTGGTCAGGAAAGTGATACAGTCCGCGTGAACGGCCTGATAGTCACTCATTCTGAAATAGAAGATCACTTGATTTATTATACATTACCTGCGGAGCATGGACTTTCTAAAGGCGATGTTGTCCTTATGGAAATTGACTTTGTTCGTCGTTATAAATTGATGCGCCTTCATTTTGCTGCTGAATTAATCTTAGAGCTTGTCCAAAGAATGCTGCCCGTTGAAAAAATAGGTGCTCATATTGCTGAGCATAAGGCTAGAATTGATTTTAGCTATCAGCACAATATTTCGGATATCTTTGACTCTCTTTTGTTTGAATACAATCAAATTATTGCAAAAGATATGCTTATTCACACTGGATTTTCTGATGAGAAGAGTCAAATGCGTTATTGGGAAATCGAAGGATTTTCTAAGGTTTCTTGTGGTGGAACACATGTAAAATCAACCGCTGAAGTGGGTTATATTACGTTAAAAAGGTCGAATGTGGGTAAAGGTAAAGAACGAATTGAAATTTATCTGGTACAATAAATTCAGCTTAAACATAAAGTGTCTTAATCAAAAAAGTAGCTTAATACTACGGGAGTTATGAGTGAATGCAGAAGAAATTACAGTTTTAAATGATTTAAAAAACGATATAAATCAATTGCTGGGATTTCATGAAGAAACACCAAGGATTAATTATGGTCCTTGTGGCGCGTTTGCTAAATTATTTTTTGATGCTTGGAATGACCGCTTTCAGGATAAAGTGCATATTGTTTTTGTGATGATGAAATCCCATGAAGAGTGCTGGCACATTGCATTGCGCATGCCTTCAGGAGAACTTTATGATGGAGGAGTTGGCCTTCATTGTGAAGAAACTTATGGAGAAGATTACTTGTTTGAAGACATGATCGAATATGATCATGAACGTTTGGAAAAATGGTCTTATGGTCTTGAACGTGATTATCCACGTTTTTGTCCTGATTTTAATAAACAAGTGGTGAATTCATTGATTATTCATCATCTAGATCGATTGCGATCTCAAGAAAGTTGACTTAATGCGTTATTTACCTCAATAAGCAATTCAAAAATTAAGTAAAGAGCATTACTCAAAACCGCGTTTTGTTTTTTTGGACTGGCTCTGTTTCTCGATGGTGAATAACACAAGCCCAGATATTTGATGAGGATATCGCTATGAAACAAGAACACCAACTGATTTATGAGCTAGAGACTTCTCTTTTAAATCCGAAAACGAGAAAATCGATTACCCAACTGAAGCTACTGATTGCTGATAAATTTATCGAGTATGGGGCCTCTGGTTCAATTTACAATAAGAACGACCTACTTGATTCTCTTCCAGAAGAAGAGTCACGAAGTTATATGGTTAATGACTTTTCAGTATTAGAGGTGTCGCCCGAAGTCATGTTGGCAACTTATAAGGTTACTGTTGCCTCAAAAAGTTCCTTACGTTCTTCGCTCTGGCAATACAAACACAACCGTTGGCAAATGGTGTTTCATCAAGGCACGCCTTGCCAAGAGGAATAATTCATTTTTACAGGTATTAAGATGATAACGATAGCCTATCTAAAACATCACTCCGATTGCATTCCAGAGCTTGCTAAGATTTGGCATGAAGTATTAGGAAAAATTTGGGTTCCTGATGTGCCCACTTCGCGTGTAGAAGAAAATTTACGAAATCATTTAAACATCGAGCAGTTACCGCTCACTGTTGTTGCTTTTGATGAAGATAAACCTGTTGGGATGTGCTCTTTACGCGTGAATGATGGGATCCGTCCTGAACTAACTCCCTGGCTAGGCTCGTTAGTGGTAGCGCCAGGCCATCAAAAACAAGGTATTGCAAGACAGCTTATTCTTCGAGTAAAAGAAGAAGCCCAAACATTAGGGTTTAAAAATCTTTATCTTTTTGCTTTTGATCCTACCATTCCAGAATATTACAGTCGTCTTGGTTGGCGCACGATTGGCATGGATGAATTTAAAGGACATCCTGTCACCGTCATGGAGATAATATTGTGAAGATTAGACAATTGTTTGATGCGGATTGGAATATATGGAAAGAAATACGTTTAGAGGCTCTGGCCAACTCACCAGAAAGCTTTGGCTCTTCTTATGACGAGGAAGCGTTAATGTCCGATACTGATTTTCAAAATGGATTAAGTAAAGGATACGTATTAGGTGCCTTTGTTGATGATTTATTAGTGTCTTGTGCTGGATTCTATAAGCTTAATTCACTTAAAACCAAACACCGTGGTGTACTTTGGGGTATGTATACTCGTCTTGAATACAGAGGGAAAGGTATTGCAACAGCATTAATTCAGACCCTGATACAACATGCAAAAACCTGCGTTACTCAATTGCACTTAACCTGTGTTACGAGCAATTTTGTGGCCCGCGCTTTTTATCAAAAGCAAGGGTTTCGAATTTATGGTACTGAACCTAAAGCACTTAAAATTAATGATACCTTCTATGATGAATATTTAATGGTATTGGATTTTAAAGAGGAACCCATGAAAAAACTAGATACCTATCAGAGCCTGTGTACTGAAGTATATGATTTAAGTAAACCCAATGTGCCACAAGATGCGTACTCTTTTTACCGAAGCTATGCTGTAGAGGCTAAAGGCACCATTTTAGAGCCTATGTGTGGTACGGGTCGATTTTTATTGCCTTTGGCTGAAGAAGGATTTGATGTTCAGGGCTTTGATGCAAGTCAACCGATGCTTGAGCGACTGCATGCAAAAGCAAGGAGCAAAAATCTTAATCCAAAAGTCTGGTATGGTTTTATTGAAGATTTAAATCAATCTGAGAAGTACTCTTTGATTTTTATACCCAGTGGTTCATTTTGTCTCATTACTGAAAAGGCGGATATCCAAAAAGCCTTAAAAATCATTTATGAGCACCTAGAAGATAAAGGACTTTTTGTATTTGAAGTAGAAACACGCTATGCAGTTCCTAATGAATTAGGTATATGGAGAGGCTCAAGATGGCCCAAAGAAGATGGAACTCTCATCGTATTAAGTCAATTAGCCATGCTCAATGAAGAGGTTTGTTACTCTATCGGCAAATACGAGTTGATTGAAAACAACCGTGTGATTCAAACAGAGGTAGAGGAATATAAAATTCGCATTTATCAAAACTCTTCTTTCTTGCACAATTTGCTTACTGAGGTTGGTTTTAGCAATGTACGGATGGTTAAAGGATTTGACCGAAACGCGCCACCTGATGAAAAAGACGAAAGTATTGTTTTTGAATGCAGAAAATAATTGAGGTAATAAATGAAGATTCTATGTCCAGCACCACTGCAAAAAGGAGATATCGTAGGGCTTATTTCACCGTCGAGCCCTATTATGGAACAGGATATAGAAGCGGGAGTTCATTTATTAAAGTTGAATGGATTTAAGGTAAAGTATGCAAAGCATATGTTTGCATCAGAACGATTTTTAGCGGGAAAAGACAGTGAACGTGCCAATGATGTGATGGATTTCTTTAAAGATTCTGAAGTGAAAGCAATTATTGCAACCCGAGGCGGACAAGGTTCACAACGTATTTTACCTTTTTTAGACTATGAATTAATTAAGAGAAACCCAAAACAATTATTCGGGTTTAGTGATACCACCGCGTTGCAATTAGGCCTATTTAAAAACAGTGGCTTAGTAAGTTATACAGGATTTACTTTGACTATTCATTTGAGTACCCAGGTTAAAAAAACATTACTTTCTTCTTTATTAGGCCAAGAATACATAATTTCCAAAGGAATAAAGGTTCATGCAGGTGTTAGTCGAGGCCCTTTACTTGGTGGAAATTTAACTCTGATGACTAATTTAATGGGCACACCTTATCTGCCTAGTTTTAAAGAAAGTATTTTGTTGGTAGAAGACGTTGGTGTCGAGCCCTATAATATTGATGGCATGCTCTCCCAACTAGATTTAGCAGGAATTTTTGATGAAGTTTCTGGCGTTATTTTTGGTACATTTGAACACTGTAAAAGTAAGAACTCGCATCAGCATGATGGTACGGTAGAAGATGTAATCAATGAATGGGCTTCAAAATTAAAAGTACCTTGCATTAAAGAGTTTCCCTATGGGCACGGTAAGCAAAATTGCATTCTTCCAATTGGCAAAGTGGTTACTTTAGATGCAGATAATGCTTGCGTTACAATTCAAATTTAAAAAAAGAAATAACCACTACTGATGAGAACATTGTTTTAATAGAGGCATAAATGAATACACAAGAAATACCCAAAGAGTATCAACATATCTCTCCAGCAGGTGCTGAAGTTCGATTGCTGATGAATAATCATTTAGGTGGAATGGCTCACTGTACTTTGAAAGCAGGAACAATTTCCAAAGCAGTTCGTCATAAAACTGTATCTGAATTTTGGCATGTCCTTTCTGGTGACGGTGCAATTTGGCGTAAATTGAACGATGAAGAGAGTATTACGCCTTTAACACCTGGAGTCAGCATCGATATTCCCTTGGGAACACATTTTCAATATCGAAGTGATGCAGCAGATTTAGTGTTTATTTGCGTTACTATGCCACCTTGGTCAGGCAGTGATGAGGCAAGTTATGTGGAGCATGGTGCCTGGTCTCCTACAGTGGGATAAATTAAATGACTTTAAAGTTATCGTTTTTAGAAAATCCAAACCCTGATGATGTTCAAATATTAACAAATGGGATTAAGGCGTATGCCAAACAACAAAGAGGCTTCGAATCTTTAGATTTCTTTGCATGCTTTATTCGTGATGCAGACAATAGCATTGTGGGTGGTTGTAGTGGCGGAACACTCTATGGAGGTCTTCATGTCGATAATCTTTGGGTGAGTGAATCCATCAGACATCAAGGATGGGGAACAAAACTCATGCAAAAGGCATTGAAGTATGGTAGTGAGAAAGGCTGCGCTTTTGCAACAGTTAACACTATGGATTGGGAGGCAATAGAATTTTATAAAAAATTAGGGTTCAAACTTGAATTTGAGCGGCATGGATTTCAAAAAAATTCTATTTTTTATTTTTTGCGTAAAGAATTTCAAGAAACAACAGACATCGGGCTCTTAAATGGTGATTCAGTCTCCGGCTTAAGTCAAAGCCTAAAATCGCATGTATTAGAATCTGTAGTGAGAGAAGAGGCTGTCTCAATAAACAATGCACTCCATTTTAAATGGGGACAAGGTTGCGATGGATGGTGGTTAAAAAATGAGGGGCAGTTTAGTGTTATTTATGAAACGATGCCTGCTGGAAGTTGTGAGATAAAGCATTATCATCAGAAAACAGAACAATTTTTTTATTGTTTACAAGGACAATTGGTTATTGAGTTTGAAAATTATGAACAGGTGTTGCAGGAACAGGAAGGAATAACTATTAAAGCATGGGCAGCTCATAAAGTGAAAAACAGTTCCGGAAATTTGGTTTCTTTTTTGGTGATTTCATCTCCTAATCTATCCGGGGATAGAGTGAATCTGGAGTCCTAAAATGTCTGTTGAATTGATTATCCGCAAAGCAGTAATTGATGATGCTCAACATCTTCACCCTTTAATGGAGCAATTGGGCTATCCGCAATCGCCTGATGAGTTGCAAAGAAGACTTGAGCTATTTACTAATGAACTGCATTACGGTGTTCTTCTTGCGGAAATTGCTGGAAAAGTTGTTGGTTGGATTGCTTGGTCTAAGAGCTATCTTTTTGTTTCAGAAACAACAAGATTTCATATTGAAGGCCTTGTGGTCGACCAAGGATATCGTAATCAAGGAATAGGTAAAAAGCTTATGATTACTGTTGAGGAATTTGCCAGGCAGTTTAGTCCCTGTATCATTGATTTGACATCGGGACTTAGGCGAGCCAAAGAGGGCTCTCATGATTTTTACAAATCGCTTGGTTATCAGAATGAAGGTCATATGGCAAAACTGTATTTAAGGAAAGTGCTGTGAACATCAAAGAATTACAATCTGCTTTAAAAATTGAGACAGCAACATTAGATGATTATCCTATCATCCAAAATATGGCACGATTTTATGTATATGAACTCTCTCGTGACTGCGGTTTTATTTCAGAGGATTGGGCTTTGCCTCCCGATGGCCTTTATGAAAGCTTCGATTTTAAAAAATACTTTGAAGAGCCGACAAGAAAAGCCTTTCTGATTAAAGTAGGTAATGAATTAGCAGGTTTTGCCCTATTAAATCAAGAAGGAATTTACCCAGATACTATGTGGAATATGGGCGAGTTTTTCATTACTGCAAAGTTTCAAGGCAAAGGTTTAGGTTTTTTGGTTTCCTCTGAACTTTGGAACATGCATCCAGGCTTATGGGAAATTTCTGTGATTCCGGAAAATAAGCCAGCGCTTAACTTTTGGCGCAAAACTATTGCAAAAATTACAATGGGTAATTTCCAGGAAGAAATTAAAACAGTCAATTATGATCCACATCAGCCTCAGCGAGTTATTTTTCGTTTTGATAGTAATGTACAGAATGTAGGGGAACCTTTAGAAAGCAAGAAAGAATATCAAATCCAATTTGTTGATGAGCTTGATGAGACAACAGAAAACCGAATGACAAAGGGATTTGTTGCCTATGAGGCTCAGCATGGTATCGACGTCAATTATCGATGTTTTTCAGTGACTATTTCTTCTGCCCAAGGAGAAGTTTTTGGGGTGATTAATGCCTATACAGCATTTTCTGAAATTTATGTGGATGATATTTGGGTAGATAGCGCTTATCGTGGTAAAGGGTATGGTAAGCAGTTATTGCTTGCTCTAGAACATCATTTCAAAGGTCAGGGCTTTAATAATATCAATTTAGTGACTAGTGCATTTCAAGCGCCAGAATTTTATAAGAAATGCGGTTTTACAGCAGAATTTACGAGAATCAATAAAAAAAATCCCAAGTTAAGCAAAACATTTTTTGTTAAATTTTTTAATGAAGAGTTAGAAACACAAGGCATTCTTAAGGCGGTTCATAGTGAATAGAAGTCAGCTAGAAACAATCTGTAAAAAATTAAAGATAAACCAACCTTGTGACTTGCCTCAAAGAGTCTATGGCGGTCTTTTACATAAAATGTGGTATCTGGAGTGCAATGGCTCGCAGTTTGCTGTAAAACAACTCAATAGCAGGATCCAATTGACTGAAGAAGTTAAATCCCAATATGAATTGACAGAAGAGATAGCCTTCCTATTTTCCAAGCATACGATACCTGCAATCCATGCTCTAAAAATAGAAAATAATTATTTAATCCTTTCGGAAGATGAAGCTTTTCTTGTTTATCCTTGGATAGCAGCAAAAGCATTAAATAAAGACGCTATATCTGAGGTGCATGCACTTAAAATAGCTGCCTTTTTGGCAAAAATTCATTGTATTAATCTTAATGTCCCTGAACTAAGCACTCAAGAATTTGATATTCATACCAATGAAAAAATTAGTGTGTTAATAGACCAGTCAGCAAGCCAAAATTTGGTGTTTAAAGAGCAATTAAAAAGTAATCAACGAATTATAATTGAGCTTAATGAGCTCTATCAAAAAGTAATACCTATTTTACAAAGTAGTAGTGTAGTAACCCATGGCGATCTGGATCAAAAAAATGTTTTATGGGATAAAAATGATACTCCATTTCTCATCGATTGGGAGTCTGCGCGAAAACTTAATCCTACCTATGAAATAGTCAATTGTGCTCTTGATTGGAGTGGAATTACTACCCCATTTTTTCATAAATCTTTATTTATAAAAATGCTAAAAATATATGCATCATCTGGATTAACTATAAATCAGGATCATTTAGAGGCCGCCTTTTATGGTGTTCTTGGTAATTGGATCAATTGGCTGGTGTATAATATAGAGCGTTCTTTTAGCTCTGATAGCGAGCAGCAGAATATTGGTGTTGAACAGGTTCTTCAGGTTTTGCCTACTATTATTCAAGTCAAGGCGAGTATTACAGAATTAACTCAATTAGTAACACGTGAATTAAGAATAAACTGTTAACTTTATTCAACTTTGATTACCATATCGCACGAAATTAACTTAAGTTTCAAGGAATGCTTCATGATGAATACTAAAGCGCTATTTCCTCGTTTTGTTCCCATTCAATCGGATTTTACCCGCAATAGTGATATTGAACAGGTTGCAAAAATTATTAATGAATCTGATATACCGCTTCATCTTTTAGTTCATAATGCAGGAATGAAAAGCCCTCCACGTCCGTTAACTGAATATGATTGTGACAGTATTGACGCAGTGTTCCAGGTTAATTTATTAGCTCCCATGAAACTAACAGCACTTCTCGCGGTAGGGATGCCTGAGAAGTCTCGGATTTTATTTGTTACATCAAGGGCAGCCACTTTGAAACTTAAAGAAAGTTCAACATACTGTGCCAGTAAAGCAGGTTTGGATGAAGTAACGGCTATTGTGAGAAAAGAGTTAGCCGAGAAAAATATCGGTGTGTTTTGTGTTATTCCAGGGGAAGTGGATACAAGAATTCAAAAAATTTTAAGAGAAACAACTTCATTTCATTTGCATAAAATGTTTGATGAGGCTTATCAGTCCGGTCACTTAATAAGTCCAGAAACTTGCGGGGAATTCCTTAAATGGATTCTTTGCGGCTTATCTTTTGATGAATTTAAGCAAAGCAATATGCCAGTTTCTATCTATGAAGAATGGCATCATCCATTCTGGCTTAGAGATAAGAGTCAGCTACCTCCCTTTCCTTTCTAATTCATTTATGAATTTTTACGATCAGTTCCAATAAAAGATCAACTTCGGAAAATAGATGCTTCGTTTGTTCTGTTCTTTTTCAAGGTATATTTCTTTTATGGGGGATATGCCTTTACTCTTTCTTCAATTGTTTTCTCAAATAGATCCGATCATGTCCTTCTAGGTATTTGTTAATTGTTCCTAAATGCTGATAGCCTTGTTTTAAATAAAACCCTTCTGCCTGAAAAGAAAAAGTATCTAATGTTGATGCTGGAATCCCTCGTTTAATTGCTTCGACTTCAACGTTGCGTAATATCTCAGCACCAATACCAAGACCACGGTATTCTTCATTAACCCAGAGGACATCAACGTATATTGAGCTTTTATGAGCATATACAATAGCACCGCCAATAATAGTACCTTCGTTATCTTTCACATAGATTGAGTAACGCTCTGGTTTGGTTCCCGTAAAAGGAGCATTAAAATTTACTATCCCATCACGAATAATTTTATCTTGCTGTTCTAGTAGCTTGGGGTCTATAACAAGCTCTAGTTGGTAATTTGCGGCTTGATTCATGAGTTATATCTTCTAAAATTAGTTTGAATACAATAAATCATCGATAACTTCCATAGTAATTTCGGGTAGTTTTTGCGTTTGATCAATACTCTCTTGAATGGTTATAAGCGCTTTTTTAATGTCATCAGGTAACATCTCAGATGGTGCATTGTCGCCTGGCCAAGAAGCATCTCGAGTCGCTTTATCTGGCCAACGAGAATAGGCAAGCCACATACCATCGTTAGTTTTATGCAGGCAAGAACCTAACGCTCCGCGATATTGCACAAAATAGGAAGCGACCTGATGCCAGGCCTTTTGATACTCCATCTCAAGCCCAGGCTTAATAAAGGCTCGGTAAATAACAGCAAAACATTTTTTTGAAAGTCGTTTAAATTGTTCTAGTGCTTCTTCAGGTGTTAAATCTTGGTTCCCTAAAACCTCTTCTGCTTTGAATATGTTTATCCTTTTGGGAATTGAAAACTGGGAAGTAAAGTACATCTGATCAAGGCCTATTCCAAAAGCACAATGCTTATAACCGAGAACACGAAAGTAATTAATTGGTTGCTGGTTCTTATTAGCTAAGACGTAGTTTCTGAATTTGGGATTATAAAACCCATAAGTCATGTAATAATGAATACCTTGGCTTTCAAGATAGTGAACGATGTGAACCAAATTTTGGTGCAGTTTTTCAGGTGAATAAAGTTCAGTATACATCCCAGCTTTTTCAAACGTTGAGTGCTCATTCTCTGGATAAGGAGGATTCAGCGCCACAAAATCACCAGGTGTCGCGATCGAAATCACGTCCATAAAATCACCACTTCTGAATGAAACTTGATTTACATTAAGAAGGTTAGATACTCGGTCAATCTCACACAAGAACATTTCCAACGACAAATTTGCATGTTCAAGAAATCGATTGGCGTTTTTTCCTTCAAATAATTCACCTTCGCGATAGATAATATTCAGTTCTTTATCATAAAAAAGAATTCCTCCCCATGAATGATTGATGATAAAGGGGAGCAATAATGGTTTTTCCTCATCAGTTGTCTGGTTGTAATTCTCAATCACTTTAAGGAAAAAATCTTTCTTCGATAGGGAAACATCATATTTTTCTATTAACGCAGCATAAGAGGTTTTAACAAGCGTAGGATTGTCTCTAATTAATTGAAGTATATTAATCAGAACTTTATTGCTGTCATTGACAATATATTCTTCTGCAAGGCCAACCTCCATTGCAGCCAAGCTCCAAGAAGCAGAACCTGAAAAAGGCTCAATAGCTTTCTTGTATTTTTGGCCTTTATTATTCGCCAATAATACAGAGAAATGTTCATTCAACCAGCTGGTATCAGGGGACATATGTCCTGTTAAATCTGGAAGAGTGAGGTACCTATTTCCGAGGTAGTGGAGTGGTCCCCCATGATTTTGATTTAATTGAATAGTATTTGGGCTCATAATAACCACTATGCAGTAAATATAACTATGAAGCGGCACATCTTAACATGAAACAAACAATTTTTTTATTCTCTTGAATAAAATGACTATTGACCCTCACGTTGCGTGATAGCTTAGAATCATCAATTAAGGAGATGATGCTTATGAAATATTATCAAATTAAAGAAATCAGCCAAATGACCTCTCTTTCAATTCGGTCATTGCAATACTATGATGAAGTAGGTTTGTTAAAACCAACAAAGCGCTCTGATTCTGGCTATCGTTTGTATTCTGAAACTGATTTACTTATTTTACAACAAATTATCACCTTAAAATTCCTTGGATTCTCTTTATCTACTATTAAAGAAATCCTTGCGAATCCAAACTTTAATCTGGCCGCATCAATGAGCCTTCAAGCCCGCGAATTGAGTGAAAAGGCTAATAAAATAAATGAAGCAGCCTCTT
Source organism: Legionella nigrisilvae (assembly GCF_977063395.2). Taxonomy (NCBI): domain Bacteria; kingdom Pseudomonadati; phylum Pseudomonadota; class Gammaproteobacteria; order Legionellales; family Legionellaceae; genus Legionella; species Legionella nigrisilvae. Next base: position 62,497 of record NZ_CDRUGZ020000045.1, read on the forward strand.
TGTTAACGTATATTGCCAGTCAACTGGAAATAAACCAGCCAATCAATTGGCAAAGTAGTGCAAAAATTATTGAAATATTGGAGTTAAATACTATGAGCGATGCTGTATTAAAAAAATATCAATCCGTTAATGAATCAGAGTTAGGTAAAAAATCAGACTATGATTCCACCTATAATCCCAATCGACTCTATCCTATTCCCAGAGCAGGTAAGCGACAAGAAATTGGCATTGATCCTGCCCCCATCCTCCTTTTGTGGGTTTTGACTGCTGGAATCATTATGAAGTCTCTTGGCTCAACGAAAAAGGTAAACCGATGGTTGGGATTGGTGAAATTTTTTATGATTGTAACTCGCCCAAACTCATCGAATCCAAGTCATTAAAACTTTATTTTAATTCATTCAATAATACCAAAATAAAAAGTATTAGTGAGTTAGAAAATACAATAAAAAATGATTTAGAAGCACGTATAGAAGCTCCAGTTTCAGTTAAAATTTATCTTTTGGAACAAGCAAAACACTACGCTGTATCACAAATACCGAAAGGTGAGTGCATTGACCATCTCGATGTTGAATGCTCTGTCTATTTGGTTGAGCCATCATTTCTTAGTGTTCAAAACGAGTTAGTGGAAGAAAGATTGTATTCTAACCTATTAAAATCAAATTGCTTGGTGACTAATCAACCCGATTGGGGAAGCATACAAATTGCGTATAAAGGAAAAAAGATTAATCAAGAAGGCTTATTAAAATACCTTGTTTCCTTTAGAAATCATAACGAGTTTCATGAACAATGTATTGAACGGATTTTTGTGGATATTATGAACTGTTGCAAACCGGAAATATTATCAATCTATGGACGTTATACTCGGCGAGGAGGATTGGATATTAACCCCTATCGCTCCACAGAAAATAGTCCTTTTGGTAGAGAAAATATCCGGTTGGTCCGTCAATAATAGCGCTTTATTGTTCTATCCAAGCTCTTAATTTTCCAGCAAATCGGCCTTGTCGACACAGTGTTATTGATGCGATGGGGTCGATGCTTTTAATTAGGCGATACTCGCCCAACACCGCATGTATAGCCCAACATTGTTCAATAATTGCAATGATCTCAAGCAAATGCGCAGAGGACTCTATCGAGAGCCAGTTTTTAAAACAATCCTCCTGTAATTTCTTATATTGACTGCTTGGTAGTTTTAAATGTTCTGTTGCACGATACAAACAATTAACGAATGAGAAAAAAGGATGAGTAATAACAACTTCCCCTAAATCAATCAGCGTGGTTTGATGAGTATTGAGATTCACTAAGATATTTTTATCATGAAAATCGGCATGGCCAAAAGTATCAGGCACTTTGAAACTGGCTAATTGGTCACAAAGAATTTGTAATTTACTCTCTAAATTTTTTAATTGTTTTAATTCTTTTTGAGTTAATCCATCGCCAATTAATAACTCTTCTTCATTCATTAATTGGTTATAAAGTCTTGGCAATTGTTGCAGGCGCCAATCAGGGACGCCTAAATCAAGAAGGAGGTTTATTTTATCTGCTGAGTCTATCTGCAGCTTTGTGTAATGATGAATGGCATCAATTAAAAGGTTAGGTCTAAATTCCTGTTTAAAGACATCATGTAAAGGAATGCCAGCATCTTGCATTAAAAAACAGTTTAGTTCCTGATTATGAGCCAAGATTTGCGGAACAGGAGCATTGAATTGTTGCTGCAATAGCTGAATGACGTTGGTTTCTAATGACAATGCAGAAGGAACCTTCTTCAAATAAACCAATCCAAAGTTCGTTTGAAAGCGACACACTTCTGACCAAGCTGTATCGAGAATTATTTCGGGCTTGGTGGGTTCAATTTGAAATCCTAAATTGTTTAAGGCACTAAGTGCCCATTCTATGTGAGGATTCTTCATGATAGTTTCCTATGATCCTCGATCACTTCATGAATTGTGCGCAATGCTCTTTTTGCTTCAAAATTCATCTCTGTTTGTTGATTCACAAGGTACATCATTGATTTCCATAAAGCCCAGGCACGTCCTCGTTCCCAAGTCTTTGAGTCAAGTTCTAGTGTTTCTAAAAAAATGCTCCGACTTTTTCCTTCAAATAGTGTCCAGGCAATAGCAAGATCGCAAGCAGGATCGCCGATTGCGAGTTGGCCAAAATCGATAACCGCACTTAATTTTCCTTGAGAAAGCAATAAATTGCCAACACTCACATCACCATGGACCCATACTGGTGGATTTTGCCATGAGGTGGAGAGTGCTTTTTCCCAAACTTGTGTTGCAGAATGAAAATCTATATTGTCCTTCAAATTTTCGATGGCTTTGTGTGTCTCTGAATCATAAACTGCTAAATCACCACCACGATAAAAACTCTGGGGCCCAGCAAGAGGACCGCCTATTGAATTGATGCTCTGGAGCGCTTTAAGAAATAGAGCTAAATCATGTGCAAATTCAGGTAAATCATTAATGGGAGTAACCGCTGCTGTTTCTCCAGGAAGCCAATGATTAATGGACCACTTCCAAGGATACAGGGTACTGGGTTTTCCCATCGCAAGCGGTGCGGGTATCGGAAGAGGAAGATGTGGGGCCAATTGGGGTAACCATGCTTGCTCTTTTTCCACTTGTCCTGCGTATTCGGCGCTGCTTGGCATACGAATGAGCATTTCTGTACCTAGGTGAAAGGTTCTATTGTCCCAACCGCTATTGTTTACAGCTTGAATAGGCAGATGACTCCACTGTGGAAATTGCTGAGCAATGAGCTCGCGCACTAAGCTTTCAGTAATATTCATGGGTTGTGTATTTGTCATTGGTACACCATAAAATCGATATTCTACTTCATCAAGCAACTTGCCTGATTCACTTGTTTTGATGTATTCATCTTGAATGATGCCACCCATTTTTTCGGCAAGTTTGCGACTTGGGATATTATGTCTTACAACTGGATATTTTAGATAATCATAAACAAGATTAGTTTCAGCCCATGTTTTTAATAAATTAATTGTTTCAAAACCATAGTGAAATCCATGAGCACTTTTCTTTAACCAAATACCTAATTCGGGTGTTTTCGTATTCGCTTGGTGCAGGCAGGCATATCCTAAAAAAGCTTGGTTTTCTTCGTTTAAAATGACTAATGCGATTTCAGTGCCTTCCTGCATTTTGATTTGTTGTTCAGAAATATGCTGGTTAATTTCTTCTTGAGTTTTCGGAGCACTTGGCCACATATGTTCTGTAATTTCAGCGGTAAATTCTTTGCACAACTCTTCGGCATAGTTTAGTGAAATAGGGATTAACTGAAGTCGTTCGGATTTCAGGGCGAGATGCAGATAGTTGGGCATAGAATATTTACTCATAGAAATTGTTAGCAATGTTTTGCTTGTTATCTTATCAATCAGTGTACTCTCAAGTGAATGCTTGGAAGAAAAAAATACTGCTATTTTTCCCAAAATTAATTTTTCTGTTAGATTAGAATAATAATCCTATACTCAATACTCACGTAGTTCTACGTATTGATGCATCTTATGGTCTATTTGTATAATTATTACATCATTTAGTTTTAGGAGATAGTAAGAATGAATCAACCTCAACGAATTTTTATTGTTGGTCATCATGGTGCGGGTAAAGGATTATTAGCAAAGTCTGTGTCTCAATCATTAGGGTGGCGATTTGTCGATGCGGATTTGGGGTTAGAGTTCCATGTTGGACGACATGTGTGGGAAATACTTGGAGGCCCTGGGAGTGATGCTTTTTATGAATGTCAGTTTGATATATTAACTTCCCTTTGCACCCAAGAGCATATCATTGTGACAACGGATTCCAGCGTTGTTTTGTCATTAAAAAATCGTCAGTTATTGCACGATGAAATGACTGTATTTTTGGATGTGAGTACTCCGGTCCAAATCGATCGTACTGCACGCAATACTACAAGTTTATTGCCTATACCAAGTTTGAGCGATTTTTTTGAGCAACTACATGATGAGCGAGATAATTTATATAAAGAGGTTGCTACACTCACTATGCATGGTGATGATGGGAAATTAGAGGAGCATACACGTTGTATTGTGACGGCTGTGGTGGGGAATGAAGAAATGTTACCCCAAAAAAACCTAACATCAATTTTGGAGAAAAAAGATTTTACTTTATACCATAAGGAATTTCACACGAAAGTTGAGCTAACTGAACAACAAGCCATATACCTGAAGTTGTTGGCACAAGGAAAAACAGCTAAAGAAATTGCGCGTGAAACTCATGTTTCTTACAGAACAGTTGAAGGAATGATTGCTAAATTGATGGAGTCCTTAGGATGTTCTTCCAGTAAAGAACTAATTGCTTTATTTCATGAACAACCATGATTCTAAATGCATTCGATTGGCTTAGCTAATAAATAACTTTTTCGCGTTATTGGCATCAATCGTTCAATGGCGTAGCGCAGCATGGTTCTTGGCATTCGATAAGCATGGCTATCTAAAAATTCGATGAGGATAGCTTGGTTACGTTTTCCTACTTCTCGTAACATCCAGCCTACGGCCTTATGAATTAAATCATGATCGTCGCATAGCAGTTTTTCTGCAAGTTTAAGAGTGCAATCAAAATGATTATTTCGAATAAAATACCAAGTGGCGACAATGGCGATACGTTTTTCCCAAAGGTTAGTGCTTTCTGCAAGGGTGAAGAGGAGTGTTTTGTCCTTATCTAATAAATGCGCCCCAACAATCCAATGGGCTGAAGCGTCAACCAAATTCCAGTTATTAATCTGATTGATATGAGTTAAATAAAATTGAAAAATCGTTTGCTTGAGGTCTATATCTCCTTTTTGATAATGAGTTACTAACATTAATAGCGCTAATAAGCGTTCTTCATTAATAGATGAATACAACAACTCTTGTAACAAAGAAAAGGGTAATACGGTTTGATAACGTTTGGCGACTTTTCTTAATTCAGGGACGCTTACACCTATAAATTGGTCATGCTCTGCATAATCTCCCGGCCCCGTTTTATAATAGATTGTTTTTGGCTGCGAATAAGGCTTTTTAAGTAACTCGAGCTCGCTTCTAAGTGTTTTGAGTGACTCCATCATTTCGGTTTTATTTAGAGTTGTTGTCATAGTTAATATCTTATGTTAGTTATTTTATGCCTATGTATACTGCACTTTCATGAGGCGTTTTATAGAGCTCAAAATCAGTGAGGTAGATTCTTTCGTATTTTGGCTTTTCATTAAAATAGCTCCAAATAGTTTGCCAGGCATTAATGATTGCTGAGGGATTAGGCCCAATTGCTTTAAAAACCAGATAGTTGCCCGCGTTTATAGTGACTCTATCCAAGTGCGTAGCTTTGGATTCATTCACAATTCCTATCCCAGCAGTAACTGTATAGTACCCTGATGAGTCGGACTCATAATGGTGATACACGCCATAAACGGGGCTATCTTGTTGTGTTTTGATTTTTGAATCAAGAAATTGCTCCCAAAGATGAGGTATTCGTGCAGTTTTGGGATTAAAATCCTCTTCATTTTTTGTTCTTACACTCATTCCAGTTACTTTAAATTCTTGAATCTGGGTCAATTGGGGTATAATAACAGTCATATAAGGCTCCAAAGTAGAAGTTTTTAATTAATATAAGCCTGCATGGCATTGGCAATGATGCGTTTATCCGCTTCACTGATTTTTAATAGGCCAAAACGAAATGGGTATCCCCAATTCTTGGTATTTTTTGTCAATTCGAGCGATTCAATAAGCGTGTGTATCGAAACATCAATCTTTTTATTGGCCCAAAGTACATTTCGTCGAAATGGATGAAAACCATTACCCATATCCACTTGATAGGGCTCACCTGGTAGAACGATTCTAATTGCCGTAAATGCTTGCAGTTTTTCAATGCCTTTAAAGTGCAGCGTCGGCGAGTAATAAATGATGCAATCGTCCGCTTTTATTCTCTTTAGAGGTGCAAGTTTACCGTAGCAAACTTGCATAAACCCTCCTTCCACTCCAATTTGCACGTGGGACGCGCAGGCGACAGCCAGCCAGTTTTGGTTCATGATCCGTTCTTTGAAAAAAAGCGAATTCGATGACCATCTGGGTCGCAGGTTACAAACGTATAACCAAAATCCATCGGTGTTGGTTCTTGTATCATTTTAAAATTCTTAGTTTGATAATTTCTAAAAAGTTCATCAACGGCTTGCTCATCGGGAACCAAAATAGCGAGTTCGCTACCGCCACCTAATGCAGTTGGTGCAGGTAACGCAGAATTTTGAGACCATAATCCCAATCGCAAACCGGATTTTAATAAAAACATGGCGTAATCAGGCTCAGTGTGGATAGGCTGAGCATTGAGCAATTCTGAGTAAAAATGAGTACTGTTTTCTATATTGCTCACATAAAATAGAACTAAATTGGGGTCGAATGTCATGATTTTTCCTGTTTTTTATTTCGCTAAATTCATTGGAGAATATAAAACATACGGATGACAGTTTTTGTCAGCATCATTCAATAGGATTGGGGAATGTTATGTAGGGTGCGCCACTTCTTTAAAAGGGATTGTCGGCGTTCGGAATATTTTTGTTCTTTAATGGATAATTGAATAATTCTATCGGTTCTGAAGTGACGGAAGTCCTGCCTTAGTTCACACCAACCCACCATGAGATGCACTTCATCAAAAAAGCCGAGCGCGATAGGCCAGAGTATTCGTGTCGAATGATTGTTTTGGAGATCTTGATATTCTAATTCGATTTTTCGTTCTAAACGTATCGCTTTGCGAATGAGAATAAGATCACTATCTTTACTTTCGGCACATTTTCCTGGGGGAACTAAGAGTCCTGAAGTTTCTAGTTGGTGTTTTAATTCAGTAGGAAGGACTGCTGAAATTTTTGCAAGCACATTTTGAGCTGCGATTTTAAGTTGAGTATCCGCTCGTTGTGCAACCCAACTTGACCCTAGCACCATTGCCTCAATTTCATCATCTGAAAACATCAAAGGAGGCAACATAAAACCAGATTTAAGCACATAACCAACACCGGGCTCACCTTCAATGGGCGCGCCTAAGGATTGTAAGGTTATTATATCTCGGTACAGAGTGCGTAGGCTTACGCCTAATTCTTCTGAAAGTTTTTTGCCACTCACGGGTAATCGGTGACGTCGTAATAATTGAATTAAATCAAACAAACGTTCAGTTCGGGACAAGATACTGCTGCCAAATTATGCCAGTAGTATATCATGAATACTTATAGAACTAATAAGCTGCTTATTATGATTATTTCTAATAGTAACTTAATTTTTGGGACTAATGGATGCCTTCAAGAAGTGCTTTAAAACCACCTGCTATCGGACTAGGTTGATTGGGATAATAGGCCTTGTAGGCCTGGCGATCCACACTGAGCATAAACTGGTTAGATGCGAGTATATTCCAAAATAGCCGGATCTGTTTGGCAACAATGAATGCATTTAACAGTTGTTTTTCTGTCGCTAATCCTAGCCAATTTTCGAAGCAAGCATCTTGAAATTTCAGGTAGGTTGAATCACCTTCTGTTACTCCATGGTGAGTAATCGATTGTTCTAAACAGGTCTGTAACGAAAAAAATGGATGAAGGATAGCGGTCTCGCCCCAATCAACAAAAGTCATTCTTTTAGTAATTGGATCAAGAAGAACATTTTTATCATGAAAATCGTGATAACCAATGGTTTCAGGAATCTTAAAGCTTGCTAATAATTTGCACTGTGCTGAAAATTTCGGGCTTAGGGCGTGTAGTGTTTGTAATTCTTTATCGGTGAGTCCCTCTGCTTTTAAAAAAGTAGTTTGCTTTAAGATGTGATCATAAAGAAAGGGTAATTGATTTAATCGCCAATCGGGTACACCAAGTTTGAGAAACGTAGCGATACACTCTTCAGATCTGCGTTGAATTGTGGCATATTGTTTTATTGCTTGGCATAATAGCTCTGGCTTGAAGTTGGTTTTAAGCGTTTGACGCAAAGAAATACCCGCATCCCTCATTAGAAAACAATGTAAATCCTCATTAATTTCAATTATATCGGGCACATTGGCATGGAATTGGGATGACAATACTCGAATGATTTTGGGCTCATTAGATAGAAAAAAAGATGGTGGTGTTTGTTTTAAATAAAAATTCTCTGTTGATGTTGCAAATCGGATCACATGAGACCACGGTGTTGACAATACAATTTCTGGCGAGCGCTCTATTGAGTAGCCATTAGAAACCAGGTAATCGGTTCCCCATTTGAAAAGTGGTAGTAGATTATTCATTTTTGGAAGTTAAAATGCATAAAAAATGACGAGAAAAATATAAGTCTTACTTAACATAAAAAACTTCCCTTTAAATAGTTACCCAGAGAATATTATACATAAAAAAGCGAGTCTCAATAGAATAGTAAAAGCAGGATAAAATAATGGAACAGCAAGATGATTTACCTATATCCGGGGTATAAACAAAAGGATAATGGATTAATTCTTAGTTTGCTTATTCAACCCGGCGCCAAATGCAATCAAGTAGTAGGTGCTGTTGGAGGGGAACTCAAGATAAAAATCGCGGCACCTTCTATTGAAGATAAAGCCAACATGGAATTAGTGCGATACCTGTCTGTCTTATTCAAAGTCCCTAAAAGTCAAATTTAAATAAAGAGAGGCCTTCAGTCTCGACACAAGATCATTGAAGTCATTGGTTGTGGTGTTGATGCTCTCCAGTGGTGTAAAATTTAAAGAATGATTTTAAATAATGAGCCTAAATGCTGGATACAACAATAATTGAGAGCAATTGGCGCTCTCGTGGCTTTAGTTTTGAGCTTTGGGAAGATCCCCCAGGTCAAATTTGGAAGGATTTTAACCATGGGCAATAAAACGTTAAAACCTGCTATTGGAGAAGAAGTATTGATTCCAGCAGGAGTAGATCATACGGTTCAAACCAGTTCCACCACAGGGAGCCGTTGGTATTATGGTTACAAAGTAAGAAGGTAAGGAAATGACACAAAAGAAAATATCATTAGAAAATGATGCTGTTCTGCAATTCATTGTTGATGAATTAATATCTTTACATCATTGCCATACAATTATTTTATATGGCTCGCGCGCACGAGGAGACTTCACAGTAACCAGTGATTATGATGTTGCAGGGATTAGGGAAAAAGGAGATAAGCAACGAATTGCACGCTTTGATGAAGCACATCAAGTTTATCATGATATTTTTGTTTATCCAGAGAATGCTTTTGATTCAATTTCTGATGAACATTTATGTATGTCAGATGGCATCGTTGTTGTTGAAAAAGCTTATTTTGGCACAGAGTTATTAAAAAAACTCTCTGCTTTTTTAATATTGCCTGAGTCCCTCCCTCCTGATGAAATTACAGCACGTAGAGTGTGGTATCAAAAAATGCTGGCAAGGGCGTATACTAGAGATTTAGAAGGGAAATATCGCCATATTTGGTCAATCTTCACAATTCTAGAGGATTATTTTGTATTCAAAGAATTGCGTTATCAAGGTCCAAAAAAAGCATTCAAGTATTTAGAAACACACGATCCAGAGACTTTATCATTATTTGATGAGGCCATAACGAATATCGATAATTTGAATGCCTTAAATAGGCTAATTACAAGAGTTATAAAGAGTGACAAAACGTAGGATAATTATGCCAGAATTAGATATTGAAATTATCAAAGATAATCCAGAGTATTTCTTGTGAAAAGGCATCTATTATTCTTATTTAGAGTGCATAGTAATGAAATTTAATATTTATATTAAAATTTTGACTGCGTTCTTCGTGATTTTTTTAATTCTTGTTTTGGCATTTTTTAAATATTTAAAGTCAGTTGAGACAAAGATAATTGTTAATGCAGGACAAACGATGTCACAAGGACTTTTAATTAGTTTAGAAAAAGAGTTAATTAATAATCCGAAATCAAACTGGGATGCAATAATAAAGAAAAAAACAGATAATCTTATTCATCTTATAGTAATCGACAGTCTAAAACTCACCCTGAAGCAGAATAATCAATTAAATAATGGTGAAATCATTTTTTTATCAGGTACAACCTATCAATTTCTAAACGAGGTAATTGTAGAACATACTGCGTATAAAAAAATTGGTAATACCCCGTATGCATTAGCTTACAATTTTTCAGATCCTGGCGAAATTATTTTTAATTATATGAATCCTGTTTTAATACAAATCGTTCAACATTTATTATCAAAATCAAAAAATACATGGAGTAATGAACTATTACAGTTAGAAAAAATATATGGTTTTCCTCTTCATGTTTATAAAACTAAAAGTAAACACTTACCAGGTAATATAATTAATTCTTTATCAACAAAGCGTTTAGTATTTGAAACCAATAAAAACTCGTCACAAATTGTTATTCTCTATTATAGTTTTAGTGGTGGAATACTCAAAATTGGCCCACTAAGCTATCTGCCCGTTATGGCAAGAATCAGTGATGTTATGTATTATTTTATAGGGACTTTCTTTTTTTTATCCCTTTGTCTTATTGCCTTTTTTTCATTGCTTTTTGTTAGAAATATGAAAAAGGTGTATCAGATAACTAAAAATTTCAGTCAAGGGAACTTTGATTTTCATCGGAAAATAGGTACCACCTCTATTTTGTATGGGCTGTATGTAAATATCATCCACATGGGTGAGCAATTAAAAGAACTGATTGAATCACATAAACAATTGTGCCGGTTTGTCGCGCATGAAATTAGGACCCCTTTGTCAACCATACAAATGGCGACGGATAGTATCAAAAGGAAAAATGCTGAAGATGTATTACTCAATAAACAGCTAAACAGCATACAAGAAGATATTGCAGATATGAATCGCCTCGTCAGCACTTTTTTGATTTACTCAAAAATGCATTCAAACGAATTGAAATTAAAACAGTCTGAGACCGATATAATAGTATGGTTAAGAAAGCTATTAGAGTCTTATTCTTCATCGACATTTGAAATTACATTTCATACTAATGAGTTAAATTCTTTGAAAGCATACATAGATGAAAATAATTTAAAACATGCTGTTACCAATTTGATTACAAATGCTATGAAATTTGCAGAGCACACTATTTCTTTAACCATTTCGCTGGATAATAGTCATATTTTAATTCACGTAGACGATGATGGCTCAGGCTTGCCGGATGATGGTGCGGATGACATTTTTTCTGAATATACAATTGCCGAAAACTCCGGAATTGGAGATAAACATATTGGGTTAGGATTAGCTATTGTTAAAAAAGTTGTTAATCTCCACGGAGGAAAGGTCATGGCTACACAATCACCGATATTAAAAGGTGCTCGATTCACCATAGTACTTCCAAGATATTCTTAGCGATTAAGATTTTAGTTTTGGAAGTTGGCCCCAACTTTAGCATCTTTTGAAGTATCGATCTCTTGTTTCATCTCAACCAGTGCGTCCATAACCGCTGTTAACTGGAGTTTTGCATTTTCAAAACGTTTAGGGATGAATTCATCTTCCTCGCCATCAACCACTTCTCCAGTTCCAATACCTTTTTCAAGAGCACTGATAACCATACTAAGCTCTGATTCAAACGCCGATAATAGTTCATTATTCCCCTTTGCAGATTGCAAGATTCCATGCAATTTTTCCACTACATCTCCAGGAATATAAAGAGTGCCTTCACTACATTTGCTATATTCACGTTTCGCAATAGGTAATGAAAGTAGTTCATCAGCCTTGTGTTGACTCATCTGAAATATTTGTCTAACAGATTGTTTTAGTTCTAAGGGAGTTGGTGGCGAATTGCTAGATTTCAAAGATGCGAGAAGCTTATCACTAGCAGTCACTCGTCCATCTTTGCTATGTTCTTGCGCTGTCTCGATAGGAGTCTGTCCTTTTTCATTTCGCACTTCAAGACTAGCACCACACTCTATTAACTTTTTAATGAGATGTAAGGGCTCTTTTCTATAATTATAAAAATTCTGTACCGCATAGTGCAAAGCCGTCATGCTTTTTTTATCAGTACTATTAATATCAGCGCCATGTTTTAATAATAAAGCAATGACGCCATCATTACTTGGGCCACCAATAAGGACTTTTCCACAACTTACCATTGCCAGGTTTAACAAAGCTTTATTAGCTAGAATTGACTCGAGCAAGTCTTCATGACCTTTAAATACAGAAGGTTCTTTTAAACCTAAGAGAAGTTCTAGTACATCTCTATGTGTCAGTTGTTCTATAGGATCCGCCCGACCTAAGATATCACGGACACGGTTTAAATAATTTTCTTGTTCTTTACCTAATATTTGGTTTTCCTGTTCAACAAACTTTGCAACATCTTCTCCTTCAAATCGCAATTCTGGAAAACTATCAATTTTCTTTAAATCTTGAATGCTTAGAATATCTCGATTTAAAGCGATTTTTGCTATCAGTTCATCGGCTTCGTCTTTACCTAGAATTGCACGGGCATATTCTAGGGTGTTAACTTTTAATTCTTTAGCTGTTTGTGTTGAGGCAAATAAAGATTTTCGAACGGCAACTTGATATTCACCATGATGAAAAATAACACTGTTTCCAGCCTTCCAAATATTTCCTGCCATCGATGTGATAGGGGATGCCGGCGAAAGGGATCGGAAGCCGGTCTGTACATCTTGCGCATCCCATGGTCCAGTTCCACCAAACGTGATTTCTGGATGTTTCACTGACACTCTTTCTAAAAATGTTTTTTCCTGTGAGTTTGCTGCAGCATTAAGTTGATTGTCTGTATTACAACCTTCTAAAGTCACAAAAACTTCACCATGATGTGCGGGCAATGCTCGTTTAAAACCATGTAATAAATTATCAAAATTATCATCATATAACTGCTCACTTGGGCCATGGCAATTACCCATACCATATTCGCCACCACCAGCATGGCCCATAATAAATAATTTTGGGTTTTTCTCAAATATATTGTCTAGTTCTTCCGGTAAGTCTCGTTTGAGTTCATCCAAACTACTATAGATTTTTGGGGATTTATCACACTGATCGAAAAAATAATACTTCAAATCAGGGCCTTCTAAATAGACGCCAATTGGAACAAATTGCTTGAACCGTTGTTTTAAGTGAGGATTTATCACCACACCCCTCTGATTTTCAGGCAGTGGATGATCTGGATCTGGTTTATATATTAAGATTTCTATTGCAGCGTCTTTCATGGCTCATCTCGACTATTACTTAAAATAATAGGTTGATTTTATCAAAAACACTCGGCTCATATGTATATATATTGTACAAGCGTTCTAAAATGATACTTTTGTCGAGGGTAAATGATTATAGATTTGCGATATATTGGGTGAAGCTTTCATAACTGGACGAAAAATCCCAAGGTCGAGGCAAAAGAATTTTTCACTATTTTTGATAAGTCTTACATAAGATTGGTGGCTGAGATCTATATTTATTCCCAAGCCGCTGATACAAATATATATCCTTTTTTATGAATTGTTTTTATACGATAGGGCTTTTTATTATTATCATTCAATGCCTTTCTTAAACGTGATATTTTTAAATCGATACCTCTATCAACCCCATCATATTCATGCCCAGAAAGAGCATACATAATGCTATCTCGACTCAGCAACCTATCATGGTTCTTAACCAACAAAGCAAGCATTTCAAAATCACTGGTACTTATTGAAATTTCTTCATCAAAGAGCTGAACACTCTTAGTACTAAAATTGATAGAAAAATTGCCAAAGTGAAATTGATTTTGATTATTAACTAAATTGGGTCGACGTAACAATGCCTCTATTCTTGCTTTCAAAACCTCGTCTGCAACAGGTTTAGTTAAGTAGTCATCTGCTCCTAAATTTAAAGAGGATACTTCACTTTCAATATCATTAATTGCTGTTAGCATGAGTATTTTCCCCAAATACTCATCTCTAATGGTATGGCATATTTGATCTCCATTCATGCCAGGAAGCATTATATCTAATATTACTAGGCAAGGTTGCTCACGAATGATGCGATAGACCGATCTATCACCACGTTTTTCAATAGAAACATCATAACCTGCTTCTTGTAAGCTTTCTTTGAGGTAATTTGCTAACTTAACGTTATCTTCTACAAGCAATATTGATTTATCTTTCATTCGTTCTGTCTAAGCCTCTTTAAATAAGAAAACTCTCTAAACAAATTTAGTCTGAATTGATTTTTAAGTTCAGTGTTACATAGATATCAGTAGGTAAGCAAACACACGGCGCATCCGTACATTTTATATACAATTGATCTGTTTTAACTCGATATAATGATAGCTAATGGGCGAATCTGTGGAGATAAATTATGAGCGCTTATGTTAAAAATTTTGATGAACATAAAGAAATCAAATCTTCACGTGACATTTGCAAATCATTAAAACCTGTTCCCACAGCGTATATGGACAATAAACATTGTGAGCATTGCTATCCCGAAAAACGTTCTCATTTTCGAAGAAAATTTTTTAATTTATTCCATTATTTTATATTCAATCCATTTATCTATCTTTTATCTAAACTCTTTCTCCTATCAGAGCAGGATTTTTTACGATTCAATAACCTATTAAATCAGTTGGTCATTAATATTTTCCAAAAAATAAAACTATATACCAAGACTCAGACCATTGATAGGAAACAATTCAATAACAGTGTCCTTGCATTTTGGGATGAAGCACAAAAAAGAGGGCTAGAGCTGTATAATTTTAAGGAATCTAACTTGCATACTCTGTATTTTAAGTTGGTCTACAATAGGAAAAAATATTATTTCATACAGACTCCAATCTCTCTTATTTCTCAAAAAAATACACGCTTTGATGAGGATACTAAATATGATAATAAATGGAGCCTCAAGAAAAAATTATTAGATAGCCAAATTCCCTGCCCCTTAGGGAGGGTTTTTATTTCCAGCAAAAACGCCTACAACTATGGTATCTCATTGGGATTTCCTCTTGTGGTTAAGCCACTATCTGAATCTCTAAGTATTCATACTTCATGTACTATTCAAACTCCAAATGAATTAAAAGAAGCGATAAAAATAGTAAAGCAGGTTGATTTTCGCGTGCTGGTTGAAAAACACATTCCTGGTGATGTTTATCGGTCATTAATTATTAATGATTCATTAATCGCTTGTGTGAGACGACAACCTGAGAGCATTGTTGGCGATGGTGTAACTACACTTCAAGAGTTAATTGATAAAAAAAATAAAGTTACGTGGAAAGAAGGACATGGTGAATATCCCTACAAAATTACTCGAAATAGCAACTTAATGAAAATTTTGGCAGCCCAAGGAGTTGCTCTTAATACGGTAATAAACAAAGGACAACAAATCTTTATTGCCAAAAAAGTTACTATGAGTAGTGGTGCAAAAATCAGTACTGTTATCGACCTGATACATCCTGAGAATAAACTGTTATTGGAAAAAGTACATAAAATACTCAATATACCGCTTACAGGTCTTGATTTTATTTGTCAGGACATTTCTCTTCCATGGCATAAGCAACAATTTGGAATTATTGAAAATAATAGCTTCCCTTACATTGAATTACATCTCAATCCATCTGATGGGAAAGGAATTAATGTAGCAGGTAAAATTTGGGATTATGTACTCGATGTTTTAAGTCGAAGAAACGAGCAACCCAATTAATGTACATTATATATACAATTGGGTTTTTTTAACTCGGTATAATAACAGATAAGTAAATCTTTATTCGGATGAAACCATTATGAACTTGCACTGGAGTATTCTCATGAAAAAAGACAAAGAACAACATCAGCCTGTCCTTGAATCCATAACGGCAGATGAACCCAAAACCTCCTCTATAGCATTAGCTTTACAACAATTTAGAAAGGAAGCAGAAAAAAAAGAGGCTGCTGAGGAAGGTGCAAAAGTACGCTGCGGGACTTGTTTTAAAGAAATCGCACCTAAGCGCCTTTGTTCCGGACATGGCGCAGGTGGTAGCGGAGGTGATAGTGCCACCTCTGATAAGAAGACATCTGAGGAAAAAGCGAGTCCTGGTGAAGTTAAATTCCTAACTAAACCTGGCAAAGCAGTTGGGTCTGAAGATGAATTGGTAGGCGTGTTTGGTTCAGAAGAACTTGATTTAGAGTCTGGTTTTGACCCAGAAATAATTGCGGAATTGATCGCCAAAGGATTATTGCTGGTTGATAGTGATCGCGTATCAATGACTCTTTCAATTAAATTACAATGTGAACCTAGTAAATTAACTGAAGAACAAAGAGAAGAATTAAAAAAATTCATGGAAGCGATTATAAAAGAATTCAATGAATTTAAAGAAGAAAATCATCTTTCTGATGATTGCATACAAATCCTTCAAGATGAGGAGGGAAGCATATGTTCTCTTCGCATTACCATGCCCACATTAGCTTTATACGATGCATTTATTCAACAGCTAGCAAATAATTTAGTGCCCGTACCCAGTCCGAAAGCACAAGAAAGAGATGAGGTAACGAAAGAGCAAGGCCTTACTGCAAGTCCACTTTCAAGAGAACCAAGACCGTCTAATAAAAATCAACTCTCCAAACAAGAAGCTAATGAGGAGATACATAATACATCTGAGGATGGGGAACAAGAAATTTTTAACCCATCTCCTTTTAATATGAAGCCATGGTAATAGAAGTAGGTGTTTATTGATTTTTGAAAAGAACTTTAATTTCAAGGCCCCATTTTATTTCCAATAAGACAATTACGTAATTGGGAAATACCATTTCATGCTTTCTCAAGACTGAGCCCTTAAGTTTCGATATCTACAAGATCATTGAGGTCATTGGTTGCGTGTTAAACTGATACAGTGGATAGTTGATTTATAACGGATATTTCTTTTTATGGTTTTCTTATTTATCTGATTGAATGGTGTAGCTTTTTAGGCTATGATTGAAGCTTAGTTGGCTTCAACATAAAAATCATGTTTGATACTTCAATATTGTTTTCTGAATATCGGCGGCGTGTGCTGGCACTTTTATTGCTGCATCCTGATGAGCGTTATCATGTCCGAGAGATTGCGCGGTTAACGAATACCACAGCGGGTACACTTCATCGAGAACTATCCAAACTTGCTAAATCCAAAGTACTTCTGCGCGAGCAGAGCGGTAATCAAGTTTATTACCAAGCAAATCGAAATTTTCCTATTTATACGGAGCTTTCAAGCATTTTAAAGAAAACGTCTGGTTTGGTGGATGTGTTGTTTGATTTTTTAACTCCATTAGCTGAAAAAATTGAAGTAGCTTTTGTTTTTGGCTCGGTGGCCAAAGGAACCGAAAACCTTGGAAGTGATATTGATGTGCTTATTATTGGTGAGGTTGATTTTACAGAAGCAGTTGCAGCTCTTTATGCTGCCCAAGCGAGTTTAGGGAGAGAAATTAACCCCAAAATATATTCCAGGGAACAATGGAAGTCATCTTTACAAAAACAAGATCTTTTCATTCAGGAGGTTTTAAATAATCCCAAGCTATTTATTATGGGAGCTGAACATGACCTTGGATAATTTAATTGGCATCAGCCTGGAAAAAATACCACCTCACCCAGATACCATAAATCGGCTTTTGCATGCTGCTGAACGTAATATTGTGGATTCAAAAATTGACTTGGTTAGCGCGGAGAATCGCTTTGATGCTGCCTATAAAGCAATTATGCAAATAGCAAATGCAGCACTTCAATCTCATGGATATCGAACCTTGACTTCTAAACCAGGACATCATCAAACGATGATTCAGTTATTGCCTCAGACTTTAGGTATTGATAAAAAAACAGTGATTATATTGGATGCTATGCGTAAACAACGCAATATTGCAGATTATTCTGGCGATATTATTCCTGAGAGTGCAGTAATAACTTGTATTGCTCAAGCAGAAGCATTGTTAAAGGATTTTAAAAAATGGCTGAGTGTTAATGATGGAAAACAACAGTGATGTAAAGCAACAACTCAATGAATGTCTTGAGGTACTAACAAAGATTTTAGGCGCAGAGCTTTTGGGAGTTATCTTTATGGTTCTTATCTTATAGGTGGTTTGCAAAAATACAGTGACATTGATTTATTTGTTGTAACAAATCGTACCACAACGTCAAAAGAAAAGATGGAGTTGACTAACCATCTACTCCAAATATCAGGCATTTACATGAAAAGTACGAAGCCACCTATAGAAATGACCCTTGTGGAAAGGGTCGCAATTAATCCTTGGATTTATCCACCCCTTTTTGATTTCCAATATGGCGAATGGCTTCGCTCATCATTTGAAATGGGAAATTTTGAACCATGGTCTGATCGTGCAATGCCGGATCTTGCGCTGATTATCACGCAGGTCTTATTGAAGAGTCATACATTGATGGGGGAAAGCCCTAAGCAACTATTAGACCCGGTCCCATATAGCGACTTTATAAACGCGATGCTTCATGATCTTGATAGACTTTCAGCGGAACTTGAACAGGACACTCGAAATGTATTACTAACCTATGCACGGATTTGGAGTACATTAGAAACTAATGAGATTCGATCGAAACCTATAGCAGCAGATTGGGTGATTGATCGTCTACCTAAAATGTATCAGCCCGTGATGAACAGAGCGAAACACATATGCATTGGTTTGGAAGATGAATATTGGGATGATATTAATGTGCTTGTAAAACCCTGTGCTGATTTTATATTAAGTAGAATTATCGATCAAAAGTTATCAATAAATCTAAAAGATCCTTGCGCCTTAATAAGGCTAACCTAGATAGCGGGGCAGGAGATTATATTTGCCATTAGTATTATTTCAGTAAGGTTCATTCAGTCATTTCCAGGTATTCTGCTACATTGCTACACGATCATCAAATCATTCAAACCATCCAGATGAAATTATCTATGAAATCATAGAGTAATGCATTTTTTCTGTTACAAATTCGATCAATTATTTGTAGCAAAAAATTGCTACTATATTGCTACGCCATGCTACATTTCAAATGCTGAAAAAACACATCCCGAAATATACAAAAGAGGATGTCATGAGGAGTGGTCTGAGTTATCTGGTGTTGCTTATTTTTGTACGCCGCCATTTTTTGTAAAGAGTTCCTAATTTAAAATATTCTTATATAAAAAAGGAAAATGATAAAAAATGAAATAGCACGTGCATTTTATTTTTGGTTGCAATATGTAGCAAATAGTAGTGTCTATGTAGCATGGTTATTGCTACATATTTGTGGGGTATCTTGATGCAGGGATAGTGATATAATCCTTTTACACAGGCAACTTACAAGGCAATATAGATCTTTCATCAATAAGATGTAGCAAATGTAGCGATATATGGAAACCTCTCAGAGGTGATGCGCGATCAGCTAAATATTGAGTATCCATCAAAAGGGACATTGATAAACTAAGAAAAATTATTGATATCAGGATTATGAGTGAGAAAAAACATAAATTATTTAGGTTACAATAAAAATATATTCATCTTAATAATTGTATTGAGAAAAGAAAATACTATTCATTAATAGAACATGAAAGTTATCTGATAACAGAATGTAACTTAAAATTTATATGGTCAATAGCATGTCAACTAAGATTGAAACAGCTCGAATGATTTTGCGTTTAATTAACGAAGATGATTTAAAAGAGGTTGCTGAACTTAATTCTGATCCAGAAGTAAGGAAATTTTTTCCTGATGGAGTCCAAGACACAGATCAAACTGCGAAAAGAATAAAAGAATTCGTTAGTTTTTATAAAGAAAAAGGACTTCCTTGTTTTGTTATTTTTGATAATTCTTTAAAAGAGTTCATAGGACGTTGTGGATTTGGTCCAATTGAAACCGGAGAAATAGAAGTAGGTTATCTGTTGCATAAAAAATTTTGGGGGAAAGGATATGCTTCAGAGGCCTTGGAAGCACTATTGAAATGGGCTAGTACAAATATCGACTCAGAATATATTATTGCTTTTGCACCAGAAGGTCATATTGCGTCACAACGTGTTATGGAAAAGTGTGGTATGGAATATTACAAAGATGGGTATGGCCATGGTGTTATGTGCAAATTCTATCGTATGAAAAATAAATAGCATTATGCAGTACAAGAAATTGAGATTTACCAATAAGAGTTGATAGTTTATAGAACCTTATGGAATGTAAAAATATTGGATTCCTTCCTGCTAAAAGGTGGGGAAATGAAGAATAAAAATCGCAATGTAATTAAGGTATAATTTAATGGAATTAACACAGCAAAAACGGCTTCTATCGCATGTAATTTCTCCAGAAAAAATGGAACATATAATTCAAAAAATTACTGAGAGAATCAAATGCGAAGGAGATAAACCCTCGTTTTTGTTACTGAATTAATGTTTCATAAAAGAAGTAACAAAATGTCATTACAATAATAAATATGTATTTTTAAAAAATGACAAAAATTGATGTAATTACTAGTAGTTATGGGGAGTTATTCAAAAATGGCGTTTAGAATTAGGAATTTTATTGTTGGAGATGAAGTAGAAATTTATAAACTATTTCATGATGCAGTTCATTCTATTAACTCTAAAGATTATGATGAAGTGCAGCTAAATACATGGGCTCCGAAGGAAGCTGATTTGGAAAAATGGAGAGAGTCTTTAGAAAGAAATTATACTCTTGTGGCTGTAGAAGAACAAACAAACGTGATTGTTGGCTTTGCTGATTTAGAGAAAAATGGACATATTGACCGTGGATATGTTAATAAAGATTATCAAGCAAGAGGTGTTGGTCTTGCTCTTCTCAAAGCATTAGAACAAAAAGCTATTGAGTTAGGGATGAAAGAGCTATATGCGGATGTGAGCATCACGGCAAAGAAATTCTTGGAATTCAAAGGATATGTCACTGAAAAAGAACAAACTGTCTCTATAAACGGCGTAAAGTTTATTAATTATTTAATGAGGAAAAAACTATAAGCAAGTGATGGAAAAATGCAGATTCTTACCACCGCCGATGAGAGAAAAAAATATTTTTATTAATATTAATACTGACATGGTTAATTAAACTGAGATTTGATAACTTTTTACCAGGATCGGGGCCGTACCCCAACTTTAACCGATCATGTACGTAGTAGGTGTGGCGAAGTCAGAACACTTGGTGTTTCACCTCATTATAGAGGACAGGGTATTGGAAAGATCTTACTTCCCTATAGCTTAAATTATTTTTCAGATAAAAACTACCAAAACTGTTATCGGACTGTTGCGACACAAAATAATAGCGCGCTTCGTATCTATCAAAACCTTGGTTTTTCAATTGCAAAGCATTTTCAAGTTTACTGTTGGAAATTTCTTAACAATAGTTAAACCTCAGGTTTGGGGCTAGTCTAGCGAATTGTAAAAAGACCTAAAGAGAAATAGAAGTTTTTTAGTAAGTAATCGTTCATCATTGTTTATATCATCTCAACCCGAAACGCTTGATAAGAGGGTGATTCATAGGGATGAGCTTTCTTTAAGGCTGCAACAGCAGCTTTGATTTGCTCTTCAGTACAGATAATTTCTACTTTATATTCAGGCACTCTCTCAAGTTGATTGATTGTTCCAATAAAAGCATGGCTGCCAGGTAATGGCATAAACTGCCCCTCGCCTAATGTTTGCCACGCACAATGCTGATAATGATCCACACTTCCTGCCCCTGTATCAAAAATAGCATTTTTAACAATTTCTAAATGTGTTTCTGGAACACAAAAACAAAGCATGTACATGATATCACCTATGGGGAAATTAATTCTGTTTTCCAAGAGTTGCTTATCTTCGTATAACGAATTACCTCAGAAAAAGAAATGGAGCCGACTGTGTAAAAAATCCATGTTTTTGGGATGAAGCGGAAGCCAAAATAATCCTCACTCATAGGGATAGAAAGGCTTGCAAATTGATCACTCAATTCTTTTTTCCTTGTTTCCAATTGGCCTAAATCTTTAATGACAAGACCTGAAGTAGGGGCATAAGCAGAAAATCTTAATTGGCGTTCACGAGGAAGAGTTCTCCAAAAAGCTTCATTTTCTTCTTGGGAAATGGGTATTGCTGTTCCTTCTAAAATAACTTGTCGGCTCTGCATTGCAAATAAAAAATTTAAACAGGATTTAGGGTTATTTAATAATTCAGCAACCTTGCGTGTTTTTTGTTGAGTAAAAAATAATAGACTCTCGGTTTCAATTTCGCGAATGGCCACCACTCGACTATGAGGATCACCTAAGCTGCTACAAGTGCTTAAAACAGCACAGAAAGGATCCTCAATCCCTCGTTCTTTTTCCTTGTTCAACCATTCTTTTAGCATGTCAAAGGGCACAAATTTCTCCTGTTAATTGGTGTACTATGGTTAATGTATCAAGTTGAACTTATACTTTGAATGCACGAGGGTTCACTTCCACCATCGTTTTTGAACCTGATTTTACAATGCGTATTTGATTGTGTTCCACTAATAATTCAACTGCATGGTCGCGTTTTATTTTATCTCGCAACGGACTTAATTGTTGAATGGTTCGTAACGTTGTTGAACTAATATTCTTTTCAATAAACCAGCCCATAAGTTTTAGGGCATCGGAAAACTGCAAAGAAACGGTTTCGGTAGGCATAATTCGCCGTGCTTCTTGCAAATGCCAATTAATTATTTCAATAGCATTTTCGGTATGCTCTACACTAATATCCCCATCGCGTCCTTCAAAGAGATGAAAAAGTGCTGCAAGCCGCGCTGTATTTTCAGCCGCTTTTGATGCGAAATCAACGATATCGACCCACTGGCCTTGAGGTTTTAACCCTGCTTCTACCGCATTAAAAAATAAAATCCATTGTTGTTTTGCGGCCATACTCATTTTCAACAATGGAAGTTGAATACAACCTTGATGGCTTAATTGTTCTGACTGATTTAAGCAGGCAGTGACGCGTTGGTCATAATAGGTTAGAGAATGCAAAGAAGCAGGCGGTTCTTGGTAAAATCGATTTCCCATACTATTGGCAGGATAAGCCATGAGACAACGAGCTAAAAAACCGCTTTGTCGACTGATACCCGAAGCTTGCTTGGTAAGTTGTTGTAAGATAAGCGGTTGCATCATCAAGTTAAGTGTTAAGCGCCGATTTTCAATGGTAAATCCTTGCGTTGTTTTACGATGCGCGGTGAATGTCTTACCGTCCCACAAACGATTAAGCAAAGCTACAAAACGAGTCGGATTACCTTGCATGCTATGGCTACCTAAGATGATGCCTGCCTCATCAGACCAAAGGGAAGCGGAAGGCCAACCTTGAGCCAAATGAATGGCCAGTGCCTCTTGGGTCGCATCTTCAAAATAAAGAGTGGGTTGCAAAGGAATTTCCGGCTCTTGATGAATTAATTCATCAAGCATTTCTTTGGCATAATCAGAATCTTCCCCCGTATAAGTTGCACGTTTGATTTGAGAGAATAAACTATCTTTTTCCATTTGCCATACTTGATGTTGCGTTAGTGCTGATAACACTTCAGGCTCGCGCCTTTTACGAATCAATGTCTCCCAGTGACGCGCTGCTTTCGAAAAAACATTATCTGCAGCAGTTTTTCGGGTGCCAGAGCCGCTGGCAATTAAAAAATAAAGTGATACTGGACTAATTAAATAGTTGTCTCGCGCCACATTAGCAAGTGATTGGCATGATAGTGACATATTAGCCAAGGCGCTGCATGCAATCAAAGGCAGGGGTTGCTGTCCATATTGTTGATAGTCGATTACGGCTTTTCTTACAATTGGGGGAAGTGCCTCAACTGGATAAGGACAGTCAGGGGCTAAGATTGGAGAAAGTGGAATAGGTTGTCCCCATCCGACATTTTGGTGGACATTATTTTTGATCTCTAATTCATTCTGTTCAATAGTCATTGTGTTAGAAGATGAAGTTTTGGTTTCTGATTTTACCAGTAGCGTCTGTATGATGTAAAATTAGTGGCCTGGAATACAATATAGATGTCCTTTTATTATTGAGCATGAGATTTGAAGACGCTTTGATAAGTTTCTTTCCATTTTATCCTGGACAAAGTCGATTTTTTTGAGCAACCCAAACCGTTGCTTCTCCACACTCTGGGCCCCTAACGTTATGTACAAGGATTTTAAAATGGCACTCTAGAAGGATTTGAGTATATTCTTCGGAAGAAAGGGAGGCATGATATAAATCATATCCTCCATTATCACCCCAAACTTCTCCATACTCCGGTCCGGAAGTAAATATTAATAAACCATTTTGCTCCACTAAAGAGGCAAGGGATTTTAATGTTTTTCGTTGATCGTCATGAGGTAAGTGAAAGAAACTATGCCAGGCAATGACTGCATCGAATTTCTCTTGCAAATCTAAAGCCCTCATATCAGCAAGTAGCCATTTTGCATTTGGGAATCTTTTTTTGCATTGCTCAATCATTTTTTTACTTGCATCAATGCCTGTTACTTTATACCCTTGTTTCATTAAAAATTGGGCTATGGGTTCGCCCGTGCCACAGCCAACATCTAAAATAGTTCCTTTGGATGGAATCTGATTTTGTAGTAGTTCCAAATAAAATTGCTCCATTTTGAGCTCTTTATTGCGGTGACTATCAAACCACTCAGAAATTTCATCATAAATAAGGTAGACGTTGTTTTTATTTCTTTTCTTGATTGAGGGATTAGTTCGATATTTCAATTGAACAAAGCCACCGCCAATACATTTAGTTTCAATATGCTCCAGTTCGATGTCTTGTGCCAAAGGTCCAAATAACGAACGCCCAGAGCCGAGCAACACTGGTGCAATGGTTATTGTTAATTCATGTATTAAATGCGCGGCTATAAAATTCTGGACAGTTATACCGCCATCAATATAAAGATGTTTAAACCCTTCATCAGTTAAGCGCTTCACGAGCTCAATAGGTGTTTCGGAGGAGGTTGAAACATGTTTTAAATGAACAGGAATTTTTATGGGTTTGCTGCTCATCACTACAACTGGAAGCTCACCATAAGGCCAAGGATTAAATGATAATACTTTCTCAAAAGAATGCCTACCCATAATGAGTCCATCGACCGTAGATATGAACTCTTTATAACCACCATCCTCACCAGATGGCACAAGCTCATTTGCTTTGGTTAGCCAATCAATAGAACCATCATCTCTTGCAATAAAACCATTAAGACTTGTAGCAATAAAAACAGAACACTTAGCAAGCATAATCGTTTATCCTTTGTATACAGACTTATTGATTGAGTTCAGAGTCGATTCTTTTTGAAGTCAGATGAAGACTCTAGAAGTCCTAAACTTAAAGCTCCTGGAAAAACAGTATCATGATCCATATTATTTAGAACATTAAAAGCAGTGCTTAAATTCCTGTGAGGCTTGCTCATGATGGTTTCATTCAATAACTTTAAATCATCTATCATTTGGTAATCGCCTTTATTTTCTTGGTCGCCGATAATAAAGCAAACACGAGTATTTTCTTCAAGATTAAAATTTTGCTTTTTTTGAGCTGCTTTTAGCACCAAATGATTATCATACCAGAGAGAGGGGCTAACGATAATGTAACGATTAAATATTCCAGGATGGTGGACTAATAAATATACCCCAAATAATCCACCGTAAGAATGACCGACAAAAGTAGCGGTTTTATTAACTCTATATGTCTGGTGAAGATATGGAATAAGTTCTGAATGAATAAATCGATAAAATGATTCGGCACCACCCGAGTATTTTTGATATTCAGCTCCATATCCTCCTGATCCAACATAACTTGGTGTGTAATCTCTGGTTCTATTTTTCTTATACTCATTAGGATTTGCATAAGCTATCCCAACAATAATGGAGTCGTTGATTCTATTTCGGTCAGATAAATGCTCACTAATTTGTTTGGCTAATGCAAAGCTGTAATCAGCATCTAATAAGTAAATAGTTGGATAGTCTTTTTTGTTAGAATCATATTCTTTGGGGAGACTAATATATAAGTTATATTTGATTCCATTGATCTTTGAAGGAAACTCTTTGGTTAACGTATGATGTAAGCTAAATGTATTCGTGTATTTTTCCTCTAGCGGATTACTTTGTATCTTCGTCGATATGCTGGCTGCTGCCATAAGGCTTAAGGAAGATATTAAAATGAACAAGGTGAACATTTTTTTCATAAACTAGCCTCGCAAAGACTTTAAAATAAGAGCATTCATTTGTTTCTGAATTACCTCAGGCCCACGGTCACATAAATCAATATGTTTGGCTTCAGGTAGTGGAATAATTGTTATGGCTAATTGTTTTAACGACTCTTGAGAAGGCAGTACGCCTTCATCTGCCTTAGTATCATTTCCACGCAGCGATAAAATAGGTGTTAGCCCGGTACGTGGAAAAGGCATGCGCAAGCTATCCAATGATATAATTTTTTTCACAAATTGAGGATGGTTTCTTGCAAACAACATGGCAATATCACCACCATTCGAATGACCAATTAATGTCACTTTAGACAAGTTTAAACTGGGGTTGATCCGGCTAAGCTCTTTGATTACGTAAAGTATATTGGTACTTCCTCGTTCCCATAAGGGTTTGCGTCGCTCAAATAAATTGCCAGTTTGAGCTAATGGGGGATCTGATTTTAGATCATGCTGGATGCTTACAACAAAATAACCGTTTGCAGCAAGTGCATTGGCTAAGAATGAATATTCAGTATCGCGTACAGTGTATCCATGATTAATGATGGCAACGGGTAGTTTAATAATACCAGCATTTGCTTTCCCCTGTGATTCATTACTCACATAAATTTTAACTGGAATAAGTCGTTTGCGATCTTTATCATAAAATTTAATGGTCTTAGTTGAGATAAATGGATTGTTATCAGGCTCTGGATCCTGAGACCAATCAACCACTTTCCCGCGGGTAAAATCCCATCTATAAAGCCAAGAAACCCCAAAATGGGCATAGTAAGAATCAGCGGATAGATAGGCTTTATCCTGTAGTGCATCATCTAGGCTGATAAAATGATAACCGTATTCTTGGGCTATAGTTAAGAGTGATTCAATGGCTAATGAATTAACAAGATTGGCATGAAGTAGCCAAATCTGATTAATATTTCTACCAAACATTTGTTTAGATGCGCTTTCATAAAAGGCAAATTTAGCACGTGTATGTTTCAAGTAACTTTGAATGATTTTGTCTTTATTTTGAGGAAACTCATGTAATTGTTGGTTAAATTTCCAATCGTCAGTGTCTATAGTAACTGGAGCAACTAGGTATCCTTCATGTTTTAAAAACGACTCAAATTGAGAGCGAATCTTGAATGTTTCACCTGTATCAAGGTAGGGGTGCCTAAAGTAACGGTACTCTCTACCTGCACTTTGCATTAATTGTTTGGATATTTTAGAGCCATTAGTCACTTCGGCTTTAAATTGCTTGGTTGTGATGCTACTTAAGGACAGATGCGAATAAGTATGATTTCCCAAATCAAATCCGTTATCCACCCATAATTTTAGGAGATTTATTTTTTCTTGAGTTTCATTAGTGCGGTAGAGTTTCCCTTCATTCACAAATCCAATTGCAGGTACTCTATATTTGATAAGCGCATTTACTATTTGCTGATTTATTTGAGCTTGTTCCTCTATAGATTCTTCGATTGAAGCAGGTAAATCATCAAAAGTAATTGCTATTTCACTGGCGTAACCAAAAGCTTGATAGCAAAATAGGAATAGAGCTTGTGCTATTAATAAAGAAATGTTGGATTTCATGTATTATTTTTCCAATTCATTAATTAAGTAAAATAATTGATTCAGGGTCTCATTTTTCGCTCTGAAACTGGCGAAGGTTACATGTTTTTTACTATCTGCAATGTGTTTCGTAAAGGTAATCACACGACCATCTTTCTCAATCCAGCCGATGAACCATCCGTGTTGTAGTGATAGTTTTTGGCTTTTGTCTTTTGTTAACTGTCGACCATTCCCTGTTTTTCCATACAGTTTCCAACCACCCGCTAATTCTTGAATATATAGAATGTCTTTAGTCATAGTGAAAGCTTTGGGATTCACGGATAGTTTTTTATTGACTATTTTTTGCAGAAACTGAATTTGCTCACTTGGTGAGATGGCAAGCGAGCTTGATAGCCAGGAATGGGTTAATCCATTATTCTGACCTTTGTCGCCGGAAATATCCTGATTGCCATAGTGAAATGCATCAACATAATTCTTAAATCGAGTCATACCTAATTGTTGTGTTAGAACTTGTGAATACCAAACACAGGAATCTCTTATCCAGGTACGTGGATTATGAGGATATTTCCAAACATTAAGATAAAGTTCATATTCTTTTTTGTACGGCCATTCCGGATTGAGTGTGTCTTTTAATATTCCTGAATCAAAACCCATAAGACTCAAAGCAATTTTAAAGGTTGATTCTGGCGCAAAACGCTTATTGCAATCTTTACCCTCGTGCTTTAGCACAGTTTGATTTTCCTGTACCAAAAAGCAAGTACTTTGGGCCCAAATAGTTCCGCAATAAAATAGTGTCAACCATAGAAGTACGCTTAGTTTCTTCATAACAACTCCAACATCATGTGAATTTATATCGATATGGGTACGAGCTACACTGCTGTACCCACAGGTGATTTATAGCGTGGTATTACTTAGGCTATTTAGAGCAACCTTACGAAATACTGGAGCAGCCAATTCTCCACCGGAGGTTAAAGTCTTACCATTTTTTCTTGAATGACCGTCTTCTATTACAACCACCATGGCATAACGTGGCGCATCAACCGGTACAAAACCTGCAAACAAGGCAATATGCTCGCCTTCTGCAACATTAATATTTTCTGTAACAGTTCCTGTTTTACCCGCGACATGAACACCAGGAATCGCAGCAAGTTTTCCTGTGCCATTTATAACAACGTTCTCGAGGATATGATTTATTGAATTGGTTGTTGCTGCTGAAATGATAGGAGCCTCTTCTCCTTTGAATGGACGTCCAAAGTTTGCAAGAATGGCGTAGGATTTTGTTAATGAATCAATTGTGACCGGTATATTCTCCCCAAGAGAAACCATTGCAAGTTGCAAGTCATCACTTTGATTTGCTTGCCACCAAGTATTAATATCAAAACCAAATTCAGTGAGTTTTTTACGAATTACAGGTAGTCCAGTTTCTTGGGCGACTTTAATCATGCATACATTACTTGATCTTGCAACCGCTTGGGTCAATGAAGTAGGGCCTTGACTTACATAGTAATCTGTAAATGTTTTACCTTCTACGGAGTAAGGTGAGCGACAATCATATTTTTTGGTTTCAGAACTATTCCCAGCATCAATTGCTGCCGCCGCAATAAACGGTTTTATCGTAGAGCCAGGTGAAAAAACACGTGATTTCCAGCTATTCTGATTTTCATCATTACCGGACTCAGCAAAGGCAATGAGATTACCAGTTTGTGCATTGACGATTGCAATAACCCCCGATTTTGCATGATAGTTTTTTACCGCCATTTTAATTTCTTGCGCGGCAATTTGTTGCATTTTAGGATCTAAATGAGAGGTATCGATTTCTTGTGCCTTAGAACCGGTCAATGAACCGACTGCTGAATAGGCGACACAGATTGGTGCCAAAATAGAAACCCCCATAAATCCAACTGCTAACCATAATGATTTAGATGGTTTAAGTGGATAAGCTGATAACATTGAAATTCTCCTGATGATAAAAGTACAGTCTTCATTGTCTTTGCCCAAGGCCATACCTACCGTGCATGCAATTTCTAGGTCTGATGACAGAGAACATTGAGACACTGTCTGCACTACATGAAACAGACAGCTGCCATAGTCATGTGCCGAAATTTTTGGCTGGCCAACCAATACTTCATCACATGAACATTCTTGTAATTCGCTTAAAATACGACCCCATCGAATAACACCTGGATTACCCCAGAAAAGAATGCGCAGGGCTTCAATAAAATAGGCCCATAGACAATCACCATTACGATGATGTTGGCCCTCATGAGCAATGGCAATCTTCACATTTTTGGAGGAAGAAAATAGGGATACGGGTAATACGATATAAGCTTTGTTAAATAAAACGACGGAGAAAGGAATATGACAACGTCGAGAAACTTTAATGACCAATTTACCGGAAGTTCGATATGGAATTGCTTCAGCTAATAGTGCTCTTAAACTGCCCAAACTCAACAATACTTTATAACTGCGAAATAAGACGAGCAAACAAAATACGATATAAAAAATATGAAAATAACTCGTATTGCTTATTGAAAAAGAGGTTGCTGATTCAGGAGTCTCTTGGGAGTGTTTAGACTTTAAAATAGGTTGATTCACATACTCTTGCAAAGCATCAATGGATGCATAGTGATGCCGCTCCAATTTTTGATTGGTTTTAATACAATGAACCATTAATGGAGAAATCACACAGCTAATTAATAAAAAGCGAGCCAATTTGAGTTTAAATGATGGCTGATTTGAGAGCCAACGACCGCCAATAAACCATGAACTGACTAAAAGCAAGCAATGAATGCTCAATAAAATTTCCAGGAATAACATAATCATGCCTCTATTTTTTGTTCAGAGGTTACTAATTGTTTTAGTGCTTCCTCAATTGCTTGAATGTCATCATGTTGTAGCTTTTTGGCCATCAAGAGTCTTTGCACCAGTGCTACAGGTTCACCATCAAAAACATTAGTGACCATATGCTCAATGCACGTGCTTTCGTACTCAGCCTTGGTAACAATTGGGAGAAAAACATGGGCATAAGTATTTTTTTGGCATCCCAAAAATCCTTTTTGTTCAAGTACTTTTACTACAGTTGCCACAGTGGTATAAGCTAAAGGTCTTTCTTTGGGCAAATGTGAAACAATATCTTTAATGGTTACTTTATTAAGGCTCCAAATAATATTCATTAATTCAAGCTCTACCTCTGTAAGGAGGCGATCATGAGCAAAAGTGTTTTCCCCTCTTTTTATTGACATTTTTTCTCCAGAAACTAAGTAAAACATAATCTACTATATTTTTAGTAGATACTACTATAAAAATAGTAGCCTTGAAATAGTTTTGAAAGAAAATAAATTTGTTGAAGTTTTATTTAGTTAAGACATCTTATAGGGGCTCTGGGTGCAAACCCCAGAGCTCCTACTTAATGATCGACAAATTAAACGTATGCTGAACTATTGAATTGTGGTGGTTTGTACAAAACGCTGCGGTGCTTAGAACAGCCCTAAGTCAAAATGCTTTTGCTCTACCTCTTGTTGCCCTTTAGTAGCAACGCCTGTCGTTTTAATTTGTGTCTGCTCTTGTAAACGTGGGTTCATTTCTTGGGTGGGATTTTCTTTTAAACGCATATCAAGAGGCAATTCTTCTCGTATTGATAACCATTGCCCAATAGCACTTAGATCACCAACGATAGGCTCTGCAATTTCTCGAAAAACAGCGGGTCCATTCTCGCTATTAGTGAGACAAACAACTGCTTCATCAGTAGTAAGGTTGATCGCTGCTAAATTGCGTCCAGTTCCATTATCACCCCAATGAAAAGCGATACGGGTTCCATCGGTATTTTTCTGAATCCCAATTCCTAGACCCCAAGAGATTTGATCTAAAGTATCAGTAGAGACTCCTTGCTTCATTGCTTTAGTATCTTTATCTTTCAACGATGAAACAACCGGTTTAAACATTTCCCATCTAATATAGGGATCGTTAATACAGGCTTTTAGAAATTTTGCATAGTCAGAAGTCGTTGTATACAAGGATCCTGCCGGGTGAACCATATAAAATTTTTGCTTACGATTTACTGAGCCATCTTGATCATGGCCAATTGCTATTGTTGCAGCATGTTCTGGAGGATGACCAATAATTGTAGTCACAAGGGGTAACTCCCTTGCTTCAACAGGTATTGGCTTTGACCAAAAAAATGGTGGTATTTGAGCAAAGCGAGCTTTGATTTCTTGTAGGCTTTTTTCTTCAAGTTGGTTGGAATTTTTTTCAGTCATTTGTACGCTGCCGTCTACTGCCCTTTCAGCAACAAATAATTTATCCTTTTGTAGGATAATACTTAATTGACCATGTACATCTAAAGTATCTTTTAATAATTTTTTAATGCGTTCAGGAGTTGGTTCTTCCTCTTCATCTGGCAGTTTAATAAGACTGCAACCCGTTGGTGGCATGAAACTACTATCAGTCATACCTATCTTAGCAAACTCTTCTTGAGCTAAAGCTTCCAGTGATTTTGCAGTAATGTGTTCCACAATTTCACCTAGAAATTGATAAGCTACTCCTGAATAATCAAATTGTTTTCCTACTTCAGAGACATACTTTAGAGATTCTGGTGATGAAAATTCGTTAGGTAAGCCTGCTTGATGGGATAGGATCATACGGGCAGTTAATTTTTTATAATTTTTATCAGTTCGCATCTGTGGAGGACCAAAATCGCCGTATTCATGGAGTGGTTTGTCTAAATCAATGAGATCTTTTTGCGCTAGTTTCAATACAATATAAGCAAATACAGGTTTACTCAATGAAGCGGCTTCAAAAACAGTCGAACTAGTAACTTCTTCAGGTTTGCTGACATTAGTCACACCTACCTCTTCTGTAGTAACAACTCCGCGGTCAGAAATAATTGCTGTGGCAATACTTGGGATACTAGTTCTTTTTTGCAATTCACTTAAAGAACTTGTCCGTTCTTTAGATGGATTGGGTCTTGGAAGTGGATTGATGCCCCAATTATTAGTTTTACCCCCTAGCTCATCAATAGTTCTAGCAAAACCCCATTTTGGAAAAAAATAGTTCGAAGCCAGTTCTATTTGAATTGTCGAAGGGACAATTTGTTCCGCAAGAATATGTCCATTATGTGAATTAGCGAAAAATACCATGGCACTCTTATCCTTTAAATTGATTGCAACCCACGCTCTGCAATCATTCATGTCACCCGAATGATAGGCGGTAACAACCTCTTCTTTTTCATTGGTTTGTAACCCCCAACCTAAACCCCATGCAACATGGCTTAAAATGGAATCGCGTATCTTGTCTCTAGCAATTCCAATTGCTCCCGCCAAACCTCTATCGTGCGTCAT
The DNA here is from genome assembly GCF_977063395.2 of Legionella nigrisilvae. Lineage (NCBI taxonomy): Bacteria > Pseudomonadati > Pseudomonadota > Gammaproteobacteria > Legionellales > Legionellaceae > Legionella > Legionella nigrisilvae. The sequence goes on from NZ_CDRUGZ020000045.1 coordinate 95,428, forward strand.
GAAGGCATGCGGAATAAAAGGATTTTCAATCGAGCTGTCATGGCTTAGATGTTTGACAAACTGTGCATAATCTGATGCCGTAGTTCTTAGTGTATTGGCGGCACATGGTTTGGGTTCTTTACATCCATATTGTGAGACTACAGCTCCAATCAGCTCCGGATTGTTTGAAAGTTTACCTTTATCAGGTAACTGTTCAAGAATGCTTGAAACTACTCTTTCCGGAAAGGAGCGATTGACTATTTTTCCATTATCTAACCAATATGCTGTTAGTTGCTCATCTTCTTTTAGTATGACAATCTGACCAGGTTTCATTTCATCAAACAAGGGTTCTTTTTCAGCATGCAAAAGCGAGTGATAGGCCTTTAATGGCTCATAAGTGCTATGAGTCATGTCACAACGATCAAATACATGGTTTTTGGCCAATGTTTCTAGATTTGCTTCAGTCAATTTTTCAATCACTTGTTGTAAGTACACGATACCAACATTTGAGTATCCATGCATTTTTTCTTTAGAATCTTTTTCTTTAGGGTTAGGAATGAACTGAAACTTCATTTCACCATGAGCAAGGCCTGTTGTATGTGATAACACCATCCTTGCAGTGAGTGCTTTAGCACAGACAACAGCAGATTTGTCAGACATATCAAATTTCATTCCATCTATCTCAAATTCTTCTAATGGTAGAATATGAAAAAGAGGAGTATCTAAATCAAATTGACTCAGGTTGAATTTATCCAAATTAAATTTACCTGTCCCGCGCTTTGCTTGATTCGCCGCATTGGACTGCATCAATTTTTGTACTAAATAGGCAAATACGGGTTTGCTTAGCGAGGCTGCTCCAAAAACGGTTTCTGGTTGCACTTTTGTAGGTGGTGCAAGGCCTGTTAGAGTAGTTATTAATTCAGATTCTTGAGAATTGGCCAATTTATAAGTATCAGTACAACTTTCTCGTAACTTTTGATATGAGGATTGATTACTTTCATTTAACTGTATTTGATGAACGCTTTGTGTTGTTTGATTCACATAATAAAGTGTGTCGTCAAATAGAACTACAGCATCTTTAGTTCCTAATCCCAACTTATGAAAGGGATATTTGAGTGGATCAACAGGTATTGCAAAAAGGCCGCAACCATCTGTAAGCCCTTTTTCTTGAGTAGATATGATTCCATCACTGCTTATAAAGGCAATAGAAATTCCTGGAATTTGTGCTTTAGACATGACATCCAGCAAAAGTAATTCCGCCATTTTTGCATAAGACATACAATTGATCATAATAAAAACAAGTAAGTTAATTATACCCTATGCCGTAAAATTTATTCTCAATCAGTATTTTTTTACAAATTTTTAACATTGTCGGATGTTTAGATTAGCCGTTTTCTAGACGGAAAGAAGAACCTAAAATGGATTCCGTTGAGATTGGATCGGTAAAAACAAGACCGATCCAAAATTTATAGCTATTTTTTTACATGTTGTAAGCATCTACGATACTTTTGAGCCAAGTCTTTGCTTCTGGACTGACCTTTTCATCCTTCAAAGCAATATCACAAACAGCATATTTTCGTGAAGTTTCTTCGCCATACATATCATCTAATGCCTTATTCCAAAGCGTTAATATGTTGGAGTCTGGCGTTTTGCCTACTTGTTCAAGAATACCATAAAGCCTATGCTTCCAATAAGCGTCTAAAGCCTTCTCTAACCATGTCATAATCTCTGGTGTTAAACCAATTTCATCAAGACCTTTTCCTTCTCCAAATCCTTTTTCCCATTTTTTGGTTCTCAGATGGGCATATTTTTTACCGTATACGCTATTAACCCATTCCATGTAGTTTTTCCCTGTTTGGATACCTATAGTGGAATCAGGATCGTGTTTCATACTTTGTTTCAATTCATCTAAAAGTTGATGCCATTGTTTTTCAAACTCAGCCTTGTTATTTGTTTTCATTTCCTTTTCAAATGCTACGTATTGTTTGAGCTCATCAGGAGTAAATATTTCCTTAACCCAATCATGTTCAAGATGCTCTGCCATTTTATATACCTCAATCAGTTGTATAATGGTTTCCCATGGAATGGATTGATTGACATCAACAGAGTCTATAATGCTTCTTAAGGTTTTAGCTCCGGAAGTACATGCCAATGCTTTTTGTTCTAACACTTGAGCTTGGGCTTCAAAATGGTTTAGCGCGTGACGTTCTTCAGAGAGCAAGGTTTTGATTTGTGATAGCTCAAAACCAAAAAACTTTAAAGCAATAATCTGTTGTAATTTCAATAAATCCTTCTCGGAGTAAATACGATACCCATTGGACTGTCGTAATGAAGGTTTAAGTAAACCAATGCGATCATAATGATGCAATGTTTGCACCGAAACACCAGTTAATTTGCTTAAGTCTTTTACGAACCATTGAGTCATAGTATTACCTCCTTAAGAACAAAGGTAAGATATATAGTAACAATAGGGTCAAGCGGTTTTTTCATAAAATTGATATTTATTTTTTTATGCCTAACGTTTCAAGAACAAATTCACAGCGCTCTGTAATCGTTTTTTTAGGCATGAGCATGATTTCAAAACCAAACTCTTTATATACATCTATGTGAATTTGCTCAAAAATAAGGGCGTCTTCATAACTGATTTTGCGAGCTGAAGTTGGTTCAATAAACCCCAAGTTCTCAAAAAAGAATACTTTGCGTTGATAAATACTAGCTTTTAGGCAGTGGTCAACTTCAGCTAATAAGATAGGTGAGGGTGTAAAATCATTTTTATGCCAATGAGCGGAATAACGCCCCAATGCATAAGCACAAAATGGCGATCGGTCATAAAATTGCAACGCACCTTGAGCATTCAATTGCCTTAATTTTTGTGTTAAAACAATCTTATCTACAAAATCAGTCTCTTCCCATGGACGCATAATTCCCTTTGCCTGTTCCTCTGCAATGACATCTGTTGCAGACTCAGGAATCACTACATACCCTAATCTTTTCAATGCCAAAATAACAGAAGTTTTTCCACTGCCTGGGGTGCCAGTAAAGATAAAACGATTTGCTTGTTCTAATTTATTCATGTAATTCAAATCTTTTTTGGAGCTCACCATTTATCTCAATGTTTTCAAGGAACATTTTGAGAGGTCGAACCCATAGTTCAAAATCGCCGTAAAGCGCTCTGTAAACCACCATATCTTCTAAGCTTTCCGAATGCCTGGCAATATCAATCACTTCATACAGATTGCCTTTATAATGACGGTATATTCCTTTTTTAATAAAACTCATAGCACCTTCTTCATATAATAACGCTGATGACCTTTTGGACAGTCATCCAGAACCCCAAACTCTTCATAACCATGTTTGAGATAAAAATCTTTTGCTTGAAAATCAAAGGTATCGAGGTGAATTAAACTGACTCCTAATTCTTTTGCTTTCTCCTCAACTTTATTGAGTAAAAGGGTACCCAAACCTTGGTTCCGATATTTTTCCTCAACAAAAAAGACACTGATGTACAGGATATTCCATGTATAAACCTCCGAACAAATACCCGCTATTACCTCATCACCGTTTTTAATCGTAACGTTTATATCAATTAATTCCGGTTGTTGTGTTGCAGAGACACACAATTTATTAAACTCAAACAACTTTTGATCGATAATTTTAAATGAATCTTTGGCATTGAACTCCAATTTATATTTTGTGTTTGGTACATATACATCGCAGCTATCAGTTGTTTTTTTAGTTACAGTATCTCTTTCTACATGCAAATGTTTGGTTACTTTTTTGGTAAACCACAAAATTAAATCATCATCCAAGGGATATGTTTCCCCAGGAATGGTTGGTTTATAATGATAAGTTACCCCTAAACCATCAGGAATATAACCTCGGTTAGCATAAAGTCGTTGAGCTTGTCCATATCCGCCATCAGGACCACCATATAATCCAACACCAATTCCTACAACATCACACTGACTGGCTGCATTTTCTTCAGCAATAGTGAGCAAAGCACTGCCTATTCCACGCTTGCGGAAAGCAGGCAATACATTTAAGTCCATAATTTCTGGGATTCCTTTATGAGAAAAAGGTTTATAGTGTGAGGTCCATTTTAGAGTAACATAGCCCGCGATTTGGTCTTGAACATAGGCCACCCAAACGACTCGCTCAGACTGTTCTTGTTCTTGATAGTACCCTTCAAACAAAACGTAAGGTTTTTGCCAATTTGCTTTTTGAAACGCATCGACCAAAACGGGGATATCGCATAATTCTAGTGGCTTAATGGCAATTGACGATTGGTTTTCTGCTAAAGCTTCAAGCTGTTTCATCATGTACACCATATTCCACTCATATCCTGCTGGTTTTAAATCCAAAAGAGGGTTAAAACCAACGGACTGATAGAATCGGTAGGTTTTAAGGTAATTCTCTTCCAATTCAGAGGGGCTTAGGGTTTCAACGGTTATAGTTTTAGCACCTTGTGTTGCAGCAAAATGGCAAGCCGTTTTGATTAATTGCTTTCCTACACCTTGACGATGATAATCACGTTTTACAGCCATCCAGTAAATATTAGCATTATCAGGATAGGGAAAATCAATTGAAACAAGGCCAAACGTATTATCCCCATCTTTTGCCGCAAAATTAGTGCGTGTGGTCACACCTATTGCGTAGTGCTCGTTCGCTTCTGGCAAACCAAAGTATTCTGGCAAATCCTTTGTAATGGTTCGACATAAGGATTGAGCTAAATCTCCCGTTATTTTTTCGATTTGAATCATAGTATTTTCCCTACTGCAGTATCTCTCGCATCACCTTCATAGCCATCTGGATCATCAAATGGCATGTCGATGTAATCATTATTTCTATAAAATCTTAGCGCATCCGGTGAAGACTCCACGTGCAAGCTTTGATAGCCTTGTGTTTTTAGCCACTTTTCACATAACGCCAAGAATTGGCCACCATATTGGTGGTTTCTTTTTTCCTCATCAATCACAATGATGCGCAAAGCTGCTCTTTTGTGAGGCCATAATTGCAGATGGGCATAACCAATGATGTCGCTTCCTTGAGATAAAACAAAATGAACATGAGCTTCATGCTCAAAAGTCCAAGTATATGGATCAGAAAGCCCTGCCTTATCAAAAAAATAGAATTGTCTAAAATGGCGTACTTTATCCCATTCACGAGGTGTTAATGCCTTAACCACTCTTAATCCATTAAATCCTGCTTTTCTATCAATAGCTGCGATAAAATCCTCTTTACCCACGCAATAGGCAGTAATGTCATAGGGATGTTGATGTGCTAACTCTTGTTTTAAACGAGCATAGGCTACTCTATCTTCTGGATTTGCTCTCATCCAGTCCCTAAATTTTAAATGGCGCTCGATTTCTGGGTTTCCAAACTCAAAAATATGAGCATGATGAGTTCTTTGGTTATCTCCCTTTTGAAAATAGCGGCGAAATGGAATTCCGTATTCTCCTTTTGCTTCATAGCCCAGGGCTTTCATGGCAGCATTGGCACTATCTACTTTGCTTAGTTCCAAAACAACTGGAATCATATCGATGATTGGTTTTGCAGCCAAACCAGGTACTGAAGTGGAACCGATATGATGAATTTCAATGCAATTACTACCTAATGCTTTTTTAATTCGCTCTGCTTCCTGTTCAAATTGCATAGGCCAATTAGCATCATAAGAAACTACTTCGATAAGCCGTTGTTGTTGGTTGACTTCCATCATCTATTCTCTCTCTTGAATATGCTGAACCATTTCATCCACAAATGCGGTGACTTCTTGATAGGTTTCTTCGGTCAAGATATCGCTTGCATGATCTAGTTCCGCTTTAGTTAATGCTCGTTGAATTAAAGCTCGCCATTTTGGGAATTGATTTTTAGCCCACACTCCAGCTTTTAACTTAGAGCCTTGTTCCTGATGGTGGAGCACGTACAAAGCCCTGCACAGTGTTAATACAGCATAATATTGGTACCCTAAAGAATTTCTGGTATGAATAACCCAATCTTGCCATTCAATGCTCTGCTTTTTGACATGCTCTATAAACTCACTGCTTGATACAGGAGCAACAATCGACTTTGCTGATGGACCATATAGAATGAGGCTATTTGTTTGCAATAAATAATAATTAATAAGCCAGTCAGTTCCCGCCTGTTTGAGGTGAAACGGTTCTCCTGGGCTAATGACAGCAATTTGACCTTGCTCTGTCTTAAAATGTTGTAACATTCTATACGATGCATAAGCTACTTCAATTCGGTCATACCAATCTGGAAAATGCTGAACCAGATTGGTATGCAAATAATCTAAAGCCGCGAATTCTTCTGATGTCATTTCTTGGTTTAATGCCACAAGAACATCAATGTCGCTGGTTGTTTCATCAAAATCACCCCAGACGAATGAACCATACACGTAAACGCCCAGCAAATGTTCCTTTAAAATTGATTGCAAGCCGGACAGTAAGTCATTAAGCAAATGATTCACTTCCGAAAATTCTGTATGTAATTTACTCATCTAATACCCCGTTATTAACTGACTCTTCAGATTCTTCTTTTCGCTCATCAGGCAAGAATCCACCTACTTGCGCGTCCCACAGGGTTTTATACAAACCACCAAGATTCAACAGTTCAGTATGTGTGCCATCTTCAACAATATGGCCTTTATCAAATACTAAAATTCGGTCCATATGCAGCAGAGTCGATAAGCGATGCGCAACGACCAGGGTTGTTTTTCCCTGCATCAACTCCCAAAGACTGTCTTGAATGTTGGATTCTGTAATGGAGTCCAGCTGGGACGTGGCTTCGTCCAACATTAAAATGGGTGCATTTTTTAAAATCGCACGAGCAATGGCAATACGCTGGCGTTGCCCGCCTGAAAGCTTCACACCACGCTCACCGACCAATGTCTCATAGCCTTCTGGCAAAAGACTGATAAACTCATGCGCATGAGCCTTCTTGGAGGCTAAAATGACTTCCTCATCCGAGGCTTTTGTCCTACCATAACGAATATTATCCATTAAGCTTCGATGAAAAAGTGTAGGGTCTTGAGGAATCATAGCAATGGCTTGTCTTAAACTCTCTTGAGTCACTTCAGATAGGTTTTGATCATCGATTAGAATTTGTCCATCCACTACCTCATAAAGTCGCAAAATCAAATTAACAAAAGTGGACTTGCCGCTGCCTGAATAGCCCACTAACCCCACTTTTTGACCTGCTTCAATGGTTACCGACTTATTCTGGAACAAGGAGTAACCACCTTGGTAATGAAATTTTACCTTTGAAAATTCAATTTGCCCTTGCGTAACAATTAATTGGGATGCATTTTTTTTATCCTGTATCTCATGGGGGATGACCAATGCATTTAAACTTTGTCTTGCCTTGCCTAAGGCTTGGTTAAATTGGTCCACTTGGTACATGGTGTACCACATCATATGCCCCAATTCCATGGAAAGCCCAAGAATCAAAGCAAAATCACCAATGCTCACCAGTCCCTTGCCATACAAGTGAATTAAGGTAATCGATGCCAAACCCATCATTACCGCAATCATTCCACCTTGGGCGCAGCATAACAAAACAATAAACAGCTCTTTTCTTTGGAAAGCCCGTTGTACCGAGCGAAAAAAAGTATTCATACGCTCTACTTCAAAGCCTTTACGTGAAAAAATACGAATATTGGATTGATTCGCCAGGCTATCTACTAATTGCCCAGAAAGCTGCGATTCAGAATTTGCATGGTCATCCGATAACTGAACCAATCGCGCCGACATCCAAATACTAAATGAGGCAAAGGCAATGAACCATAAGAATAAAATATAAAAGAACAGGACATTAACAAAATAGGCTGTAATAAAGGAAACCAGCAACAATGAAGCACCACGTAGAAAATCGACAGATACGCGATGCAAAATAATCTCAAGATTATCAGCAAGAGTCGTAATTTGTGTGGCAATTCGCCCTGATAGGTTATCCTGAAAAAATTGCGTACTACTTCCCAACACATACTCAAACATTTGGCTAATAATTTGGTTTTTAATCACCGCTTCGTATTTATAGTTCAAGTACCCGATTGTTCGCCAGGTGATATTGTCAAAGATAATAAAGTTCAATACCAATAATCCAGCGATCCAATACAAAGCGGAGAGGTCTGTATTTGTCTTTGCCACTAAGGTATTAATGAAGGACTTAATCAATAAACTATTAAACGGTCCCCAAAATCCAGCCATTAAAGCAAGCAGGATAAATAAAAAAACCATGCGACGATACGGTTTTAAAAAATGCCACATAAAAGAGCTTATGTGGTTAGGCAAACGACTAGTCATGATGAACACCCTCTGCTTGTTCCCCATTGAAATGATGTATCTTCCCTTGATGAATGTGATACCTGGTTTCAATGTGAATGGATTCTAAAAAATCATGATCGTGAGAAATAACCAGTATCGCACCTGGAAATTCACGTAATACTCCGATGATATGATCGCGTGTTTCCAGATCTACATTGTTGGTTACCTCATCTAAAACAAGTAGTTTAGGCGGATTGGCAGCAATCAAGGCTAAAGAAAGCCTTGCCTTTTCACCACCAGAAAGATCTTTGACCTTTATTTCTACCTCTTCATTTTTGCGAAATAAAAAGTCATTTAAATGGGCACGAAGTTCAGCATGAGAAGCATGGGGCATCTGACTTTTCATCAAATCCAGAACTGTTTCGTCACAATCCAGATGTTGATAATGCTGATCGAGATACCCAACTGTATTGTACTGAGGAAGAGTCCACTCACCTGTTCTCTTAATGTGACTATCCTCCAAAATCGCTTTGGCAAAGGTGGACTTCCCTGATGCGTTGTCCCCATACAATGCCACTCGTTCGCAGCCATTTAAGTGAAAATGAATGTCTTCCAGAATCACAGCTCCTGATTCATAGGCAATAGAAGTGTCTTGAATCCTGATTAAGGGCTTATGGTGGTCAAGACCGTTTAATTTAAATTTGGGCTTAATCGTTTGCGGAAGGTTTAGAGAAGAAAGCTCTTCAAGCAAGTGTTCTTTTTTATGATTAATCTGACTTAATCGTTTATTTCCTGTTGTCATTGCATTGGCGAGCTTTGTATGAGACCGAATCGTTGGCCATTTGCGTTGGGCTATCTTTTTTTCACCTGAAACACGAGAACGTTTATTACGTTCTTGTTCTCTCATTAGAGCAAGATGTGATTCTTTCTTCTCACGTGCAATCCGTGATAATTCCTGTTCAATCGATGCTTTCTTGTTTTCAAGCATCTGCTGATACTCAAAATAAGCCCCTCTAAATAGAGTGAGCCTACCCAAATCAATATGCCATAGAGTATCTGCGACGGTATTGATGAGCTCCGTATCATGAGAAGCAATGACCAACGTCCCCGGATAATGCTCGAGCATCCGCATTAAAGAACGACGATTGCGTCTGTCCAGATGATTTGTGGGTTCATCTAACAACAAAACATTCGGATCTTCAGACAATATTTTGGTTAACGCCTGGTTTAATCGTTGACCACCACTTAAATCAGGACATTCTTCAATCAATTGGGGTAAGTAACCAAAACGAACATCCTGTGGCATTTGAATTTCGCCAGCAGAGGCTGAACAAAAACCAGCAAGCATTTTAAGTAAGGTAGATTTTCCCGAGCCATTTCTGCCAATCAGTGCAATACGCTCACCAAAATGGATTTCACCACTGAAGTTTTGAAAACAGATTTTATGCGAATAGATAAGACCTAGGTCTTTAAATTGAATCGGTTTATGGTGCATGATTTACTCTTAAGCATGTCTTTTAGGACAATAAAAAATAGAAAATCAACAATGATTTCCTCTATTCGCCCTATTAGATGGGCGTACTTAAGATGTAATTTTCATGGCGTTATAAACCTACGTTTTACGGTTTTTCATATTATTTCAAATTTTAATGCAAAATAGTTGCTGATGTCAATCTTTGTTTCGCTCTTTGGCCGCAAACCGAGTATTTAGAGTCTTTAAATCTTAAGCTAGAGAAAAAAGTTCATGAGCGAACACGAGCGCTTCATCGGGTTAATGAAACTTTTGAAGAAAGCGAAAAACGATTTCGTGCGGCTTTTGATTATGCAGACATCGGTATGGCTTTAGTTTCATTGGAAGGACGCTGGCTTAAGGTGAATAAATCGCTGTGCCAAATAACAGGTTACACAGAAGAAGAACTATTACAAATCGATTTTCAGCGGATAACCTATCCTGATGATTTGCAAACCGATTTAAATTATGTGCGCCAATTATTGAACGGCACAATAAGCTCCTACCAAATGGAAAAACGTTATATTTGTAAAAATGGCGCCATCGTTTGGATTTTATTGAGTGGTTCGTTAATTAGGGATGCACATAGTGCCCCGCTGTATTTTATTGCTCAAATTCAAAATATTGATGCTCAAAAAAAGGCTGAACATGAGTTGGTTAGGATGGCCTACCATGATGCATTGACAGGATTGGCAAACCGCAAGCAATTGGAGCAATCGTTTCTATTATTTATGGCGTATGCAAAGCGCCATCAATGCAGTATCGCCGTGCTGTTTATGGACTTGGATTACTTTAAGAAGATTAACGGTACGTTTGGCCATGATGCCGGTGATTTGTTATTAATAGAGGTTGCATCACGTCTAACAGCATCGGTGCGCTCTTCAGATATTGTGGGACGACAAGGTGGGGACGAATTCTTAATTATTCTTTCAGATATTGTTCATGAGGAAGAGGTACATACCGTGATTAATCATTTGTTTCATGCTATCCAACAGCCTATTCTTATAAAAGAACAGACCATTTCGATTTCGTTGAGTATCGGTGTGAGCCTTTATCCTCAAGATGGTTCTGATTTGGATACGTTGATTCAACATGCGGATGCCGCTTTATATCAAGTGAAATCCACAGGAAGAAATAATTTTAAGTTTTATACGCCTTTCCATTGAGTTGGGCTGTGATGGGTGAAATACTCTTATTTCACCTGAGTATTAGTGACAAGGAAACAAGGGATAGGTCATGGCAGCATTTACTAGTGTTACTCAAAACGAACTGCAGCAAATTATTTCACAACTAGAGCAAGCAATTTATAATCATCAACAATGGCACAATTCATTGATTAGAACCTTGATTTGCCGACTGCCTGGAGATAACAACGATTTGCAGCCTGACGCTCATACGCGTTGCCGATTTGGGCAATGGTATTACAGTGGCATCCCAAAAGAAATTCAAGAACATCCTGGAATCATTAATATAGGCGTGTCACACCAACGCATGCATCAATTAACCGCGCAGTTATTACAAAAGGCAAGTATGCCAGAAGGGATAGCCCCTATTGACTACAATCATTTTGCCAATGCCTTGGAGCAGATGCGACTTGAGCTCTCCGCTCTTAAAATGAGTTGGAATATCTGATTCACAGCCGAGATGCGTTGACTGGGGCACTGTCTCGCGTGACGATGCTGTCGACTTTGCGAGAGCAACAAGAAATTATTAAGCGCCAAGGGCAAAGTTGTTGCTTGGTTATGGTGGATTTAGATTACTTTAAAGAGATTAATGATCGGCACGGCCATCAGATGGGAGATCGTGTTTTGGCAACAGCTGTTCGTCTGTTTATTGAGAATCTAAGGGCCTATGATAAAGTTTTTCGTTATGGTGGTGAAGAATTTTTACTGTGTTTGCCATTTACCGATTTGGATATGGGGTTCGCAATGAGTGAACGTCTTCGGAAAGTGCTTGAGGCCATTACCATCGATGATGGCAAGGAGCACTTGATTCAAGTAACTGCCTCTTTTGGTCTGGCGCTGCTTGAGCCTAATAAACCGATAGAGGAGTCTATTGAACATGCAGACAAGGCATTGTATTTGGCTAAGTCCGAAGGACGAAACCGGGTGCGCGTTTGGAAATAGGTAATCCACTGGTTTTATTGAATTACTTAATGGAGAGCGTTAGGTTTAAAAGTTCCTTCCGGGTCACTTAAATCAACTCCATTTGGCATGGTTGCGCGTGGATTTTCAAGATGCAGGGCTTCTTTAATGACCATCGGATACCGTGGGGACATTAATGTATCAATTTATCTTTGGGGTTTTCAATTTAGCTTAATGTGCTTTCCAGATAATGGATAATTATTATCGCTTTTTCTTCACTGAATGGTTTTCTAAAACTACACAAGTGAGGGCTTCCCATTTCATTTTTTATCGGTGGATGTTCGCAGATTAGTGCAATCACTGGAGCTGTAGTAAATGGGTGGTGTTTTTTTATCAATGCAGTCCAATCATAGTCACCTTGTGAATAGTACAAGTAGCTATCAATTAAAAGCATATCATAGCTTTTAGATGTAATTTGCATCAGAGTGTCTTCAATTGAGGGAACGATATCCACGTGTTGTCCAAGCTGCATTAATTGATTTCGGATAATAATGCGAGCAGGAAAAGATGCTTCTGCAACAAGAAAACGAAAAGAATAATTCATTAGTCCTCTGTTCTTTGTTCAAATCCTATTAAAAAGTATAGTGTGTCCAAGGGGATGTTGCGATAATACAAGAAAAACAAGCCGCGTAGCGTCTTTACAAAGCGATTCAATACTTTTTTAGTGGGTCTTCACGCTCAATCTGCTGATTGGTCGATGCAAGACTTGCTAATAAACCTTCAATAAGAAAAGGGAGACATGCCGGCGGATAGTGCAATGAACCCGCCTTCTCCATAACCTGGTTTGCTCTCTTCTGCTGTTATGATGGTATCAATAGGAGCAAATAGTGTTTGATTAATTGCCTCTTCTGTAAAATGAATTTCATGAAGCAATTCAAGAATCTCGGATACTGAATAAAAGTGAGCATATTGAGAAAATGGGTTGTCTTGTTTTGTGGCTTCGTACTGCTGTCCAAGCATCGAATGTTTATCAATCATGCCTATGATAATCTTCCCATTAGGTTTTAAGACTCGTTTTGCTTCGAGAAGTGCTACTAACGGCAAGTCAACATAACATAACGCCGTATTGAATAAGACAAAATCAAATTGCTGTTCCTGGAAAGGCAATGATTCAGCAACCCCTTCGAATACATCAATACCTCTTAATTTAGCGAAATGACTTAATTGAACAGAAGGATCGATGCCTGTTTTTATACCCAATGCGGCAGCAAATCGTCCAGAACCAACGCCCACCTCAAGTCCTTCTCCTGATTGAGGGGTGACTTTCTTTAAGGCTTCAAGTTCCGATTGAAAAACACCTGGATGACTATCAAACCAACCATCATAATCTTCAGCCAATTGGTTAAACATTTTAACTGATTCAATTCCCATATTGACCCAATATTTTATGTTCACTCACGGTGTTGTTGCCCATCAAAAAACGTAAATCGTATGATTTACCTTATGAGCATAGCATTGACAAATAAATACGCAACACCAATATAAAATTTTTTTATTTGGACAGGAGGCAATCGATTGGTTGCTATGAAAAACACAGAACTCTATTTATAAAAAATCATGAAAATTCCGGAGGATATGAATGACCATGCATCACCAGAATCCTGATTAAAGAAAATGTTCTGCAGAATTGTATCGAACGACAACACCAAGTACACTTGGTTTTTAGTCACTTATACAATCAATTGATGAATAAATCGGATTCCTTTTATAACCTGGAAACTCTTGGTGGTATCCTATTATTTATTGCTGCAGTGCTTGCGATAATCGTTGCCAATTCCCCTTATCGTATTGGTTATGAGCATTTTTTGCATATTAATGGCAGTGTTTCTGTTGGGAATCTTTCCATAAAAAAACCGCTAATTCTATGGATCAATGATGGATTAATGGCTGTATATTTCTTATTGATTGGCCTTGAAATTAAACGGGAAATCAATCGGGGAATTTTGAGTAATAAAACCAATCTACTGGCTCCAGCCCTTACGGCATTAAGTGGCTTGCTCTTTCCCGCTTTAATCTTTGCTTTCTTTAATGCTCATAATCCAGTCTATCTAAAAGGATGGGCAATCCCTACCGCTACCGATATTGCATTTACTCTAGGAATCGTCTCTCTTTTAGGCTCACGTGTACCTTTTTCACTCAAAATTTTACTCACTGCCATCGCCATTTTTGATGATATGGCAGCCATTGTTATTATTGCGCTGTTTTATACTGCAAAGTTATCGCTTTTTTCTTTTTCACTGGCATTATTGTTTACCCTGATTTTGATTGGCTTAAATTATTTTAAATGTCGCCGCATTTCAGTATTCATGCTTTTTGGGGTAGCTCTGTGGATCGCCGTATTAAAATCTGGCGTTCATGCAACCCTTGCCGGGATTGTGATTGCCATGACCATCCCTGATGTAGGCAAGGAATCGATGCTGACGCGCCTAGAAGACGGTTTGCATCATTGGGTTGTCTTTTTCATTCTTCCCTTGTTTGCCTTTGCTAATGCAGGGATCACTTTTATAGGGCTTGATTTCTCAATATTTACCCACCCAGTGGTTTTAGGCGTTGGGCTAGGATTGTTTCTTGGAAAACAATTGGGTATTTTCTTATCTTTGGGCTATTTTGTTAAGTTCAAAAAACTTCTTAAGACAGATAAGGTGAATCTTGCTCAAGTTTATGGCATTGCACTTATTTGCGGCGTTGGCTTTACCATGAGTTTGTTTATTGGTTCTTTGGCTTACCAAAACAATGATTCAAGCTTAATGCCCATGGTTAAAATGGGCGTAGTGCTTGGTTCGTTTATATCAGGACTCACTGGATTTTTAATGTTAAAAATGGCCTCAATCAAACGATAACAAAGTATTTTTCTATAGGGACAAACCAATTTAATTAAGGAGAATAATCATGGAGAAAAAGATAGCAATTGTTACTGGTGGTACAGGAGGTATTGGTAGCGCTATTTGTCAACGATTAGCAACAGACTATTCTGTGATTGCCTGCTACTTCAAAAACGGCAATCATGAAGAAGCAATTCAATGGCAAAAAGAGCAACAACAAGCAGGATTTGAAATTGATATACTGTATGCGGATATTGCGCGGTTTAATGATTGTGAACAGCTGGTATCACTGGTTATGGAACGCTACGGTCGTATTGACGTATTGGTTAACAATGCAGGTGTGACTCAGGATTCCAGTTTAAAAAAGATGTCGCCAGAGCAATGGAAAAGTGTAGTGAATGCGAACCTCACCAGTGTATTTAACATGACGCGAAATACACTACCTGCCATGCTTGAGAAAGGGTATGGACGTATTATCTCTATTTCCTCAATTAATGGACGTAAGGGTCAGTTTGGGCAATGCAATTACGCAGCAACCAAGGCCGCATTGTTTGGCTTTACCAAAAGCCTGGCGCTTGAAGTAGCCAGCAAAGGCATTACGGTGAATACTATTTCGCCAGGCTATATTGAAACGCCCATGATTCGCAAAATGCGAGAAGACGTTTTAAATACTATAATTTCAGTCATACCGGTAGGGCGCTTGGGACTTCCGCAAGATGTTGCAGAGGCCGTTGCTTTTTTGGCATCCCCTGCATCGAGTTTTATCACTGGAGCTAATCTGGATGTCAATGGCGGCCAATACATGTAAAAAGCAAGGAGCAATTGCGGTTCAAATACGATTTTGAAACATTGCTCCAGCCCTTTCAAGGAGGAATAAGTAATGCACCGATTTCATAACATTTTATTCGTTAGCCATGGAATTAAGAACGAAACAGAAGCCTTACAGCTGGCGTTAAAATTAGCTTCTAAAAACGAGGCACAGCTTCATATTTTAATTACCTGCCCTCCTTTTCCTGATACGCTTAGTGAGTACAAAACTTCTTATGAAGCATCATTGATTGACAAAATGAACAAAGCCATTCAATTGGCCAAATCAGGGCTTGGGGTATCTAAAAAGAAAATTCCCATCGATATTGAAGTGGATTGTGGCACAACGGGTTTGGGGAGCAATGGAACAGCCAACCGACTTAAGGACTATATTGGTCTTTTAATATCTATAATTCGGTATGTTTCATTTTATAGGATTGTAAACTGTGAAGTTGTTCAAGTATTTTCATTGAATACAGATAGATAACCAATTTTTTTCATCATTAGTAATTAAGTTTTCAAATTACCTATAATAGAACAAATAGTTTTATTGTTTTATTCAATATCTATGATGAATTCTTTAAAAACCTTTATTTTTAGGTAACAATGACGCTTTAACATTACGGCTCTGAAGAAAACTATGAATAAGGGGTATAAATAAATGGGCTGCTCCACTTGTCCTTCTCACAAAGAACCAATGCCCAAACTGTGGCATAATCCTAAAGTCATTACGGCAGCAATAGCCGGTATATTATTAACTATTGGTTTTGTAGGCTCATATTTGACACTACCAAGGATAATTGCTAACGGGTTTTACATAGGCGCGGTGTTAATTGGTGGATATTATTTCGCACGGGAAGCTATAGAAGAATTTTTCAAAGAACATGAAATCGGTATTGAGTTTTTGATGTCTACCGCTGCTATTGTTGCTGGTGTGATGGGACAATGGGCAGAATCGGCAACACTGGTTTTTTTATATTCTATTTCTGAAGCAGCAGAGGGTTATGCTGGTGAAAGGGCGCGACATGCTATCAGAGTATTGATGGAACTTGCCCCAAAATCCGCATTAGTCCGACGTAATAATAGCGAGTTCCTAATACCTTTAGAAGACATTCAAATTGGAGATGAGTTTATTGTTCGTCCTGGTGAAAGCATCGCTACAGATGGAGAGGTCATATCTGGACATTCTAGTGTAAACCAAGCGCCTATCACGGGTGAATCAATTCCTGTTGAGAAATTTGTGGGAAATAAAGTATTTTCTGCAACTATTAACGGCGAGGGGACTCTTACTATTCGCGCTACCAAAAAATTTGCTGAGAACACGTTATCTCGTATTATTTTTCTTGTTGAAAAAGCACAGGATAAAAAAGGTCGCAGTCAACGATTTATAGAGCGTTTTGGCAATCTCTACAGTCCATTCGTTCTTTTAGCAGGGGTACTAATAGCTACCCTACCTCCTCTATTTGGGCTGCATTGGCAAGAATGGGTGCTACGTGCAACGGTGTTTATTGTTGCAGCTGCACCATGTGCTTTAGTAATTTCTATCCCAATTACCCTTGTAGCTGCTCTTGGTACAGCCAGTCGAAACGGAATATTACTTAAGGGTGGGATATATTTAGAAAAATTGGTTCAAATAAAGGTTATTGCGCTTGATAAAACAGGAACCTTAACACAAGGACAACCCAAGGTCACCGATATCATTTCGTTAAATAATTATACTCAGAACCAAATATTAAATGTAGCTGCCACCCTTGAATCGCGTTCCCAGCATCCACTGGCACATGCCATTTTACAACAAGCAAAGGCAGAAAGTGTTGCATATAAACCTGTTGAACATTTTAAGTCATTGACTGGTTCAGGGGTTCAGGGTTTTATAAATGGAGAACAATTTTATATTGGCAATCCAAAATTATTTATTGATATGGGTCTATTGGTAGAAACTGTAATTCAAGAAATAAATAAATTACAGACCGTTGGAAAGACTGTCGTATTAGTAGGAACAGATAAGGAAATTCTCGGTTTAATTGCAATTACTGATCCTCTAAGATCTACAGCAAGGCAGATGGTATCGTCCCTAAAATTGATGGGTATTGAGCGTGTTGTTATGCTCACTGGAGATAACTCGATAACTGCCGCGTCAATTGGAGTTCAAGCAGGTGTAGATGAAGTATTCTCTGATTTATCACCAGAAGATAAGACACGAAAAATTGAGGAACTGGAAAGACGTTACGGTAAGGTAATGATGGTTGGCGATGGAGTAAATGATGCTCCAGCACTTGCAGCAGCACATGTAGGAGTTGCAATGGGCGCCGCTGGAACCGATGTTGCATTAGAAACTGCGGATGTAGCATTAATGGGTGATAATTTATTAAAATTACCTTATCTCATCGAGTTTAGTCATCGAACCTGGAATATAATTTTACAAAATTTAGGACTATCTATAATTGTTATTAGCTCTCTTATTGTCGGGGCGGTAACTGGCTATTTTACGTTGCCAATAGCAGTTTTAGCCCATGAAATAAGTGAGCTTATTGTTATTGCAAGTGGTCTTCGCATGTTAAAATCTTAACTGTAGATGAGCGCATTACAATGCGCTTAATACTCTCTCCAGTTTTTGTCTTACTTCTCCAGCGACCAGATTGATCTCAGGATTGCCGACCAATTCTAATACTGATTTTGGATCCATAAATTCAATATGCACTTTGCCTATATCATCCTGGCGTACAACCACATTACATGGTAGAAGCAAACCTATAGATGGCTCCTTTTCTAAAGCATGATGGGCAAATTGCGGATTGCATGCACCAAGAATTTGATAGGGAGGCATATCTTTATTTAATTTTTTTTTCAAAGTTGCTGACACATCTATATTTGTAAGAACTCCAAATCCCTCTTTTTGCAGTTCTTCAGTAACTTTTTTAATTGCATCATCAAATGAATACAATACTTCTTTTCCAAATCCATATTTTATATTGATCATTCTTTATCCATAAAAATTAACTCAAACCATACCAGATGTTATCATTAATAAATAATTCTTAATATTAAGAATACCATAGGATTGGGGATCTGTAGTGAATTATTCTTGTTGTAAACGATAAATTGTTGCTTTATGGACATTAAACGTTTTTGCAATCTCACTTACCGATTTATCTTCTTGCAAAAGCCGCTTGGCCAATGACTTTTGTTCTTTATTCATTTTTTCAGGTCGTCCAAAACGAACTCCACGTTGCTTTGCAGCTGCGCGACCCGCACCAGTACGTTCACGAATTAAGTCACGCTCAAATTCTGCAATACCTGCGAATACGGTCATGATCATTTTACCGGCATGAGAAGTGGTATCTGCCCAAGGCTCGGAAAGCGAACAAAAGGAAGCCTCTGTTGTTCTTATGCAGTCTATTAATTCTAATAAATGCTGGGTTGAACGCGCCAATCTATCCAATTTCCAAACAACGACTACATCTTCAGGTCGAAGCTGATCAAGTAATCGTTGTAATTCTGGACGATCTCTTTTTGCACCAGAAATTTTTTCCTGATAGATACGTTTACAACCAGCTTCTTTTAGTGCAACTAATTGCAACTCTAAATTTTGATCCGTGGTTGAAACGCGAGCATACCCAATTTTCATAACTAATCCCTAATATTTTATTTGCAAATCATATCGCAAAACAATAGACTTTTGCATCTGATTTTTGCAACGAATTTAAACCTTTAAATAAAGGCATTCAAATTCCGTTGCAAAACTTCTAAGTTTAGCAACAACACCTATTGATTTTGGATAAACATGCCTGTTAGTTTTCTCTCCCCAGTACAATGTGACAATTACGCTAAATATCCTACTGACCTACCACCAGATATCGTAGATAGCCTTTTTTTCCTCGATGATCAGGATATGGAGTGGATTGCAAACAAGCGTGGTGACTTCAGCAGGTTAGGTTATGCATTACAGCTGACAACAGTTCGATTTATTGGAGCTTTTATTTCCGACTTGAATCAGATTCCTCGTGTGGTAATTGAGCGAGTTGCTATTCAAATCAAGGTTAATGATCCTGAAAGTTGCATATCAATGTACATGAAAAGTGAGCAGCGTTGGCGTCATGCTGTTGAAATTCGAGCGCGTTATGGCTATATAGAATTTGCTGAAAAAGGTAGTCGTTATCGTCTTGGTCGCATATTATGTGCACTATGCTGGACTGGTACTGACAGACCTGGAGTGCTTTTTGATCATGCAGTGGGTTGGCTATCGACCAACAAAATATTGTTACCAGGTATTACAGTTCTTGAGCGTTTTGTTGCAGAAATTCGCTCCAGGATGGAGTCTCGCTTATGGCGAATGTTGATTAAAAATTTAAGCGCATCACAACAGGAAAAACTGAATGACCTCTTGGTGGTAGAGGATGACGAACATCTGTCATTGCTTGATAAACTGCGTAAAGGTCCGGTTAGCATCAGTAGCACAGCTCTTGTGCAAGCATTAAAACGGGTTGAGTCTGCCCGCAACATTAGTGTTGAATTACCACTGTACCGCATCCCCGCCTGTAAAATAGCAACACTTGCACGCTTTGCTAATACGGCAAAAATTACAGCCATCAACCGCTTGCCGTTTGAGCGTAAAATGGCGACGCTCGTTGCTTTTGCGAATCATTTTGAGTCAGACTCCCAAGATGATTCTCTGGACGTGCTCAGTATGGTATTGCGTGATTTATTCTCAAAGGCCAAGCAAGAAAATAAAAATACACGACTGCGAACTCTTAAAGATCTCGATCAAGCTACAGCCACATTGGTCGATGCATGTAAATTACTACTGAATACAGAATTATGTGATCATGAAATTCGGGACACAATTTATACAACAGTAGGTCATGAAGCGCTTGTATCTGCAGTTGAAAATGCCACTGCCTTAATCAGGCCGCCAAGTAATGTGTTTTATCATGAGCTTGAACAAAAGGAAAAAACAGTTCAGAAATTTTTACCTTCGCTCCTTCGAGTAATAAATTTTGATAGTAATCAAGCGGGAAAACCTCTTCTTGCCAGTCTTGAATGGTTAAAGGGAAAACAAACGGATGAACCGCCAATGGAGATTATTGGAACATCATGGAAACGTAATATTGTTATTAAAAATGAATGTAGCGTTATCAATTGGCCACAAGACGAACCACGACCCACTTATCGCGTCATAAAGAAACTTGTAAAAACCCAAGATGGTATCATTTTGCATAACGATAAACTTTTATATGCTGACCTTATCAATAAAAAAATTAAGGAAATCGTTGTACCAGAGAAAAAACAATCTCAAGTTGAGAAATTGAAAAAATCCATTTTAAACATGAAGGAAGTTCAAAAAAACGCAAATAATAAAGAGCTTGCATTAATAACATCAATAACTGGCCGGGATAGCAATAGAACTACAATTGACCGAACAGCATATATATTTTGTGTTCTTGATAAATTGCAATCGGCACTGAAACATAGGGATGTGTTCATAAGTCCGAGTTGGCGGTATGCTGATCCAAGAGCCAATCTTTATTCTGGCTCAGAGTGGGAGGCAATACGTCCTATGATTTGCCGCTCATTAAATTTAACAATTGACCCAATGTTAGCCATAACAAGCCTTACAGATGAACTACATCAAGTGTATCGGTTAGTTGCTGCAAATATTGATAATAACCCTGCTGTTCGATTTGAAACAGTTAAGGGTAATGAGGAGCTGATTCTAACTCAGCTTGATGCACTTGATGAGCCTCCATCATTAAAAGCATTGAGAGCTGCTGTAAAAGCCAAATTACCACGTGTCGATTTACCCGAGATGGTACTTGAGATAGCCACACGTACTGGATTTGCGGATGGATTTACCCACATCAATGAAGGAAGTGCGCGTGCTGAGGATCTATTAATCAGTTTATGTGCTGAATTGCTAGCAGACGCTTGCAATACTGGACGAGAACCGTTTGTTCGTGAGGACATACCTGCTTTAAAAAGAGATAGATTGGTATGGGTTGATCAAAATTATATTCGAAATGAAACGATAATGGCGGTCAATGCCATTTTAGTTTCTGCTCAAAATCAAATTCCATTAGCTAAGAAATGGGGCGGAGGCGATATTGCATCGGCTGATGGCATGCGCTTCGTTGTACCGGTTAGAACAGTGCACGCTGCTCCAAATCCAAAATATTTTAAATCAGGTCGTGGTGTCACTTGGTACAATCTAATCTCTAATCAACGAACTGGCTTAAATGCTGTAACAGTACCTGGCACTTTACGTGATAGCCTAATATTGTTAGGCGTTGTTCTTGAGCAACAGACGGAATTACAGCCAACGCGGATCATGACAGATGCAGGCGCATACAGTGATATTGTATTTGGACTGTTTCGTTTGTTGGGACTTCGTTTCAGTCCGCGATTGGCTGATATGGGTGGTGCTAGATTCTGGCGGATTGATCCGTTGGCTGATTATGGAAAGCTCAATGTACTTGCAAAAAGTCGTATAAATATAAATCTTGTTCCTCCTGAGTGGGATGATATTTTACGTTTATTGGCTTCATTAAAACTCGGGAGAGTTCCCGCAGAAGGCATTATGCGCACTCTTCAAGTTGCTGATAAACCAACTCGTTTAGCCAAAGCAATTGCCGAAATTGGGCGAATTGACAAAACTATCCACATGCTCAATTATCTTCATGATGAGTCATTCCGTCGTCAGACTTTGGTACAACTAAATTTGGGCGAAGGCAGACACAGTTTAGGTCGTTCTGTTTTTCATGGTAAGCGAGGAGAACTTCATCAGCGGTATCGTGCAGGGCAAGAAGATCAGTTAGGTGCCCTTGGACTGGTTTTAAATATCATTACACTTTGGAACACTATTTACATGGATGCTGCCATTAATCAATTACGACAAGAAGGCTTCCCCGTATACGATGAAGATGTAGCCAGACTGTCCGCATATGGATATGGTCATATTAATATGCTCGGACGATATTCCTTTGCCATGCCAGATGAGGTAAAACGTGGTGAGTTAAGGCCATTAAGAACAACAGAAAAGCCTTAAGTCGGTTGGCTGTTCCATTGCTCCCCAAGCCCGCACAACACCTGACATCCGAATCATTCGCCATGTCCTTAAAAATTCACATGATCTTCTCATCAAAGAAGCGGAAACACGAGAAGGTATGAAAGGCTTTAAAGCACTGGACATGGAACTATTGCGCAAATGCCCCTGTGCCTTGTTTCTTTATCGTCCGCTTAAGCACACGCAACAGGATATTCGCATTGCAGTGGCTATTGATCCCAAAGATGAAGAAGCAGAAGCCCTGGACCTTTCGCTTCGCTTATTAGAAGTTGCTCATTCATTAAACGTCCGTTATCAGGGTAAATTAAGTATTATTTCCTGTTGGGAATTTGCGCTGGAAAGTTACTTACGGGATAGTGTGTGGTTAAAAATATCTAAAGAAGAATTAGATAGAATAGTCGCTGAAGAAAAACATGTTCATGGATTGCTCTTGCAAGAGCTCATTAAACGGTCTCAAATTTCTGGAGCATACCAAATTGACCATCTGAAAGGACAACCAGAAGAGGTTATCCCCGCCATCATAACCCATAAAAGAATCGATATTTTGGTGATGGGCACCGTCGCACGCACCGGGATATCTGGATTTATGATTGGCAATACTGCGGAAAACATCTTGCAAGACATTGATTGCTCGTTACTGGCATTAAAACCACAAGGTTTTGTATCCCCAGTAAAAGCCTATTAATCAGGGAAAAGAGGACCATGGTGGAATCAAAAAACAACATCCCAGAGCTCTGCTGGCATGAGCAGTCAGCAGAAGCAATTCTCGCGACATTAAATACTACATCAGAATTCGGTTTAAGCGAGGACGAATCGAAAAACAGATTAAAACGTTATGACCTCAATTGTTTACCGGAACCTCAAAGAAAAAATGTTTATTTTCGCTTCTTGCTCCAGTTTCATAACATCCTCATCTATGTGTTACTAGGGGCTGCTCTGGTGACTTTACTCTTGCAACATTGGATAGATACTGGCGTTATTTTAGCAGTCGTCATCATCAATGCCCTAATCGGTTTTATCCAGGAAGGAAAAGCAGAAAAAGCACTGGACGCGATTCGGAAAATGCTGTCCCCTACGGCTACCGTATTACGGGATGGCGAACGACGGCGTATTGCTGGTGAGGAGCTTGTGCCAGGCGATATTGTTTTGCTGGAAGCAGGAGATAAAGTTCCTGCCGATGTACGCTTAATAAAATCTCATGGACTCACCATCCAGGAGGCCATCTTAACTGGTGAATCCATTCCGGTTGAAAAACACATTCATTCAGTCCCAAGAAATGCCGTATTAGGTGACAGGACTTGTATGGCATTTAGTGGGACCCTGGTAACCAATGGTCAGGGCAAAGGCATTGTGGTGGCCACAGGCTCATCCACTCAAATTGGACATATTAGTGGGCTATTGTCAAAAGTAGAGTCTTTAACCACACCCTTAGTCCTACAAATGGGGCTGTTTGCAAAATGGCTGACTTTGTTCATTTTATTGATTGCGGCACTCCTTCTTGCGTATGGGTATTTTGTTCAACATCACCCGTTTGTTGAATTGTTTATGGTCGTGGTTGGTTTATCGGTTGCGGCTATCCCGGAAGGTCTTCCTGCCGTTCTTTCAATTACCTTAGCTATTGGTGTGCAGGCTATGGCGCGACGACATACCATTGTACGTCGACTACCTGCCATTGAAACCTTAGGCGCGGTATCGGTTATCTGTACGGATAAAACAGGTACCCTCACTCTAAATGAGATGACCGTGTCTTCGGTTATAACCAGCAGCCACCTATTTACTCTCGACAGCACCGGTTACGAGCCGGTCGGTGCCCTGATGTTGAATGAACAAATCATTGATCATAACGAGCACCCTGTACTGAAAAAACTGGCCCATGCAGCAATTCTTTGCAATGACGCCATGCTTCGTGAACATGAAGGATGTTGGTCTGTGGATGGGGACCCTATGGAGGGCGCTTTGTTAACCTTTGCAGGTAAGACGGGACTTGTCCTTAAAGAGGAAAACGAATCCTGGAGGCGTACCGATATCATTCCTTTTGATGCCAAGCATCGCTTCATGGCAACTCTTCACCACGACCATTTCAATCATGCGATGGTCATGGTGAAGGGAGCTCCTGAGCAGATTTTGGGTATGTGTCAAGTTCAACAAACAGACTGGGGTGGAACAGAGCCATTAAATGAGTCTTACTGGAAAGAGCAGATGGAAATGATTGCAGCAAGTGGACAGCGCATCCTCGCTTTTGCTGTCAGAAAAATAAAGCCAGAACATATCGTTTTGGAGTTCGCTGATGTTGAAGGGAATCTCACGTTACTTGGGATGGTTGGACTGATTGATCCGCCCAGACCTGAAGCCATTGCAGCAGTGGCAGAATGCCATACAGCGGGCATTCAAGTAAAAATGATCACAGGCGATCATGCCAGTACAGCGGTTGCTATTGGCCGGCAAATAGGACTTAAAAATTTGGATAAGGTATTAACAGACATTGATTTGGATAACATGGATGACGCCGTACTCAGAAATGCTGTATTGCTAACCGATATTTTTGCCCGAACAAGTCCTGAACATAAACTAAGGCTGGTGATGGCATTGCAATCACATGGAATGACTGTGGCCATGACCGGCGATGGGGTCAATGATGCGCCTGCGTTAAAACGAGCAGATGCAGGAATTGCTATGGGGAGAAAAGGCAGTGAAGTCGCCAAAGAGGCGGCTGAATTTGTACTGGTGGATGATAATTTTGCTTCCATTGTAGCCGCTGTACGTGAAGGCCGTACTGTTTATGATAATCTTAAAAAAGTGATTAGCTGGACTTTACCCACCAATGCGGGTGAGTCAATGACGATTATCCTGGCTCTGCTGTTAGGTCTAAGCTTGCCGGTAACGCCGATTCAAATTTTATGGATCAACCTGATTACCGCAGTGACTCTTGGCATTGCCCTGGCCTTTGAGCCGACCGAAGAAGGGACCATGCAAAGACCACCACGCCCTCGAAACGAGCCTTTACTGACCGGCAGCTTGGTATGGCATATGCTTCTGGTTTCTATTCTCTTTATTTGTGGCGTCTTTGGACTCTATTTTTATGCGCTCGATCGCGGTTACTCGCTTGAGTTGGCACGCACAATCGCATTAAACACACTGGTTGTTCTTGAGATTTTTCATTTGTTTTATATTCGCAATATTTATGGAACATCACTCACATGGAACGCAGTACAAGGGACCAAAGTGGTTTGGATGGCGGTCATTGTGATTACTGTGGCACAGTTTGCAATCACCTATTTCGCTCCTTTACAAACCATATTTGTTACTGAAAGTATCCCCTTTGGGGATGGCGTACTCGTCGTTCTAACCGGCGCACTGTTTTTTGCTGTGCTTGAAATTGAAAAGCAACTGCGGTTAAAGCTGATTGCTGTTCGCAAGAGTTAGACTTAAAGAAAATCCATATGACTCATTTGCTTTTCTACAATATTTAATACATTAATAGTTGCTTTGATGTATTGACCATCGAGAAATGTTTTGTGTGCTTTATTAAAATCTGCAACAAACTCTCTTCCAAGACTTTTACATTCATCAAAGTTTGTTCGATTCATTGTCGCAGTTATTGTGCTATTAAAATCTTCTACATTATGACTAATGTATTTTTTGGTTAATTCTGCACATGCCGTGGAAATGTGAATAAAAATGAGTAAAGAAATAGTTAATATTCTGTCCATAGTGATCGTTATATACCCGAGTCATAACAGGGCGTGAATTATATACGAAGATGAACTGAATTCAGAGTATATTAAAGATTAAATATCCTTTACAGCGCATTCAACGGACTTTAGTAAAGCATGTTTCAATTCATTGGCGCAGATTGGGTTAATTTGTAGATGGCGGTAATAAATCATAGGTGACGTGGTCAAATCTATGAAACTACGTCATTTTTTATACATAATTTGCTTTAAAAAAGAGGATATTGAATGTCTACGGTGCCTATTTCGTTAATTAAATTATAATAGTTTTCATTTGTAGAGTATGTTAGCGTCAAGAAAGATGTATCTTGTTTGTGGTCTAAGCTAATTGTGGTATGTTCAAATCCTCCTGGAAATACAATTGAAGGTGTGTCTTTTTTTGTAAGTTTAGTATCGATTTCAAATCCAAGAAAAAGATAATAATTTTCATTTCCTTTTATAAAGGCATTTTCTATCATGACTCCCTTCAAGTCGGTGTCATTGTTTCTTTTAAAAAACATAACTGGTTCGCCTTTGGAATTGTATTCTCTTAAGTGTTGTTTTAAATAAGTATCATTGTACCAATATGCCGTAAACTTTAAATTTAAAAATTCAGGTATTTGGATGTCATAGAAAGTTTTTTTATCATTTGCATTGTGTGTGTCGATTGGTTTTTCTTAACTACGTGGGTATCAAGTACAGACTTATTATTTTAATCTAACAGAAGAATTAATTTTGGGAAAAATAGATGGTTTGGATTACATCTTAAGCAAATCAGCAACCCGCAATTCCTGCAAGTGGGGTTCGCCTATTGCCTCATAAGTGAATGTTACCGAAGGGTCTTTCGAATATCTAATTTTGAATATCTCATTTTATTAATATATTTTAAAATGGGCTATAATTGATTATTCGAAAGTTAAATTGAAATGACATTAGTATAATGAAAATTCAATCTTTTCAATACATCCAAAATCTGGGATGGAGCATTCAGAAATTTCCTGAACTGGACTCCGAAAGTACATTCGTTTTAGTTTTTGCCAGTCCAAACTTTAGAAATAATGCAAAACCAATTGAACAATTAGCCCAAGCTTATAAAAAATCAAAAATCATAGGTTGTTCCACCGCAGGGGAAATTTTGGGGCCTAATATTTTTGATAACAGTATTTCCGTTGCTGTGGTTCAATTTGAATCCACAAAACTACAGCTCGCAAAGGCTGAAGTAAAAAGAACTGAAGATTCTTACGAGGCCGGTGCCCAATTGGCAAAATTATTGCATCAACATCAGAAACCCAAGGGTATTTTTATTTTGTCTGACGGCTTACATGTTAATGGTTCCGAATTAATCAAGGGCTTAAACAAACACTCAGCTAAAGAAGTCATTATTACTGGAGGACTTGCTGGTGACGGTGCTGATTTTAAAAATACCTGGCTTATCTATGAAGGACAAATCGTTGACCACTGCATTGCAGCCATAGGGTTTTATGGCGAGCAAATCCACATAGGATATGGGTCGCAAGGCGGTTGGGATATTTTTGGTCCAGAAAGATTCATTACCCACTCTAAAGGAAATATTCTTTATGAATTAGACCATCAACCGGCATTAAAACTCTATAAAGCTTATCTTGGTGAGAGGGCTTCTGAATTACCGGCTTCTGGTTTGCTTTACCCACTTGCTATCCGTAATTATTTTGATCCAGATTCTCAGTATATTGTACGCACTATTTTGGGTATTGATGAAAACAGCCAATCCTTAGTTTTTGCTGGAGACGTACCTCAAGGATACCATGCTCGATTAATGCGTGCCAATTTTGATAGACTCATTGAAAGTGCGAATGATGCAAGTGAAAGCGCTAATAATCTTCTTTTTGAAAATAGGGACTTAAAAGAAGAGCCCGTTTTGGCAATTGATATTAGTTGTGTTGGCAGAAGACTACTATTAGGTGAGCGCACTGAGGAAGAAACAGAAACTACATTGCAATCAATGCCCAAGGGATCAACTCAAATTGGCTTTTACTCTTATGGTGAATTGTCACCATTGACCGTTGGCAATTGTGAATTACATAACCAAACAATGACCATTACTCTTTTATTAGAGAACCATAGGTAATGGACTATAAAAATATGTATCCAATTCCGCTTTTCAAAGCCATTTTGTTTGCTCACAATCAACGAAAGAGAAATGAGCCGCCTCACTCGCTGACAATAGAGGTAGCTGGCGAATTATTTTGTTTCAACAATAATACAAAAGGTAACATAATCAGAAAACTCCACATGATAAACGCGAATGTATTGATATAAGAGAGCATTAGCGATTGTTTACCTAGCTCATTCAATAATAAGGCAGCGGCTTGTGGATCCGTGGCTTTAAGATGCCAGGGGCGTAGGTATTCCATTAATG
Source organism: Legionella nigrisilvae (assembly GCF_977063395.2). NCBI lineage: Bacteria > Pseudomonadati > Pseudomonadota > Gammaproteobacteria > Legionellales > Legionellaceae > Legionella > Legionella nigrisilvae. The sequence goes on from NZ_CDRUGZ020000045.1 coordinate 124,122, forward strand.
CTGGATTGTAGGGTTGAATTGAGCCTGCGATTTGATTCCAGGCCATTTGAGTGTGGCGACTTAAGAAGGTGATAGTAATGGAAATCCCTACAGAAGAGCCTATGGTACGTAATAGGCTGTACAGTCCAGCCGCTTCGGCACGAGAAGAAACCGGTAAGGTTGAAAATGCTACAGAGGATAATGGAACGAAAATCAAGCCCAATCCAAATCCTTGGAGTATTAATGGCCAAATGAGCCAGGCTAGACTAACCTCTTGGGAGTAATGAGTCGTGATATAAATCCCGGAAGCACTGAGTAACACTCCTATCGAAATTAACCAGCGAGGTTGAACTTGATTAATTAATTTACCAACAATCATCATGCTGAACATACTGGCAATCCCGCGGGGCGCCATGATTAATCCTGCGATTAAAACGGGATAATTCAGTAAACCTTGTAGCATTTGGGGTTGGATAACCATTGTTCCATACATACCCAATCCCAAGATGGCCAGTAATAGACTGGAAAGAACAAAATTACGATCTTGAAAAATAGAAAGGTCAAAGAGGGCATTGGATTTGTTTTTGATGCTGTACGCTATGAATCCACATAAACTGATGAGACCTAAAAATGTGGCAGTGCGAATATCCAAGGCGGCAAACCAATCCATTTGATTGCCGCGATCAAGAACATATTGAATGGAGCCTACTGCCAACGCAATGAGTATCATGCCAATCCAATCCATCTTGCGTTCCTTTTTAAGAGTATCCGGAACAAAATGGAATACCATCAGTGTTGCCGCAATCCCAAATGGAATATTGACATAAAATGTCCATCGCCAACTGGCAATGTCAGTAAGATACCCACCCAGCGACGGACCTAAGATAGGGCCTACCATGACGCCCATACCCCAAATGGCCATGGCTTTACCGCGTTCATTATCTGGAAAAATGTCAGTCAAAATGGCTTGGGATAAAGGAACCAACCCAGCACCAAAAATGCCTTGAAGCAATCTAAATACCACCATTTGTACGATAGAGGTTGCTGCACCACACAAAGCGGAGGTAAGGGTAAACCCTATAATTGATAAAAGAAGGTAGGCTTTTCGGCCAAACCTATCTGTAAAATAACCGGTTAAAGGCATGAAAATGGCAGAAGCTACTAAATAACTGGTTAAGGTCCAGGTTATTTCATCGGGGCTTGCGCCTAATGAACCCTGCATATGAGGCAGTGCGACATTAACTATGGTCGTGTCCAATACTTGCATCAGGGTAGCTGCCATGATGGCTACGGTAATTATCCAGCGTTGTGAGGCGGATAAAGAGTCCGAAGGATTATTCATGAGGTTTTACTCACTTGCTTGGACTGTAAATCGATGGATACCTTGGCTGAAGTGCCCAGGCGCAAAGGATATTGGGAGTCCGGTTTGATGATTTGCACGCGGACAGGGACGCGTTGTGTTACTTTGACCCAGTTTCCAGTGGCATTTTGTGGTGGCATTAATGAAAACGCCGTGCCGCTTCCACCGCTAATGCTGTTGACCACCCCAATGAATTGTTTATGGGGATACATGTCGATTTTAATGGTTGCTCGTTGATTTGGTTGGATGTGTTCCAGTTCTGTTTCTTTAAAATTAGCATCCACCCAAAAGGTGGTGTCATCAATCATCGCAAACAGGGGCTGGTTTTCTGAAACGACATTGCCCACCCTGAGAGACAGGTTGCTCACCCAACCACTTGTTGGAGCGAGCACACGGGCATAGGATAGTCTCAATTTGGCTTCTTTGAGTTTGGCTTCTGAAAGTCTCAAAGCTGCTTTGGCGCTTTTAAGTTTTGCTTTAACATCATCTCCGGCTTGACGAGACATCACTTCGCTTTTGACTAACTCTCGGGTTCGAATGGAAGTGGCTTCGGCATGTTGCAGATTGGTCTTATCAATGAGATATTGGGCCTCAGCTTGTTCCACTGCGACTTCAAAAGGCGTGCGGTCTAACTCAAACAGCAGTTGCCCTTTTTCAACAAATTGATTGTTCTCCACATAGAGGTGTTTTACCGGGCCGGTTACTCGGGATGCAATTTGGACTACATTTCCATTAATATAGGCATCTTCTGTACTGACATACCGTTGAGCAAGAGTCCAGAAATAAATGCTGGCTAAGGTGATTAATGTGAGACTTAAGACGATTAGAAAACGTTTCCATGAATGCGTTTTATTGCGCCACTTGTGCAGGATTGATTTCTTCAGAAGGGTTGGGTTATTCATAAGATTCCTCGGCGGTTTTCTTAATTTTTTGTAGTGTGGCAATACATGCTTCTAATTCTGCTTCAGATAAAGGAGCAAGTAATTCCTTAGAAAGTTCCTCTGCGGTATTTTGTATCTGGTCAAGAGTCAATGTGGCTTTTTCAGTAAGGCAGATGACTTTGACGCGGCGATCGTAGTCTGCATCTTGTCGAATCACCCATCCTTCTTTAGTGAGGCGATCGATTAAACCGACAATAGTCGGCGCCTCAATGCCTAGCTTTTTAGCAAGTTGGATTTGTGTCAATGGGTATTTCGTCATGGAGAGAAGGAGCAATGCCCGCCATTTTGCCTGGCTAAGGCCTAATGGTTTTAAGCGTTTATCAAGTAAATTTCGCCAAGTGGCTGCGGTTTCATATAATACCATAGGGAACGCGTTCATATTGTATAGCCCGTTGTTAACTAATGATTTGTAACTCATTTCATTTAATTCTAAAATTTTCTCTGACTTAGTTAAAAAAGGAAAAAGTATTTCAATTCATTCACAGAGCGAATGACCCCCATTTTTTGCACATTCCTTATTTTTGCTAGTTCATTAATCCACCTCATTGATTCCTAATAAACAAGGTGCACGAGGTTTAAGGATAGAGCCCTCCACCTAAAGCAAGATACAGTTGAATGGTGTCTTGATACCTTTGTGCTTGAGCATTGACATAGCCCAAACGCGATTGAGCATACAATCGTTCCGCATCAAGCACTTCTAAAACGCCAACCACGCCTGCAGTAAAGCTCAATCTGGCCACACGTAGAGACTCTTTGGCGGTCAGCACCGCTTTTTTCTGTAATGCAAGTTCCTCTGCATCGTGTTTTAAGGCATACAACAGGTCGCTCACTTGATAAAATGCTTTAAGTACTATGTGTTGGTATTGAGCCAAAACCGATTGGTAGGCATGGATGGAGGCTCGGCGTTGTGCACGCAATGTCCCTCCAGAAAAAACAGGAGTTGTTAAATTACTCAAAAGACTCCATGCATTAGGAGAAATACTTGATAGAGCGCTGGGAATTACTCCCTCCTGTAAGAGTGTGGCAGAAAGGGTGATGTTGGGATAAAGACGTGCCGTAGCGATTCCAACATCCGCACTGGCTGCATGCAAACTCGCTTCCGCAGCGAGGATATCCGGCCTTTTATGAGCAAGCGTTGATGGCAGTTCTAATGGCAGTTTTTTAGGCAAAGTAAAGTCTTTTAACTGAAAAACTAAATCCTTCTGTGAACGCGGTGGCAGTGTACCTAAAAGAACATTGAGTGTGTTTTGTGCAACACGAAGTTGTTGATAGAGAGAGGGCAATAAAGTTTCATCATTGGTTAACTGGCTTTGCGCGCTTAAAACATCACTTCGAGAAGACGAACCCACACTAAAGGATTTTTGAATCAGCTGTAGATTTTTCTTGTCATCCTGGATAATGTCCTTAAGTACATCGATGCGTGCTTTTATTGTCGCAAGGGTTAAAGACGTTGTGGCGATGTTACCGGTTAATGTCAAAAATGCGGCATCCAGCTCATGTTGTTGATATAAAGCTAATGCCTTTTGCTTTTCAATGGTGCGACGTGTTCCACCAAAGACATCGAGCGTATAAGAAGCATTAGGACCTATTTGATAATAGGAAAAGGGTTCAATTCGGAGATTAACGGGTCCAAATGTGGCAGGACCATATTGTTGCCTTCCGACGGTCGCATTGAGCCCGGCTTGAGGCCATAACTGGCCTTGGGAGGCCGCAACCAACTCTTTGGCTTGTGCCAAGGATTCTCGCATGGCCGCCAGAGAATAATTATGCTGGATGCCTTGCTCCATCAGGTGATTGAGCGCTGGGGAATGAAATTCTTTCCACCAGGTTCGTGACGTTTTATTCTTCAGTGCTACGTGTTGATTGCCCAATTGATATGTTGATTTAGAGGTGTAGGCTTGGTTTCTTAATGGTGAGGGTCTTACAAAATCAGGCCCAACAGTGCATGAGCATAAAGCCATTGCCCCTGTTAACCCAATCAACTTGTGGTAAGCGGATTTCATATGCTTCTCCATTTCAATCTGGAGGACACAGGGTGGATAGGGATTCTCTTACAATCAAGGGATGTTGCCCCAGCAGGTTTTAAGTACGATTTATTCATGACCTGCCCTACTCTGAGTCGCTTAATTGACGTCTCAAAGAGGGTAGGATGCTGCGTAAGGAGCAATGGATTTTTTACCCTTAAGAAGGGGAATAGCCAGGCTCGATGGGCCTGACCAAAATTCAACTGTTTTGAGATTGTATCGAGCAAATAGAGCCAACCAAGGCTAATTTCATGCACTAACAGAGTGAAGCGCCTCATTTCCAAAAACCAATTAACAAACTAATAATTAGCATGCTAACATAAATTAAAATCAAGCGATAGAGGATAAGCGCTTAAAATATTATCTCAATTAGTGAATTAGAGCGGATGGCTTCTTCTTTCTCCGCAAAGCTTTATTTATTTGGATTAAGTAAGCTATGATGCAAGGTGGCTGCGATTAGAGAATTTATTCACAAGTTGCAGTGATAGAACAAGAATTAACTCTTTATTTTCTCGAAAAGGCAACACCTAATTCCATTGCTGGAGCAACAAATTGAATATTTTTCTGGCCATAGGGCTCTTTATCATAGGACTTCTATTGGTGATTTGTTTTGCTGAGAAACTGGTGAAAGGAGCCGTGGGAACTTCGGCCAGTTTTGGAGTTTCTACTTTTTTCATCAGCGTTGTTTTTATTGGTTTCGACCCAGAAAACTTAGCCATTGGAGCCGTCGGTGCGTTTAACGAAATGGCAGGCATTGCCTTAGGTTCAATCATCGGTGCCACCATGGTCGCGATTGCACTAGCCTTTGGCATCACCGCATTAATTGCACCGATGACATTTAAGCAAACACCAAAACGTATTCTTATTTTACCTAACCTAGCTATTCTTCTATGGGGGCTATTCGCATTAGATGGGGAACTTTCGAGAATCGATGGCTTGATTTTATTTGTAAGCTTTATCCTTTCAGTCTTTTACCTCTTATGGCTCCATAAAAAAGGGTATGACATCAAGCCATCTCATGAACTTTCTGAAACCATAGACTCGGTCAAAAAAGAAGAACGGTGGAAATCTTTAGGATTACTTCTCTTCTCTCTAGTAGCCATTCTTGTGGGGAGTGAGCTCATCGTTATGGCATCTAAAACCATGATTCGATATTTTGGACTTTCCGGCACCTTTTTCGGAATGATTATTCTTGCTTTTTTAGTCAGTATTGAGGAAATAGCCAGGGAATTGCCTGCAGCACTTAAAGGAAGAGCGGAAATTAGTTTTGGTAATGTGGTCGGTTCAATTTTTGCATTTTTTTTATTTAATGCAGGTATTATTGCCATGATAAAACCCGTGAAGGTCAATCAGCAAACATTAATTTTCTATCTGCCTTTTTGCTTGTTCACCATGGTCATAATCTCTCTTTTTATGTTAACACAGCGGATATCACGATGGATGGGCGGCGTCTTGGTTTTTTTATATCTCATCTTCGCTGTAGGAGGATATTTTCTTTTTTAAATTTCTACTTGATTATTAATCAATGTTATTTGTCATGGGTTATCAGTCAAGAAATGAAGAGGTCATGTTGTCATCGACCCAAATGGTATTGCCATGATTTTTTTTAGCCTTGTAGCAGGCGTCGTCCGCTTTTTTTAGCACGCTATTGATGGATAACGAGTTCTTGGTTAATTGGGTGATGCCCACAGAACAACCAAGTGATGAATGATTAGGGAGTTTTTCTTTGGTAATCCGAGAAGTCGTTTGAATGATTTTCTGTCCGATAGACTTGGCTTTAGTTAAGGGGATGTTTTCAACCAATACCACAAATTCATCGCCACCATAGCGGGCAATGATGTCTTCTTCTCGAAGTTGTTGTTTTAATAATTGACCAAAGCGCTGTAAGATTTGGTCCCCGAAATCATGGCCATATTCATCATTGATTTTCTTAAACCCATCTAAATCAACAAACATGACCGTTAACTGTCCAGTGTTTAATTTGATTTTTCTAAAGCGATTGTCCAAAATTTCCATTAAATAATGACGATTGAAGCATCCGGTGAGTTTATCGTGTTCTGCATTATAACGAATTTTTTCATATTCTAACTTCAAATTATCCATGGTTTTGATTTTTTCAATCGTTTTTGAACTCAAATAACTCATCCAAAACACATAAAAACCCCCTAATAAAAAAAGGGTGGCGTAAAAATAATTCGTAAAAAACTCATTAATCAAAAGGGTGTAGACAATGACAAAAAGAAAACTGCCTATAAAAAAACAAATAAGCACAAGATTGGCTATCCATTGGTAATGATAATACGATGCTTTTTTGATAAGCGGCCAAACCACGATGGCTCCTCCTAAAAGGAAAAAAATCCCTATAATAATCATAATGAGTGTAAAATACATTTGTCTTAAATCATTAAGTGAATTAATTTTAATATAGCAAAAATAACTTAAATCAGTTTTATGCCAAACAACGTGCGGACTTTGGAATGCACCTCATACCGGTACATTAAAAGAGATTATTGAAAATAAGGATGAACATGGCCGTCGGAAGGAAACAAAAATGGTTATGGGGAATTGTTATTGGCGGTTTATGCCTTATGCTAATACCCATTTTTTGGTATTATTATCACCCCAATCCAATGGGAGAAGGTTTTGCCAGTGGTAATGGGCGTATTGAAGCCGTAGAGATTGATATTGCAACCAAAATTCCTGGACGAATAGAAACCATCCTGGTGGATGAAGGTGACTTTGTAAAATCAGGTCAAGTTCTGGCTAAAATGGATACGGAAGTATTAGAAGCACAGCTTAGAGAAGCCAAAGCACAGAATAAAGAAGCCAAGAGCAAAGTCATTAGTGCCAAAAATCAGGTCATTCAACGAAAAAGTGAAAAAGAAGCCGCATTAGCTACCGTTGCTCAACGCGAAGCAGAGCTCGATTTGGCGCAAAAACGCCTTTCCCGTACTGAAAAATTGGTCACTAAAGGGGCTGCGTCACTGGATAGTCTTGATGAGGCCCGTGCTCATTTCTATAGCGCACAAGCCACTCTCCATGCTGCCAAAGCGCATGTTGCTTCCGCTGATGCATCGATTGCAACTGCTGAGGCAGAAGTTGTCGCCGTAGAGTCCTCTGTCGATGCGACCCAAGCGACCATCGAGCGTATATCAGCAGATATCAACGACAGCACTTTAATCGCTCCCTGTGATGGACGTATCCAGTTTCGGGTTGCGCAACCAGGAGAAGTGCTCAGCGCAGGAGGCAGAGTATTGAACATGGTTGACTTAAGTGATGTGTATATGGTTTTTTTTCTTCCAACAGAGCAAGCAGGTAAAGTACAAATCGGCGCACCAGTTCATTTAATTCTTGATGCGGCACCCAACTATGTGATACCGGCTAAGGTGACTTTTGTCGCCAGTGTGGCGCAATTCACACCTAAAGCCGTAGAAACGGCCAGTGAACGAGAAAAACTGATGTTCCGTGTTAAAGCCCGTATTGCACCTGAATTGCTGAAAAAATATATCGCCTTAGTCAAGACAGGGCTGCCAGGGATGGCTTATGTTCAATTAGATCCCAAAAGCAAATGGCCCGCGGCGTTGGAAGTTAAAATAAATGTCAAATAACAAGGCCTCCAATAATGGGGTTGAAAAACCGGTTTGTGAAATCAATAACCTGAGTTTGTGGTATGGTAAAACTTGTGCCCTGGATAACATTACTCTTAAACTGCCTTCTGGTTGTATTGTTGGCTTCATTGGGCCAGATGGTGTTGGAAAATCCAGTCTGTTTTCACTCATTGCTGGAGCCCGCGTCATTCAACGCGGACAAATTTTTGTTCTTGGTGGCAATATGGCGAGTAGCTCTCATCGTGAAGCCCTCTGCACGCGCATTGCTTATATGCCTCAAGGCTTGGGGAAAAATCTGTATCCTACCCTTTCAGTATTTGAAAACATCGATTTCTTTGGGAGTCTTTTTGGCCATAGCCGTGAAGTGCGACAATACTACATTACCCGTTTGTTGGATAGAACAGGGTTATTCCCTTTTCGAGACAGGCCAGCAGGTAAGCTGTCTGGAGGGATGAAGCAGAAACTTGGATTATGTTGTGCTCTGATTCACACTCCCGATCTGTTAATTCTGGATGAGCCTACGACAGGAGTGGATCCCCTTTCAAGGCGTCAATTCTGGGAGCTCATTGAGACGTTGCGTGCTGAAATGCCGAAAATGAGTGTTCTGGTGGCCACTGCATACATGGAGGAAGCGGCGTGTTTTGATTGGCTGGTTGCAATGAATGCTGGAAAAGTCTTGGCTTCAGGGACTATGAGTGACCTGTTGAGGCAAAGTCGTACTCATTCTCTGGAAGAAGCGTTTGTTGCCCTCTTACCCGAGCAGCAGCGACAAATGCACCCCATGGTAATAGAACCCCGCTCATCCACTCAAAAATCGGAAGTAGCTATTGAAGCAACCGGTTTGACCAAACGCTTTGGTGATTTTGTCGCAGTAGACCACGTCAATTTTTGTATAGAGCGTGGCGAAATTTTTGGGTTTCTTGGCTCGAATGGTTGTGGCAAAACAACGGTTATGAAAATATTAACCGGTCTGCTTCCTGCCAGCGAGGGTCAAGCTTCGCTATTTGGACAATCTGTTGATTCAAACGATCTGATGATACGTCAACGCATTGGCTATATGTCCCAATCTTTTTCGCTGTACACGGAATTAACGGTTCATCAAAATCTCATGTTGCATGCCAAATTGTTTCGTTTGCCCGCCCATAGCATTCCCAAACGCATCAAACAATTGCTCGAAAAATTCTCTTTGTCTGACTATGAAAATGAACGGCCTGACTCATTACCACTAGGTCTTCGTCAAAGGCTTTCTCTTGCTGTAGCCATTATCCATCAACCCGATATACTCATTCTTGATGAACCGACTTCTGGTGTTGATCCGGTTGCTCGCGATATATTTTGGCAATTAATGCTTGATTTATCCCGACAGGATAAAGTAACCATTTTTATTTCTACCCATTTCATGAATGAGGCAGAACGTTGCGATCGCATTTCGCTGATGCATGCCGGTAAAGTATTGGTTAGTGAAAATCCAGTCAAACTCATCCAACAAAGACAAGCCTCTTCGCTAGAAGAAGCCTTTATCAGCTATCTAGAAGAGGCCATGAAGAAGAAGGAGGTGAATCCTTCAGGGCAACATCCTGCAAAACCAATCATGAGCTCTTTATCTGAACACCCCAAAATCATTCCTGCAAAAAAATATTTCAACATCAGACGCATGTTCAGCTACAGCCGTCGTGAAGCGCTCGAACTGATACGCGATCCAATTCGTGCAACTCTTGCGCTTTTGGGAAGCATTCTACTGATGATCATTATGAGTTATGGAGTTACTCTGGATATCGAACAGTTAACCTTTGCAGTTCTTGATCGGGATCAAACGAATGCCAGCCACGCTTATGTTCTTAATATAGCCAGCTCGCACTATTTTAAAGAACTCCCTCCCATCTTGGATTATAAAGAAATGGATCAACGTATGCGAAGCGGAAAATTAAGCTTGGCATTGGAAATCCCAAGTGGGTTTGCCCGTGACATCAATAAAGAGACTCCCGTACAAGTTGGGGCATGGATTGATGGAGCAATGCCTACCCGTGCAGAAACCATTCAGAGTTATGTGTATGGAATGCATCAGCATTGGTTAGTGAATAGTTGGCCTTATTTGACTCATCAAAAATCGGAGGAGTTCTTCAATATTGAGCCTCGTTTTCGTTATAACCCGGATGTGAAAAGTTTACCTGCCATGGTTCCAGCCGTCATTCCTATCCTATTGATGTTAATCCCGGCGATGTTGATGGCACTTTCTGTGGTGCGAGAAAAAGAGCTGGGATCCATCGTTAATTTATACGTGACGCCCATTACTAAACTTGAGTTTCTTTTGGGAAAATTGATACCTTATGTGATTTTGGCCGTATTTAATTTTCTATTGCTAATCGCCTTGTCCATTTATTTATTTGATGTACCGATCAAAGGAAGTTTTTCCATCCTTTTCTTTAGTGCTTTAATCTACGTTACTCTTTCCACTTCGATGGGATTTCTAATCTCCACTTTTATGAAAAGCCAAGTGGCGGCATTGTTTGGAACTGCAATACTGACGCTTCTTCCAGCCACCCAGTTTTCTGGCATGATAGAGCCGGTATCCTCTTTGGAAGGATTGGGAGCAATGATAGGCCAAATCTATCCGGTAACGCATTTTCTTACGATTTCGCGAGGTACTTTTTCCAAGGCACTGAGTTTTCAAGATTTGCTCCATCCTTTTTTATATTTACTCATCACCTTGCCGGTATTGCTTGGGTGTTGTCTTTTATTTTTAAAAAAACAGGAGCGCTAAGTGACAATAAGTAATATTGTGCAACTTGGGTTTAAGGAATATCGAAGTTTGCTTCGTGACCCAATTATGATAGCACTGATCGTCTTTGCATTTACTGTACAAATCTATACAACAGCCACAGCCATGCCCGAAATGCTGCACAAAGCACCGATTGTCATTGTTGATCTCGATCAATCCGCTGTTTCACAACGTATCAGGGATGCTTTTTATCCCCCACAATTTATAAAATACGTGACCACCTCACAAGCAAAGATGGATTCGGGCATGGATGAAGGCTTATATACCTTTGGTTTAAATATCCCGCCTGATTTTCAACGGAATCTTTTGTCCGGGCGAAAGCCAACCCTTCAACTGAATATTGATGCTACACGCATGAGTCAGGCGTTCACAGGAACAGCCTACATTCAAACTATTATTGAGAGGGAGATCAATGAATTTGTCGAACATTATCGTTCTGTGGAAACTCCGCCTGTTGATCTTGCAGTCCGCGTTCGATTTAACCCGACATTAACTAAGATCTGGTTTGGTGCCTTAATGGAGTTGATTAATAATGTAACGATGTTATCCATTGTGCTAACGGGTGCCGCATTACTTCGGGAGCGCGAACATGGAACAATTGAACATTTATTAGTGATGCCAGTCACGCCATTTGAAATCATGGCCAGCAAAATTTGGGCAATGGCTTCCATTGTACTCATCGTTTGTGCTGTTTCGCTTATTACAGTGGTACAAGGGTTACTCTCTGCCCCCATTGAGGGTTCAATTCTTCTGTTTTTGCTTGGTGCGGCAATCAATTTGTTCGCTACAACGTCAATAGGTATTTTTATGGGAACCATCACCCGCTCCATGCCTCAATTTGGTATCTTATTGATTCTGGTACTTCTCCCGCTAGAAATGCTTTCAGGTGGATTGACCCCTCGTGAGAGCATGCCTGAATTTGTCCAGACCATGATGCTGGTTGCGCCTAACACTCACTTTGTGATGCTTGCTCAATCGATTTTATTTAGAGGGGCAGGGTTTGGTATCGTGTGGCCGCAATTTCTGACGCTTGCAATAATAGGCTCTATTTTTTTCATGACCACATTAATGTATTTTCGCAAAAGGATTGTCCTTCTTTCTACATGAAATAACATTGCATTTTTTCCAATAAAAATTTGGGTTAATGCCATGTCCTAAGGACAATCCGCGCTTGCGCGCCATGGTTATTGGTCCATGATTGCCTTCTTTGAAATAACAATCAATGAAATTTGATAATTCGATTTTTTACATCTCCTGACATACAGCTGTATCAATACTACCTGTTCCGATGGTAACTAAAGCAACTTACTCGTCCATTTCTTCCTACTTGATTATTTCAAATGATAAAAAATAGATTTATTCACCACAAGGCTTGAATATTTTCATGTCTATTGGCCAATTAGAAACCCTGAGACAAACACCTGCTAACCAAATCAAATATAATGTTACAGGCGAAACTCGACTTGAAGCTAACCAAAGATTCCCTCAAGAATTACAAAGAAACGGGTATAATGTTGAGTTAATATCACTACCAAGTGGGCATAATGAATTATCAACAATTCATGTTATAACTAACCAGGCACTTCCATTTGTTTGCGCTGATAAACCATACAATAAAGATGAGCAAAGTCAGTTGTCATCGGTTACACTGCAACCATCAGAGGAAGAATTATTAGCAGCACGTGAAAGAATGCAAAATTTTAAAACAACAATGCGACATAACGCTCTTGATCTTACTGCAAATCAGGAGGAAATGAAAAAAGATGATAGTTCTACCCCATTGACAATCACACCAAAGCCACCATGGGAGCAGTAATAGTTTACTCTAATTTTTATCTTAAAAACCATTTCTATGGCAAAAGGCTACAACCCATACACGGCAAGGGTTATGGGTCTCTATAAAAATGAAGTGACCCATTTTGCACACGTATCCTGACTTACCCCATACTGCATTCTCAATCAATCTGCGAGCTCTTGACTGGTTTGTTAAACCGCCGATTCCTTGACGAATATCTGATTAAACAAATAGGACAAGCAAAACGTATCAAAACATCTCAACGAGCACCCCAACTAGGCTATAATTTATAATAAGATTTTGCTTAAAAGAAGGTCTTTCAAGATGAAATTGTGAAATGGATTTATTGAGCAATATCTTGAATGGAGAATGAGATATGAATCAACAATATACCGCACGAATTTATTCCAATGAGAAAATAATACAATATAAGTCTGGCGATGATATTGAGAAATTATATATTTGGATGTTAGCCGAAGTTAGTGATACACCCGGCGACATTAGAGGCGAAATAATTGACAATGCGACGACAAAGGTAGTTCGACATTTTAAAAAAGCACCCGTAGAATAATGAACAAATGCCTATAGTCGCCTCAAAATACGCCACATTTGATCTTTCCTCGAAAAAACAGGACACCAACATTATGCAACCAACCCAAAGTCATTCGGGGTCTGAAACCCTAAAGTTGAATGGATGCGCTGACGATTGTAAAACACTTCAATGTAATCGAATAGAGCTAATCGAGCATCCTTTCTAGTTTTATATTGTTCCCCATAAATCATTTCGACTTTCAAAGTATGATAGAAACTTTCCATAACTGCATTGTCATAACAGTTACCCGAGCCACTCATGGAGCAAATAAAATCATGTTCTTTGAGAAGCGATTGATAAGCATTACTGCAATATTGAGATCCTATATCAGAATGATGAATAACGCCATTAGGTGGGTTATTGCGGTGAATCGCCATGATAAGAGCATCTTCAATAAGGCTTGTAACCAACCGAGTTCCCATGCTCCAACCGACAATCTGTCGATTGAATAAATCTATGCTAGATAAAGCCAGCCCTCATCAGTTTGAATGTAGGTTATATCAGACGCCCAAACGGTGTTAATAGCAACAGGATTAAATGGTCTTCCCAAGATATTTTCGGCCACATGCTTTGAGTGGCGACTATCTGTTGTCACTTTAAAACGCCTTGCCGCTTTAGGTTTGAGTTCTTCCTGCTGCATTAAGCGTTTGATCCTCGCTTTCCCATGATATTTACCCAACTTACGCAATGCCTGTTGTAATCGCTACTGGATACGCCTAATGCCTAACAAAGCTTTTGTACACGATGAAAAGCCGATTGTTCTTTTATTACCGCATATTTCGCTGGCCTTCCTTGGCGAAAAACGCTGCCGCCTTTTTTAAGATTTCTCGCTCTTCTTCCAGCTCCGCTACACGCGCTTTCAATCGCTTTAATTCTAAGTCTTTTTCATTTAATTGAGATTGATTTGGGAATACTTTCTCTTGTTTGAGAAGGTATTGTTTGCGCCAGTTATATAGGTTATTTTCTGCTACAACAAGCTCTCTGGCTACTTGTCTTAAGGGCTTATTACTTGATTCCAGTAGTTCAATAGCTTTAATTTTGAACTCTTTTGTATAAACTTGTCTTACCATGATTACTCCTTGTTGATGAGATTATATCTCTTAAACAAGGTGTCCGGCTATTCGAGAGAAGATCACTTTCACTCTTAGTGATCATAACATTCACTCAGAAGTACAAGCATATTAAAAATAAATCAGGGGCTTCTAAAATATCAATATGATGTGGGAAGTTATTTAGAAGTCCTTAAAAATAAGTTCATAAAATAATTTAAATTTTTTAATATTATTTGTATATCGTATTAGATATCACATGGAAAATAAAAAGAACTTATTGGCCTTCGCATAATTAATTCTGCAACAGTTAATAAATAAAAATCTCTCAAATACATCAATAAATATAAGAAAAGTAAGGTAATTGAGTTTCTTGTTCTTTTCTGATGATGTTTTCTTTGAGATTTGTTGATTTCTAGATCAATAAGGAAGAAAGGATAATTTCTCTTTATAAGGAAATTCTTATGAGCAATACAAATCATGCAATCATTGAACGCATTGGCAATGAAAAAAAATAAATGTCAATTTTCTAAATAAAAACCAAGACGTCGATGAAAAAAGCAAATATATGTATACTGCACTGGAAGAAGAGGAGTATGATGTAATCCGCTCAAGGTGTTGCCCTGTTAGCTACAGGGCCAATAGACTACGCTTTTTCTACTTTGATATCACGAGTACTTTTTTTAGCCTCTTCTTTTTTCGGCAACTCAATGCAAAGTGTTCCTTTTTTAAAAGTTGCCTTAGCCTTATCAACATCTATTGTTGAAGGCAATGAAATAGAACGCTCATACTTCCCATAGCTAATTTCTCGAGAAAGATATTTTTTGTCTTCATTCTTTTTAGAAGTCGACTTTTCACCAGAAATGGTCAATATATTATCCGCTAAAGAAACCTTGATATCTTTTTCATCCATACCGGGCATCTCAAGCTCAATACTGTAATGATCTTTATCTTCCACAACATCCATTGATGGGGCAAGATTTAGATTATCAAATTCCCAATTGAATCGAGAGGGCGAAAAAAAATCATTAAAATCATGAAATACACGATCTATTTCATTTTGAAGTCTTAAGAACGGATTATGTGTATGCTCAATGGCAATCGGGGTTTCTTTTTTCCATTTTATTAATTTACTCATCGTTTCACTCCTTAAATTGATACGTTTGTCATTTCTGACTGATTATAAAGTTGGACTCACAACCTCATTTTGTCAAGTCAATTACATTACAAAACAATCATCTGCAAAATCGATATGTGGCGTTACAACGCTTAAAATCTCAATCCCTTAGAGTATTGAAGATGTCGAAAGTGATTTTTTAAATGTCACAATTAAATTTGAATCTTTCACTTTTGAGCTCATAGAATTGGGATCATAGCCCTGTGGTAATTGGAATGTTTGACTGTAATTACTCTGAGAATAGCTTACACTTTTACTATTATCCTGTTCACGAGTGATTTTTTGCGTTATATTTGAACTAACCACTAATTGTCCCTCTTTAACAGAAACATCAACTTTACTATCCCCACCTTTAGGTAATTTTATTTTATAAACAAGCTCATTTTTACTTTCTTTAATTTCAACATTATTTGTATTACCAAAGAGCATTTGATTGGGTTGTTTTAGAAGGTTAGTGTGCATTTGTGAGAATTGACTCTTCATAAACTGGTCCATAGCCTGTTGCATTTTTTCCATTTGCTTCAAAACATCATAAGGTGATTGAAAAAAGGGATCGTTATCAAATGGATCTAAGGCTAATAAATCTTTACTCTTTTGTACTTGATTATTTTGTTTCGCTTCAAGTGCTATGGCTCCTGCTGACATCATAGTGATAAGAGGAACAGAGATTAAAATAGGAAGTAGTTTCTTTTTCATCTAAATCTCCTTTCAAGATTGGCTTATCAAAAACTCTAGTCACCGTTTTACACAAAGTTTCATAGCTCTAATTTTATTACTTAATAGCCAATATCGGGGCAAATTACGCAGTTTTCAAGGCGCTTCGCTCAGAGCCAAATGCGTTGGCAGGGGTAAAGAAGCATTGGAGTTCTAATCATCATAAGACCGTAAATTATTATTCATCTCTCAGCGCAATAAAATCCTTCTTTAGAATTCATTACAAAATGACATTATATAACTGTTCATACAAAGGATGCTTTTTAATTGCTTCATTGAACTCATCAGGATCAATAAACCCACATAATCCGATGTTTACGAGCCGTCTTATTTTTTCATGACAACATTAGCTTGTGACTTGCAAACGCCCTATAGAATCATAACCAGTCCAGGTATAAGATGCAAAGTCATCACCAAAGTCTATTTTACATATGGAGCAGCGCCCTTGATTTTTTGCATGGAGTTTATCGATTTGCTTTTGTGGTTTCTTTTGAGTCTTCATTATAGAGCGATTAAGGATAGATAGATGAATGATTATATCAGGATAATTTATTAAGAGGTTGGCCTTTGTAAATGCTTTATGCTGTAAGTAAAAAAGAGTTGGACTGCGAACAAAAGAGAAGCCTGAAGGACTTGTTGCTCAAAGATAACTCCTGGTATCACTATTTCCAGAAGTATAAAGACACGCTACGCCATGAGGTTTTGGAAACAATCTCGAACATTTTAAGTTGCGGGAGCACCTTGCGAGGATTTTCCTGTTATGACTGCCCCAACCCTAAATGCACTCATAGCAAAAAAGTTGCGTTTACCTGCCATAATCGGTTTTGCTCGAAGTGTGGGAAGAAAGCCACCGAGAATTGGATAAGCAAACAAATTCATCTGTTACCCAGTTGTGACTGGCAGCATATTACGTTTACGATGCCACGGGAATTATGGAGGTTTTTCAAAGAAAACTGGATTTTGTTAGGTTGGCTGCTGCCAGTAGCAGCTTCTATTTTGCTGCGGTTAGCGAGTCATAAAGGAGTCTTACCCGGAATGTTTGCAGCGCTTCATAGCTTTGGCTGAGATTTAAAGTTCAATCCGCACGTGCATATCTCGACTACCCAAGGAGGGATAAATGATAAAGAGACACGTTTTGTCACGTTCTACTTCAAAAAGAAAGTGATTATGGAGATGTGGCGTTATCGTGTGATACAGATGTTGAAAAAAGCCTATAGAGAAGGAGTTCTTGTTCTTCCTGAAGTATTAAATGCCCTATGCCCGACACAGGGTCATTTTAGCGCTTGGCTCAATCGTAGACTCAACAAACCGTGGATAGTTCATGTGGCCAAACCACAAAAAAACCCACAGGCGTCAATTAATTATCTTGGGCGTTATATTCGTAGGCCACCGATTGGCCACAGCAGGTTACGGCATTACAATGGCCAAAATGTAACCTTTAACTTCCTGAATCATAAGACGAATCAACACGAAGATTTTCACTGCTCTACGGAGGAGTTTATCCGTAGACTGGTACAACATATCCCTAAAAAGCATTTCAGGATGTTGCGCTATTATGGATTTCTTGTAAATAGAGTACGGAGAGAGAAATTACCATTAGTTCGTGCTTTATTGGGGTAAGAACCTGAGCCCAAAACCTACAATCTCAAATACCCATAGTTGATGCAAAAGACCTTTGGGATTAATCCTAAGGAATGCATTCTATGTCATAGCGAAATGGAACTTGCTTATCGCAAAATTGGTGCTAACGCTGCGTTTTTTATGAAAATCACGAGAAACTGGCACAAAGAAAAAGGCTGGTTGCATAGGCGTTCCCAGGATAGATCTATCTAAAATTTGGAATTATTTTATAACTTTAAGCGTATTGACTTAATTTAATCCGACATAGTGTGTCTCGAAATAGCATCCAGTGTCACCTTAGCACCTTGGTTGTTTATATTTTACCAACACTCCTGTCCCGATTTAACATTGAGATTCCTAAGTATGAACAACAATTTGATTTTGTCTTATTCAATACAGTATTGTGTTTTTTGAATTTACCTTTAGTAGCACTTCTTGAAGCAAAACGGGTTTTAAAGCCCAATGGTAAGCTTATTATTGGTATGATTGATAAACATTCGATGATTGGACAGCAATATGAGGCCACCAAGCAAGATAATCTGTTTTATCGATACGCTCATTTTTATTCGGTACAGGAGGTCTTTGAATTGCTTCATGAAATTAATTTTAAAGAAGAAGCAATTTATCAAACTTTATTCTCTCCTGTTGATACTATATTAACGCCAGAGGAGAGTAAACCAGGCTATGGGGAAGGAGGGTTTGTTGTTCTTTCTGCTTATGTTAAACCCAATCGATTTTCCTATTTAGATTTTATTTGATAGACGTTCTAGTTAAATCAAGTAAGCCGATAATTGAGCAAACTATTTAAAATTTAATTACTCTGTATATTAAGATTGATTTTCTTAACAGTTACACTAGGAAAACTCTAATTTGCAGTGGCGTTGAGATAAATTACCTATTTTTTAAATTGCCTGATTGCTTGATGAGTTCTCCCGACTTGCTATCAATTTTTCTTGGATTCAAGATGTGCTTTATGAGTTTCACCCAGAATTTCAAATGTTTCTTTTATTACATACAGAGCACCTTTCTATCTGCTCCGATAGCAGCTTGATAGCATTCGCAACCCATGTCATTTCCTTTTAAGTGGTTGCTTAGAATCCTTATCAGTCTCTCTGGTATTGGTGCAAGGTTATTTTATGAGTTCATGACAGAATAACGGCGTAACATTAAAGGTTTGGAGTAGATTAAGTTTTAATCAAAGGCATAAAACTTGTCGTAACCCATCATCCAAGGCATTTAAATCTTTATCTGAAAGGTTTCCTGCCACTTTTTTTAAACGACTTTTATCAATCGTTCTTATTTGATCACAAACTGCGGTAACTTGTTTGCCAAGACAAGAAACAGTGATGGTAATTGGTGGTCTGGCTGTAGCAGAGCTTGAAAGAGGAACGACGACAACAGTGCGTCTTGCTTGATTAATCGGTGTTGCTCCAACTAAAACGCAAGGTCTGAGTTTGTTGATTTCAGAGCCTGTAGTAGGGTCGAGGTTTACCCAATATACATCACCACGATTCATCAGTTAATCCATCTTGAACCGTTATATCCCAATCGTTCATTTCATTTTGTAAACCATGATCATTTTCAACAGCTAAAGCGCATTCATAGAGCGCTTTTTCACGTCGTTCAATTTCTTTTTCAATAAGATGAGCAATCACCTTGCTGCGTTGTCGCTGAGGTATTGCTGCTCTCATTCTAGAAGCGATTTGATCGGGTATTGATATTAAAACTTTATTCATCATTATCTCCATCTATATATAATATAATATATCCTATATCTAAAGACAAATTATTCTGATTGTGGAAAATAATTATTCTCTTTTTTTATAATTGGAAGGTGGTACTCGTTAAAAAATAAGCAGCATTTGCTGAGAGTCCTGAGATTGGGATTGAATGGTTGAGTTTTGATTCAGCAATGATCGAACTTGCTTTTTCCGAGGTCTCTTTTTCATAGGTGCTGGATCCTCCATAAAGCAGGCCCATGGTAGTATTTGTTGGTATAGAACATCATGGGTTTGATAAGAGATCAGATAATAACCGCGTTGGTTTCGTTCTTTCACCATGACGCAAAAGTGCTTCAAGGCATCAGAAAAACTTGCAAAGGCAATAATATGGCTTTGCCCAAATCTGGACTTGATACGTCCATTGGATGCGCAGAGTGTCCAGTCACCCAATAAATCCTGTTCCAGGCGAATGACGTAATAGCGCGTTGCCTTTTCAAAACGGACGGCATGATAACATTCCTTGGGTTTAAAATTAAGGTAATGAACCCATGGCAGGGTGGTGAACCAGGGGAATCATCACCAAGATTTACCGGTTGCAGGTTCCGTGATACTCATTTCTGTAAATCCATTGCGACAGCCGGCAATCGATTCGGCTTCATGCATTAAGTCATAGATAGTTTCATCCAGATCCTTATCACTGGTATAGGGAATTTTAAGACTGTATTCCCATCCATCCTTGTCTTTTTTCACCATATCAAAGGCTGAAAAGCAGTATTGCTCGATTTGCCGCCTGGATTCATTTTTTCCACGCACAAACTTATTGTTGTTTTCTACGCGCAGCCAAACTTCAACCACGGCAATTTTTTGAGTTCCCTGGCTGCCTGGAATTGATTTTTCTGGATTATCCTGTCGTTGGGTTTTAAGAATACGATAAACACTGGCAATACCCATATTAAGTTTTTTAGCAATAGCGGTGCGTGTGTATCCCTGATTGATTAACTCCATGACCTCATTAGTTTTTGAGCGTGCTGTGGGTTTTCTCCCTTTGTATTTGCCTTCGCGTTTTGCGCGCTCAATACCTTCCAGTTGCCGCTCACGGCGAAGGTTGGTTTCAAACTCAGCAAAGACACCCAGCATATCCAAAAAGAATTTACCTGAGGCATTAGAGGTATCCACAGGTTGCTCCAATGCTTTTAGGTGGATCTCTTTCTCTTTTAAATAATGCAGTAAAGTCTGTAAATCCAGAATACTGCGGGTTAAGCGGTCAATTCGTGTAACTACCAAGGTATCGCCTTCACGAATATACTCCATGCATTCATCCAGTGCGGTTCGGTTTTTTTTTGAAGTACCACTTTTTTTCTCGGAAAAGATCTTTTTACATCCAGCGCATTTTAAAGCATCAAGTTGAATGTCCAAATTTTGGTCAATTGTAGATACGCGGGCATAACCAACAAGCGCCATGAATTTTCCTATCAATAATATTTAAAATTAGTGATAGTACATTATCATAAATAAAAATCAGATTCTATTGATATGAAAAACAAGGGATTTAAAGGCAAGGCAAAATTTATCACAAGGGTGTACTTTATTGATAGCCCATATAAAATAGAAAAATTGAAAATGTAATGCATTTGTTATACAATTAAAATATCAGTATTTTGGGAGTTACTAAGATGAATAAGGCGGCAACAATTAATGCTCGTATTGAGCCTGCTCTTAAAATGCAGGCAGAAGCGATTTTGCATAAGGTAGGCTTATCTACAGCCGAGGCGATTCGACTGTTCTATAGCCAGGTCTGTCTCCAAAATGGCCTGCCTTTTGAGGTAAAAATACCGAACAAAGAGACAAGAGAGGCCATGGCAGAGCTGGAATCAGGAAAAGGCGAGCGATTTAAAACAATGAAGGATGTATGGGATTCTGTAGATAATGCTTGAATTAGAGTTGGCGACACAGTTTAAGCGTGATTTGAAAAAGATTACGAAGCAAGGGAAAAGAAGGACGCTCTTAGACTCTATTGTAGAGCAATTGCAAAAGGAAGAACCCCTGGATCCAAAGCATAAGGATCACAGTCTTTCCGTAAATTGGGATGGTTATCGTGAATGTCACATTACCCCCGATTGGTTATTAATTTATAAGACCATTAAAGATGATCGCATACAATTGCTGCGATTATCACGAACAGGATCACATAGTGATTTGTTTGGGTGAGTTCTAAAGGTGTTACTCTCTGTCGCAATACCGATCTCTATGGAATACGAATTAATCGAGATGATCTTTATTTTGAGATAAGCCGATACTTGTTCAACCAATTCAAAGGTTAGTAAAATAATCCCAACAAGTATTCTATCGAAATGCTGATTTTTATCTTTTTACCTAGTATGTAGTGCTCAGGTTTTTTTTGTTTTAAAAGCAGTTGTATAGTTGGCGATAATATCATTAGCCTCTAACTTGTATTGTGCCAGATGTTGTTTGACAGCTTGACTGTCTTCAAACTTATTTTCAGTGGCTATAGATCGTATAAATTTACGGGCGTTATTAACTAGCTTTTCTAATAAGCTCTTATTTATTATTTTTATATTGTTACTTGGAGGACACGCATACTCAAAACAAGTAGATAAATGAATCATAATAGGTACACATTTAGCACCATTGCCATAATTATTATTAAACCAAATTTCAGAACCATTCAGCTGATTACAATCGTGTTTGCAAATAAAATCGGTGGTTGCACCATTTTTACATTCAATAACTAAAAATTTTAAATCATCCAACAGCCAGAGATTATCTGGTCCTTTTCCATAATCATTTTCGGGGCGTTGGCCTATAAAGCCAAGAAGGTATGCTAACTCGTTAAAAGCATCCTCAAATATATTTGCAGTACCTTCACTAAATATAAGTTTTGAAAATACTCCCTCTGTATAGATAATAAGTTTGTTTCCATCTTTAAATTTGTCTTTTAAATAGGTAGAACATCGTATTGCTTGTGATCCTGTATGGGTTTTTAATGGTTTATAACTGATGCCTTCGATTGGTTTAAGAACTCTCAAATTATCAGAAATAGCGGATAGTTGGGTTTTTTGCGATTCCACCTTATCGTACTTGTTTATATACTCCGACATGTATTGTTTTAATACGCCTTTTAATAAAAGATCATCGGTTGAGTTATTGATTTCATGTAAAATTCTGTTTGCTGCTTCTTGTGGTTTCCCTGAGCGATCTAAATCGTAAGCTTCTCTTAAAGCGATTTTTATTGAGTCAGATGTATTTTTATTGGAGTAATTTAGGTTAGCCATAATACCTCTACTTAACTCAACCCATTGCGGGTCTCTTTTTAGACAGTAGTTTATTACGGATCTAATTTCCTCAACTCCTTTATCTTTTATTTGATCTGCTACCCTTTCTGACAATTCTAGTTGAGCCTTTGTCGCCGGTGAAAATAGTTCTAAAGTTTCGCCCGTATAAAGCTGAGAAGTAAGATCTTTTCCCATAAGAAAAATGACGCAATAATCATCATTAGATCTAACACCTCTCCCCATCCCCTGTTCTACTTTATGAACGATTTGATTTACTTTGTTCGAACTACCCGCAAGCTCGCTCTGGCGAATTTTATCAATATTATTTCGAGCGGCTGGTAATCCATCTATAACTAACAATCGACAAGCATTTTCGGGCAAATCAATCCCATCATATTTGTTAACTAAAATTGTTAAGCCAATATGAGTTGTTTTAAGTTGTTCAACTCCTTGAAGGATAGTGTCTTTTTTTAAAATGAGATCAGCTGCATCCTCCCAAAACTCCAATCGTTTGTTAGATGGGACAATAACTACCACGTTATATTCTTTGGATAATTTCAAACATAATTCTTTAACATCACTATCAAACATATTTGTGTTGAGAGCTTGTGGTAATAGGATTAATCGATCACCTACATCTCCCGCTGAATCTGGAGTGATAGGGTTATTAAGATATTGAGAGCTAACACCAAAATGGGTCGTTAAGACGCTATCGTCTGATAATGTCGCGGTCATAAATATTTTTCTTGATGCATTACTAATAGAAGGAATCACATCAATTGGAATACAATTACTAGTAATTTCAATGGAATGCTTACTAATAACGCAACTGCATCGCTCTAAATTTTCTTTTATTAATGGCCATTTAAATTTTATGTCTTCATGATTTTTGTTTTCAATTAAAACCTGCATTACCTTACTTAGATTTTCTTGCCAGTTCCAATATGGGATCAGAATGTAAGCAAAGGGGTCTCCCGCTTCAATCTCCAAATATTTTGCTTCCGACTGCCTTTTCATTGCTTCTTCAAAAAGACTAAATAATTTTTTATATGCTGGGTTAGATGATGACACGTTCAAAGTGAATTGTTCTTCGACTGTGTTTACGCACGCATGAGCATCATCAATAAGGAGTGTCTTAATGGGTATTTTTGCTCCCTCATCGCCAACACCAAATACTGATTTCCCGTTAATTAATTTATATATATTAGTTACTAGAATTGCTTTTCCTTTTAAAAAACTCTCATTTTCAGGGTTATCAACGGCATTTAATCCAAGATCTTTGGCTTCGGATAACACTTGTTCTACTAAAAAATTATCTGGAACTATATAAACTACAGGCCCTTTCTTCTCATTCAAGCAACTTTTTAAAATTAAAAGGCCAACCACTGTTTTACCGCCACCAGTATTCATTTTTATAACCAGGTTGCGTTCTTCTTTGCGGTCAAACCATTTGCTCCATACTTGAGATTGCACATCGCGGGGGTAATGGAATTTGTTTGGTTTTTTATTTGGTAAGGCGCTAAAAATTTCTCTTGGCTTTAAGACTGTATCAACAGTTTGTCCTGTACTCAGTTTGGAAAAATCTAATGCCATTTTATATCCTTTAAAAAGTACTGTTATTTGATGTTGGCCAAATGTTTATTAGGCTTGTAATTGCAATTTTAAGTGCATGTTGAGCGCATCAGCGACCTTTACCAACGTTTCTAATGAGGGAATAAAGGAGCTATTGCCGCTTTCAAGACGAGAAATAACCGATTGCTTGGTTCCAATTTTATTGGCCAACTCGGATTGAGTCATATGCCGCTTTTTACGGGCATTCACAATCATGACGGCAATGTTATTAATGATTTGCTCACGCTCATAGTGCTTGGCAAATTCTTCGTCCTTATTGATTTTGTCGTCAATAAACTCATTTAAGGTAAGTGCTTTCATGGTCGTATACCTCCATCATTCGTTTTTCAGCCAGTTCAATTTCTTGCTTTGGCGCTTTTTGTGACTGCTTTTTGTAAGCATGTAAAAGAACAATGATTTCCTTTTGAATACACACATAAAAAAAACGATAACCACTGCGTGATGTTTTAATCTTAATTTCCCAAAGCGAGCCTTTTATTTGCCTGAATTGTACCCTTGGGCTATCAAAACCAAGCTCTTCAACATTCTTTAAACAACCGGCAAGTCGCGCGATTTCATCGGATGGCAAATCATTTAGGAATTCCGCCACAGGGTTTTTGCCTGATTGTTTTTGGTAAAATTTTATTCTCATAGTAATTTATAGCATAAATGTGATATTTTGGAAAGTCTTTAACTAAAGTCTGTCATGGAATTTAGTTTGCTGCTTAACATTTCGGAGTTATTCAAAGACCCTAATTTATCGAGTAATTCCTTGATTGGCCTATTATTTTTTAGTGAAGGAGTCGCCCACAAAAACAAGATATCGTTATCAGATAATATTTTTTGCACAATATCTGGTTTTTCTTCCAGTAAAATCTCTATGGCACAAGATACTAACCATTTGGAGGTTGATAAATCACCTTTTGCGATTTCTTCAATGGTTTTCGGAGAAATACTTTTATCTTTATTAAAAAGGACTATGGATTTTTGGTGCAGTTTTTCTGATTTATTATGAATGGACAATAATTCAGAGAATACCGCTTGTATTTTTAAGGAAACATCCGATTTTACATTTTCAGATAGTCCGAGTTGATTAAGGAGCATCAGGGCTTGCTGCTTTTTGTCATCAGGAAGGCTTGCTGTCTTGATTTTAAGCTGCCCAATGGCTGCACTAATCATGGCATCATAAACATTTAAGTTGATGTCTTCCTCAGAGCATAGCTTGCTTATTTCATCTATAGTACCTATAAAACTGTTGGGTAATTTGATTCTAAAATCTTTTTGTTCGGACAGAGCCTTTGTAGAAAAGTAATGCTCAATAGCCGACATATTGTTCATATAATGCTTTAATTCAATGGTTTCTTCTGGGCTTAATTTATTCCAGGCATCAAATTCATCACAGTTATTGGCTTGAAATGAACCATAGGTTGTTTTTTTATCTGCTGATTGCACATGAACTCTAGGGGGTTTATTCATGTTTGCCTTAACGGCAAATGATAATTTTTTCATTAAATCACCTCAAATGATTTCTAGCCCCCAGCGATTGGAGGCTGGATAAGGTTTAATATTTATAGTTTGGTATTCTTTCGATTATATTATCAATGAACTCAACGAGTTGATCGCAATAAACCCCTTCTATCGCCTCATATGCAGAAACAGGATGCTTAAGCATCTCTGGAACTGTTTTATTTGAATAAAAAGTAATGTTATACAAATCATGTGCCTCATCCAATGTGATGCATACAAACCCATTGAGGCGGTGTGCATGAACTCGTATTGCAAGCATTGTATTGGATACTTTATACCATTTGGACACACCCCACGACCAGACGATCGCTTTATTTGTGTGCAGTAATTGGCGTTGGATAATTTCTGGAATAGTCATGCTGTTCTCCTATGTTTTTACTATTGGTCACTAAGACAAGAACAGTATAACAAGTGCATCTTAAAATATCAACATTTGTAATAAATAAAGTTTATAAAGAAAATTTATAAATAATTTTGACCTTGGGTCGGTTTTTTGCGATACTGTATTTGTTCCTTGAGAACAATAGTAAAAACATAGGAGAACAACATGTTACCAGTATTATCAAAAGATAAATTATTCAAATTAGCGCCATCCATATTCACACAAGCCAGCTCTTATAAAACGAGTACCAAGTACTCGCCCATTTC
>NZ_CDRUGZ020000046.1:0-2571 GCF_977063395.2 Legionella nigrisilvae
TGAAGTAGCTCAGATTATATGGTCAAGACAATCAGCCAATTAGTACAAGTTAGCTTCACACATTACTGCGCTTCCACACCTTGCCTATCAACGTTGTAGTCTTCAACGGGCTTCAAGGGAAAACTCATCTTGAGGGAGGCTTCCCGCTTAGATGCTTTCAGCGGTTATCCCGTCCGAACTTAGCTACCCGGCAATGCCACTGGCGTGACAACCGGTACACCAGAGGTTCGTCCACTCCGGTCCTCTCGTACTAGGAGCAGCTCCTCTCAATTTTCCTACGCCCACGGCAGATAGGGACCGAACTGTCTCACGACGTTCTAAACCCAGCTCGCGTACCACTTTAAATGGCGAACAGCCATACCCTTGGGACCTGCTTCAGCCCCAGGATGTGATGAGCCGACATCGAGGTGCCAAACACCGCCGTCGATATGAACTCTTGGGCGGTATCAGCCTGTTATCCCCGGAGTACCTTTTATCCGTTGAGCGATGGCCCTTCCATACAGAACCACCGGATCACTAAGACCTACTTTCGTACCTGCTCGAGCCGTCGCTCTCGCAGTCAAGCACCCTTATGCCTTTACACTCTTGGTACGATGTCCGACCGTACCGAGGGTACCTTTGTGCTCCTCCGTTACTCTTTGGGAGGAGACCGCCCCAGTCAAACTACCCATCATACACTGTCCTCATCCCGGATTACGGGACCAAGTTAGAACCTCAATAACAACAGGGTGGTATTTCAAGGTCGGCTCCATGAGGACTAGCGTCCTCACTTCAAAGCCTCCCACCTATCCTACACAGTTATCATCAAAGTCCAGTGCAAAACTATAGTAAAGGTTCACGGGGTCTTTCCGTCTAGCCGCGGGTACACTGCATCTTCACAGCGATTTCAATTTCACTGAGTCTCGGGTGGAGACAGTGTGGCCATCGTTACGCCATTCGTGCAGGTCGGAACTTACCCGACAAGGAATTTCGCTACCTTAGGACCGTTATAGTTACGGCCGCCGTTTACCGGGGCTTCGATCAAGAGCTTCTCCGAAGATAACCCCATCAATTAACCTTCCGGCACCGGGCAGGCGTCACACCCTATACGTCTTCTTACGAATTTGCAGAGTGCTGTGTTTTTAATAAACAGTCGCAGCCACCTGGTCTCTGCGGCCCTCTTCAGCTTTGAAAGTAAATTCCATCACCAAAAAGGGCGTACCTTCTCCCGAAGTTACGGTACCATTTTGCCTAGTTCCTTCACCCGAGTTCTCTCAAGCGCCTTAGTATTCTCTACCTGTCCACCTGTGTCGGTTTGCGGTACGGTTCTCTATAAGTTATGGCTAGCAGCTTTTCCTGGAAGCCGGGCATCAATGACTTCGCTGTACACCGAAGTGTCAGCACCATGTCGCACCTCAGAGTTGATAGTAAACCGGATTTGCCTAGTCTACCCTCCTACATGCACATACCAGGACAACCAACGCCTGGCTCATTTAGCCTTCTTCGTCCCCACATCACCACTTATAAAAAGTCCAGGAATATTAACCTGGTTCCCATCGACTACGCTTTTCAGCCTCGCCTTAGGGGCCGACTCACCCTGCTCCGATTAACGTCGTGCAGGAAACCTGGGACTTCCGGCGTGAGGGCTTTTCACCCTCATTATCGTTACTCATGTCAGCATTCGCACTTCTGATACCTCCAGCAGACTTCTCAATCCACCTTCATCAGCCTACAGAACGCTCCCCTACCACGTGCACTTAGTGCACATCCGCAGCTTCGGTGACTAGTTTTAGCCCCGTTACATCTTCCGCGCAGGCCGACTCGACCAGTGAGCTATTACGCTTTCTTTAAAGGGTGGCTGCTTCTAAGCCAACCTCCTGGCTGTCTATGCCTTCCCACATCGTTTCCCACTTAACTAGCACTTTGGGACCTTAGCTGGCGGTCTGGGTTGTTTCCCTCTTCACGACGGACGTTAGCACCCGCCGTGTGTCTCCCGTGATTCAATTATCCGGTATTCGGAGTTTGCATCGGTTTGGTAAGCCATGACAGCCCCCTAGCCGAAACAGTGCTCTACCCCCAGTAATCATTCACGAGGCGCTACCTAAATAGCTTTCGGGGAGAACCAGCTATCTCCGGGCTTGATTAGCCTTTCACTCCTAGTCACACGTCATCCGATAATTTTTCAACATTACCCGGTTCGGACCTCCAGTTGGTGTTACCCAACCTTCATCCTGCACATGACTAGATCGCCCGGTTTCGGGTCTACTCCCAGCGACTCGCGCCCTATTCAGACTCGATTTCTCTACGGCTTCCTTATTCAGTTAACCTCGCCACTGAAAGTAACTCGCTGACCCATTATACAAAAGGTACGCAGTCACACAGCCTAAGCCATGCTCCCACTGCTTGTACGCAAACGGTTTCAGGTTCTATTTCACTCCCCTCTCCGGGGTTCTTTTCGCCTTTCCCTCACGGTACTGGTTCACTATCGGTCAGTAAGTAGTATTTAGCCTTGGATGATGGTCCACCCATATTCAACCAGGATTTCACGTGTCCCGGCCTACTTGTTCGCGTGCTTAGTTCTTAATGCAACCT
>NZ_CDRUGZ020000047.1:0-1388 GCF_977063395.2 Legionella nigrisilvae
CTCACGGTACTGGTTCACTATCGGTCAGTAAGTAGTATTTAGCCTTGGATGATGGTCCACCCATATTCAACCAGGATTTCACGTGTCCCGGCCTACTTGTTCGCGTGCTTAGTTCTTAATGCAACCTGCGTATACGGGGCTTTCACCCTCTATGGCCAACCTTCCCAAGTTGTTCTACTTCATTGCACTATAAATCACACCAGGCTCATCCCCGTTCGCTCGCCGCTACTTGGAGAATCTCAATTGATTTCTTTTCCTTCGGGTACTTAGATGTTTCAGTTCCCCGAGTTCGCCTCTACTACCTATGTATTCAGTAGTAGATGACCATGACTGCTCATGGCCGGGTTTCCCCATTCGGACATCTCTGGTTAAACGCTCGTTTCCAGCTCACCAGAGCTTTTCGCAGGATTCCACGTCCTTCATCGCCTCTTACTGCCAAGGCATCCACCGTTTGCGCTTCTCTTCTTGACCATATAATCTCAGTCACCTCAGATCATATGCTTCTATTTCAAATACAAGTACGCTTGTGTTACCTCTTTGTTTACCATATTTTTAATGAACGTCTGGTTACTCCAGATTAAAATGCTCTCGCAAAAGTACTTTAATCTGAATAAACCGAATGAAAAACCCTCTAATTTGGTGGAGCCGAGGAGGATCGAACTCCTGACCCCCTGCGTGCAAGGCAGGTGCTCTCCCAGCTGAGCTACGACCCCATTTTTTTTGGCATCGATCTTTTGTTTTACTCTTCGTTGCTCACACTTGCTTACTCAGTCACATACTGGCGTATGCTCCTTCGTGCACTCGCGTGTGCGCCTCGATTAAAACAAAACCTCTCGCAAAAAGCATTTGATTCATTTCGCCTCTATGCTTGCGCTGCCGCGCTCGCAACAAAAAGAATCGGGTTCTTCATTATCTCGAAAACAAACTGTGTGGGCACTTTAAATTACTTTAGTGCCATTAATTAAGGAGGTGATCCAGCCGCAGGTTCCCCTACGGCTACCTTGTTACGACTTCACCCCAGTCATGAACCACACCGTGGTAAACGTCCTCCCGAAGGTTAGACTATCTACTTCTGGTGCAGCCCACTCCCATGGTGTGACGGGCGGTGTGTACAAGGCCCGGGAACGTATTCACCGCGACATGCTGATTCGCGATTACTAGCGATTCCGACTTCATGGAGTCGAGTTGCAGACTCCAATCCGGACTACGAGCGACTTTCTAAGATTAGCTCCAGGTCACCCCTTCGCTTCCCTCTGTATCACCCATTGTAGCACGTGTGTAGCCCTACCCGTAAGGGCCATGATGACTTGACGTCGTCCCCGCCTTCCTCCGGTTTGTCACCGGCAGTCTCCTTAGAGTTCCCACCATTACGTGCTGGCAACTAAGGA